>JAJNQA010000059.1 GCA_021155085.1 Heliomicrobium sp. | reverse complement strand
TCAATTTCGGCTTATCATTACTTACATTCTTTTTTTCATGGCTTGTCCTTTCTTGGGGGGAGACTCCTAGCAAAACGGACAGGCCTTTTTGTTGTCAAGTCTTATGGCAACAAACTCATCAAATTTGGAACTACTGAGTCTCAATTTCGAGTCTTGCTCCCGTGCCTCCCAGAAGAGCAAGTCTGACTGACATCACATTCATATCTTTGGGTGTTTCCGGAATCTGCCCCTGCCCCTTGGAGATTGGGTCTTGATTGGTTCGTTTCAGATGATCAGACCGGCTAATCTCTCGCCAAGTTCATCCAATCGTCGCCGCCGGGAAAGTTGGTTTGCCGCGGGATGCGCCGAATTCCCGCTTTAGGTGCCGGAATCCTTGTTCAGGAGTTATGACCATGAAGACCACATTTCACGCTTTCAGATTCACGCGGAAGCCGTTGTTGATCGCCGTCGGTTGTTCGGTGGCGTTGGCATTTTCATTCCTTGTCTGGAAGTCTGTGTCGGCGCAATCGGCGCTGAATATTTCGACCGTCGCGGGGACGAGCGGCGGGACAGGGCTGATTGCCGAATTCCGCAACGCGCGCGGGATTGCGGCGGCGTCGGTCACGGAAATTTATATTGCCGATACGGACAATCAGGTCATTCGCAAAGTGGATGTGACCGCGGGCACCGTGACGATTTTTGCCGGCCAGCCGGGAGAGGCGGCGATTGATCCGGCGGCGGCGAACGGCGATGGCGCGGCGGCGACCGAAGCCTTGCTCAACAATCCGTCTGATGTCGCGGTGGATGCCAATGGCAATGTGTACATTTCCGACAGCGGCAACCGGCGCATTCGCAAAGTCACGCCTGCCGGTCAGATCAGCACGGTTGCGGGCAATGGCACGCCGGGTTCTGGCGAAGGAGCGGCGCTGGGGCCTGTGTTGAACGACCCGCGCGGGCTGGCATTTGCCGCGGACGGCAGGTTGTTTGTCGCCGACGCGGGAAGTCATCGTGTGCTGGCCGTTAATAATATCAACGATGCCGGCGCTACCGTTTCACACATCGCCGGAGATGGCACGGCGGGAAGCGAAGGCGATGGCGGTGCGGCGGTTGTGGCCGTGCTTAACACGCCCAATGACCTGGCCGTGGACGGCGAGACGATTTACATCGCCGACACCGGAAATCACAAAATTCGAGTAATTTCAGATGGTACGATCAATACGTTTATGGGCACGGGCCTGCCTGGCTTCAGCGGCGATTTAGGCGCTCCGGAAACGGTGCAGTTGAATAGTCCGGCGGGAGTCGCGGTGGATGCGGCGCACAGGCTTTATGTTGCTGACAACGGCAATCATCGCATCCGCCAGGTCGAAGGCGCGTCCGTTTCCACCATCGCGGGCCGTGTCGGGCAGGGGTACAATGGCGATGGAAATCCCGCGACGAATTTCACGTTGAATGCGCCGAACGGAATTGCGGTCGTAGATTCGCAGGTTGTTTTTATGGACGCGGGGAACAGCCGTCTGCGCCAGGTCGCGTCAGGCGCGCTCAGCACTGTGGCCAGCGATGGGTCGAGCGGTTTTGCAGGCGATGGCGGGCTGGCGGCGGCGGCCAAGCTCGATGGGCCGGTGGGTGTGGCGGTGGATGCGGCGGGCAATTACTACATTGCCGACACGAACAATCACGTCATCCGCAAGGTCAACGCCGGCGATAAAAAAATCAACACGATTGCCGGAACGCCCGGCGTCGCTTCGGCGGAACCGGGAGCGGAGAACGGCGATGGCGGCCCGGCGCTGGAAGCGACGTTCAACAAGCCTTCGGCAGTGGCGGTGGACGCGGCGGGCAATATCTTTATTGCCGACACCGGCAACAACCGCGTTCGCAAAATCGGGCTTGACGGCAATGTTTCGACCCTGGCCGGAACCGTGGGGCCAGGGGCGCCGACATTGAATGGCCCCAGCGGTGTCGCGATTTATAACGGCATTGTCTTCATTGCCGATCCGGGTAACCACGTGATTCGCTCTGTCGCGGCCAACGGTATCGTCAGCGTTTTTGCGGGAACCGCTGGCGTGCTCGGCTCTTCGGGAGACGGGGTGCTGGCGACCGCCGCGCGGTTGAACCGTCCCAGCGGAGTCGCCGTGAATGCCGACGGCGATGTGTTCATCGCTGACACCAATAATCACCGGGTTCGCAGAGTTTCCAACAGCACGATCGTTTCGGTTGTCGCGCAAGGTCTGCCGCGCTCCGGTTTCGAAGGCGATGGCGGCCCGGCTTTTGCCGCGCGGCTCAATTCGCCGTCAGCCGTTGCGGTGGACAGCGCGGGCAATTTGTACATAAACGACAAAGGCAACAACCGCATTCGTCAGGTCACGGCCGGCGACGGCAAAATCAATACGATTATTGGCACGGGAGAGATTGGTTTCAGCGGCGATGGCGGTCCCGCAGTCCAGGCCAAACTCAGTTTGGCCAATGCCATCGCGGTCGGCGCGGCGGGCGTGTATGTGGCGGACAGCGGCAACAATCGCATTCGTCTGGCGCTGGCCGCGCCAAACAGCGCGCCGGTTCTGACCAGCCCCGGCAGCAAATCCATCAATGAAGGCCAAAGCCTGAGCTTCACGTTGCAAGCCAGCGACGCGAACGGCAATCAACTGAGCTACACCATGACTGGCGCGCCAACCGGGGCGACGCTGAATGCTTCGACCGGTGCGTTCAGCTACACGCCCGGATTCGATGTGGTGCCGAACAATGCGGGGGCGGCGCAAAACTTCAGCGTCACGTTTACAGCGTCAGACAACGCCACGCCGCCGCTCAGTGATTCCAAAGTCGTCACGATTACCGTCAACAATGTCAATCGCGCCCCAGTTGTAGATTCGGGGACAATTCCCGCCGCCATCGAAGCGACGAGCGCGAACGGCGCAAACGTGCAATTGAACGGCGCGGCAACCGATCCGGATGGCGATTCAATCGCCAGCATCGTCTGGATGGACACGCGGCCCGGCCCGGTAACAACGACAGTTGCAACTCAATTGACAGCCACGGTGCCGCTCGCGCTTGGGCAACATTCCATTGTGCTGACGGCCAGCGACGGCAAACCGAATGGCACGGCCAGCACGGCGGCCAAAGCCGTCAATGTGCAGGACACAACACCGCCAGTCTTTTCGAATGTTCCAGCGAACATTACACAGACGATTGTTTCCGGAACCAGCGTCGCCGTTACATTCGCCTTGCCGACAGCAGTTGACGCGGTTTCCGGCAATCGCACCGTGACGGCTGTGCCCGCTTCTGGTGCAGCGTTCCCGCTGGGAAACACAACGGTGACCTTCACCGCCAGTGACGCAGCAGGCAACGTCGCGACGGCGACCTTCAACGTCGCGGTGGTTTGCAGTGGAGCGGGCTGCGGCCCGTCACCGACGCCCACACCCACCCCGACGCCGACGCCAACGCCAACGCCAACACCCACTCCGACTCCGACTCCGCCTCCTGCCGGAGCGGGAGCCTTCAACGTTGCGGCTTATGCTGGAAACGGCGGCTACGGTTCCGGCGGCAACGGCGCAGCAGCGCTTAGCGCAATGTTCAAGCAGATCAGCGGCATTGCAGTGGATGCAAACGGCAATACTTATATTTCCGATTCCGAAGCGCGCGTGATCCGCAAAATCTCGCAGGGCACCATCACCTTGATTGCGGGCACTGGCGCGAAGGGTTTCGCGGGCGATGGTCAGGCGGCGACTTCGGCGAAGTTCAACCATCCGACCGGCCTGGCGCTGGATGCGCCGCGCAACCTGCTGTACGTCGCAGACACCGGCAACCATCGCATCCGCAAGATTGATTTGACGACGACGACGATCACAACCGTCGCGGGGACGGGAATCGCGGCGCTGGGCGGAGACGGCCAGGCAAACACTGCCTGGGTCAATGCGCCGATGGCTGTGGCCGTGGATGCGGCGGGCAACGTTTATTTCGCCGACACCGACAACAACCGCGTCTGCAAAGTCGCAAACGGCCAACTGACGACCATTGCCGGAACCGGCGCGGTGGGCAACACCGGAGATGGCGGCCTGGCGATTTCCGCCCGGTTCAATCATCCCACCGGCGTAGCTGTCAGCGGCGATGGCAATACGGTTTTCGTGGTGGATCAGGGCAACAACCGCGTTCGCAAAATCAACGGCGTTAACATCACGGCCTTTGCCGGAGCCGGCAACGGCACCTCAGGCTCTGGCGGTGATGGCAATGCCGCCAACAGCGCACAACTCAATGGGCCAACCGGAGTGGCTCTGGATTCCAGCGGCAATGTGCTGATCACAGACACCGACAACGAACGCATTCGCCGGGTTACGATCAGCGACGGCAAGATCAATACTATTGCCGGGAATGGCGAAGCAGGGAATACCGGAGACGGCGGCGCGGCCTTGAATGCCATGCTCGACACGCCGACCGGGCTGGCCGTTGAAGCGTCCAGCGGCGCAATTGTCTTTTGCGACACTGGAAACCTGCGCGCGCGACGGCTGACGACAGCCGCGGTCAGCCCGCCAAATAATCCGCCCGTCCCCGCAACGGTTGCCAATCAGAGCCTAAACAAGAGTCAGCAACTCAACGCCGCTTTGTCCGCGACCGATGCAGACAACGACCCGGTGACGTTTACCCTGGTGCCGTCGCTGGCGTTCGTCAGCGTCACCAACGCCAACCCGCAAGGTCGAACCGCCAACCTGTTCATCGATCCCGGAGGCGGCAACGTCGGAAGTTACAACGTTCAGGTCAGAGCCGACGACGGCAGGGGCGGATCGAATCTGACGCCGGTCTTTACCATCACGGTCAACGATCCGGGCGGCCCGCCAGCGAATCAACCGCCGGTTGCTGTCGCCAACCAGCTTCCGTCGAGCGTTGTCGCGCAGAATGGTTCAACGGCGACGGTGCAACTTGACAGCTCCGGCTCGTCCGATCCCAACGGCGACACGCTGACATATTCCTGGAAAGACAACGGCCAGGAAATTGCGACGACAGCAATCGCCAGCGTGCCGCTCAGCATTGGCCAACACTCCATTGTGCTGACCGTCAGCGACGGCAAGGGCGGAACCGATTCCAGCGCCGCGCAAATCATCACGGTGACGGCTCCGCCGCCGCCTGCGAACGAACTGACGATTGGAACCCTGACGCCCAACAACGGCAAGCGCGGCACGGCTGTCACCGTGGTCATCACCGGGACTGGCTTCACCTCAGATTCCGTTCTGACCGTCAATGGCGGCGGCATCACCGTTACCATCACGCAACGAACCAGCACGCAACTGACGGCAACCTTCGCCATTTCCAGCATCACGCAAGCGAACACTCGCAACGTGACGATTACCAATCCCGGCGCAGCCTCCGTGACGAAATCCGCCGCGTTCACGGTCAAGCTGTAGATTACCCTTCCCGGACTGGCGCGAAGCGTCACGAAGATGATCTGAATTTTCCGTGACGCCTCGTGCCGCATCTTTTGAGAGTGACAACATCTGTGGCTGGCGCTCTTCAGCGAACCCGTTGTAACGTTCGCGCGGCGCGCCATTGGCCAGGCCACTCCAAAACAATCGCGACTCCTCACAGGTCAAAAGAGACTTCGGCCAACTTCAGGCAATTCAATCAGCAATATTTCCATCCTGTTTTTCCGCCCAACTGCTGATCGGTTGCTGGCCGCTGACTGCGCTGTTTTGGTGCCTGAATCTTCCCCCAAAGGTCACCCAGGTGGATATTACAGAATTGGCGAAAGGCTGAATTGTTGGGACTGTTATAACGTGAAAAGCGGGAAGTGACGGAGAGCGAGGGATTCGAACCCCCATGCCCTTTCGGACGCCGGTTTTCAAGACCGGTGCAATAGCCATTCTGCCAGCTCTCCGTAAGCGGAAAATACAAAGAATCAACTGTGCATGGGATCAGAAACAGTTGCTTGAAAAACGCCGACACCTTACCACGCCGATCTGAAGATTTCAAAATCCCGGTCAGTCTTTTACGCCGAGTCCGGCTGTCTGCAAACAGAGATGAGCGCAACAGTTTGGCTGCCTTTAATTTTGATGGTTTACATCGCTTCAGCGCCTATGTTAAAAGATGCGCCGTGCCCAACCTTTGAAGGTCTCCGGTAATCCCAAACGAAGCGCACAGACCCTCTCGCTTCGGTATTCCCAAAGAAAACTCGTTGTCCGAAATGCCGCTGACCGACTCTTCCCGTGCATTTTCGTCAAAATGACTGAACTGACCAGGATGCACGGCGACATCGCATCCAAATCGCGTCTTCAGAAATTGCGGGTGGCCGCAGTCCTCATCCTGAGCGCGTGAACTCAATCCATTTGCATCCCGCAAAACGCCTGGCTCGGGCGGACAGGAAAGGTCTGTCCCGGGGTCTCGGGAAGATGGAGCTACGTCTATGGTGCCAAACAACAACCTTCTGTTTTCTGTTCTTGTGTCTCAACTTCGGATGATTGGGGTGTGCTGTTTTTTGCTGATCGGTCCGGTGTTTGTCCGTGCGCAAACGCCGACGCTGGATACTGAAGAGCAGATGATGCAAAAACTGATCAATGATTATCGGGCACAGAACGGGCTCAACCCGCTGCGCGTGTCCGTGGCGTTGACGCGCGCGGCGGATTGGATGAGCGCGGATATGGCTGTGCGGAACTATTTCAACCACACCGACAGTCAGGGGCGCGATCCCTTTGTGCGCATGACGGCGTTTGGTTACAACTACGGCGGCTACCGCGGAGAGAATATCGCTGCCGGGTATGGCGATGCGGCCCGCACTTTTAATTTGTGGCGCAACTCGCCCGGCCATAATGCCGCCATGCTCAACGCCAACTTCAATGTCATCGGCATCAGCCGGTTCTACAACCAATCGTCTATGTACAAATGGTATTGGACGACGGATTTCGGCGGTTTTGTGGATGCGACTTTTGAAATTGGCGTTGATACCCAGAATGCGCGGACGGTCAATGCGGGGAATTACCTTCAAAAGGTTGCGCCGGATTCAGTGGCAGCCACGTTTGGCAGTCAGCTTTGTCAAACAACTGCCGGGGCCAATTCATTTCCTTTGCCGCTGACGCTGGCCGGGGTGACAGTGATGGTCAACAATCTTTCGGCCTCCCTGTTGTATGTTTCACCAACGCAGATCAATTACATTGTGCCAGCGAATGTTGATCCGGGAACGGCTGTGGTCACGGTCATTAATGGCGGCAGCACAATTGCGGTGGGCACGGTGGTTGTCGAAACGGTCAGTCCCAGCATTTTTACCATTCTGGCCAGCGGCAGGGGGACGCCTGTCGCGCAAACGACCTTTGACGGAACATCGTTTCAATCTGTTGGGTATGCAGATGGTTCAGCGCGGAGCTTGAGCGTCGGCACAGCGAGCAGACCAAACTACCTGGTACTTTATGGAACCGGCCTGCGCCGCCGCAGCAGCATGAGTAATGTTCGCGTGACGATTGGCGGAATTCAGGCCGAAGTGACGTTTCTCGGCGCACATTCGCGGCTGGCCGGATTGGATCAAATGAACCTGAAGCTGCCGCAGGAACTGCGCGGGCGTGGAAATGTGGATGTGGTCGTAACTGTTGATGGAAAAACGGCAAACATCGTCACTCTCAACATTGGCAACTGACCGAAAGCGGAAGCAGGTTGAAAGTAAGAAGCCGTCCGCAGGCGCCGCAAGAGCGGCTGAACGCCCTTGCCGGCTCGGGGGAAATCATCCGCCGGGCCGCCGAGGGTTTTATCCTGGCCAGGAATCAAATTAAAGAATCGGCCAATCGCAAAATATGGAAACCTCGCAGTAGCCAAGTCTGTCTAAATGGATTACCGTTGCGATTCGCGTGGTCAAGCCGTCCGGTTTTGACTACGTCACGCAAGCAAACCGATTCAATCAAAAACCAAACAAGGAGCTACTATGAAAAGTCTTGCCAGGACTTGCTGCGCGATCCTGCTCGCGGCAGGCACAATTCCCTTTGTTGGCGCGATTAGTACGACCAGCGGCAGGGCACAAGACCCCGCCGGCGCGCCCGCCGCGACAGGGCAGGAGCGCCCCGCTTTTCCAGCCGCCGGCCGGGAACCCGAAATCAAACCCTACGACCGGGTCATCACCAAAGACGCCAAATCCGACGCCGGTGTTTTCATCGTTCACCGCATCAAGGACAAGGTGTTCTACGAAATTCCGAAAAGTGAACTGGGCAAGGAATTCCTGTGGGTCAGCCAGATTGCCCGCACCACGCTTGGCGTTGGTTATGGCGGCCAGGCGTTGGGCAATCGCGTGGTCAAATGGGAACGCATGAACAACCGCGTTCTGTTGCGGAATATTTCCTATTCGGTCGTCGCGGATGCGGACAAGCCGATTGCAAAAGCCGTCCAGGCGTCCAACAACGACGCCATCATTCGCTCGTTTTACATCGAAGCTTTGGGCAAGAACGATTCGGTCGTGCTGGACGTGACCAGTCTGTTCACGACCGAAATCACCGAATTCAACGCCAAATCGCGATTGCGCGCGCGCGTTTTCGATGCTTCGCGTTCTTATCTGGAACGTGTGGTTTCTTTCCCGACAAACATCGAAGTCGAAGCCACGCACACGTTCAGCAATCCGCCAGAGGCGACAGCGGGTGCCGCCGGGCCGCCGAATCCATTTCTGGGTGCAGGCATGGGATCGGGCAGTGCTTCGGTGGTCATGCATTATTCGATGGTCAAGCTGCCGGAAAACCCGATGATGCCGCGCGAATTCGACGAGCGCGTCGGGTATTTTTCCATCCGCAAAACCGATTACGGCAAGGACGAGCACCGCTCGCCGCAGCGCACCTACATCACGCGGTGGCGGCTGGAAAAGAAAGACCCGAATGCCGAACTGTCCGAACCCATCAAACCGATTGTCTATTACGTTGATCCAGCGACGCCGACCAAGTGGGTGAAATACATCAAACAAGGCATCGAAGACTGGCAGCCCGCGTTTGAAGCCGCCGGATTCAAAAAGGCGATTCTGGCCGGTGAAGCGCCAAAGAACGATCCCGAATGGTCCGCCGAAGACGCGCGGTATTCCGTCATCCGCTGGTTGCCTTCGACGATTGAAAATGCTTCCGGCCCGCATGTCCACGATCCGCGCACGGGCGAGATTCTGGAATCAGACATTCAGTTTTACCACAACGTCATGAACCTGGCGCGCGACTGGTACTTCACACAGGTTGGACCGCTCGATCCGCGCACCAACAAACTGCCGCTGCCGGACGACCTGATGGGCGAATTGATCCGCTACGTTGTGGCGCACGAAGTCGGCCACACGCTCGGCTTCCAGCACAACATGAAAGCCAGTTCGATGTACCCGATTGAAAAAGTCCGCGACCGCGAATGGGTCAAAAAGATGGGCCACACGCCAACGCTGATGGATTATTCTCGCTTCAATTACGTCGCGCAGCCCGAAGACAAGATTCCGGTCGAAGACCTGATTCCGAAAATCGGCCCGTACGACAAATGGGCGACGATGTGGGGTTACAAACCGATTGATGGCTGCAAGTCTTCGGAAGACGAAAAGAAAACCCTGGATGCCTGGGCGCGGGAGCAGGACAAAACGCCCTGGCTGCGTTTTACCACCGCCCGCTCACGCGGCGCTGATCCCGGCGAAAACACTGAAGCCGTTGGCGATGCCGATGCGGTGGCCGCGACTGCGCTTGGAGTAAAGAATCTGAAGCGCGTGGCCGACATGCTGCTAACCGCCACCTCCACACAGCCGGGCGAACCGTACGAAGACCTGGAAGAGTTGTATGGCCGGATGCTCGGTCAATGGCGTTTGGAGATGGGCCACGTCACGCAGTTGGTCGGCGCGTTCAATTCGCAGCAGAAGCACATCGGACAGGACGGCGTGATCTTCACGCCCGTGCCGCGCGACCGGCAGGCGGCGGCAGTCAAATTCCTGAACGAAAACGCCTTCGCCACGCCCACCTGGATGGTCAGGCCGGAAATCCTGCGCCGCATCGAAACCGACGGCGTGCTGGCGCGCGTCAAGACCACACAGCAGGGACTGCTTTCGCAACTGTTGAGCGCGGCGCGCTTCAACCGGTTGACGGAGCAGGAAGCGATTGACGGCGACAAAGCCTACAAGGCGGTTGATTTGCTCGCGGATGTTCGCAAAGGCGTGTGGAGCGAATTGAACGGAACCGGCGCGGTGAAGGTGGACGCCTATCGCCGCAACCTGCAACGCGGCTATCTGGATCTGCTGGGCGACAAACTGAATGGCCGCGCAGCGGTCACGGACGACCAACGCCCGTTCATTCGCGGCGAACTGCGCGCGCTCAATGCTGACCTGACCAAGGCTTTGCTGCGCACCAGCGACCGCGCCACGCGCATGCACCTGGAAGACGCCCGCGATCAGATCGCCAAAATCCTCGATCCGAAATTCGCACAGCCCGCGCCCGCCGCTGGCGCAACGCTTTTCGGCAGACCCGGTCTGGATGGCGAGGAACTTCAGGACGAAAACTTGGGCTGCTGGCCTGATTATTCCGTCCGCATTCGCCGGTAACATCGAAGTTGTGGCGTGAAGATTTCACCCACGATAAAGCCGCAAACCGCCGCGAAGGTTGCACGCAAATTTTCCGCGCAACCTTCGCGGCGTCATTGTTTGTATTCCTGCAGATGATGCGGGCAGAGCCAGAGGTGATGGCCTTCCTTGGTCAGGATGCGTTTCAGCCCGCCCCAGGTTTGTTGTTTGTCCTTTTCTTCAAGCAGCAACTTCAGAGCGCGCAGCATTGCCCCGCTCACCTGCTGCGGCGTGTAACCTTCCCGCAATGCGCCGGCAAGTTTGCCGTCGCGCGAATCTTCCAGCCCGACCGGAATCTTTTCACCCAGCTTCTGCATCCGCTCGAAATCGTCCTTAAACTGTTTTTCGTAGTGTTCGGGTTGCGCCCATGCCACCCACGTCTCATCATACTGTGCGCCCGCGTATCGAAGAGTGCGCGGGCTTTTGTGTTTAGGAGAGCGCAACAATGGAATTGCAGTTTTATTGGCACGAACCAATCACGGGCGACGAAACTGGGCACTACTGGGGACAGCTTTGCGGCAGCATTCATCGTCTGCGCTTTATTATTGATGAGCTTGAAGGTGTCACCTACGAAGATGACGCTTCTTACGCGCTAACATTGTTCACCTACCACTTAGAAAACTACTTGCTGCGATCTTTTGAACTTCGTGAGCGCGCCTTTAAGCTTCTTGCGAGTTTTACAGGCAAGAAGAAACTTGTTGAAGATGCCAAGCATCCCGCAAAGAGAGCCGCTGCTATTGCCGAACTTGAAAAGATTGCTCTGCAGCCTGCCCAGGCATTCGCCAAACTACTTGCTGCCTTAGACGAAGATGTGGCGCTAAGGAATCAGCACACCCATGACACCTTTCTACAGGTTGGCATCAACACGGGCATTGACATATTTGAGGCGCAAGATGCTCTGCTCGATTTATCAGAACAGCCTGCCGCAAAGATGCAGCTTGAGGATGCGATTAAAGGAGAAATCAAAAGATTAGCTGAACAGTATGGCGAGAAGTTCAATGCTGTTTTTGACACCGCTGCTGAACTGCTGATTTGGACGGAGCGTTATGAGTGAAAGGATAACCGAAGAAGAAGCAGACAAGCTTCGCACAGATATTAAGACCTTAGAGAAGATGCGCTGGGAGCAATATCATCGGGCTGAAATGTGGTGGGGCTTCTGCATCCTTCTGATCATTGTAGTCATCGTATTGGGCATTCAGTTATTCCTTTGTAATTGCCCTCACTGTTTTTCTTTTCGCTGAGAGAACTTATGCCAGACGACACTATAACAGAGATAATCAAAGAGTTGATTGAAGAGCTTCAGACGAAGGAATACGGAATCACCTACATCCAACCCAATCAGTCCGCCACTGGCTACAACGTGCGCATTCACCATACTACGACGCCTAGCTTGGGATTTGGGTTTTTCTTGCCAATTGATGAGAATGTCGCTGACTTGAAAGAGGCAGCGGCAGAGCAAATTCGCCAACACCTCAACAAATAGAAATTCGCTCTGAACAAGTTCCGTGCCGCTCAGAGAGTGGCGGCAAGTCAGCAACACAACTTTAGGACACTACCTTCCGGTTCAGTCGCAACCGTGCCAGTTGGCGCAACGCTCCGATCTCCGGCGGCAAGCTGTGGAGTTGATTATCGCTCAGCCACAAGACGCGCAGGTTGATCAGGTCGAAAAGCTCCGGCGGCAGTTCCGTCAGGCCGAGGCTGGACAGATTCAGGTGCGAGGAATTCGTGCGGCGCGCGGCGGCGATGCGTTGTTGGGCGATTTCGTAGCTCATGGCAAGAGTCTACGGTTGGCTGCAAACGGTTGAAGCGGTTATTTCAGCAGCGCGGTAAAGCCTGCCTGCTCGAAATGGTGGTCGCCGGTCAGAGCTTCGGTCAGACCTTCGGGCTCCATCACGATGAATGAGATGCAATCGGTCAGCGACCAGCCTTTGTCCGGTCGGCTTCGGTAAAGAGCTAAACCAGCGTCGAATAATTCAGGTGATGACGAAATAACTGTGATTTGAGGATCGGTGTAAAGATGGTCAATCAATGCCAAGCAGCGTGCGCGAGGTGGTGGGGCAGAAAAAGCCGCTGTCAATTCGGAGACAACCCAAGCTGTTGTGAAAATGCGACAGTTTAGCGTTGGCGTGATGGTAGCGGCCTTTGGGTGAGTCACATCGCTAGGCGACAGCAATGCGAAATAGTAAAACGTGTCAGCAAAGACGTCATTTATCCTCTGAGTCGGCATCACGTTTCTCGGCTCCAAATAAATAATAATCGTGGTTGAGGGCAAAATCGGCTGGCAGCCCTTCGATCGTGCCCGCAAACCTCATGAGCCGTTGGCCAACGGTTTCAGTCAGCGGTTCTTTGCCAGAGGTTTCCACGATGATTCTCACCGTTTGACCTTCTGGCAATGAAGCCGGAGGGTCAAGAACGACAACGCCTTGGTGAACTGTTCCGGTAAACTCAGTTTGTTCATTCAGCATAAATCACCTCGCGCGGATTTTACTGCATCCCAAGAAAACACCAAGCACTTAAAAGTCCGGCTCCTGATATTCGCCGAACACGGGCCGCAGCGCATCGCACATTTCGCCCAGCGTACAATCGGCGCGAGCGCAATCAATCAGCAGCGGCATGGTGTTGACGTTCGCGTCTTCCGCGCCGCGCCGCAAAGCGTCAAGCGCCTGTTCCGCCGCCGCCTTGTCGCGTTTGGCGCGCAGCCTGGCCAGACGCTCCTGCTGCAACTCGGCCACGGATTCATCAATGTAGAGAATGTTCGGCTCGCCGAGTTCGTTCGCTTCCATCTGATAAGCGTTGACGCCGACGATCACCTTCTCGCCGCGTTCGACGGCGCGCTGGTATTGATAGGCTGATTCCTGAATTTCTTTTTGCGGGAAGCCAACTTCAATGGCTTCGACCATTCCGCCCATCGCGTCAATCTTGCGGAAGTATTCGTAAACTTCTTCTTCCAGTTCGCTGGTCAGCTTTTCGATGAAGTAGGAACCGCCCAGCGGGTCCACTGTGTTCGTCACGCCGGTTTCGTGGGCGATGATCTGTTGCGTGCGGAGCGCGATCAGCGCGGCGCGTTCGGTGGGCAAAGCCAGCGCTTCGTCGTAACCGTCACAGTGCAGCGATTGCGTTCCACCGATCACACCCGCCAAGGCTTGAATCGCTACACGGATGATGTTGTTGATCGGCTGCTGCACAGTCAGGCTGACGCCAGCAGTTTGCGTGTGGAAACGCATTTGCCACGAGCGCGGATTTTGCGCGTTGAAGCGCTCTTTCATCACGCGATACCAGATGCGGCGGGCGGCGCGGTATTTGGCGATTTCTTCAAAAAAGTCGTTGTGCGCGTTGAAAAAGAACGACAGGCGTGGCGCGAACTCATCCACGTCTAGCCCCGCGCGGATGCCGTAGTCAACGTATTCAATGCCATCGCGCAAAGTAAACGCCAGTTCCTGAGCGGCGGTCGCGCCAGCTTCGCGGATGTGATAGCCGCTGATCGAGATCGAATTCCACTTCGGCATTTCCGCGGCGCAGAATTTGAAGGTGTCCGTGATCAATCGCATCGCCGGGCGCGGCGGGTAAATCCATTCCTTCTGCGCGATGTACTCTTTCAGAATGTCGTTTTGCAGCGTGCCGCCAATGTCTCGCCACGGTGTGCCTTGCTTTTCGGCGTTGGCCAGGAAGAACGCGAAGATCATCGAAGCCGGGGCGTTGATCGTCATCGAGGTCGTCACCTGATCGAGCGGAATGCCGTCAAATAGGACTTCCATGTCTTCGCGCGAAGCGATGGCCACGCCGCATTTGCCGACTTCGCCTTCGGAAAATGGATGATCGGAGTCGTAGCCCATCAACGTCGGCAAATCGAACGCGGTCGAAAGCCCCGTCTGGCCGTGTTCGAGCAAATACTTGAATCGCTGATTGGTATCGAAGGCGGAGCCGAATCCGGCGAACTGCCGCATCGTCCACTGCCGTGCGCGGTAGCCAGTCGGATGAATGCCGCGCGTGTAAGGCGGCGTGCCCGGAAAACCGATGTCTCGCTCAAAATCAACATCGGCCACGTCATTTGGCGTGTAGAGCCGCTTGATCGGTTTCAGCGAAACGGTCGTGAACTCTTTCTGGCTTTCGGGCATTTTCCGCAGTGAAGCCGCCAGGTGCTTTTCTTCCCAGTCCTGTTCCAACTCTTCCAGATGATTGTTGTTAATTGCGGTCTCAGCAGATGAACTCATAAATTCAACTCCTTCGGGCGGTCTTCTTAAAAATTTCGGCCATTATTTCTGAAGGATTTACAGCGCGGAGGGATGATATTGGACGGCCAGAACCGAAAGCAAGACGCGTGTCAGTTCAACCGAGAGAGGAGTGCAGCAGCAGATGGGTCAGATAAAACAGTGCGACCCCGGCAAAGACGAAAACAGAGATGCGCCAGCCGCCGTGCCCTTTTCCCTGATTGACTTCGGGAATCAGGTCGGAAGCAGCCACATAAAGCGTTACTCCAGCGGACACCGGCAAAGAATATTTCACGGCGGGTGCGATGAGCGTCACGGAAAGAATCCCAGCCAGCGTGGATAAGGCGATCAGAATGGTTGCGCGCCGCGCCGAGCGTTTGCCTTTGCCGGACGAAAGCATGATCGAGGCAACGGTGAAGCCTTCGGGAATCTTGTGCAGCAGGACCGCCACGAACAGCAACACGCCCAGTCGAAAGTTGGTCAGCAAGCCGGAAGAGATGGCCACACCATCAAAGAAGGTATGGATTGAGAGTGCGATAACGGCGGAAACCGCTGCGCCGTGACGCAGGATTTCTTCGGTGTGCGTCTCTTCGCCAAAGTGAAAATGCGGCGCGATAGTGTGTTCGATCAGTTGAATCAATAAATAGCCGGCGAGCACCCAGCCCATGACTGGAGCCAACTGTTCATTCCATTGTTCGGCAGCTTCGGGGATGACCTCAATGAAAACAGTCCCCAACATAAAACCGGCGCCAAGGGCAATGAGCTGTTTGAGTCTGACCTGTTTGGGATCACGTAAATTGGTTAGCAGAAACCCTCCGAGCAGATTTCCAGCCGCCGCCAACAGCCCAAAGCCTAGTAATTGAGCTAATAATTTCATCCTATCGAAAGGTCGCCTTAATTGAGTTAAATGTCTTGAGAAAATTGCTCGAAACTATAGCACGCCACTTGGTCAGAGACCTAACTGGACAAAATGTTTAAGAGTTAAACATTTTTCCAGCATGACAAGCTCAAACGAGCCGGAAGAGCAGTCTGGCTGTAATATTATTCCCAATAGATGATTGAGTTTAGAGCTAAAGACCTGAAGTAGAATCTGAGTAAGAAAAAAGGCATTAATTCCTTGACAGCCATCAGTCACTTCACTACTATACGCCCCACTCAGTGGTTCAAAGTAGAAATTTATAGAGTATTGTGGATTTGATGGGTCGAAAGAGTAGCCACAGGGTTGTATCTCAAAATTTTATCCCTAGAAATAAGAATTAGAAATAAGAAGATGATTAAGTGTCGCAGTGTATTGGAGTCGCTGTGAGCTTGGGCGGGCGAGAAGCTAATCGCGCGCAAAGAGGCGGCGCGAAAATTGACGTGAATAGTAGCAGGCGAGTTCAACGAGAAGTTGTGATTGAGATTTTCGATGCTGAGAGGAAGCTACACTGCGAAGATGGACGAAAAGGGCCGGCTGAAGATCCCGGCGGACTTCAAACGTCATCTTGAAGAGACTTATAAGAGCGCGGATTTTTACGTGACGAGCCTGACCGGTGAAAGCGTTTGGATTTATCCGCTGCCGGTGTGGGAAGAGAAAGAAGAAAAATTGAATAAGGCCCCTTCGATGGAGCCGGCGGTACGGAAGTTCATTGACCGGGTTAGTTACTTCGGCCAGCAGCAGCAAGTTGATGCGCAAGGTCGAATTCTGATTCATCCGTTGTTGCGAAATGCGGCGGAGTTAGTGGGAGAGGTGATGGTGATGGGAAAAACGAAGTATTTAGAGGTTTGGGAAGCGGAGAAATTCCGCACTTCGCGATTGCTGGCGGAACCTTACACGGACGAAGACGCGAAAATTATTGCTCAGTTCGGCATTTGAACTGTTTGCATCCGAGTTTCAGTTTAGGAGATGCGTGATGATTAGACCCCACACGCATCTCCTCCCCCCGTGCCCATTGGGTGCGAGGTCAGTTGAAAGAGTCGTTATGTCGCTCCATCGTCCGGTGATGCCTGTTGAAGCGTTGGCGCATCTGGGCGTCGGCAGGGACGGTCTGTACGTGGACGCGACGTTGGGGTTGGGTGGGCATGCGGAATTGATTCTGCGCGCTTCGCCGCTGAATCGCCTGATCGGATTTGACCGGGATGCCGAAGCGATTGAGCTGGCCAGGGAGCGATTATCGGAATTTGGAGAGCGTTTCGAGGCGGTTCATTCCGATTACCGCCAGGTCAAGACGGTTCTTCAAGAAAAAGGAATCGAGTCGGTCGCGGGAGTATTGGCCGATTTGGGCGTTTCGTCATTTCAGTTCGATACGCCGGAACGAGGATTCAGTTTTCGATTCAGCGACGCAAATTCGCCGCTTGATATGCGAATGGATCGGGCGCAGGCGATGACGGCGGCGGACCTGGTTAATCGCGCAAGCGAGCACGAACTGGCGGACATCATTTTTGAATACGGTGAAGAGCGAGCGGCACGGCGTATCGCCAGAGTGATCGTCGCGGAGCGGGCAAAAGCGCCGATCAAAACCACCGCACAGCTTGCCAATCTGGTTGTCAGGGCGGTTCATCAACAAGGCCATTGGAAGATTCATCCGGCTACACGGACCTTTCAAGCGTTGCGAATAGCGGTCAATCGCGAGCTTGAGGGATTGGATCAATTTGTCGCCGATGCCGTTGGCCTGCTCAATCCGGGCGGCCGTTTGGTGGTGATCACCTTTCATTCACTTGAAGATCGAATAATCAAACAAACCTTCAGGTTTCAGTCTGGTATTTGTGCGTGCCCCTCAAGCCAGCCTGTATGCCAATGCGGAGCAGTCAAGCGTGTAGAGGTGCTGACGCGCAAGGCGGTTCAGCCATCCGAAGCTGAGCTCGCGGAAAATCCACGCGCCAGAAGCGCCAAACTACGCGCTTGCCAAAAGCTGTAAAGGCCAGCAGCTTCCTCATTGATTATGAGGTGTTATGGTTTCCGCACGGGCGGGTCTGAAAAATCAGCGTCGGATTTTTGGGAATAATCTCCCCCAAGTCGTCGCGTTTTGCATTTAGGAGCGTGGGAAAATGAAAGCACAAAATTACCGCCCCAAAGTTCATACTGGCACGCCTGCCAAACGCCGCACCGTTTCGACAGCTTCCAATCTCACAACTCGCTCACGCAATTCCCGCGGCCGATCTGCCCGCGGCCGATCCGAAAGCCGTGGACAGGGCGCGCGCGTGCTGTGGATTTTGATGATTATCGGCGGGGTGATCGGTTCGGGATTTGTGATGGCGCAGCATTCTCAAATCAACGTCCACCAATTCAAACAGGCGGAAGAGAAGGTCAAAACGCAGTTGGACGAGATGACGAATCAACAGCGATTTCTGGCGCTCGAAAAAGAGCGTGCCATCAACACGCAGGAAAGCGAACGCATCGCCCGGCAATCTGGATTGATGCAGCCGAAATTGGAGAACGCCTCTGTTCAGCCATCGGGGATCGAGCCGCCGGCAAGGCCGCAGTTGGCCAAAATGCCAGCAACAAAGCTGGCGGCGAAAGCCACTGTCAGTTCGGCAATAAGACAGCCGGGCCAGCAGCCTGGCAGGCAGACTGATAAACAAATCGGCCGGAAGACGGTCAAGGTTGCGAGCCAGGCCGCTGCCAAGCCGATGAGCAAGCCTGGAATCAAGCCAGTGGTGTTGCCCAAACAGTCTGCAAAACAAACCGCATCCAAGCCCATTTCACGTGTCCTGCCAGCAGGCAAGGCAACCAGGAACGGCAAAAATCAACCCCAGCTTGCACGTAAGCCTGAGGGAAGGAAAGACAAGCGCCGCTGATTGGCCCAATCCGAAACCAAATTCCCAGTCTTAAGATTTGAACTTCCGGGTTTCCAAATTTTCAAGTTTTACCGAAGAGGATTCCACCGTGCGAACGAAAGCCCCAGCGAAAGATACCAGCAAACGCATTCTGGCCATGGCCCTGTTTTTAGGGACCTGGATGCTGCTGATCATTGGACGGCTGATCTGGCTGCAAGTCGTCAAACACGACCATTACCTGGCGCGCGCGGCGCAGAATCAAACCATGCAGGCGGAAACTCTGGCCACGCGCGGCCCGATCCTGGATCGCAACGGCAAGGAGCTGGCCGTCAGCGTCATCTTCGATTCGGTATTTGTGGATCAAAAGCTGTTAAAGGACACCGCCGAACGCCAGAAAGCGGCCACGCTGCTGGCTCCGTTGCTGCAAATCAGCGAAGCTGAATTGCTTCGGAAATTGACCGGGGATTCCGGGTTTGTCTGGCTGACGCGCCGGCTTGATCCGGAAAAATCGCAGGTTGTCAAAGAAGTTGTTGCGAAAAATAAATTGAACGGGATTGCTTTCAAACGCGAGCCGCAGCGGTTTTATCCGAACGACAGGTTGGCGGCGGCGGTGGTCGGTTATCTGGGCGAAAACAACGCTCAGGCAAGCGGTCAAATTATTGGTCAGGCGGGTCTGGAGAAGTCGCAGAACAAGCATCTGGAAGGCAAGCCGGGCGAAATCGAATGGGACCGGGACGGAAAAAATCAACCGTATGCCCGCCGTGAAACCCCGGCCATCGGCGGCGCCCAGGTTGTGACCACAATTGATTTGGCGCTTCAGCACAAGATTGAGGTGCTGCTCGATGAAGCGCTGCGGATCAGCAAGGCCAAAGGCGTTTATGCCGTGGTACTCGATCCGGCAACCGGCGAGATTCTCTCCTTGGTCAATGCTCCGGGTTTTAACCCAAACGAGCGCCCGAAAGGCGGGGATGAAGAAGCCCGCCATAATCGCGCGATCAGTTGGCCTTACGAGCCGGGTTCAATCTTTAAGATTGTGACTTATGCCGCCGCTTTTGAAGAGGGCAAGGCCCAACCCGACAGCAAGGTGAATTGCGGCAACGGCGAAATCGCCATTGGCAAGCGCATCATTCACGACACGCACGCTTATGGTGTGCTGCCCGCCGCTGACGCATTCGCCAAATCATCGAACGTTTGCGCCATCCGTCTGGCGATGAGCGTCGGCAAGGAACGGTTTTTCGATTACATCACAGGCTTCGGTTTCGGACGCAGAAGTGGGATTGAACTGCCGGCTGAATCGCGCGGGATTGTCGCTCCGCCCGACAAATGGAAAGGCGATTCCATCGCCTCAATCGCCATTGGACAGGAAGTTTCGATCACGATGTTACAGGCCGCCGCCGCTGTCGGCACGATTGCCAACAAGGGCACCTGGGTGCAGCCGCACATCATCAAACAGATTACCGGTGGGGACGGGAAATCGCTTTACGACGCCAAGCCTGACACGCGGCGAGTGGTCAGCGAAGAGACCGCGCAAAAGATGACCGGGTTGATGGAGGGGGTGGTAACGCGCGGCACAGGGCGGCATGCGATCAAGCTCAATGGCTATACGGCGGCAGGTAAAACGGGAACGCCGCAGAAGGTTGACCCGGTTACCAAACGGTATTCGCAAAGCAAATACATGCCGTCATTCGCCGGCTTCGTTCCGGCGACCAATCCGCGTTTTGTGATTGTCGTGATGCTTGATGAACCGGTGGGCGCGCATCAGGGCGGCAGTGTGGCGGCTCCAATTTTCAACTTGATTGCGCAGGTGGCGCTGGGCGATTTTTTGGTGCAGCCTGACGAAAAAGGATTTCGTGAAGCGCTCGTTGCGCTCTCGAACAAGTACGAAGCAACACTCGCTGAAGAAGAAGGCGCTGAGGCGGCCCTCATTGCTCAAGCGCAACCCATTGAGCAGCCAGCGGCAACCCCCGAAGTCACGGTGGGGGCAACGCCGGTCGCCGGTGGCAAGGTCAGAGCCGGAGTGAATGTCTCTTCCAATCTTGCGCCTTCCGAGCTTGCCGCGCGCCGTGCGCCGCCCAATCCGCCGCCAACGACTGCGCCAGGGCCCAAGCCGAGCGGCCCGGCCAGCATGATGCCGGATGTGCGCGGACGTGGTTTGCGAGCGGTGGTCCAGGCTTGCACACAGTTGAATTTGAACGTCAAGCTGGTGGGCAGCGGCATCGCCGTCCGGCAAACGCCCGCTCCTGGCGCGCGCGTCAGGGCGGGGGATGATTGCAAGGTGGAATTCCAGTAATGTGAAAATATGGTGACTCTGAGCGAGATTGCAAATTACCTAAACGCCCGCGCCAGCGGTGGCCAGACAGGAAAGCTGGCCACCGCTGTTGGCGCGTTTAACGCTTCGGTCACACATGATTCGCGCCGCGCGATGCCGGGCGGCATTTTCGTTGCGATTACAGGCGCACAAGCCGACGGGAATCAGTTCGTCGGGGAAGCAGCGAAGCGCGGCGCGATTGCCATCATTTCCGAACAGCCGCGTCCGGAGGAATACAAGGGGGTCTGGCTGCAAGTCGGCAATGCCCGGGAAGGGCTGGCCAGGGCTGCGTCCATTGTCCATGATCATCCGTCCCGCAAGCTGGCACTGGTTGGGCTGACCGGCACCAACGGCAAAACCACGACCGCGTATCTGGTCAATTCAATCTTTGCCGCCGCCGGGAAAAAGACCGCAGTGATGGGAACGATTGGCTATCGCATCGGCAATGAAAGTGTGGACTCCGAATTTACAACCCCCGAAGCATCGGAGACGCAGAACTTTCTGCGGCGCGCCGTTGATGCAGGCGTGACGCACGCCGTGATGGAGGTTTCTTCCATCGCGCTGGAGATGCACCGCGCCGATGAACTTGAGTTCGCGGCGGCAGGATTTACCAACCTGACCCAGGATCATCTGGATTTCCACGGCACAATGGAAAATTACTTCGCCGCCAAGAAAAAACTCTTTGACGGCACGATTGGTAAACGGCCAAAGCGTTCGATTCTCAATCTGGATGACCCGCGCGGCGCGGAACTGAAGGAAATCTGCGGCGCAACTGCGTTGACCTACGCGCTGGACGCCGAGGCGGATGTGACGACGACGGAGCGGCATTTTGGACTGGACGGGTTGCGCTTCATCGCCAGCACTCCGGCGGGCGAACTGGAAATTTCCTCTCCGCTGGTGGGCCGTCCGCACGCTTATAACTCTCTGTGCGCAATTGGCATCGGTCTGGCGCTGGGCTTTGACCGCGACACGATCGCGCGTGGCATCAACCAGTGCGGCGGCGTAGCTGGAAGGTTCGAGCGTGTCAGCGCAGACAGCGATGACATTACAGTCGTGGTGGATTACGCGCACACGCCGGATGCGCTGGTCAATGTGCTGAATTCGATTCGCGCCGCGCAGCTTCCGAAAGCTGGCAAGCAAACTATTCCGGGCCGAATTCTCACCGTGATGGGTTGCGGGGGAGACCGCGACCGCACGAAGCGTCCGGTGATGGGAGAAGTTTCCGCCAGGCTGAGTGATCTGGTGATTGCGACTTCGGACAATCCGCGCAGCGAAAATCCCGTCATGATCCTGAACGACGTCAGGATCGGTCTGGATCGTGTCACTCAAAACTATGAGTTGATCGTGGATCGCCGCGAAGCCATCTTTCGCGCCATTACACTGGCCAAACCGAATGATGTGGTGCTGATTGCGGGCAAAGGGCACGAAACGTATCAAGTTCTGCCGACGGGCAAAATTCACTTTGATGACCGCGAAGTCGCGCGCGAAGCCCTGGCCGAGCGCCGGGCGAAACTGGGATAAAGCGTGAACCTGCTGGAAATTGCGCGGCAATGCGCCGCCAGTCAGATGCTGAACGATGAATTGGCCGCGGTTGAACCCGCGGGCTTCACGATTGATTCGCGCGCGGTCAAGCCGGGAGATTTGTTTATCGCGCTTCCGGGCGAACGGGTAGACGGTCATCGCTTCGTTCGGGAGGTCTTTGAAAAAGGAGTTTGCGCGGCACTGGTGGTTCATCACCGGCTGCCGTTCGCCAGTGACTTAGGCGAAATGACGGGCAAACTTTTATTTGTCGAAAACACAGCTTGCGCGTTGCAGCAGTTGGCCGCGCGAATTCTGGCCAGATGGCATCGCCCGGTGATCGGCGTGACGGGCAGCGCCGGTAAGACCACGATGAAGGATTTGATCGCGCAGGTGATGGCTCCCGCTGGAAACGTCTTGAAGTCGCTCGGCAATCTGAACACCAGTTATGGCCTGCCGCTGACGGTTTCGCGAATGGTTACCGCCGGGGCCAGGCCCGCCGATTTCGATTTTGCCGTGCTGGAAATGGGGATGAGTTCATTTGGCGAAATCGCCCGGCTGACCGACATCGCGCCGCCGACAGTCGGCGTGGTGGGCAACGTCGGAACCGCACACCTTGAGTTTTTCGGCTCGCAGGAGCGCCTTGCGCGCGCCAAGGCCGAAATGGTCGAAGGCATCAAGTCCGGCGGCATGGCGGTATTGAACGCCGACGATCCGCGCGTGATGGCGATGCAGAGGCTTCGCGGCGATGTTGGGACGGTGAGTTTCGGCATTGATTCGCCAGCCGATGTGACGGCGAGCCAATTATCCAGCGCGGATGATCTGCGTTGTACGCGCTTCACTTTGAAAACTCCTGACGGCGAAGCGCAGGTCGCACTGCCGCTAATCGGTCGCCACAATGTTTATAACGCGCTGGCGGCGGCGGCGGCGGGCCACTGTTTCGGCTTGTCAGCGGATGTCATTGCCGGGCAACTTTCGACCGCCGCCCCCTCGAAAATGCGCGGCGAGTTGATTCGCTTTGCCAGCGGGGTGACGGTGATTGACGATTCCTATAACTCGAACCCGCAAGCGCTGCTGCAGGCTGTGCAGGCAATGACCGGCGCGAAAGGTTTTCAGCGGCGCATCGTTGTTGCGGGGGAAATGCTTGAACTGGGTGAACAAGGCGTGGCGCTGCACCGTCATTGCGGGCGGGAGATTGCAGCAATGACGGTTGATCGGCTGATCGGCGTGCGCGGGTTGGCGATGGAGTTGGTTGCCGGTGCGCGGGAGGCCAATTTGAAACACGCTGTTTTCAGTGAATCTCCCGAAGACGCGGCAGAAAAATTGATTGCCGATGCGCGCCCCGGCGATCTGGTGTTGGTCAAAGGTTCGCGTGGTGTCCGGACAGAAAGAGTGATTGAGAAGTTGCGCGCCGCGTTCGGCCCCGAAGAATCAGTATCCCAACCGTGAGGAAGGGGGCCCTTGCTTACGCGCGGGCTACTGACACTTGCGCCAACCAAAATTTACTGAGCGAAGGTCGCAGCGAATGTTCTACTACTTTTTCTACGAATTGCTCTACCGGAAGTACTCTTCACAGTTATCCCTCGATGTGTTGAATGTTTTTCGGTACGTGACATTCCGCACGGCTTACGCTGCGATTACTTCCCTGGCGTTGAGTTTGATTTTCGGCCCCTTTGTGATCCGCAAACTGCAGGAATTCAAATTCGGGCAGGAAATTCGCGCGGAAGGTCCGGCTTCGCACCAGGCAAAACGCGGGACGCCGACCATGGGCGGCGTGATGATCATTGGTTCCGTGCTGATTTCAACCCTCTTGTGGGCGAATCTGAACAACTGGGCGATCTGGATTGCGATGCTGGGGATGGTTGGCTGTGCGGCGGTGGGATTCGCGGACGATTACATCAAGATCGCCAAAAAACGCAGCCTGGGACTGACCGGGCGGCAAAAATTGCTTGGGCAATTGGCGGTGGGGTTGGCGGTTGGCGGGTTGCTCTTTGCGTTTACGGATTATTCGTCGGTTCTGAGCTTTCCGTTTTTCAAACGTTTTCAGCCCAATCTTCATGTTTGGGGATACGTCGGGTTCATCATTTTTGTCATCATCGGCTGGTCGAACGCGGTGAATCTGACGGATGGGCTGGATGGTTTGGCGGTCAGCGTGACGACGGTTGCGGCTTCGGCGTTGACGGCCTTTACCTACATCACCGGGCATGCGGAATTCGCCAGGTATCTGGGCCTGGTTCACACGCCGGGCGTTTGGGAAGTCACCGTGCTGGGCGGCGCGCTGGTGGGCGCCAGTCTTGGTTTTTTGTGGTTCAACGCGCCGCAGGCGGAAGTTTTCATGGGCGATGTCGGTTCCCTGGGCATTGGCGGCGCGCTCTGCACAATCAGCATTCTGATCAAGCAGGAGCTGGTGTTGCCGATTCTGGGCGGCGTGTTTTTGATCGAAGCTCTGTCGGTCATCCTGCAGGTTGGGTCGTTCAAACTGCGCGGCAAGCGGATTTTCAAAATGGCTCCGCTGCATCACCACTTTGAATTGCTCGGCTGGAAAGAACCAAAAATTGTCTTTCGCTTTTTGATTGTAGCGATCCTGTTTGCCTTATTAAGTCTTTCGACATTGAAACTGCGTTGATGGAAGTTGGGGACAAAAACATTCTGGTGGTTGGTCTGGCGCGCAGCGGCGTGGCGGCGGCGGAGTTTTTAGCCGCGCGTGGCGCTCGCGTCACCGTCAACGACGCCAAAGCCGAAGAGGAGTTGAAAGACGCGCCCGGCTTGCGCGCGAAAGGCATTGAAGTGATCGGCGGCGGACACCCGCGAGAGTTATTTGAGAATTCGGACTTGATCGTTGTCAGCCCCGGCGTGCCTCTGGCGCTGGAGGCATTTCGTCAGGCCAAGGCTGCGGGTGTGCCGGTCATCAGCGAAATCGAACTGGCCGCGCGTTTCCTGCGAGGCCGCCTGGTCGGCATCACCGGATCGAATGGCAAAACGACGACGACGACTCTGATCGGCGAATTATTGAAAAATGCCGGACTGCCGACGCAAGTCGGCGGCAACATCGGCACGCCGCTGATTTCCCTGGTAGAGACTTCTCGCGACGATGGAATCACGGTGGTTGAACTGAGCAGCTTTCAACTGGAAGCCGTTCATCAGTTGCACGCCAACGTCGCGCTGCTGCTGAACATTACGCCGGATCATCTGGATCGGTACGCTTCAATGGATGATTACGCGGCGGCGAAGGCGAATATCTTCATCAACCAGACGCCGAATGATGTGGCGGTTTTGAATGCCGACAACGGCTGGGCCGCGAAAATGAGCGCCCGGACAACCGCCCAGGTTATTTCCTTCAGCCGCTTGCGCGAACTGGAAAAAGGCCTCTTTCTTCGCGGCGACGAAATCATTGAACGCAACGCAAAGGGTGAAAGGATTTTGCTGTCGCGCGCGGAGATTCAGCTTCCCGGCGACCACAACGTCGAAAACGTGATGGCGGCATTGGCCGCGGGCGTGGCTTGCGGCGCTTCGCTGGATTCGATGCGGCAGACGGTTGGCAATTTCAAGGGCGTCGAGCATCGCCTGGAATTCGTCGCCGAAATCCCTAAGACAGGGGGCGTCCGTTTTTACAACGATTCAAAGGCGACGAATGTGGACGCGGCGATCAAATGTCTGGAAGCCTTTCCCGGCGGTGTGATCGTGATTCTGGGCGGCAAGGACAAGGGCAGCGATTACGCGCCGCTCGCGCCGCTCGTTCGGGAACGCTGCGAGCACGTCATTTTGATCGG
Organism: Heliomicrobium sp.; assembly: GCA_021155085.1. Taxonomy (GTDB): domain Bacteria; phylum Acidobacteriota; class Blastocatellia; order RBC074; family RBC074; genus RBC074. Next base: position 113,875 of record JAJNQA010000059.1, on the reverse strand, counting down.
CGCGGCGGCGGACAAGATTGCGGCGGCGCTTGAAAACACGCGCCCGCTGCATCGAGCCGCGACGATGCCGGAGGCGGTCAGGCTGGGTTTGAAACTGGGAAAGCCTGGTCACACCGTGCTGCTGGCTCCGGCGTGCGCCAGTTTCGATATGTTCGATAACTACGAACATCGCGGCAGAGTTTTCAAAGACTCGGTCCGGGCATTGGCTGACAAACAGGAATAAGAAGTATGGCTGAGCAAGCGCGAAAAAACTTTTTGCAAACCATCGAAGAGCTTCGCTGGGATTTGTGGCTGGGGGTCACGACCATCGGCCTGGTGATCTTCGGCGTGGTGATGGTGTACAGCGCTTCGGCGGCGGCGGCGAAACCGTACAAGTTTCTGGTCAGCCAGATTATGTGGGCGTTGCTGGGACTGGCGGCGATGATCACATTGCAGCGAATTGATTATCACCGCTACGCGCAGCCGCGTTTTATCTTTGGCTTCCTGGGCCTGTGCGTGCTGCTGTTGATGGTGGTGTTTCTGTTTCCGACGGTCAATGGCGCGCACCGGTGGATTGTGTTCCGGTCGCTTTCGATTTCGGCGCAGCCGTCGGAACTGGCGAAAGTTGCGTTGGTGCTGTTTCTGGCCTGGTTTTTGGCGGAGCGTGAGCGTCACAAGGAATTGGAGAATTTCTGGGCGACGATTCTTCCGGCTTCGGTGATCGTCGGTTTGCTGGCGGCGCTGATTGTCAAAGAGCCTGATTTGGGCACGACCCTGATGCTGGGCGTGATTTTCGTTGCGATGTTGTTTGCCGCTGGCGCGCCGCTGTCGCACCTGTACAAACTGGCGCCAGTGGGAGTGGCGGTGGCGGCGCTGCTGGTGCTGAAAGTCGCCTGGCGATTGGAACGCGTCAAAGTCTTCCTGGATCCCGAACGCGATCCGCTGGGCAAAGGTTACCAGCCGCTGCAATCCCTGATTGCCGTTGGTTCGGGCGGGACGGACGGGCTGGGATTTGGGTTAAGCCGGCAGAAGCTTTCGTTCCTGCCCGCGCCGCAATCGGACTATATCTTCGCGGTGATTTCGGAAGAGTTGGGATTGACCGGCGCGATTACACTGGTTCTGGTCTTCGGCTTTTTTCTGTGGCGCGGATTGCGCGCCGGGCATCGCGCGCCGGATCGGTTGGGGCAATTGATCGCTGTCGGCATTACGACGGCGATCGTCACACAAGCTTTCTTCAACATCAGCGTCGCGTTGAATCTGGTTCCATCCAAAGGCATCACGCTGCCATTTGTCAGCGCGGGAGGATCATCGTTACTGGTGATGCTGGCGGCTGTGGGCATTTTGCTGAACGTTTCAGAGCAAGGAAAAGAGATGGGGAGAGTGGGAGATGGGGAGAGTGAGAGTGGGGATGAGTGAAAAACAAGAAGAAGCCGGAGCGTTGGATAAGGAGAGCGTCCCCCCGTCTCCCGCTTTCTCCGTCATCATCGCGGGTGGCGGCACTGGCGGACACATTTTCCCAGGGATTGCCATTGCGCAGGAATTCAAGCGGCGCGATCCCAGGACAGAGATTTTGTTTGTCGGCACGGCCAGGGGGTTGGAACAGAAAATTGTGCCGCGCGAAGGTTTCAAACTGGAATTGATCAATGTCTCCGCGCTCAAACGGGTCGGAATCCTGCAGCGCATCAAGTCGCTGCTGCTGCTGCCAAAAAGCTTTCTGGCAGTTCGCTCTTTGATTCAGCAGATCAAGCCGGACGTGGTGATCGGCGTTGGCGGTTATGCTTCAGGGCCGGTGGTGCTGATCGCCTCACTGATGAGCGTGCCGACGTTGGTGGCGGAACAGAATGCCTTGCCGGGGTTCACCAATCGCATTTTAGGACGATTTGTCCGGGCCGCAGCGGTGACGTTTGAAGAGGCGAAAGATTATTTTGGCGAGAAGGCCGAAACCACTGGGAATCCGGTGCGCGCTGAATTCTTCGAGGTCAGGCCGAAAGAAGCCGCCACCAGCGAAGGCGCGATTCATATCTTCATTACCGGCGGCAGTCAGGGCGCGCGCGCCATCAATCTGGCTGTGATTGCGGCTCTTCCGCTGCTGGTTGAAGAGAAAGACAGGCTTTCGATTACGCACCAGACCGGCGAACACGATTACGACAAGGTGCGCGCGACCTATCTGGAAAACGGTTGGAAGGTGGAGGTGAAGCCTTTCATTGAAAACATGATTGATGAGTTTGCCAAAGCCGATCTGGTGATCACGCGCGCGGGCGCCACAACCGTGGCGGAACTGGCCGCGGCGGGCAAACCGGCGTTGATGGTTCCGTTCCCATTCGCCGCCGACGATCATCAGCGCAAAAATGCCGAAGCCGTTGAGCGCGCGGGCGCCGGACGAATGATTCTGCAAGCGGAGCTGACGCCGGAACGGCTGGCGCAGGAGCTGTTGTGGCTGGTGAATGATCCGCAGCAGTTGGCGCGGATGGCCGAAGCGAGCAAGAAGCTGGGGCATCCGGACGCGGCGGCCAAAGTGGTTGATTTGGCGATGAAGATTATGAGTTCGTAGTCCCGCCTTTAGGCGGAAAAGTTTTCTGCATAAGCAGGCCGCCTAAAGGCGGGACTACGAACGGTAGGTTATGTTCAAAAAATATCAGCACATTCATTTCGTAGGCATCGGCGGCATAGGCATGAGCGGCATCGCCGAGGTGCTGCTCAATCTGGGCTACCGCGTTTCCGGATCGGATGCGCGGCGTTCATCCATTACGGATCGGCTGGAAAAGCTGGGCGCGAGCGTTTTTGAAGGACACAGCGCAATCAATGTCGAAGGCGCGCAGGTGGTTGTGACTTCGACTGCGGTGCGTGCGGACAATCCCGAAGTGGTCGAGGCCGTGCGCAAACAAGTTCCCGTCATTCCGCGCGCCGAAATGCTGGCCGAATTGATGCGGCTGAAATACGGCATCGCCATTGCCGGCTCGCACGGCAAAACGACGACGACTTCGATGGTGGCGACGGTGCTGGACCGCGCCGGCGTGGATCCGACAATTGTCGTTGGCGGGCGCGTCAACACGCTCGGCAGCAATGCCCGGCTGGGGCGCGGCGATTTTATGGTGGTCGAAGCCGACGAAAGCGACAAAAGCTTTTTGAAACTGTCTCCGACCATCGCCGTGGTGACGAATATTGATTTGGAGCATTTGGATTTCTATTCGGGGATCGAAGAGATTCGCCAGCATTTCGTCCAATTCGTCAATAAAGTCCCGTTTTATGGTTCAGTGATTATCTGTCTGGACGATCCGAATATTCAGATGATTATTCCGCAGATCACACGGCGAGTGATCACATACGGCATGCGCGCGCACGCGGAAATTTCGGCCAGTGACGTGTCCGTTTCGCGCGAAAATTTCGGTTCTGAATTCACCGTCCGGCGCAAGGGCGAAGAGTTGGGCCGCATCAAGCTGAACGTGCCCGGCGAACACAACGTCTGCAATGCGCTCGCCGCTGTTGCAGTCGCCGTGGACCTGGAAGTTGATTTCGCGAAGATCGCCGAGGGACTGGAAGCCTTTACCGGCACCGGGCGGCGCTTTGAGATCAAGGGACGAATCGCGGATGAATCGGGCGCCAATCGCGGCGACATTCTGGTGGTGGATGATTACGGTCATCACCCGACGGAAATTCGCGCGACGCTGGCGGCGGCCAAAACCAGCGGCAGGCGTCTGGTCGTTCTGTTTCAACCGCATCGGTACACCCGCACCGCCGCGCTGCACGAAGATTTCGCGCGGTCGTTTTATGATGCTGAAGTGGTCTTGCTGACGGATATTTACGCGGCCAGTGAAGACCCGATCCCGGGAGTGACCTCACAGGCGCTGGCGGAAGAGATCGAAAGGTTCGGTCATCGCAACGTGCGGTATATCGGCGGCGTTGAAAACGGCAAGCAGTCGCTGGTTGAAGCCGCGCAACCGGGAGACCTGATTCTGACGCTCGGCGCTGGCAGCGTGTGGCGCGTGAGTGAAGAACTGTTGGATCGAAGCTGAAGAAATGGTGTGCAAGTAATGGCAGGCAATCGTGACCAATCTGATACCCCCGGCACTCCGCCCAGTGATTTGGCGGCACGGCATAGCCGGGGCGGACGCACGAGCGCCAAACATCGGCACCCGGCAAACAGCGGGTTGAAACCGCCGCTGCCAGCCGGACAACGGCAGCGTGGCGCCAGGCGAATCGGGGAACAACAGGAATTGCCGTTTCGCAACAAGCGTTCGACCGGCGTGGTGACGGTTCGCAAGCGCACCCTGAGCCGGATCATTCCGGATGGGCTGGGCCCGCGGATGATCAAGGTCGGCGCGGCATTGATCTTTATTGGTCTGCTCTTCGGAGGGGTGATCCTGGGAGTATATTACTTCGGCGGATCACGGTTTTTCGCGCTGCGGTATCTGGTATTGCAGGGCAACAAGCGGGTCACGCACGACGAAGTCATGACGATTGTTAAGGCCAACACGCCGGACGGCGTCTGGCGCGTTCAGATCAAGCAGCTTCGTGAACGGTTGAAGCAGCATGATTTGATTGAAGACGCAGAGGTCACCCGCGTCTTGCCGGATACGATCTACGTGACGCTGAAAGAGCGCGAGCCGTACGCTCTCGCGAAAACCAGCAGAGGGACGCAGTATGTTGATAAAAGCGGCATTATTTTTGGCCAGCCAGGCGATATGTCCCTGCTGAAAGGGCAGAGCATTCCGCCTGGCGTCAGCGGATTGCTGGAAAGCGGAGACAACTGGCAGGAGGCAAATCGCCAGCGAATGCTGCGTTATCAGCAGGTGATCAGAGAGTTGGACAACGCCGAACCGCAACTTTCTTCGCGAATTGACGAGGTTATCTTTGATGACGAAATGAACATTCGTCTGATGCTGAGAGATTCGCAGGTGGTGGTTTTGGTTGGCGATGAAGATTTCCGCACGCGGCTGAATGCCGCATTGGATGTGCTGGATGCCGTTCGCAGGAAGGACGCCGAATCCTTGCAGGTTCTGAAAATCGAAGATGCGCAAAAACTGCTCGGCGGCAGCCGCATCGCTTATATCAACGCGACAATTCCCAAGCGCGTGATTGTGGGATTGGCGGAGTAAGAGATTCTTTTATGGCAAAACAAAACTCATCGTCCATCGTCGGACTGGACATCGGAACCGGCAGCGTGCGCGTGGTGATTGCTGAATTGATTGAAGGCGATCTGGAAATCGTCGGCGTTGGTGAGGCCGAATCAAGAGGCTTGCGCAAAGGCGTGATCAGCAAACCAGACCTGACGATTGATTCAATCAAACGCGCCGTCGAATCCGCCGAGCGCATGTCCGGCTTGCAGATTCACGATGTCTATGTCGGCCTGGCTGGTTCGCATGTCAAAGGCGAAAACAGTCACGGCATGATCGCCATTCCCGGCCGTCATCGCGAAATCACGCGTGAAGACATCCGCCGGGTGATTGACACGGCTTGCGCCATTACGATTCCTTCCGGGCGCGAAGTCGCCGATGTGCTGCCGCAGGAATATACCGTTGACGATCAGGACGGCATTGACGATCCGTTGGGAATGCTCGGTTCGCGCCTGCTGGTTTCGGTTCACATCGTGACCAGTCCCGTGGCGGCAAAACAGAACGTGACCACCAGCGTGACGCGCGCCGGTTATGGCGTGACGGATGTTTATCTGTCCCATCTGGCTGCCGCCGAAGCGGTCCTGACGGATGAAGACCGCGAATATGGTTCGGCTGTTGTCAACATCGGCAGCGAAACGACCAGCGTGGCGATTTATCAGCGTGGCGCGGTCTGGCATACCGCGGTGCTGCCCATCGGCGGCAGCCATTTCACCAACGATATTGCCGTGGGCCTGCGCACGCCGATTCCCGAAGCCGAGCGCATCAAGCGGGAAGAAGGCTGCGCCTATCGCATGCTGCTGACGCAGGAAGAAGCGTCTGATTTGATTGAAGTGCCGAGCGTCGGCGGGCGCGCCCCGCGCGCGGTGTCGCGGCAGATTCTCTGTGACATTCTGGAGCCGCGCGCCGAAGAGGTTCTTTCACACGTGCAGGATGAAATTCGCCAGGCAGGCTTCGACCGGCAGTTGTCATCCGGCATTGTTTTGACCGGCGGCGGCGCATTGCTCAACGGAATCGTCGAAGTCGCCGAGCAGGTTTTCAATGCTCCCGTGCGCATTGGGGCGACAGGGGATTTCAACGGCCTGATTGACGACGCGATGCAGCCGGCCTATTCGGCGGCAATCGGACTGGCGTTGTATGGTTTGCGATGCGAGACAGGCATCGTCGGCAGCAGCCGCAATCAGGGCCGCCGTGCCTCATCACCGGCGATTAAGGATCGGGTGAAATCATTTTTCGGTATTAAACGCTGATTTCAGCGATGACTTTGAGCCAATCGGCTGGGGCATTGCAATATGTCGTGTTAAAATCCGCGGCTAGCTACAACATAGTGTGAAGTACCAATTACAACAATACGTTGAAAACAGCAGGCGACAGCAGTTTGCAGGCAAGAGGTTGGCGGCAGGCTCAGAACTGGTAAAAGTAGTTGGCGGGCAAGCACGGTATCGAAACACTGAATTACTGAACTTATAAACATTGATTTTTAATCGTGAATAAAGTCTCTGACATACTCAGCCGGGCGGCGAACGTTGTAAGCGCGCGCGGTTGAATTTGTTACCAAATCCTCCGAACGTCTGCCGAATGTCTGGAGGAGGTTTCCCCCGTTGCTCGACCAGAGACCATCGCATATTTAGGAGGCGTAGGATGTCCGTAGAAGATCGCAGGGAACTGAATTACACCTTTGATGACGAGCCGCCGAGTTACGGCGCCAGAATCAAAGTCGTGGGCGTCGGGGGCGGGGGCGGCAACGCCGTCAACCACATGATTGATGCAAAGATCGAAGGCGTGGAGTTTCTGGTTGCTAACACCGACCTGCAAGCGCTCAAACGCTCTCACGCGCCAGTCAAGCTGCAAATCGGCGCAAAGCTGACAAAAGGTCTGGGCGCGGGCGCCAACCCCGAAATCGGGCGTGACGCCGCATTGGAAGATACCGAAAAGATCATCGAAGCTTTGGAAGGCGCGGATATGGTTTTCGTGACTGTCGGCCTGGGCGGCGGCACGGGAACAGGCGCAGCGCCAATTATCGCTTCGCTGGCGGCGGAACTTGACGCGCTGACGGTCGCCGTCGTCACCAAACCTTTCCCTTTTGAAGGCCGCCACCGCCTGCGCCAGTCCGAAGCCGGACTCGAAGAATTGCGCTCGGTGGTGGATACCCTGATCACCATTCCGAACGCCAGACTGCTGCAAGCCGCTGACCGTAACATGGCGCTCGGCGATGCTTTCAAGATGGCTGACGATGTGCTGCGCCAGGCCGTACAGGGCATTTCCGATCTGATCACCATTCCCGGATTCATCAACGTGGATTTCGCCGATGTCCGCGCGATTATGCGCGGAATGGGCATTGCGCTGATGGGCACCGGCGGCGGCGTCGGTGAAAACCGCGCGATGGATGCCACGCAGCGCGCCATTTCCAGTCCGCTGCTCGAAGAAGCTTCGATCAACGGCGCGCGCGGCGTGCTGGTTAACATCACCGGCGGAATGGATCTGACTTTGCGCGAAGTTGATGAAGCGATGAACGTCATTCACGACGCGGCGGACCCGGACGCCAACATCATCTTCGGCACGGTCGCCGACGAACGCTTGCAGAACGAGATGAAGATCACCGTCATCGCAACCGGCTTCGATCATCTCAAGGCGGAAAAGGTCCAACCTATCCGTCCAACCGCCGTTCCCGGAAACGGAACCGGTTCCCAGCCGTCCCGTCCGCTTCCTTCATCCTCGCCAATGCGCGAAGAAGACCTGGACGTGCCAACGTTCATTCGCCGCAAGGCGGATTGACGAAATTCAGTTACTGAAATGCGGAGAGCGCAGCAAGGACGGAAGGTCTTTGCTGCGCTCTCCGCGTTTGCATCGAGTTCGCCGGAGCTAGGCCTTCGGCTGCAAAACGGTTTTTACATAATTGCCGTTGTGCATGCCGTCGAAGCAGTCTTTCCAATCTTCCAAATACGCCACGCGGCTGATGATCGGTTTCAGGTTGATCTGTCCCGAAGCCAGCATCGAAACGACCATTTCCCAGTTCTGGAAAGTGTGGCTGAAACTGCCCTGCAAGGTGACGGCCTTCTGCACCAGCGGATCAATCGAAAAGCCCAGCGGTTGCGGCCCCCAGCCGACTTTGGTGATTTGTCCGCCGGGACGAACGATGTCCAGCGCGCTTTTCAGCGCCGCCGAAGCGCCCGCTGCATCCACCACCAAATGCGCGCCCAGCCCGTCGCCCAGGCTCAATACCAATTCTTTCAGGTCGGTTTCCTGCAAATTAACTGCGTGCGTTGCGCCCAATTCCAGCGCTGCTTCCAAACGCAATTTGTCGCTGGCCATTCCGGCGACGATCAGATTGCCCGCGCCCGCCAATCGAGCCATTTCCGCGCACAGCAAGCCAATTGGGCCGGGACCGAACACGACAACGGTATCGCCGGGTTTGACCTTGCTCTTTTCAATCACGGCGTTGTACCCAACGCAGCAGGGTTCGGTCAGCGCGGCTTTTTCAAACGACAGGCTGTCCGGGATGTGGTGCAGCGTGCGTTCCGGGACGCGGACAAACCCAGCCATCGCGCCATTGATGCCGTAGCCGAAACCTTTCCGCTGCGGGCACAGGTTGTACGCGCCCGTGCGGCACATCATGCATTGGCCGCAGATGTACGAAGCGGTTTCGGACACGACGCGGTCGCCTTCCTTGATGGTTTTGACGCGCTTGCCGGCTTTCGCCACCACGCCGCCGAATTCGTGACCCAGGATGACCGGGACGTTTACCGGCCAGCTTTGCGAAGCGTGATACTGATGCACATCGCTGCCGCAGACGCTGACCGCGCCGACAGCCAACAAAACTTCGTCTTCACCGATTTCAGGAATCGCCACTTCGCGCACTTCCACCGAACCGGGTTTCAAGTCGTATTGCACGACGGCTGCCATAGAACTGCTCATAGTCTGATTCTCCTTACGATTTCGCTCAAAATCCCTTTTAGATCGCTGCTGCCTGTTGCCTTGAATGAATGCGCATCAATCGCCAGCGGAGCGCCGATGACGACTAGCGGAGCGCCGAGTTTTGGCATGCTGATCGCCTGTTCGATGGAAAGGCCGCCGACCGCTTGCACCGGAATACTGACGGCTTTGACGACGGCTTCCAGTTCATCCAGCGGACTGAGCATCTTGCCCGTGTCGGCGAAAATGCCGTTGCGTTCGTCAAAGCCAGTGTGATGCACGATGTAATCCACGCCGAGGTCTTCCATCCATTTCGAGGCTGCGGCTTTGTCGTCGCTGATCATGTTGTCGCCCATCACCTTGACGCCGAAATCGCGTCCGGCTTTAACGACGCATTTGATGGTTTCGGCGTGCGCGCGCGCCATCACAACGACATGCGTGGCGCCAGCTTTGGCCATCATCTCGGCTTCCAGGTAGCCACCGTCCATTGTCTTCAGATCGGCGATGATGGGGTGGTCGGGAAATTCAGCGCGCAAGGCGCGAACGCCGTGCAGGCCTTCCGCCAGAATCAGCGGCGTGCCGGCTTCCAGCCAGTCCACGCCCGCTTCCACGGCGATGCGCGCGGTTTCGATTGCTTCTTTGATGTCGGTTAAATCCAGGGAAATTTGAACAATAGGTTGCATAATAGTGTGGATAAGAACAGGAAAAACCGATCCACGAAGCCACACGAAGCATCACGAAGAAAAAATAACTTCGCTTCCTTCGTGATGCTTCGTGTGGCTTCGTGGATGATCCATCCTGAAATTTATAGATTGCCTTTCTTGAGTTCTTCGGTGATGTAATCGCAGGCGCGGACGGTGATTGCCATCATCGTCAGCGTCGGATTTTGACAGCCGCTCGAAACGAAACACGAGCCGTCGGTAACAAACAGGTTTTTCACGTCCCAGCTTTGGTTGAATTTGTTTAGTACGGAAGTTTTGGGATCGCTGCCCATTCGCGCCGTGCCGACTTCATGAATGCAAAGGCCGGGCGAGGACAGATTCGGATTTTCCCATTGAATGTCCCAGCCGGCGGTGGCGACCATTTCGCGCAAAGCGTCAATCTGGTCTTTGGCCATTTCGCGCTCGTTGTCGCCGTAGGTGCAGTCAATGTGCGCGGCGGGAATGCCCCAGGCGTCCGTGACGTTCTTGTTGATCGTCACGCGATTTTCCTTGCGCGGGAGCATTTCGCCGAAGGCCCCAATCCAGAAGTTGGGAGCGTCAGGCGTTTCGCGGACCATCCGTTTGAACTCCGCGCCGAGTCCGGGCGTGTTGTGCAGATGCGTCGGGAACAGCCCCTTTCGCGCTTGCACCTGAACGCCATAGCCGCGAATGAACTTTGGGTGCTTGTCGAAGACGTTCCGGAACTTCGGGATGTACGCGCCATTGTTGCGCCCGTCGTCGTAGGCGTAGGGAAACTTCGCCACCGAACTTACCACGCCGCCGACGCTGATCGAATAAGTGTGGTCCATCAGATAATGGCCCAGCACGCCGGACGAATTGTTGCCCAGGCCATTGGGAAATTGCCGCGTTGCCGAATTCAGCAGCAGCCGTGTGGATTCGATTGTCGAAGCGCAAACCACGACGACCTTGCCGAAAACTTCGTGCGCCTTTTTCGTCAAGCGGTCAATGAAGGCGACGCCTTTCGCCTTGCCGGTTTTCGGATCCACGATGACGTGGCTGGCAACTGCGTTCGGGCGCAGGGTCAGCTTTCCGGTTGCCAGCGCCGCGGGAAGCGTCGAGGCAGGAGTGCTGAAATAGGATTTGGTGTCGCAGCCGCGTTCGCAATGGCCGCAGTAATGACAGGCGGCGCGGCCATTGTGATTTTGCGTCAGCATCGCGACGCGGCCAATGATGACTTTGCGATTGTTCCAGCGGCGTTCGACGGCTTTTTTAAGCTGCTGTTCGCCGCAGGTCAGCGCCATCGGGGGCAGAAACACCGAATCGGGAAGCTGCGGCAAATTCTCCTTCGAGCCGCTGATGCCGACGAAGCGTTCGACGCGTTCGTAATACGGCGCAAGCTCGTCGTGACTGATCGGCCAGTCTTCGCCGAAGCCGTCGCGGCTGGCGGCTTTGAATTCGTAATCGCTCAGCCGGTAAGACTGCCGCCCCCACATCAGCGTGCGTCCGCCGACCTGGCGTCCGCGAATCCAGTCGAAGGGTTTTCCTTCGGGTGTGGTGTAAGGGTTTTCCTTGTCGTCAACGAAGAAATGACTGGCGTATTCGTCGCAGGCGTAGCACTTGGACTGGACTGGCTGGCGTTTTTTCAGCAGTTCGGTGGGCGGAACCAGATTGCGATGCTTCAAGTCGTACGGCCAGGCGAGCATCTTGTAATCTTTGGCCGGATCGAGCTTGCGCCCGGCTTCCAGCATGATCACGCGCAGACCCTTTTCAGTCAGTTCCTTCGCCGCCCAGCCGCCGGTTGCGCCTGAACCGACGACGATTGCGTCGTAGACTGGTTGAGCCATTTCTTCCTCCCAGTTAATGGAGCTTCGTTTGAAGTGCTAAATCGGAACACATGAGATTGGTGCATGGTGCAGTACGCGAGCGCCATCGGTGCTGGAGTGGAGCGCTCGCTTACGCTCGCGTACTGCACCAATGTCTCTTGCACGAATTTAGCTTGTTGCTTCGCGCCTGCGTTTTTTGAGCAGGCTGTTGAACAAATAAATCACGATGATGGCTGCGGCCACGCCCAGGCCGATCTTGGGATAATGATTTTTGAAGATATCCATGGCCTGCTCGCCGTACTTGACAGCCAGGATTCCTTCCAGCAGAAACCGAAATCCGCGTCCGACGACCAGGGCGGCGACGAAACGCCAGAGCTGCATTTTGAATGCGCCCGCGCTGAGCACAAACAGTTTGAACGGGAACGGCGGCGGCAGCACGGAAGCCAGCAACATGGCCAGGATGTCGTAACGTTCCAGCAAGTCTTCAACGCGTGCGCGCTTTTCCGGGCTGAACTTTCGAAGCACTGCCTGACCGCCTTTGCGGGCAGCAAAGTAGAGAATCAAGGAGCCGAGTGTTGAACCAATGACAGCGGCAAGGACGTACACCGGCATCATCGCATGGTTATTGTGTGACAGCGCCATTACCACGACATCCGGCCCGCCGGGCAGCGGAATGAAGGCAGCGTCCATAAAGCCGATTGCCAAAATCCCCAGCGCGCCGAACCCGATCAGCATCGCCTGCAGCGACTTCATGGTGCTGCCGATTCCTAAAAGCAAAGTTTTCATTTATGAGTCCTGATAAAAATATAGGGACAACGGTCGGTGCAGATCTCCAAACAATAGCGAATCAGCTTGCGCCGCAACCCGTCGCTACACTTCGGGAACCAGACAATGTTGTGTGTTTCAGTTAGTCGGTGAACGAAACCTGTGTCTTCGGCGAAGGGCTTTTCAGCTTCAAAAACAGCCAGCGGCCGACCACAATCAGAATCAATGCTCCGAGCATGACTCCCAGCACTGTGAAGAAGTGCTGTTCCAGCCAGGCAAACATCATTTTCACTTCGTCGCGGTAAAAGTAAGCCAGGATGCCCCAGAAATAGTAGCGCGCCATCCGCGCCAATAATACCGTCAGGGTGAAGCGCACCAGCGGATAGTTGAGCGCGCCAGCCGCCGCCACAAAAATCTTGAACGGCATTGGTGGAGGCAACAGCGCGGGAATGACCAGCGCAAACAACCCCCACTTGCGATACATCTCCTGGACACGATCCAGATGTTTGGGATGAAACCGCTTGGCGACAAACTTCTCCCCGCTTCTGGCAATGCGATAGAGCACTAAACAACCAATTACTGAGCCAACCGCGGGAAAGAGCGGGAAATAATAAACTTCAGAAGGGTTGTTCGCAATGCGGGCGATGGTGATGTAATCGTTGACCTCCGGCAGCGACAACAGCGAAGAATCCAGCGCGCCCACCAAAATCATCAGCGGCGCGGCAAAATACATCGGAGCGAAGACCACTTGGCCGGAAATCTCCAGGAACCACGATTTTAACCAGTCCAGCATTTACAACCTCTTGAGAAAACTTTTGCCCGGAAGCTGCCTGATTCTATCTTTCATCTCCAATCCGAGCAAAGCACCCATCAATTCGGAGGAAGTCATTTCACTGGAAATTAACAATTGATCAACGTGCGCCGGGACATCGGCGGAAAGAATGTCCAAAATTTTGCGTTCCGCGTCCGACAGTTCGATGGATTCGAAGATGGGTTGGACGTTGGTCTGATTTGGCGTTAAAGCCGGACGTTCAATGCCAAGCAACACTTCTTTGATTTCACGTGGCAGCTCTTCAACCACGTCGCGCCAAATCTGCACCAGCTTCGCGCCGTCCTTGATCAGGAAATTGGGGCCGAAAGAAGTTTGCGAAGTGATATTGCCGGGCACCGCAAAGACTTCGCGGCCCTGCTCGTAAGCCAGCCGGGCCGTGATCAGCGAGCCACTGTGTTCCGAGGCTTCAATAATCAACACGCCAAAACACAGACCGCTCAGGATTCGGTTGCGGTAGGGGAAATTTTGCGGCAGGGGCGGCGTGCCGAGCGGGAATTCAGAAACCACCGCACCGTGGGCAATGACCTGCTCCTCCAGCTTTTTATGTTCTTTGGGATACGTGGTTTCCAGGCCTGTGCCGACGACCGCGACTGTCAAACCATTGGCTTCCAGCGCGCCGCGATGTGCCGCTGCGTCAATTCCTCGCGCCAGGCCAGAGATAATTGTCAATCCGTGCGCCGCCAGGTCGCGCGACAAACTCTCCGCCACATTTACACCGTAAGTCGAACATCGCCGTGATCCGACCACCGCCAGGCAAGGCCGTTCGCAGGCTTGTTTCAAATTCCCGCGCACATACAGGGCAATTGGCGGATCGTGAATTTCCCGCAGCAGTTCGGGGTACTCTTCATCATCAAGCGTGATGACTTCCGCGCCCAGCTTTTCCAGGCGCTCGATTTCGGCATTGGCTTTGTCCAGGATGGAGGAGTCTTGAAGCTCCTGAATTGTCTCCGGCTTCAAACCTTCTTTCTGAAGTGATAACCGGGAGGCCGCGAAGACTTGCGCGGGCGAGCCGAAGCGGTTGAGGAGTTGATTGGCTGTGCGCGGCCCGATGCCGCGAACCATGTTGAGCGCGATCCAATCGGCCAGATCAGCACGCATTGCGATATCCCTCCTTGAGGCTGAACATTGAAGCTGAAAATTTACTGAGTTACGGGTGGGAATTATACTCAGCCAGGACTGAAAAGCCTAAACCTCATCAGACGGTTTGCTTGATATCGCTCAGGTTCAGCGAGCCGATCAGAAATCCATCCTGATCAATTACCGCCAGAAAACCGAGTTGATTGATGTTCAGTTTGCGCTGCGCATGCTCGATGGAAGCGCGGGAGGTGATGAACAGGTCTTCGGTGATGGGTTCCATCACATCGCGAATGACCATTTGTTCCCAGTCTTCGCGAGGCAGTTTGCGCAACCGCTCCAGCGAAAGAATGCCATGCAGCCGGCCCTCGCAGGCAACGGGAAAGATGGTGAAACGATTGCTCGGGAGAACGCGGTCAATAAATTCGCTGATCTGCAACTCCGGCGCGACACTCACTACCGGAGCGTTCATCACCGTGCCGACGGTGCCCGGCGCTACTGCCGATGCATTGAAATGCCTTGGTTGTGGCTGGCGAGCGTCCTCGGCGGCTTGCCGTTGCCGGTTGCGATAATCACTTTCCGCCGCATTTTTCAGAAAGATTCCGACAATCACCAACCACACGGCGACCAGAAAGTCCTGCCACAACGTGCCGCGAAAGATCCCCATGCCAGTCAAAAACAGGCCATAGGAAATGAGCATGTACGCGATGCCGACGCCCATTTTAGTCGTTGTGCGCGTGGCTGAAAGAATGTCGCCACGCCGGTGCCACAGAAAGGCGCGCAAGGCTCTTCCGCCATCCAGCGGCAGCCCCGGCAACAGATTGAACATGGCCAGCAGCATATTGGCGGACGCAAGGTAGAGAAATGACGCCGCTGCCGCCCGCGCCGCCTGAGAGCCCGAACTGAATTCCTGAATGGTGTAGAGCCACAGCCAAAAGAAGACTGCCAGCAGAAATGATGCCACGGGCCCGGCCACCGCCACGCGAAACTCCGCCATCGCCGTGCGCGGTTCGCCCACCAGTCGCGCCCATCCGCCGAAAATGTGCAGTTGGATGTCGTGAATTTTGATGCCTTCCAGCCGCGCCACCATGGCGTGCGCCAGTTCGTGACCCAGAACCGAAGCAAAGAAAAGGATGGTGGTGGAAACTCCCAGTGCGAAGTTGACCCACGATGGCAAGGATGGCTTGACCTGCGCTGTCATCCAAAACTGCGAGACCAGCCAGACATGCAACACCGCCATCGGCAGCCAACTGTAATCAATCATCAGCGGGATGCCGAACACGCGCGCAACTTGGAACGGTCGAAATCGCATAAAAACCTCTTGGCTGCTTATTCCTGGACGAAATCCTTGACCGCCTGCATCAAATCTTCTGCCTGATCGTCGAAAAAGTGACCCGCCTTTGCAATGCGGACAAGCTTGTAATTACTGGTTGCAGGCAGCGTGCTCAAAAACTCTTCGAGCGGGGCAAGCGGCGCAATTGTATCTTCTGTGCCGTGTATGAAGAGCTTCGGCTTAGTGCATTCGCGCAGGAATTCCAGGCTGCTCAATCGTGCCGGTGCGCCGATCGCAATCAATTTATCCACTCGTGAATCCTCACAGCCAACGCGCATCCCAACGATTGAGCCGAAGGAAAACCCCGCGATGAGGACTTCACGCGCTTGCGGCTGTTCGGTGAGCAGGTAATCCAGCGCGATTCGGGCATCATCGCTTTCGCCACGTCCATCGTCGTGCTGGCCGGTGCTATGGCCGACGCCGCGAAAATTGAAGCGCAGCGTTTCAAGACCAGCTTCTTGCAGCGCTTTGGCTGTGCGGAAAACGACTTTGTTGTGCATCGTGCCGCCGTGCAGCGGATGCGGATGCAGCACCAAGGCAACTCGCTCGGCCTGGTTATTCTTCGGACGATAGATCGCTTCCAGCTTGCCGTGCGGCGCGGGAATGAAAAGATTGCCAGCAGGATACATAAATATTTTGTCAGTGTTTGCGGTACCGTGAGCGGTAGCGACCGGGTAACGCGCTCACCCGGTCGCTACCGCTCACGGTACTGAATTCATCAGTAAGATTTTGAGTGTGCCTTTCGTTTGCGCCGCCGCCATTGCGGCAACGCCATCGCTCAACTGGAACTCACCGGCGATCAAGTCCTCGACTTTCACCCGGCCTTCTTCCAGCAGCTTCAAGGCTTTTTCAAAACGTCCGCAGCGAGAACCGATAACGCTGATTTCATTGACTACAATTCGCCAGGCGTCCAGCTCGACCGTGCCGTGAAAAGTGGATTTGAGAATGATCGTGCCGCGCGGTTTAACCAAATCGAGCGCCAATTGCAGGCCGCTTGCCGCGCCACTCGCTTCGACAACGAAATCGAGCCGGGAAGAAGGATCAATCTTTAATTGATTCACTTCTACCGGTTTGATTCCAGCTTTGGCCGCAAGTTCCAGTTTGTCCGCGTGTTTGCCGATCAAAATCAAATCGCAGCCCGTTGTTGCCAGCACACGTGCGATCAATTGGCCAAGCTTTCCATCGCCGATGACCGCCACGCGATGACTGGCGCTGATTTCGACCTGATCCAAAATTTCGCAGGCAGCGGCCAGCGGTTCGGTGAAAACTGCCTGACGGTCGCTGACAGTATCTGGAACGAAGCGCAAATTTTGCGGCGGCAAACTCAAAAACTCCGCGAATGCGCCATCGCGGCTGTGAATGCCAGGCACGGAGCGATTCAGGCAGTGGCGCGGATCACCCGACTGGCAGAACTCGCAATCGCCGCAACCGACGTTGATTTCGCCAACGACGCGGCGGCCAAGTTGTGATCTGGCTGGCGAAGCTTCAACAACACCAACAAACTCGTGGCCGAGCGTGCCGCTGAAATTGGCATAGCCGCGAATAATTTCCAGATCAGTGTTGCAGATGCCAGCCGCCGTTATCCGCACCAACGCTTCATCGGCGTGGTTGGGCCGGTCAATTTCGGTCAATCGGAGTTCGCCGTTTTCATAACGTAACGCTTTCATCGCCGATACCATAGCAGCCTTTTTGAAGCCTGAAAATCGCGATACTGGCTTTTTGGTATTTGCTGTGCGATGCTGCCAATTACCGATAAACTTCAACAATCTTCATGGGTATTTCATCCAGAAAGGAATTTTCAATGTCCACAGTTAAAACCGGCGACGCCGTAAAGGTCCATTACACAGGCAAATTTGACGATGGTGATGTTTTCGATTCTTCCGAAGGCCGCGATCCGCTGGCCTTTACGGTCGGCGAAGGTCAGGTCATTCCCGGCTTTGATCAGGCGCTGGTCGGCATGCAGGTCGGCGAAACCAGGGATATCGTAATTCCGCCGGATCAGGCTTACGGTGAACGCATCAGTGAGCTGGTGCAGACGATTGATCGCAATCAATTCAATCTGGAAGGCATTGAGCCGGAACTGGGCCTGGCCATTGAAATGCGCACGCCGCAGGGCAATATTCCGCTGGTCATTACGGAACTGACCGACACCACGGTCACGCTGGATGCCAATCACCCGCTGGCGGGCGAGGAATTGCATTTCGCGTTGACGCTGGTTGAGATTGCTGCCTAAGAAGAATGTCTCCTTCGCCGCACAGTTGGGATTTGACGCCGCGTGAGGCTATCGCGGTCCAGCAACAGTTACGCGGTCTGGTTCGGCTCGAACCGCTCAGGCAGGAAATCAACACGATTGCCGGCGCAGACATCTCCTTCAATAAATTTTCGGAGGTGGTCTACGCCGGCATTGTTGTTTTGAGCCTCCCGGATTTGCGGATCATCGAGTCGGTCGGCATTCGCAGCACGTCGAAATTCCCTTACGTTTCCGGGTTGCTCAGTTTTCGCGAAGCCCCTTCGTTGCTGGAAGCCTGGGAGAAGTTACAGACCAAGCCGGATGTCTTGATGCTTGACGGCCAGGGAATCGCGCATCCGCGCCGTTTGGGAATTGCCAGTCACATTGGAGTGTTATTGGATTGGCCGACGATTGGCTGCGCCAAGAGTATTCTGGTGGGAAGGCACGGGGAACTTGCACCGGAGGCTGGAAGCCGCTCACCGCTGATTGATCGTGGCGAGCAAGTCGGTGTTGCCTTGCGAACGAAAAAGAATGTTTCGCCTGTGTATGTCTCGCCGGGACATTTAATTGATCTGGATTCGGCTGTGGATTTGGTGCTACGGACAGTTACCAGGTACCGTCAGCCGGAGCCAACACGGCAGGCGCATTTGCTGGTTAATCAAATAAGAGTTGCTGACAACGATGAAAGAGGCAACGAGACTTAACCATTGGCAGGAAGCTTCTTGTCGGGTTTTCGATTCTGGTCTTCAGCGCTGTAATTCGGCTTTGACCACTGAAGATTTCCCGCCTGGAATCAGTAACCGTTGTTCCCACGCCGCGTAGCCATTCGCCATCACCAGAATGGAATGAACACCCGCACGCAATCTGACTGTTTTCGGCGCAGTGCCGCTGTACGCATTATCAATGTAAATTCGCGCCTGAGCCGTCGAACTTTCGACCGTCAATTCGCCAAAGTTCGGACTGGCCGGAGTCAGCTCACCGGTGACGGAAGCCATCGGCACACCTTGAGAATGATTCGTGGGCATGGTTTTCGGCGCAGGCTCTGCCACGGACGCGATTAAAGCCTGCGTATTTCCAGACGAATGGTCGGCGCTGGCCGAGGCTAGCGGGGCAATATCAATCGCTGTCGCAAGCAGGCGATTGACGTTTTCAACAGTCATATCTTTGGCGGTCAGTTCACGCGAAAAACGCAGGTTGATGCGTGTCCGTTTCATCCAGCCGAAGAAACGATTTGGGCGCTTTGCGCCGTTTTTGTTCAGCAGAATCTCAATGTTGGTGGGGCCGACCCTGAAGCTTTGGATAGTTACTTCATCCCCCGGTTGAGCCTGCGCCTGGGCGGAATCATTCTGCTGAAACTGTCCATCCGTCATTTCCAGACCACGCCGCGTCGCCGGAATCGCCATGCGCAGCGTTACGGTCTTGCCCGTGTAATGAGCTGATAGTTCTCTCTTCGTCTCACCATACCAATCTTCGTAAGCAAGCTTTCTTTCCTGCGCAGACAGCCCGGGAGAGGGCGACGTCAGCAGCACCAGGGAAAGCATGGCCATGACAGTCACAATTCGATTTATCGGTTTAATCATAGGAACCTCTCTGGAAACTTTGGAGGAATGTTCTGGATTGTGAGGCACTCAAAGCGCTTGCGTAGTAGATCGCCGGGACTGCGCGGGGCAAGAAATAAGAGGGGATTGAATGCAGGTTTGGAAAACAGATTGCGGATTGGAACCTGGAAAGATGCGCCAGGTTCCAATCCACGATTCGACTTTATTTCACGTGGAAGCTGTCTTTGTCGGTGGCAACAGTTGTACCGGCGACATTGTCTTTGACGAAGACCTGAACGTCATAAAAGCCCGGCTTGAACTGTTTGAGCGGGATTTGCCGCGCCAGCGTAATTTGCTGGCTGGTAATCGTGCTCATACCGTTTTTGCCGTCTTCTTTAATGCGCATCACCTCTTTGTCGCGTTGAGTGATGACATATTCAATGTCCACGCTGGGGCGGAGCGTTGCCTGATCAACCGCCACATTGTAGACCTGCATGTAAACGCCCAGGATTTGATCCGTTTTGAACTCGCCCGTCGCGTTCGGGATCACTTTCAACGAACCAAGCACGAACTGGCCGCTTGGCAACCGTCCTGCCAATGGTTCGATTTTCGAGGCCAGGATCATGGTAGAAGTTGAAAGCTTTCCTTCTTCGTAGCGGGGGACAACAAAACCCTGTTTGATGACGCCGGTTTTGCCGCTGTTCACGTCGCGAACGACCAGATCAATCTTGTAATTGCCAGGCGGCAGCACCACATTCTTTTGATACGCCGATTTTTGCTGCATTCCGCTTTCCAGTGCTTCCGGCGTATAGCTGGAAGTTACGACGTCTTCAAACTGTCCGGCGCGACGGCCAGCGACATTGGTGATCTTGGCGTAGACGTTGATGGCGGCTTGCGGCAATCCGCCAATTTCCTTGTACACAAGGTCCGAATTATCCAACTGCACGGTGAAGGAAGTGAGCACTGCATTTTCTGTAACGCGCAGCAAATTGATGTTCATGCCAGCGCTGAGCACATCGAAGCTGGCTTTCGGCAGTTCGGATTCACCGGCCAGCGCGGCCAGGTCGTTGAATTTGACCTTCGGCGGTTTTTGCAAGAGGGCAAGTTGGTTCAATCGCTCGAACGGCTGATCTTTGGCGCGCTGGCCAAAGAGTTGATTGCCGCCGCCGCCATTGAAGCCGCCAATGCCGCCATAGGCGATGCGGTCAGCCTTGCTCGAAAGACCCAGCTCTTCTGCCAGCGTCAAGCCGGCGTTTGGCGTGTAAAGCAATGCGTCCTTTTCGTTCGGGTTGCGAGCGATGCGGTATTCTCCGGAACCGGTCGGGTCAACGAACTCGATCTCGATGTCCGATCCCACTCCTTCGAGGTAGCGGTACCACCAAATCTCGAAAGGATAGGTTGACGTCGAACCGCCGCCTTCCCAGGTCGGGCGATTGTAGCTGCCGCCGGAGGGATGGGATTCTTTCTGGTGCGGCGCACCGAACATGATGTAGATGCGCCCGCGATCAGTCTTCCAACCGGGAATACCGCTCGTGAAATTCTCGTTGGCATAGGCGATGCGCTGGTAGTATTCCTCGCGATATTCGTTGGCATCAGTGTCCGGATCAGGATCGCGGCGCAGCCAGAACTGTTCGATGAATTGCTCGCGCTCGTCGTCGGTTTTCAGCGCGTCGAAGGTTTTGCGCTCTTCATCCGTGATGATCCAGCGGACGTCCTCGTCCTTCCAGCGTTTATAGACGCTTTTGAGGCCTTCTTTTTGTACTTTCTCCTTCTTCTTCTTGTCAGTCTTGTCCTGAGCGAAGACGGTGAGCGAAGAAAGAATCAACGTCAAAATCAAAAACAGCGCGGTTTTGTGCGCGGATTTTCGTGTGAACAATGGGTATTGCATAGCAACTGTCTCTCCTACCGGTGATGGGCTTTTTGTTTTTGCCTGGTGAATCCGTCGAGTTGGCAAAGCCAGAACGCCTGAGATGCAATTCTTTGCCGGATTTTTACAGATTCGCAACCAAGCTCTCCGCCATAAACCGAGTTGGAAGGTTTAAGATGCCCGGAAGTGTACGCGAGCCGCGCAAAGGGCGTCAAGCCAGCGCTTTTGCGCTCACCGCCGCGCAAAAAAACGCTGTAAACCCCAAGTTTGACTTCCAAAAATCCTTCTGTTAGCTTCCCAGCTTTGTTTGTGGCGGTTATTACAGGCACTATTCTTATGGTTCAAGCAGTCCGATTCTGGCGGGAGACTAGAGATCGAGTGAAGCGGATAAATTTGTTACTGATGATTCTGGCGCTGGCTTTGTTCGGCTCTTCGTGCAAGCGTCTGATTGTCACCAAAGACAACTCGATCCCGAAACTGATCACTCCACTGGCCGATGCTAAATTCGGTGATTTAATTAAACAGTTACAGCCATTTACCAATCTCCAATCGCTGCGGACATCCCGAGTCGGGATCGTTTTTGTGGACGCGGGCCTGACTGAACGCTGGCCGGAAACCAATGCCATTATGGTTTTGCAGCGTCCGGACAAGATTCGATTGATCATCCAGGCTCCAGTCGTTAAATCGAAGGTCGCTGAAATGGTCTCCGAATCGAATCGGTTCAAGGTGGCAATTTACCAGCAGTCGCCGCGGTTTCTGATTGGCACGAATGACGCCGATTACAGCATGTGGCGGGCGAAACTTGGCGAAAAAGGGCGCAGCGGATTGGTTGAAGCCCGGCCCTTTCACTTTACGGAAGCACTGATGATGCGCCCGCTGAATTTGAACAATCCGCGTTTCGCGTATTCGATTGAAGAATCTCTGGTCGAGGAAGCTGATCCGAATCCAAAGGCGAAGAAAGATGCACGAGTGCTGCGCAGCTTCTATGTGATTTCCGAGGTGGAAATTCTACCGGAAGGGCAAGGGGCGTCTCGCGTGCTTCGCCGGTTTTGGTTTGACCGGACAAACAGTTCCAGATTTGCCCGGCAGCAAATCTTTGACGCAAAAGGTGAACTGGCGACGGAAGTTCATTACACGGATTTCCGCAAGCTTAGCGAAGCCAGCCAGGATTTGTGGCCAAGTGTGATTTGGGTGATGCGTCCGCACGATGGCTATTCCGCGCGGTTGCTATTCAATGAAGAAAAGTTCGAAATCAATCCGGAACTGCCACCGAATGCATTTGTACTCGAAAATACTGACAAGCTGACGGAGCTGGATTTAGACAAGCCTCCGGCGACGCAAACTCCCTGATAGACAAATTTTATGGACAGTCTCGTTGCTTCAAATATTCGCCAACGTCCGACACGCACCTTGATCAGCGTGGCGGGGGTCGCTTTGGGCGTGCTGTTGGTGATCTTGAACACGGGGCTGGTTGAGGGAATGCTCAACGATCGTATCCGGCGGGAGCGTGGCATTGGCGCGGAAATTCAATTTGGCCGCGAAGCTTCCATGCTTTCGCCTTCTTCCAGCAACCCGGTGGATGTTCGCTACGCCGATAAACTGCGGAAGATTCAAGGCATTCAACAGGTCAGTCCGGTGGGCTATTACGTTCAGAGCGGAAACAGCGGGCTGGGGATTGAAATCGTTGAAGGGATTGAGTTTGAAGGTTATTCCGCGATCACTGGAATCAGGATTGTCGAAGGGCAGGCCTTCCAGTCTGACGAGGATGTGCTGGTTGACGAATTCAAGGCCAAGCACAGCAAGCTCAAAGTCGGCAGCGAAATCCAGGTCTTCGGTAAAATGATGAAGGTTGCGGGAATTTATTCGCCGCAAGTCGGATCAAGAATCAAGATGTCGTTGGGCGCAATGCAGCGCGCATTGGGCGCGGAAAACAAATGTTTCTCGATTCTGGTCAAAGTGGAGAACCCGGATAAACAGGCCGAAGTTCAGCAGCGGATTAACGATGAGTTGCCAGGTAATAAAGTGATTCTGACGCGTGACCTGGGGCTGGATTATGGCCGCGAAATACCAGGCATTCGCGGATTCGTTCGAGCGGTGCTCGCTTTGTCTGTCGTTGTCAGTTCGCTCGTCATTCTGTTGGCGATGTACACTACCATCACCGAGCGCACGCGCGAGATCGGCATTTTGAAATCGCTTGGCGCACCCAAGCGCTACATCATTGGCGTCATTGAAAAAGAGGCTTTGGCCATCAGCCTGATTGGAGTCATTGTCGGATTGGCGCTGGCCTTGGTTGCCGGTTGGGTGTTGGAGCGGGCGACAACGCTCCAACTGGAATTTCACTGGTCGTGGATTTTGCGGGCAGCCCTGATTGGATTGGGTGCAGGGGCACTGGGGGCGCTTTATCCGGCAGTTCGAGCGGCCAATCAAGACGCGGTCAAAGCCTTGTCTTACGAATGAGGTTTCCTGCTTTCAGATTGACGCACGACTGAGATGCCCAAAATTAAAGACTGGAAACTGGAAACTTTGCCATGGATGCAATTCTGAAGACTGAAAATCTGGTGATGACCTACCGCGTGGGCAAGGTTGACGTAAATGCCCTGCGGGGGGTCAATTTGACGGTCGGTCGCGGCGAGTTCGTTTCGATCATGGGGCCGTCAGGCTGCGGAAAATCCACGCTGCTGCATATTTTGGGCGGGTTGCTCAAGCCGACTTCTGGAAAAGTGATTGTTGACGGCGAAGATATGGCGGCAATGGGCGACGCTGGACGTACTGATGTTCGCCGCCGTAAGATCGGCTTTGTTTTTCAACGGTTTAACTTGTTTCCGACGCTCAGCGCCGAAGGAAATTTGAAGCTGGCGGAGCACGTTCACGGCAACGGCCGGAAGGCGGTTGATGACCAAACCCGCCGCGAAGTCTTGCGGATGTTGCGATTGGAAAATAAAATGCGGCATAAACCCCTTGAACTATCAGGCGGAGAACAGCAGCGAGTTGCTATTGCACGCGCCATTATCAATCGCCCGGCGATTATTCTGGCCGATGAACCGACAGGAAATCTGGATTCGGAAAATTCCGAAATCGTCCTTGAAATGTTGCAGAAGCTCAACCGGGAACTGAATCAGACTATTGTTATGATTACACACAATCCCGAAGCAGCGGCCGTTGCCGCTCGCACGATCGAGATGCGGGATGGAATGATTGTGGGGCAACGATAGTTTGAATAAATCGCCGAGCAGAGAAGAGGATAGACGATGAAGTCAATTTTCATGGGAATCAGGAACATTCTTCTCTGGTCATATGAACGAGGTACTTGGCAATACGATCTTCTTTGCCTGTTGATCATTGGCACGGTTTTTTTACTGCCAGGAAAATTTTTCGGCGACCGCGACCGAATTCCCTTCAAAACAGTGCAGGCAAATGAAGCCCTGAATTTAGGATCGAAGTCAGGTGAAACGGTACGCGAAATCGCCGTGAGCGATTTACAGGATTTTTTACAAAAACAAAACAAAGCTGAGTTGATGTTGAACTCGCCGCAGGAAGCAATCGTTCTTTACCTGCGCGACCAACTCAAGCAAAATGTGGTTGTCAGCAAATTTGAACCCTTTATGGACCCGCAAGGGCGGGTTGGCTATCGAGTCTGGATCAAATAGAAGTCCAGCGATTGTTACCCTGAAGCCGTACAGATGGAGAAGGCACGAATGAAAAAAGTTGTTGCATTGGCGCTCGTTGTGGGAATGTTTCTGGTATTGCCCGGAGCTGCTCGCGTGGACGCCAACTCAAAACCCCAATTACTTACTGGCATTCTCAACAAGATGGAGAGTGCACACCAGCAGATGAAAAGTCTGAAAGCTGAAATTATTCAGCAGAAGACCAATCCTCAAATCGGCAGCACTGACACCGATTACGGTGTGGTGCTTTACAAGCCCGCCTCCGGCAAGGACAAAGGCAGGCTGCGGATTGATTACACCAAACCGAGCAAAGACATCGTCGCGGTCGTTGGAGAGGCCGTCACCTTTTACCAGCCGCGCATTAATCAGGTTTTCAAAGGCACGCTTAACAAGGTTTCCAAAGGCAAGGCGGGTATAAATCTTGTCGGGTTGGATGGTTCGCTGAAAACTCTGACGGCAAATTACAACATTGACTTTGTGAAGGACGAAGCGGTCAACGGTCAGATGGCGACGATCCTGCGTTTGACGCCGAAGAGCGGCGGAACCTATTCCGCGATTGATCTGTGGGTCAATCAGCAGAACTGGCTCCCGGCGCAATGGAAGATGGTCGAACGCAATGGCGATTACACTGTCATCACCCTGAAGAATCCGCAAGTGAATGCGAACGTCGCTGACGCCGCATTCGTTGTCAACATTCCGAACGGCACGAAGGTCGTGGATAAGTTCTAGCGGTGCAAAAAAGAAACCGCCATTCGCGGTTCATCCAAGTTCAATCAACATTTACGGTTGCGGAAAGGGACGAGTTAAACAAGCTCGTCCCTTTCGTTAAATTCCTAATCACCCCCACACCCATCAGGAGGCGAGGCACTTACCCCCGTGTCCGCAATTTGAAATGACAGACCTAAGCAGCAGCAAACTGAGTCGAAATTTGCGCGAAGCCAAACTCGTTGCCAAAGGGTTAGCTTCGACCAAACACCCCATTCTGGCGCACGTCATTCCGATGCGCCGCTGCAATCTGGCCTGCGGTTATTGCAACGAGTATGACAAGGTTTCCGAGCCCGTTCCCTTTGAAGAAATGAAGAAACGGCTTGACAGGCTTGCTTCGTTCGGCACGACGACCATCACCATTAGTGGAGGTGAGCCGATGTTGCACCCGCAGATTTTCGAGATTATCACTCACATTCGCTCTCATGGAATGATTGCGGGGCTGATCAGCAACGGCTATTACATGACCCGCGAGAACATCGAAAAGCTCAACCGCGCCGGGCTGGAATATCTGCAAATCAGCATTGATAACGTCAAGCCCGACAAAGTCTCGCAAAAGAGTCTGAAGGTGATTGACCGTTATTTGGTCAATCTGTCGAAGTTCGCCAAATTTCACATCAATATCAATTCAGTGATTGGGGGCGGGATTCAGAATCCGGAAGATGCGCTGGTCGTCGCTGAACGTGCCGTTGAGCTTGGTTTTGGTTCAACGCTCGGAATCATCCACGATGGAACCGGGCAGTTGAAACCGCTGAGCGGCAGGGAAGAGCAGGTTTATCAAAAGCTCCGCCGCTTCGGCAAAAAGAAATTTGGCTGGCTGAATCAGTTCCAGGACGATCTGGCTTACGGCCGTCCGCACAATTGGCGCTGCCGTGCGGGCGCGCGCTACCTCTACATTTGCGAAGAAGGTCTGGTGCATTACTGCTCGCAGCAGCGGGGATTCCCGGGAATCCCGCTATCGGAATATACCCGCGAACATATTGAACACGAATTTTCCAGTGAAAAGCCCTGCGCCAAGTTCTGCACGATTGCCTGCGTTCAGCAGGTGGCGATGCTCGACAACTGGCGTGCGCCGCAACAGCCGTTCGACATCCCGGAAGTTTTTCCAAAACATGCCGCGCCAGGCGAAGTGGCTGAAGATGCGGTGAGCGCTGAATCCTAAAATTGATTCCGTCTGTTCAACCTCACGAAAGCGGGCAAGTTTCAGCAACAGGCTTGCCCGCTGTTCACAAATCCAACCTCGTAAGCTGCCAGCGGCGTTTCAAACACTTTCCCCGGGTTTAAAATGCCATTCGGGTCCATCGCCCGTTTGATTACCTTCATCAATTCAATGGTCGGCCCGGTCAGCGCCAGATCGAGGAATGGCGCTTTGGCATAGCCAACCCCGTGTTCGCCGGAGATTGTCCCGCCTAATTCACAGGCTTTCTGAAAAACTTCCCGCACTGTCGCCGCGCCGCGTTTGCGTGTTTCTTCGTCGTTGGTTTGCAGCATGACGTTGGTGTGCAGATTGCCGTCTCCGGCGTGGCCGAAGGTTGGAATCAGGAAACCGGAGCGCGCGCTCAGGGCTTGCAGAAATTCCAGCATCTCCGGGATGCGCGAACGTGGGACGACAACATCGTGGTTGAGTTTGATGATGCCTGTCCTGGCCACGGCGGGAGACATCTTGCGGCGGACTTCCCAGATGGCTTCGGATTCGGCGTCATCTGCGGCCAGCGTGAATTGGATGGCATGATGTTTGGCGCACATTTCGCGCACGATTTCGGCTTCGCGGGCGACTGCTTCGCGCAATCCGTCTACTTCAATGATCAGCAGCGCCCCGGCTGAGCGCGGCAGTCCCGACGGTTCAAAATCTTCGATGGCGTTGATCGAAATTCGGTCGAGTAGTTCCAGCGCGACGGGCAGAATGCCGGAACTGGTGAAGTCCGCGACGCAGTTGCAGGCATCCTGCGCGGTTTCAAAGATGGCCAGCGCGGTCCGGCGCGTTTCTGGCTTTGGCAGCAAGCGAAGAATGCAGCGTGTGATGACGCCGAGCATGCCTTCACTGCCGATCATCAGACTTTCCAGGTGATAGCCTGTGGCATTTTTCGGTGTTCGCGTACCGGCTTTGATGATTTCGCCGGTGGGCGTGACAAAATCCAGTCCCAGGACAAATTGTTTGGTGTTGCCGTACTTCACGCAGCGCGGTCCACCTGCGTTGAGCGCAATGTTGCCGCCGATAAAAGAATCCTTCCAGCTTGACGGATCGGGCGGATAGAACAGCCCGTGGGCTTCGACCGCCTGCTGCAGATCATAATTTTTCACCGCCGGTTCAACGACCGTGACCAGATCCGCTTTGTTGATTTCCAGGATTCGGTTCATCCGGCTGGTGGCCAGTACGACCCCTCCGCGTACAGGAACTGCTCCCCCTGTGTAACCGACTCCGCCACCACGTGCCGTTACGTAAAACTTGCGCTCATTGGCCAAACGCAGAATCGCCGCGATCTCTTCGGCGGTTCTGGGAAAGACGATAGCGTCAGCGCAGAAAACTTGTTTGAGCGCGTCTTGTGAATTGGCCGCGATGATGTCGGGGGCGTTGGTGACGTGTTCCGGGCCGACGATGGAATTGAGTTGTTTGATAATTTCTTCAGTAACCATTGAATATAAGTTCCCAGGACGGTTTTTAGATGTTTGCGGATTTTTGCGCCATCGCTTCCGCGATTTTACTCAACTCTTGCCAATCTGCGAACT
The DNA here is from genome assembly GCA_021155085.1 of Heliomicrobium sp. Taxonomy (GTDB): domain Bacteria; phylum Acidobacteriota; class Blastocatellia; order RBC074; family RBC074; genus RBC074. The sequence goes on along the minus strand of JAJNQA010000059.1, from coordinate 85,592 downwards.
GCCGCCTTTGTAACGGCGAGGCTTTTTGGCGGCACGCGCATTGCTCAACCCGTAAATAGGAGGGCGTTGTTCCAACTGGCAACGTAAAAAATTATGAGAGAAGCAATGAAGGTTTTGTTGGCTGTGGATGGCTCGCCATTCAGTCTTGCCGCAGTGGATGAAGCGGCGCGAATGCCGTGGCCGAAAGGTACTGAAGTAAAAATTATCTCCGCTGTCGAGATGCCAACACCGGTCGTGGTGGGGACATTGCCGATGCCGGATAACTATTACGCCGAATGGGAAAAGGCGCTTGATGATCAGGCCGTCGCCAATACGGCACGCGCGGTTGCGCGTTTTTATGCCAACGGTGGAACTGAAATTAGTGTTGCCGCCACAACAATCAAGGGCGATCCGAAAATGGCGATTCTGGAAGAAGCTGAACATTGGGGCGCGGACCTGCTGATTGTCGGAACGCATGGCTATAACGCATTTGAACGGTTCTGGCTGGGGTCGGTTTCGCGCGCTATTGCTTCGCACGCGCATTGTTCGGTCCAGATCGTGCGGCAGGCAAAAAACGCTGATCAATTGAATGGGCAAAAGGCGATGAGGGTTCTGCTTGCGGTAGATGGTTCGGATTGCGGCAACCTGGCAGTTGACGAAATTGCCGAACGACCCTGGCCCGCAGGCAGTGAAGTTTGTGTCTTGTCAGCAATTCATTTGCCGATGACTCCGACGCCGGAGACCTGGGTTTTGCCGGATAATTACTATGCGCAAGTCGAAAAGGATGGGCGCATTTATGCGGAAGAAGTTACCGGAAAAGCGATTGCTCAGTTGAAAGAAAGTAATGGCTGGCGCCAAGTTCCGTTGACATTGACCGGCAAGGCAATCGTCGGTCATGCCGAAGAGGTGATCATCAACACGGCAAAAGAATGGAACGCCGATCTGATCGTGCTTGGTTCGCACGGGTATCGGGGATTCCGGAAATTCCTGCTCGGTTCTGTCTCGCAGGCTGTTGCTTCGCACGCGAATTGCTCGGTTGAGATTGTTCGCAGGCGAAAAGGATGAGTCCAAAAATGTCAAGCCGAAGTCCCGCGATTTGAACGCCTGCCAGGCGTGACAAATTCGGGGCTGTCGGTTAGTATCCCGCCACTTTTGCGGTACTTCCAGCAAGCAAAAACGATTAGCAAAATAATTCGATTTGGTCTTTAGGAGAATTTGATTCATGAAGACAGATTTTCGGCTGTTGCTTTGCCTGTTTTCGTTTGTTGTTCTCTGTGCGACAGTTTCGTTGAATGCTGAAGCGCAAGTGAGCAGTGGCGTTTTCAATCGCCCGGCAAATGAAGAATCTGCAACGCAGTTGCCCCAATTGCCCCAAACTGGATTCGAGAATTTTACTTCGCTGGTTTTCCCGGCGTTTCGTCCCACTTTTAATCCAACTCTTTTGGCGCCACCCTTGATTTTCACTGATGGTGGATCGTCAGCACTCTTCCAAGCCATTACCAAACGGCTGGGGGTTCGTTACAAGTTCTTCGGCACGGATGATCGCGGCTATGACTGCTCTGGATTTGTTTGGAGGGTTTTTCAGGATGCCGGCGCAAACTTTGACCGAGTTGCTGCGCGTGTGCTGTGGAAAGAATTTCCAGAGGCTGTCGGGGAAGACGCCAATCGCTTCGGGACGCTGGTTTTCTTTAATGGCTTGAAGCATGTCGGTATTGTGCGGGACGCGTTTACGTTCTATCACGCTTCACGCTCGCAAGGCGTCGTCCTTTCGACTTTTGCAGGATATTGGGGATCACGTATCACCGGCTACCGGCGTGCGCCTGAGCTTGGCATCCCCGATCCGGTCAACCCTGGCGAATGAGATTTATTCAGGCCGGAATGGATTTAATGTTCATTCCGGCTCCTGTACTTTTACCGCTTGCCGCTAACCTAAGATAAACAGCCAGTTTCTGGGGAAGTGTATTTCGTTTTTGCCACGTTCTAATTTTTTTAGTGACAGATTAATCTTTTGTCGCTAATATCCGCCCGCATCCCAAAAACTCCGAGCAGCCCCTTTCGGACTAACAAACTCCAAACCCCTTCTTAAAGATCGCCCCCTTTTCGTTGCCAGTACCTCTTGCTGGTTTGGCCGACCCCTTTCGATTACAGATCAAATAAGGAGTCTTCGAATGATGCGACAAGCATTTCGGCTAGTAGTGTATCTTTCGGCCGTATCCCTCATGCTGATGCTCGCCTGGCAGTGTGCTGAGGCTCAAAGTCGTAGAAACAGTTACGGTTTTGAATCAACACAATCCGGCGGCTTCAAAAGAAACTTTTCTTCGAGTCCTAAACTGCATTCGCGTAACCGTTCATCACGACGTAACGAAGAAATTGAAGCCTCGATTTACGACGCCATCATGAATCGTCTGGGCGCGCCATATCGCTCAAACGGGACGGATGAGCGCGGCTACGATTGCTCTGGGTTTGTCTGGAGCGTCTTTCAGGAAGCGGGCATTGACATCAGCCGGATGTCGGCTCGCACATTATGGCAAACCTTGCCGGAAGCGACCGAAGAGGAAGCAACACAATTCGGGACACTCGTTTTTTTCAAAGGGGTGAACCACGTTGGCATCGTGCGCGATGAATATTCCTTCTATCACGCGTCAACTTCGCAGGGAGTTGTGCGCTCTTTCTACTCAGGCTACTGGGGGGACCGCGTCATAGGATTCCGGCGCGTGCCGCTGGCCAGAGAATGGGAGGTGGCTGGAAGATTAAGGTGAAAGTTTGAAGGCGGAAGCAGGCTTTACGGCGTTGCTTCCGCCTTCAGCTTTTGTCGTTATTTGGATTTCGACAGAAATCCGGGCGGCTGCGCCTTCTTTTCGCGCGAGTCCCAAACGATAACGATCTTTTCGATGTTGACGTAGCAAGTCTCATCGTCCTTTTGGAGGTGAAGCACATTGCCTTCGATTTTGGTCACTTTGCCTTTGACCGTCGTGCTCTCACATTGAATCTCAATCTCTTTGCCCAATCGGTTTTCCAAAAAATTCCGCACTGTTTTACTCCTTCATAAACTGATTTGAAGTTTGAAGCGAGCGGGATTCTACCCGATTCCTGCGCCGACGTGAAACTTGATCTGACTTCCAATACTGAAGCAAGATGCGGGGGGCATCACCAGACACTCAATCGCTTCATTATGCGGTGGCAACGTTCAACAGAATGGTTGACCTTTTTGGGCGCGTAGACCCCAGACTGTATTTCACGGCATTGCTGCGGGAAGTGCTTTTCTACCTGTTGTGGCTGGCGCGGACCTTTCCAATCCCGCGACGCGATTGGGTAGAAAGATGCAGCATCGCCCGCATTTTCTTTTTAACACGTTGCATTCGATTTCAGTGCTGATACGTGAGGATATGGAAGGCGCTGGATAGTTTTACCAGTTTCGACGGGAAACCGATTGCCAATCGTCTTTGCGAGTCCATTCCGACAGGGACAGGACCAGAAAGCGCGCAATGCTGAGTATGGTGGCAATCGCCAGCCAGAGCAGAATTCGTTGGATCGGTGGACGCTGGCTGAACCACCGTATGACCACGCCTTCGGCAATGATGCCGATCATCAGATATTGGATTCCGGTGAGCAATTCGCGTTTGTTACTGGTATACATAGGCTATCCAACTGAGGCGACGGGTCAATCGCGGTTTGTATTCTGCCCTGAGCAGGTCTACAGGTCAAAAACGAATGTTAATTTTTAGAGGAGGCAGTAAATGACGCTTTCAATTTTGAATCACATAAAAAGTAGAAATGGCTGGTGGTTGGTTTCTGCCTTGGTGCTGATGGCAGGTTGTTCCGGCGCTGGTAGCGGGTCAAAAGCAACAGTGGCCGATGCTGAAAAATTTATCGCTGATGCCGAGAAACGCTACCTGGCCGTGACCATCAACGAAAGCCGTGCCAGTTGGATACAAAGCAACTTCATCACTGACGACACCGAAGTCATTGCCGCCAATGCCAAGGAAGAGTCCATCAAGACCGTTAAAGAACTGGCCGAAGAATCCCGCAAATTCGATGGGCTGAATCTGCCGCCGGATGTTGCCAGAAAGATCAAACTGCTGAAACTGGCGCTGGTTCTGCCCGCGCCGGGCAATCCCGAAGAGCGCGAAAAGCTGACCAAGATTGCTGTTAGCATGGAAAGCGCCTACGGCGCGGGCAAATATTGCCCCGACGGTGACAATGGCAAATGCCTGAGTCTGGGCGATCTGGAAAAGATCATGGCCGAAAGCCGAAATCCCGAAGAGTTGAAGAAAGCCTGGCTGGGCTGGCATCAGGTTGCGCCGAAATACCGCAAGGATTATGTGCAATTTGTCGAACTGGCCAACAAGGGCGCTCGCGAAATGGGGTTCAAGGATTTGGGCGCGATGTGGCGGTCGAACTACGACATGGAGCCGGACGCTTTTGCCGCCGAAATGGAAAGGCTGTGGCAGCAGGTCAAACCGCTTTACGATTCGCTGCACGCTTACACGCGGGCGAAACTGCGGCAAAAATACGGCGATGCGGTGGTTCCGGCCACCGGCCCGATTCCGGCGCATCTACTGGGCAATATGTGGAGCCAGCAGTGGGGCAACGTTTACGACCTGATGAAACCGCCGACTGGTGATCCTGGTTATGACCTGACCCAAATTCTGAAAAGCCGCAATACCGACGCCAGACAGATGGTGAAATACGGCGAGGGCTTTTTCACTTCACTCGGCTTCGAAGCGCTGCCAGAGACCTTCTGGAAACGTTCGCTTTTCACCAAGCCGCAAGATCGCGACGTTGTTTGCCACGCCAGCGCCTGGGATATAGACAGCCAAAAAGATGTCCGCATCAAGATGTGTATCAACATCAATGAAGAAGACTTCACGACGATTCACCACGAACTCGGCCACAATTATTACCAGATGGCCTACGCGCCGAAGTCGTCGCTTTACCAGAACAGCGCCAACGATGGTTTTCACGAAGCCATCGGAGACACCATCGCGCTATCAGTGACGCCGGAATATCTGAAACAGCTCAGCCTGATCAGCAGCGTGCCGGATGAAAAGGCCGATATTGGTTTACTGCTGCGGCTGGCGCTGGACAAGGTTGCCTTCCTGCCGTTCGGCTATCTGGTGGATCAGTGGCGTTGGAAAGTATTTTCAGGCGAAGTTGGTCCTGGCGACTACAACAAAGCCTGGTGGGAACTTCGCGAGAAGTATCAAAACATTTCCGCTCCCGGGCCGCGCAGCGAAAATGATTTCGACGCCGGTGCCAAATATCATGTCGCCGGCAATACGCCCTACGCGCGGTATTTCCTGGCCCACATCCTGCAATTCCAATTTCACCGCGCGCTGTGCCGCGAAGCCGGATACAAGGGGCCGCTGAACCGCTGCTCGATTTACGGTAACAAACAGGTTGGCGAAAAGCTGAAAGCCATGCTGGCGATGGGACAAAGCCAGCCCTGGCCGGAAGCGCTGAAAGCGATGACTGGCGAAGACAAGATGGACGCGACAGCCATCATTGATTACTTCGCGCCGCTCAAGACCTGGCTCGACGAGCAAAGCAAAACCATGGCGGGAAAATAGCCTTTTCCTGACACTGAAAGCGGCTCAACAGGCCGCTTTCAGTGTCAGCCGAAAATCTGCCCCAGCTTCATCGCCGCCATCGGATTGCCTTCGATTTTGATCTTGCCGCTCATTACAGCCATCATTGGATTGAGTTCCTGCCGGTAAAGCCGATTCACCGTTTCAATGGACAGCCGCAGCGTAACATCCGACGGATGGTCGTTGTGATGAACGACATTCGGTGATGATTTGCCATCCACGAAGACGACGCTGCCACATTCAAAAATGAACTTGATCGTTGCATCAAGGCCGGAATTTTCGCCGAGTTTGTAACGAACCCCAGCGGCAAACTGGTCCACGGTAAAGTCTTTTTTCTCTTCTGACACGTTCACTCCTGAGTTTTGTTTATTCCGCTTTGAGTGGTTGCGGGTTGAGCTGCGTTTGACGCCCGGCCTGCAGCTTTGAAATCCGCGCTGCCATCTGTTCGACATTTTGCTTGCCAGTGTGAATGCCGAAATCAATGGCAAACCGGCGTGTCTCGCCGGGGTTGAGTTTCGGCACGCGTCCGGCCTGGCGTTCGATGCTGCGGTTGGCGGGGAATCCTGTGCCGGGCTCTAAACCTGTCACGTAGCCTTCTTCCATCGCCGTCGTGTTTTTCCAAAGGGTGAAGTAGGGGAGTTGTTCGATGGAGTAACCCATCGAGACAGCCTTGTCTCCGGCAGCGTTCTTGAGCATTACGGTTGTACGATTTTTGTCGTCGGCGAAAGGGAGGATGCCGTAAACCTGTTCGACAAATCCCTTAGTCGGCGCGACATATTCATTGAACGTGGCCAGGCTTTTGGCGGCGTGCGCATTGAACGGGCGGACTTCTTTGGCGGCGGCGACGAAGCGTGAACCGCCTTCAAGCAGGGGAGCGGCGTAATTCGCGTGATAGATGATCTGAAATTCCTGGTCGTACGCGCCGTAATTTGCGACGGCGTCTTCGATGCGAAACGTTTCCGCGCCGGGTTCGGTTGAAATTTCCGTCCACAATTCCAGCTTCGGGCCGTAAAACATGCGCTCATCCACGCGGCCACGGATGCGGATGCGCGGCGCGGGCGCGCGGTCAATGACGACTTCCACTTCCGAAGCCGGGGTATTCCCAATTTTGCCGTGCAGCGTCAAATCCATCTCGGCTTCGTCGCCCGTGTTGTTGATGAATTTGTCCTTGCCGGGATGGCCGGCCCATTCCAGGCCGCAGCGCACCATCCATTCATTGAAACCTTCCAGCCAGCCCAAACCGCCACGGCTCTGCAAGTTGATAAATTGCGGATGGACGACCTCTTTAACCGGCGACTCCCAGCCGAGCCGCACATTGCCCAACTCGGCTTTTAGTACGTTCATTCCACGTGTCGGGACGACTGTAAAACTGAGCCTGCCATTGTTGACGACAATCACATCCACGCCTTCCTGCTTGCCGCCGTGCAGGGTGTGTTTCCGCACGGACCAGGCAGACGAAGTATTCAAATTTAAATCGCCAGATGTGATTTGCCAGGTGTCTAAGTGAACATTGCGCGATGTGCTGGTAAGTGTTTGCTGAAAAAAGTTCTGTGGCATGGAAGTTGATTGAGTTTGAACTGATATGACAAGCATGACCAGGAACAAACCAGTCATTGGGCGAAGGATGGGTGGATACATGGTTTCTGCCTCGAAATCTCTAACTTCTTTGTGACTCGTATTCTGACTCGAAGTGAACGGTTGGGACGATTGCGCGGCGCGAATTTTACAGGCATTCGACGGATGTGGCGAGGGGGGACGGTGGAATCCATCCGCCAGGTTTCTGAAAATCTGCCGGGGGATAGCGAAATCGCCAGTGGAAAGTTATACTTCCGGTCGCCGCGCGGAAGCATTTGCAAGCGAACGTGTTAGCATCGCAGCAAAGCAAGCCCCCTGAAATCAAAAATCCTGATAACGAAAGAGCAAATGACTATTTTATGAAAATTGCCATTTTGGGGACGCGAGGGATTCCGGCCAATTATGGTGGCTTTGAGACCTTCGCAGAGCAATTGGGGACACGGTTGGCGGCGCGCGGGCATCAAGTCACAGTCTACGGACGCAAACATTATTCAATCATTCCTGAAAAGTTCTATTGTGGCGTTGAATTAGTGACGCTGCCGACAATCCGGCATAAATATTTTGATACGATCATCCATACCTTCCTTTCCGTCCTGCACGCTTCACCGCGAAATTACGACATCATTCTGATCTGCAACGCTGCTAACAGCATTTTCTCGTTTATTCCACGGCTTTTCGGAACACCGACGCTGGTCAATGTGGATGGGCTGGAACGCAAACGCAAAAAATGGAATTGGCTGGGCCGGACCTACTATCTGGCTTCAGAATGGCTTTCAACCTTTTTGCCCACGGCGATTGTGACCGACGCGCAGGTCATTCAGGATTATTACGCGACGCGCTATAAGAAAGAATCCGCGATGATCGCTTATGGCGCCGAAGTCGCCCGCCGCGCCGCACCGGAAACCCTGGATCGTTTCAACTTGCAGCCGAATAACTACGTGCTTTACGTCAGCCGTCTGGAACCGGAAAACAACGCGCATCTGGTGATCCAGGCTTTTGAGAAGGTCAACACCGACATGCCGCTGGTGATTGTCGGCGGAGCGCCTTACGCCGAAGAGTACATCGCCGAGTTGAAAAGCACTCGCGATTCGCGCGTGAAGTTTCCGGGATTCGTCTTCGGCGAGGACTATCGCGCCTTGCAGCAAAACGCCTACTGCTATGTCCACGCCACCGAAGTCGGCGGCACGCACCCGGCCCTGATCGAAGCGATGGGCGCGGGCAATTGCGCGCTGACGCTGAACACCCCGGAAAATCGGGAAGCCATCAATGGCGCGGGCATCGTTTACGATTCAATCGCCGACTTGACGGTCAAACTGCAACAGGTAATTGACCACCCTGAAATGATCGGTGAATACCGCCGCCGCGCGATGGCTCGCGTGCTGGAACTCTACAACTGGGAACAAATCACCGACCAGTATGAAGAATTGCTTTTGCGTCTGGCGGGGTTGCCCGTTCCGTCGAGCGAATCCGAAGTCGCTCATCCCGCCGCTGCCGAACGCGAACAGTTCACGTACCCAATCAAAACTTTTGTTGAAGAATCCGCGTCGAAGATTCGCAGACCAGCGAAAACTCTCCGCTAATTGCGGATTGCGGATTGAGGAGTTGAAGACTTCTTTGATCGCAATCCGCAATCCGCAATCCGCAATCCAATGCATTACCAATCCAGCGTAAAAATTCCTTTGTGGCGACCCGCCTGGGCGCTTATCCGCGAGCATCACGGCTTGATCCGTTCGATGGTGCGGCGCGATTTGACCAGCCGCTACAAAGGCTCCGTGATGGGAATGGCCTGGACGATCATCACGCCGGCAGTGCAGATCGTCATTTTCACCGTCATTTTTTCGGGGATTTTCAACGCGAAGTTCGGAGTCGAAGGCGGGCATCTGAGTTTTGCGGTCTACCTGTTTTGCGGAATGCTGCCGTGGATTGCCTTCAGTGACGCGGTCCTGCGCTCGACCACGGCGCTGACCGACAACGTCAACCTGGTTCGCCGCGTCGTTTTCCCGCTCGAAGCCCTGCCGGTCAACCTGGCGTTTTCGGCGCTGATGCAGCAACTGTTCGGTACAATCGTGTTGCTGCTGGCAGTGTTGATCTGGCAGAAAACTCTACACCCGACGGCTTTGTGGATGCCGCTGCTGCTGATTCCTCAGCTTCTGATGACCATCGGCCTGGGCTGGCTAATGGCGAGCCTGGGCGTTTTCATCCGCGATATGGCGCAGGTCAATCAACTTTTGCTGCAAACGATGATGTACCTGACGCCGATCCTTTACCCCGAAAATCTGATCCCGCCGAATTACCGCTGGCTGGTGGATTGGAACCCAATCGCGCCGCTGATTCGCAGCTACCGGCGCGTTTTGCTCGAAGGACAACTGCCGGATTGGCGCGGATTGGGCTTCACGCTGGCGTTTGCGCTGATTTGTTTTGGATTTGGGTATTGGTGGTTCGAGCGAACGAAAAAAGCATTTGCCGACGTGCTGTAGCCGGCGTCAAAACCAAACGATCAATCCTCGGACATCGGAAAGTCAGTCAAAGGGTGTTGCCAACCAGATGTCGGCTTCGGTGGTATTCACGCTGAGGACGAGGGAGCGGTTATCCGGCGCGACGGAGAGGAACTGCAATTGCCGGGGCGCGACGGAAAACAGTTCCGTCACCTGTCGAGTTTGGGTGTCGAGCAGGTTCAGTTTGTCCGCCGCAAGAAAGAGCGCGTGGCGATTGTCTCCGAGCCAGGCGGGCAGGCCGCCGGAATCGGTCAACTGTTCGTACCGGCGCGTCGTGAAAGAGTAAGTGAAAATGCCGTTACGAAAGCCGATCAGTTTCTGCCCGTCGGCAGACCACGAGGAGATAATCAGTCCTTCAGGGATGCCCGCCGTCGGCAACGACTGCGGGTCTGCTGCGTCCAGGGCAGCGCGGGGTTCATCAGAAACGGCGCGCCCGGTTGTTGCAAGCTGCATAGAATCGTGCGCCCGTCCGGCGACCAGTTCGACATCTGGATTTCCGGGCCCGTCGTCGAAGTCAATTGCTTCAGCTCGCTGCCATCCGGTCTGACTTGCCACAGTTCATAACGGCCCGTGCGGTCGGTGAAAAAGATGATGCGCTCACCGTCCGGCGACCAGCGTGGGGTGCGGTCTTTGGCCGGGTCGTTGGTCAGTTGGCGCAACTCCGCCCCATCGCGCCCGATGATGAAGAGGTCTTCCTGCCGGTCGCCCAGCGAACTAAAGGCGAGCCAGCGTCCGTCCGGTGAAATGTGTTGATGCGTGGCGACACGTGCGCCGCGCGTAATCCAGCGCGGCTCGCCCGTCACCTGCCTTTTCACCGGATCGAACCTCACTTCTTGCAGGTTGGCCTGATAGCTCGATTCGGCATAAACCAGCCGCCGCCCGTCCCGCGCAAAACTGGGATAGCCGCTGTAGGTCGCCGGCGTCGTCACGGGTTCCGGTGCGCCCAGCACCTGTCCGGTTTCTTCTTCAACCGGCACGCGCCACAGATTCATACTGCCGCCGCGGTCGCTGGCGAAGTACAGGTACTTGCCGTCGGGCGACCAAACCGGATTTCAATCCACGGCGGCGTCCTCGGTCACCGAAACAGCCGTTCCGCCGCTTACATCAATCGTCCACAAATCGCGCTGGCCGCCGCGATGCACGCCCCAGTAGGCGATGCGCCGCCCTGATGGCGACCAACTTGGCTGCACGGCGTCGCCCGCCGTCATCGAAAAGCTGCGCAAGCTGTCGCCGCGCCTGCGCCAGAAACAAGCCGCGAATTGATCTCTCGGCCTGTGCCGAGGCGCTTGGGCGGTCGTCAACGGAAATTTTCCATCAGGATGAGTTCGTCGTAGGGTTTTTCCAAATGGGCGTAAATCAAACGCCGACCATCTTCCGATAAAGCCAGTCCCGGCATCCACCAGAGTGGCGCATCTGTGACGGTGAAAAGTGAACTGGTGCGCCGCGTGGCAAAGCTGAAAAATTGAAGCGCCCATTCCGCGTCGCTCTTTTTGACGGGGAAACAAATGCCCTGATTGACCAGTGTCCACGAACGCCAGTACCCCGCCTCTTTGAGTTCGGGCGCCAGTTCTTCTTTTCCGCCGTTGGCTGGGACGGAATAAATGCCGTGGTTGCCGCGCTCTTTGGTGAAATAAAACAGCTTGCCATCGAGCCCTCGAAGCCGCCGTTGAAAGTGATTGGTTTGGCTTCGCCGCCCGCCACCGGCACTTTATAAATCTGATTGGTTCCGCTGCGATTCGATTTGAAATAAATCCACTGCCCATCGTGCGACCAGGCGGGCTGGCTTTCCGAGGATTTCTCAGGCGTCAGTCTGCGCCATTTGCCGTCCCCCGTCGGATTGATGACGTAAATGTTTCCATCCCCTTCGTCGTAGGAATCAAAGGCGATCCATTGGCCGTCGTAAGACCAGCGCGGCGAACCTGCCGTACCCGACGGCGTCAGCAGGCGCGCGGGTGTCTTGCCCTCGGCGTCGCATAACCAGAGTCCCTCGTCGCCGTTGCGGTCCGAGCTAAAGACCAGCTTTTGTCCATCCGGCGAAAGCGCCGGACTTTGGTCGCTGTAAAGCGAATTCACCGGCAATTGCACGGGCGCGCCAAACTTGCCCGGCACATCCCGGCCCGCAAAGCCCGCGCCTTGATACAACCAGAGGTTTACGTCATTGGCGACTTCCGTAAAAGTGAGTTTGTCCCCCTGCCGTGAGATGTCCGGGGTGATGGGATGGCGCGCGTTGACCGCCAGACGCGCAGGAGGACCGCCTTGCACGGACACGCGCCAGAGTCCGCGTGTGCCCTGGCGCGTGGCGCTAAAAACGATTTCGCGGCTGTCGCTCGTCCAGGCCAGACCGGAAATCGCCTTTCTCTCAAACGTTAATTGTCGTGGCGTGCCTCCGCTGGCGGGCACGATACAGATGTCTACCTGGTTCTCGCCAAAGTCGCGGAAAAAGGCCACCCACTTCCCATCCGGCGAAAACTCCGGGAAATGATCCGCCTGGGACGGCCCCGGCGTGGTCAAGCGGGTGCGCTGTCCGGTTGCCGGGTTCACCAGCACGATGGAGGGGCCTTCCGCCGACCTCGGCAGCCCGCTCACGGCCAGCGTTTTGCCATCCGGCGCCCACGAGGCAGTCGTGAAGGTTTCGGCCAGTGTTTGCTCCGGGCCGCCCTCGGCTGGCACGCGCATCACTTCGCCTTTGCCATTGCGTCCGCGCACAAACGTCACGTATTTGCCGTCCGGCGTCCAGGTCGGGAAATTGTCATTTTCGGGGGCTGTCGTCAGCCGCAGGGGCGGATCGTCCGCGCCGATCACCTTGACGTAAATATCCGCGGGGCCAACTTCTTCAATCCGGCCTCCGTCCCACGCAAACGCGATGCGGATTCCGTCAGGAGAAAAAGCGGCATGATCCTTCCGCCCGGCTTTGCTGACGAGCGGGATAAATCGGGGTTCGCCCAAGGGGCGTTCCGCAGCGCCGCCCCGTGGAGCAAACCAGCGATACCCCGCCAGCGCCAACGCCGCGACCAGCAGCAGCGCGCCGCCGGCAGCGAGCGTCAGCCGCCAGTTCCGGGGCGCGCTTTTCGGCTTGATGGATTTTCTCGTTGGCGGAGCGGCGGCAGGAAGCGCCGCAACGGCTCCGGGATTCTGTTTGAGCGCCAGCAGGATGGCTCGCAAATCCGCCGCCGTCTGGCAGCGCGCCTCGACGTTCTTTTCGAGCAGATGGTTGAGTATCCGGTCGAGTCCGGCAGGCGATTGCGGCGACAGTTCGCAAAGCGGCGTGGGCGTCTGATGCAAAATCGCGTCGTAAACCGCCGCGTCGCTCGTGCCCGCGAAGGGTTGCGCCCCGGTCAACATTTCGTACAGCACCACGCCCAGGCTGAACAGGTCGCTGCGCGCGTCCACCGTTGCCGCGAGCGCCTGTTCGGGCGACATATAGTTGATCGTGCCGACCACGCGCCCCGGATTGGTCAAGGCGCTCGCGGATTGCTTCCGGTTGGCCGCCGCCGCTTCCGTGAAACGAGCGCCCTCGTCTGCGTGTCCAACCCCCTCGTGACGAATACGAATGACAGCGGCGCGGGCAGCCTGCGCGATGCGATTGCCATCGCCTGCGCGGGCAACACGATCACCTTCAACATCCCGACCAGCGATCCGGGTTACAACGCGGGCACGGGCCGTTACACCATCACGCTGACTTCGGGCGAACTGGTCATCAACAAGAGCCTGACGATTCAAGGGCCGGGGGCGAATGTGCTGACCGTGCAGCGTAACAGCAGCGCAGGCATGTTTCGCATCTTCACTGTTACCGCCACCACGACCGCCCATCTCCGCGGTCTGACGATCTCCGGCGGGCGCACGGGGGGCGGCTTCGATGGCGACAACGGCGGGGGCATTCACAACTCTGCGATGCTCAGGCTCGATGGTGTCGCCGTGAGCGGCAACGCGACAGGCAACGGCAATTCCAGCTTCGCGAGTGCCGGTGCGGGCGGTCGTGGCGGCGGGATTTACAGCAGCGGCACGCTGACCATTGTTAACTCCGTCATCAGCGGCAATGCGACGGGCAACGGCGGCAATACCGAGTACGCGGTAGGCGGCGCGGGCGGCAGCGGCGGCGGCATTTACAGCGGCGGCACGCTGACGATCATCAATTCCACCGTCAGCGGCAACTCGACGGGTGGCGGCGGCTCATCCAGCAGAGACAGCGGCGGCGCAGGCGGCAGCGGCGGCGGGATTTACAGCGGCGGCACGCTGCTGGCCGTCAACTCCACCATCAGCGGCAACTCGACGGGCAGTGGGGGAGGCGCGACCGGCGCTGGCGGTAGTGGTGGCGGCATTCGCAACAGCAACGGCGCGCTCGACAGCGTGAAACTCAGAAACACGCTTGTCGCGTTAAACAATGCCGCCGGCACTGGCTCCGACCTTTCAGGCGCTTACTCCTCGCAGGGCCATAACCTGATCGGCAAGAACGACGGCAGCACCGGCTTTACGAACGGCGTCAACAACGATCAGGTCGGATCGAGCGCCAACCCTATCAATCCGCTGCTCAGCCCGCTCACCAACAACGGCGGCCCGACGCAGATGCACGCGCTACTGCCCGGCTCGCCCGCCATCAATGCGGGCAACCATTGCGTGCTGACGGTGAACGGCTGCGGCGCGAACGATCCAGTCGCCGCGTTGACCACTGATCAGCGCGGCTTCAACCGGCAGGTTGGCAGCCACGTGGACATCGGCGCGTTCGAGGCCAATTACGCGCTGGCGGCGACTGGCGGCACGCCGCAAAGCACGACCGTCAACACCACGTTTGCCAATCCGCTCGTCGCGACCTTGACGGAATCCGGCAATCCGGTCAGCGGCGCTGAACTCAGCTTCGCGGCGCAAGCGGCGCAAAATGGCGCGAGCGCGACGCTCGGCACGCCCAATCCGGCCACGACCAATGCCAGCGGGCAGGCCAGCGTCAACGCCACCGCCAACGCCGTGACCGGTAACTACAACGTGACGGCCAGCGCGCCGGGTTTGTCGGCCAGCTTCAGCCTGAGCAACTCCTGCCCGATCGTCCCGCTCGGCGGCTTGCCGCAGGCGACGGCGGGCGTGGCCTACAATGCCGCAATGACGGCCAGCCCGGCAGGCGGCAATTACCAATTCAGCAGCGCGGACAAACCCGCCTGGCTGACGCTGACCGGCAGTGGAACCCTGAGCGGCACGCCACCCGCCATTGGCGTCTACAGCTTCAATGTCAGCGTCACGGGCTTCGGCGGCGCGTGCCAGCAAAGCCTTGCCGTCAGTCTGACCGTCGGCTGCCCGACCATCAGCTTGACGCCCGCCAGTTTGCCCAACGGCTCGCTCAACACGGCCTACCCGGCAACGCTCGCCGCCACGCCGGCGGGCGGCAATTACTCGTTCGCCGTGACCGGCGGCTCTCTGCCTCCTGGTCTGACGCTCAACCCGAACGGCACGTTCGGCGGCGCGCCAACCCAATCCGGCACGTTCAACTTCCGCGTCACGGCGACGGGCTTTGCCGGGCCTGGCGGAAGCTGCGCGGCCTTTCAGGATTACACGCTCAACGTCACTTGCCCGACCATCACGCTCAATCCCGCGAGCCTGCCCGGCGGCACGCTCGGCGCGGCGTACAACCAGCCCGTCACGGCTTCGCCTGCCGGCGGTTACAACTACAGCGTGACTTCGGGCGCGCTGCCGCCCGGCTTGACGCTCAACGCGGCGACGGGCCAGCTCACCGGCTCGCCAACCACTGCTGGCTCGTTCAACTTCCGCATCGCAGCCAGCAGCGGTAGTTGCAGCGGCGTGCGCGATTACTCGGTGACGGTTGCCTGCGCCGGCCTGACCATCACGACGACGAGCTTGCCGGCGGGCGCGGCGGGCGCGACGTATTCGCAAACCCTCGCTGTCAATCCAACAGGCAGCTACAGCTTTGCACTGGCCCAGGGCAGCATGCCGAGCGGACTGACGCTCAATCCGGCGACCGGCGTCATCAGCGGAACGCCGACCGTCACCGGCAGCTTCAGCTTCAGCGTTCGGGCGACTGCGACAAATGGCTGCGCGGCAACGCAAAGTCTGACGCTGCAAATTAACTGTCCGAGCATCACCTTGTCTTCCCTCGCGACGCCTGCGCTCAATTCTCCATACAACCAGACCGTCACCGCGTCGCCGTCCGGCGGGAGCTACAGCTTCGCGGTGACGGCGGGAGCCTTGCCGACGGGCCTGTCGCTCAATGCCGCGACCGGCGCAATCACCGGCACGCCGACCACGGCAGGCAATTACAACTTCACGATCACGGCATCAGGATTTTCTGGGGGCTTCGGCAGTTGCACCGGCAGTCGCCAGTACACCGGCACGATTGCCGGAAGCAGTTGCCCGACCATCAGCTTGCCGGATTTGCCCGGCGGCCAACCCGGCCAGTTGTACAACCAGTCGCTGGCGGCCACGCCCGCAGGCAGCTATAGCTACGCCGTGACGGCGGGAAGTTTGCCGCCGGGACTGACGCTTTACGGCAGCCTGGGCATGCTCTTCGGGTATCCGACGGCGGCGGGCACGTTCAACTTCACCATCACGGCATCAAGCTTGGGGGAGAGCAACAACTGCACCGGCAGCCGCGCCTACGTGCTGCAGATCGGCGGGGCGGCGTTGCGCTCGCTGGTTTTCGGCGATTTTGATGGCGACGGCAAAGCCGACTTGTCGGTTTGGCGCGGGCGATCGGGCGAATGGCTGACGGTCGGCAGCAAGGACGGCAAGTTGAAAACCGAAGCCTGGGGCACAAGCGCGGCGCCGTACTTCGACGTCATGACGCCAGGCGATTACGACGGCGACGGCAAAATGGACGTGGCGGTGTTCCGCACACAAACTGGCGAATGGCTGATCAAAGGCAGCCGCGACGCCGCGGTGACGGCAACAGTCTGGGGGGTGGGAACCGATACGCCGGTTCCGGGCGATTACGACGGCGACGGCAAGACCGATCTGGCCGTCTGGCGCGGGGCGGAAACAAACTGGTACATCCGGCGCAGTTCGGACGGGCAGACCGAAACCATCTCCTGGGGAACGTCGCGCGCGCCGTTCCGGGATGTGCCGGTCGCGGAGGACTTCGACGGAGACGGCAAGACGGATGTGGCCGTCTTTCGCCAAGCTAACGGCCACTGGTACATTCGGCTCAGTTCGGATGGTTCGACGATGAGCAAAGCCTGGGGCTTGGGGACGGATGTGCCGGTGGCCGCCGACTACGACGGGGACGGGAAGGCCGACCTCGCCGTCTGGCGCGGGGCGGAAGGCGCGTGGTACATCCTCAGAAGTTCGGACGATGCGCCGCAGAACAGTTCCTGGGGCAGTGCGAGCCTCGGCGATGTGCCCGCGCCAGGCGATTACGACGGGGACGGCAAGGCTGACGCGGCGGTCTGGGGGGCCTCGGAGCAGACCTGGTACATTCGTTGTAGCTCAGACGGCAGTGTCAGGACGCAGGTGCAAGGCAAGATTGGCGACGCGCCTGTGACGAGCAAAGCGAGATAAACGATTGCGAGCCGGAAGCCGACGGCTTCCGGCTCGCAATCGGGGGACGTTTGAAGTCAGAAAAGTACGGCATTTGAAGGCTGGACGGAATTACTCTTCCAGTATTTCAACGCCTTCATTTTTGACAGTGCGTCGGCTGGAAGAGCGCACGACGATGCGGCGGGTAGGAACCAATGCTTGGTAAGCTTGCGGGTCGTGTTCGATGGCGGTTTGCTCGGCCATGTAATCGCGCAGCATCTGGAAGAAGCGATTGAATTCGCTCTGCATCTGATCCATCTTTTCGCGCATGTTCAGGATGATTTCGACGCCGGCCAGATTCACGCCCATATCACGCGTCAGATTCAGAATCAGTTCCAGCCGCTCTATATCTTCATCGCTGTAGAGCCGCACGTTGCCGTCCGAGCGCGACGGTTTAAGCAAACCTTCGCGTTCGTACATTCGCAGCGTTTGCTGATGGACGCCGTAATGATCGGCAACTGCGCTGATGGTGTAGCCTTTGGCTCGTTTCTTCATATGAACTTACCCAAGCCCGGTCGCTACCACTTCCGGTACCGATCCAGGGTTATTCGAGTCCCATCTCAACTCGCGGATTTTGAGGATTTCGTTTGGCGAACTGCCGCAGCAACTCTTTTGAATCTTCATCAATCATCTGCGGCAGAACGATCTTGACCTCGACGTATTCATCGCCGCGCGTCGAACCACGCAAACTCGGCGCGCCTTTCTCTTTCAGGCGGAAAACCTGTCCTGATTGCGTGCCCGGCGGAATGCGGAGTTGCGCTTTGCCGCTGACCGTGGGCACTTCGATTTTCGCGCCAAGCGCGGCCTCGGGCAGCGTCACGGGAATCGTGCAGTGAATGTTGTCGCCTTTGCGCGTGAAGATTTTGTGCGGCGCGACATTGGTGACAATGAACAGATCGCCCGGCGGCGCGCCCATTCGTCCTGCTTCGCCTTTGCCTGGCACACGCACGCGCGTTCCAGTATCCACGCCGGGCGGAATGCGCACTTTCACCGCTTCGAACTTCGGCACGACCCCTTTGCCGCTGCACAGTGTACAAGGCTGGCGGCGTTTGCCGGTGCCGTTACAATCCGGACAAGGCTGATCGAAGCGCAGGAAACCGCCGCCGGCAGACACTTTTCCGGTTCCATTGCAGGTGCCGCAAATCACCTGCCCCGTTCCCGCATCACCCGTGCCGTTGCAGCGCGCGCAGGTTTCGCTGCGGCGAACGTTGATGTTGGTGGTCAGACCGTTGATGGATTCTTCAAAGCTGATGGAAAGCGGCAATTCGATGTCCGCGCCGCGCTGGGCTTGCGGGCGGGCATTTGCACGAGCCGCGCCGCCGCCGAAAAGGTCGCTGAAAATATCGCGGAAGCTGGAATTGCCTCCCGCGCTTTGCCCGGCCCCCGCTGCGCCGCCACCGCCACTGAAAACACTGCTCCAATCGAAATCAACGCCGCCGGTTCCAGCGCCCGCGCCGCGAGCCGCCGCATCGCGCAGGTTTTCGCTGTAACTGCCGAACTTGTCATACACCTCGCGTTTTTTCGGATCGGACAGCACATCGTTCGCTTCGGAGATTTGCTTGAATTTTTCCTCCGCCGCCTTATCGCCGGGATTTACGTCGGGATGGTGTTTGCGCGCCAGACGGCGATACGCCTTGCGGATGTCATCCGCCGATGCTGAACGGCTGACGCCAAGGGCTTTGTAGTAATCTTCTTTCTGAGCCATAAGTCAGGACTAATTGCCGAAGACTGAGTGCTGAGTGGTACTACCGTTTTCTCAGTCCCGCAGTCCTTCGGTGCCGATCACTCAGTGGTGATTTCGATTTGTTTACCGCCGCTTTCGCCGCGTTTCGGCAGCACGACTTTCAATACGCCATGCTCCAGTTCCGCCGAAATGTTGTCGGCATCAATTCGTTCGGACAGGCTGAACGTGCGCTCGAATTTGCCGTAGGAGCTTTCCAGCCGGTGAATGCTTTCGCCCGGCATATCGCGTTCCCAGTGGCGTTCTCCTCGCAGTATCAGCGTTCCGTCAATGACCTTGACGTCAATCTCGGAATTTTTCACGCCCGGCAACTCCGCGGTCAGCACAAAGCCAGTGGGGGTTTCGTAAATATCCACCGCCGGCGCCCAGGCGCCATGCGGTTGTTCAACACTGTACAGGTGCGGCCCGCGCATCAACTGCGTCAGTTGTTGTTCGATTGCCGCCAAGTCGTTCAGAAGATGATGCTGTCTGGCCATAATCAGTTTTCAGTTGCAGTTGCAGTTGCAGTTTTCAGCCGAAGGCGGCAGGCCAACGGCTGAAAACTGAAAACTGTGGACTGGAAACTACTTCTTGTCGTCAACATCAATGTATTCGGCGTCAATCACGTCATCACCGCCGCCCGGGCCCGCGGATGATGCGCCAGCAGCGTGGCTTTGCGCGCCGCCGTCCGGCTCGCCGCTCGCCCCGGCGCTGGATTGCTGCTGGTAAAGCGATTCGGCAATGCGGTGCGAAACGCGCGTCAGATTTTCCAATTGCGTCTGGAACTGATCCGAATTATTGGCCTCGACGGTCTTCTTGGCTTCGGCGATGACGGTTTCGGTTTCGGAGATCAAACCGACCGGGATCTTCTCGCGGTTGTCCGTGATGGTTTTCTCGGTCTGGTAGATCATCGAATCGAGCCGGTTTTTCACCTCAATCGCTTCGCGTTTGCGCTTGTCTTCGTCGGCGTGCGAGTCCGCGTCCTTCATCATCTTGTCAATCTCGTCTTTCGACAGGCCCGACGAAGAAGTGATGGTGATTTTCTGCTCGCGTCCGGTTCCCATATCGCGGGCCGAAACGTTGACAATGCCATTGGCGTCAATGTCGAAGGCAACTTCGATTTGCGGCACGCCGCGCGGCGCGGGCGGGATTCCGATCAGATGGAATTTGCCGAGCGTGCGGTTGTCGCCCGCCATTTGCCGTTCGCCTTGCAGCACGTGTACTTCGACGGAAGTCTGGTTGTCCGTCGCCGTCGAAAAGACTTCGCTCTTGCGCGTTGGAATCGTGGTGTTGCGCTCAATCAACCGTGTGAAAACGCCGCCGAGAGTTTCAATGCCCAAACTGAGCGGAGTCACGTCCAGCAGCAGCAGGTCTTTCACCTCGCCCGACAGCACACCGGCTTGCACCGCCGCGCCAATCGCCACGACTTCGTCCGGGTTGACGCCCTTATGCGGCTCTTTGCCGAAGAAGCCCTTGACCATCTCCTGAATCTTCGGAATGCGCGTTGAACCGCCGACCAGCACGACTTCGTCAATCTTGCTTGAGTCCACCCCCGCATCTTTCAGCGCCTGGCGGCAAGGCTCCAGAGTCCGCTTCAGAATGTCATCCACCAGCGATTCGAACTTTGCGCGCGTCAGCTTCATGACCAGATGTTTCGGTCCGGAAGCATCCGCAGTGATGAACGGCAGATTGATTTCGGTCTCCATTGTGGAAGACAGTTCGATCTTGGCTTTTTCGGCGGCTTCTTTCAGACGCTGCAACGCCATTTTGTCCTTCGACAGATCAATGCCCTGATCTTTCATGAACTCGTCAATGATCCAGCGGATCAGGCGTTCGTCAATGTCGTCACCGCCCAGGTGCGTGTCCCCATTGGTGGATTTCACCTCAACGACGCCTTCGCCGACTTCCAGAATCGAAATGTCGAAGGTCCCGCCGCCGAAATCGAACACGGCGATGGTTTCATCCTTTTTCTTGTCCAGACCGTAAGCCAGCGCCGCCGCCGTCGGCTCGTTGACGATGCGCATCACATCCAGTCCGGCAATCTTGCCTGCGTCCTTGGTGGCCTGGCGCTGCGCGTCATTGAAATAGGCCGGAACGGTGATCACCGCCTGCGTCACTTTCTGGCCCAGATAATCTTCGGCGGCCTGTTTCAACTTTTGCAGGATCATCGCCGAAACTTCGGGCGGGGAATATTCCTTGCCGTCAGCCTCAATGCGCACGTCGCCGTTTGATGCATGCGTGACTTTGTAGGGAACCTGCTTCGCTTCTTTACTAATTTCGTCGAAGCGGCGGCCCATAAATCGTTTGATTGAATAAACCGTGTTTTCCGGATTGGTAACGGCCTGGCGTTTGGCAACCTGACCCACTAGACGGTTGCCGTCCTTGGTGAAGCCGACAACGGATGGTGTCGTGCGGCCCCCTTCCGAATTGGTGATCACGGTAGGCTCGCTGCCTTCCATAATCGCGACGACCGAGTTGGTCGTTCCCAGATCAATTCCGATAACTTTGCTCATCTTTTCTCCCCTCAGCGCTGGTGCAAATCCTGCGCCTGCAAAACTTGAATTCGATAATGGCGACGCTTTTGAAGATTCATTCAAAAGCGAGGGCAGTATAGATACTTGAGTGCAGGACTGTCAAGAAATATGACTGAGATTCGTGAAAATCTTCGTCAATCATCCGAGGGAAGCTTGCTATCGCGAATTCTGGACTTCAATTCGCCAGTGGTGATGATGGTTCGGCGAGGCCGGTCGGAAATTTCTTCGTTAATAATCAGCCCGGAAGAGGAGAGCGAGCCGGATTCGGAGAGTTCCACGAGGCGGCCTTGGTCGGTCAGCAAGGTCATTTCAGTGCGGCGGTAAAAATTCGATTGCTGGTAAAAATCTTCCAGGAAGCCCAGCACGACTTTGGCCACGGCGATGATCGGGACAGCCAGAATGATTCCGAGCAAGCCGAACAGATTGCCACCAATGACCAGTCCGACCAGAACCCACATTGGATGTAGGTTTAATCGGCTGCCCAGCAGCTTGGGCGTCAAATAATAACCTTCAACACTCTGGACAATTGCGAAGACGGTCAGCACTCCCGCAATTCGCCCGATTCCCGCTCCGTCCAACAAGGCAAACAGTAATGACAGTCCAATCCCAATCATTGTGCCCAGATAGGGAACGAAGTTGAGCAGGCCGGAAACCATTCCGATGGTGAAGCCGAGCGGCACGCGCAACACCATAAAACCCGCGGAATACATCGCTCCCATTACCAGTGCAATCAGCAACTGGCTTCGGACGTAAGAGGAAAGGACGGTATTGATTTGACCGATCAGCCCCGTGGCCAGGATGCGGTAGCGTGGAGGAATCAGCCTGTCAATGCGATCGCTCATTTCGCGGTAATCGGCCAGCAGATAATAAATGAAAAAAGGAATCAGCAGTAAATCCAGGATCGAAGCCGTCAGGTCCACCAGTTTGAACAGTCCTCTCTGCAACCAGCCGGCAATCCAGGCGACGATCTTTCCCGGATCGGCGGCGCCCTTGTATTTTTCGACCTGGGCTTTCACCAAATCGTAAAGTTGCGGGTTGACCTCTTTGACTTTGAGCAGCAATCCTTCGACGCGCGCCTGGTCGTTCAGCAGCTCGGAGGCTCGGTTGTAAGACTGGCTCAATTGATTCCACAGGCCGGGCAAGACAAAGATCAACGCCAGAATGACCACCAGCAAGGTCGTTGTAATCGCCAGAATTGCCGAAGAGGATCGCGACCAGCCACGCCGTTCGAACCAGATGACAATTGGCGCCAGCAGGTATGCCAGCGCCACCGAAATCAGCATCGGTACCAGAATGATTTGCCCGCTGATGAAGACAAACAGCAGAAAAATAATTGCAAGCAGGACTGCCGGGACCCAGCGCATCCACTCAATTGGCGCGCTGGGCGGATGATTGTTCGGAACGGCATTGTTCTGGTTGTCCTGATCTTTCACGATTTCCTCCGGAAATAGATGGGATTCGCATGATTTCTCAGGATTCGGAAGCAGGCGCCGGCAGCAGGGGAATGATAATCCTGAAAAATTCTGTTTCTCCTGTCTATTGCCTTTTCTCCTGTTCGCTCATCAGCCGGTTGACGTGCCAAATGTAATGCAGTCCGGAAAAAATTGTCATTGCCAGCGTGATGTAATAGGCCAGCGGCAAAAAGCGCGTAAAGAGTTGAAACGCATTGGCCGTCAAAAAAAACACGATCATCGTAATCTGGACGAACGTATTGAGCTTGCCTGGGATGGACGGGCGAAAGCCGCTGAATCCCGTCGTCATATTGATCACCAATGCGCCGAGGACGATGAATACATCCCGGCTGATGGCCGCCGCCGTCAGCCAGAAGGGAATGGGCAGCGTTTCCGTAAAACGCGGCAATGACAAAATGATGAAAGCCGTGACAAGCAATAATTTATCCGCCATCGGATCGAGAATCGCGCCGAGTTGAGTTTTCTGATTGAACGCGCGGGCGACCAGCCCATCCAACCCGTCCGTGACCGCGGCGGCGAAAAAGACTCCCAGCGCGTAATCGAAATTCTGGTAGTAAGCCGCCGTGGCAAAGACGGGAATCATAATCAGTCGAAGAACAGTGAGTAGATTGGCAATTGTCAGAACGGACGACATTGGTATTTGATTTGGTGTAGATAGTTGATGTTGAAGCAGTTTTGAAGCCGTTCGGCGCGGGCATCATAACTTTTCGATTTTTCTTTTGAAAGCTTTTTGGCAATAATGCGAACTATGCGTACGTTAGTCGTGGGAGACATACATGGGAAGCTGAAACTGTTTGACCGCCTTTTGGCAGCAATGAATTACAAGCCTGGCGAGGACAAACTGATTCTGATCGGCGATTTGGTGGATCGCGGCGAGGATTCGCGGGGCGTCGTTCAACGCGCCCTGGAACTGAAGAATGAAGCGCCGGACACTGTCATCGTGCTGAAAGGCAATCACGAAGCCATGATGATTTCCGCGCTGGCCCAGCCCGAAAGCGAACAATCCGAATTGTGGCTGTACAACGGCGGCGTCGAAACCCTGCACAGTTACGTCAACGAGGGCGGCGAATTTGATGTACCGGAAGAGCACCTGACCTTTATGGAATCCCTGCCCACCTGGTACGAAGACGAGCACGCCATTTACGTCCATGCCGCCCTGCCCGAAGATAATGGCAACTTTCTGCATCCCCGCGACCACGCTGACAGCCCGGAGCTTTACTGGTCGCGCAACCGACACTTTTTTGCCGAATATCGCGGGAAAACCGTTGTCTTCGGCCACACGATCACCGGTATGATCTTCGGCGAACGCGAAAAAGTCTGGGTGCGGGATTGCCTGATTGCAGTGGATACCGGCGCATATTTGACTGGCACACTGTCCGGCATTGAGCTCCCCTCCCGGGAAGTTTTCAGTGTCAGCGAAACCGCTGAAGAAGAGGAGTCTGGCAAACCGCGTAAATCAACCGGCGCAAAGATGAAATTCTGGCTGTAGCCGCAAGACATTTCCCTCGCCAATTTTCCTGACTTTTCATGACCGCACCGACTGAAATTCCATCCATCGCGGACTTTCGGGCTGATTCTCTCAACATCCGCATTTACGAATCCCGGCAGCAGACAGGCGCGGCTGCGGCCTTTGCCGTCGCCGCTGAAATTCGCCGCCTGATTGCCGCGCGAGGCCGCGCCATCGGCATTTTCGCGTCGGCTCCATCCCAAAACGAATTTCTGGACGAATTGGTCAAAGCGGAAGACATCGAGTGGACGCGCGTGGTCGGCTTTCACCTGGACGAATATCTGGGAATGCAGGAAGACGCGCCGCAATCCTTCCGCAAATACCTGCTCGACCGGCTGGTGATGCGCATTCCGATGGCCGAATTTCATGGCCTGCGCGGCGAAGCCGCCAACCCTGAAGCGGTCTGCGCCAATTACACCGCGAAGTTGAAATCGCGCCCGCCGGATTTTGCCGTTCTGGGAATTGGCGAAAACGCTCATCTGGCCTTTATTGATCCGCCTGTCTGCGATTTTGGCATTCAGGCAAAGGCCGGGCCGGCAGCCGTGAAGATTGTTGAACTCGATGAAACCTGCCGCCAGCAGCAAGTCAACGACGGCGCATTTGCGAAACTGGAAGACGTGCCGAAACACGCCTTGTCGCTAACGATCCCAACGATCATGGCTTGCGAAAAACTGTTTGTGATCGTTCCGGGAGGCCGAAAACAAAACGCCGTTCGCGATGCCCTCGAAGGCGTAATCACCGAATCCTGTCCCGCTTCAATCCTCCGAACTCATCCCAACGCCCATCTTTTTCTGGATCGTGACGCTGCCGCGCTGCTTTCCCGCTGAACCTGTTCCCGCCCGCCACGGACTTCTTTTTTCGAGCTTGATCCGACTAAAATCGCCTAAGTCTCCCTCGTTACAATTGACCAGATACGGCTAAACAAATATAGGAGAACTTATGGAACAGGTTCGGCTGCGGGAAGCGGCGGAGTTGCTGGGCATCAGTTATCAAACGCTGAAGCTCTGGATTTATCAGGAAAAGATTCAGTCGGTGAAAACCGCCGGCGGACACCATCGCATTCCGCGCGGCGAAATTGAACGACTTTTGGGCGCGCGAAAAGTGGCGGCATTGAAACCGCGAACTTCCACTGGACTGAATGAGATCAGTGGTCGCAACAAACTGCTCGGCATCATCACCAATGTCCGGTATTCCGGGCTGCTGGCGCAGGTCACGATTGATGTCTGCGGACAAATGGTCACGTCCATCATCACCAGCGACGCCTGCCGGGAACTGAATCTGAAAAAAGGCGTTGCGGCCTATGCGCTGGTCAAAGCCACGGAAGTGATGCTCATTCGCGCCTGATAGGTTGTGGCGCGGGTAAAGAACCCGCGCCACATTTCTTGAAGGAGATTTCATGCGCTTGAGGCTGCCAGGACTTTGCCTTGCCATTTTTTGTTTAACAAGCTCCTTGTGTGCGCTGGCACTTGCCCAGGCCGGACAGGCCGAACTGACCGGCGAAGTGCGCGACGCGGCGAGAGCAGGCGTGAAGCAGGCAACCGTCACCGTTACGCGCACGGACACCAAAGACGCCGCCACCGTGACCACCGGGGAAGACGGGATTTACATGGTTACCAATCTCCGTCCAGGCGATTACACCATCACCGTCAGCGCGCCAAATTTCCGCCGCGTCGTTCGCGAAGGCGTGCGGCTGACGACCGGCGAACGCATTCGCGTGGACATCAGTTTGAATGCCGGAAACGTAAATGAAGAAATCACCGTCCGCGCGGATGCTTCATTGCTGCGAGCCGAAAGCGGCAGCCTGGGGCAGGTCATTCCCAATCGCCGCATTGTGGATTTGCCGCTGAATGGCCGCAACTTTTTTTCGTTGATTACGCTTGCGCCCGGCGTGGCCGCACCGCCGCCAACCACCGCCGGGCCGTCGCTCCCGCGTTTGAATGGAGGCCGCCCGCGCGTCAATGAGTTTCTGTATGACGGCATTTCCGTCCTGCAGCCGGAACCCGGTCAAGTTGCTTTTACGCCGGTGATTGAAGCGATTCAGGAATTCAAGCTGGAAATCAATTCGCCGCCCGCCGAGTTCGGACGCTTCAATGGCGGCGTCATCAACCTGACGACCAAATCCGGCACGAACGATTTGCACGGAACCGCCTTTGAATTTCTGCGCAACGAAGCCTTGAACGCCCGCAACCTATTCGCGCCCGCAACCGCGGAGAATCCGAAAAAGCCCGTCTTTCGCCGCAATCAGTACGGCGTTGCCGTCGGCGGGCCGGTCATCAAAGAGCGCACGTTCTTTTTCGGCGATTTCCAGGGAACACGCCAAAGCATTGGCCGCGTGCTGATTTCAAACGTGCCGACACTGGCCCAGCGCGGCGGAAACTTCTCTTCAAGCCTGGGCGCGCCGCTTTTCCTGCAAACGACCGCGACGAACGGCATTACCACCGTGGGCGCGACCACGACCAATACGGGCACGCCGATCAATGTCATTGATACGAACGGCAACACCATTCAGGCGCGCATCGGTCAGATCTTCCGCATTGGTGATCGGCGAGCTTACGCGGGCAACATCATTCCTCTGGCCGATTTCGACGCCGTCGCCAGTAAACTACTCGCCCGCTATCCGCTGCCGACTTCCACAGGCGCTGCGAACAATTACCGCCGCGTCGCCAACGAAAGAACCAATCAGGATCAATTCGACGTGCGGCTGGATCATGGTTTCTCCGACCGAAACAATCTTTTTGGGCGCTTTTCCTTTTTCAATGAAGACGCCACGCCCGTGACGCCGCTGCCGGAAGGGAGCGGCAACATCACGCAAGGCGCGCTCAGCGCCCAGAAGAGCCGGGGTTATCAAGTGGTCGGAAATTACCAGCGAGTTGTTTCCACCCGCTTCCTGAATGAATTGCGCGTCGGTTACACCCGCCGCTCGCTTGACCGTCGCGCCTTGCTGCTCGACGCGCCGCCGTCGCAAAGCCTGAATCTGCCCGGCATCCCACAAAACGCGGCGTTTCAGAACGAACTGCCGACCTTCACCATCGCGGGCTTGCAGCAACTCGGTCCTTCGGCAAATACCAATTCGCTTTTCAACACGGACGTGACGCAAATCTTCGATTCGCTGGGCTGGCAGCGCGAGCGGCATTCGCTGAAGTTCGGCGTGGATTTCCGCGTCGAACGATTGAATGTTTTGCAGCCGCCTTCGCCGACCGGCATCTTCAATTTCACCGCGCCGTTTTCAAACTCGCGTGGCACGGCCAATACGGTTGGAACGCAGCCGGGCAATGCCACGACCGGCAGTTTGCTCGCCGGGCAAACCGGCAACGCCCTGGCCAGCTTTCTACTCGGGCAGGTCAGCAATTTCTCGATTGATTTGCAACGGCAGACGATTCACCCGCGCGCGAAGATTCTGGAGTTTTTCGCACAGGACGATTTCAGGGTGACTTCGCGGCTGACCATCAACGCGGGCTTGCGCTACACACTGAACTTTCCTTCGACCGAAACTGAAAACCAGGGCGCGGTTTTCAATCTGCACACGCAGCAACTCGAATACCTGGGCCAGAATGGTTTTCCAGAATCGGCGCGCGAACTGCACAAACTCAACTTCGGGCCACGGCTCGGCATCGCCTATCGGTGGACGGACAAAACCGTCGTGCGCGCGGGCTACGGGCTGATTTGGCAGGAACAGGCGGGCATCACCACGCCGTTCACCATTCCACAATTCCCGTTCATTCAAACGGTCACGCAGCGTTCGCTCGACGGCATCGTTCCAGCTTTCGTGCTTTCCGCCGGGCCGAACGTGCAGCCGATTCCGCTCAATGCCGACGCCGGTCTGGGACAGGGCGTTTTTTCCGTGGATCGTGATTTGGGCAGCGGCTACGCGCAGCAATGGAACCTGGCGATTCAGCGCGAAATCTCGCACAACCTGGTCGCCGAAATCGCCTACGCCGGATCGAAAATCACCCACGTTGGCCTTCCCGACACCAATATCAATCAACTGACCGTCGAACAATTGGCGCAGGGAAATACGCTGCTGCAAACAGTGGCGAATCCCTTCTTCGGCCAGATTCCGCGGGCTTCGAGTTTGGGTGATCCAACGATTGCGCGCGCGCAACTGCTCCGGCCTTTTCCGCGCTTTACGACCGTCAGCCTGTATCGCAATAACGTCGGCAACCAGAATTACCACGCCTTGCAGGCGAAGCTGGAAAAGCGGCTTTCGCAGGGGCTGGCCTTTCTGGCCAGTTACACACGTTCAAAACTGATTGACGACGCCGGATCGGTCTTCGACGCTTCCATCGTGACCGGACCGGTCGCTAATTTTCCGGTCGCGGATAGTTTCAATCGTGCGCTGGAACGGGGCATTTCGACCGGCGACATTCCGAACGTCTTTGTGACGAGCTTTACCTATGACCTGCCGTTTGGAAAGGGCCGCCACTTCAATCTCGCAGGCGTAGCGGACAAACTATTCGGCGGTTGGGAGATTGCGGGAACGGTGTTACTGCAATCTGGATTGCCTTTCCCGGTGACGCAGATTACGAACTTCAATGCCTTCGCCGGGTTCGGCACGCAGCGCCCGAATATTCTGCGCAATCCGACTTTGTCGAGTGATGAACGCACGACTTCGCGCTGGTTCGATACGTCCGCTTTCGCCGTCGCACCGCAATTCACGCTGGGCAACGCTTCGCGCAACCCCGTGCGCGGTCCCGGTTACCGCACGGCAGACATCGCTTTCATCAAACGGACGTCTTTCGGCGAAGTCCGCAACGTCGAGTTCCGCACGGAAATTTTCAACCTGACGAACACGCCGCCGCTGGCCAACCCGAATGGCGTCGCCGGCAATGCTGCGTTCGGCACGATCACTTCGGCGGGCGATCCGCGCGTGATTCAGTTTGGGCTGAAGTTCAATTTTTAATTCGCAAGGAAATGCTGCCGGTCGGAAAGCCGCTTACTTGAAGTTCGGATTCGGCGTCATAAACACCAGCAGTTTCAGCCGCTCACTACTGGTGTTTTCCACCCCGTGATCGGAACCGGCGGGCGCGAAAACGATTTGTTGCTCGCCCAACTCCCGCGATTCACCGTCCACGATGAACGTCCCGCTGCCCGACAGCACGTAATACAGCTTGTCTTCGTCCCGGTGTGCGTGGACTTTTTGCGCCTGGCCCGGTTCCAGGCAGTACACGTCGCAGAAAAAATTCCGCGTCTCGAACAGATTGATCTTCTGCATCTTTCCGGGCGCGAACTGATTGACGGCAAATACGTCTTTGAATTCCATTTGAATTTTCCTCGATCAAACCCGGTCGCTATCGCTCCCGGTACTGAATCCCGAAGTCTCATTGACCATCGGCGCGTCGGGAACCTGCGAAGCGTGGTGATGAATCATCCGCCATCCGCCGTCGGCAAGCTGAAACAGATTGGTCGCCGTCGTTCGCGCCGAAACCGGAGGCTTGTTGCTGTCGAGAAACACCGCCAGCATTTCATAACAACTGACCAACGCGAAATCGCCTTCAATCTTGATGTCAACGTCCGTCGCGGCGACGCGCATTCCGACGTTCCCGCCGAAGATTTGCGCCCAGCTTTCGCGCACCTTTTCCCAGCCGATGATCAAATCCCAGCCCGGATGCACGCACTTGACCAAAGGATCGTGCAGCCAGACCGAAGACATCGCTTCCAGATCGGCATTTTCCAGCGCCCGGTAAAAACGTTCATTGGCTTGCTCGACGGCTTCGATCATTTCCGCCGTGTTTTCCAAATTGTCTTTCATCAGGCGGCATTTTACCTCACCCGAGACGAACAAACGCCAGCACGCCAAGCTCCCTCGGAAGAAACCCCAATGCTGTTTGGGGATCACTAAAAGAGCTTGCCGTTCTGGCGCGGTTAATCCTTTGATGTAGTGACCTGATCCGGCCACAGAATCGAGGCAAAACCATTGGCTGTTATTTCAGTCCCTCGAAGAAAATACCGGTCTGCCGCAGCGATTCGCTTAACTGCGCCGCCGCTTCCTTCAACCCTATCCCCACACCTTCGAGGACTTGCCGTTCCGCCGCTTCCAGCTTGAGGCTGCGTTGCGTTTTCAATTGCAGACCGAGTTCCCGGCGAATCGGCTGGGTCAGTTCGGTGGTCTGGCGCACGATGCCGCCAAGCACCATGGCCTCCAGCCAGTCCAGCGGCGGGCACGACAGGCAGGGATTTGGCGGAAGGGGGGGCCAGCGCAGCGGAATGTAATGATCGAGAAGCCGCCGATACACATTCAGGTCACGCACCCGAATCCAATCAAGGACGAATTGCGTCACCCAGCACGGGCCGTAGACCAGCGTCAGCCGATCGCGCAGCGCTGCACCGAGTTCCACTGTAGGCAGTTTGGGCGAAAACTCTTTCACTCCCCAGTAGGTGAAATGGGTTTCCAGCACTTCCGAGGTAATGCAGTGGCGCACCACGCCCGGCGGTGCCAGCCAAATCGCCAAATTGAGGAAGTAGCGACTGATTTTCTCCCAATTGGTTGTGTCTGGCGCGGCTTCGATGTCGGTCAAATTCATATCCATCCAATGATGCCAGGTCGAGTCCACCGCCACGCGCCCAATGTTGACTTGGTGGCCGTCGTAAACGCTGATCATCGGAAAGCGTTTGGCCGGTGAATCACCTTTGGCGTGCTGATACGGCGGATCGGACAGCGTATTGCCGTAGGCAATCACGGTGGGAAGCGGGCGAACGGTGCCGATTGTTGGATATTCGTCCGCGCCGAACAGATCCTTGCCGGTCAGTTTGACCTGGTGATTGTCGAAGCACAGTCCTTCGTGCGGATGATCAGGCATTACGTTGATCGGGCCGTGTTGCGGGTGACAAAGCACTGGATGCGGACGATAGCGGCGCTGCGTCAGGCTGACACGCACTGACATCCAGGCAACCCAATCAATCGTTTGTGGCACGGCATCTGTTTGGGTGTCTGGAATTACCAGCACACCGGGCGTGGCCGGACGATTGGTGTCAATGCGGCCTGGGCCGTTGGCAGGCGGCACACCATCCGCATTTGTCCAGCGCCGCATTGTGCCGACACGCGGGATGTGGCGACACATGGGCGCACCAAGATAATCGTGGTCGCCTGTGGCAAACATGCCGCCCTGGCGCTCATTCATCCATTTGGTCAGCGCCTTCAGTTCCTCATCCGACGTCGGCAGACTGTCCGGATGGTCAATTTTGCTGTCCGGCCCGTTGTCATTGTCAGGTTTGAAGCCAAAACACCAGATTTCATCGAATTGCTCAATGATGGTTTTGCCCGCCTCCTTGGAGTCGAAGCGAAACCCCTCGTACTTCGGTTGATCAGGCGCGGGGTTGGCATTGATTGCCAGGCTAACCCCGGAACGGCGCGCCAGCGTCACCGCGAAGTTCGTACAGCCGACGGCAGTGCTTCTGAGCAGTTCGATCACACGTCCAATGCCGAAGGCATTCGGACCGGGAGTCAGACTGATTTCGGTGTCCACGACAATCAGAATTCTGACTCGTCTATGCAGCAGAAACTCCTTTCGGAATCGGCCAACGAAATCTCGGTAAATGTCCGGAATAAAATCAAATCGTTCTTCCATAACTTTTCTCCGATACTTCATCGGGCACAGGCATCAGACGCGCCCGATGACTTGGTTTGCTGTTGATTGTGAGCAACATGGGACGGCCTCTATTTCACTGTGAACGCCTCGTCGCCGACGCGAGGGGCATTCACGGGCTGAGGACGCTGTTTCTAAAAAACTCTCTCGCGACGTGCTCACCTTAGCCGTCTCACCCACGTTCGAGCGTGTGAGTTTCAGAATCCGGACGTACTTGGCGATCCACGGGGTTTTGCGTATGATCCCGCCGCTATTCATTCAGGGTCTCTCAGGAAGAATTTATTGATATGGCTTATCCGACGACGCAGGGCGATTGGTTGGAGTTGGCGTTTCAGCTTGCTTACTTCATCCATCAGCAGCGGGGGACGGCTCGGCAAATCACGCTGGCAGCGCTGGAAAGTTTGGAAACTACCACGCTCACCCAGGACAAACGCTATTACTATGTCGGCCAGCGCACCAAGGTGTCGTTCACTGAACTGCACCTGCTGCAACTGTTGGTCTATGAAAAATCCGCCCCGTTCGAGCAGCAGCGAGAAACTGATCCGGCGCGCCCGCTCAGTTCCGCGCGCCTGCTCGTTCATTTCATCAAACATTTGGTCTGGATTACCGTGCGGCACCGGTCGCTTTATGTCGCGGTGGGACTGGGCCGATTGTTGCATGGTTACACAACCCCGGAAACGATGGAGCTATACAACCTGGTCATTCAAGACCCGGCGCGTGTACCCACTGAAGATTATTTTCGCAACCGGAAGAAGGAACTGATGAAGCAGATGCTGGAACGTTTCGGCGATTTGCTGGCCACCAGGAAAGGCCCGCGCGGCGCTGTGCGTTTTGTCACGCACGCAGAACCGGCGCGGTTTGCCGCGCTGGTCAGGGACTGCCTGACCGCCTTCACTCCCTGGCAGACCGGTTGTTACGTACCGAAAGACTTTGATCCAGTGAACACCGAACTGCCGGATTTCAGTTTCAGCGGGGTGGATCCAGATCAGGAGCATCCGGTGGAAATCGAACGCTATCACGCGCTGCTTCATCCCGAATGTTTTGCCCGGCTGTTGCGTGCGCTTGGCTACGCGCCCTCGGTTGAGCGCCTGGAAATCCCCTGTTTCGCGCAGGCTGTTTCCGATGACCTGGAGGATGAGCCGGACGATCCCGTCAGTGGCGCTCATCTGACAACCGGCGAACGCGACGAGATGCAAGGCTATTTGCGCGACCGGGAACAGCGCCGCAAGACCGCGTCCGCACGCTTATTGCACTTTGTTGCCAACGGCGCGGAAGTGGCGCGGCTCGATTTGGAACAAACCGCACAGGTTCGGTTCCAATTGCCGCGCTACGCCGAATTTCTCGAAATCCGCGGCGCAGATGATCTGCTGCTGGCGACGCACCGGTTGCGCTATGACGACGACGATCAACTGCGGCCACAAGACGCCGTCATTGTTCTGCAAAACGGCCAGCAGTTCGCGATCAGCGTTGCTCCCCCACGCGCTGGCGCTGTTCGAGCCATCGAAATCAGTTATCGCGAAACCAACTGGCTGCGCGGACTGCAAAACCGTTGGAGCCGTTGGTGGGCGAC
This sequence comes from Heliomicrobium sp., assembly GCA_021155085.1. Lineage (GTDB taxonomy): Bacteria > Acidobacteriota > Blastocatellia > RBC074 > RBC074 > RBC074. The sequence goes on along the minus strand of JAJNQA010000059.1, from coordinate 52,054 downwards.
CAGCGCAATGCTGAAACCGGCCTTTTCTACATTCGTTCCGTTGGTTGCTGTGTTGTTGGCCGTCAGCACCATGCTCGGTTTGCTGTGGCAGCGCGAACGGCAGGCAGCCCAGATTGCCCGGCAAACACTGTCGGAGTCGGAGGCGCGCCAACAACAAGCGGAGACCCGGCTCGGTCAACTCACGCAGGAAAACCGGGCAACACAAACCCAGTTGCAAGTGGCGGAGCAGGCGCGACGCGACGCCGAGGAGCGCGCACGACAACTGCAAAACCAACAAGGCGCCAAACCTAAACCGGCCACCGTCGCCACGCTGACCAACCTTTACGTTGAGCAGCGGCGGCTGGCGAATTTGAAAGGCGGAAGCGAGAGCCAAACGATCGTCGTGCCTGACGCGGCCCAAATCATCGTGCTGTTGCTCGAAATTAGCAGTCCACTGGCCTATCCCACGTACACCGTTGAAGTCCGCGACGCTGGCGGAAAACTGCTCAGCACACTGACCGGACTGAATCCGCGACTAACGCGCGACAACCGGCTGAGCGTGACGCTGGCGCGGTCAGCCTTGCAATCCGGTGTTTATCAATTGCGTCTTTTTGGCCAACGCGGTACGGAAAAGACTGACCTTGGCGAATACTCTCTGCGATTGCAATTCAACTAACGGCGCGGCAAATGCGAAAAGCGGCAGCATCCGGTGGAGCCTCCCGCTCCGCCAAACGCCGCCGCTTTTCGCCTCTGCCGCTGATCTGGATGTTTAATTCGACCGTCCCACCAAGACGAATGGCGCCCAATAAAATGGCTGGCTTCCCGAAGCGATTGCCTTCAACTGCGCTTGGCGCAAAGCCGCCGCCTTGTTCAGCTTGATTACCTTTTTGCCGTTGCGCTTGCCATCTTGCCAAAACCGGTAGAAATCAATCATCAAATCCGCTGTGCCTGCGTCATCCACTTTCCACAGACTGGCCAGCACTGACGGAGTCCCAGCATACATAAACGCACGCACCAGACTCATCAGCCCTTCGCCCTTGACCTGCTTGCCCAAGCCGGTTTCGCAGGCCGAAAGCGTCACCAATTCGGCATTCAGTTTCAGGTTGAAAATTTCATAAGCCGACAGGATGCCGTCGTCGCCTGCTGGCGCTTCATCCGTCTGGCGCGCGCGCGGCAATGTCAGCACCAACCCGGAAAAACGCGGCCTGCGTTCATTGACCAGCCCGTGCGCCGAAAAATGCACAACCCGATAACCGAGCAGGCGGTCATTGGGAGATTTGACCTCTTCCTCGTTTGCCTGCTCGCGCAAATACAACTCCGCTCCGCCTTTGGCGGCGAATACTTGCGCGATGCCTTGCGCTTCGCGGGCGCTGTTGAACAGCCGCCCGAACTTCCACTGCTGCTCGTTCCCCGCCGCGCGCAGGATGGCAAGCGCCGCTGGCTGCTGCGCCGCTGCCTGGCCGTATTGCGGATCGGCAAAGACAATCAACTCCTTCGGCTTTCGCACCGGGTTTTGCCGCGATTCCTTCAAACTCTTCAACACCGTCGCCGACGGCGCATAACTCAGTGCGTAACGTTTGACCAGATACGGCAGCCTGGTGGCGTTCGTGATCGGCCTTGGCATTGGTTCCAGCAAGACCTCGAACGGAACCCTGTGCAGCGCGCCATCCGGCACAATGATCAGTTCGCGCGTTGCCGGGCGCTGGCGCAGAAACTTCACGGCGGGTTGAATCAATTGCTGATACAACTGGGCAGCAGCGTCTTGCCAGACACTTGCTTCTCCGCGTTCATCGGTCAGCGCAGCCAGCAATTTTCCGGCTTGATTGTTCAATTGCTCCGCCACTGCCAGTTTCCAAACCTGATAGCTATCCCGACTGACGGCGAATAAATACGATTCTTCCGCCCCCAGCGAATAGGCCAGCAACACCTGATCCGGTGCCAGTAGTCGTTGTGTTTGCGGCAAATTCACTGCTTCAGGATAGGTCAACGCGGCGTATTCGGGGTGCTGTTTCTTGACCCCACGCAACCAATCCCCAAGGTCGTCATCGGCCTTGCCCAATTCACTCTCCAGCCTGGCAATCTCGGCGTGATTCTGTTTCTCCGGCAGGACAGCTTTTTCTCTGAGCAGGCTGGCGGTAAGGCTTGAAAGTCTTTGCTGGATCACCTGCTTGCGGTTCAGCAAGTCAGGCCGCAGAGCACGCTCCAGGTCAATCTTCGCTTCAGTCAGCAAATCCACGAAGGCGCGCGCGCGCGCACGCTCGGCAGTGCGAAATGAATCAGGCACATTGCCCTGCCAGGTATTTTCACGTTCTAATTCGACCTGCAGACCTAACAGTTTTTGATAGACCTCGACCTTGTCCTGTAAGAAACCGGCTTTATCCTCACTCAGTTGAAGTCGAGCGCGGACACTTTCCATCACCTGCAGCGCCTGCAGGTAAAGGTCGCGGGCTTGCCAGGCTCGACCACGTCTGGCATGACAGGCAGCCAGACCAGCATAGGCAACCCAGATTTGGCGTGCGCTGTCCCGCGCCAGGGCAAGTCGCAGTGCCTGCCGGTAAGTTTCAATTGCCGCTGCCGGATCGTCCAGCCGAAGTTGTGTTTCTCCCAGTCGGTTCAGCAATTTTAACTGCCTGGCGAACTGATTTGTCGCGTTTGCTGATTGCAACTCTGATTCAATCAAACCTTTGGCTTGATTATATTCTCCCTGCTGCAGGTAAAGCTGGGAAAGGACATCGGGCGCGGAGCCGGGCGAGAAAGGGTCCTCTACTCCCAAATTAACCACTTGTTTATAGTAATCAGCCGCTCCGGCAAAATCCTGCTGGGCTGCTCGAAGATCACCCAAATAGGTTAATAACAATCCTTCCAACGCCCTATCTTTGACTTCGCGTGCATGATCAAGGCCCGAATGGAAATACTGATGAGCCATCTGCCAATCCCCGACAGCAAAATAGATGCTGCCAATACGCCCCGGATACCGGCGCATATTGATAGCACTGCCAGGACTCAGGCTTTGCTTGGCCGTTGCTAACGCTTGTCTATAACCCTCCAACGCCGCCTGGTAATCATCCCGCGCCTCATCCACCGAAGCCAGATAAGCCAGACTGACTTCTTCATATCCTTTATCGTCTAGCTTTCGCGCAAGCTCAATCGCTGCTCGGAAAGTGCTGGCAGCCTGGCCGTAATCCCCCAACTGGTAGAAATTGATCGCTGTTACATTCAAAAAGGCTTGTTGCTCTTCCTCATTCGCTCGATTCTTGATGAGTAGGCTGTTCTGGGCGATCTCCGCCGCGGAATCGCTGTAACGTCCGCCAAGTTGCAACGCCAGCGCCTTGTAGTAGCACACCGCAACTGAATCCGGACGTAGCCGTTTGGCCGCAGCCAACTCAGGCAAGGCCAATTCAACCTGCCTTTTTCTGGCATGGTAATAGCCCAGTCCAAGGTGCGCGGCATAATTTCCCGGCGCGGACAGCACCAAAGATTTGAGGTGAGTTTCCGCTATTAGATCCTGCTTGCTGGCGCGGCAGACATCCACCAAAGCCAGCAGAGACGCTGCAAATTCCGGCGCCTGGCGGAAACATGTTTTGAACGATTCGATTGCTTCAGGCAGGTTCCCCTCGGCGTTGAAAATTAATCCTAAACCATAGTGGCCGCGTGGGTTGGGAGGAGACTGTTCCAGTTGCGAGAGAAACAGGTCTCGTGTTTGGGGCAATTGATCGGCGGCTTTGGCGGTCTGCACCAATTTGTCATATAGCTGCTCGTAGCCCTCAACCTGAGCAAGGAACGAACGACTTTTTACCAATGCCGCAGCGATATCTTTTTGCGCCAGGGATTGCAAGATGTTCCGGTATCGCGCGGATTCGTCAGAGTGTTGGCCCAACGCCGACAGTGGCATTAACATCAACACTCCCCACAAAAAGAACTCGAGGTTGCGCTTTCCGAAGCCCGCGAAAAAAATATCCGTATTATGCATTGGCAATGACTCCACGAATAGCAACTAACCAGGCACGATCGGAACCTGCTCCAACCGTACCTGGTTATCCGGTGTTACGAGCACGAAGACGAGATCAATTCGTTCCGATGTCATTTTCCCTTGAGGCTGTAAACGGTCACCACTTCAATGCGGTCACCAGGATTCAGTTCCTGCACAGGCAGCGGAGCATTGGCAGGGAATGTTTGGCGTCGTTGCTGGTTTCTGGCTTGCATAAACGGCGCTGACATTGCCGACGGTTGATTTAGGCCTCCGCGCTCATGCTCATTGAGTGTGACTGATCTGTATATTTCAAAACCTAGTTGGCAGTCGCTCAGGCTGGCTCTGGCTGTAGGTCCGGTGTTCTGCACATACGTCATGCGAAACGGAGAGCAATTCACACAGATCAATACCCCCTGTTTTTCAACGGTAAGCTCGGCGTTAAATGAACCGAACTGGCCGATTGTAATAGGATGATCGCAATCCTCGCTCTGGGCCATAAATCCGTTCTTGAATTGATAACCAATCGCGTTTTTTTTCTCTTCCTCTGGAAGATCGCTTCGGAGAAGACGCATGTCATACTCACCTGGACAAGACACGCAAATCGTCGTCACGGGGCTGGAACGCAAGTTAAATGGGGGGGGGTCACATTCTGTTGGGCACCACCCGCAAGTGCTGGTGAATGCCAGCCAGCCAGCCGGCCGTGGGTTGGACGCGAACTTCTTGATTTGTGGTGAAATATTTGGTGTTTGGGCCTTGAACGGTTTGGGGATTCCCGCTCGTGGAGGAATTCCTGCCCAGAGAAGCTCAGTGGACTGCACCCGCACACTATGCAATTTCACCTTGCCCGCGTTCCTCTTTCCGCCCCTGACTTCAGGATCATTCGAGACATTTTCGATCATCCGATGGACGGCCAGGTTTTCGGTTTGCGCGTCAAATTTGAAACTGCTCGTGATCATCAACGCGTGATCCGACGTGACAGCCGTCGCGACCGCATAATTCGGATTAAGCTTTCGCAGCTCAGCGTTGCGCCGCTCACACTCATCGCACTCAAGCAGTCCCTTCGAGTAGGTGTCCGCCACCGCATAAACCATTTTTTTACGGTTCTCGCGCGAGCCGTCGACTGATCCCATGACTTCGTAAGCAATGGCGTAACCTTCATTCGTCGGGTTTTTATTCCCCAGTATTTCTTTTCCCTGGCCATTTCTGACCACCGCCAGGGTGCCCGCGCCAGTCGAACTTTGTTCAAATCGGACAATTGGCCGGGCCTGCGTGTAAGCGCTGGAGCTTTGCAGTGTTTGGTGATCGGCAAGCGCATACCAAAGCACTGCAATAACCGAGGCAATTAGCGGAGTATGGACAATCCTTTTCATTTTTATGCACCTCTTGGTTTTATGTCCCGACAACTAATGTTCGGGGGGAGTTTGTCAATGTTATTTGGCTTGTGCCGTTGTATTCACTTCGGGCAACACGCGCTGTTTACGATTTGACCAGGCAGAAACCGACTGAAGTGGTATTTGAATGGCCTCCACTGCAACTAACGATGGCGCGATCCGAGGCGGTCAGCCGCACGACAAAACCGCAGGCGTCCATGCCTTTTGTATTAAGCGACCACTCCCCGGTCTCACCGCTGGTGTCAACTGTCGGGAAACTGCGTGACGACGGGCTGACTGTCGCCCCATTGGCGGCGCTGGCCGGTTCGACGGTCAGCGAAAGACTGCTGAAGTGTTCATCGCTGACGCTGTACTCGCCGTAAAGAATATCCCCAACACGATAGGTTCCGCAATTGGCGGCGGGCTTGCGCGTTGCGCCGCCGTCGCTGGAATACGCGGTGATCTTCAGCGTCACCTCCGGCGCTTTCTGATCGAGCCGCACAACGATCGAACTGCGAGCCGTGCCGTCGGCAAAGCAGGTCGTGGTGGCGCCGGTAAATGTGTTGCCCAGAGCGTCCTTGGCCTCGACACGGATTTCCCAACGGCCTGTTTCCGGCAAACTGTTCCATTCTGCCAGCAATCCTTGCGGGGTTATGTTGCGCCAGCCACTCGGTGACGGAGCCGTGCGCTGCCAGGTGTAATAGTTCTCCGCATCCACCTCCTGAACGGCTGACGTGCTGATCGTGCCGCTGCCCAGATTCTCATTGATCGTAATCGCGAAGGCGTTGGTCAGCGTTTGCCACGCGCCTCCCTGCGGGCGCACCTGCACGCGATATTTCGGGCGTTGGCTGGACGGCACCGTCACATCGGGTGCGCCTGGAATATCGCCGAAGATACGGATTGTTCCGCCAAAGGGATTCTGGCCGGGCGACACCAACCCGGTGCCCTGATCAATGCTGCATACGGGAACGTTGCAGAGCGCATCGAGAGACGGCGTGTAATCACCTATTTTGACCGTCCTGCCCGGCGGTATCAGGATGCGCGTATCTTCGCGATTACCCCAGACCGGCTCGGTGTTCGGGTTGGTGTGGGGCGTGTTCCAGGAAAGGATTGCCCGCACCCTGGCCGTGCGCGGTCCGTCCTTGCAGGGGCGGCGATATTGCGCTGCGGGAATGGGCAGCACCACTGCATATTGTAAGCCGCCGGGCAGCGTGTTTTTGAGATCGAAGACATTGACCGAGGCCCTGCCTGCAAAATCCCAGGTTCCGTTCTCGTCCCAATCCACCCAGAAACTAACGTATTCCAGGCTGCCATCCGTACAGAGGCCGCCGGAGTAGCCGCTGGGTAATTTGACGGTCAGCACGCCGACCAGCGTCTGATTGACCGGATCGAAACCGACGCAGTTGAGTTCCTCGAAGTTCTTGTTGCCATCCGTCTGAAGAAATTGCGCAATGATGTCCGCGGGTTTCAGGCCGAGTTTGACCAATGTCTCGTGCAAATTGTTTTCCAATCCGGCGATATTCAATTGCGGCTGAGAGATGGCCTGCTGCAGATGAGCCGCGAGAAAGCGATGCGGCGGCACGGATTTGTTGTCCCGATAAAGCTTGGACAGTTCGCCCAGACTCAGGGCCTTCGGCGGCAGGGCTTTCAGCGGCTGCTTCAAATCGAGCTGAGTGAGGATGTCCGCCGGAAGCGCAATCTGAAAGTCTTTCAAGGCTTTGTCCATCGGAGCCTGCTTGAATTTTCCGATCTGAATCCGCGCGTCTTTGAACTCTCCCCAGGGTGGCTGCCAATCAGGCTGGTTCGGTGGTGGAATCACCTCCCACGAAAGAATGGCGCGCATCTTGAGGATTTGCTCTTTTTGACAGAGTAACTGAGACGGTGTGATGCGGCGGCTGACGGCATATTCCAACCGTTTCTCTTCAGTTGTGCCCGGCACGTCGTAAACAGTGATGCTCTCCACCCCTTGATCCACCCAACTCGCACCGTCGTTATACGAAAGGTAGAACCGCACGTATTCCTGCGAGCCGTTGGTGCAGATTCCGCCGCTGTAGCCGGACGGACGCGTGAGAAAGACGACGGCCTCCAACTGCTTCAACTCTGGCTGGAAGCCGACGCAGCCGAGTTCTTCATAAAAGGTATTGTTCGTCAACTGAAGCACAGGCTGAAACTGACTGTTCTTGAGGTTGCCGAAATAATTCGGATTGCCTAACAGCAGGGCGCGAAACTGTTTGCGTTCACGCTCGAAACTGCCGCCCAGGCTGGCGGCTGGCTCCGCTGTGGTTTCTTTCTTTTTCATATTGAACTCCTGATGGTAATGGCGGAGATTGATCCCCGGCTGAATGACCGTTTATATGGGACGAATCGAGGGAGGACACAAGTCATTGGAAAGGGTTGCCGACTGGTGTTCACTCAACAGCTAAAAAAGAAAATGGCGACGGCAATCGCCGCCATTTGTGTGTCGCGATATACAGGCGCGGTTTTGAGCGTTGTTCAAAGCCGGCAAGCTGTTCGGTAATTCGTCAAGGAATTGGGCCGTTCTTTCAGCGCGACAATTGCACTTTAACCAATGTTGCGACGGGGAAGCGTGAGACTTTCTGAAGAAGCTGCACCTACCCGTGCCAAGGCCGGCCAGGCGGTTTGTTGTTTATGTGATATTCCACCGAGACTGAATGAATCTATTGTAGGCTGAGCAAATGCGTACTTTCTTGTCGGTATGCTTCGACTTAGGGAAGAAGCGCAATAATCCGTGCCGGCCCGCCCGTGCCGCCTTTGATTTTCATGGGCAGGGCGATCAGGGTTGCGCCTTTGGCGGGCAGGCGCTCCAGGTTGGCGACGTTTTCCAGGCCGTAAACGTTCGCGCCGTTCAGCGTCTGATGCGCGATGAAATCTTTTGACTGGCCGTGATCAATGCTGGCCGTGTCAATGCCGACGGCGTCAATCTTTCGCTGGGCCAGCAGTTCCGCCGCTTCACGTGAAATGCCTGGGAAATGCAGATTGGCCACATCGCCCGGCGCATCCGTCCCCAGATACTTCTTCTTGTCCGGCCAGAAACGTCCCCAGCCGGTGCGAATCAGGACGATGGCTTCATTGGGAATGGTGTTGTGCTCCTTTTCCCAGTTGGCGATGTCTCCGGTGGTCAATTGGTAGTCCGCGTTGGCGGCGCACGCCTGGGAAATGTCAATGACGATGGCCGGGCCGACCAGTTTGGAAAGGGGAATTTCGTCCGCCGCCTGTTTGGCTTCGCTGAAATGGATGGGCGCGTCCAGGTGTGTGCCGCCGTGTTCGCTGGCCGCGTAGCGCGCCGCCGTGTACCAGTAACCGCCCGCCGATTTGCCCCAGGATTCTTTCTGCCATTCAAAGGGTTTCGCCGTCGGCCAGTAAATGGTTTTGTCATCGAAAGCGTAGGTCAGATCAATCAGTTTCGCTTCGTCAATTTTGGCGGCTTCGGATTTGGGCGTGTCACTGGTCTGCTGGCCGGGAGTTTGACCTACGGGTTCAGGCGCGTGCGAAGTTTGATTCCACAAAAGAACAGCACCGGCGACGAGCAGTGCGGCGATGAAGGCAAGCAGGATTTTGTGAGTGTGATGCATGGTTTAACCTCGAAAGGTTTGTGGCTCGGCGATGCCGCGATACATTTCGGAGAGCAGGCGCGGCGTTTCCGGCATCAGGAAGCGCTCCAGTTCCACGATCCGAAAGCCGCCCGCCGCGATCAGTTCATCAATTTTTCGATTCATGTTGCAACCCACGCCGATGATTTTTTGCAGCGGATTGAATCGGTCCTGCCGCCGTGCGACTTCGGCGTCATCGCTCCGTCCGTGTTCAAAGAAAATGAACCGCCCGCCGGGTTTCAGCACGCGGCGAATTTCGGCCAGTGCCGGAGCCGTGTCGGCAATCGAACAGAGCGTGAAGGTTGTGACGACGGAATCGAACGCGTGATCATCGAACGGCAAACAGCCTTGCGCGTCAAGCTGCATTCTGACGACCGGAATCGGGCATTCGGCGATGCGGCGGGCGACGCGTTCGCGCAGCATGTCTTCGGAATCTATCACCGTCAGTTTGGACACGGCCGCCGGGTAATGAGGCAGATTCAGTCCCGTGCCAAAGCCGATTTCCAGTGTGTTGCCGGTGGCCGGTTCCAGCGCCCGGCGGCGGAACCGGCCCATTGGCGCGCTGCCCAGCGTCCAGTCCAGCAGACGCGGAAAAATGTATTTTGCGTATACGCCCATCGTTTGATCGCCTCGGCAAAGGACTATAACTTCTCTGCTCGATTGTGCCAAATTTGCAAAGATATTGTAGGATGATGCACCTTAATCAACTTGCTATCCGTACTTATAAAGAATCATCGGAAAGGTCACACCAGCTATGCAGGATTACAAAGAAATCGCCAATATCATTGCAGATGACTTCGGAGCCAATGCCACATACGTCGAAGACCTGATGCGCCAATTCCAGCACAACCCGCATTCGGTCGGGGACGAATGGAGCGCGTATTTCACCAATCTGCTCGGCGCAAACGGCGCTGTAAAATCAGAGGTACAGTCAGTTGCCGCGGCGCCAGCGGCCAAAACCGTCAACAATGGCGCTGCAAAATCAGAGGGGCAACCGCTCCCCGCCGCACCCGCCGCCGAACTCGCCGGGGAGCGCCTGCAACTTCGCGGCGCGGCATTGAAGATCGTGGAGAATATGGAAACCAGCTTGAGCGTGCCGACGGCGACTTCGCTGCGGCAGATTCAAATCAAGTTGCTGGACGAAAACCGCCGCTGGATCAATCGCCATCTGGAATCACAGGGCCGGGGCAAAACTTCCTACACTCACTTCATTGCCTGGGCGATTCTGAAATCGCTGCAAAAATATCCGCAAATGAATGACGGTTACGACGAAGCCGACGGCGCTTCATACCGCGTTAAACGGTCGGAAGTGAATCTGGGCGTGGCCGTGGATGTGCAGAAAAAAGACGGTTCGCGCACGCTGCTGGTACCGAATATCAAGGGCGCGAACACGCTGAGCTTCTTGCAGTTTATGCACGCGTATCAGGATGTGGTTGTCCGCGCGCGCGACGGCAAATTACAGATCAGCGATTTTCAGGGCACGACGATTTCGATCACCAATCCCGGAACCATTGGAACTTCGGCTTCGACTCCGCGATTGATGGCGGGGCAGGGAGCGATCATCGCCACCGGGGCGATTGAATTTCCGCCGGAATATTCGGCGATGACAGACGCGGCGCTGTCGCAACTCGGCATCAGCAAAATCTTCACGATCACCAGCACCTACGACCACCGCATTATTCAGGGCGCGGAATCGGGTTTCTTCCTCGCCTACATTCACGAACTGCTGCTGGGCAAGCACGATTTTTACGACGAAATCTTTTCCGACCTCGGCATCACCTACAAACCGCTGCGCTGGGCGGTGGACATCAATCCGCTGCTTTCAGGAGTGGACCGCGAACGGCAGGAAATCAAAAAGCAGGCGGCCATTTTTGAATGGATCAATGCCTACCGCGTGCGCGGCCACCTGATCGCGGATACCGATCCGCTGAACATGAGCAACATGCACGAGCATCCGGAACTCGATATCGAAACCTACGGCCTTTCCATCTGGGATTTGGATCGCGAGTTTTACACCGGCGGCCTGGGCGGCAAGGAATACGCGACCCTGCGCGAAATCTGGTCCATGCTGATCCGTTTTTATTGCGGCAAAGTCGGCACGGAAAGCCGGCACATCACCAGCAAGGAGCAGAAGCAATGGATTCGCGACCGCATCGAACGCGATCCTGAACCCATTCCGCTGGAAGTCAAAAAACAATTGCTCAATCGCCTGGTGGCCGCCGAACAGTTTGAAAAATTCCTGCACACGAAATATCTGGGCCAAAAACGGTTTTCGGTCGAAGGCGGCGAATCCATCATTCCCGTGATGGATCAATTGATCAGCGGCGCGGCGGAGCGCGGCGCGGAAGAGATTGTGGTCGGTATGGCGCATCGCGGACGATTGACCGTGCTGGCCAACATCATCGGCAATTTCAGCGAACGCATCTTCACTTCATTTGAAGGAACCGTGCATCCGAATTTCCCCGCCGACGAAGGCGACGTGAAATACCATCAGGGCGCGATCGGCACACGCGAGATCAGTGGCCGCGAGGTCAAAGTGACGCTTTCGCCCAATCCCAGCCACCTGGAATTTGTTGACCCGGTGGTCGAAGGCATGACGCGCGCCAAACAGGACGCCATGCAGATTTCCAAGGAAGAAGCGCGCGTCAAAATCTTGCCGGTGCTGATTCACGGCGACGCGGCCTTTGCCGGGCAGGGCATCGTCACCGAAACCCTGAATCTGGCCGACCTGAAAGGTTACCGCACCGGCGGTACGATTCATTTCATCATCAACAATCAGATTGGCTTCACGACTTCGCCGACTTCCAGCCGCTCTTCGATTTATTCAACCGACGTGGCGAAGATGACGCAACTGCCGATCTTCCACGTCAACGCCGACGATGTGGAAGCGGCCTGGCGCGTGCTGCGGATTGCGCTGGATTTCCGCGCGAAATTCGGCAAGGACGTGGTCATTGACCTGATCGGATTCCGCCGCCACGGCCACAACGAAGGCGACGAACCCAGCTACACGCAGCCGCTGATGTACCAGCGCGTCAAGGAACATCCCGGCGTGCGCGAACTTTACACACAGCAATTGATCCGCGAAGGCAGTCTGACGCGGGAAGAGGCCGACCAGATGATTGAAATGATCTGGCGGCGTTATGAAAACGCGCTGCTTGGCGCGAAAGAAATTGTCGCCCGCAAGAAAGCAGTTACTTCGCTGGCCCCGCCGAAGCCCGAACTGGATGGTTCAGAGGTCCTAGAAACCGGCGCCGCGCGTGAAACTCTCGATCTGGTTTCGCGGACGGTCAGTGTTGTGCCGCAGGGGTTCACGATCAATCCAAAGATGGTTAGCCAAATGTCGCGCCGCGCCAAGATGGGCAGTGGTGAAATCCCGATTGACTGGGGGTTTGCCGAAGGGCTGGCCTACGGCTCGCTGGTGCAGGAGGGGTCATCGGTTCGGCTATCCGGACAGGATAGTGGGCGCGGCACCTTCAGCCAGCGACACGCCGTGATGTACGACACGCGCACGGGGCAGCCGTGGACTGCGCTGGAATCGCTGGCCCAAAACGGCACCCGCTTTGAAGTTTTCGATAGTTCGCTGTCCGAAGCCGCCGTGCTCGGCTACGAATATGGCTATTCCGTCGTGTCCAAAAAGGATCTGGTCATCTGGGAAGCGCAGTTCGGCGATTTCGCCAATGGCGCGCAGGTCATCATTGACCAGTTCATCTCACCCAGCGAAGACAAATGGAAACAATTCTCCCGGCTGGTGATGCTATTGCCGCACGGTTACGAAGGCCAGGGGCCGGAACATTCCAGCGCGCGGCTTGAACGCTACCTGCAGCTTTGCGCCGAAGACAACATGCAGGTTTGTTATCCGACCACGCCCGCGCAGTACTTCCACCTGCTGCGCCGCCAGGTCAAACAGGAATTGATGAAGCCACTGGTGGTTATGACGCCGAAAAGTTTGCTGCGCCTGCCTGCGGCGGTTTCTTCGCTGGATCAATTCGAGAAAGGCGGCTTTCTGCCGGTCATCGGTGACGCCGTGAATCCGGCGGGCGTCGAACGTGTGCTGCTGTGCAGCGGCAAGGTTTACTACGATCTGCTGGCCGAGCTTGAGAAAAACAAGACGGACCGCATCGCGATCCTGCGGCTGGAACAGTTTTATCCGTTTCCGCTGAGCCTGCTGCAACGCTGGCTGGCTTCCTACACCAAGGCTGTGGAACTGTTCTGGGTACAGGAAGAGCCGCAAAACATGGGCGGCTGGAATTTCATGCGTCCGCGTCTGGAAGCCCTCCTGCAAGACATGCAGACAGACAATCAGGAATTGCGCTACGTCGGACGCGCGGCCAGCGCCAGCCCGGCAACCGGTTCTTACACAATTCACCAGCTTGAACAGCAGCAATTCGTGAAAGAAGCGCTGGGTCTGTAATTCTGGCTTGAATCGAAAAAAAAGCCGAATCCTGGACAAGCCGTCCAGGATTCGGCTTTTGTGTTTTTTTAGAGCACCGCTTTGATCAGCGCTTCCGGTTGCGGCCTGGCTGCTTCGATTCGATATGCGTTTTGCAATCTTGACTGCATCTCTTCCAGCTTTGATTCGTCGTTGAAATACGCCGTCACCAGCGGCTCGCCAGTCTTTACTTCGTCGCCTAATTTGGCGTGGATGTACAAGCCGACGCTGTAATCAATCTTGTCCTCCAGCCGTCTGCGTCCACCGCCCCACTCCATGACAATGCGTCCAATTTCATCGGTTTCGATTGCCGCGACAAAGCCGGAGTGGGCAGCGGGGATGATTTGTTGTTTGGTTGCCTGCGGCAGGAGTTTCGGATCATCACAAACGCGAGGGTCACCGCCTTGCGCTTCAATGACGGCTTTGAATTTTTCCATCGCCGCGCCGGAAGTAATGGCGTCGCGGGATTGCTGGCGGGCTTTTTCCAGGTCGGTTTCCAGGCCGCCGACCAGAATCATTTGCGCGGCCAGGTCCAGGCAGAGTTCAGCGAAATCGCCTTCCAGATTGCCCTGCAGCATTTCGATGGATTCCAGCGTTTCAACGGCATTGCCGACCCAGCGGCCCAGCGGTTGGTTCATGTCCGTGATCAACGCTGTGACTCGTTTGCCCATGCGGCGGCCAATGGCGACCAGCGCTTCGGCGAGTTTCAGCGAATCCTCAAATTCGCGCATAAACGCGCCGTTGCCGGTTTTCACGTCCAGCACCAGACCGTCAATTCCCTCGGCCAGCTTTTTCGACATGATCGAAGCGCAGATGAACTGCCGGGAGGGCACTGTCGCGGTCACGTCACGCAACGCGTAAAGCTTGCGATCCGCCGGAGCGATTTCCTTGGTCTGGCCAATCAGCGCCAGGCCGTGGCGCGCCAGCACGTCCTTGAATTCCGCCAGCGAAAGGTTCGTGCGAAAGCCGGGAATGGCTTCGAGTTTGTCCAGCGTTCCGCCGGTATGCGCCAGCGCGCGACCTGAAATCATCGGCACGGCGACGCCGCAGGCTGCGGCCATTGGCGCAATTACCAGCGAGGTTTTGTCGCCGACGCCGCCCGTTGAATGCTTGTCCACTTTCGGCAAGGCGATGTGGTCGTGCGTCAGCACATCGCCGGAATACAGCATTTCTTCGACCAGGGCGACGGTTTCAGCATCGGTCAAACCGCGCAGGAAACCTGCCATCAGCCAGGCGGCCATCTGATAATCGGGAATTTCGTCGCGGGTGTAGCCGCGAATCAGGAAGGCAATTTCGTCGCGCGTCAGCTCCTTGCCGTCGCGTTTTTTTTCAATCAGGTCTTGCGGTCGCATAAATTGATGGATTCAGTTCTTTGCTTTCAGATTTTCGACCAGGGGCGGCAACTCGCGGATGTGAGACAGCCGTAGGAAGTCTTTGCCGGCCAATTCATCTTCAGGAACGACTTCGTGCGCCCAAGTCGTTTCGTAGGGAATATAGACTGCTCGCCCGCCGATTGCGACCACGGGCAGGATGTCCGATTTCAGCGAATTGCCGACCATCAGGAATCGTTCGGGCTGGAGGCGATGTTTGGCGGCGAGGGCTTGGTACGTTTCCGGCGTTTTCGTTCGCACGATTTCGATTTTGCTGAACCGCTCAGCCAGGCCGGAGCGGATGATTTTGGCTTCCTGCTCGAACAAATCGCCTTTGGTGATCAGCATCAAGTCGTAGCTTGAGGAAAGTTCGGTGAGCGTTTCCTCGACGCCTTCGAGCAGCACGACCGGCGCTTTAACCATTTCGCGGGTCAGTTCGATCATCTGGCCGATTTCCGCGCCGCTGATGCGGCCTTCGGTCAGTTCGATGGCTGTTTCGATCATCGAAAGCGTGAAGCCTTTGAAACCATAACCGTAATGTTCGATGTTGCGCACTTCGGTTTCAAACATTCGCCGCTCGATCCATTCGGCGCTGTGGTATTGCGCCAGCAACGCGATGATCCTGCCTTGCACGTCGCGGTAGACGTGTTCGTTGTGCCAGAGCGTGTCGTCAGCGTCGAAGGCGATTACATCGAACATCGTTGAAAACTCCGTCTCACATTTTTTGCCGGCATCAGCGTTTGGCGACTTCGAGTTTGGCCAGATAAATCGAAGTGCGGCCTTCGTGTGAACTGTAATAGCTCATCCAGACTTTGCCGCCCTGCCAGACGAAGCCAGGATAGCTGTTGTCGCCGCCGCTCGGCAGCACAACCAAATCGGTCAGTTTGCCGGAGGCAACATCCAGCCAGCCGAGGCCGGTGCGCGTCATTTTGTCGCGGTACAGTCTGCCGCCCGCAATCAGTCTGCCGTCCGGCAAACGCAACACCGCCGGGCCGCCCAATTGATTGCGCCATTCCGCCGGCTGCAAAGTTTTGGTCGTCCATTCGGTGAAGGGCGCACGCGCCTGCACGACGGTCGCTTCGGCGCCGCGGTCAACGGAGCGAAACACCACGGTCAGCATGTCCTTGCCGTCGAAACTCAGCGCGGCTTCGTTCATATCGGCAAAGACCCTGGAGATTTTTTCGTAATTGACGCCGTCGCGGCTGCGGACAATTACCGCCCACATCCGTCGCGAGTCATCCCAGGAATACGCCGCGCCATACGCCGTGCCTTTGTGCCAAACGACGCGCCACAGCCAGGTGCTGCCTTCAAAGCCTTTGACCCGTGCCAGCTTGCTCCATTGTTTGCCGTCCGTCGAAAAACCGGCAAAAGACAAAAACTCGCCTCCATTGCGATTCGTCGCATCCGCCGCGCCGCACACCAGCATCAACCGGTTTCCCGGCGCAATGGAAAGCTTGGCATCGCGTAAATCCCTGCCAGGCAGATCAATCAACGCGGCGGATTCCCAGGTTTCGCCATCCCGCGAGGTCAAAACGCGCAGTTTGCCTTCGCCATCGGCGTGGGCTTTGCCCTCGCGAAAGATGCAGAACCAGCGATTACGAAAGCGGATCAAATCGGTGAAGGCGTTATGTTCGCCCTGGTCCCAGATTTTTTTGACGGAGAGAAGTTTGAGTTTCGGAGTTTGCGCCTGAGCAATTTGCGCGGCAGCCAAACTCAGAAGAGATAAAAACAACAGCAACAGGAATCGAAGTTTCATTTGCTTTTGAAAATCAGCGCGACCGCCTGCGCCGCAATCGCTTCGCCGCGACCGATGGCGTCCAGGCCTTCGTTGGTTTTGGCTTTGATGTTGAGTTGGGATGGATCAATGGCCATGACTTCGGCCAATTTTGCTTTCATCGCCGGGATGTGCGGCATCATCTTCGGACGTTCGGCCAGAATTGTGGCGTCAATGTTGGCGATCTGAAATCCTCGTTCGGTTAGCAAAACGCAAACGTGACGGAGGAAGACCATGCTGTCGGCGCCGGCCCAGCGCGGGTCTTTGTCCGAAAAATGCGTGCCGATGTCGCCCAAGGCAGCCGCGCCAAGCAAGGCGTCCGTGATGGCGTGGCTCAGGGAATCGCCGTCCGAATGGCCGAGCAGGCCTTTGTCGAACGGAATTTCGACGCCGCCCAGAATCAGTCTGCGGCCTTCAACCAAACGATGAATGTCGTTGCCGATGCCGATGCGATAGGAAAAGGAGTTCATTTTTGGGGCGGTTTCCATTCGGACAGCGGGCGCATCATGCCGGGCGAGTTCCACTTCACGACGAAGTAAGTTGCGGGCGTATCGCCGACGTTGCGGATCGCGTGCAATTGATTGGACGATTGAAAGATGACCGAGCCAGGACCGGCTTTGCGCTTGACGCCGTTGACCAGGGATTCGACCGTGCCTTCTTTGACCAGGATCAATTCCTCGTCAACGTGTTTGTGCGGTTCGTGCGGCGTTGCGCCCGGATTGAGCGTGGTGATGTGACATTCCAGTTCGTCGAGCGTTGGTGTCGGCGCTCGTAAGACCTGCCGTGCCGCGCCGACTTTGGATGGCTTGGCGACCATCTTTTCCCATTCAAAGACAGAAGAGGTCATCGTTTCCGGTGCTTTGGGCGGCGCTGGAGTTTGCGCCGTCAGCGATGGCGTCCATTTGACGAAAGCCAAGGTCGCGGCGACGGCGATGGCGGCAACGGTCAGGTCTCTGACGGTCAGCATAAGCTCAGTCTCCTTTATACGTGGGACAGGCTTTAGCCTGTCGCTGTGGGGGACAGGCTAAACTCTGTCCTACGGTGTGGCGGCGTTCAGTTGTTCAAACAGGTTTTGGGCCAGAATCAAATCTTCCGGCGTGGTGATTTTCAGGTTGTTTGGCGAACCTTCGACAACGGCGACGGCGACGCCCAGCCGTTCGACCAGCAGGGAATCGTCGGTCGTTAATGCCGATGGCAATCCGGCGGCGCGCGCTTCCCGGTTGGCGCGCATCAGCAAATCGTAGCGAAACGCCTGCGGCGTTTGCGCTCGCCAGATGCGGCGGCGGTCCAGCGTGCGCTGGATCAATCCACCTTCGACTTCCTTGATGGTGTCGGTGGCGGGCAAAGCGAGAATTGCCGCGCCGGCTTCTCTGGCTTTGGCAATGACGGCGGAAATCTGCGCCGTGGTGACAAACGGACGAACCGCGTCGTGAACCGCGACGATTTCGGGATCGAGTTCGGCGACGGCTTCCAGGGCGTTCAGAATCGAATCACTCCGTTCGGCTCCGCCGGTGACGTAAAAAATAGGCTTGAGAACTTTGACGCCCCGGTTGCGCGCGCGGAATTCGTCAATCCGGTCGGCGGGCAACGCGACAACCACTGCGCCGATGTCATCACATTCGATGAATCGCTGCATCGTGTGCGCCAGAATTGGGGCACCGGCAATTTCCAGAAACTGTTTGGGAATTTCTCCGCCGAGCCGTGAACCGCTGCCTGCGGCGGGAATAATGGCGATGTTCATTTTTGCAGGTGGCAGGTGGCAGGTGGCAGGTGGTTGAGGATCGCTCCATCCATCACCTGCCACCTGCCACCTATTCAATCGCCGATGTCGGCGCGGGAATCGGCGTGGGCCGCGAAGGACGGTCGCGGAAATCGCGCTGGTCGCGAGCATCGTTACGGCTTTCAGGGCGCGTGTCGTCCACCTTGCCGAAGATCATTTTGCCCGCCGTGGTTTGCAGCACGCTGGTCACGATCATATCCACGTTTTTGCCGATCAGCCGGCGCGCATTGTCCACGACAACCATCGTGCCGTCATCCAGGTACGCGACCCCTTGGTTGTATTCCTTGCCTTCTTTCAGGATGAAGACCTTCATGATCTCGCCTGGCAGCACAACCGGTTTCAAGGCGTTCGCCAGTTCATTGATGTTCAGAACTTCAACGCCGCGCAGGTGCGCGACTTTGTTCAAATTGAAATCATTGGTGACGATGGGGGCATTGAGCTGTTTGCCAAGCTCAATCAGCTTCAGATCAACTTCGCGAACGTTCGGAAAATCCGCTTCATTGATCTGCACCTCCAGATTGCTGTTTTTCTGGATGCGCTGAAGGATGTCCAGGCCGCGCCGTCCACGATTGCGTTTGGCCGAATCCGCCGAATCGGCGATCTGCTGCAATTCGCGCAGGACGAACTGCGGAATCAAAATCACGCCGCCCATAAAGCCCGCTTCGGCAATGTCGGCGACGCGTCCGTCAATGATCACGCTGGTGTCCAGGATCTTGAAGCTCTGTTTGGCCTGGCGGTCGCTCAAGATACCGCCGAGCGCGGACAAGTCCAGGTAATCCCCTTTTGCCGCGCCAACCAGCAATCCGACATATGCCATGAACAGGGTCAGGGTCAGGGTCAGGAACGATTTGAGCGGTGTATCCCAGGGTTGCGCCGTGATCAAAAAACCCATCAGACTGGCGCCGATGATTCCCAGAATCGAGCCAATCGCCGCGCCGATCAGCGTCTTGAGCGAAGCGCGCCGGATGCGAAGTTCAAAGAAGATGATTCCGCCCGCCAGCGCGGCTCCGGACAATGCCGAAAGCAGCCGCGAACCGCCGGGCAGGCCAATCTGTCTGCCGACCCATTCCGGAATCGGCTGAATCAAGGCTCCGGCAATGACAAGAATGAGGGTAAAGACTGCACGAATTAAAATGATGTCTGCCTGCATAAAACATAACACCTGTAATTTGGTTATGAACGCCGACCACCGACGACTGACTTCTTAATAACTGATAAAGAATGAGATGAAGTGAGCGGTCGTAATTCGTTGTCGAAAGATTAAATAGGAATGCCCCGAGGCGGGCCGGATTGTAGCACGCTCATTTTGCGGCGTCATGAGCAGACACGGCTGTAGGAAAACTTTCGGCGGACGCAGGAAATGCGACGAAATTGTCTGACAGGGCCAGCCGGACAGGATTGCGCGGAACGGCCGTTTCGGATCAGCTTTTTGGAGCGTAATATCCGGCCCGCGCCCGGGCCTGAAAGCCGGATTTCTTCACTTTCACGGTCAGTTTGCGGTACGCGCCGTCCCGCGCTTCGTTGGTCGAAAAGAAGCCAAGAATGAATTGAGTCCGGAGTTGTTCGGCCAGGCTGGCAAATGCCAGATCCATCTCTCGCAGGGATTGTTCATCGGTCGTCTCGCCCTGCGTGCCGGGCGTGGCTTTCGGGCGAAAGACTTCCGCGCCGGTTTCGGTGGCCAGGGTTTCCATGGCGCGTTCGCCGGCCAGATCGCGCAGATTTTGCGAAAAGCCGAAGTTGCCTGTGTACACCGAGTAGACTGCAACGTCTGATTGCTGGGCGTGTTTCAGCGATTCCAGCAAGCCTTTGTTGCTGGTGGTGTCGCCGCCATCGGAAATGATGACGATGACGCGGCGGCCCTGTGCGGCTTTCAGGTAATCGGCGGCAAGATAGATGGCGTCGTAAAGTGAAGTCGCTCCCTGCGGTTTTAACAGTTTTGTGGCGTTGACCAACAGCGGAACTTTGTTGGTGAAGTCCTGGACAATCGTCACATCCGTCGAAACGGAAAACAGTGCTGCTCGGTCTTGCGGACGAATTACCCGCTCGAAAAATTTGGCGGTGGCCTTGCGCTCGAAGTTGAATTTCTGGGTGACGCTCAAACTGGTGTCGAAGAGCATGACCAGATTCAACGGCTGATCGGCGTCGCGTGTGAAGTTCGCGACTTCCTGTGGAACGCCGTCTTCCAGAATCTCGAAGTCCTCGCGTCCCAGGTTGAGCGAATCGCCGGGCGATTTTTTGGAAATGGTCGTGATCACAGTGACCAGGTCGCTGTTGATGCGGATCGTGTCTTCATCGTCTTTTTTCGGCGGATTTTGTGGAATTTGTTCAGGCGTTCTGACTTTGGGCTGCGGCGTGGTGGGCGGCACGATTTCGGGTTTTTTCTGTTTTGGATCCTGCGGCGCGCGTCCGCTCTGACCTTGAATCGGCGAAGGCGCAATGGCAAACAGCGCCGACACAAAAAGCGCGAAGAGCAAAACCGGTGCGTAGTTGCGTGGAAACTTCATAAAACGATTCCCTTGTCTTCTCTCTCAGGCGGTCTGGGCAAATTGTTTCGCTTCGCCGATTCCGGTGAGCCAATCATTGAATGCCTTCAACCCGCGTTCGACCTGGATGCGGTGACGATCAGCTTTGCGTTTGGCCCGCTTTCTGATTTCCGGCTCCAGTTCCGGCAGCAGCGCGAACGTGGTATTCGCCGGTTGAAAGTTTTTGGCGCTGGCATTGGCCAGATAAAACGCCAGCGAACCCACCGCCGATTCGCGCGGCGGTGCTGAAGTTTCCAGTCCCAGCGCCAGCCGCGCCGCATTCATTCCGGCGATCATTCCCGTCGCCATTGCCTCCGTGTACCCTTCGATGCCGGAAATCTGTCCGGCAAACAGAACGTTCGGATGCTCGCGCATTTGCAGACTTTCGCGCAGCAGGCGCGGCGAACAGATATACGTGTTCCGGTGCATCTGGCCGAAGCGAATGAATTCGGCGTTTTCCAATCCGGGGATCAACTGCAACACCCGTTTCTGTTCGCCGTATTTGATATGGCACTGGAAGCCGACGATGTTGTAAGCGTCGGCCATCAGATTTTCCAGCCGCAATTGCACGCAGGCATAAGCTTCGCGGCCTGTGCGCGGATCGGGCAGGCCAACCGGCTTCATCGGTCCGAAGCGCAAGGTGTCCACGCCGCGCCGCGCCAGTTCTTCAATCGGCAGGCAACCTTCAAAGAACTTCTTCTCGTCTTCCATTCCAGCGTGCGGCTTGACGGTTTCGGCGGTCGAAAGCGCTTCGTAAAACTTTAGATACTCGTCCCGGTTCATTGGGCAGTTGACGTAATCGTCACCGCCCTTGCCGTAACGCGCGGCTTTGAAGGCGATGTCGTAATTGATCGTTTCGCCGTCCACAATCGGCGAGATGGCGTCGAAAAAGTACAGGTCTTGCTCCCCCGTCAATTTGCCAATGGCTTCGACCAGCGGCGCGGAAGCCAGCGGCCCGGCGGCGATGACCGTAATTTCATCGGTGTTGATTTCAGTGACTTCTTCGCGGCGCAGTTCAATGTTCGGATGCTGGCTGAGCCGTTCGGTTACGAGCGCCGAAAACTTTTCGCGATCCACGGCCAGCGCACCGCCCGCCGGAACCGAAGTTTCGCGCGCCAGTTCGATCAGCAGGGATTGCCCGGCGCGCAGTTCGTCTTTCAACAATCGCGGCGCGGAGTGCTCCTGCTCGGATTTCAGCGAATTGCTGCAAACCAGTTCGGCCAGTTCGCTGGTGCGATGCGCGCCGGTCGAATGCACGGGGCGCATCTCAAACAGACGAACTTTGATGCCGCGCCGCGCCACCTGCCAGGCGGCTTCGGAACCGGCCAATCCGCCGCCAATCACGGTTACTACTTTTGATGTTCTCATTGTGTTGTCTCAACTTTCAAAGGCGGCGAGATGATAGCAAATCGAATCCCCCTACGCATTTGACAAGCGGGCGGCAAACGAAGATTGTTAAGCATCCAGCGAAAACCCTGGGGTCGGGCGAAGTCCCAAACGCATTCGCCAATCACCCAAAACCAAAGAGAGGAAACCACGTATGACGCTGATCCGCCGCCATCGCCCTGTTTATGTGCTGCTGTTTGCCGTTCTTCCCGTGCTGTTGCTGACGGCTGTTTTAGGCTACGCCTTTACCCAGAAACGAGCCGCGAAGGCCACGCCCGATGATCCGCTGATTGCTGGATTCAAGAAGACCTACGCCGCGTCAGTCGCCGATGCTGTCGAACTGGTCACCGGCAAACGTGGCTTTATGTCGCACGATATGAAAGCGGTCAGCGGCGGCCTGATGGTTGGGCGCGCGGTGACTTCGCTGGTGCGTCCTGCTTCGCCGGAAAACGCCACGCCGGCGCTTTCGACCAAACATTCGGTGGAAATGATTGATAACGCCAAACCGGGCGAAGTCGGCGTCATCGTCATGGAAGGCACGCTCGACATCGCCGCGATGGGCAATCTGATGGCGACGGCGGCGGTGGTTCGCGGAATGGCCGGCATGGTATTGGACGGCGCGGCGCGCGATGTGCCGGATTTGCGCAAGATGGGATTGACGGTTTACGCGCGTTCGACCTCGCCCGCCACGGCGGTTGGGCGTTACGCGACCGTTGCCCGTAACATTCCGGTCGAATGCGCCGGTGTGACGGTTCGGCCCGGCGACATCATCGTTGGCGGGGAAGACGGCGTCGTCGTCGTCCCGCAGGAGCGCGCTGAAGAAGTGTTAAAGAAATGTCAGGAAATTGATGAACGCGAGATCAAAATGTATCCCTTCATCAAAAAGCACAAATCGCTGCAAAAGGCGATTGAAGCGTTCAACCGAATCTGATTGACCTGGGAGCACAGCGCGGCAGTGGCCGCAACCGGACAGGAAAATAAAAGACAGGAAAATAGGAAACTCTCCGGTTCGATTCCTATTTTCCTGTCCCCCATTTTCCTGTCTGCGGGTTTTCGGCGAGGATGCACTTCGCTCCCAGTTAAAGGAATTACCTAATGCAAGCAGCAACCGCAGACTACCTTTCCGGTCTCAATGCGCCGCAGCGTGACGCCGTCACCACCACCGAAGGCCCGATCCTGATTCTGGCCGGCGCCGGCAGCGGCAAAACCCGCGTCATCACCTTTCGCATCGCGCATTTGATCCAGGCCGCGAACGTTCGTCCGGAAAGCATTCTGGCCGTCACCTTCACCAACAAAGCCGCCGGGGAAATGAAAGAGCGCGTCGAAAAGCTGCTGGCTGGAAGCCAGCGAACCGGTTCGCCGCTGGTTTCGACCTTCCACGCGCTGTGCGTTCGCATCCTGCGGCGCGACATTGAAAAACTTGGCAAGGGCTACACGCGGTCGTTCACGATTTACGATTCGGACGACCAGCAGAAACTGCTGCGCGGCTGCATCAAAGACTGTGGCTTCGACGACAAGCAAATCACCGCGCGCGTCGCGCAAACCAACATCAGCAGCGCCAAAAATCGCGGTGAAGACCCGGAGATGTTCGCCCTGAAATCCGAGGCCGACCCGAAGCGCGCCGCCATTGCGCGGGTTTATGGTTTGTACGAACAGCGGCTGCAATCGTCGAACGCCCTGGATTTCGACGACCTGCTGATCCGCACCGTGCAATTGCTGCGGACTTCGGAAGAAACCCGCCGCTATTACCACAACCGGTTTCGCCACGTGATGACCGACGAGTTTCAAGACACGAACGGCATTCAGTACAACCTGACGCGGTTGCTGGTTGAAGGCGACATCGCGCTGAACCTTGCCGCTCGCCCGGAAGATTTCTGGCGCAATCGCAGCTTTTGCGTGGTCGGCGACGAAAACCAGTCCATCTATAAATTCCGAGGCTCCGATTTCAACATCATTCTGAATTTCGAGCGCGACTTTCCCGGCACCAAAGTCATCAAGCTGGAAGACAATTACCGTTCGACCAAACGCATTCTGGAAGCGGCGAACAAGGTCATCGCCAACAACTCGCAGCGTTTCGACAAACTGCTGCGCGCCAATTCCGCCGACGGCGACAAGATTCGCTACTCGCAGGTTTACGACGGCGAAGCCGAAGCCCGCTGGATCGCCGGCAAGATCGAAGAGCATCTGCGCCGCGAACCCAATCTGAAAGCCGCCGTGCTGTATCGCACCAACGCCCAGTCGCGTTCGTTTGAAGAAGCCTGCCGGCGCGCCGGATTGCGCTACAACCTGGTCGGCGGTTTCAGCTTTTACGAACGCGCCGAAGTCAAAGACATCGTTGCGTATTTGAAGCTGGCATTGAATCCGAACGATTCCATCGCCTTGCAGCGTGTCATCAACACGCCAACACGCGGCATCGGCAAAACCACGCTGGATGAAATTGAACGCCAGACCAAAGAATTGGGGCAGTCGCACTGGGAAGCGCTCGCCGCAGTCATTGAACAAGGCACGCTGCAAGCCCGCGCCTTGAACGCCCTGAAATCATTCCAGGCGGTGGTCAATCGCCTGATCGAAAAGGCGCAAGAGCATTCAGAAAAAGCCGGGGCGACGCCCATCTCCGAACTGGTCAAAGCGGCGGTGATTGACACCGGCTACGAACGAATGCTGAAGGAAGAACACACGGACGAAGCCGAAGCCCGCTTGCTGAACCTGGAAGAACTGGTCAACGCCGCCGCCGAATCCGAAACGCGGCAGGAAACCCTGCGCGATTTTCTGGATCACGCCGCGCTGGTTTCCGACACCGACCAATACAAAGCCGAAGCCGAAGTCACACTGATGACCATGCACGCGGCCAAGGGCCTGGAATTCCCGCTGGTTTTCATCGCCGGACTTGAAGAAAACCTCTTCCCGCATTCCCGCGCCCGCGAAAACCCTGCGGAACTGGAGGAAGAACGAAGGCTTTGTTACGTCGCCATCACCCGCGCCGAAAAATATCTGTACCTGACCCACGCCATGAAGCGCCGCGTATACGGCGAAGAACTGCCTTCGGAACCGTCGCGCTTCCTGAACGAATTCCCCTACGAACTGATCGAAGATGTTTCGCAAGGCCCAAGCTGGCTGCGCTTCGCCAACAAAACGGCGACAAAAGAAAACCGCTCCGCGCTGGACGCGCTGACCGGCAAGTCCACTCCGCAGCCGCAACTGATCAAACGCACCAGCAACTTCCAGGGCCAGACCTACAACAGCAAAGACAGCGTCCGCGAATTCTTCGCCCGGCAGGGCAAACAGGTTGATCCCGGCGCGTTTGAATCCCGCGCCAGCACGCCTGAAAGCAAACCCGAAAGCAGGTCTGAAAGCCGGGCCGAGCCTTCGGGAAGCTCCAAAGCCTCTTCCGGCGGTTCCGGCGGCTTCAAAGTCGGCGCGCGCGTCCGCCACGCCAAATACGGCGTCGGCTTGATCATCAAACGCGAAGGCGAAGGCGACAGCACCAAGCTGACCATCAACTTTCCAGGTTATGGGCCAAAGAAACTGATTGAAAAGTTTGCGGGGCTGGAGAAAGCATAGAAGACAAAAAGAGGAGGAACACCTTTGCTCAGGCAACCTTTGGCAGAAGTTTTTGGATTTCCTGTTGACAACGACGGAGTGGAAGCGGAAAGGCATCGTCAGCACCGGCTTTGTCCTTTCAACAATAAAGTGCCGAATTGCACCAAAGACAGCGTGACGCACCCGCTCGGCATTTGTTCGATTTTTCATGGCAATGAGCTTGCGATTGTCTGCCCAGTTCGACTTCGACAAAGCTGGGTACTTACCGAGCATGCGGCTTCGTTCTTTTTTCCTCCTGGAACCAATTGGACAACGCTGCTTGAAGTACGACTCAAAGACAAACATGGGAGGTCCGCCGGCAACATTGATCTTGTGATTGTGGCGTATAACAAGCAAGGAGACATCATTGATTATGGGGGACTTCAGGTTCAAGTACCTTCCTTTTCTGCACGGAGTAAGGAAGCATTGTTTGGGAGCATAGCGCCGCAAACATTCTTTGGCGGGGCTGTTTTAAAAAGTTGGGGGAAGAAACAAGCCATCGCATTACAACGCTATTTTTACGATACTCTACCCGAACTACCAACGACTGAGCCGGCTGATTCTGACATGGCTTGGTTTATTTATGATTTGCAGTATGAAGCGGCAGATGATCGATACTCGATCAGATTACATAAAACGGTTCACACTAAGTTCGTCTTAGTAATGGAACTACTAGCTTCTGACGATATTCATTGGCCGGAGGCTGGTAGCGAGCAAGAGTTTGTGGATTATCTCTACGCAGCAATAGAAAAGGCCGTCGTGAATTAAACCATCACGCTATCTAGGCCTGAAGCGCCTTACTTCAACCTATGAACGACGAAGAATCCTGTAAAGCCATCATCAACCAGATGCTAAAAAAGTCTCAGACGAAAGCCATATTTCCTCTGATCACGTTGGGGCTTGTGAGTGATTACATCGAGAGTGGAAGACAGATATTTTCCCACGCTGAGATCAAAATATCCTACGAAAGAGCCGTTGACTTCATGAAAGATTTTCTCAAACACGACCTACATATCGGTGGGAGATATGAAAATGCGTATCCATCACGGGACCTAACTAGGTATGGAGTTCTAAAGCCTGTGGGAGATATGAAGTTTGAACTTCTCCCACCATTCACAACGCAAGCACAAACTCTACTCGATTGGATTCCAGAAAAAATAAGTCAACATATCTCTGCTCGATTGGGGGGAGTCCCATTTCTAGGAAATCGCCAAATCCGATCAGAGCTAGCAGAAGACAGGGTACAATTCCTGGAGTTGATCGGCAGTCATATCAATGAAAGCCCAACAAAGTTCGAGATATTTAGCTTTGCTATTATCAAGGTCCATTTGGAAAGATTCGCCTGTAAAATATATCGCGATACCCGCACATCAGCACATGATAAAGGCGTTGATCTATCTACAAATTTTGGTGTTGTTTATCAGATAAAGAAACTCAAGTTATATAGTCAAGCTAAAGCTGACGATATTTACGCAGAGCTAAAGGTCAATTTTGATAATGAGCGACTCAGCGATGGGAATGTAATTTTGGTGATAGATGATATCTCAAAGGAGATCAAGAACTACCTGATTAACATGAAAATACAGTCTATTAGTAAAAGCGACATCTTGAAGCTAGCGAGTCAGTTTGAGGATATCGAAGATAGAGAAAAGGTGTTGAGAATAGTCTTCGAAGAATTTAGAAGAGAATATTCAAGTACAACACGGATAATAAGGTCCTGACTTAATTGGATCAGGAGTTAGTAGTTAGACTGGCTCTGATTATTGATGAAGAAGGGAAATCTGAGATTGAAAGAGTGCGATGGATGGAAAATCGAGCAATCAGATTGTAATCATCGCTGGTCCCAATGGCGCGGGCAAAACGGAACTTGCGCCGCATCTGCTGCGCGACCGGCTTGGTTTGCTTGAATACGTAAACGCGGACACGATCGCACTTGGCTTATCAGCATTTCAGCCGGAGCAAGCAGCTTTTGAAGCTGGAAGGATTATGCTCAAACGGCTGCGCGAACTTGCTGAGCAACAAAGGAACTTTGCCTTTGAAACCACCTTGGCGACGCGGTCTTACGCCGCATGGTTGAGGCGATTGCGTGACAGAGCTATCAAATCCATCTGTCATTCATCTGGCTGCGTTCGCCGGAAATGGCAATCCAGCGTGTAAAGTATCGCGTGGCGTCAGGCGGACACGATATTCCGGAAGCCACGATCCGGCGGCGTTACCAAAAAGGCGTCCGTAACTTTTTCTCTCTTTACCGTGAGCTGACTGATAGTTGGTCGGTTTACGACAACTCAACTTCTTTTGCCCCGGTCTTGATCGCAAATGGGAAAAAAGGCGCTGAGCGCATTCTGGATTCTGATTTGTGGCAACATTTCCGGGAGGTTTCGCAATGAATCAACGGATTCCCATAACCGAAGACCTGTTCTTCGCCTACGGTAAAGAGATTGAGAGCGTTTTCCGTCAAGGTGTCCGCGAAGCTTTACTGCGTCACAAAAAACTGGGCCAAAGCGTCGCCGTTTGGCGTGACGGCAAGGTCGTCATCTTGTCGCCCGAAGAAATCCCGGTGGATGATTCACCCGATTCCGCCGACCATTCCATCCAACAAAGCTAGCTGTTTTCCAAAAAAAACAGGAACGGCCTCTCCCGATCAAAAAAATCTGCGCCCACTTTGCAGTCAACTACTAATTATTTCATTGACAGATTCTGGAGCCGCGCTTACTCTTCACACGAATTCTTTAGTAGTTCAAACAAGCAATACAAAAATAGAAAAAACACTGCAAATCCACGTTTGAGGAGGTGATGCGAGTGGCTCGCAGAAAATCGCCGACATTGACGGAAGTCGAACTGGAATTGATGGACGTGCTCTGGGACAAGGGGGAAGCGACGGTCGCGGAGATTGTCGAATCCCTGCCGGATGCGCGGCTGGCTTACAGTTCGGTGCTGACGATGATGCGGATTTTGGAACAGAAGGGATACGTTGCGCACGAGAAGGAGGGACGAGCGTTTATTTACCGCGCGTTGATTGACCGGCAACAGGCGCAAAAGAGCGTCATCGGATATCTGCTGAAACGGTTCTTTAACAACTCACCGGAATTGCTGGTGGTCAACCTGCTGGATCACGAAGACGTCGGTCCCGCTGAAGTCAAACGGCTGAGAAAAATGATCGAAGAAACGAAGTAAAACATGAAGTTCCCAGGAGGACGAAATGGGCACGTTCAATTTGCTGCTGGAAAACCTAGACCCGCTGGCGCAACTGCTGCTTCAGGCATTTTTCAGAAGTTTATGGCTGGGGATGATGATCGCGGCGCTGGCCTGGCTGCTGCTCCGCGTTTTCAAACGAGCCAGTGCGACAACGCGGCATGCGGTTTGGCTGGCCAGTTTGTTGATCATCGCGGCGCTGCCATTCATTGCGATTGCAACCCGGCGCGATGCGCAACTTCAGAACCCAATTGCGCAGACAAACCGGAATACAGGCAGGTACGCGGCCACACCGCAAACGACAAACTCGCTTCCGCCAGTCTCACTTTCAATCAACGAGTTGATCGCGCGGCGAGCCGCGCTGCCGCCTGAAAAACCTGCTCCTTCGCAATTTGTCACCGACACTGACCGCGCTTCCCAGGTGGATGCGGCTTCGCGAGTGGTAACGCTGGCTGAATCGGCGAAAGTCGCGCCGGTTGCATCAGCCATCCCGGCTTCATCAGCGCCAGTGATCAAAAAAAGCCTTTGGCAGCGCGCATCCGATTGGCTGGCCGAAAGCCGCTGGCCGCTTGCGCTGCTCAGCGTTTGGTTGATTGGTTGCGCGTTGATGATTGCGCGTGTTGCGCACAGCTATTTCGCACTGTTTCGTCTGCGCCAAACGCTCACGCCAGCCACGGAGGAACAACAGGGCCGCGTGCAATATCTGGCTGATCTGTTCGGCATTCGACGCGGCGTCAAGCTGTTCACCGCGGCGCGCGTGACGATGCCGATGACGGCGGGTTCGTTCAGACCGATCATCGTTGTGCCGCCTGATCTGGCGGCGACGCTTTCAGAAAACGAATTTGACAGCGTGGTGGCGCACGAACTGGCGCACATCAAACGCTGGGATTACCTGACCAATCTCCTGCAACGGCTGGCGCAGGCATTTCTTTTCTTCCACCCGGCGGTCTGGTTCATCGGTCGTCAGTTGATGATCGAACGCGAACTGGCCTGCGACGATTGGGCGGTGAAAATGTGCGAGCCGCGCCGTTACGCAAGCTGTCTGACCCGGCTGGTGGAAATTTTAAGCGACAGCCGCCCGTTGGCTGCCGCCGCCGGAATTTTGTTCGGAAAACACGTTATCTCTAGGAGGGTAGAAATGATTCTCAACCGAGACCGCAATGCGACGACCGCCGTATCGAAACCGGCAGTGGCTTATGCGATTGGTCTGGCGGCCATGCTGGTGGCTGTGTGCAGCCTGATGTCGCCGGTCATCGCCATCCCAATTGGCCAACAGGCCAAAAAACAAAAGAAGGAAGTCAAAGCAACGACTCCCAGTCCATCCACTTCGCACCTGACGCCGCTGCCGCCATTGCCACCGGAAGCGTTGCCGGAAATCGCCGAGATTGCTGACTTCGCGCCGGACGCGCCGATCGCGCCGCTGCCGCCTGAACCGGAACTGCTGGCACTGGAAGACGCGTCGCTTTTCATTCAGGATCCGCCGGTTCCGCCGGTCGCCCCAGCGGCTCCAAGCCCTGTCGCCGCGCAACCCGCGCCGCCCGCGCGTCCGATTGAAAGTCTGACCGGCGCGATTGCCGCCGCACCGGTTGCCCCGCTTGCCTGGGGCGGCGCTGACAACCTCAGCATCGCCGGCTGGGTGCAGGACGACA
The DNA here is from genome assembly GCA_021155085.1 of Heliomicrobium sp. Lineage (GTDB taxonomy): Bacteria > Acidobacteriota > Blastocatellia > RBC074 > RBC074 > RBC074. The sequence continues at coordinate 21,443 of JAJNQA010000059.1, read as the reverse complement.
AGAGCAAGGCCCCGGTGATTCCCGAAGCCGAAATGCTGAGCCTGCTGACGGACATCGTCAAACGCGACAGTGATCCAAATGTCCGTAACGAAGCGTTGCAAGGCATTTATCGTCTGCGGAGTGATGCGGCGATCAACACGCTGATTCAGCTTTACGATTCAGTCACCGATCCGAAGACCAAAGGCGAAATCATTGCGTATATGCTTCGCCGCACCGGCGACAACAGCAAAGCCATCGCCAAGCTGACCCAGATTGCCAAGACCGAAACCAACGAAGAATTGCGTAATCGCGCGATTCGCTACCTGGGCAACGTCAAAGGCGATGATGGCGCGAACAACTTGATCGGCATTTACGACAGCTTGCAGGACGCCAAGATGAAGCAGTACGTCATCCGTTCGCTGGCCGCCAACAAGAGCGGCAAGGCGGTGGAAAAGCTGAAGCAAATCGCCAAGAACGACGCCGATCCACAGATTCGTTCGGCGGCGATTCGCAGCCTCTACAGCATTGACGGCCGGTTGTACGTGGACACCATTCCGCCGGGCGCGCGCATCGGCCTGCTCGATGGGGATGGATTCAAATTCGTCACGCCGAGGGCTTTTGACTTCGACGGAAAAGAACTCGAGTTCGACGTCAAGCGTTGGGCGGAAGAACAGCGCGAATGGCAGCAGAATTGGAGGCAGAATCAGGAAAAGTACCGCGAACTGATGGAAAAGTTTCAGTTCGACGGCCTGGACAAGCTGAAGCTGGAAATGCCGAAGATCGAACTCAGGCTGAAGGAACTGCAAGAGAAACTCAACGACGGGCAGGACGTGAATTTGACCGTCCCGCTGCGCAACCAACTGCGCGGGCAAATCGCTCAACTGAACGCGCAATTGACCAGCCTTCGCTCAACCAACGCGGCTTCGCATCCGACAATCCTGGAAACGCGCAGCTTGCTGAATTCGCTGGAAAGAAAGCTGAACCGCGTCGAATCCACGCGGGCCACCACGCCACGCGCGAAAGCGGCTCCATCCGCTGATCGTGTCGCGCCGACTCCGCGCCCCGCCAAATCAAGCGGGATCGGAACTTCGGCTTCGACCGGTTCTTCGTCTTAACTCGCTCATCCACTTTGGATTTCACTTACTTTGGCGCTCACGCGGCTTCACAGTCAAAACTGCGAAGTCGCCTCTGAGCGCAATTTTTTATCCGTCATGTTGACGTAGGACAGACTTCAGTCTGTCTGCAATGACGACAGGCTAAAGCCTGTCCCACGTTTTCGCGGGAGGAAATTATGTCTCGTAAAGTTCTGTTGACGATCACGCTTCTTACGCTGTTGGTGGGTTTGGCCGCCGCCTTCACCCAAGACAAACCGAAGCGCACTTACACCAAAGCTGACTTCATCAACGTGGACGGCGGTAATCTGAACGACCGGATTGAACGCGCATTCAAACAGTTCAAATCGTCGAATCAGGGGGAAACGGTCTGGCTGGCCTATCACTTCCCGGCGCGCGAAGGCTCCTACATTGGCCCATTTGCCGGCAGCATCTATTACGACGAAGGCATCCGTCTGGAACGAAAGGACGATCCTGCCTCTGCCGCGGTCTTTCTGTTGACGGACGCCACAGGTTCTTCGCCCAAAGTAACGCGCGTCAAAACGCTCAGCTTGAAAGAAGACTTCGTGTTTGAGGATCGGCAGGTGTATTGGTTGGGCAATGCGGACGCCAATCAAAGCCTGACGCAGTTATCCAACCTGATGCGCAATAACAAGGAAAACAAAGACCTGGTGCGCGGCGCGCTTCGCGCCATCGGCAGCCACGACAGCCCGCGCGTGGTTTCGCTGCTCAAGGAGTTCATCACGCAGGAGTCTGTTCTGGATTTGCAGCGGACGGCCGTTTCCAATCTGGCGCGGGTGAAGACTTCGGAAGCCGTGGACACGCTGATTTCGCTTTATGATGACGCGAAAGACGATTCGGTCAAGGAAGAAATTATCGCCGGATTGTCGCGCTCGAAGGAGCGCAAAGCGGCGGACAAATTACTGGCCATCGCCAAAAACGATCCCAATTCAAAAATGCGCCAACGCGCGATTCGCCGCCTTTCAACTTCCAATAGCGCCGGCGTCTTTATCAACTGAATTCATTCCTGTGCTTGCCTCCTGGAAAGGCCGGAATGCAGAAGATGCTTCTGGCCATTTTTCGCGATTTGGAGCGCAGAGCCTTGAGAATTCAGGAAGGTTTTGTTTCGGTGGAGGCGTTCGGATTGGCGGATTTCCGAACGACCAGCGTGCGCGGAATGCCTTGCAGATCGTCGAGTAAACGCGGCTCTTCCCAAACTGCCGGATTAATCATCGCCAGAACCGCTTCGGATTGCGTGTAGCCCATTTCGCAAATCAAATAGCCGCCCGGTTTCAGCCGTGCCGGCGCATCCTGAAGCAAACGGCGATAAAAGCTCAGCCCGTCACCGTCATCGGTCAGCGCAAGGTGCGGTTCCCAATCGCGGACTTCGCGTTGCAGCGCGGGGAGTTCATTGGCCGCGACGTACGGTGGATTGGAGATGATAAAATCCGCAAAGTCATCTTCGTCAAAGGCCGCCAGCAGATCGGATTCGATGAATTGCACACGCTCTTCCACCAGGTTGCGAGCCGCATTGCGCCGCGCAACTTGCAACGCCGCCAATGAAATGTCGCAGGCGATCACCCGCGCTTTCTCAATTTCCCGCGCCAGCGTCACGGCGATGCAACCTGAACCCGTGCCTACATCCACAATGATTGGCTCAATGATGCCGGCTTGCTGAACCAGACGGATGGTTTCTTCAATGATGATTTCGGTTTCGGGGCGGGGAATCAGCACGTCGGGCGTGACCTCGAATTCCAGGCCGAAAAATTCCTGGTGACCGGTGATGTATTGCAGCGGCTCGCCAGCCGCGCGGCGCTGGATAAGCGTTTGGTACCTTGCCAGCAGGTTGTCATCCAGTTGCTGAGTGAAGTTGACGATCAGGTAGGTGCGGTCTTTGCCCAGGGCTTCGGCCAGCAGCGTTTGCGCATCGAGCACGTCATTTGGAACCTGCGCGGCGCGCAATTGCTGACTGGCTTGTTTCAAGGTTTCGGCGATGGTGGCGGCGGTCATGGGCTTTAAGCCTTGGCGACTTGTTTTTCGGTTTCAGCTTTCAGTTTTTCAGCTTGGAAGTGCGTGATCGTCGCTTCGATCAACTCGTCCAGCCCGCCTTCCATAATCAGGTCGAGTTGATGGATCGTCAGGCCGATGCGGTGATCGGTGACACGATTTTCCTTGAAATTGTAGGTGCGAATTTTTTCGGAGCGGTCGCCCGTGCCTACCTGATCGCGACGCTCCTTGGCCAGCGCGTCGTGCTGCTTCTGCTGTTCGATTTCGTACAGGCGGGAACGCAGCACGCGCATCGCCTTTTCGCGATTCTTGATCTGCGACTTTTCGTCCTGCATCGAAACGACCAGCCCGCTGGGCATGTGCGTCAGGCGCACGGCGGAATACGTTGTATTGACCGATTGACCGCCGGGGCCGGACGAACAGAAAGTGTCCACCCGGATGTCTTTGGGATCAATTTTGACGTCCACTTCTTCGGCTTCCGGCAGCACCGCGACAGTGACGGCGGAGGTGTGAATGCGTCCGCTGGTTTCCGTTTGTGGCACACGCTGGACGCGATGGCCGCCCGATTCGTACTTCAACCGGGAATAGACGCGGTCACCTTCGATCAGAGCTTCCGCTTTTTGAATTCCGCCCAAACCGGTTTCGGCGGATTCCGTCACCTGGAATTTCCAGCCCTGGCGTTCGGCGTAGCGCGCATACATGCGCAAGACTTCAGCGGCGAACAAACAGGCTTCTTCGCCGCCTGTTCCGGCGCGGACTTCAAAGACAACGTTCTTTTCGTCGTTCGGGTCCTTGGGCAACAACAGGACTTTCAACTCTTCTTCGGCTTTCTGGCGCCTGGCTTCGAGTTCGGGCAATTCGGCCTCGGCAAGTTCGCGCATCTCGGCGTCATCCATGTCACGCAGAATTTCCCTGTTGCCCTCAATATCGCTGTCGAGCTTTTTGATCTCGCGGAACTTCACCACGATGGCTTCCAGTTCGCGATGCTGTTTGGCAATTTTGGTGTACCGCGTCTGATCGCTGATGATCTCGTTGTCGGTCATCTGCTGGTTCAGTTCTTCGTAGGTTCTTTCAATGGCTTCGAGTTTTTCAAACATGATTGTCGGTAGTTAGCAGTCGGTTTTCAGTTTTCGTGGGTGGCGACTCGATCCTGCCGGCGGCTAACTGGGAACGGCCAATTGCTCTTTCGGCTCCAGCTTCAGCGATTCTTTCAACGCGTAGATCGCGACTTCCAATTGATCGTCCGAAGGCTCGCGCGTGGTCAGGTTTTGCATCCAGATGCCGGGCAGCGTCATCAGCCTGAAGATCGGGCCGGACTCTTTCTTGCCCGCCGCGCGGATGATTTCATAGGAGACGCCGGCGATCAGCGGAATCAGCGCGATTCGCGAAAGCATGTTGAACACCAGCGAATCGAACTTGATGATCGAAAAGAGCACGATCGAAACCAGCATGACGACCATCAGGAAGCTGGTGCCGCAGCGCGGATGCTGGCGCGGATGGCGGCGGGCATTGGCGACAGTCAATTCCTCCCCCATTTCCCAGGTGAAGACGGTCTTGTGTTCCGCGCCGTGGTATTCAAAGACTCGCTTGATGTCGTTCAGCCGCGAGAAGGTGTAAATCATCGTAATGAAGAATGCCATACGGATGATGCCGTCCACGAAATTAAACGCGAACGACGGGCGCACGGGCTTCATATACGCCTGCAACCATGCCCAGGATGACTGATACCAGGTGGCGTCGGCTGCAGCTTGCGCAGTGGTCGCCTTCGGCGCATTGCCCCAGCCGAAGTAGATGAACATCACGTTCGTCAGCAGCAGCGGCAGCACGATGAACAACAGCACATTGAAGAACAACGCGAAAATCATTGAACCCGCAGCCGTCGCCGTTGCGCTGGCACTGCCGGATTTGGGTTTGGCCTGGCTGCTTTCGGGGGCTTGGACAAATTGGCCGGGCGCTTCGATGACGTGCGCGGTCGTTGCCAATGCGCCGGTTGCCGCCGCGGCCTTGGCGGCCATAGGAGCCTCGGCTTCGGCCCCGTCGCCTTCGACCTGATCTTCAAAGGCGACAGTGGCGGAAAAGTTAAGCGCCTTGACGCCGAGCAGCATTGAATGAATCAGGACGGCGCTGCCGCGCAGCACGGGCACTTTCAGAATCGGATATTTGTCGCTCAATTTCGGCAGCGGTTCCGCTTTGAAAACGATGCTGCCGTCCTGTTTGCGGACTGCGACGGCGTAGGAATTGGGCGCGCGCATCATCACGCCTTCGATGACAGCCTGGCCACCGACGATGATCTCTTTTTCCTGGCTCATAACAACCTGCCTTTCTAAATTGCCGGACAATCACAAACAAAAAGGGAAAGCCACAACACCTGGCGGAATTTATCAGGAAATCAGTTTGCAAATCGAAATAGGCAAACTGCTGACGCTCCGTGGCGTTGTGGCTTTGATTTTAAGCTAACGATGACCGCAACTAATTGCGGATTGTGGATTGCGGATTGCGGATTGACCTGCGGCAAGGTCTCCACTCGATTCCAGCGTAAATTTGTAGTTCCGTCGTTTCATCTCAAATCCGCAATCCGCAATCTGAAATCCGCAATCGAGTCAGGCCGCTGGAGTCGCCGCTTTCTTGGCGTATTTCTTGTTAAAGCGTTCGACACGACCGGCGGTGTCAATCAGCTTCTGCTTGCCCGTGAAAAACGGGTGGCAAGCCGAGCAGATTTCAACGTGGATTTCATTTTTGCTTGAACGAGTGGTGAACGTGTTGCCGCACGCGCAAACCACCTTGCACTCTTGATATTTCGGATGGATTCCTTCTTTCACTTTCACACTCTCCTTTTCTTGAACAAATTGCCGAACGAACTCGGCGGTTGAGCCTTCAGCAGTACTTTCTGTCAGGAACGGCCAAAAAATCATCGCTGACGGCAAACAGGGAAAGTAGCCGAAGCCTTCCGGCTCTGTCAAGCCGGGGCAGCGGCTTCAGCCTCCGATAATTCCCGCCACGCCGCATCGCATGCAGCGGTAGAGCGTGCCTGCGCGTTCTGGAAAGACCTGCACCCGCGCCGCGCCGCAAACATGTTCGATCTGAACTTCAAACAGCGTGTAATACTGATCGTCGCTCAATTCCAGCAGCGCATCGAAGATCGCCTGCTCGGCCATGGTGTTGCGGTCCACGGCTTGAAAGAAGTCCAGTTCGTAATCACTGTATTCGCCATCACTGTATCCATTGTCCATCGTCATTCCTCCTGCCGGCGAAATGCCGGAATTGTCTGGCCGCTTGCCGGAGATGAATCGGTTTGGTGCGTTGCGAGGCGGCTTTTATACTACGCCGCGAATTGTGAGCAAAAGGAGAATCCAGCAATGTCCGTTGTCATTCAAGCTTTTTCCGATTACGTCTGCCCCTATTGCTATCTTGGCGAGGCGATTTTGAAACGCGCCGCTGTCGCCACCGGCGCTCAAGCTGTCCGGCGCGCCTATCAATTGCATGAATCGGGCCTGTCGAAACTTGATCCGCATGGCGAGCGGATGAACGCTTCCTGGGAAAATTCGATTTATCCGATGGCGGAAAAGCTGGGCGTTGAAATTCGGCAGCCTTCCCGATTGCCCCTGACCCGGCAGGCGCACGAAGCCGCCGCCTGGGCGCGGCAGCAAGGCTGCTTTGAAGCGTTTCACTCAAAACTCTTCCAGGCCTTGTTCGTCGAAGATCAAGATCTTGGCGAACTGTCCGTGCTGAAAGAAATTGCCTGGCAGTCCGGGTTGAATCCGGCTGAACTGGAAAAAGTGTTGACCGAGCGCCGGATGGCTGAAGAGGTGGACGAGGATTTGTTGATTGCACAAACCTATGGAATTACCAGTGCTCCGACCCTGGTCGTTGCCGGGCATTTGCTGCGCGGAGTCCAGGAGGCCTCTGTTTTAATCAACGCCATTGAATTGGCGCGTGATGGCAGGTTGGATGCGGAAACCCGCAAACTGCCACACTTGCCTGTCACAATTACGCGAAATTGAAGAAGGAAATACGCCGGCGGGATTAAACAAGCCCGGCCATTCCCAGGGCCAGCAACAGCGCCCGTTTGTAACCCTGTTCTCGTCCAGCGGGATCGTACCATTCGCTCAACCGGTGAGAATCGTTTGACTGTCCGCCGACGCCAATGGTGATGGCCGGGATTTTCAAACTGATTGGAATGTTGGAATCAGTCGAAGCGCGATTGAGAATTGGCGTCACTCCGAGCGCGCGGGAAGCTTCAACCGCTGTGCGCACCAGCAAGGCATCGCGCGGCGTTTCGCCCGAAGGCCGGTTGCCGATCACGCGAACTTCGGCTTTGAGCTTTCGCCCCGAAGCTGCGCGCAGCACGTTTTCATCCACCACGGCGCGATTGATGGCTGCCAGCAGGAATTCTTCCAGCCGCGACAACTCCACTTCCGCTGACGAACGAAGGTCAACATCCATGGTCGCCGATTGCGGAATGACATTGACCGACTCGCCGCCTTCTATGCGCCCGATGTTGTATGTCGTGCGCGGTTCATGCGGCGCGTGATAATCGGCCAGGCGCGCCACCGCCCGGCCCAGCGCATGCACCGGATTAACGACGCCAAAATCTCCCCAACTGTGTCCGCCCGGTCCCTCCAGCGTAACGCGATAGCGCCGCGAACCCAGCGCCTGGTGCGTGATGAAATCAACGCCGGGTCCATCAAAGGAAACAAATGCCGAAACCCGCCCGACAAGTTTGCCTTCGGTAAAAAGATGCCGCACGCCGCGCAGGTCGCCTTCGCCTTCTTCGCCGACCGTGCCCACAAACGCGATGGTTCCGCGCGGTTTGATTTGTCCCGCATTCAATGCCTGCACCAGGCCGATCAGCGCCGCCAGCCCGGCGCAGTTATCGGCAATGCCCGGCGCGCACAGACGCGAACCGACGCGGCGCACACTGACATCCGTGCCTTCGGGAAAGACTGTGTCCAGGTGCGCCGACAACACCAGCAAAGAGGTCTCACTTTCGCCGCGATAAAATCCGATGACGTTGCCTTCGCTATCCGTGTGAACATTGGCCAGGCCCAGTTCGTTGAAGCGCGCGGCCAGATAGCGCCCGCGTTCCTGCTCCTTGAACGGCGGCGCGGGAATTTCGCAGATGCGTATGTGTTCCGCCGTGAAGCGGGAGGCTGACGCATCCACGAACTCGAACGCCTTCGCCACGCGTTCATCGCGCTGCAAGTCGGCGACGGATGGCGAACGGAACCTGTCGGCAAATGAAATGATTGATGCGGGCATGGAACTTCTCCGGACGTTGTTGGAATCGGGAGAGCGGATTGTTCAACTCCCCCGGAAAAATTGCAACCAGACGACAGGCCAGAAGCGATCCTGTCATTTGCGCTTCACAACGGCCCATCCCAGCAATCCACAAAGCACAAAACCGAGCGCGTTGCTGATTCCATGAATCTGGGCCATCAGCGGAATCGTCACTGTTGTCACGCCGGTGAACCTTCCAAACGCATACAGGCAGGCGAAAATCATTGTGACGATGACGGACATCGCTGACATCGTCAGCAGCAGTTGCCCGGGACGCGACTTGAGGGCCGGAACAATGACAAAAAGAATCAACAATGCCAGCACGAAAAGACTCAGTGCCAGCGCAACTGCCGAAAACACTTCGACGGTGCGCGACACGGTGATGCCGGCAGCGACCAGCGGCGGCCCGGCAATTACAACAGCCGCCGCCGGCAGATAAAATCTTCTGGCAATTCCGGATTGAATCTTTCGCCCGGCCAGCCCTGTCAGGATGGGGGCGGCGAATCCGGCATAATGAAAATGCACCGCTGTCAGCAGCACGATGGTGTCCGAAAATTCCAGCGGATTCAGTCCCCAGCGGGACAGAAACAACCAGCCGCTGCCGACCGTGACGTAACCCAGCCCGGCATCAATGCAAAGCTCTTCCATTGGCAGCAGGCTCTTGCGCATCGTCCATCGCTGCCACAATCGCCACAAGCCGAACAACGCGATCGCGCCGGTCAGCAGCATCCAGCCGAGCGTCATCAACGCCGCCGCCAACCCGGTCCTGGTGTGAAATGACAGGACCGCCAGAAATGCAGCGAATGGCTGAATCAAAACCGCAGCCCGAAATACACGCGGAGTCGCGCCGTCAGGAGCCGGCGTCGCAACCAGAGAAAGTGTCAACGGTGTGAAGACGAGCATCGAAAGCAGCAACAGACGCTCGATCAACCAGGTTTCGCCGCCGGATTCAACCGGCAACTCAACCCAATTCGACAGTGGCAGTAACAGCGCCAGCCAGAGGAACCCACCGGCCAGCGTGCTGGTGCGGCTCCATCTGACAGGGTTGGAACACTCAATTTTCATAAGCCGAAGACCGATCCTTTCCACGCGAATACGGACGTTGAAGCTTCCTTCGGAGAAGTGATGGAACCATAGGATTATCAATCAATTCGTGGCGAAAAGCCTTTCGGAAGTGTGTCTTGCCCCTCACAGTTTTTTGGTGTAGAAGTTGGCGCGGTAATCAAGCAAGCACATCAACCAAGCAGAAAGGGATAAACCAAGTTGGTAGAGCGTCATTCGAGCGATTCCGGCTGGATCGAGGTGATCACCGGTTCAATGTTCAGCGGCAAGAGTGAAGAGTTGATCCGGCGATTGCGCCGCGCACAGATCGCCCGCCGCAAAGTCCAAAGTTTCAAACCTGCAATTGATTCGCGGTATTCCGAAGACCACATCGTTTCTCATTCTGAAATGCGCATCGGTTCTTGCCTGGTCAGTTCCGCGGCGCAGATTCTGGAAGGCGTCGAAGCGGACACGGAAGTGGTCGGCATTGATGAAGGGCAGTTTTTTGATAACGATCTGGTGCGCGTGGCCAACGATCTGGCCTGTCGCGGCAAGCGCGTGATTATTGCCGGACTGGATATGGATTATCTTGGCCGCCCCTTCGAGCCGATGCCTTTGCTGCTGGCCGTCGCCGAAGACATCACCAAAACACGCGCGATCTGCGTTTGCTGCGGCAGCCCGGCGGCTTACACACAGCGCCTGATCGCCAGCCGCGAACGCGTCGTTGTCGGCGCCGGCGATGCATACGAAGCACGCTGCCGCGCCTGTTATGATCCACACCTGTCGGAAAAAGCCGGCGATTGACCCGCCGTTTCAAGGAGCCCATCACATGAGCACAGAACGACCGTTGGAACACGATCTGCTTTTCGATTTCCTGCGCGTGGTCGAAGCCGCCGCCGTCGAAGCCGCGCGCACCATGGGACAAGGCGAACGCGAATACTCCGATCAGGTCGCCGTTGAAAAAATGCGCGAAGTGATGGACACCATTCCGATGGAAGGAACCATCGTCATCGGCGAAGGCGAACGCGACGAAGCGCCGATGCTCTACATCGGCGAGCGTGTGGGAGTCGGCGCAAAGCCAGGCAACGAAGGCCGGTACCCCGCCGTGGATATTGCCGTGGATCCGCTGGAAGGGACCAACCTTTGCGCCACCGGAGGCGACAACGCCATCGCTGTTCTGGCCGCGGCGGAAAAAGGCGGGTTGTTGCATGCGCCGGATATTTACATGAAAAAGCTGGTGGTCGGACCTTCGGTCAAAGGCGCCGTGGATATTGATGCCCCGGTCAGAGACAACCTGAATGCGATTGCCTCGCGGCTGAAACGCAAAGTCGAAGACCTGACCATCGTCGTGATGGACAGGCAGCGGCATCGCCAACTGGTCAAGGACATTCGGGATGCCGGCGCGCGCATCCGCCTGATTTCCGATGGCGATTTGTCCGCGGGAATTTCCGCCGCCGTCGCCGGTTCGGGGGTTCACGCATTGATGGGAATTGGCGGCGGTCCCGAAGGTGTGATCACCGCAGCGGCAATGAAATGTCTGAACGGAGAAATTCAGGCGCGCTTTATGATGCCCGAACAATTGGACGAAGAAGAACGAGCCAAGATCGCTCCGGACATTGCCGACCGCATGGCGAAGATGGGGATCAAGGACCCTTCGCGCGTGTTCGACACAAACGAGCTTGCTCCGGGTAAACGCATCATCTTTGCCGCCGCCGGAGTCACTGACGGAACCCTCCTGCGCGGCGTGCGCTTTTTCGGAACTGGGAAGCGAACCCAGGCATTGGTGATGACCACGGAGACGCGTCACGTCCGCTTCGTGGACACCGTCCACGTCGAAGGCGGACCGGATTCGTTTGTGCGGTTCGATCGGATATAAATGGAGGTTCAATGTCTATTCGCCGCTTTCTCTGCCTGATTTTTCTGATCGGCTCGCTTTCCCTGACCGCCCTGAGCCAGTCCGCAAAACCTTCGCCGCAGATGGAGCGGTTGCGTGCTCATTTGCTGGAACTGGTCAATGCCTTTCCCGGCACGATGGGCGTGGCGGTGCGCGACATCACAACCGGCCAGACGATTTCGATCAACGGCGACCGGCTCTTTCCGATGGCCAGCGCCTACAAGATTCCCATTCTGGTTGAAATCTTCCGGCAGGCCGAAGCCAGAAAGTTTTCGCTCGATGATCGTATTCAACTGGCCGAAAGCGACCGCACGCTGGGCAGCGGCATCCTGACGCTGATGTCGCCGGGCTTGTCGCCGACGATCAAAGACCTGGCAACGCTGATGATCATCCTCAGCGACAATCAGGCGACGGATATTCTGCTCAATAAGGTCGGCGCGGAAAACGTGACCGCGACAATGCGTTCGCTTGGCTTGAAAAACATCCGGGTGGATCGAACGACGTTCGAGATGATTCGCGACTATCTGGCCCTGATGGACACCAGCGCGGCGGGCAAATCCAAAGAACATTTGATGAACCGTCCCCGGCTGGATACCGCGACGCCGGAGCGTGTTGCTCAAGCGGACGCCGCCTTTGCCAAGATCGAGAAAGATGTGGCTTCGCCATTGGACATGGCCTTGCTGCTGGAAAAAATCGTCAAGGGAGAAGCCGCCAGCGAAGCTTCCTGCCGGCAGATGATGACCATTCTGAACCGCCAGCAGTTCAACCAGCGCTTGCCGCGTTATTTGCCGGAAGGCACAGGCTTCGCTCACAAAACCGGAACCATTGGCTCAACGACCAACGACGCCGGAGTGATGTTCGTGCGCGGCAATCCGATTGCGCTGGTGGTTTTCACTGTAGACAAGCGCGCCGGGCGCGGCGAAGTCGAGGAGCAAATGGGACGGCTGGCGCGCGTGGTGTATGACCTTTTCGACACAGTGAAATAAATGCGGATGGAAACTCCAGTCAAATCGGAAAGCGTAGCCATCGTTGTTTATGCCGCGTTGGTTTTGTTGTCGCTTGCCTGGCTGGCTTTGATTTTCACTCCGGCGATGTTGATGGCTGACGGTCATCCGCTTTCCGCCACAATCCTTTATCGTGGCCTTGCCGCGGTTTGTCACCAGATTCCGGAGCGTTCATTTCACCTGCACGGATTTGCCCTGGGCGTCTGTTCGCGCTGCATAGGGATTTACGCGGGCTTCGTGGCCGGTTTGATGTTTTACCCCTTCGTGCGAAGTTTGCGCGAAGAAGCAATGCCGTCTCGCCGCTGGCTGATGCTGGCCGGTCTGCCGATGCTGATTGATTTCGGCGGCGGATTTCTGGGATTGTTCAACAACACTTTTCCTTCGCGCGCGGCAACGGGCTTTCTGGCCGGAGGGGCAGCCGCGTTTTACATTCTGCCTGGATTCATCTCAACCTTTCGGAACTTTTCAACGGAGATTCACTTATGGCGCAAGTTGATTACAAAAAGCCTGCCCTCATCGGCGGAGCGATAGTCGGACTGCTGTCCGTCATGCCTCTTTTACAGACGCTGAGCGCTTGTCTGTGTCTGTGGGCGTGGGTTGGCGGCGGCGTGGCGGCGAAAATTCTGATCTCGAACTCGCCGCAACCGATTACCTCGCGCGATGGCGCAAAAGTTGGCTTGCTGGCGGGTTTGTTCGGTGCGCTGATCTACTTTGTAATCGAAACGCCACTGGCAATTTGGCAAATGCAGGCGATGATGGATACTGCGGCGAAAATCGTCAAAGAACCGCAGGCGGTCGAGCTATACCAGAAGATTGGCCAGAACCCATCGTTGCGAGTGATCTTCGCGCTTTTGTTCACGGTGATCGGTTCCTTGTTCACGATTGGTTTTACGGTTCTGGGAGGAATGGTGGGCGTGAAGTTGTTTGAAAAACGCCGGAATCAAGCGCCGCCTCCGCCATATTATCCTTCCAACTATCCACCTCCGCCCCCGGGCGATGACCAAGGCGGTTGGCCACGCTCGTAAGCTAAAAAACACTTCAAGCCGCGGACCAGGAGGATTGTCACCTGAGGTGGCAATGGTGTTTCCGCGGCTTGAGATTTACTTTTGCGCGGTCATTGGCTGAAAGCGGCTGGCGCCACGTTGCAGGAAACCGATGAACTCCTGCTTGTCGCGTGTCAGCCCTCCGAATTGGGCCAGCTTGTTTCCGTTCGAATCAACAATCGCGTACAGCGGCAGGGCGACGGAACCGAATTTTTCGATCTGAAGCTGACCATTTCTTTCGTCGGCTTTCTGGTTTTCCGGTGTGTCTTCGCGGTCGGTGTACAACTCGGCCAGGATGAACTTATCCAGCTCTTTTTTCACACCGGGATCGGGAAACATATTCTTTTCCATCCATCGGCAGTTGGTGCAGGTGACGCCGGTGAAGTTCAGAAAGACCGGCTTGTTTTCGGCCTTCGCCTTTTGCACGGCGGCTTCATAACTTTCCAGCCATGTCGCTTGCTCAGCGACCGCGCCTCGGGCTTGGCCAATCTCGTTGGCTCGCGCGGGAGGCAGCCAGGCGTCCAATTCGCCCAGTGGCGAGCCGAACAATCCGGTCAGCAGGTAAAACGCAATTCCGAAGAAGAACGTCGCCGCCAGCATTCGCAACACCCCCAGATGTTCGACGGACGAATCGTGCGGCAAGAGAATTTTGCCGAGCAGATAAACTGCCGCCACAATCGCAATCGCAATCCACGCCGCCAACACCAAAGGCCGCGAAACGGTTTGCCAGCCCCAGACCAGGTCGACATTGCTCAAAAATTTGAACGCGGCGGCAAGCTCCAAAAAGCCCATCGTCACTTTCACGCTGTTCAGCCAGCCGCCGGATTTCGGCAGGCTTTGCAGCCATTGCGGGAAAAGCGCAAACAAAAAGAACGGCAGCGCGAACGCCGTCGCAAAGACCACCATTCCCAGCACCGCCCAAAACCAGTCGCCGCGGGTCGCATAAATGAGCACCGTTCCGACAAAGGCCGTCGTGCAGGTGAACGAAGTCAGCGTGAAGGTGATGCCCATCAAAATCGTGGCAAAAGTCTGGCCGCCTTCGCCCTTGTTCGCTTTTGCGTCCAGTTTCGAGACCAATCCCGTGGGCACGCGAATTTCAAACATTCCAAACAGATTCAGCGCGAAGACCACGAACAGCAGCGTCAAAAACAGATTCATCCACGGATTGGCCGCCAGCTTCGTCAAACCCGTCGGCCCGGCGATCACTGCCAGCGCCAGCCCCAAGACTGTGTAGGTCAGAATGATGCCAAGCGAAAAGAACGATGCCTGGCCGACGGCCTGCCCGCTGGTGCGCTTTTCGCGCTTGGTGAAGAACGAAACCGTGATCGGAATCATCGGGAAAACGCACGGCGTCAGCAGCGCCAGCAAGCCTTGCAGGAGCGCGAACCCGATGAAGCCGAACAGTCCGCGATTTTTCAAATCTTTCGCCAAATCTTCTTCGTTGACGGCCGAACCGGGCGGCAGCGTCGGATTTTCGCCGCCCGTGATTCCCGCTCCGGTGGTTTCCGGCGTGGCGGTTGGCGAAGGCGACGCTTCGGCGGCCGGTGAAGCTTGCGCAGTGGCAGGAGCTGCCGGATTGGCCGTCGGCGTGGGCAATGCGCTGGCGCTGGCCGCCGCAATCATCGTTTCGACTTCGATGGGTTTGGTGCGCGGCGCCAGACATTGATGATCGTCGCAAACCTGAAAATAGAATTTGACGGTCAGTTTTTGCGCGCCAGCCGAAGCATCCGCCGCGACCTTGATCGGCAGGGTAAAGACGGCCTGGCCATCAAAAGTTTCGGTCATAAACGGCGGCTGTCCCGGCAACGAAAAGTTCGGGTCGGCGGCAACCTTCGGTTTCGGCTGTGTCGCTTTGCCTTCAGCTTTGAAGGGACCGGTTTCATCAATCGTGATTTTGGTCGCTCGCGGTCCGCCGGATGGCTGCGTCAGCGAATATAAATGCCAACCCGGCTCTATTTTGGCGGTAATCGTGACCTTCGCGCTTTGCCCGGCTTTGACCGGGTTCGGATCAAGCTTCGCCGACAAATTGATCGGGTTCGGCATTTGCGCCGAAACGGCAGCCGTCAAAACCAATACGCTGAACAGCGCGCCGAGTACGCTCAATGCACGTTGTTTCCGTTGACGCCCAGAATGCATAGGAAAACCTCTCGCAGGTTGAAGATGAAATTGCAGGATGAATCTTACCCCGGCTGTGCGGATGTTGTTTGTCAGCCGGATGACAGAGAGTATACCGGACGCACGAACGCGGGCAACTTGCCTGGGAAGCTCGCCGCCGCGTGTAGTTATATTTCGCCGCTATTTTTTCGTGCGTTGTTCGGCCATGCTTTTGAAGCTGGCTTTCCCCAGTTCCAACCGATGTGCGCTGTTTGGCGCGGCAGCGGCCAGTTCGTCGCAGCGCAGGTCGTGGAGTTTGATGATCAGTTCTGCACTTTGTGTGGTTGTCATATCGTGACTCCTGATGAAGATGAAAGAAACACTGGTTGGACGTTCTGACGAGCGTTAAGTCAGCCTAGAACATCCAGAAAATCCAGGCATCAGCCTGCCACAAATTCGATCTCGTCAGTCTGGTTTGCTTGGGAATAGGCGAATGCCGGGAGGGACATGATTGCTGTTACATACGGTGGAACTTTTGGCCCAGCCTGCCGTCCAATGAGCGCCAGCCAACCCGCAGCACGAGAAAACCGGGTTCTGAAATACTGAAGCTGGCTTGACAGCCCCCAGAGTGGCCAATATACTCACTCGCTTTCATACGACACGTTTACTTCATTTGTAGCAATCAAGGAGAGTTTAGCGATATGCCGAATCATAAGTCTGCCGAAAAACGCGACCGTCAAAATGCGACCCGCAATGCGATCAACACCACCAACCGCACTCGATTGCGTGGCTCCATCAAAAAGCTGCGTGCCGTAATTGCCACTGGCGATGCTCAGGGAGCTCAGGCACTGCTGCCGGAAACAATCTCAGCGATTGACAAATCGGTCCAGAAAGGTGTTCTTCATCGCAATGCCGCAGCACGTCACAAGGCCCGCCTGACCGGTCACGTCAACGAATTGACGGCCAAATAAAGTTAAGGCCTCCACGGCCAAGGGGAAACAAAAGACGCACAGCTTGTAAGGCGAACAGGGCGTCTTTTTTACTTTCGGAAGTTTCTCTTGATCAATTCAATTGTGCTTGGCGCTGTCGTATTTGCGAGAGCCACTTTTTAATTTCGCCAGCATCTTCAGCGGCTGGCATGCGGCGCAAGTATTCTTCCAAATCAGTTCGCGCCTGAACATATCGCTCCAACGCGAAATAAACTAATCCGCGATCTCGAATGTCAATTGTCGAATCCGGGTTGATTAGCAGTATTCGCTCTATTGCGCCAAGGGTTTTGGGGGGATCCATTGCGCGCGCGTATATGCCTTTCAGGTTTTGCAGAATCCGCGCCAGAATCTGTTTCCGAGGCGTGCTCTGGAGAAAGGCAAGTCGAAATTTCATCTCGCCGTTATACATTTCATTGATCATTTCACGGCACTGATCTTCCGTCAGAATCCGTCCATGGTGGAAGGGGTCAATGATGATTTCTCCTCTTTCATCTGAGTATTTGACAAGGAAGTGACCGGGCAAGCCCACCCCGGCAAGTTTCAAGCCGATGCGCCGGGCAACTTCCAGATAAATGACCGACAAAGTGATTGGAATACCAGTGCGCCGATCAATCACATCATTCAAAAAACTGTTGCGTATGTCGTAATAGTTTTCGCTGTTGCCCTGAAACCCCAACTTTTCAAACAGTAGCTCGTTCATCCGCAGGACCCTCCGCAATGGGTCGGCGTACAAATCATCCCTGGCTCTGGCAGTCTCAGCAAATGCGTCGAGTTGGCGCAGATAGGCCTCTATCTGCAGATGCGGATACTGTTCAGCGGCGATGAGCAATGTGGCGCGGTCCAATTCCAGATCGGCTTCGTTGCGAGCAATGAATTCGCTGAATCGCGCGCGCGGTTCCTCTTTTGTTATTTTCATTGGTTGTGCCTGCAAGATTTTCTAAATCGGAACAACCAAACGTGGGACGGACTTTAGTCTGTCCCGGCGTGGAGAGAGACTAAAGTCCGTCCCACGTGTACCAATGTTTTGTGGTCTGATTTAGTGAGCAGTATTTTCGGTAATGGTGCTGCAATGGTCAATTGGCCTCAAAAAATGTGCTGCGATCAAGAATTTCTACTTAACCACTTGACACGACCGCCAACGACCCGTACACTGCCCGACTTTGCGACGTAACATCTTCGTTTGATAGGCAGCGTTGGCGGGCTTTGAGTGCAGAGACGCTGCCGGATTCAGATGGGAAAACAGTCAAGGCTTTGACAAGTTGTTCCTGCAAGAATCTTTTGAGAATCTATTGTGGCGTATTGATTCACTTGGTTTATCCGAGCGAATACCCAGAAACGTTGCCTTAAGCGCAACCGTCATCTTGAAATTGACGCCACAGAAAAACTCGGCGCGTTTGGGACGCCAAATCTGCACAGCTTCGCGGACTTCCCAAAGAAAACATCGTTTTTCCACGCATTTAATTGCGATAAGTTTTCAGGCTCTCCTGGTAGAGGGCGCGGCTTTTTACGGTCACGCTTTTGTTTTTGGGAGCTGCCGTTGCGAGTAACTGAAATTATGCCAACGATTAGCCAATTAGTTCGCAAGGGACGCAAGGCGGTGAAGTACAAGACTTCCAGTCCTGCTCTGCAATCCTGTCCACAGCGTCGTGGTGTTTGTGTGCAGGTGAAAACACAAACGCCGAAGAAGCCGAATTCAGCGTTGCGCAAGATTGCGCGCGTGCGTTTGACCAACAGTATTGAGGTGACATCATACATTCCGGGGATTGGTCACAACCTGCAGGAGCACTCGATCGTGCTTGTGCGAGGTGGACGCGTCAAGGATTTGCCAGGTGTTCGTTATCATATCGTTCGAGGTACGCTTGATTCCTCCGGTGTGGCGAACCGCAAGCAGGGGCGCTCAAAGTATGGTGCGAAGCGGCCGAAAGAGGGAGCTGCCGGTAAAGGCGCCGCCGGCAAAGGTGCCGCACCTGCCAAGGGAGGCAAGAAGAAGTAACTTCAAGTCTCAAATTTCAGATTTGAGATCTTAGGATTCGATATGCCAAGAAGAAGAGAAGTTCCGAAACGTGAGATTCTGCCTGATCCGGTCTATAACAGTCCGCTGGTGGCTAAGTTCGTCAATGTGATGATGTGGGATGGCAAGAAGGCTGTTGCCGAGGGCATCATTTACAGTGCGCTCGACAAGATCAAGGCGAAAACTGAAGAAGATCCGCTGAAAGTTTTCAAAAAGGCGATTGATAATCTGCAGCCAAAGGTCGAAGTGAAGTCGAAGCGTGTTGGCGGCGCCAACTATCAAGTGCCAGTCGAAGTCAGCGCCAGCCGCCGTGTCGCTCTGGCGATGCGCTGGCTTGTCGGTTACGCCCGCGACCGGGGTGAAAAGACAATGGTTGATCGGCTGGCTGCGGAAATCCTGGATGCTTCTTCAGCCAAGGGAAACGCCGTCAAAAAGCGCGAAGATGTGCATCGTATGGCTGAAGCCAACAAGGCTTTCGCGCATTATCGCTGGTAATTCGATAGATCAGCTAAAAAGCAAGCTGACAGCAGGAGAAGGGTTTAAGTCAGGCTTGAGACACAGCGCTGGGAAGGCCAGTAAAAAAGCTTTGACGTTCAGTTTTACGGGTAGGTAGTTATGGCAAGACAAGCACCGTTAAATCGGTTCCGCAACATAGGCATTATGGCGCACATTGACGCCGGCAAGACCACCACCACCGAGCGCATCCTGTTCTACACAGGGGTGTCGCACAAGATCGGTGAAGTCCATGAAGGTACTGCCACAATGGACTGGATGCCGCAGGAGCAGGAGCGTGGTATTACTATTACGTCCGCAGCCACCACTTGTTTTTGGGATCGCAATGGCAGTGAATACCGCATCAATATTATTGACACGCCCGGCCACGTAGACTTCACCATCGAAGTCGAGCGTTCTTTGCGTGTGCTTGATGGGGCTGTCGCTGTGTTCGACGCGGTCGCGGGTGTGCAACCACAGTCGGAAACTGTTTGGCGCCAGGCTGACAAGTACAGTGTTCCGCGCATTGCGTTCATCAACAAAATGGATCGTCCGGGTGCTGATTTCGATCATGCCGTGCAAACGATTCGTGATCGGCTGTATGCCACCCCTGTGCCGATTCAAATGCCCATTGGCGCTGAAGATCAGTTCAAAGGCTGTGTTGATCTGATCGAGATGAAAGCCATCGTCTGGAAAGACGAGGCAATGGGATCGAATTACACGGTGGAAGACATTCCGGCGAATTTGAACGATGCTGCCTTGGCCGCGCGCGAAAAGATGATCGAAGCGCTGGCTGATGCTGACGACGCGATTGCCGAAAAGTATCTGGAAGCCCAGGAGATCAGCAACGATGAAATTCGCCAGGCGTTGCGCAGGGGATGTATTGGCATCAAGCTCTTCCCGGTGATTTGCGGGACTGCATTTAAGAACAAGGGAGTACAGACCTTGCTCGACGCGGTGATTGATTACATGCCTTCGCCGTTGGATGTTCCTCCGGTTGAAGGCACTGACAAGGATGGCCAGCCGATCACGCGCAAGGCGGACGACAAGGAGCCTTTTTCCGCGCTCGTCTTCAAGATTATGGCTGACAAGCATGTCGGTCAACTCTCGTTCACACGCATCTATTCGGGGACGCTTAAATCCGGTTCCTACGTGCTCAATTCGACCAAGGACACTCGCGAGCGTATTGGCCGCATTATGCAGATGCATGCCAACAAGCGGGAAGAAGTGGCCGAGGCATACGCCGGTGAGATTGTGGCCTTGGTCGGTCTGAAAAGCGGTACGACTGGTGACACCATCTGCGTTGAAAGTTCGCCGGTGGTGCTTGAAGAAATGGTCTTTCCGACACCGGTCATTTCGCTCGCCATTGAGCCCAAGACGCGGCCGGATCAGGAAAAGCTGGGTATCGCCATGAGCCGTTTGGCGCAGGAAGATCCATCGTTCCGCGTCCATACCGATCAGGAGACCAACCAGACGATCATTTCCGGGATGGGTGAACTTCATCTGGAAATCATCGTGGATCGCCTGAAACGCGAATACAACGTTGATGCCAATGTCGGCAAACCGCAGGTCGCTTACCGCGAAACCATTCGCCAGGCGGCGAAGGCGGAAGAGAAATACGCTCGTCAGACCGGTGGGCGTGGTCAGTACGGTCACGTTGTGCTGGAAATCGAACCGAACGAGCCCGGAGCCGGCTTTGAATTCAACAATAAGATCGTTGGTGGCGTGATCCCGAAAGAATACATTCCCGCAGTCGAAAAAGGCGTGAGGGAGGCACTGGAAGGCGGCATTTTGGCCGGATACGAACTGGTGGATGTCAAGGTCAGTCTTGTTTTCGGCAGCTATCACGAAGTTGACTCTTCTGAAATGGCTTTCAAGATTGCCGGATCCATTGCCTTCAAGGAAGCGGCCAGAAAAGCCAAACCGGTTTTGCTTGAGCCTGTGATGAAAGTCGAAGTCGTGACGCCGGAAGATTACATGGGCAGCGTTACCGGAGACCTGAGTTCGCGGCGCGGACGAATTGAGGGAATGAATTCGCGGCCGGGGACGCAGATCATTACGGCAATGGTTCCGCTGGCTGAAATGTTTGGGTATGAAACGGACTTGCGCTCGATGTCGCAGGGCCGCGCCGCATCAACGATGCATTTCCACCGCTATGAAGAAGCTCCAAAGAGCGTCAGCGAGGAAGTGATCGCAAAGGTTCAAGGCGCAGCCAAATAAATTTGCATCTCAAATTCGAGGTTTGAGATTGATTCAGGCGGAGTGATTCCGCGCAATTCAAAACAGAAACCTAGGAGCGATAAGTATGGCAAAGGAGAAATTTGACCGCAGCAAGCCACACGTCAACGTCGGAACGATTGGTCACGTGGACCACGGCAAGACGACGCTGACTGCCGCCATCACCAAGGTGCTGGCGAAGAACAATCCGAAGATCAATTTCCGCAGCTTCGATTCGATTGACAACGCTCCGGAAGAGAAGGCACGCGGAATCACGATTGCC
>JAJNQA010000056.1 GCA_021155085.1 Heliomicrobium sp. | reverse complement strand
GCGTGCGCTCACACGCCATTCATCTGATTACACGGACGCGATGCGCTTCGCTGTCGCCGACAAAAATCCTGCCATCCCGATCCACAAAGACGCCGTGCGGCCTCGCCATTTTGCAGTTCAGCGGATTGCCATCAGGGCCATCGCCGCTCGCGCCAGTGCCGGCAATGATCTCAATCGTCTTCCGGCGGACATCAATCATGCGGATCGAATGACTTTCGGTATCCGCCAGATACACATTTCCGTCCGGGCCGATGCTCAATCCTTTCGGGCCGGACAAGGTCGCCTCTTTGGCCGGGCCGCCATTGCCCGTGAAGCCCTTCCTGCCCGTTCCCGCGACGTGGTGAAGCGTGCCGGTTTTCAGATCGAGCTTGTACACGGCATTCCCTTCGCGCAGCGCCAGCCATAAATTTCCCTGCCGATCAAAATCAATTGCACGCGGCCCGTTCAGCGGAGCGGTGGCGAACTTCGCGCCGTCCGGAGTCGGCAGCTTTTCGCCGGTTCCGGCGAAAGTACGGATCACACCCGATTTCAAATCCACCCGGCGAATGCGATGGTTCAGAATGTCGCAGATGTATAGATTGTTTTGAGCGTCGAACTGAATGCTGTGCGGCTGATTGAGCATGGCTTTGGTCGCCGGGCCGTCATCGCCAGAAAATCCCGCCGTGCCGGTTCCGGCAATCGTGCTGATGATTCGCGTTTTGGCGTCCACGCGGCGCACGGTGTGATTCAGCCGTTCGACGAAATAAAGATTGCCCGCCCGGTCGAAACGGATTTCATACGGTTCGTTCAGTTCGGCTTTCGTCGCCGGTCCGCCGTCGCCTGAATAACCTTTCCTGCCAGTCCCCGCAACGGTGGTAATCGTTCCGTCCGCTGTAATTTTGCGAATGGCGTGATTGTTCGTGTCGCAAAAGTAAAGCGCGCCGTCCGGCCCGCGAACGACCCCGAAAGGCTGATCCAGATTTGCTTTTGTTGCCGGACCGCCGTCTCCGGAATAGCCCGCCTGTCCGATTCCGGCAAAAGTTGTAATTTGTCGTTTGCCGTCTTTCCCTTGATTCGCGTTGCAGAACAACGCCAGCAGCACCAGCACAAAACCGATTCGTCGCATGCCAAAATCCTTTCGTGGAAGATCAGTTCATCTTTCATCTTTACGGAAGCGGGCTTAGAATACGCGCCGTTGTAAGCTCGCGAAAGCCCGCAGTACCATTTCAACACTTTGTTTCTCACCTGATTTCCAACGGAGGGTCGGTATGATGCGTACCCGTCACCTGAAATTTCTGGCCTTGTCGGTCGTCATCATTTCCAGCATCTGGTTTTGCGGCGCCTGGGCAAATGATGACAAACCGCGCTTCACGTCCGCGCAATTGAAACATTGGGCGTACAAGCCGGTTGTCAAACCCGCCGTCCCGATTGTCAAAGATCGGGCCTGGGTTCGGACGGACGTTGACGCATTCATTCTGCGCGACCTGGAGAAGAATCAACTCACGCCTTCGAAACCGGCGGACAAGGTGACGCTGCTGCGTCGTGCGACCTTTGATCTGACGGGCTTGCCGCCGACGCCGGAAGAGACGGCCAACTTTCTGGCGGATCACACTCCGAAAGCATTTGAGCGCGTGGTTGACCGCCTGCTCAGCAGTCTGCATTACGGCGAAAAATGGGCGCGTCATTGGCTCGATCTGGCGCGGTATGCCGAAAGCGAAGGCTTCAAGGCGGACGAGACGCGGCCCAACGCCTGGCGCTATCGCGATTACGTCATCAAATCCTTTAATGAAGACAAACCCTACGACCGCTTTGTTCAGGAACAAATTGCCGGCGATGAACTGTGGCCGGAAAATCCCGATGCGCTGGTGGCGACCGCCTTCAATCGTCATTACCCGGACGAAAGCAACGCGCGAAATTTGATGCAGCGGCGGCAGGAAATTCTCAACGACATCACGGACACGGCCGGTTCGGTCTTTCTGGCGACGACCATTGGCTGCGCCCGCTGCCACGATCACAAATACGATCCGGTGTTGCAGCGAGATTATTACAAGCTTCAGGCATTTTTTGCCGCCACGCGCGCGAAGGATGATTTCGTGCTGGTTTCCGCCGCCGAACAAGAACAGTACAAACAGAAACTGGCCTTCTGGCAGGAACAAACCAAAGAGTTACGCGAACAAATCCAGCAGATGGAAGCGCCGATCCTGAAAAGCATTTATCAGGACAACTTCGAGAAATATCCGGATGACGTCCGGCTGGCCATCACCACGCCGCCTGAAAAGCGCGACACCATGCAATGGCTGATGTATCACAAATCCAACTGGCTGCTCAGTTCCGGCATGGACGAAGATGGCAACGGCGTTCGCTCGCGGCTGAAAGGCGAAGAGAAAAAGAAGTACGAAGACTTGCGTACGAAGCTCGCCGCCTTCGATTCGATCAAGCCGAAGCCGTTGCCGATTGGTTCGGGCATTACGGACGTGGGCCGCGAAGCGCCTGTGCATCACCTGATGGCGGGCGGCGCGTATGATGCTCCGCGCGAAGAAATCCAGCCTGGATTCCTGACAATCATTAACAAAGAGCCTGCGACGATTGTCCAACCAAGTGACTGCCAGACGACAGGCCGCCGAACCGCACTGGCCAAATGGCTGACCGATCCCCGGAATCCGCTGGTGGCGCGCGTCATGGCGAATCGCCTGTGGCATTACCATTTCGGACGCGGAATTGTCGGTACGCCGAACGATTTTGGAATGATGCGCGAGCCGGAAACCAACCGCGAACTGTTGGATTACCTGGCCGTCAGCTTCATCGAAAAGGGCTGGAGCATGAAAGCCATGCACCGGCTGATCATGCTTTCCAGCACTTATCAGCAATCTTCCGATTACAACGCAACTGCCGCTGCCAAAGACCCGGACAATCAACTGTGGTGGCGAGTTCAGCGCCAGCGGCTGACGGGCGAAGAAATTCGCGATGCGATCTTGAGCGTCAGCGGAGAGTTGAACACAAAAATGGGCGGCCCCAGCGTATTCCCGGAAATTCCCGAAGGCATGGAAGTTCGCGGCGGCTGGAAGAAACACGAAGATCCGCAGGCTAAAAATCGCCGCAGCATTTATGTCTTCGTGCGCCGCAATTCGCGCTACCCGATGTTCCAGGCCTTCGATATGCCGGACACGCACGAAAGTTGTGGCCGTCGCATTAACACGACGACCGCGCCGCAAGCGCTGGAACTGCTCAACGACAAAGTCGTTTTGCGCGCGGCGGAAGCCTTTGCCAGCCGTGTGATCACGGCTTCAAAACCAAATCCGTCGGACTGGCTGGCGATGGCTTACCGTCTGGCGTACTCACGCCAGGCGTCGGCGAATGAGCTGACCATTGCCGCTGACTTCCTGCAAAAACAATCACATATCGTCAAATCCAGACTGGCGGAAAAACAACCGGTCGCGGTTCCGGCAACGCTGCCCGCCGGTGTTGATCCGGCATTGGCCGCGGCGCTGGTGGACTTCTGCCATGTATTGTTCAACTCCAATGAGTTTGTTTACGCCAATTGAAGGATTGGTGCGGTACGCAAGTGTCAGCGAGCGCCAAACACCCGGCGCTCGCTGACACTTGCGTACCGCAGGATTTGGAAAGCCAAGATGAAAAACCGTCACGAAGAAAAGTTTTCCCCGAAAGAAAAAGCCTTGCTTCAGCGCCGCAATTTTCTGATGCAGGCCAGCGGCGGGCTAGGCTCGCTGGCGTTGACTTCAATGCTTGGTGAAGAGCTTCTTGCTTCGCCCGCGCAAGAGAAAACTCCCGACCCGCTGGCGCCGAAAACGCCGCACGTGAAACCGCGCGCAACTTCGGTCATCTGGTTGTTTCTGGAAGGCGGACCGAGCCATCTGGATACCTTCGACCCAAAACCCAAGCTGCTGGAACTGGCCGGAAAGCCCATGCCGGAATCGTTCGGCAGGCCGATTACGGCGATGGGCACGGCGTCGAACAACATTTTCCCCAGCCAGCGGACTTTCAAACAATATGGTCAAAGCGGGCTTCCCGTCTCCGATTGGCTGCCGAAGATTGCCGAGCACGCAGATGAACTGGCGGTGATTCGTTCGTGCTGGGCGGACGGATTGAATCACGTGGGTTCGGTTTGCCAGATGAACACCGGTTCGATTCTGGCCGGGCGGCCTTCACTTGGCGCGTGGACGACTTACGGATTGGGCACTGCAAATCAAAATCTTCCGTCATTCGTGGTCATGGCGGACAACGCGGAAGTGCTGGGCGGGGCGAAAAACTGGAGCGCGGGATTTTTGCCGGCGGCGTATCAGGGAACGCAGTTTCGCACCAGTGGAACGCCGGTCTTTTATCTGAAACCGCCTGACACCGTTAGCGATGAACAGCAGCGCAACAAACTGGACTTGCTGGATCAAATGAACCGGCGTTTTTCCGTCAATCGCGAAGATGATACGGAGTTGCTGGCCCGGCTGAAATCCTACGAACTGGCCTATCGCATGCAAACCGCCGCGCCCGAAGCCATTGATCTGTCGAAAGAGACCGAGGCGACCAAAAAGCTTTATGGGATGGACAATCCGCTGACGCAGAAATACGGGACAATGTGTTTGATGGCGCGCCGATTGGTCGAACGCAACGTGCGGTTCATTCAGCTCTATTCCGGCAGCGGCAGCGGCTGGGACGCGCACCAGAACCTGGAAGCCAATCACTCCAAACTCTGCGCGGGCACGGATCAGCCGATTGCCGGCTTGCTTGCCGATTTGAAATCGCGCGGATTGCTGGACACAACGCTGGTCGTCTGGGGCGGGGAATTTGGCCGCACGCCGTTTTCGGAAAAAGGAAATGGCCGCGATCACAATCCGTGGGGATTCACGATCTGGATGGCGGGCGCGGGAATCAACGGCGGCCAGATCATTGGCGCGACCGATGAAATCGGATTGCGCGCCATCGAACGGCGCGCGCACGTTCACGACATTCACGCGACCATCCTGCATTTACTGGGACTGGATCACCTTCGCACTTTGTATCAGCACAACGGGCGGATGGAACGCCCGACAATGACCGATGGCGAAGTGATCCGCGAACTGATCTCATAACTCAAAATGAAAAGTTTGTAGTGTCGCCTTTAGGCGGAATCTCGGCCTGCCACGCTTCCGGCCGCAAGCCGGTACGACGAACTTTTTTAAAGGAGGCTCTCCCCATGCTGCTCGGCTCCACTCTGCTCGAAGTCGGAATCGGCGTAATTTTCGTTTATCTGCTTTTAAGCCTGCTCTGTTCAGCGTTCAGCGAATTGATTGAAGCCTTTGCCAAACACCGCGCCCGTGATTTGGAAATCGGGATCGGAAAATTGCTGAGCGATCCGGGACTGGCGGAAGCATTTTTCAACCATCCGCTGGTCAAACCGCTGGGGGAAAAGCCTTCCTACATTCCATCACGTACTTTCAGCCTGGCGTTATGGAGTCTGGCGACGACCGGAGCCGCGAAAGGCGAGAAAACCGTCGCTGGCGTAACGCGGGATTTGCATACCATCAAAGGGGTCATTGCCGACCTGGATGATGCGAAGTATCACAACATCAAAATTTCTCTGTTGACCTTGATTGACGAAGCCGGAAACGACCTTGGCAAAGCGCGCACGAATATCGAAGGCTGGTACGATGACGCGATGGAGCGCGTGTCCGGCTGGTACAAACGGCGCACGCATCTGAGGCTGATTGCGATGGGATTCATCGCGGCGGCGCTTCTCAATGTGGATACGATCAACGTCGTAAAAGCCCTGTGGTACAACGACACGCTGCGCAATTCGGTCGCGGTCGCCGCCGCCGACTACCTCAAAGCGAATCCCAAGCCCACGCCATCTCCATCCGCCGCAACGGCAGCGGCATCCACGCCAACTATGCCAGCAGCGGAATCGTCGCCAGAAGCCAAGCCTTCGCCGTCTCCGACTGTTACGCCGGGTGAGGGAACTGAGTCCGAGCAGGTCGCCAAACCTGAGACTCCCTTGCAGAAAATCACCGCAATTCGTGGCGAACTGGACAACCTGGGATTGCCGATTGGCTGGCTCAGCGAGCCGCAGCAACCAGACAAAAAGAAATATGAAAGTTTGAGCGAGCCAGAGCGCACTGATCTTTATAAAAAGGATTTGGACGCTTACAAACAGTCGGTTGCCGCGTACAAAGTAGACCCGCGCAGGCTGCCTCAAGGTCCGGGTGGCTGGCTTTTGAAATTACTGGGAATGTTTCTGACAGCGCTGGCTGTGTCGCAGGGCGCGCCATTCTGGTTCGATCTGCTCAACAAAATCATCGTCATTCGCTCGACCGTCAAACCGCGCGAAAAAAGTCCTGAACCGGCCTCCAAGGATGCCGTGCCGAAGCCCGTACAGGAAACCAAAGCGCACAACGATCCGCGCGCAGCGAAAGAGGACGAGGCAAATAATAAAAGTTGAACGCGCCGCTACTGCGAATTGAAACCGGTCGCGCGGCGAAACGCTTCGACTACTTTGCCGTCTTTTTTCGTTCCGCGACCTTTCAAGTATTCCACCAGATTGGCCAAATCCTTCGGGTCCCAATCGGAGCGATACTTGTTGATTGAAGGTTCAAACTGGCTGACGTGCTGGGTGATGGCCTTGATCTTTTGATCCACCACGCTGGAAATGTCCACCCAGTAATTGGCTTCGGTGGCGGCGTAATAAAACATCATCAGTGGCACTTTGTACGGCTTCAGCCCGTCCACCAGCAGGTGGTCCGGGTAATACAGATGAAACTCCGCCGCGCGAATGGCATCCGCCGTGTTGAATCCGCCCATCCGGTGGTCGCTCTTGTGCCAGCGTTCGTACCATTCGCCGGGATCAACGCTGAAAACGACATCGGGGCGGTATTGGCGAATCAGTTTGGTCGCCTGTCCGCACAGGGCTTTGGGTTCGGCGTATTCCAGTTCGCCGTCTTCGTACCCCATCCAGATGATGTTTTCCTTCGGCACGCCGATGACGGCCATCGCGGCTTCCTGCTCGGCTTTGCGAATTCGGGCCAGGCGTTCGCTGGTCATCTCCAGATCGAACGAACCTTTGTTGTCGTTGGTGTAAATGACGATGATGATTTTGTTGCCGTTTTTGGCCAATAGCGACAGGGTGCCACCGCAGCCGAATACGTCATCATCCGGGTGCGGCGTGAAGACCATGACGGTTTTGCCCTTCCATTGTTCGACGCGATCTTGTGCCTGAGCCAGACAGGCAAAAAGCAACAAGCCAACAACAACGCAAACGATTTTTTTCATTGAGTTCTCTCCTTCAGGGCTGTTCAGGTTTGTCTTTCAGTTTTCCCAGAATGCGGTAGATGTGAATCAATCCGCGATCCACCATGCGCTCGCCCGCGCCGATTTCCACCCGCGTGACAAAGGTGTTCGCGCCGTAGCCGCCCGCCACCGCCGCGCTGATCGTCGGGAAGTAGCCGTAATAGCCGTTGGTGTAACCCGTCATAAACGTTGCCGCAGTCGGCGACCGTTGTTTCAGCAGCAGTTGCAACCCGACGAACGGTTCGCCCGGCAGGCCGACAATCGCAATCTGTTTGTTGATGACCAGCGTCGAAACCGGTGTGACGATCTCCGCCGTGACATAGCGTTGATACCGTTTCGCCAGCGCGGGCGGAAACGCGAAGTTCATCATCTGGCGCAGCTTTTCCAAATCCCAGCGGTTTTGAAAGCGAAGCTCTTCGCTCAAATAGGCGACTTCCGGATTCGCAGGCGCTTCAGTTTTGATCCCTTGCGCGACGCGCGTGACTTCTTTGCCAAGCTGTTCGCCGACTTCGATCTTCACGGCGTCGGCGTTTTCCGGCAGCGGCGTTTTGTCCATCAGCGGATTGATGTCGCCGGGTGCGCCTTGCAGAAAGAAACAGATCGGCTGGCTTTCAGGGTGGGCGGGATTGGCAAAACTGGCTTCGACAAATCCGGCCATTGCGCCGGGATAATCCGCCGAATAGCGCAGATTATCCGGTCCGAAAATCACCGGATGGCAGGCGTAATTGACCAGAATCGCCATCGGATTGCCCTGTGCATCATCCACGCGAATGACGCCGACCGTTGGATCAATCATTCCAGTCTGCTGCCCCGTGCTGTTGCGCCAGAGCATTTTGATCGAACCGTCGGATTGTGCGACACGGCGGTTGTGACCGATGACGATTTGGCCCAGTCCAACGCCGATGCGCGCGGGTTTCAGTTTCGAGACGGCTTCGCCAATGGAATCGGCGATTTTTTCCAGCGCGCGCCGTTCCCATTCCGGCACGCCATCGTCGTAACTGTCTTCAATCACCGGGCCGGAATGCGTGTGCGAGGCGATCAACATCACCTCCCTGACCTGATGCTGGCGGCGGGCTTTGTCGCGCAGCCAGGCAATCTGCGGCGGCCCGAAACTGCGGCCAAGATCCAGCGTGATCAGCGCGATCGTCTGCCGTCCATCGTCCAATACCAGCACGCGCGCAAACAGCGGGTCGAGCGTGCCGGTTGCCGGTCCCGCACGGTCGAAATAACCCCAAAGATCAACGCCTGGCGGCGGGGTGATGTCAACGCGCGCGGCGCCTGCGCGCAGGCTTTGCGCGTTGGCCGTTACGGCAGCGCACAGCAAAATCAGTATCAGGAACGGGTGGCGCATAAATTCTCCAGGTTGCGCGAACTGTCAGTTTGCGAAGTTTGACTCAGTTGAATTGCCCACTCAGAGCGCAAACTGACAGTTCGCGCAACATCAAAAGCCAGGCGAGGTTTTCAGTTTCCCTTGCAGCTTGAAGACATTGACGATGGCGCGGTCAATCATCGCTTCGCCCGCGCCGGCTTCGATGCGTGTGTTGTAGCCTGCGCCGTACCCGCCATCCGCCGCAGCCCGAATCGTCGGCACATAGCCGATCCATTCACCGCCTGCGCTGTAGGTGTAGCCGAACAGGAATGTGTTCGCGATTTCCGACTTGTCGCGCAACGCGATTTGCAAATCCACGAAGGGTTCGCCGGGCAAGGTGGCGATGGCGATATCGTTATTGATCAGCAGCGTTGTCAGCCCGGCTCTGATGGTTTTCCGCGCGTCCCAGCGGTCGCGGAATTCGACGACTTCGGCGGTGGCGCGCAAGCTGGCTTTGTCGTTTGGTGGCTGCTTCAACTTGCGCGCGACTTTCAGCGCTTCTTCGGCCAGCGCGTTGCCCATCTTTTCGGCTTCCCCAAAACCGTTTTCGGCGACCGGTTGTTTGTCCAGGTAAGGGTTGATGTCGCCCGCGCCGCCTTGCGTGAACAGGCATAACGCGCCCGGCAATTCGCGTTCGATGCGCTGCCGCAGGTAGCCCGGATAATCCGCCGAAATCTGCCGGTTGTCCGGGCCCAGCACCACGGCGTGACAGGCATAATTGACGATGACGGCGCGCGGGGCGCCGGATGCGTCGTCCACGCGAATCACGCCGATGGTGGGATCAATGGGCGAGGTCGGCAGCTTTTCAGCATTGCGCCAGAACATCGTTACTTTGCCGTCGGCAGCGACTTTGCGGCGATTGTGTCCGAGATAGATTTCGCCGAAACCCGCACTGACGCGGGCAGGGAAGAGCTTTTTTGAAGCCTCTTCGATGGCGCGCAGGATTTTGTCTTCGGTTTCGGCGAACCAGGACGCGGCTGACTTGGGCCAGCTTTTGTCTTCCCAGGTCATTGGGCCGGAATGGTTGTGCGTGACGGCGATCAGGACGTGATCGGCCAGTTTGCGTTCGCGCGCCAGCGTCACGATTCGTTCCGAAGGAAACGAGCGCAAATCGCAACTGACAATCGCAATGCTGACGCCATCGGCTTTCAGCAGCAGAATGGTTGCGTGCAGCGGATCGTGAATGCCGTTGGAAGGGCCTTGCCGCGCGGCGTAGCCACCCATGGGATAACCGACCGGTGGAGTAATTTCGATGCGGGCGATGCCGGCGCTCAAATCTCCGGCGAGCGCGCCGCCGAGCGCACAAACCAACCACAACACCGAAGCAACAATTCGCATCATACTCATAACCTTCGGTTCCTCGCTTCCTAATTGCGCGGAAATCTGGAGTCAAAAAGAGAAGACGTGCCAACACTTTGTCCCCGTACAGCCGCTCGCTTGCCAGCTTCGTCCAACACGTCTCTCGCAATGCTGCGTAGCAGCGGATCTTTGGTTTGATCACGCATTACCTTGAATTTTTGTTGCAGGTCGAGTTGATTGAATCCTGTTTCCGAATCAAGCCACCTCGCCATAGCCAATACTGCCACTTGCCGGTTGGCTGCTTGAGTGGATTCATCATTTCCATGAATCAGCGACTTGTTACCTTCCAAATAACTAAAGAGAAACTGCTCACTATCCCTCTTGCTTTCTCTCTCCTTCTTCGCAAGATCAAAAAGGTGGTTGGCAAGAGCTTGTTGCGCCCCATCCCGCACGAAGGAATTCTGATTCGTCAAAAGCTGAAGCGCGGCCTTGCTTCTTTCCGCGCCAATACTTTTACCTTCATCTATTTGAGCAATCTTTACCAAAACATTCGCAGCTTGATATTGGTCATTTTTCAAAAGTCGCTTTGTTAATGCAGCGAGCAAAGAATCAAATACTTCAGGTGCTAGCCCGTGATCGGCCTGCGCAACTTGTTCAAGAGCATCAATCATCGTACGCCGCTTGGTGAACTTATTGTCCTTAAGTGACTCAAGCAATAACGGGAGCCATTTTTTAGGATTTGCACGTGCGCTCTCTATGATTTTCATGCTAGAAGAAAAATTCTTGTCGGAGGTAGGCAGAGCAAGCCGGGCAAGCAGAGATTGTTGCAACTCGCCGCTCAATTCGGGAAGGTTGGAAGCAGCCTTGTCTATTTCTGTCAAAGCCACGTCAGCGGAAAGTCTAAGGTTTGCGTCCCCTCCCTCTAGTGCATCCATAAGATAAGGCAACGTCTGGCTGGATAATCCAGGATTTCGCAGTGTGACTTTCTTCAATCCTTTTATTGCCTCACTACGCGACAGTCTGCCCTCGTTTATTGCCTCTGGACGTTCCGGATCATCTTTGCTAGCTAATGCCTCTAGAAAGAATCCCAAGCTGGTTTCAGTCATACCTATGGCGAAAAGCGCATTTCCTCTTTCCACCGGGTTCGCAAAGCCGAACCAAACTCCAACGGCTGCCAGGAGCAGCAAAGAGCAAATCCCTGTATACCGAAACAGGCGGCGGCGTAGGCTTCGCCAGAGCAATTTGGCTACGTCGGGGCTGGCCAAACGTTCTTTATCTACGTTCTTCAATATGAATGTGCGATTTTCCAGCCCAATCATATGGCGCGGATCGCGCTGCGCTTCCTCAAGTGCAACGTCCAACAACCGCGTCGCCTGCTTCTGCTGTTCTCGTAGATCGCGGTTTTGTGCTAGTACCAAGCCGACCAACTCGTCATGTACTAATTCATAAAACTTAACAGGCACTTTGTCTGGCTCTAGCAAAGACGTTGCTTCCGCAACTTGAATAAGGTGCGTGCGAACAAGCTCGCTTAACACCCAGCGAAGAGCCTCGCAGCCGATGCCCAGCTTTTTTTCAATTTTTTCAGCTGTCAGCGCAATCCGATGTCCATCGAAGGAGACTAAAGAAGATAGGACACGTTTCATTAGATCAACTGAAAGCCCACTTTGTGCTAAATGCTTAAGAACCTGTTCCAGATAATTCTCAAACAGCCCCTGCAATCGCCCCCCACGTTTATAGGACAATTCGCTGCTAATGCCTGAGATAGCGAGCGCTGCGCCAGCTAACTGGAATTCCACAGGGCGCACGCGATCTTCGTGCGTGAGGTCGCGGACGACTGCGCGGATGAACTCTTCAGGCCAATCCATCGCGGCCTTGTTTGCTTGCTGGCGCAAGACGCGGATGGCGTCGGTGGCATTGAAGAGCGGCAGATAGAGGCGCTTGTCTTCTCTCAGCGACTCGGGAATCCGTGACTTTTCGTCTCCCATCTCGAATTCGACCACCCGGCCCAAATGGTCTTCACGCACGATAAAAATGAATTTGCACGAGATGCTGGGATCATTGACACACACGCCAATGGCATTGAGCAATGGCGAGCGCTGGCTGCGTTGCGGATGCGAAGTGAAGAACTGTTCGAATTGGTCGCAGATGATGACGACGGTCTTTTGTGTTTGCTGTGCGACGTGGGCGATGCAGTCGCGCAGGGTATTGAACGAATCGAGTGACAGGCCGGAGGCTTGTTCCAGCGCCGGGCGAATGCGGTTTAGTGAGGGGAGCGGTGGCGATTCTGTGCTGCCGGATGCGGGGCGCTGCGAGGCCGCCAAGTCACTACCGCTTCCTGTACTGTAACCTTGCTCATGCCACTGGCGAACGACGACGGGTAGGTAATGGCCTTGACGTTTGAGTTCGGGCAACAGCCCGGCCAGCACCAGCGAGCTTTTGCCGCTTCCGGATTCGCCCCAGACAGTCAGGAAGCGTGTGGCGACGTGCGTTGTGCGGCTGATGAGTTCGCGCAATTCTTCTTCACGCCCGTAAAGGCCGCTGTCTTCGGTCAACGCTGCCGCGCCTATGAAGACTGAGCGCGGGGCGTCGGTTTGTTTGGGCGACAGGCGCGGCGCGCTGACTGTGGCTTCGGCGGCGCGTTGGCCGCGTTCGGCTGCGGCGATCAATTTCCGGTCGTCCGCTGCCTGGGCGCGCTTCAGCATTTTGCCAAACGCATCGCGGGCTTGGCGTCGGTTTTTGAAGGCGACCGCCATCCAGCCTAGCCGGTTGTAAAGTTGCGCGATGAGCCGGTCGGCATTGAGCAAAGACCCTACTGGAATAGCTTCGGAGTCGGCTATTAGTCCGGCTAGGCGCTTGGTTTCGTTGAAAAGTTTTTCCGGCTCGTAGCGTCGCATTTGCAGGCGCGTCAGCCAATTTATCGGTTTCTTCGCTTCCTGCTTCAACTCCGCACGGACAGCGGGCAAGTCTGCCTTGAATTTGAAATAGCCGGAGCGCAACGAGGCCAGGTCGGGCGCGGAGCGCAGAAAGACGCCCATCGCCGCCGGCGGCAGACAGAGCAGCACGGGGCAGGGGAAGGCTTCGACAAAATCATTGCGCCCAAGATTGAGCGGCTGCACCGCACGGCGCAGGTCGTCGGCGAGCAATGTTTCGTAACCCGTGATGATTAGGGCGTCGGGAGCTTTGCCTGGCGAGTAAAGTTCGGCCAGTTCTTCCAGTTGGTCGAGCACCGTTCGTGTGTGTGGGGCATCGGGAGGCGGCGGCCATAGCTCAACCCTGACGAGATTTAAATTGCCTGTGCCTGCTTTCAATCCATCGAACACTTGCGTTCTCAAACTCGGCAAATCGAATTCGACCAGCGCCAAGACGAAGCGGCCTTGTCCGCGAGTGACCAGACGGCAGAGCGCATCCAGCTTGCGCTGGTTGTCCGCGCCTTCAGCCGCAAATTGGTTTGGCGTCAAGATGGTCGTGCTCATGCTTTGAATTGCTGTGTTTCGCGGATCACGGGATTGATGTCGTACCATGGGCCGATGTCTTTATCGTAGTAACCCAGCACGGCGAAGTTATCGAGCAACATCGAGGTGTTTTCGTCGTCGGTGATCATTTTAGTTTCAGCGACCTTGCGCAAGATGTCTCTTTGCTCCGGCTCGCTGACGATGTGAATGAAAAGGTCACGTTCTTGACGAATCGCGTATTCGACGGCCTCGCGCGTGATGGGAAGGTCGCTGATGTCCGTGCAGATTGAACTCATCAACGTCATCAAGCGGCGCAGATGCCCACCAGACGCCATGCAAAGGCGGTTCACAGTCTCCTGAGAATCGAGCACGCCGGTTTGGCAAAGATGCTCAATCACTTGTCCGGCGTCGAACTCTTTGGTGCGGGTCGGAACCGCTTCGTGCATTCGCCGGGCAATCGTTTCAACCAGTTTGGCGATGCCGCTTCCGTCCTTGTCGCCACTGTGTTTGGCAATCGGAATCATCGGCAGCATCTGCGGGTGTGAGCCGTAAAGGTCTTTTAAGCGCGAGGCGTGGCGGGAGTAGAGCGTCGGCGGAATTGTGTAGATCACGTCGCAATCTAGGCTGCTCAAATATCCGCCCGCATCCAGAAACAGCGCCTGATGCGTGTCGCGGTTCGTGCCCGCGATCTTGTCCAGCGGCACGCGGTCCAGATTGTCCACAATGATGGTCAAGCCGTCGTAGCCTGAATCCTTGAGTTGCGCCTTCGCCAAACGAATCAGTTCATTCGTGGCTTCCAGGAAGTTCGGCGTGTGGTCTCGCAGGTACGAGCGAATTTGGTGTCTGATGTCGGTGTTGTCTTTGAACTCCGCGCTGAGTTTGCCTTTTAGAAAATCTTCCCAGCCGACTTCGATCTCGGCACCTTTCAGCGTCAGTCTTTTGAACAGGCTTTCGACTCCGGCGAAGATTGATTCAAAAATGTCTGGGTTCAACTCGATGCCTTTGCCTTGCGTGTCTTGCCATAATTGCTGAGTCATCATCAGCAGCACATCGGTATATTCGACAGCGTTCAGGTGAATGTATCTGGTGGCTTCGCAATAAACGACGAATTGGCGCGGCTCTATGAACGACAGGCCGCGCTGAAGACGGTAAAGTTCGGTCGTCTTTCCGCAGCCTCTGTGCCCGCTGAGAAGTTGGCAGGTGTTCTCTTTCGTACGGCGTACGGTATTGGCCATTCTCTCAAAGAGACGATCGCTGCCACGTTCGAGGCTGCATTCAACATAACGGCGGTCGTTCAGCGGCAATGGCTTTCCAGGATCGAATTCGCTGCTGATTTTGATGATGAGTTCTTCGTTCATATCGGATAGAGGAAGTCTAAAACGGAATTAGCAGAAGTGGAATGGATTTGCGGTCTGTCTCAGGCTCCTTAACAGGCTTCGGTCCGCCGCCACAGACTCGAGGAACGATCTCTGTTAATCGCTGGCCGTCGCCAACTGCTGGCGCGCGGCAGCCAGCGGCAAAGTGATTTGGAAGAGCGTGCCTTCGCCCTGCTGACTTTCGACCAGAATGTCGCCGCCGTGGTCGCGGATGATGCCGTAGCTGACAGCCAGACCCAGCCCCGTGCCTTTGCCGATCTGTTTGGTGGTGAAGAAGGGATCGTAAATTTTGGCCAGATGTTCGGGGGCAATGCCGCTGCCGGTGTCGCGGAAACTGATCAGGATTGCGTCCTCGGCGGTTCCGGTCGCGATTTCCATGCGTCCGCCCTGCGGCATGGCGTCACGGGCGTTGAGGATCAGGTTCATAAAAACCTGCTGCAGCTTTGCGGCATTGCCGATGGCCGATGGCAGATGAGCGGAGTAATTGCACGTGACCACGATGTCGGAGTTGCGCAATTGCGCTTCGAGCAGTTGGATGGTGTCGTCAAGCACGTGATTCAAATCCACAGGCACCAGCCGGGCGTCGCTGACGCGGGAAAAATTGAGCAGGTTATTGACAATGCTGGACGCGCGCGAGGTCTGGCGGTAAATCTTTTCCAGCAGCAAATGGCGCGGATCGGTGTCGGGAATCTGCTGCATCAGCATTTGCGAATAAGACGAGATGCCGGTCAACGGCGTGTTGACTTCGTGTGCGACGCCGGCGGCCAGCAGGCCGATGGAGGAAAGCTTGTCGGATTGCTGCAACTGTTCTTCCAGGCGAATGCGTTCGGTGACGTCTTCGATGGCGACCAGGGTGCCTTCGATTTCAGAAGTCTTGCTTTGCAGCGGCGCCAGCGAAATGTTCAGCATCAGATCGCGGCCATCGGCGGCCTGGGCGCGGAATTTGTAGACATACACCGGCTCGCCTTTTTGCCATTCGCTGCGCGCCATCAATTCGCGCAGGGCGCGGAGCATTTCCGGGCGGAAGACTTCCGTGATGCGGCGGCCAATGGTTTCTTCGCGGCGCAGGCCGTAAACCTCTTCCAGCGCGCCGTTCCAGTTGGTGACGCGACCGGCCAGGTTGATGACCATGACGCCGACGTTGATGGATTCGATGATGTTTTCGTTGAACTCTTTCAGCCGCGCCAACTCTTTCGCGCGCGTGCCTTGTTCTTCCAGCAGCAGCGCGTTTTCAATTGCCACGGCAACATAGCCGGAAATGGCGCGAAGCAAGTCAGTATCTTCGGAAGAAAGCAGCGCGCCATCCGCCGAACGTCCCAGCGCCAGCACCGCAACGACTCGCGAGCGGGCGGCGCAGGGCACGAAATAGCTGAACAAGCGCCGCGTGGCGGAAACTGAAGGCGGAATCAGGCGGCCGGTAATGGCTTCTTCTTCGGCATCCGCATTGTCCACGCGAACGACGCCGGTGTTGTCGGCGCGCAGGCGCAGAATGGTCAGAAAGTCTTCGGGCAGATTGATGTCGCGGCCAACGCCTTCTTCGCGGGCGACACGGAAGCCGGATGGTTCTGACCGGTCTTCGATAAAGATTGCCAGCCGTTCCAGCGAAAAGACTTCGCGCAATCGCCGCATCAGGCTGTCGAGCAGCAAATCCAGCTCGGTTGTCGAAGCCAGCGTGCGGCCAAAATCCTGGAGCGTGACGCGGTAATCGTATTTCTCGCCGTAAAAGATCCGGTCAATTCGTTCCTGCAGCCAGTTCTTGACGGGGGCAAAGAGCATGGCGATTACAGACATCGCAATGGCCGCAATCAGCAAGGTGGCTTCCTGCGATAGCAGCGAACGCAGGAATTCGTAGCTGATGGCCATCACCGAACCGAACATGGCGGCCACGGAAATGGTGGCAATGATGTAAGCGAACGTGCGCCGCATCACCACGTCCACATCTGTCAGGCGGAATTTGACGATTGAATAACCGAGTGTGAGTGGAATCAGCGCCAATGGCGCCAGAGACAGCAACTCCAGAAAGGCCGAAACCGAAGGTTGTGTGAAGTAAGACGGCAGGTAAAGCGCGGTAAACAGCGCCGCCGCCACACTCATTCCCCACATCACCCATTTCAATTGCTGGCGAACCACGACCGTTCGCGCCTGCCGGAACGTTCGAATCAGCAATCCCGCGCTGGTCAGCAGCGAAATCGCGAAAAGCGCAATCTCGAGCGTTGAAAGCAGGCTTCGCACATTGACGGGCGACATCGGAATCATTGCGCGCAACTGGGCAATTCTCAGCCAGGTTTCCGCCGCAATCAGCAGCACCGCCGGAATATAAAGCAGCGCCGCTTTCCATCGCTGCCGGGTGAAGATGTGAAAGCGTTCCGGATAAATAATCGAGAAATGGACAAACATCGGCGCCAGCACGATCAGCGCGATGGCGTCGGCAAAATCAATTCCCTTGTCGAACTGGGCGCGCATCTCTTCGGTCGGGCTGTAAAAATGCGCGATGAATGCCAGCAGGCAGAGCAGGAAGAAATGTCTGGCGTAAGGCGCGCGGCTTTGCTGTAACAGAAAGTAGACGCCAATGCCCAGATAGAGCAATCCAAGCAGCGCCAGATAAAATCCGCGCAGGTCGTGTGTCGGGCGAGGCTTCAGCTCCAAATCGGCGATGCCGTCGCGCAGCATCGTATCCCCCGCGTCATTGCGATGCTGAATCCAGTAACTGATTTGCGCTTTGTCAGGATCGGTGGAGCGATCTTTGGCTTGGTCGAGGTAAATCTGCACATGCTGCGCTTCAGAAACCTCCTCAAAGTCGTCGGTTTTCCCGGTGGGACTGATGCCGATCAAAATGTCGCCACGATAAACTCCGGCTCGCATTGCCGCACTGCCGGGTTCAACCTGGGCCGCAACGATGCCGAATTGAGGATCGTCCCGCCAGATCACACCATCGGTCATGACGGCTTTTTGATTCAGCCGGTCGCGCATATTGAACAAGCCGCTGACCAGCGCCAGAAAGGCGATGAAAAGCAGTAACAGCGTGCGCGTCGTTACACGGGTTGTACTGGCCTCAGGTGTCACGATCTTTCGGCCTTTCCTCTGCTCAAGACAACGAACAGGTTGAAATGTCCGACGAACTCCAGATTAACTTTGAATTAAAGCAAGTCTTATTCCAGCAAAGCAGGGATAACTATTGATTGGTCAACCTCTTATAGCATCTTTGAATTCAGGCAAATAGAACTCTGTGTGGTTGATCCATCAAGCTGACTTCAGGTGAACTCTCCATTTTTTTGAACTCTGTTCCGAGAATTCGGAGAGATGGGGAAAATACTGTTTTTTCTTCAAAATAGAGGGCAAGCCGGAAGGCTTGCTCTGGTGCGATTTGGCCTACCACCGAAATGCCAATCCGCCGCGCACCGTTCTGCGCGAGCGGGTTGTGACGATTTGCACGGTTCCATCGTCCGCGCCGGTTTCGTGATCCAGCAGGTTGCGCGCATCAACAATTGCCTGCCAGCGGACGGGCAGGCCGAAGTTCGGCAGTTCCTGCGTGACATAAATATTGATGTTCGGATCGTAAACGCTCATTTGACCGGCGAAAGGGTCAATCGCAAAGACGACGGCCGAAGGCGACAATCGGATGACTGTCGAAATTCGTGTGCCTGTGCGGTGCGAGAAATCGAGGTCCAGTTTGGCCGCCGCCACCTGGAAAAATCCGCCTTTGAACAATTGTGATGGGGAAATTCTCCCAAGTTCCGCATTGTTCAGCCGCTCGCCGCGTCCGAAGCTGTAGCCAGCCGATGCGGTGACGTAATCGTTGAAACGGCGATGGTACATCGTTCTTATGCCGCGCGCCGCACCGTTCATGGCCGCAACCCGATGGGCGACCTGCTGAAAGGTTTGTTGCATTTCCGGTGATGCTTCCAGCGGAAGGGCCAGCACACCGACGCCGTGTCCGGAAATCATGTCGTAAAAAGCCGAAGCTTCGACCGAAGACTGGCCATCGCCAAACAGACGCTCGATGCCGGTTTCAAACCGCTGGCTGCGATCCAGAATCGGCGCGTCTGCAAAGGCGATCTCAGCGGTCGAGGTTTCGAACGAAGCGTCCAGGTTTTCGGAATTGAAATTTTCCAGCGATTGGCGCTGATGATCGGAACCGGGAGTGATTGCCGCATTGACCCGCAGGCGCGAAGTCGGCGAATACTGAACCGCAAAACGCGGCAGGATGCTGTCGTGCTGTCGCGCCGCCGAACCCAGAAAGCGCGAGTAATCGAATCCGTAAATCACGAGCAGGGGATGCGAGACCTGCCAGGTGGCGGTTGCCGAAACGGAAAGCTGGTCGAGCGACTTGGGTTTGGTGGTCGTTGGCGCATTGACGCCATTCATCGGCGTTTCGTTTTGAAGTGGCAGCCCGCCGGATCCTTCAAACAACAAATCCTCAGTGCCATTCAAACCGCGTCCCAACTGATTGACCAGAGCGACCTGACCGTAGCTGATTGTTGCAGTGACTTGAGTGCGCTCGCTTGGCCGCATGGTGGCAATCGCCGAAAGACGCTGTGGCGCCAGCAATCCGGCGCCGCGCTGACCGATCAGCGCCATCTCGAAATTTCCGCCGAACGAACCTGCGACCGCGAAATTAGTGCCAAAGAAATTGGCATCCGGATAACCGCCGCGTGAGTTTGATCCGGCGGCGATAAATTGCGCTGCGCCGTGGAAAGATTGGCGCGGGGAACTTGTGTTGTCACGATTCTCGTTGCTCAGATCAATGGTCTCTTCGATCTGACCTTCCCGCAGATTCATCGCGTGGCGCGGAACGCTGCGCGCGACCCAGCGATAATCTTCGCTGTCACCGCGCCGCTGCACCAGCGTGTCGTCGCGTTTAAGCGCAAAGTCGTGATTGACGCGCACCGGGCGGTCAATATTGACGCGAGTCAGCCCGGCGATAAATCCTTCGGCGGTGGCGCGCAGACGATAGATGCCAGGGGCAATGCCCGCGGAAAATTTGCCTTGCGCGTCAGTCTTGACGCTTTTCAATTCACGGCCGCGAGGCTTGAATTCAATTAAGGCGACCAACGCACCAACCAGTGGAGCGCCACGATCATCTTTCACCGTGCCGGCCACGATGGCCACCGTCGGCGCGGCTTCTGCAATCAGGGAAGCTGTCGAAGAATGACCCCCAAATGAAGCAGGGGCGGCAGCGAGTCCTGCAAATACGCAGCCCGCAATCAGAACACTTAATGCCTTCTTCATAAAAATCCCACCTTTTCAGGAATGCCGCATCGTAGAACGGCAAGAGAGCGATCAAAGGGGAAAAGCACCACTTATTTTCGTCAAATCCCGGCAACGTTATTACCGGACGATGTTTGAACGTTGGAGTTGGCCAAAATTGTCGAATATTGATGAGTAGGTGTCAAACAGGCATTAACAATGACGAGAAGACAAATAAAGACCAATTTCTTCCCGCCTGACAGTTTCCCGGGCTCCACAGACTTTTAGGGTTTACTCGATGATGAGCGGACGGATGCTTTGCGTTTGCGCTGCGACCGGGAAGCCGGATCGGACTGCGGACGAGCCTGGGGGCGGTGCAGAACATTGGTTTCGCCAGGTGAAATCATTTCGTAGCCGATCCCGCGCCAGACAATCCGATTTGACCAGGCCGAAGCAATAATGTTGTAAATATAAAGTATGGAAACAATTGGCCCCAGCAATACATACGCCCACCAAATTTTATGAATCCGTGCGCGATTGGCCGCCAGCAACTGCGTCGCGACCAAAACCCGAGTCCAGCCGGTCGTTGCGCCCATCAGGAAAACCCCTGTCAGCAACAGCGCCAGTGCGAAACTTAATTTGCCCAGAAACGCTGCCGCAATCAGCCAAACCAGGCCGCCCCAAAAAGTCAGGTTGTACAGGCCATGCGAAATGCCGGCGAGTTGCCAGATTCGTGGCGCGTAAATTCGCGTGATGCGCATTTGCCGGGTACTGAATTCAAGCAATTCGGCCAGACTGGCATCCGCATGGGAAGCGACCAGACAATGGGGGACGAATTTGATGCGCTGGCGGGAGCCATGAATCGCTGCGCTCAGGGCATAATCATCGCTCAGGGCGCCATTCCAAACCTGTTTGATATTCAGCCGGTCAAAGCTTTCGCGCCGAATCGCCATCGAACCGCCCCAGGCAAAAGACGACCGTTCGCCGAGCAGCGAAAGGGCGCTGGAATTCCACACCGTCAGCAACAGCGAGCCCAGGCCGCCGCGAACCGGCACATACCAGCGAAACCCTGTGGTCACTCCAATCCGTTTGTCACCCAGCGGCGCAACCAGCTCCGAAAGCCATTGTTTGGATGGACGGGCATCGGAATCGGCAAACGCGATGACTTCCGCCCGGCGGTCAATCGAATTCAGCATATCCATTGCCGCCAGCAGATTATGAACTTTCTGGCCGCGCCCCTTGGCTTCACCGGCGACCACCAGCCAGCCTGGGCGGCGGCTGTAATTTTTGATCAGCCGCGACAGTACGGGATACGCCGGATCATTTTCGCTTTCGGTGACAAAGATGATTTCGTAATCGCGGTAATCCTGCGCAAACAGCGCGCGGACGTTCTCCTCGAAATCGTGTTCAAGACCTTTGCAGGGAACAATTACGACGGATTTTGGCTGGTAGCGGTTGGGGCGCAGGCGGGCATGATGAAGGGAATACCGCGAAAAACGCAGCGCTGCGCCAAGAGCAAGAAGACTTTGTAGAAATAAGATGGAGGCTAGAACAATTAAGACAGTTTCCATAACCGCGACCGCCGAATTGCAAAGGTTGTTTAGTTGTCGAATCGTCGAAAGGACATTGGGGGTTGATGGGGCAACGCATTTTGCGCGAAACAACAGGGATTTTCCAGAAGCAATTTCCGCTGGACGAAAAATTTACATAAGTGTCGGCAATGATTGAGCATCGCCTTGTCGAGCGGTTGCATTAACCATCGTTTCCAGCAGGCGGATTTCAATCATGTCGGAAATTTTTGCCGCTGTTTCCTCGCCCAGCGCCATTCGTTTGGCTTCGAGAATCAAACCGGCAATGTCCCCCGCCTGTTCGCGGAAA
This sequence comes from Heliomicrobium sp., assembly GCA_021155085.1. GTDB lineage: Bacteria > Acidobacteriota > Blastocatellia > RBC074 > RBC074 > RBC074. The sequence continues at coordinate 144,706 of JAJNQA010000056.1, read as the reverse complement.
CGCGCGTCACGCGAGATCAAGTCTTCGATCACGCGGCGTTCGCGTTCGCCGCGTGAAACGTGTGCGTTCAGTCCGGCGGCGACGGCATATTCAACTGGAACGGTTTGATTGCGAACCATCACCAGCAGGGGACGAAACTCCTTTTTGACTTCGTCGCGAATTCGATTCAATTCCAGCAGCGCATTTTTGAATCCCAATTGGCCGCGTAAAGTCAATTCGATGACAGGCGGAAGCGAATCTGGGGCGCTTGCATCGTGAGGCGTCAATTCCTGCCGCAACTGTGTGAACAGCGATTCGTGCAACTCTTCCGGCGTGGCCAGCCCGTTGACATCGAAACTGACCCGCACAACCGGCCGTTGATGATAGTCGCGCACAAGCCTGGCGGTGTGCGTTTTTCCTGCCACTTCGACCAGGTAAGCGCCGCGCACGTTCGCATATTCGTCCACACTGCAGGCTTCCAGCGAGCCTGGATTGTAGGCCCAATCGTCAATCACGAAGTTTTTATGGGTATGACCGAGAGCCAGGTAGTCAATACAGGACTTCAGCTCGAATAACTTGGCCTTGGGCAGCGGCGGACTGGGATGCGTAACATGCCCTTCGATGTCAGTGTGCAGCATCATCACATTGAACCACTGCGGGTCGTGATGATCGCGCAGCAGGTCAACCAGATTCGTGAGCGATTGAGTGACCGTCGAGCCGTACCAGATCGAGCCAAAGATGCGGATGTTGCCGATGTCTATGTACGAACCGGCACGCCGTTGATCGCTCCAAGCCTCTAATCGCACCGTCCCGCCATCACCGTAAATCGGTTCAAGCAACTTGATGTAGCCCCATTGCGACAAGCTTCGCAGCCAACTGAATCTCGTCGAAGCTTCGTGAGAATCGTGATTGCCTTCGATGACGATGACGGGGATGTTCGCCTCGCTCAGTCTTTTCAGGCAGAACATTGCCTGATTCATCGCCTGCGGTTCGACTTTTCGAGCGTCGAAAAAATCTCCCGCAATCAGCACGAACGAGACCTGCTCGTCCAGCGCATAGCGTTCGATGCAATCCTTCCAGGCGTAGAAAAAATCGGTGGCTCGATCTTCCGAACGATAGCGGCGAATGCCCAGATGAATATCCGCGATGTGCAAAAACTTGGTCATTGAAAGTCCGGTTTGCTCAGGATGATCGTTTCGCGAAATGTGGCGTAGGTTGGACGGCCATTCAGTTTGGCCGGATTGAAACGGTATTGTCTGAAAGCTTCGATTACTTTCGGATTGAGCGCCGAATCGGGCGTATCAAGCACGCGGACATTGGTGATTCGGCCTTCGGGAGTAACGATTCCCTGGAGCGTAATAGAGCCTTTGGGAGCGGCGCCGGGAGGGAATTTGAGCGGCGCGCGGTTGATGACCGCCGGGATGATAAACGTGTCGCTTTCGCTGAGTTCAACTCTTGATCCGAATTGATCGGTCGGGCGCGAAATGTCGGACGGTTTGTTTTGCAAACTGCGCGCGGTCTGCACCGCAGGCGTGATCGTAATCAGCAGCGCGCGCGTTTCCGGGACGGTCTCCATCCCTTCCGGGCCCTTGAATTCGCGCACGGCGAAACCGCCGCGCCCGCCGCGCATCATCACGGTTTCGTAATTGCTGGCGGTCACACTCTTCAATTCCAGCAAGGTTTGGTTATCGTATCTGGCGATGAAGTCAAAGGTCACATCGGTCTTTGTAATCAAGCGCGGTGTGATGACGAAGACGAACTGCTTTTCATTCATTGGCTGCGAATCGGTGAACGCCTCGCCTTCGCGCAGGCCCAGCGTGCGGACGTGACGAGCCTTCAAATCTTCAGCGCCGAAGTTGCGTGTGATGTATTCGATCTCTTCTTCAGGGGTGCTGGCGGTGACCTTCAGCGCGTTGACCTGTGTGAACTGCTTCGAGCGCGCGTCGTCGAATTGATAAATCGCCACGGTCACGCCGACGCCATAATCGTTCTGTTTGAGAAGCTGGGCGTTGCCCGTGGCGGCCAGCAGGCAGCAGGCGAACAACGCGGCGCAAACTTGTTCAACTTTCGTCTTCATCGGTTTCCTTTTCCTCCAACATCAACTGGTAGGCTTCGCGTTTCGATAAACCGCGCGATTTGGCCGCCTGTTTGATCGCTTCATTGCGGCTCAGACCGGTTTCGCCAATCAGGCTTTCGATCTGTTCGCTGACTGAACCGAATTCAACCAGAGGCAGGTTCCTATAATTATCGGGGCCGCTTCCGGCGATGACAAGCGTCATCTCTCCACGGGGTTCGTGCGCATTGAAATGCTCGGCAATTTCAGAAAGCTTCCCGCGAATAAACTGCTCGTGCAGCTTGGTCAATTCCCGCGCAACGGCGGCTTGCCGATCTCCGAGAATTTCCAGTGCATCACCCAGTGTTCCTCGAATGCGATGCGGCGCTTCATAAAAGACGAGCGTTGCGGGATGCGGCTTCAACTCTTCCAGCCTGGAACGACGCGCCATCTTTTTGTGCGGCGGGAATCCCGCGAACAGGAACGAATCGGTTGGCAAACCTGAAGCGATCAAGCCGGCGATTAGTGCCACCGCGCCCGGAATGGGAATGACCGTAATGCCTTTCTCGATAGCCGCCGTCACAATTCGATAAGCCGGATCGGAAATCCCCGGCGTTCCCGCGTCAGTCACCATCGCAATGGATTCGCCACCAAGCATTCGTTGAACGAGTTCAGCCGCGCGCTCTTGCTCGTTGTGTTCGTGATAGCTGATGGTCGGTTTGCTGATGCCGAAATGACCCAGCAAACGTCGTGTGTGCCGCGTGTCTTCGCAGGCGATTAAATCAACTTCCTTCAATATGCGCACTGCACGCAGTGTGATGTCTTCGAGGTTGCCGATGGGAGTGGAAACAAGATAAAGGGCCATTTCGATGGTTTGACGAATTCAGTTTGGATTGTTCAATGCCGGATTCTGAGCCGCAACCAAGGTTCAGGGCAAGTCGAGCCAGTTCACTTAACACTTTCTCAGCTTCATTGTGACTCATCTCACACTCGCGAAAAATTTACGGATTCTCGTAGAACTATTGAACAACCTGCTCCCGTAAGACCACATCGAAGACGGCGCAATGAGATGATGAGGATTGAGAACTGGGAAGCAATGGTTGTTTCCCACCAGAGCAAAGAGGAGGAGACATAAATGAAAAAGATAGTTGCAACAGCGATTCTGGCAGTGATGATGGCGGTGATGCCTGTGGCGGCGAATCCCAAGACTCCGGCCAATGACGCCGAGCAATTCGAGAAGACAGTCAAGAAGATTCGCAAGGAGTTGGTGACGCTTCCGTTCTACGGCGTGTTTGACAATCTGGCTTTCAAATACGAAGACGGCACGGTGACACTGTTCGGTCAGGTTTCACGTCCGACGCTGCGCAGCGACGCCAAGCGAGTAGTCGAGCGAGTTACAGGCGTTGAAGAGGTGGTGAACAAGATTGAAGTGCTGCCGCTGTCGAATTTCGATGATCGAATTCGGCTGGCCACCTATCGTGCGATCTACCGTCAGCCAGGGCTTGACCGGTTATCGCTGCAAGCTGTGCCGCCGATTCACATCATCGTTAAAAACGGTAATGTGACCCTTGAAGGCGTTGTGCTGAACAAGAGCGATGCAACGCGCGCCTTCATCGCGGCCAACGGAGTTTCCGGAGTGTTTTCGGTCAAGAACAATCTCCGAATTGAAAAAGAGTAATTTCCTGTAGTGGTTCCTACTTCGTAGTTCCTTCCGAGGGGTGAGGTTAGGTTATTCGATGGGCTGGTGAGCAATCATCAGCCCGATTTTTTTGCCCTGCCACGGGTTTGTAAAATTGACCACATAAAACCTCCGCGTTAGACTCTCCGCCGTTGAAGGCCAACTTCGGCAACCGGCATCAAACGAAACGAAACAGATTCAGCTTCAAACAGATCAAGACAGCCTCTCTACGCCACCCAGGAGCTTGTCTTCCAAACTTCAGCTTGGAGGTTACACCCATGCGCTCGACCTTTTCTCGACGTGCGGACAGTACGCGCGGATTGCTTTCCAGACGTTCTCTTCTTGTCGCCTTGCTGGTGCTTACGGCTGGCGTCACCGCTCTAACCCGGCATGTTTCGCTTGCGACCGTTCACGGCGTAATTTCGCCGGATGTCGTCATCAGCCAGGTTTATGGTGGTGGCGGAAACAGCGGCGCGGCATTTCAAAACGATTTCATTGAATTATTCAATCGCGGAACATCGGCGGTCAGCCTGACTGGTTGGGCGATTCAATATGCTTCTTCAACCGGCACGACCTGGCAGAAGACCGATTTGAGCGGTACGCTTGCGCCGGGACAGTACTTGCTGATCCAGCAGGCTTCGAGCGGCGCCAGTGGCGCACCGTTACCCGCGCCGGAGGTGACGGGAACGATTGCGATGGCCGCGACCGCAGGGAAAGTCGTGCTGACCAACACCAATACATTGATCGCCAGCGGCACGGTTTGTCCGTCAGGCGCGACCGTCGCTGACCTCGTCGGTTATGGCAGCGCGGCGAATTGTTTTGAAGGCGCCGCGCCCACTTCGACGCTGAGCGCGGCGACAGCGGCTTTGCGTGGATCGAACGGTTGCGCCGAAACCGACAACAACAATATGGATTTCACCGCCAGCGCGCCGAATCCGCGCAACACGTCTTCCTCTGCGATTATCTGCGGCGCGCCAACCGGTCCAACCGGTTTGGGCGCGGCGAATCCCACTCCGGTCACGGCCGGAAACGTAGTTCTGTTAACTGTCACTGTCACTCCTGGCACAAACCCGGCCAGCACTGGAATCACCGTCACTGCCAACCTCAGCTCAATTGGAGGCGCAATTTCGCAACCATTCTTTGATAACGGCACGAACGGCGACGTAACGGCGAATGACAACGTTTTTTCGTTTCAGCCGTTGGTCGAGCCAACAACGGCAGTAGGCGCAAAAATCATTCCGGTGGCGATCAACGACGCGCAATTGCGCAGCAGTGCCGCCACCATCAATTTGACTGTGCAGGCTCCTGCGCCTCCGGGCAACGTCGTTATCAGCCAGGTGTACGGTGGCGGCGGCAACAGCGGCGCAACGTTCATCAACGATTTTGTTGAATTGTTTAACCGAAGCGCTGCCACAGTGGATTTGACCGGCTGGTCTGTGCAATACACTTCGTCGGGCGGCTCTTCGTGGCAAAAGACGGATCTGAGCGGCCAGCTCGCTTCGGGGCAGTATTTGCTGATTCAACTGGCGTCTGGCGGTGCAAATGGCGGCCCACTGCCTACGCCGGATATCACAGGCACTATTTCAATGGCTGCGACGGCAGGCAAAGTCGCGCTGGTCAACAGCACGACCTTGCTGAATACCGGCTGTCCACTGGGGCCCAGCGTGGTTGATTTCGTCGGCTATGGCAGCAGTGCAAGCTGTTTTGAAGGCTCCGGTCCGACGCCCGCGCCGAGCGCCACAAACGCCGTCATTCGCACCGGACAAGGCTGTGGCGATACAAACAATAACGCGCTGAATTTCGCGACGGCGATGCCTGCCCCCCGCAACACTTCATCGCCGCGCGGAGATTGCAGCGGCGGCGCGAAATTCGATCCAACCAGCGTAACGTTGACACTCATCGATCCGGCGGCTTGCACCGGCTCCGGCAATATCGTCCCCGTCGAGACCACATTCACCAACATCGGCAATCGCGCGCAAGGTGATAATCCCGGCGCGGAATTTACCGCGCAACTCCCCATAAACCTGATTGCGCTTGCCGGGACCTGTACCGCGACGAGCGGAACCTGCACCATTGCCGGCTCACAGCTTGACTGGAACGGCGCGGTCGTTGTGGGCGCGAGCATCACCATCAAGTTTCAAGCGCAGGTCAAAGACGGACTGCCGCCAGGCGCGCAGTTGTGTGTTAATTCGTCGGTCAATTTCGATTCGGACAACGATGGCATCAGCGATGCGATGGTCAATTCGCAAGCCTGCCTGACCACCAACTGTCCGGCGGCGGGTCCTGGATTGGCGCTGCCATCAAGTTCCGAACTCAGTGATCAGAAAGCGGGTTCGGTGCTGGTCTTTCCGCTTTACAGTTCGATCAGCCTGAATATGGTTCGCGAAAACACACGCCTTGCAATTACCAATACCGATCCTTCGCGCCGTGTCACAGTGCATCTGTTCTTTATCGAAGACGATTCGGCCTCGGTCGCGGATGCTTTCCTTTGTCTGACCCCGAACCAAACCGCTACCTTTCTGGCCTCGGATTTGGATCCGGATGTTGCCGGTTTCCTGGTTGCCATCGCGGTGGATGACCGAACCGGCTGTCCGATCAATTTCAATTTTTTGATTGGGGATGAATACGTAAAACTCAATTCCGGCCACGCCGCGAATCTGGCGGCGGAAGCGTTTTCCGCGCTTTCTGGCGCACCTCCCGCCTGCAATGAAAATTCGGTGACGGCGGAAATCAAATTCGATGGGGTTAGTTACAACGCCGCGCCGCGCGTGCTGGCAGTGGACAGTATTCTGAGCGCGGTGGATGGCAACTCGACGCTGCTGGTGATTGACCGCATCGGCGGGAATCTGGGAACAGGCGTCAGCACAATTGGCCAGATTTTCGGTCTGTTGTTTGACGACACTGAACACAGTTACAGCTTCGAACGCAGCACCACGCGGCGGCAGTTTCGCAGCCTTCTGACCAATTCGGATTTCCCGCGAACCGTGCCGCGTTTCACGAATGTGATTCCAGCAGGACACACCGGCTGGATGAAATTCTGGCGGGATGACGATGGCGGGTTGATTGGCGCAGTGATCAATTTCAATCCGAACACCGCATCAAGTCCCGCTGCCTTCAATCAAGGCCATAACCTGCACGCGCTGACTTTGTCCACGGCGTCGAGCTTTATCGTACCGGTCTTTCCGCCAAATTGCTGAAACGTGGAATCCAGCGCGGTGTGGTGACGCAATAGGTCCGGTAAACTTCGCCGAATTGCTTTGCTAATGCCGGCTCTTCGTAAATGACGATGAAAAGTTGAAAGAGCAGAAGTATGGCTCCAGCGTAAGCGACCAGCACCGTTGATTCAAACAACACGGCCTCTCCCAGCAGAGTCGAAAGAACTCCGACGTACATCGGATTTCTGGTGAAGCGGTAGAGGCCGCGCATAACCAGTTCTTTGGGCGGATCAATCGGCGCGGGCGTACCTTTGCCGAAAGTTGCGAAATCCCAAGCGCACCAAAGGTAGATGGCCGCGCCAATTGCAATTGAGATCAATCCGAAGTAACGAAATGCGCTTGCCGGTTGAGACGGCTGTGCAGAAAGCAGCCAGCGCGGAATCAAAATCGTTACCAGGCAGGGAACAAGAATTGTGAAGACCAGCGTTTTGAAGATGTTCATGGCTGAACCTTCCAAAGCAAAAGCGGTTGCTGCACATCGGCAACAACCGCTGTTCTCAACTCGATTCGGACTTACTGGACGGGTTGTAGCGGCGACTCTTCGCCGCTTTCGGTCAACTGCCGCTGGCGCATGGCCGCCGCGCCTAGAAACCCACCCATTCCCATGGATTCAACCGCCGTGCTTGGCACAATCATCATCGCGCCTTTCTCCTTCAATCCTTCATACAGCATGTTCATTGCCCGCAGGTGAAGTGCTGTTGGATTGTCATTGTAAGATTCAGCGGCTTTGTTGAACATATGCGCAATCTCGACTTCGGCCTGACCCAGGATGATACGCGCCTGTTTTTCACGAGACGCCTGCGCTTCGCGCGACATCGCATCCTGCAGCGCGTCGGGAATCACGATGTCCCGCATCTCGACCGATTGCACGGTCACACCCCACGGCGTTGTGCGCTCATCAATCAGTTTTTGTAGTTCGTCTTCGATGCGTTCGCGGCCGCGTAACAAATCCGTTAGCGATGTCCGACCGATGATGTCTCGCAGCGCGGTTTGCGAAGCCCAACTGACGGCCTGCGCGTAATCCTGCACTTCCAGCGCGGCCTTCTCCACGTCGTACACCATCCAGAACAGCACTGCGTCCACATTGACCGGCACGGTATCGGCGGTCAGCGTCTGTTCGGCGGCGAAATTGGTCGTGATGATCCGTTGATCAATGTAGCTCGGAATCTTGTCAATAAACGGAATCACCCAAAACAATCCTGGTCCACGCAAGCCGACGTAGCGCCCCAGCCGCAGCACGACGGCGCGCTCCCATTGTTTGGCGATTCTGGGTGCCTGTGCGGCGGCGATTCCGAGCAACGCTCCAATGATGATGCTGACGGGATTGAGCGTCAGCGCCGTCAGTCCTGCTCCCAGCAACAGCGGCAAGAGGAACATCGTTGTCGAAACAACATTCACTCGCGGCGTGTTGGCAGATGGGAGGGGTGATTTTACTTTCGTTAAAGAGGTGAACTCAGGCATGGTTGCTTTCTCCTTTGCTGCTACCGTCGTTTTGCTGCAGCAGACTCTTCTTTCAGTTCTTTTTCCAGTTGCTCAACAACTTCGTCGAGCGAAAATCCCAGCTTGTAGGCTTCGGCCAGAATGCGTTCGGCGAAGGCGCGCAATTCGCGTTCATGGTCGCCGCGCATCAAACGCATTGCCGCCGCCGGTTGCCGCGCGCTGACAAACGTCCCGACGCCGCGCCGCGTCTCCACAATTCCCGTGCGTTCCAACTCGGCATATACCTTCGCCACCGTGTTCGCGTTGATCTTCAAATCCACGGCCAACTGCCGCACGGTCGGAAGCTGTTCGCCGATGCGCAATTTGTCGGTGGCGATGGCAAACCGAATCGCCCGCTCAAGCTGAGCATAAATCGGCATCGGATCGTCAGGATTGATGTTGAACCGGTCTTCCATTTGACTCTTATATCTTGTTATAGTGTACTACGACAATAGTACAAGCAGGGTTTCATAAAATTGAAAATTTCCCAGGATGGCGATGGCTTGAACTCTCGTCGGCCTTGGGGGAAGATGCGGGCTCATTCATAAATTGAACCCTTCGACAAGCAGCAGATATGAACCAGCAGGAAAGTGATCAACTCGGACCGCTTGTGGCAGTAATCATGGGCAGCAAATCCGATTGGGAAACCATGCGTCACGCCGACGAAGTTCTGACCAATTTCGGCGTCAGGCACGAATGCCGGATCGTTTCCGCGCACCGGACGCCGGCCTGGATGGTGGAATTTGCCTCGCTGGCGGAATCGCGCGGCATCGAAGTCATCATTGCCGGTGCGGGCGGCGCGGCGCATCTGCCGGGAATGGTCGCGGCGCAGACGCTGATTCCCGTGTTGGGCGTACCGGTCGAAAGCCACGCGTTGAAAGGGATGGATTCGCTGCTTTCGATTGTGCAGATGCCGGGCGGGATTCCAGTGGGAACCATGGCAATTGGCAAAGCGGGCGCAACCAACGCCGCGCTGCTGGCCGTGGCGATTCTGGCCAACACGCGAGCCGAACTTCGCGAAAAGCTCCGGCAGTTTCGCGAAGAACAGACCGCCAGAGTTCTCAACGACACACTTGGATAGATCAATATTGCCAGCGTGGGACGGACTTCAGACTGTCCCGTTGGGGTTGCGCCCGATGCGTTCGCCATAACGCACGATGGTTTCGATTCCCTCGGCGGCATACTTGTAAATGTCGTCATCCATTTTCACGGTATTTGGCTGAAACAGCAGAATCACGGTCGAGCCGCCGAATTCAAAATAACCCTTTTCCTCTCCCCGCCGGAAAAAACCGCCTGACGGATGTTGTTGAACAATCTTTCCAACGCTGGTCGCTCCAACATCAATGTGAATCACTTCGCCGAAGTTCGCGGTTTTCAGCACGCAGCTTTCGCGGCGGTTTTCCGTGAAGACGGCTTTCATTCGCCGCAAGGAAAGCGGGTGGACGCTGCGGTAAAAGCCATTGATCACCCGCACCGGCGACTGCTGGCAATCGTCCACGAAACCGAAGCGGTGATAATCCACCGGCGCCAGCCGAAAGATCAGACAAAGTCCGCCGGTAAACTTTTTCAGAAAATCCGCTTCCACCGCGCCATCGAGCAGTTCGGCGAGGGTGAAGCTTTTGGCTTTGACAGGGTAGACAGTATTTTCCTGAATTTCGTAAACCGCCAACCGGCAGTCGGCGATGGAAATCAGATGGCTGGGTTCCGAATCAATCGGCCTGGCTTCAGGCTTCAGTTTGCGGATGAAAAATTCATTGAAGGTTTTGAAGGAGGCGACTGGGCGTTCAAGTTCGTCCGTGTTGATGTTGTTGTTTTCGATGAAGGTTTTGATCTTCGCGTGTGAAGATGGGCTGTGTTGTGTGCGCGCATAGATTTCCGTCGCCCAGCGCCATTTCAGCAGCGCTTCTGTCAGCCAGAAACCAAACTGCGAGCCATACAAAAATTCCATGACGCCTTTTTCAAAGACGGTTTCTTCTTCCAGTACGCCTGTTTGCCGGTTGTATAAAAGAATTGGTTCCATAGTTGGTCGGGTTGGTACCGGGAGCGGTAGCGACCGGGTGATTTCCGGCAGTGCCCGGTCGCTACCGCTCCCGGTACCGGCCTAAAGATAAACGCTCCGCGGGTTGGAAAAAAGGCGGCAGCAAAAATCGAATGTTTTGGCGGTGACGGAAGAGGTGTGTAAGATGGGAATCTGGCTGGCGAACTCTCGCGAATTCCGAATCAATTCAAAATGGGGAACTGATGAGCATGAAAAATTCCACGGGGCCGATTCTGCCGGGCTCGGTGATCGGTGTTTTGGGCAGCGGCCAGCTTGGCCGTATGTTCGCGATTGCGGCGCGGCGGATGGGCTACCGGGTTCACACCTTTTCGCCGGAAACCGACACTCCGACGGGGCAGGTGGCCGATGTGGAAATCAAGGCGCATTACGACGACCTGAACGCCATTCGCGGATTCGCCACGGCGGTGGATGTGGTGACGTTTGAATTTGAAAACGTCCCATCGGCCACCGCGCAGGCCGCCGCTGAACGCGCGCCGGTTCGTCCCAGCGGCGAAATCCTGCACACGACGCAACATCGGCTGCGCGAAAAAACCTTCCTGAGCAACAATGGTTTTCCCGTCACGCCGTTCAAGACAATCAACTCGCTCCAAGATTTGCAGGCGGGCTTGGCTGAATTTGGCTGTCCGGCGGTGTTGAAAACCGCAGGATTCGGCTACGACGGCAAAGGGCAAACCAAAATCAAATCGGTTGAGGAAGCCGAAGCCGCCCTGGCGCTGACCGGCAGGCAGGAAATGGTGCTCGAGGCATTTGTTGATTTCGATTGCGAAGTATCCGTGGTTGCGGCGCGAGGGCTGGACGGGAGTTTTGCGCATTGGGGCGTGATTCAAAACCAGCACCACAATCACATTCTGGATGTTTCGATCGCGCCAGCTAATCTGCCGCCCGGTATCGCAGGCGAAGCCGTCGAAATTGCCCGCGCCGTGCTTGAAGAACTCGAAGTCGTCGGTGTGCTATGCGTTGAATTCTTTTTGACGAAACAGGGCAAACTGCTGATCAATGAACTTGCCCCGCGCCCGCACAATTCCGGCCATCTGACTTTCGATGCCTGCGTGACCAGCCAGTTTGAACAGCAACTGCGCGCCGTTTGCGGCCTGCCGCTGGGTTCGACCGAATTATTGCGCCCGGCCGCGATGGCCAATCTGCTGGGCGATCTATGGGAAGGCGGCGAACCGAACTGGGCCGCCGCCTGTGCCTTCCCTGACGTCAAACTAAATCTGTATGGCAAGCTTGTGCCAAAGCCGGGACGCAAGATGGGCCACTTAACCGTCCTGTCCAGGACGGCGGAAGAGGCGGCAGCATTGGTGCGTGCTGCTAGAAATGCTTTGAAGTGATGAGACATTCCGCCCCACTTCTGTGGCAAACTTGGTCATCTTTTGGCTGATTGCCGGGCGGAAATGGCGCCCAAAATCCTGATGGCATTGTGCAGCGGGAGAAACTCTTTGAAAACCACAGAACACAGTGTCAGCCAGGACAGGCGTCCGGAAGCGCGTCATTCCGCAGGTTTCGAGCGCAAAAGAATCCATTGGCATACCGATTGAATGAGGGGCGCGGAGCTATTTCTTATGAAACCCAATCAACAGACACTTTCGCCTGACTTACACCTGACTCACTTGACGCCTTACCAGAGGCTTTCGCAGATGCTGCGGCTGGATCGGGGCGATTACCTGGCCATTGTCCTGTACACCATTTTCATCGGCCTGTTGACGTTGGCCGTGCCGCTGGCGGCGCAGGCGCTGGTCAACACCATTGCGGCGGGGGTGATGTTGCAGCCGTTGGTAGTGCTGACCCTGGGGGTGCTGGGCGCGTTGTTGTTTGCGGGTGTGCTGCGGTTGATGAAGCTGGCACTGCTGGAAAAATTGCAGCAGCGAGTTTTCGCGCGCGTTTCGCTGCAACTCGCTCGGCACCTGCCGCGCATCCAGCACGATGTGTTGGTCAGCGAATATTCGCCGCAACTGGCCAATCGCTTTTTCGACGTGGTTACGATTCAGAAAACGATGGCCAAGATTCTGCTGGACGGGCCGGCGGCGGCATTGCAAGTCAGCGTGGCATTGTTGCTGATGTCGTTTTACAGCCCCTACCTGCTGGCTTTCGCGGTTTTTCTGATTCTGTTCATCGCCTTCGTCATCGGGGTGCTGGGCATTGGCGGATTGCGCACGAGTATTGAAGAATCTTACAGCAAATATCACGTGGCTGATTGGTTGGAAGAATTGGCGCGATGCCAGCGCGGTTTCAAAATGAACGCCGCGCCGGAATTCGCGATTGAAAAAGCCGATGACCTGGTGGTGGATTACGTCAAAGCGCGCCGCGAACATTTCCGCGTGCTTTTCCGCCAGGCGTTTGGAAATTACATGTTTCGCGCCATCGCCAGTTCCGGCGTGCTGGCCATTGGCGGATGGCTGGTGATCAATCGCCAGATGACGCTGGGCCAGATAGTCGCGGCGGAAATTGTCATCGTTGGTGCGCTCGAAGGCCTGGAAAAAATCATCCGCCTGCTCGAAAACTTTTATGACCTGCTGACCGGTCTGGACAAGGTCGGCCATCTGACCGATCTGCCCACCGAACACCTAAATGGGCGCGAACTGCCGCGCAATCCCGCAGGTGCCAGCATTGTCTGCCGCAACGTCCGATTCGCCTATGAAGGGCGCGGCGAAATCCTTTCCAACCTGAACCTGACCATTCCGCCGGGCGAACACGTCAGCCTGGTCGGCAAAAGCGGCGTGGGCAAATCCACGCTGGCAATGTTGTTATGCGGTTTGCACGAAGCCAACCACGGCCTGGTGCAAATCAACGGCATGGATGTTCGTGACACGCATCCCGAAAGTTTGCGCCGTTCGGTCGGACTGGTTGGCGATGCCAACGAAGTGTTCGCTGGCACGATTGAAGAAAACATCTTGCTCGGACGCCAGGACATTAGCCACGAAGATTTGCAATGGGCAATTGAATTCGCGCAGTTGACCGAGGATCTGGCGATTCTGCCCGAAGGCTTACAAACGCGTGTGGTCAGCGAAGGCCGCAACCTGTCGCGCGGCCAGCTTCAACGTTTACTGATTGCCCGCGCGGTGGTCAGCCGCCCGCAGCTTTTGATTCTGGACGAAGGATTTACCGGCGTGGATGAAAACGACAAACTGATGATTCTGGAGGAACTTTTCAACCGGCGTTATAATTGGACCATTGTTGATATTTCGCACGACCCTGAAGTCGTTATCCGATCGAACACCGTGCATGTGCTGGCCGATGGAAAAATCATTGAATCAGGACGCCCATCAGAATTGATGCGGGTGCGCGAATGCGTGTTCAGCAAATTGTTTCCCACGCTGGGACTGCGCGAGGTCAAGTAATCTCGCCTCAACCGATTTTTTGACCTATGACTTCTTTGAAGATGAAAAACGCCAACGTCGTGGAAATGCCTTTGACGGCTCCGAAATCTGAGAAAAAGACCCAACTCAAATCGCTGGAGTTGATGAGAACGCCGCGTTCGATTCGTCCAGTATTGCTGTCGCTCCTGCTGTTGCTGCTGGTGGTGGTGATCTGTTTGCTCTTTGTGCCCTGGCAGCAGTCTGTGACGGGATATGGCAGAGTGATCGTTTTTTCGCCGATGGATCGCCCGCAGAGCATTGAAGCGCAAATTCCCGGCAGGATCGTCCGCTGGAACATCGCCGAAGGCCAGCTGGTCAGGGCGGGTGAAATCATCGCCGAAATCCAGGATATTGATTCCAAGTTCCTGATCGGCGATCAGGTCGAACGGCTGCGATCGCAGCAGGGATTTATGCAAACCGGCTTGCAGCAGTCTTTCATGCGCGAAGCGGCGCTCGGCGGTCAACTGGGGGATCTGGAAAAATCGCGTAACCTGGCCATTCCCACCGCTGAACAGCGCGTCCGGCAAGCCGAAGACCGAGTCGTTGTCGCCCAGCAAAACCTCGAACAGGCGCGACAGTCGGTGACGACCTCCGAACTGAACCTGACGCGAATGCAGGAACTGTTCGGCAAGGGGCTGCGGTCGAAACGCGATTTGGAACTGGCTGAACTCGACATTGTCAGCGCCAAAACACGACTTGAAAGCACCATCGCCGGGCTGAATGTGGCGGAAAAGGATTTGCAGGTCGCGCGATTAGACAAAGACCGCATTATCAATGACACCTCGGCGCAGTTGAATTCCGTTCGGGCTTCGCTGGCTTCGGTGCGCGAAACCATCGCCAAAGGCAACAGTGATCTGCAAAAGATGCAGGTGGACATCGGGAACGTGGTGGAACGCACGGAACAGCGGCTGATCAAGGCGCCGCGCGACGGCAGGCTGGTTCGCGTGATGGAGGCCGGCGTTGGACAAACCGTCAAAGCCGGCGATGAACTGGCTGTGCTGGCCCCCACAACCGTTGATCAGGCCGTTGAGTTGTGGCTGTCGGCTTATGACGCGCCGCTGGTTTCCGTCGGGCGGCAGGTGCGGCTGAATTTCGCCGGCTGGCCCGCCGTGCAATTCGTCGGCTGGCCTTCGGTTGCCGTCGGCACCTTCGCCGGGAAAGTGAAGGTAATGGACGCCGTGGATGACGGCCAAAACCGTTTTCGCATCATCATCGAACCGGACATGGAAGCTGTTAAATCCGGCAGGGATGATCCCTGGCCGTCTTTGAATGAACTGCGTCCCGGTGCGGATGTCAACGGCTGGGTGATGCTGGACACCGTTTCGCTGGGCTGGGAATTGTGGCGGCAATTCAACGCTTTCCCGCCCACGGTCAATCGCGGCCCCATCGGCGAAAAACCGAAGATGGAAGCTGGCGGTAAAGAGAAAAAAGACAAAGGCGCCGACGAGAAAGAAGAGAAGTAACCGTTGATAGCGTTTTTCAGATGTGTGCGGCCCCCAAAACGCCCTTTACCGCAGAGGCGCGGAGAATATCCGGGCAGCCCGGAAAGTGTCAGAACTCCGCGAAATCTTCCGTTTACTCTGCGCCTGGGCGGTGAAAGTTGATCGTACTGAACTGCAATCCGCTATCGCTCAAGTGCAAACGAAACCCAGGCTGGAATGAAAACATATTTGAGTAGATTGATCGGCTGGCTGATCGTCATGCTGTTGCCGGGCGGCGCAGCGCTGGCACAGCAGGGCAATTCCAATAGTCCCTCTCCCAAACCGGATTCGGAAACCGTCGCGCGTTCGATTCGTGACGCACTGAATCAACGGCTGAGCTTGTTTGACCTGAGCCACCTGGAGACGCCCAACGCTGCGAATCAACAGACGGCTTCCGATGCCGCGAAACCTTTGGCGCCGCTGACACTCGACGAAGTGCTTTCGACCGTTGAACTGCACCATCCGAAACTGCTGGGGGCGGAGCGGCAGCGCCAGATTGCTTCGGCCAAACGGCTGGAAAAACAGGGCGCGTTCGATCCGGTGTTCACGACAGGCTCGGACTACCTGCGGTTCAACAGCGAATTCGACAGCAAAACCCTGCGCGGCAAAGCCGCCAGCACACGTCTGGCCGATGCCAGCGTGGAATTCCTGACGCGCTCCGGCGTCAAGGTCAGCGGCGGCACGCGCTTCAATCTGGGCAAGGTCAAAGCGCCGCTTTCGCCGACGGGCAGCGGCGGCGAATACTTTCTGGAATTCAAACTGCCGTTGCTGCGCGGTTTTCGTATCAATGAAAAATCCGCCGCCGAACGTCAGGCGCTGCTCGGCGAACCGCTGGCCGATACGGAATTCCAGGCGACACGGCTGGATTTGCTGCTCAAGGCGGCAACAACGTACTGGGATTGGGTCGCAGCCAAACAGAAACTGGATGTGGCGCGCAATCTGCTGGCGCTGGCCGAATTCAGAAGCCGCGCCGTTCGCGACCGCGTGACAGCCGGCGATTTGCCGCAAATTGACGCTGTGGAGGCCGATCTGGAGGTGCAGCGGCGGCAGGGAAACGTCGTCAAGGCCGACCGCGATTTGCAGAAGGCCGCGTTCAAACTTTCTTTGTTTTTGTGGCTGCCCAACGGTTTGCCCGCACCCGCTCCGCTGGAAGCCGCAGCGCCTGTCGCGACGCCGCCCCCGACGATTTTCAGCACGGACCGTGCGGAAGCGGGAAAGCGGCTGGCCATCGAACGCCGCCCGGAACTGAAAGCCGTCACCTTGAACCGCGACATCACCCAGGTGGATTTGGATTTGGCGAAAAACCAGCGCCTGCCCGCAATTGATCTGGTCGCCAGCCCGGGGCGTGACGTGGGGCTGGGTTCGATCGGCAACACAGTCAAAGCGGGCGTCAGTTTCACCCTGCCGCTGCGCCAGCGGACTGCGGACGGGCGCATTTCCGCCGCCAGCCTGAAAATTCAAAAACTCGATCTGGACTTGCTTAACGAACGTCAGCGCATCGCGACCGAAGTGCTGGATGCGGTGTCGGCCATCAACACGACTTTTGACCGTTACCGGGCCGCGCAAAGCGAAGTGGAATTGGCGATTCGGCTGGAAGAAGGCGAGCGCGAAAAATTCCGGCTCGGCGACAGCACCCTGTTTCTGGTCAATCAGCGCGAACGCGCCACCGCCGAAGCCCGCGTCAAACTGATCGAACTCCAGGCCGAATACGAACAGGCCGTGGCGGCATTCCGCGCCGCAACCGTGCAGTTTTGAACGTGGGACGGACTTTAGTCTGTCCCCATCGCGCGGGACAGACTAAAGTCCGTCCCGCCGGGGCCAATGTCGTTAGCTCGATTAGTTACCGCCTGTGACGGTCGTTCTTACCGTGCCTTTCAGGGCGATGGTCGGCAATTTTGCATCGGCGGACTCCGCGGCGGGAGTCATTTTGCCTTCCAGCTTCATCGTCGTTTCGTTGGTTTTGACGGTGGCTTTATCCAGGTTGACGGAGGAGGGGCCGCCGCCGGTCATCGAAAAATCCATCTTCATTTTGGCCGGCCCGGATTGGCTGGGGAAATCCACCAGGGTGTTGATTCGGGCTTCGACGGTGGAATCCAGTTTGGCGATTCTGCCGGTTCCTTCTTTTTCGACGGCCAGCAGTTTGATTTTGCTGCTGCCTAGTAAATTGAGCGGGCCTGCGCCGGGAATCGGCAACGGCAGGGCCATGCTCAGCGGCACCGTCGCCGTTTCGCCAATCGCCATCGGCTCGGTGGGCAGTGCGCCGTAAAGCGATTTCAGCATTTCCTTGAATGCGTCGGCGCTCATTTGAATTTCAGGCGGCGATTGCACGTCGAAAATGCCGCCTTTCTGATCCATCGTGACTTTGATCTTCTTGCCTTTCAGTTGTGCAGGGGATCCGCCGCCGGGCAGGGGGGTCCCGTTCATCGTCATTTCGGAACTGACTTCGTCATAAATCAGTTCCATTTCAAACCGATTTTGTTTATCGAGCGGCCCGGTCTTCTGCGTAAAAGCAGTGACGGACTTTACCTGCATCTTCATGGGATTCAGCGCCGCCAGTTCCGGCGGAATGTCGCCCTCGAAGCTCATCTCCATATAAATTTCCGTCATCATCCGAAGCTTGGTGGATTGATCCGGCTTGGCCGTCAGGTTGAGCAAAACCTTTTCCGGCTTTTCGGTTTGTGCGATGGTGGTTACGGAAATGGCGCACAAACACAGAATCGCCATCGGCAATAAATACAGGCTGATTTTTTTCATTTGGGTTCCTTTTGAAAATCTGGGAGTGCGAGCGTCTTTTTCTCGCGCCTGGGAGCGCGAGCGTCCCGCTCGCATGGAGTTGCGGGCATCTTGCCCGCAACTTGAAAGTTCATTGCTGATTAATCCTGCCCGGCCATCACCGGCTGTGGGAACTGCGATTGGTGCGGTTCGCCCTTGATCGCCACGCGATGCCATTTACGCGCCGAGCCGATAATCACGATGACCAGGCCCACCATCAGGCAAACTGTGATGCCGGTGTTCAGATAAAGCTGTTTCGGCAGATAGTTGTAGACGATGTTTTGATACCCGGCGGTCATTTCGATGACGCTGACGAAACTGAGCGGCAGCAGCGTTACCCAGGCATAACGCACCTTGCCGGAGTTAATCAGAAACGTTGTGCAGACACACAACGCCACACAAGCCAGCATCTGGTTGGCCATGCCGAATAGCGGCCAGATGGTCGCAATCGAACCTTTCATAATCATGTACGTCCATGGCACCACCGCCAGAATGCTGGCCAGAATCGCGCCCGGCAGCCAGTCGGTTTGGGCGAATTTCTTATGCACAGTGCCCAGCGTTTCCTGCACCATAAACCGCGCCACACGCGTTCCGGCGTCAACCGTTGTCAGAATGAAAAGCGCTTCGAACATGATCGCGAAGTGATACCAGTAACTCATCAAATGCGACATGCCCGGAATCGCCGAAAAGATTTGCGCCATCCCGACCGCCAGACTGACCGCGCCGCCCGTGCGTCCGGCCAGACGTTCTTCGCCGACCGCCTGCGTCAGTGCGGCAAGGTTTGACTGATCAAATCCCATTGCGCGCAAGCTGGCGTCAATTTTGGCGAAAGCTTCGACCGGCACGTTGATCTGAAAATAATCGTGCGGAAACATCGAGGCGGCGGCAATCAACGCCATCACGCCAACGATGGATTCGCACAGCATCGCGCCGTAGCCAATGGGCCGCGCGTGCGTTTCCTTGTCAATCAGCTTCGGCGTGGTGCCGGAACTGATCAGCGCGTGAAATCCGGAAATTGCTCCGCAGGCGATGGTGATGAAGACGAAGGGAAAGACTTTGCCGGGAATGATCGGCCCGCCGCCATGGATAAACGGCGTAGTTGCCGGCATTTTGAACACCGGCATAACCGCGAAAATTCCAATCGCCAGAAAGGCAATCGAGCCGAGTTTCATATACGAACTGAGGTAATCGCGCGGCGCCAGCAGCAGCCAGACCGGCAGCACGGACGCGACAAAGCCATACGTCGCAACCATCAAGGTAATGCCGTCCTTGCCGAATTTGAAATACTGGCCGTAGGAAGAATCCTGCACGACTTTGCCAAAGACGACGGCGAAAATCAGCAGCGCCACGCCGATGATTGTGCCTTCCTTGATTGCGCGATCGGTCCCGCCGCGCCAGCGAAACATGTACATTCCCATCAGCAAGGCAATCGGAATGGTCATCGCAATTGTGAACAATCCCCAGGGACTTTCAGCCAGCGCGTTGACCACCGCCAGCCCGACGCCGGCCAGCGCAACGATCAGGATGATCATAATGGCGATGGTCGCGACCGTGCCGGTGACGCGGTCAATTTCGCGCCGCGCGATTTCCGCCAGCGACTTGCCACCGCTGCGCATCGAAGCCGCCAGCACGATGAAATCGTGAACGGCTCCGCCCAATACCACGCCGATTACCAGCCAGATCAATCCGGGCAGAAATCCGAATTGCGCCGCCAGCACCGGCCCGATCAACGGTCCGGGACCGCTGATCGCCGCGAAATGATGCCCCCACAACACATACTTGTTGGTCGGCGTGTAATTGTGCCCGTCGTTGAATTGATGCGCGGGCGTGATGCGCGCGTCATCCAGCGCCAGGACTTTGGCGGCGATGAACGCGCTGTAGTAGCGATAAGCAATCGCGTAAATGCACAAAACCGCGATGAGGATGGGGACGGCGTTGATTGTCATTTGATCTCCTGGAGGATGTTTACTGCCAGTAACTATTTTTCCGCTTCAAGACGCGAAGCGCTGTTTCCTTTTCAAATTTTCCGGTGAGTCCGCGCGCAGTGATCTTGCCTTTGAAATTACCCAGCACTGACAAACTGCCAGCATGTTCAGGCTGGATAAATTCGACGTTCGAGCCAGTGACTTTAAGTTTGACCAGAAGCGGCGGTTCCGGCGCACCTTCGGCGACTTGAATCATTGCGTGGTAGTCCTTATTGCCGCCATAAACAATAAAAATTTCCATCCCGATTACATCTCCAGCCTCAGGGATGTAATGAAGATCACTATAAATTCCGGTGATTTGGATTTGCTGTTTGGCTTTTGGGTGACTGGCTTTTGGCACCTGAGCCAAAGCAGGTACAAGCAATGAGAGTGTAATCGCGAGTAAAAGCCTAACCTTTATTTTCATATCAAGTCAGAGTTATCAGCCCATTGCGAAAATCAATGTTCAAGTACTGCCCGCGAAAGAAGTCCAGGCCGAGCAATCCGTCAACACCTGCGCTCGGCGGCAAGTTGTGGCAAAGGACGGGGTAATCTGCTTGCTCTTGATCGAGCGCCGCAATTTTATCCAGCGAAATGACGGGGACGAATTCTGTGCCGCTTCCGGTTGTTATTTGGTGGAGCTCTTTATTCGTTGAGGTGTCGTAGCCAAGTTCGATCAAGCGCGTCTGGCTGATGAGCGTTCCGGTTGCCCCCGTATCCAGTGCCAAAGATAGTGTTGCTTTGCCTTCCGCCCCCCAAAGCCTGGCTTTTACAACGATCAGGCCGCGCTTGGCATTGAAACCATAACTCATAAAACATACTCCATCCCTTCAGGCTGTGTTCCTGTATAAATGACGGCGAAGTCTTTGGGATGATTGGGAATTTGCAGGACTTCTCGATCAAATGCCACACGATCTCTGTTGTGATGGACGACATTTCCGCGCAGTAGATTGAAATGTTCATCCGTGTCGGGATCGGCGATTAGCACCCATTCCGAATCGTATTTCTTTTTGATTTCCTCAATCGTCAGCACTTCATCCGCGATTGCCGGGGTTGCGGCTGTTTCCATGATTTCCGGTCCTCCTTTCAGTCGTCGTTATCGAATTTGATGTTCAGGCCTTTCAAAAACTGCTTGTCTTCATGACTGATTTCAGCCAGCCGCTGTTCGACCGACAGCGCAGAGAATGGCTGTCTGTCTCCGTCTTCTTCCACATCGCCGAGCACGATGGTTGCTTCCATCACCAGGTAAACTTCGTGGCCAGCGGCGCGCAGCCGTTCGCGGGCGGCGGCGATGTCGTCGGAATCTTCCAGTGCGCGGTTGATCGCCTCGCCCAGTTCTTTCAGCAGTTTTTGCAGGTAATCGTCCATTTGTGCTCATGGGTGAAAATATGCCGCGAATTATAGCCATAGTTGTGCGAACTGTCAGTTTGCGCCGTGGCAAGTTGCGCCTTGTGATTTAATGCGTATCCAGCCGCAACGCAAACTGACAGTTCGCGCAACATTCGCCGATTTCACGTGCTAGAATCCGTCACCGACAGCAAGCGAAACACAATAAAACAATCTTGAGGAGCTACGCTGATTTATGCCAGCGACCAAAGCACGCGAACGTAAAGAAACCTTTACTACGTCATCGGACATCGAAATGAAAGCGCGTTTTGCGCCCGATGATCTGCCCGCCAACTTTGCCGAAGAAGTCGGCGAACCGGGCGAATATCCATTCACGCGCGGGGTGTATTCGACGATGTACCGGGGCCGGATGTGGACGATGCGGCAATACGCCGGTTTCGCCACGGCGGAAGAATCCAATCGCCGGTACAAATATCTGCTCGAACAGGGGACGACCGGTTTGTCCGTGGCGTTCGATCTGCCGACACAGATTGGCTACGACAGCGACCATCCCCTCGCCTCTGGCGAAGTCGGGCGCGTCGGCGTGCCGATTGACTCGATGGCCGATATGGAAGTTTTGTTCGGCGGCATTCCGCTCGACAAGGTTTCGACTTCGATGACCATCAACGCGACCGCTTCGATCCTGCTGGCGTTGTACATCGCGGTTGGCCGGAAGCAAGGCGTCGCGCCAGACAAACTCAGCGGCACGATCCAAAACGACATTTTGAAAGAATACATCGCGCGCGGAACCTACATTTATCCGCCGCGGCCTTCGCTTCGCATCATCACGGACATCTTCGCCTACTGCGCCAAGGAAGTTCCGAACTGGAACACGATTTCGATCAGCGGCTATCACATTCGCGAAGCCGGTTCGACCGCCGTCCAGGAAGTTGCTTTCACGCTGGCGGACGGCATCGCTTATGTGCAGGCGGCGCTGGATGCCGGACTCGAAGTGGATTATTTCGCGCCGCGCCTGGCGTTCTTTTTCAACGGCCACAACAACTTTCTGGAAGAAATCGCCAAATACCGCGCCGCCCGCCGAATGTGGGCGAAGATCATGAAAGAGCGCTTCGGAGCCAAAGACCCGAAATCCATGATGCTGCGTTTTCACACACAAACCGCGGGTTCGACCCTGACCGCGCAACAGCCCGAAGTGAACGTTGTCCGCACGACGATTCAGGCGCTGGCGGCGGTGCTGGGCGGCACGCAGTCGCTCCACACCAATTCAATGGACGAAGCTTTGGGTTTGCCGACCGAAGACGCCGCGCGGATCGCTTTGCGAACGCAGCAAGTCATCGCCTACGAATCGGGCGTTGCCGACACTGCCGATCCGTTCGCCGGATCGTACGCCATTGAATATCTGACCCACGAAATCGAGCGCCGCGCCTTCGAGTACATCAACAAAATTGACGAGATGGGCGGGATGCTTTCGGCGATTGAAGCGGGCTACGTCCAACGCGAGATCGAACGCGCCGCCTACGACTACCAGAAAGCCGTCGAGGCGCAGACTGAAATCGTCGTCGGCGTGAACCGGTTTCAGATCAAGGAAGAAACTTCAATCCCGACGCTGAAGATTGATCCAGCCTTTGAGCAGGCGCAGGTTGAACGCTTGCGGAAAGTGCGCGCCGAACGAAACTTGGCGGCGGCGCTGGCCGCGCTGGAACAGGTAGAAGCCGCCGCGCGCTCCGGCGAAAACCTGATGCCGCGCATCATCGCGGCGGTCGAAGCCTATGCCACGCTCGGTGAAATTGCCGATAAAATGCGTGCGGTGTTTGGCGAATACACGGAAGTAAGCTGAAGCGATGGAGGCCTTATGGATGAAAAATTTTTGCGGGCGGATGAGCTTGGGATTCGGCTGGAAATCGCCAATGGGTTGCCGATCTGGGAGGCCCATCCCGTCTACCGGCATCAGGAGGCGGTGGATCGCATTCGTGGCACAATAATCCTTCTTGACCAAACCGATTCCAACGGCAGTCAATGCAAATGCATTCACGCTGCTGATGTTTATGTGAGTTTCCCCAACGGTTCCTTGAAGCGACCCGACATTGCGATCTTCTGCCGCGAACTGGCGGAGGAGGAGAAAGACGAGGCGATCAAGATTGTGCCGGAAGCCGTGATCGAGGTGGTCAGCCGTGGGTATGAAGCGAAAGACCTGGAGGTGGGCCCGGCCTTTTATCTTTCTCAGGGCGTCAAAGACATCATCATCTTTGATCCCTACACGCTGTTGGTGATGCACGTAAGGCGTGGCGGCACAAAGCGGCTGGTTTCGCCAGTCGAGATTCTGCTTGAGTGTGGTTGCAAGTGCGTCGTGTGAAATTCAACCGCTCCGGCGAAAATTATGGAAACAATTATCATCAAAGGAGCGCGCTGGAAGACGTTGTTGTTTCTGTTCATTTCTCTGGCTTTTGTCGGCACTGGCACGTTGATAATTGCAACAGGCAAGAACGCGCTTGTCGGATGGGCATCGGTGTTATTTTTCGGCGCAGGCGGTTTGGTTTTTGTCTGGCAGCTTGTAGATGCTCGTCCCCGGTTGATCATAAATAATCAAGGGATTATGGACCGCACTCTGGGAGTTGGGGTGATCCCATGGAAAGAAATCAGGGACGCTTATAAGCGGTCAATTAATGGCAATGACTTTATTTGCCTGGAACTGTATAACCCGGAACCTTATTGGCAGAAGCTTTCCGCCGTAAAACGAGCGATGTCATCAGCCAATCGAACACTGGGATTTACGGATTTCAGTTTAAATCTTTCTTTGGCCGCGGTGAACGCAGATGAGGTCCTGGAGCTGATTCTTAAAAAATGTATGGAGCATCAACTCAATGCTGGCGGGCGCTTTGAGCGCCCGCCACAAATCACCGCTTTGTGATAAGCTACGCGACTCAAAATCACGACCAATTTTCGACAGGAGACTCATACACAATGCTTGATGCAGTTGCCGCTCAGGAGTTGCGCGCCCAACACGAGGATCTGAAATCCCGCGTCGCCGAACTGCGGAGGTTTCTTTGACGTAGATGCCAAACGCATCGAATTGGAAAAGCTGGAAGCGCAGGCTTCCGAGCCGGATTTCTGGAACGATCAGGAAAAGGCGCAGAAGGTTTTGCAGCAGCGTTCGCGGGTCGAACGCGCGCTGAACACTGCCGAAGGGCAGCAGCGGCTGGTGGAAGACATCGCCGTGCTCTTTGATTTCGCGGCGGAAGACGATGCTTCAGAAATCGAGCTGCGCGAATCCATCAGCCGGCTGGCCAAAGACGTCGAAGAAAGCGAAACGCAGATGCTGCTGGGCGGGCAGAACGATGCGCTCAATGCGATTGTTTCGATCAACGCCGGAGCGGGCGGAACCGACGCGCAGGACTGGGCGGAGATGCTGCTGCGAATGTACCTGCGCTGGTGCGAACGCAAAGGCTTCAAGACGGAAATGTTCGATTACCAGGCGGCGGAAGAAGCCGGGATCAAATCGGCCAGCTTCCGTGTGGAAGGCGATTACGCCTACGGATTATTTGCCGGCGAAGTCGGCGTGCATCGTCTGGTTCGTATGTCGCCGTTCAATTCCGGACAGAGCCGCGAAACCAGTTTCGCTTCGGTTTTCGTCACGCCCGAAATTGATGACACCATCGAAATTGAGATTCTTGACAAAGATCTGCGCGTGGATACGTACCGTTCAACCGGCGCGGGCGGCCAGCACATCAACACGACCGATTCTGCAGTTCGCATCACGCACATTCCGACCAATATTGTCGTGACCTGCCAGAATCAGCGCTCGCAGCACCAGAACCGCGACGTGGCCATGAAGGTTTTGAAATCGCGGCTGTACGAACTGGAACTGGAAAAGAAACAAGCCGAAACCAACAAGCTGGCCGAATCGAAACGCGATATTTCCTTCGGTTCGCAGATTCGGAATTACGTTTTGCATCCGTATCGTTTAGTCAAAGACGTCCGCACCAAGCACGAAACCAGCAACGTGGACGCCGTGCTCGACGGCGACCTGGACGATTTCATCAAAGAGTATTTGTTGTCGAAACGGGAAGTTGCCGCAGCCTAAGCAGGGTGCCGCACGCGAGCGAGCGAAAGCACCTGCGGTTGGCAACAGGCCGCTTGATGCGCGTGCCGCATTAATCTTTAGTTTATGAATACCGAACCACTGTCCAATCCGGCCAGAAAGAACAGCCCGTGGAACGAAGTGATGGGATTGATCCTGATCTTCGGCGGCTTTGTGCTGTCGCTGGCGCTGCTCAGTTATCACGCGGATGATCCTTCGTGGACTTCGACGGGGGCGTACTTTCGGGCCAAAAACTGGGTGGGACCGATCGGCGCGCATATCGCCAGTTTTATTTATCAGGCGCTGGGCTTTGCCGGATGGCTGATTCCGGTGGTGCTTTTCACGATGGGATGGTGGCAGTGGAAAGACTCGCGGGTGGAAACCAGCAAGGCCGAATTGGTCGGCATGTTTCTGATCATTGTTTCGATCACGGGGTTTTTGACATTGATTCCGGTCGGAGAGCACTGGTCGTTCCGGTTAGGAGGGTTTATCGGCTACTGGCTGGTGCGGCGCGATTCGCCCACCGGGTTGGCGCGATTTATTGGGACAGGCGGCGCCTTTGTGGCGATGATCCTTCTGCTGACGATTGGATTATTGCTGGCGACGCCGTTTTCGGTGACGGCGCTGTTGAACAAGCTGGCGAGCCAACACCCGGAGAAAGGTTTTTTTCAGGCCTTGATAGAGTGGGCGAAAAGCCGCTGGGAAGAGCGCTACATGGAAAAAGATGAGCGCGAGCGGCAGGAGAAATTGCGCGAACTTGCCAATCAGCGTGTGACTTCAACCACTGCGCGGCCCGCAGGCGCTGCGGGGCCGATCATTGTCAATTCTGGCAACGAGGATTTGCAGACCAAGGCCGCGCGCAAAGCTCCGCCTCGCAAAGGCAAAACCGCCGGCTTGCCGTCCGAGGACGAAAATGCTTATGGCACGGTGAACCTTGAGACGGGGAATTTGGCGGGGGAAGAACTTTTAACCGGGGCTGCCGCGCGTTCAGCTCGTAAATCAACCGCGGGGCTTGATCCGGGCGGTTATGGCAACGGCGCATCCGCGCGAACGCGTCGAACGACGAGATCCGATCCGGATTCGGAGTTCGATAATGGCGATTCGGCAGCGGATGACCCGGATGACGATTCGCCTCGCGCTCCTCGCAGTGTCGAAGAGATGGTCGCCGGAGCTTCGATCAAACACGCCGACCATGCGGAAGACAGCGCTCCCGCCAAATCACCATCCATTGCAACGAAGATTGCCCGCGTGCTGGCCGATTACAAACTGCCTTCAACGGATATGCTGAGCCCTGCGGCGGCGAAACCTGAAATGGCCGAAGCTGAATTGCTCGAACGGGCGCGGCAACTGGCGGAAAAATGCGCGGAGTTCAATGTTTCGGGGCAGGTCAAACAAATCAGCCCAGGGCCGGTTGTCACCACCTTTGAACTGAAACTCGATTCGGGCGTCAAATACAGCCGCATCACCAGTCTGGTGGATGATCTCTGTCTGGGATTGAAAGCCGAATCCATCCGCATTGATCGCATTCCGGGCAAATCCACCGTTGGCATTGAAGTTCCGAATGACAAACGCGAAGTCATTCGTTTGCGCGAAGTGATCGAATCGAAACGATTCCGCGATTCGGAATCGAAGCTTTCGCTGGCCTTGGGGAAAACGATTGACGGATCGAATTATTCGGCGGATCTGGCCAAAATGCCGCACCTTTTGATTGCTGGCGCAACGGGCGCGGGAAAATCGGTGGCATTGAATTCCATTCTGCTTTCGCTGCTGTACAAGGCCACGCCGGATGAGGTCAAGCTGATTCTGGTGGATCCGAAGCGGCTGGAGTTGGGCCTGTATGCCGATCTGCCACACCTGCTGACCCCGATTGTCACCGACCCGAAACGCGCCGGGTACGCCCTGAAGTGGGCGGTGTCCGAGATGGAGAACCGCTACAAACATCTGGCGACTTTCGGCGTGCGCAATATTGAACAGTACAACACGGAAGTCTGCGGCCAAGCCAAAGCCAGGGCCGCCAAGGGGAATACCGAGGAGAATACAGAAGAAGCGCAGCCGCTGCCTTATATCGTCATCATCATTGACGAATTGGCCGATTTGATGATGGTCGCGGCCCGCGAAGTCGAAGAGAGCATCACCCGCCTGGCGCAGATGGCGCGAGCCGTGGGAATTCATCTGGTGCTGGCAACGCAGCGGCCTTCGGTGGACGTCATCACCGGCTTGATCAAAGCCAATTTCCCGTCCCGCATCAGTTTCCGCGTTTCCTCCAAGGTGGATTCGCGGACGATCATTGATACCAACGGTGCGGAAGGTTTGCTGGGACAGGGCGATATGCTCTTTCTGGGGCCGGGCACGTCGCGCCTGGTTCGCGTTCACGGGGCTTACGTGGACGAAAAAGAATGCAAGCGAATCTGCGATTTCATCCGTTCGCAGGGCAATCCGGCGTATGACGAGAAGATCGTCATGAACGAGAAAGAGTCGGGCGGCTCCGACGGGGGCGATTTTGCCAAAGATGAAAAATATGATGATGCCGTACGAATCATCATTAAGAGCCAGAAGGCTTCGACATCGCTGCTTCAGCGTCATCTCAGAATCGGATACGGCCGCGCTGCCTCGATCATTGACATGATGGAACGCGAAGGCATTGTCGGTTCCGAAGACGGCACGAAACCGCGTCAGGTTTTGGTCAAAGCTGACTTTATGGAACGTCTGGATCAAATGCGTGAAGAAGGAGACCTCTAGCTTTTTGGCAGGGCGAATGTGGAAATCATGAATCGCATTTGTGCCGCCATGTTTCAACTGTTTCACAGGGGAAACGACAGGCGAATTCAAAGGTTAAAGAACTACTTTAACCAGTTGAAAATCAGCCGATAAACAATAGAGTTGCGGATTGCCTGTGGAAAATGATGAAAGTGGTTAGACCAAAATGCCGTTTCGTCGGCGAAAAACACTAAAGAAATTTATCTGTTGAAATGATTGGAGTTAGCTGAGTGTTGAAAAGATGTGCAATCTGCTATAAATGATGAGTTTAGATGGACTTAACCCGCTATTTCACACCTTTTCCACAGGGTTTTCCACAGTTTTTGTGGAAAAGAAAAAAGCGCTGTGAAAGATCAGCAAAACTGACGGACCGGAACGCATGAAACTGCAATTGGCACTGGATACTCCCGATCTTACGCACGAACTGGAACTGGCCGGAAAGGTCGCGGCGCAGGTGGATTTGATCGAAGCCGGAACGCCGTTGCTGATCCGCGAAGGCATTCGCGTCGTGCGTGAATTACGACGCCGACATCGCGGCCGCCCCATCGTTGCGGACATCAAAGTCATTGATGCCGGTGAACCGATTGCTGAATTGGCGTTTGCCGCCGGAGCCACGGTCGTCACCGTGTTGGGATGCGCTTCTGACGATGTGATTGAACGTGTCGTGCGTTCAGCAAAACGCTACGACGGACACGTCATGGCCGACAGTTTAAGCCTGGCAAACATTCCAGAGCGCGCGCGGCAATTGCGTGCCTTGGGAGTGGATTTGTTGTGCATCAATCGCCGAGGTTTCAACTACACGAAGCACAATAAAGAGGAACGGCTCAACGAACTTGCTGAATTGGTGGAGCAGATAGACTTGCCCGTTTATCTGGCCGGAGGAATTGATGTGCCTGAACTGACTCGGCTGCGCGATTGGCCACTGGCGGGAGTCATTGTCGGCGCCGCAATCGCGGATGCTTCCTCGCCAATCGAAGCGGCGAAAAAGATGCGGGATATTCTCGACAGAAAATAATGGGTACGCAGCGCTTGCGAGCGTGTTCCCGTGGAGAGCAGACCCGGTGGAACCGCAATAGATAAATGGAGTAAGTCGGCCTGCTCGCAAGCGCTGCGTACCCAGGGATGGCTCAAGCCGGCAGCAGACCTCTGATCTCGCGCACCACGCGCTCGACCTCTTCCTGATCCGCCAGCGCAATCATAAAGAACTTGTAGCCTTCGCTGATGCAGACGACTCCGTTCGCAAAGAACCAGATGCCGTTCAGCAGCGGATTCCCGCCCAGAATCAGACTGATCGGAAACCCTGTCACCGTTGCCCCCGAAAACGCCGCGCCGATCATTGAAGCGCCCGCCGCCACACTGAATGCGCCCAGCAGCGGCGCGCCGACGTATTTGGTCATGTTGCGCTGAAATTCAATGCGCGACCGTTCCGCCTCGTCCAGCTTGCCTTCGGAGAGCATCTTCTCCTGGTCTTTCAAATACTCGTTGTATTTTTCAGTCAGTTTGCGAATGCCGACGATGGGCAGCGCGCTGTGAAAGAACCAATGACCGGAAGCGCCCGCGCCCAGAATCGTTGCGCCCAATCCCGGCAGCGTCGAACCCAGCCGTGTCCCGGCAATCATCGAAAAGGTCACGGCGGCGGTCTTGCCTGGGTTTTCCTTCACCCAGAGACGGGCTTTTTCGTACCCGGTCAGCGTCGCGTCGGCAATTCGCGCGCCTGCCGTGCCCGCGTTGTACGCCTGCTCGGCGTGTTTGTAATAAGTCTGCGCGCTGCCGAAGACTTCGCGCGCGGTTTCCTCGGCGGCCTTTGAAACCTGCTCGGCTCCGGCTTGCGCGGCTTGTGCGCCCTGTTTGATGGTTTCTTCGGTTTTGCTCGCGACTCTGGAAGCGGTGTCGCGCAGGTTGTCGGTGACTTTGTGCTCTTCGTCGAATTTATCGAATTTCTGGCGCGCGGCGGTGGCGGCCTGGTTTACCGTTTCGCCGGCCTTTCGCGCGGCGTCGTTGGCGGCGGTGACGCCCTGGTCGAACTTGTTTTTCAGCTCGAACCTTTCGTCCAGGTCCTGCGCGGTGCGTTTGGCCGCTTCGCGCAATTGATCAAAGATGCTGTTCGCCATTTCTGTTCCTCCAAAGATTGTTTACAGGGTAAGAGTATGGTTTACGCCCAGGGACGAAGCAAAGTTCGCGTTCTGTCTGTACGTTGTTGGAGGAGTCCCAGTCAGCTTCCGAAGCGCGCTGGACAAGCGGAGCCACTTCGCCCAGCGCGGTGACAAACGCGGCAGGTCGCATCTATACTGCGATAGGCTCCGATTTGCTTTTATTGTCCAAATGGCGGTTTTATAACGATATGAAGCGGTTCTTTTCGATCAGGACAGCGATTCTGCTCTGCGCAAGTTTTGCCTGCTTGTCCATCCTGACATGCGCTCAGGACGCTCCCCTGACCGCGCCACTCACGTACGGCCAGACGATTGAGCGCGAACTGGCAGGCGGACAATCGCAAAATTACAACCTTACGCTGACAGCCGGACAGTTCCTGAAATTGGAGGCTCAGTTCAATGGTGCCGCCAGCTTAATCATTGTTTACGGACCGGACCAACGGCCACTGGTGGAAACGTCAGGCGGTGACGATCTATCCCAGCCAAAACACCTTGCATTGATTATTCCAATGGATGGGCGCTATCGGATTGAAGTGCGTTTTCCGGAAAAAAATGCTGCCGCCGGTCGCTACCAGATGTTGGTCAGCGAGCCGCGCGTCGCAACTGAGGCGGATCGTCATTACGCGATGGCGCAGCGTGCATTTGATGAAGCCAATGAATTGTTCAGGAAAGGGACGGCTGAATCGCGCCGGCAGGCGGCGGTGAAATTGCGGCAGGCATTGCCCGAATGGCGGGGGGCGGGCGACAAGCGGCGCGAGGCGGAAACCTTGCACTCCATCGCGACGATTCAAAAGATGCTTGGGGAGAGCCGCGAAGCCTTACCCATTGAACAGGAAGCGCTGGCGGCGGCGCGCGCGAGCGGTGACCGGCGGATGGAAACTGAGGTCTCCAACGGTCTCGGCACGATCTATTCGGCGTTGAGCGAGTTTCCAAAGGCGATGGAAACCTGGAGGCAGGCGCTGCAGTTGTGCCGCGAGTTGGGGGACCGCGAAAGCGAGGTCAGCTTGCTCATCAATCTCGGCGCGATTTCCGCCACGTTGGGTGAGTCGCGACAATCCCTGGATTACTATCATGAGGCGTTGTCGCTGGCCCGGCAGTATGGTTATCGCCCCAGAGAAGCGCAGCTTTTGACCAACATCGGGGTGCGCTACCTGAACCTGGGAGAACCACGCAAGGCGATTGAGAATTTTCAGCAGGCAGCGCCTCTCATGCAAAGGCTCGGCTTGCGTGACGATGAAGCAGCCATATTGCACAACCTCGCCGGCGCCTGGCTTCAGTTGGGCGAAAACCAGCGGGCATTGGACAGCGGCAATCAGGCGCTCGCGCTTTCCCGCGCCACCGGTTATCGCCGGGTCGAAGTCGCCGCCCACATACTGCTGGGCGAAATCCGTCAAAGGCTCGGCGATCTGGCGCCCGCGCTCGATCATTTCAATCAGGCGCTCGCGCTCAGCCGCGGAGCCGGTTACCGAAACGAAGAAGCCAACGCGCTCAATACTCTGGGTGCGCTGCATCATGCGCGCGGCGAATTGCAGCAGGCACTGGATTGCCTGGAACAGGCCGTGGCGCTTCATCGCGCTTTGGGCGCGCGCAGCATTCTGCCTTCGGACCTGACCCAGCTTGGCGCGGCGCGATTGGAGCAAGGAGAAATTCAACAGGCGGCGGAAAATTTTCGCGAAGCGGTGGCGATCAGTCGTGAACTGGGGATACAGCGGTATGAGGTGTCCGCCCTGGTGTACCTGGGCCAGAGTCAGCGCAGGCTGGGCGAGCCTGCGCAGGCAAGGGCGTCTTTGCAAAGAGCGTTGGAACTGAGCCGCATCATCAATTACGTTCATCTGGAAGCACAAGCGCTGGGCCAGCTTGCGCAGATGGCCCTTGCTCAAGAACAGCATCGCGAAGCGCAAACGCATGTCGAACAGGCGATCCGGCTGATCGAGTCGGCGCGCGCCAGCGTGGTCAGCCCGGAATTGCGCGCCAGTTATCGTGGAAGTTCGCAGGTGTTTTACGAAGTATGGATCGAGTCGTTAATGCGGCAGGGCGCAACGGGCCAATTCGCCGCGCGCGCCTTTGAAGCGAGCGAACAGTCTCGCGCGCGCGGTTTAATTGAATTGCTACGCGAGGCGCGCGTGGATCTGTACCAGGACATTGCGCCAGAACTTGCCGCGCGCGCGCGCGCGTTGCGGCAGGACCTGGCGGCGAAATCCGACCAATTGGCCAGAGTGCGAGCCAGCGATTGGAACAGGGAACGAACCATCGCGCTGAAGGGCGAAATCGCCAGGCTGACCGCGGAATACGATGAAGCGTGGACGCGCGTCCGTCTGGCCAGCCCGCGTTATGCGGCGCTCACCTCGCCTGAACCGCTCAAACTCGGCGAGATTCAAAGCCAGGTGCTCGATGCCGACACCCTGCTGTTGGAATATAGCCTGGGCGAGCGTCGCAGCTATCTGTTTGCCGTCACTCCGTCGGCGATTCACAGCTTCGTGCTGCCCGGGCGGAAAGAGATCGAAGCGAAAGCGCGGCTGTTTTACGGACTGCTGACGGAGCGGGGCAAGACCGGCGTCTTTCGCTCGGCTGCCGAAAACCGGCAATGGTTGGCGCGCAATGATCGAGACTGCGCGGCGGCGGCACTGGCCTTAAGCCGGGAGCTGATCGGGCCGGCGGCGGAACTGCTCGGCAAAAAACGTTTGCTGATTGTCGGCGACGGCATACTGCATTACATCCCGTTCGCGGCGTTGCCCTTTCCGGCGACAGCGAGATCAGGAGACGGCGAGAAGGAACGAAAGGTAAAGGCTCCCGCCGTCACTTCTTCCCCTCTGATCGTTAATCACGAAATCATTACTCTGCCTTCCGCTTCGGTGCTGGCCGTGTTGCGGCGCGAGATGGCCGGACGCGAGTCGGCGCGCAAAACCATTGCGGTGCTGGCCGACCCCGTGTTTGAAGATCGCGATGAACGGATGATGAGTCGCGCAATGCCTGCCGGAGCCGGAGCCGCTCATGACAAGGCGCCGGATGTATGGGCGCAGGTGCGCGATGCGGCGATGGACTCGGATTCGGATGCGGCATCAGCGCTGGCTCGGTTGCCCTTCACTCGACTGGAAGCCGAGAGCATTGTCAGGCTTGTCCCGGAATCGGAAAGGAAAATCGCGCTTGGTTTTGACGCCAGCCGCGTGCTGGCCGCCAGTCCGGAACTGGGCCAATATCGTTATCTGCATTTCGCCACGCACGGTCTGCTCAACAACACGCATCCGGAACTTTCGGGGTTGGCGTTTTCGCTTTTCGACGAGCGCGGCCAGCGGCAGAACGGTTTCTTGCGCGGAGTGGATATTTACAATTTGCGGCTGCCCGCGGAACTGGTCGTTCTGAGCGGTTGCCGCACCGCTTTGGGCAGGGAAGTCTCCGGCGAAGGACTGGTGGGATTGACGCGCGCGTTTATGTACGCCGGAGCGAAGCGCGTGGTGGCCGGATTGTGGAAGGTGAATGACGCGGCCACGGCGCAGTTGATGCGGCGTTTTTACCAGGAGATGCTGGGCGCCAAACGTTTGGCCCCGGCAGCCGCGTTGCGCGCCGCGCAGGTTTCAATGTTGCAAGACGCGCGCTGGCGCTCGCCGTTTTATTGGGCCGCCTTCGTGCAGCAAGGTGAATGGTAATCGCAGATGGTTGAAAGCTTTTCCAGCCAACTCCAAAAGCCCTTCGGCCAAAAAAATGCAGAATTGACGCAGGCGTCTTTTGATCATCTGCTTTCCTGCCTGGGGCCGGATCGGGATAGGGCTGCTGCCGTGTATGTCGAATTGCGGCGGGCCCTGTTTACCTACTTTGCGCTTCGAGGCGCGGCATCCCCTGATGAATTGACTGATGAAACTTTCGACCGCGTCGCCCGCAGGCTTGCCGAAGGACAATCCATTTTTACTGAAAGTCCGGCGAATTACTTTTTTGGAGTGGCTCGCAATGTCTGGCGCGAAAGCCTGGCCAGGGCGAATGTTATTTCCCAATTGCCGGACGAATCGCCACGATTGGTCACATCCGCGACGCCGCAGGAAGCGATGCTCGAATCCCTTGAGACACGGGAATTGGACAGGCGACTGGTCTGTCTTCAAAAGTGCCTGGAACTGTTTTCCGCCGAAGACCGCGATCTGATCGTTGGCTATTACCGCGACATCGGCGGGGCGAAAATCGAGAATCGAAAAGCGCTGGCTTTGCGGTTTGGCCAGTCTCTTGATTCGCTACGGCAAAGGGTGGCGCGATTGAAACTTAAACTGGCCTCCTGCGTCGGACGGTGCGTGAAAACGCAACCTCCTTCGTGATGACCGCCTGCCAGGGAAAAAGCGCGTCATATTTTTTCTTACACCTCATATCAGGAAGACACGCGAAATCGGTTTGCGCGTGGAAACCAGAATCGAAGTACAACGCAAATGACACCGGCATCCGATCCAAAAATCAAAGACTATTTGCTGGGCAGGTTTACCTCCCAGGAGGAAGCCAGCCTGGAAGAGACTTTTTTCACCGATCCGGATTGCGTGGCGGAAGTTTGGGCTGTTTTTGCCGACCTGACCGAGCAATACCTGTGCGGTGAACTGCCGGAGACGGAACGGTCGCAATTTGAACGCCGGTTGGAGCGTTCGCCCGCACTGCGCGAAATGTTTGAGAACGAAAGGGCCTTGTCCCGCTATGCCGCCACGGAATTACCGGAAACGCACCACGCGACAGCAGCGCCAGTTGCGATAACATCGCCACCGCGTTCGCGCCGGTTCGACTTGAAGGGCTGGTTGGGCACACGGCCATGGTCAGTCGCTGCGCTGAGCCTTGCCGCGCTGCTTGCCGCCGGTCTGTTGTTTTTCTGGCAGTTGCGGAAGACGCCGGCGGACAATTCGGATCAAACCGCCGTTGTCCGCAAGGATGACGTGGCTCCCACGCCAATCCCGCAGCCTTCTCTGTCTCCATCACCATCGCCGCAACCGTCCGTCGCAACCTCCCACGATTCCCAGACGGCGATTGCCACGTTCTTTTTGCCCGCGCAATTACTGCGATCAGGCGCTGACGCGCCGCGTCTGACCATTCCCCGCCAGACGCGAACCGTGCAATTGGAACTGCAATTGATGAACAGCGATTCCGCCCGCTATTCGGCCACGCTGCAAGTCGAGCCAGCCGAAACGATCCGGGAATGGAAAGCGCTTTCGCCTCAAGGCCGCGCGCCGTTCGACAAAATCGTCCTGCGGGTGCCGGCTGGCCGGCTGGCCGAAGCGAGCTACATTGTAACCATCAGGCCAATGGACGGCCCGGACAGCCAGGGCTTTTCTCATCAATATCGGTTCACCGTGGTGAGACGCTAAAAATTCAGCAAAAAAAGCGTCATAGATTTCTCCAAATCCCATACCAGCATGTACGTCAGCGTTTGGCCGACCCCCCGGCCTTGCCGCTGGCTGCACCTAAACAAAAAAATCGTGATTGTCGGCCTGTTGCCGGGGCGCGCAAAATCATCGGCCCTGGGCTTGAGGAAAGATTTCCTCCCGCTTTCAGATGTTCCCATTGTCGTTTTGGGTAAGTTTCCGCCGACTGGTTTGTGAATTGCTTTTATAAGAATGCCAATTGATTTGGCCGCATTGATGGGAAAAGTTCCACAAACTGGTTAGAAATCAGTGTCGCCAATTAGTGCTTTTCCGCAATGGATTCGCCGTTTGGCGCTTGGCGTAACCTGGCTCAAGCATATTGGTACACAGTCTGATTATCACAGCTTAAACAAAAAGGCGTCCGTGGCTCGCATCCAAAGTCACAATCAAGCTCTGAAGCTGGAGGTGGCAGACGTGTGTCCGCCCCTTGCCTGTTTCATCAGCGAGCGCAACTTCGTCCGTAGGTCCGGAGAATGTTATGAATGGCAAAAATAGACTTCACCCGATTTGGCAGACTCTGAAACGTGGCCGGCTTGTGTTGCTGGCTGTCTTCTTATTTTTAAGCGCAGCCGCCATTTTCAGCGTTGCCGCGACTTCTTCCTCCCGGCAAATCTGGAAAAAATTAACGGCTTCGTTTGTCGCGGCGCCCGCGCCGGTTGGCCCGGCCGTGCAGGCGGCGGCGACGCAGCATAATTTTCAATTGCAGACGGCGGATGTGGCGCGAATGGTGGCAGGTGCGCCGCTGGAGGCATCCGGCGTCCGCGCGGCCCAAAGTCCGGCCGTTTTGACTTTGCCCCATCCTGATGGCACTCCCAGACGATACCGCGTGCTGGAATCGCCCATCATCGCGCCGGAGTTGGCGGCGAAATTCCCGGACATCAAAAGCTACACGGCGCAGGGTGTGGAGGATCCGTCGGCAACGGCACGTTTCAGTTGGACGTCACGCGGGTTGCACGGGCTGATTCTTGGCAATGATTACAGCGTATACATTCACCCGGTGGACCATACGACCACGACCAACTACCTCAGCTATTACGGTCAACAGGACGACCAGTTTGAATGCGGCGTGACGGACGACACCCCCGGAATGCGCGCACGCGCATCCCAACCGGGCGTCAACATCAAAAATGGCGGCACGCTGCGCGTGTACCGCTGGGCCATCGCCACGCCAGGCGAATACACGATGAATCCGGCGTACGGCGGCGGCAGTGTGGCCGGCACGGTGGCCTCGCTCAACATCTGGGTCAACCAGGTCAACGCCGGGTACGAACGCGAGGCGGCAATCCGCTTCACGCTGGTCAACAACACCAGCATCATTTACACCGACGCCGCGACCGACCCCTTTACCAATCCAACCAGCACCAGCATCGCGCTGACGGAGATTCGCGATGTGTTAAGGACAGTGGTCGGTGTCGCCAATTACGATCTGGGCCATGTTCTGCTGGTCGGCGACACCGGCGGCGTGGCTTATGGCAGCGTGGTTTGCGACAGCAGCGGCCTGGCCAACAAGGGTGGCGGCGCATCCGGCGTCACCTTGCCGCTCGGCAGCGCCTACGGTTCCAGTCGCCTGATGCACGAAACCGCCCACCAATTCGGTGTTTCCCACACCTTCAACGACGGTGAAACCAATGGCTGCGCCTCGAATCGCGCGCAGGCCACGAGCTACGAATCGGGCAGCGGTCTTTCGATCATGTCCTACCCGCACATCTGCCTGAAAATCAGCAGCACGTCGGGTAACGGCAGAGTTCTTTTCTTCCACAACGGCAGCCTGGCGCAGATGATGAATTACGTCGCCGGGCGCGGCGGCACTTGTGGAACAACGGCATTGACCGGCAATACGCCGCCGACGGTCAGCGCCGGCCCTGACCGCACCATTCCGCGCAACACGCCGTTTACCTTGACGGCCACTGGCAGCGACCCGGACGTGAACGATGCCGCGGCGCTGACCTGGGCCTGGGAACAAATTGATTCCGGCAACTCACTTTACTTTCAGACCAGCAATCCGGCTTCGTTCAAAGATGCGGGCGATCCTTCAACCACCACACGCCCGATTTTCCGCCCGTTCGCGCCAACGCCCAATCCGGCGCGGACGTTTCCAAGCCTGACCTATATTCTGAACAACGCCAACGTGCCGCCCGATCAAGTCGGCGGACTTTGGACGGCGGAACACCTGCCCAACATCACGCGGCAGATCAATTTCCGCGTCACCTTGCGCGACAATCGCGCGGGCAGCGGCGCATTTGCGGATGATCATGTTGTGTTGGATGTGGACGGCAATTCCGGGCCTTTTCTGGTGACGGAGCCGAACACGGCGACAAGCCTGCCGGCAGGTTCGATGCAAACCGTCACCTGGAACGTCAACAACACGAACCTCGCGCCGGTCAATTGCGCCAACGTCAAGATTTCGCTTTCGACCGACGGCGGCCAGACCTTCCCGACCGTGCTTGCCGCCTCGACGCCCAACGACGGCAGCGAAGTCATCACCTTGCCCGCGCTCGCTTCAACCATCGCCACGGCGCGCATCAAGGTTGAAGCCGCCGACAACATCTTCTTCGATATTTCGGACGCCAATTTCACCATCGCTTCGGGCGTGAGCTGTCCGGCGGTGACCAGCTTCGCGCCGGCGGCGGGCAACACCGGCACGTCGGTCAAGATTTTCGGCACGGGCTTGACCAGCGTCACTGCCGTCAAATTCAGTAACAATGTGACAGCGACCTTCACCGTCAACAACGACAATCAGATCACCGTCACGCAACCGGCGGGAGCCGTCAGCGGCCCGATCACCATCAGCAAAGCCGGATGTGCCG
This sequence comes from Heliomicrobium sp., assembly GCA_021155085.1. Lineage (GTDB taxonomy): Bacteria > Acidobacteriota > Blastocatellia > RBC074 > RBC074 > RBC074. Next base: position 106,150 of record JAJNQA010000056.1, on the reverse strand, counting down.
ACACGGTGACGACGGCTTACATCGTTTGCCCTGCGGCGGCGGCCACGCTGTCGGTGGATGACAACGGATTTGAGCAGATGACTTCGGCGCGTTACGTGGTCAATCGCCTGACGCCCGCCGGTTATCCGGCGACCTTGCAAAGCGTCTCGATTCGGATTGAAAGCACGCAGAACCTTCAACTCAACACGCCCTTCATTTTGCTTTACGGCGTGAACGCGGACGGCGACGCGGACATCAACAACACCAGCTTCCAGACGATGAATGCGACGGTGAGCACGCTGGGAAGCTTCGTCAAATACGACCTGCCGCAGCCGATTACCATTCAATCGGGCGATTTCGTCGTCGGTTACAACTTCCCGAACGGCGGCCAGACGGCGCTGCTCGACACCAGCGCGCCGCAAGGTCGGTCTTACTCGTCGAGCGACGGCCTCAACTTCACAACCAACATCACGCCCAATAACACGCAGGCCAATCTCTTCATCCGCGCGGGCATTTTGACGGGTTGCGGTTTGGGCGCGGCGGCTTGCCCGACGGTGGGCGGCATCAGCCCCGCGAGTGGCCAGATCGGCGACACGGTAACGATCACAGGCACGGGCTTTTCCGGCGTCAGCGGCGTCAAATTCAACAACAACATTATTGCCAACTTCACCATCGTCAGCGACACGCAGATCACGGCGACAGTTCCGCCCGGCACCATCAGCGGAGCCATCACCATCAGCGAACCAGACTGCTCCGACGCGCTGACGGCCAGCTTTACGGTCAATGCGCCGATTTGCATGGCGGTCAGCGGCTTCAGTCCGGCAACGGCGCTGCCCGGCGTGCCCATCACGATCACGGGCACGAACTTCACCGGCGTCAGCGTCGTCAAGTTTTCAAACGATCAGGCCGCCGCCTTCACAGTGGATAGCGACACGCAAATCACCGCCATCGTGCCGCCGGACGTGGGCTTCGGTCCCATCACCATCAGCAAGCAGGGCTGCGCCGACGTGCAGACCGCCAACTTCACGCCGTGCAACACCAATCTGACAGCGCAAATTGACGACGGCACAATTGAAACCAGCAGCGGTTACGCCGGGGCGACCACGCTTATTTTGGTGAATCGCCTGTCCCCGGCGGTTTATCCGGCCACGCTGACCACGTTGCAGATCAATGTAGGTTCGACATCGCTGGTCCCGGTCGGCACTGCCATGACACTTCGGGTCGCGGCGAATCCCACCGGCGGCACCGCGATCAGCAGCCTGAGTTTCCAGACGCAGGCCGCAACCGTGGGCACACTGGGGCAGTTCGTCAGCTACGCGTTGACGAATCCGATCACCATCAACTCCGGCGATTTCGTCATCGGTTACTCAATCGCCATCCCCAGCGGAAACACCTGGTGGTTTGAGGGCCGCAATACCAGCAGTCCGCAAGGGCGTTCGTACAAATCAACCAATGGCGGCTCGACCTTCACGCTGGCCAGCGGCAGCGCCAATTACCTGATTCGCGGCCAATACCAACGCCCCTGCTGTTCGGGCGTAACCATCGCCGTCAATCCGTCGAACGCGGCCTTGCCGGGGGCACTGCTAGGCACGCCTTACAGTCAGACTTTCACACAAACCGGCAGCGCGGGCGCGGCCACCTGGAGCGTCAGTGCGGGGACGCTGCCGGCGGGTCTGTCGCTCAACGCGGCGACCGGCGAATTGACCGGAACGCCAACCGCGATTGGAACTTCCAACTTCACCATTCGCGCCACCGATCAAAACAATTGCACCGGCGAGCAGGCTTACACGCTGGCTGTCACTTGCCCGGTCATTGCCATCAGTCCGAGCAGTTTGCCGGATGGCACGGTCGGCACGGCTTACAATCAAACGCTGTCCGCCTTGCCTTCCGGTAGTTACAGTTTCGGGGTGACTGGCGGCACATTGCCTGCGGGTTTGACGCTGGACGGCAGCGGCAATCTGACCGGCACGCCGACGCAATCCGGCGTGTTCAATTTCACCGTTACGGCAACCAGCGCCGGCGGAGCTTGCACAGGAACCCGGACTTACGCAGTGACGATTGGTTGTCCAGCAATCTCAATCAACCCATCGTCACTGCCGGACGGCACGGTGGGCGTGGCTTATAGCCAAACGCTCACCAGTGCTGCTCTCAGCGGAGCCTATACTTTTGCCCTCACTGGCGGCGCATTGCCGACAGGCCTGTCGCTGGCGGCAAACGGCACGCTTTCCGGCACGCCGTCCACCACCACCGGCAGTCCGTTCAGCTTCGCCATCACGGCCACACACACCGACTCCGGGTGTACCGGCAGCCAGTCTTATGTGGTCAATGTCGCCTGCCCGACCATCACGCTCAATCCGGCGACTCTGCCGGACGCGACCGTCAGCGATGTTTACAACCAAACGATCACGGCTTCACCGGCGGGCAGTTACACCTTTGCCGTGACGGGCGGCGCATTGCCCACCGGCACAAACCTGACCAGCGGTGGAGTGTTGAGCGGCACAACATCGGCGGTGGGCGTCTTCAGTTTTACCGTCACGGCCACCGGCGCGGGCGGTTGCACAGGCCAGCAAAGTTACACCGTCACAGTGGCTTCGCCTTACTGCGCGCCTCCGCCAGCCAATCTGACCAGTTGGTGGAAGGCCGAGGGCAATGCCAGTGACGTGAACAATGCCAACAACGGAACCTTATCAGGCAGCGTCACTTTCGCCGCTGGCAAAGTTGGTCGGGCGTTCAGCTTCAATGGGACGAACGGCTATGTTCTGCTGCCTGGCAGCGCTTTCCCGACCGCGCAACCCGGCGGCGGCAGTCTGCCCTTCACCTTTGAGTTGTGGTTCAAGACCGCGTCCAGCGGCGTCATCATGGGCCAGGAAGACACCCTGCCTTACACCAGTCCTAACAATCTTCTCGCCAGCATCTGGGTGGGGACAAACGGCAAGCTATACACCAGGATGTTCTGTTGCGGCGGTTCGATTCCCAGCGCGGCGACGGTGAATGACAATGTTTTCCACCACGTCGCGGTGGTCTTCGACGGGACAACTGAGACCAGCTATCTGGACGGGAGCGTGTTCAGCAGCCTCCCCTACACGCAGATTGGCATAAGCACATTCTTCACGCTGGGCGTGGGTGATACCGCTGGCGGTCCCAGTTCCGTCCCTGGCTGGTGGAACTTCACCGGATTGATTGACGAGCCGACTGTTTACAACCGCGCACTGACAGCGACGGAGATTCAATCCCTCGTCTCCGCCGGCAGCCGAGGCAAGTGTGAAGACTGCGTTCCGCCGCCCGCCAATCTGACCAGTTGGTGGAAGGCCGAAAACACAGCCAGCGACGCGACCAATGCCAACAACGGCACGCTGCAAGGCAGCGCCACATTCGCGGCGGGTAAAGTCAATCAAGCATTCAGTTTCAACGGGACGAACGGCTACGTTCACTTGCCCGACAACTTCTTCCCCGTTCCGAATACCGGCCTGGGCAACACCCCTTTCACGTTTGAGCTGTGGTTCAAGACCTCGACCAGCGGCGTGATTTTCGGGCAGCAGACCGGCGTTCCTTACGGTACCCTCTCAGGAGGCTATACCCCCGCTATTTACGTGGGGACGAATGGCAAATTACACGTCTTGTTGACAGACGACGGCACCCAGAATCCGATCATCACCACTGCGAGCGTCAATGACGGTGTTTTCCATCACGTCGCGGTGGTTTACAACGGAACGACTGAGGTCGTTTATCTGGACGGGACTGTAAGCGGCAGCAAATCACTCACGATAGTGGGGTATGCCAACCCATACAATTACCAGTTCGGCACTGGCTACGCCGATTCATTAAACTGGGAGAATTCCCCCGCCGGCTCCGGCTGGTGGAACTTCAACGGCTTGATTGACGAGCCGACGCTTTACAGCCGCGCACTGACGGCCGGCGAAGTCCTGTCCATCGTCAATGCCGGCAGCGCGGGCAAATGCTGCGCGATTGCGATTGCGCAGACTACATTGCCTGACGGCACGCTCGGCATCAGTTACAACCAAACAATTACAGCCGGCGGCAACGTTGGGGCGGTCAGCTTCACTTCGTCCGGCACGCTGCCTCCGGGCTTGACGCTTTCAGCGGGCGGCGTGTTGAGCGGAACGCCAACGCAATCGGGCTTGTTCAATTTCACCGTGACGGCGACGGATGCGGCCAGCTGTTCGGCGTCGCAAGCCTTCACGGTGGCGGTCAATTGCCCCGCCATCAGCTTCAGTCCGAGTTTGCTGCCCGTGGCCCTGGTCGGCACGGCGTATAACCAGACGATTACGGCCGGCCCCGGCAGCTACAACCACGAAGTGACGGCGGGCGCATTGCCTGCCGGTGTGACACTGGCAAGTGGTGGGGCTTTAAGCGGCATCCCGGCGCAGACAGGCATTTTCACCTTCACCGTCACCGCCACAAATCTGGTTGGCGGTTGTTCCGCCAACCAGATTTACCAACTGCAAGTGGATTGCCCGATCATCGCGCTCACGCCGGCGAACTTGCCCGACGGCACGGTCGGCGCGGCTTACAACCAAACGATCACGCCTTCGGGCCTGGCGGGCGCGTACGTCTTCGCGCTGGATGACGGCGCATTACCCACCGGCTTGACGCTCAATCCGGCAACGGGCCAATTGAGCGGCACGCTCACCGCAGGCGGCACGTTCGGCTTCGTCGTCAGCGCCACGCATACGGTGTCGGGCTGTCGCGGCAGTCAGGCGTTTTCAATCACCGCCGCCTGTCCGACAATCAACATTACTCCAACAACCTTGCCGGCGGGATTCGTCGGCCTGACTTACAACCAATCTCTGACGGCTGGCGGCGGAACCCCTGCTTACACCTTCGCACTGGCGTCAGGTTCGTTGCCGGCGGGGTTATCGCTTGGCGCGAACGGCGCGGTGACGGGCACGCCCTCGCTTCCGGGCGCGTACAACTTCACCGTCGCCGCCACGGATAATTACGGCTGTGTCGGCACGGCCAATATTTCGCTGACCATCGGCGGCTGCCAGACCATCGTCGTGACGCCGCCGGCGGTCAGTGCGGGCACGCTGGGCATCGCGTACAGCCAGACGTTCACGCAGTCCGGCGGTCAAGGTGCAACGGTCTTTTCGACACCCGGTCCATTGCCCGCAGGCATGACGCTTTCCACCGGCGGCGTGCTTTCCGGCACACCTGGGCAGGTTGGCGTGTTCCCCATCACCGTCACGGCGACGGATAGTTTCAATTGCACCGGTACGACGAACTTCACGCTGACGATCAATTGCCCAACCATCACGCTGTCGGCGCTGACCGGCGGCACGGCGGGAACGGCTTACAGTCAAACATTGACGGCCTCGCCCTCTGGCGGCGGTTATACGTTCGCGGTGACGGCGGGCAGTTTGCCTCCGGGCTTGACGCTTGCGAGCGGCGGCGCGCTGACCGGCACGCCCACGCAGGCGGGCACATTCAACTTCACGGCGACGGCGACGGGATTTGGCAGTTGCACGGGGTCTCAAGTCTACACGATTGTCATCGCCTGTCCGGCCATCGCGCTTTCGCCCGCGAGTTTGCCGAACCCGACGGGAGGCATGGCTTATTCGCAGAGCATTACCGCCGCGCCCGGCGGCACGGCTTACTCGTTCGCGGTTACAAACGGCGCGCTGCCAGCGGGCCTGACGCTGGCGAGCAACGGCACATTGAGCGGCACCACGACGCAATCCGGCGTGTTCAACTTCCGCGTCATGGCGAACGGCTTCGGCGCGTGCAGCGGCTTCCGCGATTACACGGTGACCATCAGCGGCTGCTCCGCCGTCACGGTTGACCCGGCGACGCTGCCGGGCGGCACCGTCGGCACGGCTTACAATCAAACCGTCAGCGGTAACCCGGCAGGCACTTACAGCTACAGCGTGACCGCCGGCGCATTGCCGACCGGCTTGACCCTGAACGCCGGTACTGGCGCGATTACAGGCACGCCGTCACAACGCGGCACATATAATTTCACCGCAACGGCAACGAGTGGAGGCTGTTCCGGTACGCGCGCCTATTCCGTGGTCATCGGCTGTCCCGGTTTGACGGTCAGCAGCTTGCCCAGCGGCGTGATCGGCACGGCGTATAACTCCGGCATCAACGTCAATCCGGCGGGCAGTTACACTTACAGCGTGTCGGCGGGAAGCCTGCCCGCGGGCCTGACGCTGAACACCTCGACCGGGTCAGTGAGCGGCACGCCGACCACCGCCGGGTCTTCCACCTTCACCGTCAGGATCACGGCCAGCGGCGGATGTGTTTATGGGGCCAACTATACGGTGGTGATTAACTGCCCAACGATCACTCTTTCGGCGCTCCCCACGCCTGCTTTGAACTCTGCCTACAACCAGACCATCAGCGCGGCGCCTGCGGGCGGCAACTACAGTTTCGCGGTGACGGCGGGAGCGCTGCCGGCAGGTCTGTCGCTCAACCAGTTGACCGGCGTTGTGAGCGGCACGCCGACAGCGGCAGGCACGTTCAATTTTACGGTGACAGCCACGGGCTTCAGTTCGTGTTCCGGCAGCCGTGCCTTTAGCTTCACCATTAGCGCCGGCACTTGCCCGTCCATCACGCTGGCTGCGCTGCCGGGAGGAAGCGTTGGCCATCTGTACAACCTTGCCGTGACGGCGAGTCCGTCAGGCACATACAACTACCTGGTGACGGCGGGCAGCCTGCCGCCGGGACTGACGCTGTACAACAGCTTTGGCCTGATTAACGGCTACCCGACTGTTGAAGGGACCTACACGTTCACGATCACGGCGACTGACGCCTCCAATTGCACGGGGCAGCGGGCTTATTCGGTTGTGATTGGCGGCGCGCTGCGTCCTTCCGTACTGAACGATTTCTCGGGGGACCGGCGAACTGACTTCACCCTTTGGCGGGCGGAGCAGCGTCAATGGTTAATCGTGGACAGTGAAACCAGCGCCGCGCAAACAGTCCAATGGGGTCAGGCGGACGACCAGGCCGTCACGGGAGATTTCGATGGCGATGGCAAAGCCGATTTGGCGGCATTCGGCAAAGACGGTCATTGGCGCGTCAAACTGAGCCGCGATGGGGCGACGCTGGACAAACTGTGGGGCCTGGGTTCGGACGTGCCTGTACCGGGCGATTACGATGGGGACGGCAAAACCGATCCGGCGGTCTGGCGCGGAACCGAATCCGGCTGGTACATCCAACGCAGTTCGGATGGAACCGTCGAAACCGTGCAATGGGGATCGAGCCTTGCGCCATATTTTGATATGCCCGTGCCGGGCGATTACGACGGAGATGGCAAGACCGATATCGCCGTATTTCGTCAGTCGAATGGTCACTGGTACATCAAACGCAGTTCCGACGGGCAGACCGTGGACAAGGTTTGGGGCTTGGGGACGGACGCAGCGGTGCCGGGCGATTATGACGGAGACGGGAAAACCGACATCGCAGTCTGGCGAGGCTCGGTTGGAGCCTGGTACATCGTGCGCAGTTCCGACGGAGCGGTGGAATCGAAGGTCTGGGGCGCAGCCTACGGACCGTATTTCGACGCACCGGCGGCAGGCGATTATGATGGTGATGGCAAGGCCGATATTGCCATCTGGCGACGGTCGGAAGGCCGCTGGTACATCGTGCAAAGCTCGAACGGGGAAACGCGCGAGGTAACGCAGGGGCGCGCCGGCGATAAACCCGTCGGCGGCAGATAAAAATCGAATCCCGTTTAGCGCCGGATATGACAGGGGGCAAGTAGGTTACTTGCCCCTGTCATATCCGGTCTCTTTGTGCCCGATAATCGCCAGAGCTGTTGCCCGCCATACCAACCGCGAAGCCCAGCCCCCCAACCACGGGAGCCATCCGATTGTAAGCCTCCGGAATTGTTCACCGAATGACAGCCTGACGGTTATATCAAAGTGCCCGATGCCAGCCTGACTGCAGTGGCGGTTTGGTCTGCCGCATTAGAAGCCGGTATACTCGCGCTGCACTGCACCAGCCCGTACAGTCAAACCGAAGATTCGGAGGCAAAGATTCCATGGATTGGTTCAAGCGCTTGCGCACACTGTTGGTCCAACCGGCAGACGCAGCCGAGGCGAAAACACAAATACTGCCGTCAACACGCACTCAGGTAGACGGTGACCAAGCGGCTATGCGCCTGGCCGCGCCAGAGCCAATCGCGCCCGGATATTTGCTCAATCAGCGGTACCAGATCGAAAAAGAACTCGGCCATGGCGGCGTGGGCGTGGTCTATCTGGCACGGGACACGAAAATGCACGACCGCCCGGTCGTCATCAAAGTGCTGCTCGACCAAATCACCGCTGCCGCCAATTATGCGTGGTTCGCCAAAAAATTCGGTGAAGAGATCAAGGCGCTTGCCCGCATCGATCATCCCGGCATTGTCGGCGTGTTCGATGCTTCCCAGACTGCGGACGGAAAGGCTTTTATCGTGATGCAGTTCATTGCCGGAAGTAATTTGCGTACGGCAATGGGAAGCGGCGGAATGGACCGCAAGCGTGTCGCGGCGCTTGTGCGGCAGATGGGACAAGCGCTGAGTGCCGCGCATGACAAAGGCGTGATTCATCGCGATCTCAAGCCAGAAAACATCATGCTTCAACTGCTCGACGGCGCGGAACACGTCAAACTGATTGATTTTGGTATCGCGACGATCAAAGACTCAACGCCGAAGCTGGAACCTGATGATCAAGCCGAAGAACGCTATCGCACAATGATTGCCGGAACAGGGCCTTACATGGCTCCAGAACAGTTTCGCGGAGAACCAACCAGCGCGAGTGACATATACGCGCTTGGTGTTATCGCCTACGAAATGCTCACTGGAGAAAAGCCGTTCGACACACTTGACCTGAAGGAACTGCGCCGGATGCAGCAGGAAGGGCTGCAAGCTCCAGCAACCGCTTTTCTCAAATTACCCATTGCCGCGCAGAAGGCAATCCGACAAGCCCTTTCGTTCGACTCGCTAAAGCGTCAGCAATCCGCGAAAGAGTTAGGGGAAAATCTATTTCAGGCATTGACCGCGCCGGGCGAAAGCACCGCAACGATGTTCGTTGACGCTTCATCCGCCACTGCGCTGCGAGTCGCGCTGCTATACAAGCGCCACGCTTTACCCGATGAAGAACTGCTCAAACTGTTGGAAACGCGCCTGACCGAACATGGCTATCGTGTCTTTATTGACCGCCATCTGACCATCGGCGTCGAATGGGCAAAAGAGATCGAACGGCAGGTGAGGACGGCGGATGCGGTGATTCCCTTGCTCTCTGCCGCTTCGGTGACGAGTGAAATGCTGGCTTACGAAGTGCAGATCGCCCACGAAGCGGCGCAGAAACATCAAGGCAAACCGCGCCTGTTGCCGGTGCGCGTTAATTACGAAGGGGCGCTGCCTGACCCGCTCAACGCCGTGCTTGCGCGAATCCAGCAGGCGTCCTGGCGCGGCGCGCAGGATAACGATAGTCTGCTCGGTGAAATCCTGGACGCCTTGATTGCCGCTCCCGATTCGCAGTCGCGGCGGCGCAAGCTGGAACCGGTCGGCGGCGCGGTTCCGCTCTCTTCGCAGTTTTATATCGAGCGCCCGACCGACGCCGACTTTCAGGCGGCGCTCGAACGGCGCGACAGTCTGGTGCTGGTCAAAGGCGCGCGGCAGATGGGCAAGACCTCCTTGCTTGCGCGCGGCTTGCAGCGGGCACGCGCAGCCGGCGCACGGGTCGTGCTGACCGATTTTCAAAAGCTCAACGCCGAACACCTGGTTTCGGCCGAAACGCTCTTCCTGACGCTCGGCGAATGGATTGCCGAAGAACTCAATCTGCCAACGCTGCCCGATCAGGATTGGCAGAAGCGGCGCGGCGCCAGCCGCAATTTCGAGCTTTACCTCAAACGCCACGTGCTGGGCCAAATCGCCGAACCGCTGGTCTGGGGACTGGATGAAGTTGACCGGCTGTTCACCTGCCCATTCGCCAGCGAAGTCTTCGGCCTCTTCCGCGCTTGGCACAACGAACGCGCGATCAATCCCGATGGCCCGCTGCAACGCCTGACGCTCGCCATCGCCTACGCCACCGAAGCGCACCTGTTCATCACCGACTTGAATCAATCACCCTTCAACGTCGGCACGCGCCTGGCGCTCTCCGACTTCACCTTCGAGCAGGTCGCTGAATTGAACCGGCGCTACAGTGTGCCCCTGCGCACGGCAGCGGAGATTGAACGGTTCACGCAACTGGTGGGCGGCCAGCCGTACTTGGTGCGGCGCGGCCTGCACGAAATGGCCAGCAGCAATTTGAGCTTGAGCGAGTTCGTTCAACAAGCTGACCGCGACGAAGGCCCGTTCGGCGATCATCTGCGCCGGATGCTGGTCTTGCTGGCGCAGGACGCGGGGCTATGCGAGATCGTGCGCGCCATTCTGCGCGGCCAGCCGTGCGCGACCGACGCCGGTTTCTACCGGCTGCGCAGCGCCGGCGTCATGACAGGCGACAGCCGGCACGAAGCGCGCCCGCGATGCGAACTGTATGCACGCTATCTGACACGTCACCTGCTTTGATGTTAGATCCGGTGTGGAACGGACTTTAGTCTGTTCACCGTGCGAACAGACTAAAGTCCGTTCCACGATTTCGGAGGATGAATACGGCCATGAACAAATCTCCCAACAGCTTTTACGTCACAGGCGGCACGCTGCGCCGTGATGCGCCGAGCTACGTCCCGCGCCAGGCCGATCAGGATTTGTATGAAGGCTTGCGGCAGGGAAAGTTTTGTTACGTGCTGACTTCGCGGCAGATGGGCAAATCGTCATTGATGGTGCGCACCGCCGCACGGTTGCGCGAAGAGGGCGCGACGGTTGCCATCCTCGATCTGACCCGCACGGGGCAAAACCTGACGCCGGAGCAGTGGTACGACGGCCTGCTCGGACAGCTTGGCGAGCAGCTTAACCTGGCCGAAGAGTTGGAGGCCTTCTGGTTATCGCACGACCGGCTCGGTCCGCTCGACCGCTGGATGCGCGCCGTGCGCGAAATCGTACTGCCACGCCGCGCCGGTCAAATCGTCATCTTCGTGGACGAGATTGACGCCGTCCGCAGTCTGCCGTTTTCGACCGATGAATTCTTCGCCGCCATCCGCGAGTGCTACAACCGCCGCACCGAAGCGCCCGACCTGGCGCGATTGACCTTTTGCCTGCTCGGCGTCGCCACCCCTTCGGATTTGATTCGCGACACACGCACCACGCCTTTCAACATCGGCCAGCGCATCGAATTGAACGACTTCACCGAATCCGAAGCCGCGCCGTTAGCGGAAGGGCTGGGGCGGGACGAACGAACGGCGCAGAAGCTGCTTAGCCGCATTCTCTACTGGACGGGCGGCCATCCCTACCTGACGCAGCGGCTCTGTCAGGCGGTCGCCGAAGACGCTGCTGTCACGACGGCGGGCGGCGTAGACCGTCTCTGCGAAGAACTCTTCTTCACCACCCGCGCGCGCGAACGCGATGACAATCTGCTCTTCGTGCGCGAACGGATGCTGCGCAGCGAAGGCGATCTGGCTGGATTACTTGATCTGTACGCACAAGTTCGTCGCAACAAGCGCGTCCGCGATGACGAGACCAGTCCGGTTATCGGCGCTCTGCGACTTTCCGGCATCACGAGTGTAATCGAAGGGCGACTTGGCGTGCGCAATCGAATTTATGAGGGAGTTTTTGATCGGGAATGGGTGTCAGCCAATATGCCGGATGCGGAATTGCGGCGACAGCGCGCTGCTTATCGCCGAGGCATGTTACGCACTGCTGGAATTGCTGGAATTGTTTTAGCTTTGATGAGCGCTCTGATCTTTACGACACTCCTACAACGTGATCGCGCTGAATCACAGGGAAAACGTGCGGATCAACTCTTGTACGAAGTGATTGCCCAACGCAACCTCGCAAAAGATGAGACACAGCGCGCGGAAATGGCTTTAGTTGAGACTAAACAGCTAAAAGAAAAAGCAGAAATCGCTTTGGCTGAAGCTGAACTTCAAAGAAAGAAAGCGGACGCTCAAAGAATTGAGGCAGAGAGTCAGCGTCAACAAGTGGTCGGAAAGGACAGAGTAGTCGAAGAAAAGCAGCGGCAAATAGATCTAATTGGACGTTATATCTGGGAAAGCGCGAAACGAAATAATAACCCCGTACTGTTCCAAGCCTATCTTGATTTGTTCCCCAGTGGAGAATTCGCCTCTGTGGTTACTCAAGAATCTGGTCTCTTGACAGGAGCATTCGAAGGGATAGTGTTTGAGGCAGGTACTGACAAACCGATCGTTGGGGTAAGAGTTGCAGTTGCCATGCCGAGTACAGGGTTATCACGTGTCAGACTCACGGATAAAAGAGGGCGATTTTATTTTGGCCTATTAACGCCAGGTATTTACGCGGTCACGTTTAGTCATGAGATGTATGAGACAATAAGAAAAGAAGTGCGAATCAAAATAACGATGACGACCAGTATTCCTGGGGGCATTGTTGAAATGAGGAGAAATACCTGATGTCTGGACATACTTTGGAGTGCGATGGCTTGGCGTCGCTTTGGTAATCCTTCAGCAGAAAGGTGATTCCGGCCACGAGGCTTTGAATCTTTGTCAAACAGGCCGCGCGCTTTTTTAACCATCCCCACGGCTAAGTAACTGGTGGGAAGTTCGATGCATTTTTTGTGGGACAAGATGCCATCTTGTCCCACACTCGCGGCGCGAACTTTCCGCACCTTACTTAGGAAGAACTACTAAAGCGGTAACCGAAGCTACCACTCCAAAAAGTGTCCTGACATCACAGAAGAAGACCTGGTTAATCCGGTTTTGATTCTTTTGTCGGAAGCGATGCTCTTAGAAACCTTTCAGGCTCACGAATGGGCTTGTTCTTTTGTGCGCAGCAGCCACAGGTGCTGCAGGCCGCCAATCATGCTTCCGCCAACGACGCAGAGCATCAGCCAACTCAGCCACGCGGGAAAGTCCGGCTCAAGCAGCACAGGCGAAGCAAGATTCCACGCCGCGACAGGCTTTGCCGCCAGCGCCAGCGCCACCGCTGCAATCCGCAATCCCGTTGCGTTGACGTGAATGGCATATTCGCCGGTTGAAAGCCCGCCCAGCTTCGCCCGGCTGCGATTTTCAACCAGCACGTCAATCAACTCGACGACGCAATCAATCGCAAAGACCAGCACGCCTAGCCACAACAGCCAGCCGCCGGAATTTCGTCCAAACAGCAGCCAGACAATCGGCGCAAACAGAAACGCCCGGATGGTGTGAAGCTGATGCTCGAATCGCGATTCGGCGTGCAGGTGCAGTTGGTATTTTTTGAGGTGGTAGTACGTGCCATCAATCGCACCGAGCACAATGGCCAGTGCCAGGCAAATCAAAGCCGCGATCATCAGGTGATTCATCGCCTGGCCTCCGGGTCTATTCGCCGCACTTCAGCCGCAAACAGGCAGCCGACGAACAGCGCGGCAGGCACCATTCCGGCGAATTGGCAAAGGCTTCATTGAATGGGCTGCGTTCGGTTTCGGTAAACCCGAAATGGCGGGCGAAGAAATCGCGCGCGGTCGTCGTCAGCAAGACGAATTCGCGCACGCCGCTTGCGCGAGCTTCGTCGAGCAGTCGTGTCGTCAATGCCTGTCCCAATCCGCTTCGCTGCGAACCGGGCGAAACCGCGAGCGAGCGCAGGAGCGCTACGTCACCGTATCGCTCCTGCCCCACACAACCAATCAATTTGCCGCCTTCGCGCGCGACGAAGAATTCGCCGAAGTGTTCGGCCACGCCTTCCTTCGGCAAATCAACTTCTTCCAGCAAGGCCAGCACTTCGTTTAGATCGGTTGTGTTGGCTCGCGCGATCATCTGCCCACGCCCCCGATTTTGACCATTTCGGGTTGCCCGGTGACGCAGCAGGCGCTGACCGCCGGTTCGGCTTCCTGCGGCAGATTGTCCTGATGCACGACGAAAACTTCCCAGCGGTAACCGTTCGGATCCACGACCCAAACCTTGTCCTGCACCGCGAAACAGCAGGTGGTGTTGGTTTCATCCAGCGCAATCGGCAAACCGCGCTCGACCAATCGTTCGCGCATCGCCAGCACGGTTTCGGTCGAGCCGACCTGAATGCCCAGATGATTGACTCCGCCCGATCCGTTTGCCAGCTTGGCGGGGTTTTCGTTCAAGGTCAGATTGACGGGCGGTTCGGCAACATCGAATTTGGCGTACCCAATGCGAACTTTGGCCGGTTCGATGCCCCACAACGCGCGGTAAAAGCTCAGCGACTCTTCCAGATTATTGACGTTCAATGCGACATGAATTTTCGGTGTCATAACTCTTCTCTCTCCTCAAATGTACAGCGGACTGTTAGTCCGCTGAGGACGCAGCCAGGCACCCGGTTATTTCCGATGGGAAGACGGCGAGAGTCAATCAGCGGACTGCAGGCCGCTGTACATCGCCGCGTAATTTCATTTCCTCAAGGCGAAAACTACATACGCTTATCCGTATGCGAAGCGCAAGATACTCTCGCGAATTGTATACGTCAAGGCAAATATAGTTTCCCGTCAAAAAAATCTTTGGCTATAATCGCGGCCTATGACAGAAAAGACGACGAATCGAAAAAAGAAACCTGTGGACAAGAACCGGCTGCCGCAGATGGCTGCATTGTTGAAAGCCTGTGCCGATCAGACACGGCTGCGGCTGTTGAATCTGCTGGCGACGGAAGGGGAAGTCTGCGTTTGCCATCTGGTGGATGTGCTGGGCACGAATCAGCCGAAGGTGTCGCGGCATCTGGCCTATCTGAAACGCGCCGGGCTGGTCAGCGACCGCAAAGACAGTTTGTGGGTTCACTACCGGCTGAATGAATCGCTGGCAGAGCACGCCAGCCGGTTATTGGATTGTTTGAATTCGTGCTGTATCGAATCGCCGGAAATGCAGCAGGACGTGACCAAACTTCGCCAGGTTCGCGCGGCGCAGCCGTTGGTCAAATTGATGCGGCGAAACGCCAAACCCAGCGCTGCCAATGTGAGCTGAGCGCGCGGAAATATACTTAAACCATGCGGACTCCCCCTGCGTCATGAAGCTCACGCACCAGAAAAACAAGGTTTACCGAAAGTCAAAGGAAGTCCGTTATGGTGAAATCTTTTCTAGTCCCGTCCGGCCTGGTCACGACTGGCCGTATTGCATTTTGTTTAATGGCGCTGCTTGCGCTCTCCTCTTCACGATCCGCCGGGCAATCGGTCACTCAATCGAATCCCACAGGAACTGCGACCATCACAGGATTGGTCAAACTGGGCGAAGCGCCTGCGTCAGGAATCACGCTGGCGCTGATTCCTGAGCAGGGCGGAAGACCTGGGCCGCCGCAAATGCGGGGTGAGCAGCAACAGCCAAAAATACTTCAGGCCACCACGGATGATAAAGGTCAGTATCAATTTGCGAATATTGTGGCGGGACGGTTTCGCGTCACGCTGCTGACGGAAACGCTCGTCCCGGCGAGCGGCGATCGGCGCGCTGGCGGCGTGGCCGTTTCGGTCAGCGACGGGCAAACGGTTTCTCAGGTGAATTTCGTGATGGCGCCGGGCGGCGTGATTACCGGGCGCGTCACCGATCATCAGGGCCGCCCGGTGATTGCTGAGCGCATTGGCTTGATGACCACGAATGCGACGGGCCAGCCGCAGCAATTCAATGGCGGAAACCGAATCAGCTACGAAACGGATGATCGCGGGGTGTACCGCATTTACGGCTTGCCGGAAGGGAAGTACATCGTTAGCGCCGGAACCGAAAGCAATCGTCCCGGCGCGAACCGGCGGATTCGTTACCCCAGGACTTATTACCCGGACGCGACCGAAGCCGCGCAGGCGCACCTTGTCGAAGTCTCCTCCGGCAGTGTCGCCGAAAGCATAGACATTCGGATGGGCGCGCCGATGAAAACCTACGCCGTGACGGGCCGGGCGGTGGATGCCGATACGGGCGAACCGATTCTCGGCGTGCCGATCAACGTTGGCGCTCAGCGTGGCGGCGGGCCGCAAGGCAGAGGCGGTGGTCCAGCCGGTGGGGGCAACAGCAGTTCGACCAATGACAAAGGCGAGTTCCGCGTGACGGGGTTGCTGCCGGGGCGATATTCAATTTCTGTTCAGCAAGCCGGACTCCAGAATGCAGACAGCGCAAACCTTACCAGCAATTTGTATAACGATCCGGCCAGCTTCGAAATCAGCGACGGCGACGCCAGCGGCGTTGAAGTAAAGGTCCATCGCGGCGCGACCATTTCCGGTGTCGTGATTGTCGAAGGGGCAACAAATGCCACGGCTCCGCAATTGATGATTTCGGCCGCTTCTCGCGGGCAACAGGGGCAGGGCCAGCGTGGGCAAGGCGGCGGCTCTGGCCGGCAAAGCGCCGCAATGGTCGGTGCCAATGGCGCTTTTACCATCAGCGGTCTGGCGGCGGGAACCGTCCGGTTGAACGTCAATGATTTCGGTGGCGGGCCAGGCAGAGGCGGCGGCGGATTGACGCTGGTTCGCATCGAACGCAACGGCGCGGCCCTTAACGGTGATTTTGAAGTTGCTTCCGGCCAGCAGGTCTCTGGGATTCGTGTTGTCGTCGGTTACGGCACGGGTGTCATTCAGGGGAAAGTGATTCTTGCGAATGGCGCGCTGCCGGCCGGAACGCGGCTGATGGTAACGGCGCGTTCACTGAATACTTCTACAGGCGGCGGCCAGAATCGTCCCGCGCAGGTGGATGCGGGCGGAAACTTCAAACTTGAAGGGCTGTATTCCGGAAGCTATGAGGTCCGAGTCAGCGCCGTGACGATAGGCATTGGGGGCGGGCAAGGACAAGGCGGGCAGGGAAGAGGTGGTCAGCGAGGCGGCGGAGGCAATCAGAACCGCGTCCGAATTCCCAGCGCCACGCAAACCGTCACGGTCACCAACGGTGCGGTCGCTTCGGTCAACCTGAATCTGGATTTGTCGCAGCAATAGCTGTGGGGAGGCTTATGAAATTCCACTCTCGATTGTATTTGCTGGCGGCAGTTTGCTTGCTGACGGTTTTCGGCGCGACCGCCATTGCGCAGGATTCCGCGACGCCTGAACAACCGGTTTTGAAATCCGGTTCGATTATTGGCCGGGTTTTAGGCGATGACGGACAGCCGGTGGCAAACATTCCGGTTTTCGCCACTCTGGTTGGACCGGCTCGAACGGTCAGACCTAGGCAACGGCCGACAATGCCAACTCAAACCACAACGGATGATGAGGGCAACTTTGAATTCATGAGCCTATCGCCGGCTTCGTATTCAATCTCAGCAGATGTTCCTGGCTACATTGTGCCGCCCGCCGAAGAAGCCACTGGCATCGGTGTTTACCGTCCAGGCGATTCTGTCACCATCACTTTGATCAAAGGCGGCGTTATTACCGGCAAGGTTTTCAACTCCACAGGCGAACCGCTAACTGGCATCAGCATTAGCGCCATTCGTGTGGGCGATGTGAATGGCGAAGCGGATGAGCAGCGCATCTATCGAGGCTGGCCGCCGCGCTTCGAACCTGCCTGGCGCACGGATGATCGGGGTCTGTACAGGATTTATGGTTTGATTCCAGGTTCTTACATTGTCCAGGCTGGCAGAACCGGCGGCAGACTGGATTCCAGGTCGTCTTTCAGTGAAGATGCGCCGACGTATTACCCGTCTTCCAAGCGCGAAGCTGCCTTGCCGTTGGTGGTGCGGGCTGGCGATGAAGCCGTAGGAATTGACATCCGCTACCGAGGAGAAAAGGGACGTTCGGTTAGCGGGAAGGTTCTAGCAAAAGCGGGTGGCAACCCAAACGAATATTATCCAACGGTAATCGCTTTGAGGGTGGCGGGAACGGATTCCCTCGTCTCAACGGTCATGATAGGTTCAAACAGCGGTTTTGAATTACATGGAATTCCCGATGGTGAATATGAGATCACGGCGCGTCGTATTGTCTCCGGCGCGTCGGAAAGCGATGCCCTGGCTCAGCCGCGGCCTGTGTCTGTGCGAGGAGCGGATGTTGGCGGCATTCAATTGACGCTGGTGCCGCTCGCCCTTCTTAGTGGTAAAGTTGTTCTGGAAAAGAAACTGGGCGCGCCAGCCTGTCCATCGCCTCGAAAGTCCTTCATTCAAGAGATTCTGCTTACCGCCCAGCGCGATGAAATCGCAATCCGGCAAGACGTAGCTCTCAACCGTCTTGTTCCCAGAGAATCTTCCGCGCCGAGCGCGCTCGGCGATTTCAGCTTGCGCAATTTGGAAGCTGGGCGCTGGCGTTTGGTGGCGCAATTGCCCGATGAAAACTGGTATGTGCGCGCCATGACGCCCGACGGCAAAGCGCCAGTGGCTGCCACCGCACGCAGAGCGGCGGCTTCGCCTCCAATCAACCTCGCTCGCAACGGCGTCACGTTCAAAGCCGGAGAAAAACTGACCAACGCCACCATCGCCATTGCCGAAGGCGCCGCCAGCGTGAAAGGCAACGTGGCCGCCGGGCAAGACGCCAAACCCATCGACAAAATGCGTGTGTTTCTGGTTCCCGCCGAAAAAGAAGCCGCCGATGATGTGCTGCGTTACGCGCAAACAACGACCACTGCCGATGGCGGCTTTCATCTCAAAAACCTTGCGCCGGGGCGTTATTTGCTGCTGGCCAAGCCGATGAGAAGTCATGAAAGCAGCGACGCTCGCCCTGTCGCCTGGGATCAGGTTCAACGTGCGGCATTGCGCAAAGAAGCTGAAGCGGCTGCAAATACAATTGATTTACAACCTTGTCAGCGTGTCAACGATCACAAGCTCAGCCGTTAGGTAGGGAAGCTGCCTCGGTTGCGCTTCTTCCGCGCTGACCCTGAAACAGACGATTGAAGAAGCCATCTACAACGCCGCGCCCGACCTCGCATCGCTCGAAGTCGAAGGCGTGGCGGAACCTGGCCCGCCTTCCGGCCTGTGCAGTTGCAGAAATCGCCAAAGCGCGTTTCCGCTTCGTAAGCTGAGAAACCTTGTCCACAGGCATCTTCGCTGGCAAGATTGCGATCATGATCGAGAAAATTTCAGTCACCAATTTCAAAAGTCACGCACAGACCGAGATTAAGATTGGGCGCGTGACGGCGTTAGTAGGGCCGAATGGATGCGGAAAAACATCTGTTCTACTGGCAATCCAAACCCTCAATAACTTAGCCAAACCCATCATACTTGGGGAATCTTTCAATCTTGAAATCATCAAGAATTTCACTCGGAAAAGTAGCCAGGAAGTTAAAGTTTCCGTTGAAAGCGGACATCCACAGTGGAGAGTTTCAATAGAGGAAAAACTGAATGGGGGAGCTTGGGATCCATTTTTTGAATTTGAGGGCGAAAGATGGAATACAAGTTACGATTCGGCAGTAAAGAATAATCCAGGCAGACTGGCGCTTCGTGAGTTTGGCGAGGTTGCCTATTTCAAGGCCATTGGGCAACGCATTTCTCAGCCATCTTATTCATCGGACATTCGGCTCAAGGTTGGTGTTGATGGAACCAATACCGCCTCAGTTATAAGCGATCTGAAAACTTCTCAGGAAGAGATATTTGAGAAGATTGAAGATGATCTGATAAAGATTGTGCCACTGGTGAAGCGGATTCGCGTGCATCGAGTTCCTAAAGTCATCAAGGAGAAACGCACTTTTGCGGCTAACGGTAACAGTTTCGTCTATGACGAAGACCGGCAAGTAGACGCTCAGGAACTGATTTTCGACACAATCAGCGGAGATAGATTGCCCGCCAGCATGGTGAGCGAAGGAACTTTGCTGACGCTTGCTTTGCTGACGATTCTTCATACGTCCGATGCCAGTCTCTTCTTGCTTGACGATATTGAGCAAGGACTGCATCCGCTGGCGCAAATGAAATTGATGCAAATTCTGAAAGACTTCGCTGAAAAGTTTGATCGGCAAATCATTGTTACCAGCCATTCGCCTTATGTGGTTGACGCACTGAAGCCGGAAGACGTTTGGGTGATGGCGACTGATGATCAAGGAATCAGCCATTGTCGCCGCCTCAGCGAGCACCCGAACATTGCGAACGCGCGTGACGACCTGACAACCGGAGAGATTTGGAGCGCGGAAGGTGAAGATTGGGTTACCAAACCAGTGCAGGCGGAGGCGGTGAATGCCTGAATTCGTGGTGGTGGCGGAAGATGACAGTGATGCACGAATGGCGTTCCTGCTCGCGAATCATCTCTTTGAAAAGGAAGGGCCGAACTGGATCGCCCCAGGATATTTGCCTTGTTGGATTGACTTGCATGGCAATAGCCATCCGCCGGAGACCGAAGATTCCGTGCCGCCCCCCAGATGCACAAAATGGACAAGTTTGGATGAACAGCGCTTTGACGGGAGTTTTCTACGCAGCATTCGGCGCGATCTTGCCGGACAGGGCAAGGGATTCGATTACGCGAGGGCGCATAAGGCCAAGCTGCTTTTTGTTCAACTGAAAGCGTCGCGTTCAGTTGATGCGCTGATCCTGGTGCGGGATTTGGATGCGGATCATCCGGACGAAAGACAGGACAGTTTGGAGCGGGTCAGGAGCGAATCGTCAGGGCTGGTCATTGTTCTGGCTACGCCATTTCCCAATCAGGAAGCCTGGGTCTTGAATCTTTTTGATCCCACGGAAGATGAAAAGCCGAAGCTTGCTGCATTGCGTCAGGAGCTTGGGTTTGATCCTTGCCACAAGGCCGAAGAGCTGACCGCAAAAGATGAAACGGCGAAACGCAGCGCAAAACGTGTGGTAAAGGAATTGACCGGAAATAGCCGCGAACGCAAAGAACGATGTTGGACAAATGTTGCTGTCTTGGGCGACAGCGGTAAGGAGCGCGGCGAAGGAACCAATCTGAAAGCCTATCTCGAAGAAGTCCGAAAATTTCTGTTGCCGATTCTTGATCCCTCGCTCATTCATCGGCAGAGTTGATGGCAGGAACACGGACTGGTCAAAGCTTTTTCAATTCTCTTTTCAAAACCTGCATCGTCTCCCGCTGCCGCTTTTCGACAAACTTGCGCGCCTTTGCCGCTTTGGCTCTGGCGGCGGCGGGATTTTTGGCCATTGCCAGAACGGCGGGTGTCAGCCGCGCCAGGTCCGCTTCCTGATCAAAATCAAACAGCCAATCGTTTAAGCCGATATCTCGCCACATCAAGCCTTTGCTGGTTTGTTCCTCGAACCGGCAGACGATGGCCGGGATGCCGTTGCCGATGCACATAATCGGCGAATGCATTTCCAGGCCGAACAGTCCGGCGGAGCGGCGGTAGGTGCTGAGGGCTTCGTCCGTCAGCCAGAACTCGGCGCGCCAGACGACGCGCGGTCGGACATCGGCGGGGAGTTTGTCCAGTAGCCATTGTTTGCCGACTTCCATCTGGCTCATGTCTTCGGGGCAGAGCAGCACCTTCAATTTCGTTTCGCGCACGACGGCGGTAATCGCCGTGCGAAGCGGCGCGTGATCGTGTTCGGCCATCGCGTCGTTGCGCGCGGCGCGGCGGCGTTGCTCTTCGGTCATTGGTTGATTGCGAATTTTCCAATAGGGCGTGTAGCGCAAACGCGGAATGCAGCACAGGAATTTGCCTTCTTCCAGGCCGTTGGCTGTCAGAAATGCGGTCGCCTGCGCGTCGTTGCGCAAATCGCAGCCAAACGCGCCGTCTGGCCCGAATTCCATCACAGGCGATTTCACGCCTTCAGTCTTTGCCTTCGCCAGGGAAACCGAATCGCGGAAGAACACGAACTTTGCCTGGCTGAGCAAATCCTTGTCATCGCCGGAGAAAAACGAGCCGTGCGTGATGCCGTAGACTCCGAAGGGCTTGGCCGTGTGTTTGACGAATGCCGCGACATCTTTGGCCGCGACCAGCGACGCGCCGGAACCGTGCAGCAGAAAGTCGCACCAATCCAGGGCCGCTAGCAGTTCCGGCGTTGACGCTCTGCCGTTTGCGCCAATGCTGCCTTTGACGATTTGGAGTTTGGGAAAACGCCTGTGTTCCATGGCAATGACCTCTTCGGATAAATCCGGAGATGCCCACAGGCGGACTTCGGCTTCGGGCAGATGTTTTTCCAGCAGCGCCAGCACGCCCGGCGTATGCGCGATGTCGCCGATATTCACCACCTGCCACGAAGAACGCAGCAGAATGCGGCGCGGCGGTTTGCCTTTGGTTTGCGCCGTAAGCGATGGAACCAGAGCCGCAGCGCTGGCGCTGCCCCACAGAAAGTCACGTCGTGTTATTGGCATGGTTTGGATTGAACCACAGATTTCCCTGATCAAAAAGTTCGTTTGTTTCCAAGGAGTGGCACCCAAAGTTTGACAAAGCTCTGTCTGGTGTCCAGTATCTGATATATTAGATTCCAGTGGCTGGTTGTGAAAATTGAGGGTTCGCAGCGTATTACGAGGGCAAAGCATGTCAGTCGCCAATAACTTCGTCATCAATCAAACCAAGATCAGCGAGCAGGTCTACGACTATTTGCGCGGGAAAATCATGGTCGGACATTTTGCGCCGGGCCAGCGTCTGGATCTGGAGGAGATGGTTGAGTCACTAAAAATCTCAAAGATGCCGATCAAGGAGGCAATCGGGCGGCTGGCCTCCGAAGGTTTGCTGGACATACAGGCGCGGCGGGGGACGTTTGTCAGCCGGGTAGATGCACGTGAATTGGCGGAAACGTTTGAAGTTCGCCGCGCGCTGGAAATGCTGGCGGGGGAACTGGCCAGCAGCCGTGTGACGGAAGCGGAGATTGGACGATTGCGCGCATTGATTACGGAAATGGAGAAGTCCACGGAAGTCGCACATCATTTGGAGCTGAATTTCCAGTTTCACAGTCTGCTGGTGGAACTGGCGGACAATCGCAAGCTGGCGGAAACCTATCACCGTTTGCGTGTGCCGATTCAGGTGGCGGGCATTCACTATCGTTCTGAAAACTGGGTCGAGCGCGTGGTGCAGGAACAGCGCGAACATCGCGCAATTGTCCGCGCACTGGAACAGCGCGATGCCGAAGCCGCTGTGCGCGCCATCGGCAAACATATCAAACGCGGCGGGGCTTCTTTGCTGGAAGATGTCGAACGTTCGATCGCGCAAAAATAGAAATCCACAATTCCATCAGACGCAGATTTTCCGAGGAATGATGATTCAGGTTGATTACCGGCGCGATTGCGAGGCGATGGGAACGCGCTTTGAGGTGTTTTTGTCCGGTCAGGATCCGCAACACCTGGAAGCCGTCGCCGTCGCCGTCTGCACAGAGGTGATCCGGTTGGACAAGGTGCTGTCTCGCTTCGATCCCGGCAGCGAGATTGCGCGGATCAACAGGGACGCAGGCGACCGTCCCGTGCGAATTGACCGTGAAGTGTTTGCCTTGCTGGAACGCTGCGAACAGGCGCGGGAACTGACCAACGGTTATTTCGACATCACAGCGGCTTCAGTTGGAAATGGGATGGAGCTGGACGCGGAACATTGCCTGATTCGATTCAAACGCTCTGATGTCGTGATTGATCTGGGCGCGATTGGCAAGGGGTATGCCCTGGATTGCGGGCGAGAGATTTTGTCACGGTTCGGCGTGGATGGCGGACTGCTCAATGGCGGGACAAGTTCAATATTGGCGCTGGGCGGGCCCTTTGCGATTGATCTTCGGCATCCATTGTTGCCGACTCAGACCATCCGGCAAATTGAATTGGCGAATCGAGCCCTTTCCTGTTCCGCCGTTCGGCATCCGGCGCAAACAGAGTCTGATGTGGTAAATCCTTTGACAGGCGCAAGGCTCAGCGGAAATGATGCCTGCCTTGTGCTGGCCGAAAGCGCGGTCGAAGCGGAAATTTTTTCAACCGCCTTGCTGGCGATGGGGCGCGAACAAGCGGATGCGTATCAGGAAAAAATGAATTGCTCCGGTCTGCAAGCCGAGTGGTTTTGAAACGAAATGCCAATCACACGCCGAACATTTTTAGGAACCGCGGGAGCCGCGCTGGCGACAGGAAGTTTGTTGCAGGCGGCTGACGATGCGCCCGTGCGCGTGGCGGTAATCGGCACGGGCGGACGCGGTTCCGACCTGATTCGCGCGCTGACGACCATTGACGGCGTTGAACTGGTTGGCGTCTGTGATGATTACGCGCCGCATCTGGAACAGGGCGCGAAGTACGCCGGCCCGCAGGCCAAAACATTCGACGATTACCGCCGGTTGCTGGATGACCTGAAGCCGCAAGCCGTCGTCGTCGCGGTCCCGTTGTATCTGCATTACAAAATCGCTGCGGATTGTTTATCCGCCGGATGCGATGTCTTTCTGGAAAAGACCATGTGTTACACCGTCGCCGAAGCCAGAACGCTGGCCGCCCAGGTCGCCGAATCGAAGCGTGTCTTTCAAGTTGGGCTGCAACGGCGCGCCAACGCCATTTACAAACAGGCGCAGGCGATGATTGCGGCAGGCATGATCGGGCAGGTGGCTTCGATCAAGGCGCAATGGCACCGCAACAATTCGTGGCGGCGTCCCGTTCCCGTCCCGAAAACGGATGCGAACTGGCCACGGCTGGAACGGAAACTGAACTGGCGTTTGTACAAGGCCTATTCTGCCGGATTGATGGCGGAACTCGGCAGTCATCAGATGGATGTCGTCAACTGGTTTCTGGGCAAGCATCCGAAGCGCGTTTTTGCCTCCGGCGGCATTGAGTATTTCCGCGATGGGCGCGAAGTTTACGACAACATCAGTTGTCTGTATGAATATGAACTGAATGGCGCGAACGGAAAGCCCTACACGGTGCGCGTCAATTACACTTCGATCTGCAACAACGCCTACGAGGGAGCGGCGGAATTGATTCTGGGCACCAAAGGCAGTCTGTACCTGACCAGCGCAAAGGGACTGCTCTTTCAGGAAAAAGGCACGGATGTTGTCAGTTGGGAAGGCAACAAGGATCAACAAGCTGCCGATGCCAACGCGGCAATCGTGACCGCCGGAAAAACCCTGAAACTGTCGAATGACCCCTGGGCGCATCGCGGCGCGCCTTTTGAAATTGACATTGCCGAAGGCAACGACACGCGCGACGAACTGGTCTCGTTCATTGATCACGTCCGCCGGCGGGATGTGAAAACGATTGCTGATGCCGCGGTGGGCGTGGACGATTGCGCGACGATATTGATTGCGAACCAGTCTGTCGAAATGGGCGGCTGGGTTCCATTTCCAAACTAACCTGCCACGAAAGAACACGAACAAGTGAGGACCTATGAACCGACGAGACTTTTTGACTACAACGGCCGCCACCACGGGCTATTCGCTTTTCATCAGCATGGATGGATTGGCGCAGGATCAGGACAAACGTTCCGCCGAACAGATTCGTCAGGAAATGCAGCGCCTTGCGCCGGCGGGTAATCTCGCCGCCGCGCCGCTGGAACGCAATATGAAACTGGTGGAGTTGAATTGCGATGTGCTGGTCGCCGGCGGCGGACTGGCGGGCTGCCTGGCCGCCATCAGCGCCGCGCGAAACGGGGCCAAAGTCGTGATGGTGCAGGATCGTTCGCGCCTCGGCGGCAATTCATCGAGCGAAATCAAGATGCACGTCGTCGGCTCCAACAACCACAAAGGCCGTCCCGGTTGGCGCGAAGGCGGTTTGCTGGAAGAAATCCGGCTGGACGACGCCGCCAACAACCCGCAGCGCTGCTGGGAACTGTGGGATTTGCTGCTGTACGACAAAGTCGTCAGCGAACCGAACATCACCCTGCTGCTGGAAACCACGCTGTACAACGCCGAAGTCAAAGATGGCGTCATCCAGCGCGTGCAGGCGCGGTGCGACCGTACGGAGCACATCTACCGCATCACGTCGAAGCTGTTTGCCGATTGCACGGGCGACAGCCGCCTGGGCCTGGAATCGGGCGCGGAGTTTCGCGTTGGCCACGAATCGCGCGCCCAGCACGGCGAATCACTCGCGCCTGAAACCGCCGACAACAAAACGCAAGGGTGCAGCATCCTGTTCACCTCGCGCGATTTCGGCAAGCCCATGCCTTTCTCTCCGCCGAAATGGGCGCGCAAGATCACCGAAAAAAATCTGAAATCGCGCGGCATCAATTCTTGGGAATACGGATATTGGTGGATCGAATGGGGCGGCCACCTGAATACCGTACGTGATAACGAACGCATTCGCTTTGAACTGCTCGGCATCGTGATGGGCGTGTGGGATTACATCAAAAATTCGGGCAAATATCCGGCGTCGGCAAACTGGGCGATGGACTGGGTCGGCATGCTGCCCGGCAAACGCGAAGCGCGCCGCCTGGTCGGCGATCACATGCTGACGCAGATGGATTTGATGGGCTT
This sequence comes from Heliomicrobium sp., assembly GCA_021155085.1. GTDB lineage: Bacteria > Acidobacteriota > Blastocatellia > RBC074 > RBC074 > RBC074. Next base: position 79,971 of record JAJNQA010000056.1, on the reverse strand, counting down.
GAATCCCGAATTCGATGACGCCGTCTGCATCGGCGGCTGGAACCTGGACGAACATCCGCCGACAGGGTTTGAAGACCCGGAACTGCCGCCCTTCGTTTCGATCAAACTCAAGGACGTGTACAACATTCCGCTGCGCAGTTTGTACAGCAAGAACATCCGCAACCTGTTTATGGCCGGGCGCAACATCAGCGCCACGCACACGGCGTTCAGTTCAACGCGAGTGATGGGCACCTGCGCCGTCGAAGGCCAAGCGATTGGAACCGCCGCCGCACTGTGCGCGAAAAACAATTTACTGCCGCGCGGCTTGTACGAGAACAAAGCCAGGCTGAAAGAGTTGCAGCAAACTCTGTTGCGCGACGATCAATCCATCAAAGGCGTAAAGAACGAAGACGCGCTGGATTTGGCCAAACGCGCGACGGTGACGGCTTCGGGCGAAGACGGCGGCTGTCAGGCGGCGAATGTGCTGAACGGCTGGACGCGCACTCTGCCGGAATACACCAATCAATGGGCCGCGCCGCTTGGCGCTGATGGTGCGTGGCTGGAACTGGCCTGGGATAAACCGCAATCGCTCAGGAAGATTCAACTGACCTTCGATTCCGGCTTCATCCGCGAATTGACGCTGTCTTCCTCGGACAACACCAACAAAGGCATCATTCGCGCCCCGCAGCCCGAAACGGTCAAGAAGTATTCGTTGCAGTACCAGACCGCCGAAGGCAAGGACTGGGTCGAACTTGCCAGCGTGGACAACAATCACCAGCGCATTTGCCGCCACAGTTTCGCCGCCGTCAACGCCCAGCGCATTCGCATCCACGTCAAGGAAACCAACGGCGACAAGCTGGCGCGGGTCTTTGAGGTGCGCTGTTACGCCTAAATCAAACTACAAAAGATTGGTACACGTGGGACGGACTTTAGTCTGTCCCGACGTGGAGACAGACTGAAGTCCGTCCCACGTTTGGTTGTTCCGATTTAGATCGTCGCAAACAAAGACATCATTACCGTCACCAGCCAACCGCTGCATGCAGCCGTTGGCTGGTGTTGGGGTTGGCGGGCAAAACATCAAGATGATGGCCTGTCATGACAGCAATTTGTGTTGCACGGCACCATGCACATCGGTCAACCGAAAATCACGGCCTTGAAAACGATAGGTCAGATTTTCGTGATCGAAGCCAAGCAAATGCAACAAGGTTGCGTGCAGGTCATGCACATGCACGCGATCTTCAACGACCTCGAATCCCAACTCATCCGTTTTTCCAATCGTTACGCCAGGCTTGATTCCGCCACCGGCAAGCCACATTGAATAGGCTTTGTTGTGATGATCGCGGCCCTTGAAATAATTGTTTTCAGGCTCGTCCTGCACCATTGGCGTGCGTCCAAATTCTCCGCCCCAAATGACCAGGGTGTCGTCCAATAATCCGCGCTGCTTTAGATCCTTGACCAGCGCCGCCGACGCCTGATCGGTCGCCTTCGCCTGAGATTTTACGCCGGGCACGACATCTTTGTGATGATCCCAGGCTTCGTGATAAAGCTGAACAAAACGCACACCGCGTTCAATCAATCGCCGCGCCAGCAAACAATTATTGGCAAATGAATTTTTGCCCGGCGTCGCCCCGTACAATTCCAACGTTTCTTTTGATTCCTTGCTCAAATCCATTAATTCCGGCCCGCTTTCCTGCATGCGATAGGCCATCTCAAACGAATTGATGCGCGTGGCAATTTCAGGGTCGCCATCGAGTTCAAGTTCGTGCTCATTGAGTTTTTTCAATACATCCAGCGTTCGCCGCTGCATTTCACGATTGATGCCGCGGGGATTGGAGAGCGACAAAATCGGATCGCCCGATTTGCGAAATGCCACGCCCTGATAAAACGTCGGCAGAAATCCGCTGCCCCAATTGGATGCGCCTCCGCTGGTGCCTCCGGCGGAAGAAAGCACCACAAACGCAGGCAGGTTCTGCGACTCGCTGCCCAGGCCATAAGTCACCCACGAACCAAAACTTGGCCGCCCGAATTGGACGGAACCCGTGTTCATGAAAATTTGCGCCGGCGCGTGATTGATCGCATCGGTGGCAATGGTTTTGATGATGCAAATATCGTCCACGACCTGGGCCAGATATGGCAGCGCTTCGGAAAGCTCCGCGCCGGATTGACCGTGCCTGGCAAATTTGAATTCCGTGCCATAGAGCGCAGCATCCTTGCTCAAAAAAACATTCTGAATCCCTTTCAGCAATTCAGGCGGCGGCGCGGTGCCGGTATATTTTTGCAGCACGGGTTTGTAATCAAACAGATCAAGATGCGACGGGCCGCCCGCCTGAAACAGATAAATTACGCGTTTGGCTTTGGCCGAAAAATGGGGCAGTTTGGGCGCCAGGGGATTTTTTGAACTTTGCGTGCCGAGGGCCGAGGGCTGGATTGCGGCTGCGTTGCTCTTCAGCAATGACGTGAGCGCAACAGAACCCAGGCCGATCCCGCAATCTTTAAAGAAATGGCGGCGCGTGATGTGTTTCCGGCCTTCAAGTTTAATCTCTTCCAAATAATTCATAACTATTTCCTGGTAATCGTTTCATCCAGATTCAATAAAACCCTGGCCACCATTGTCCATGCGGCGACCTTGTGCAGGTCTACATCAGGCGGCAGGTTCTCTAAATCTGCTGCTGAAACGTAAACTGCCATGGCGGTTTTGCCCTGAAAGTTTTCGTACTCCTTTTGCAGCATGGTCAATAATTCCTGCTCTTCCATTGAGTCTGGTTTGCGCGCCGTGCAGAGCCGAAAGGCGTGATGTAATTTTGCCCGGTCATCCTTGCCGCCTTCCTTCCAAACGCGCAAGGCCAACCCTTGAGCCGCTTCCATAAACAATTTGTCATTCAGAGTCGTCAATGCCTGCAACGGTGTGTTCGAACGAATGCGGCGCGGGCAGGACACGTCAGCGTTCGGCGCATCAAACGTTGACAGGCTCGGGTAGGGAACCGATCGTTTCCAGAACGTGTACATTGCGCGGCGATAACGGTCTTCGCCTTTGCTGGTTTCCCATTTCATCGCGCCGCCAAAAGCGAGATCGAGCACGCCATCAGGAATCGGCGGAAAGACAGGCGCGCCGCCGATTTTCCGGCTCAACAGTCCGGCAGCGGCCAGGGATAAATCGCGAATTGTTTCCGCCTCGACGCGCAATCGTGGAGCGCGCGCCAGCAGAGCGTTGTACGGGTCTTTTTCCTGCAGCTCCGGCGTGATCCTGGATGCCTGGCGATAGGTGGCGGAAGTGACGATCAGTTTGTGCATTGCCTTCAGATTCCAGGCCTGCGCGCCTGGAGTGTCTTTTGATTCCGAACTCCCGTCACGCAGCGTGACCGCCAGCCAATCCAATAATTCAGGATGCGATGGCGGTTCACACCGGGTCCCAAAATCTTCCGGCGAAGCGACCAGTCCCTGCCCGAAATATTGCTGCCACATGTGATTGACGATGACTCGCGCCGTCAGCGGATTTTCTTTTGAGACGATCCATTGCGCCAAACCATAACGATTGCGCGGCGCATCTTTCGGAAACGGAGGCAGGAACGATGGCGTGTCGGGAGTGACTGTTTCGCCCTTATTTCTCCAGTCGCCACGTTTGAAAATTTTCGTTTCGCGCGGCGTCGAGCGTGCGGCCAGCACGAGTGTCGTTGTGCTGTCGGGCCATTCTTTGATCACTTCCTCGATTGCCTTTTGAGCTGCGGCGCTTTTTTCATCAACCGAAATAAAGTAGCGCAACACTTCGCGCTGTTGTTCCATCGTGCGCTGCTGTGCCGGCATCGAAATAATGCGCCGCACATTTGACGGCAGAGGATCAAAGCCGGGCATGGCCGCCGAAGTCACGGACAATCGCAACCGGCCTGTGATTTGGACTTTGCCTTGCTGATGAAAAAGCGCAAACGACAACTTCGTGCCGCCTTCACCGCCAAACGGAGCCCTGGCCGTAAACACAATTTTACGATCCTGATTGCGCAGCCCCGGGCCGGCATCGCTGTTCCATCCGGTTTGTTGATCGCCGTCAATGGCAAACCTCACCGGCGCATCAGGCCGTTCAAAATCTGCCTGTGCTTTGCTGAAGATAATTTTTTCCGGCTTCGCGCTGCCGGCAGCGGCGGCTTCGGCGGTAAATTCCGACAACGACAGTGTGCCGTTTTCTGAAACTCCCGGCCCGTTGCGGCGCAGCGAAGGATCCGTCAATAACTCCAATCGAAACCCCGTAATATTTTTGCGCTGCGTTTTGGCTTTAATGAAAAACGTCGCCTCAGGGTAGCGATACGATTCGACGCGGATCGAACCATCATCGCAATATTCGTCAACCTTGGCGCGGGAAGAAAAGAACTCATCAATTTTCAACGTCTCCCAATCGTCAAGCCTATTCTGGATGCCGCGCGCCTGCGCTTCCCATTCGGTCAGGCGGCGTTGCAGAGCGGCATCGTGCGCTAAAAGTTCGTCTTCAATGCGGGTAATTCTGCCGGTGATTTCCGCGCGTTTTTTGATGACCTCCTCGCTGGGAACTTCCAGATAGGGTTCTTCGTCGGAGTTAAAGAACGCGTAAAATTTGTAGTATTCATCGTGTTTGATCGGATCGAATTTGTGCGTGTGGCACTGCGCGCAATTGATCGTCAGCCCCAGAAAAGCCTTGCCCATCGTGTCCACGCGATCAATCAATCCTTCGACGCGAAACTGTTCCGGATAAACCGAACCTTCTTCGTTGCGCATTGAATTGCGCAAAAAGCCCGTCGCAATTTTTTGGTCGAGCGCCCGCTGCTGGTTTTGATGCTGCGGCAGCAAGTCCCCGGCAAGCTGTTCAATCGTGAATTGATCGAAGGGCATATTTTGATTGAACGCCTTGATGACCCAATCTCGATACGGCCAAATCGTCCGCGCCTGGTCCTTTTCAAAACCGTTCGTGTCCGCATACCTGGCCAGGTCCAGCCAATGCCGTCCCCACTGTTCGCCGTAATGCGGGCTGCTGAGCAAACGATCCACCAGGTTTTCGTAAGCGTCGGGTGAATTGTCCGCAAGGAATTTTTCGATCTCTTCAATCGTTGGCGGCAAGCCCGTCAAATCAAGGCTGACGCGGCGAATAAGCTGTGTTTTCGCGGCTTCCGGCGAAGGCCTCAACCCATTCTGTTCCAGCTTCGCCAGCACAAAATGATCAATCGGATTTTTCACCCAGGCCCTGTTTTTGACTTCAGGGAGTGCCGGACGAACGGGCGCAATGAATGCCCAATGTTTTGGCAGCTCTTTCTCCCCGTCTCCGCGTCCCCCCGTCTCTCCGTCCCAGATAGCGCCTTCGTCAATCCAGCGGCGCAACAATTCAACCTGATGGGCAGTGAGCGCCTCGCCGCCCTGGGGCATGCGCGTTTCGCCGCCTTCGCCTCGCACACGTTGCAACAGACGCGAAGCCTTGCTGTCCCCGGGCGTAATCACTCGCATCGCGCTTTGTTTGTTATCCAGCCGTAACCCTGACAGCGCTGTTTTCGCTCCGTGGCATGCGACGCAACGCTCCTGGAAAATGGGTCGAATGTCCCGGATGAAATCTACGGCGGGTGTTTGGCGCGTGGCGGTGACGTGGAACCACGACATACCGAAGCCGATGAACAAAAACAGTGTTGGGACCTTCAGCGATCTGCGCATAAGTTCTTTACCCCAGCAATCGGGAGAAGATGGGCTCTGACAGCGCCCCGATACGGTTTTTACAGAAGATAGAGAGACCGGAACAATGCCTAGCCCTGATCAAATCAGGTTCAGCCCACTAATGCTGCCGGTGCTGCTGCCGAATGAATCGGTCTCAACACCCATGCGGTGCAGCATCGTGACAAACAGATTGCAGAGCGGCGTGTTGTGATCGCGATTGAAAGCGATGTGCTGGCCGTGTTTGAAGCCGCCGCCGGCCAGGATGATCGGCAGGTTGGTGTTGTCGTGGATGTTGGCTTCGCCCATGTTGCTGCCGTAAAGCACCATCGTGCGATCCAGCAAGCGTTCGCCGCCTTCGGATTTGCTGGCCAGATTGCTCAACAGTTTGCCGAGCACGGCCATGTGCTGGCGGTCGGCGGCTTCCAGTTGGCGCAGCTTTTGTGGATTTTGTCCGTGATGACTGAGGCCGTGGTAACTCTCTGTGGTGTCCTGCTGTCCGGTGAGTTTGAAAATCGGCGTGCGAAACGCATCCAGCATCAGCGTGACGATTCGTGTGGAATCGGATTCAAACGCGAGCTGTGCCATGGCCAGCATCAGTTCGAACTTTTCAAAAAAGAGCTTGTCTTCCTGCCCATTCGAAATGCCTGCGGGCGGTTGCGTGCCATTGGGGATTGGCGGCAGCGGGCGCTTTTCCCATTCGCGCGCGGCGGCAAGACTCTGTTCGACCTCGCGGACGGAGGTGAAATATTGATCGAGACGCGCCTTGTCTGCGCTGCCAAGAGTGCGGCTGAAACGATTGGCTTCGCTTTGCAGCGTATCCAGAATGCTGCCGCGTTCTTCCAGCCGGCGGAGTTGCTGCTGGATGGCGGCGGCATCGCCCTGCACGAACATCTTTTGAAACAGGGCAGGCGCGCTGTCTTCGGCGGGCAGCAATACGCCGTCGCGCGTCCAGGAAAGGCTGCGGTTGGCTTTTTCGATGTTGACGCCGAGAGTGAACGCGGGGAAGCGCGTCACAGCCCCGAGCTTTTCCGCCGCGAACTGGTCCAGGGAAATGCTGTTGCGGAAACCCGCCTTGAATGCGCCACGCGCCGAAGTCAGGAAGCAATTGTCCGTGCTGTGCCCGCTGGTCACGCCGGGATGCGATAGGCCGCTGAACACTGTGAACTCTTCGCGGTGGGCGGCGAGAATGGACAGCAGCGGCGACGCTTCGTAAGCGCGTCCTGTGCCCTGCGGGAAGAAATCTTTGGGCAACACGCCGATGTTATTGACGATGACCAGCATCCGCCGCGGCGCTTTTGCGTCAGCCGCGCGCGCAAACACCGGCGACATGCACTCCAGCGCGGGCAGCCCCAGGGTCACTCCAAGCCCGCGCAAAAACGAGCGCCGTGGAATCTGGGATGAAGAAGTGTGGATGTGCGGCGTGTTCATTTCGTAACCTCCTTTTTGACCCGGCCATTTTGACCTAAAAAGATTTTGCTTTGCACCAGCGCGTGTATCAAATCGCGAACGCGGTAACCGTCTTTGGCAGACACATCAAGCATGGCTTCGATTTCGCGGCGATCTGCAAACCGCGCCGGCGTGCCTGTGGCATACAGTGTGAACTGGTGCAGCAGGTTGCGCGCCAGTTGGCGGGGATTGGCTTTGAAAATGGCTTTGAGCGCGTGAACGTCATTGAAGCTGCGGCCATCGTCAAGCTGACCGCCGGCGTCAACCGCATTGGCAATGGTGTAGCTGAAATCGTGCCCGGAGCGGTCAATGCCGCTGATGCGCTCCCCCTTTTCCAAACCGCGATAGCGCGCGCGCCAGCGTCCCATCACGTCAAAGTTTTCCAGCGCCAGGCCGACAGGATCAAATTTGGCGTGACACGATGCACAGCTTGCGGATTTCGTATGCAGCGCCAGCAAATCGCGCATGGACTGGGCCCCGCGAATGTCTGGCTCCACGGCTGGCACTCCGGGCGGCGGCGGCGGCGGCTGACCGATCAGGCGATCCATGACCCAGGCTCCGCGCAACACGGGAGAAGTCGTTGTGCCATTCGCTGTGATCTTCAAAATTGCGGCCTGCGTCAGCAATCCGCCGTAGGGACTGTCCTGGGGCAGCGTGACTTTGCGCATCGCGGACCCCGCCATGGCGGGCAGGCCGTAATGCTGCGCCAGGCGGTCATTGGCAAAGGTGAAATCGGCATCAATCAGCTTTGACGCGGGTAGATTCTCTCGAATCATCGCGGTGAAAAACGCGCGCGTTTCCATCCCCATGGATTCCACCAGGTAATCATCCAGGCGATATTCAGGATACAGGCGAATGTCCGGGTCATCGCGGCGCAGATCGCGCAGGCTCAGCCAGTAATCTGTGAAGTGCGTGACAAAGCGTTCAAATCCCGCGCTTGTAATCAGCCGTTCCGTTTCGCGCCGCAGTACTGCCGAATTGCGGAGTTTTCCTTGTTGCGCCAGTTGGGTGAGCGCAGCATCCGGGCGCGTGCCCGTCAGAAAGTGGGAAAGCCGATTGGCGATGGCAAAGTGATCGCCAGTCCACATTGGTTCGTGCAGGTAAAGAAAAAGGTCGGAACACAGAAACGCCTTGTAACCGGCCAGCAAGGCTTGAGTGAGCGACGCGCCGGTTTGCAGGCGAGACAAAGTGAGTTTCTCAAACTTCATCACGGCCTCTTCCGGCACAGGCTGGCGCGCCGCGAGGTTGATGAAGCGGCGCAGCAGCCGTCCGGCGTCCTTTATGGGGCTGGGCGCGGGATTGGCGGATTTCACTTCGGCGCCCAAATTATCGAACAGCACCCGGTGCGACGCGGGCGGCCACGTTTCCGGCGCGAGAGGGCCGTCCACTTCCATCCATTGAAAGGCAATGCCCGGCTGGCCTCCTTCAGGAAACGGCGGGAAGCGGTACGATCCAGTGATTCCCCGCGCGTCCGGTTGCGGCACAGGCAGACCGAGCAGGCCATATTCGAGGGTTTGTCCCGCGCCAAGCTGAACGATGGTTTCGTAAACGCCAATGCCCGGCTGAGCGTTTGGTTGAATGTCTATGATGCCGCCGACAGAGCGCACATCTTCGGCGATGTCATGATTGGTCGGACGGCGCGAGCGAAACGTCATCGGCACGGGCTGTGTCGCGGGTTTGAGCTGGAAGCCTGTTGTTTGCAACACCGCGCGGGCGGAAAAGCGCACTCGATACGCTCCGGCGGCGGGCGTCACCAGCTTTTTCGGGAAAATGGCATACGGCCATCCGGGCGAACGAAACATCGCCATTTCCACGGTCGGGTCTGTTTCATTGCCTTTTTCGTTTGAATCAATGCCAATGGAATTGCGGGCAAAAAACATGGATTGCTTTTCGCCGACAATCGAGCGGACAAACGACAACTGTTTTCCGACTGCGCGATAATGCATGGGAGTTGGCGGCTGCGCGCTCGTCACCATTGCCTGCTGCAATGCAGCTTCCGCGGCATCCAGATAAGCCAATAACTGCACGCGCGACATATCCAGCGTGTCAGAGACTTTGTTGAAATGATGCGCTTCGCGATCCGCCGGCAGCAGGTCGCGGATGTCCAGATGCGGTAATTGCAGCAGGTCGCGGAGATTCTGTTCATACTCATCGCGATTCAGCCGCCGCATTGGCCCGCGGCCCTGAGCGATGATCTCTGCCTGATCCGCCGCGTGAATTCGGTTGCTGAGCAACTTCACCAGTTCTGTACGTCGCGCCGCAGGCAGGCCGGCAGCCTTCGGCGGCATCTCGCCTTTTTCCACACGATCATGAATCCGAATCCATTGCTCGCGAATCGAACGATCCGTCAGGTCAAATGACAGCGTGGTGAGGTCAAGCCCGCCGCTATGCGAATTCTTGTCATGACATTTGAAGCAACTCTGCTGAAGCAATGGCGCGATTTGCGCGAGGGGCGTGGCAACGGCGAGACGGCCAGAACTGGCCTGCCCAAAACCTGTCTGCCCAAAACCTGTCTGCCCGAAGCCTGTCTGCCCGAAGCCTGTCTGTTTGCCGGCGAAGTGAATCGCCGCGAGCGAGGCCAGCAGCAGGAGTGTGATGCGTTTGAGAGAGGTTTGCATAGCGTGCTCTCCTGATGAGCTTCAATATTGCGGTTTCGTCGGAAACCAGTCAGGCCGATCAACATCCAGATATGGCTGCCCGATTTGTTCGGCACGATATCGTTCGAGCTTCTGGTGATTCAACTGCATTCCCAGACCGGCTCCGTTTGGCACTCTCAGGCAGCCGCGTTCAAGCCGATGGGGTTCATCAACAATGTCGTCGGTCAGGTTCGATTGCTGATTGTCCACTGCCAGCATCAGATTGGGAAGAGCCGCCGCAAGATGCAGATACGCAGCCGTCGAAAAACCGAGTTCCGCGCCGCTGTGGAAGGTGACAGGAATGCCCGCGGCTTCGGCAATGGCGGCAGCCTTACGGCAACGTAGTAATCCGCCCGCTTGGTGCGGGTCCAGCAGGATCACATCGGCAGCTTCGGCGCGAATAATCGCCAGCACGTCCTGCATGGTGTAGGCGCTTTCGTCCAGTGCAATCGGCGTCGAAAACAGTTTGCGCAAATGCGCGTGTCCGCTCAGATCCTCCAGCGGCAGCGGCTGTTCGACGTATTCCAGATCGTATTGCTCCAGTTTGCGCAGCATTCGTTTGGCCGTGCCAATCGTCCAGGCTCCGTTCACATCCGCGCGTAACTTTGCATGTGGAGCGGCAGTCCGAGCGGCCTGGACGATTTCCAGATCGCTATCCGGCGACATGCCGATTTTGACTTTGATGGTTTCAAAACCATCAGCGACCGCCGCTGCCGACTCGTGCGCGATTTGCTGCGGATCGCTGGCTTGCAGGTAGGCGATCAACGGAATCGGATTGCGGTATGCGCCGCCCCATAATTTGTACAGCGGCATGCCGGCCTGCTTGCCGACGATGTCCCACAGCGCCATTTCAAACCCGGCCAGCGCCGCGACCAGCGCGCGTCCGTGGTGGTAATACCCCGCGCCTTCCATTTTGCGGCAGAGTTTTTCGATGTCGCAGGCGTCCGCGCCGATTGCCAGCGGGATGATGGTGCGCGCCAGCACGGGTTCGACGAATTCCCACAGGCAAATTGTTTCGCCAATGCCGATGGTTCCATCCGCTGTGTGAACCTGCACGATCAGGCGCGTCGTTCCCGGCCGTTTGCCCGCGGCCCATTCCGCGGCTTTGTGAAAAGGAATGAAAACCATCTGGTGTTCGATCTTGACGATTGTGGTCGCGCTGCTCATGCGAAATACATTCCTCCGTTGATGTGAATAACTTGTCCGGTGATCTCTCTGGCGGCGGGCGAAACCAGGTAAAGAACGGTCGCGGCGATTTCTTCCGATGTCGTTAAGCGTCCTGATGGAATAAGCGTGGGCAATATTGCGCGTTGCGCCGCGCTCAGTTGCGCATGGATTTCCGTTTCGACAATGCCCGGCGCCACGGAATTCACTGCAATGTTGTGGGCCGCCCATTCCCACGCCAGGGCGCGCGTCAGACCGTCCACGCCGGCTTTGGCGGCGACATAAGCGGCGTTGTCGCTGAGCACCTTTCCGGTGTAGGCCGACACGGACGACAAATTCACCACGCGGCCTGCGCCGCTTTTCAACAGCAACGGGAAGGCCGCGCGGCAGCAGTGAAAGACGCCGTTCAGATTCACCGCCAGCACGGCCTGCCAGTCTTCATCGCTGGTTTCGCTCAACCGGCGCGGGCGGCTGATGGCGGCGTTGTTGATCAGGATGTCGAGCTGGCCATGCTGGCTTTCGATTTCGGCAAATAAGCGGTTGACGGCGGCGGCATCGGCTACATCAGCAGTGGCCGCATGCGCTTGCCAGCCCTGGTTGCGGAATTCATGCACGCAATGTTCGACGCCGGAGGCTTCGCGGTCGTTGATGAAGACGATTGCGCCTGACACAGCCAGTTGTTGCGCAATCGCCCGCCCGATGCCGCGCCCGGCGCCGGTGACAAGGGCGATTTTGTTTGCAAGTGCAGCCGTCATGCTTGCGCCTCATGATATTTGGCCACTGCCTGCGGCAGCAGCAGCAGCAGGCCCACGATGACCGTGGGATGCAACAGGCTCATGACAAAAAAAGTCGGGCTATACGAAAAATGCGTGACCAGCCATCCGACCACTGCGGTTGAGAGCAGGCCGCCCACCGCGCTGCCAGATCCGATGGCCCCGTGCGCGGAACCGATGATCGAAGCCGGAAAAATGTCCACGGAAAAAGTCGTAATGCAGGTCAGCCAGGTCATGTGCGCAAAGGCAATCAGACTGGCCAGCGCAATCGGCCACCACTGGCCCGGCACAAAGGGCATCGCCCAACTGAAAATCAGCAGCGAAGCCGCGCCGGTCATCACTCTGAGTCTGGCCTTGATCGGAGGCAGGCCGCGCTGCAACAGCTTTCCCGAAAGCCAGCCGCCCGTCACGCTGCCCAGATCCGCCGCGACAAAAACCATCCAGATCGTTGCGCCGACATCCTGCAGCGTGAAGCCGCGCGCATCCTGCAAATATTTCGGAAACCAAAACAGGTAAAAATACCAGAGCGGGTCGGTAATCATCCGCGCCACCAGCACCAGCCACATTGGTTTGAGCTTGCCCAGTTCGCGCCAGCTCAGCCGCTGAAGTGATGTCTGCGGTTTCCCCAGCACGTTTTCACCGGACAGGTAGGCGCGCTCGGCGGTGGAAAGGCGCGGATGTTCAGCGGGTTTGCGATAAAGCAGGAGCCAGATCAGCGCCAGCAGCAACCCCAGCGCGCCGGTAATCACAAACGCCATGCGCCAGCCATGTCGCGTGGCGATGAAGGCCACCAGCGGCCCGGCAATGGCCGCGCCCAGCGTGCCGCCCATCGTGTACAAACCGACGGCGGTGCCTTTTTCGCGCACTGGGAACCATTCGGCGACGGCTTTGGCCGAAGCGGTGTATCCGCCGGGTTCGCCAATCCCGAGCAGGCTGCGGAAAAACGCTAATGACAACACTCCAACTGCCAACCCGGTCAGCATATTCGCCACCGACCACCAGAGGACAAAACAAAGCATGCCCAGACGTGTGCCGACGCGATCCAGAATGCGACCCGAAAGCAGATACATCACCGCATAGGTCAGTTGAAATGCCAGCACAACCTGCGAATAACCGGCGTCATTGATGCCCAAATCCGTCTGAATCGTCCGCGCCAAAATCGAAAGCGTCTGGCGGTCCAGATAATTCAAGACCGATACCAGCAACAGGAGCGCCGCAATCAGCCAGCGTAAACGCGGAATCGCCCGGCGCGGCTTGACAGATTCTGACAGGGAATTTAGCATTCAGAATCTAATATATTACATTCTGAATTTTGGCAACTGATTTGCGAGCCGGAAAACCGGAAGGATTTATGGCCATGGCGGAGACCGCAATCATCAATCAGTCAAGGATCAGCGATCAGGTTTATCAATACCTGCACGGGGAAATCATCGAAGGGCGTTTGTTGCCGGGGCAGCGGATCAGTCCGGATGAATTGGCCGAACGGTTGAAGATTTCAAAAATGCCGATCAAGGAGGCCATCGAGCGTCTGGCGGGCGAGGGCCTGCTGGATGTGCAATCGCGGCGCGGCACGTTTGTCACCAGCCTTGATCCGACGGAACTGGCGGAAACCTTTGAAGTGCGCTGTGCGCTGGAGGTGCTGGCAGGGAAGCTGGCCGTGCGGCACATCACCAAGCCGGACCTGGAACGGCTGCGGGAATTAATCGCCTTGATGGATAAATCCACGGGGAAGGAAGATGTGCGGCGGCATTTGGACCAGAACGCCGAATTTCATGAGCTGATTATTACGCGGTCAGGGAATCGGAAGTTATTCGAGACCTGGCGGCGGTTGCGCACACCGATTCATGTGGCGGGGATTCATTCCCGCACCGACGACTGGATTGATCGCGTCTCGCGTGAACAGCGCGAACATCGCGCCATCGTGCGCGCGCTGGAACAACGCGACCCGTCCGCCGTCGAACAAGCCATCACCAGTCACATTATGCGAGCCAGCGGTTCGCTGGTAGAGGATGTTGAGCGGGTCGTCCGGCAGGCGGACTAGCCTGCCGAAGTCACCCCTAATTCAAACAGGAGTAATTCCATGAGACAGATGACACAGAGTTCATCAGGCAAACCAGTAACGTGGTTTTGGTCACTTGTCGTCGCCCTGCTGCTCGCCACGGCAGCCTATGCGCAACAAGGGCGAGGCACGATTTTCGGCACCGTGACAGACGCCACCGGCGCGGTCGTTCCCGGCGCGACAATTACCATTACCAACACCGCGACCAATGTCGTGACGACAACCATTACCAATGACAGCGGGTATTTCTCGATGCCGAACCTGCAGGTCGGCAACTATTCCGTGGCTGCGGTCAAGGAAGGATTTAAGAAACGAGTGCAGAGCGGTTTGACGCTGGAAGTGGACCAAAAAGCGCAAGCCGATTTGACGCTCGAAACCGGCGCGGTGACCGAGGTGCTGGAAATCAGCGCCCAAGGCTCCCTCGTGGATACGACGACGGCAACCATCGGGCGGGTGATTGACAATCGCCGCGTCCAGGAATTGCCGCTTAACGGGCGCAATGCGTTATCGCTGGTTCTGCTCTCTCCTGCCGTGCAATCCGGAGCCGGACCGACCGCGGCGGGTTTTGGCGACCGCGGCACGCAGGTCGCGTTGATTCGCATCAATGGCAGTCCGCTGGCTTCCAACAACTTCGTGGTGGATGGCCTGAGCAGCACCAATCCTTATGTTCCCGATGTGAACGTCAACCCCAACGTGGATTCGGTGCAGGAATTCAAGGTGCAGAGCAATACGATGTCGGCGGAATTCGGTTACACGCTGGGCGGGGTCATCAATCTGGTGACGAAATCCGGCACGAATGCTTTGCACGGCACGCTGTATAACTTTTTCCGCAATGACGCGCTCGACGCCAATGCCTGGGCGAACAATCGCGCGGGGCGGGCGAAAGCGCCGTTGCGCTACAACCAGTATGGCGGCTCGATTGGCGGGCCGATCCGTTTTCCGGCCAAGGTCTTCGGGCCGCTCGGGTACGACGGACGCGACCGCAGCTTTTTCTTCTACAACTACGAAGGCTACAAATTCACGACCAGCGCGACGGGCTTTCTGACCGTGCCGACCGAAGCTTTTCGCAAGGGGGATTTTTCGCAATTGCGCAATGGCAACGGCGATCTGATTCGCATTTTCGATCCGGCGACGACGCGCGCCAATCCCAGCGGCCAGGGGTTTTTGCGTGACCAGTTCGCGAACAACATTATTCCCACCAATCGCCTGGACCCGGTTTCGGTCAACATTCTGAAGTTTTACCCGCTGCCGAATCGGACACCCGACAATGCCGCGTCGAACCTCAACAACTATTTTGGCGTCGTTTCGAACAAGCGCGACCTGACCAATCACACGGCGCGCGTGGATCATCGTTTTTCCGAAAAGAACAATTTTTACGGACGCTATATTTTCTACCGGCAGTTTACCGACAACGGACTGCGCAACCTGTTGCCAGATCCGCTGGCGCGGCAACGGCTGGATCCGTACGGCGGGCGCAACATCGTGCTCAGCGACACGCACAGCTTCACGCCGAATCTGCTGCATGAATTCCGGATTGGCCTGTCGCGGCAGTTTTTCACGTTCCAGGTGGCCAGCGCGGGACTGGGCATTCCGGCGCAAATCGGTTTGCCGGCCATCGTTCCGCCCGATCAATTGCCGCTGGTGGGCAACGGGCTGCCGGCGTTTCCTGACGCCATCGGCACACGCACGGGACAGGTCGGACAATTGTTCGATTCGTTCTCGTGGCTGCGCGGCAAACATTCGATGAAGTTCGGGACGGAGATGCGTTTGACACAGGCCAACAACCTGCAAAAGAGCGCGCCGTCCGGTTCATTCAGTTTCCCGACCACCCTGACCGACAATGCCGCTCCCGTGGCGGGCAATCGCCTGAACACGGGTTCGCAATTCGCCACATTCCTGCTGGGCGCCGTCGGCAGCGCCAGCGTCACCACCCATCGCGGCGAATCGCAGGCGGGCAAAGCCTTCGGGTTTTATTTCAATGACGAATGGCGCATTGGCCGCCTGTCGCTGAACCTGGGTTTGCGTTACGACTTTCAGCAACAGCCCTTCGAGCGCAATTGCGGCACGTCGAACTTCAACCCTGTTGCAACGAATCCGGCGAACAATCTGCCGGGGTTGACGCAGTATGCATGCATAGATTACGGGCGCACTTTTGTGGAAAACGATCTGAACGATTTCGCGCCGCGCGTCGGTTTCTCGTTCGATGTTTTCGGCAATCAAAAGACGGTGGTGCGCGGCGGCTACGGCATTTTCTACTCGACGGTGTTCAGCGCGGTGGCGAATTTCGAAGGCACGAACGGTTTCGCCACGACTTCCACCGGCTACCAGCCGCCAGGGGGCAATAATTTGTTGACGGCGTTTCAGTTCAGCAGCGGCTTTCCCACCGCGCCATTGGAACCGCTTGGTTCAGCCCTGGGGCCGAACCTGTTTGCTCTTTCCAACAATGCCGGGTTCCGCGAAGCTTTTTCGCCGACACCGATGTCACAGCAATGGAATCTGTCGCTGCAACAACAGTTGCCCGGCGGATTTCTGGTCGAAGCGACATACTCCGCCAATCACGGCACGCATCTGCTGTCGGGTACTTACGATCTGAATCAGGCAGACCCGGCAAAGATCCGTGAATTCGGTCTGGCCGGCAGATTGAACAACGCCGTGCCAAATCCCTTTGCCGGCAAGGTTCCGGGCGCATTCGGTGGGGCGACCATTACGCAAGCACAGGCGCTGCGGCCATTTCCTTACATCGGTGCAATCAATGTGAATTCCCCGCATATGGGCAATTCGATCTACCACGCGCTGTTGCTGTCGGGCGAGAAGCGGTTTTCGCGAGGCTTCACGCTGCTGGCGTCCTACACCTGGGGGAAACTGATCAGCGATTCGGTGCTCAACCCGATCAATTTCGTGGCGACGGAAGGGGCGGGGGAATTCGGCTTTCAGAACGGACTGTACAACCGGCGCGCGGAACGCTCCGAAGATCCGTCGAACGTGCCGCATCGGTTTGTGCTGAGCGCGTTGTGGGAACTGCCGATAGGCAAGGGACAACTCATTAACATTGACAATGGCTTTGCCAATACGGTCCTGGGCGGCTGGCAATTGAATACGATCACGACGATTGTGTCCGGCGCGCCGCTGATCGTGCGCGGCGCCAGCAACGGGCTGGCGAACCGGCCCGACATGCTGCGCGTGCCGGAACTGGCCGATGGTTTCACCGATGCGAATCCGCAATCGGGCGTGCTGTGGTTTGATCCGACGGCGTTTGTCAATCCGGCGCTGTACACCTACGGCAACACGCCGCGCGCCATCAGCCAATTTCGCAATCCGGGCGCGATCATCGTGGATATGTCTGTTTTCAAAAACTTCGTCATCACCGAAGGGCTGAAACTGCAATTCCGCGCGGAGGCCTTCAATGCGCCCAACCACGTCAATCTGGGTTTCCCGAATACCAGCTTCAGTCCGGGCGCGAACGGCCTGAACGCCAGCGCATCCTTTGGCCGCATCACCTCATCGCGTGATCCACGCCAGATGCAGCTTGGGTTGAAGCTGATTTTCTGAGGTGCGGATGAAACCGACGAAACAATTGTTTCACGGTTGGCTGTGGCTGGCGCTGGCGTTTATCGCCAGCGCCAGCGCGCAGCCCAAACCAGCCAATGCGCCCAACCTCATCGTCATTACCACCGACGATCAACGCCACGACGTAATCGGCGCGCTCAATCGCGGGGCGAGCGTGACGCCGGGATTTGATCGTCTGGTCAAACGTTCGCTGGTGTTCACCGACGCGCACGCGGTTTTTGCCCTGTGCAGTCCCAGCCGCGCCGCGATCCTGACCGGCCAATACGGCAGCCGCAACGGCGTCCCCTTTCTGGATGGCGCACTCAACGAACCGCAACGCTCCGTCGCCAATCACCTGCGCAATCGCGGTTATCAAACCGCCGTGTCAGGCAAATGGCATCTGAAAACCTCTCCGGCGGAAGCCGGGTTTGACTGGGCGGTGACGTTTTACGCCAACGGCGCGTGGCACAACCGCGAAGTCAATCGCCATGGCCAGACGGTTCGCCCGGCGGAACTGGTGGATGCCTTTTCGGCGAAAGAATCCGCCCGCTTCCTGCGCGAACGCAAACGCAATCAGCCGTTTTTTCTCTGGCATTGCACCCAATTGCCGCACATGGATGGCCAGTTGCGCTGGCCGGTCAGCCAGAAAAGTCTGGCCTTGTACGACCCGCTGAAAATGTTTCTGCCACCCACCTGGAACGAACTCGCCTCCGCCAATGGCAAGCCGCCTTCGCTGAATTCGGCGCGCAATCGCACACAGGCCCTGCAATACGGGTATGACAAACCGGAACGCATTCGCGCGCACGCAGGCGAATATTTCGCCGCGATCAGCGACCTGGATGATGCGCTCGCGCCATTGTGGAAGGCGCTGGATGCGGAAAGGCTCTGGGAAAATACCTATGTGATTTTTCTGGGCGACAACGGCTGGATGCTGGGCGAACACGGGCTGACCAGCAAAGTTCTGGCATACGCGCCTTCCTCGCAAATTCCGTTGATGATCGCCGGGCCGGGACTGCGCGCCGGCCGTTCGACGCACCTTGCGCTCAATATTGATATTGCGCCGACGCTGCTGGCGCTCTCTGGCGCGTCAATTCCACCCGGCACCCAGGGGCAGGCATTGCCTCTGGGAAAACAAAAGTCTCCAGTCCGGGAGGCCTTTGTTTACGAAGGATTGGAAGGTTACGGCGGAACCAGGCCATTTCTGGCGACGATCACCGCGCGCTGGAAACTGATTTACACATGGGATGACGGCGCACAGGTTGGAACCGTTCCACCCGCATTCGCGGAGTTATACGACCGCCAACGCGATCTCAATGAAGCCCGCAATCTAGCCGCTGAGCCCGGACTGCAACGCGTGCGGCAAAGGCTTGCGCGGGCCATCGAACAACATCTGGCTGAACTGAAAAGGAACCGATCATGAAAAGCTGGCTGACCAATTTTGCCCTCTGTCTGATTTGCGCTCTGGCGTTGACACACAGCGCCCGCGCACAGGAATCCGAAAAGAAAGCCGACCCGCCGCCCATTCAGGTCGGCAACGCTTTCCCGAACATCACCACGATTGCCGAATACAGCGCTCCCACCGAAGCGGGCATCGGCGCCCTGCTGCCGTGGGCGAACCGCCTGTGGTTTGTGTCGTATGTCGCGCACATTCGCGGCGAAGGCACGGGGCTGTACTGGATTGATGAAAACATGAGGATGCACAAGCATCCGGCCAGCGTCGTTGGCACCTTCACCAACCGCTACATTCATACCCAGACGAATCAGGCTTTCCTGGGCCCGCACGTGATTGACACAAAAGGCAACGTCCGCACCATCGAAGCGATCAAGGGCGTCCGACTGACTTCGACGATGGATCACCTGACCGATCCCGCCAACAAGGTTTACATGCTGGCGATGGAAGGCGAGTTTTATGAAGTGGACGTGCGGACGCTGGAAGCCAAACAGCTTTTTAATCTGGTCAAGGAACTGAACATCACCTTCAAACAGGGCAAGGAGCATTTCAAAAGCGCCTTCACCGCGCACGGCCGCGTCGTCGTCGCCAACAATTCCTATTACGAAGCCGATTACCTGGGCGAACAGGAAGCCGGGCGGCTGGCCGAATGGGACGGCAAAACCTGGACGATTCTGGAAAAGAAACCCTTCGTCGAAGTCGCGGGCAAGAGTCTTTCCGGCGGCGGCATCGGCAATCCGATTTTCGCCACGGGCTGGGACAAGGCGTCGGCAATTCTGAAAGTGTTTGCAAAGGGCAAGTGGCTGACCTATCGCCTGCCCAAAGGCGCGCAGACTTTCGATCACGCCTACAACACGGAATGGATGCGCATTCGCGATGCGCAAACGGAACGCTTTCTGATGGATTTGCACGGCATCTTTTACGAACTGCCGATTCAGGTTTATGGCAAAACCATTCTGCCCATTCGTCCGATCAGCAACCATCTGCGCATCGTGCCGGATTTCTGTTACTGGCGCGGATTGTTCGTCATGGGCGGCGACCAGACGGATCGGTCCCTGGGTCAGCCGCAAACCGGTTTGTGGTTCGGGCAGGTGGACGATTTGTGGAAGATGGGCAAGCCCGCGGGCTGGGGCAGCGTCTGGCACAAACAAGGCGTCAAGGCCAATGAAGTTTCCGATCCGTTTCTGATGACCGGTTTTGATCGCAAGGTGGTGCATCTGAAACACACCGCGAACAAGCCTGTCCGCTTCAAAATTGAAGTGGATTTCCTGGGCGATGGAAGCTGGGAAACCTACGAAACGTTCACAGTGCCGGCAAATGGGTACAAGCATCACGAATTTCCCGCAGGCTTCAGCGCGCATTGGGTGCGTGCCACCGCCAGCGATGATTGCAATGCGACAGTGACGTTTATCTACAATTGATGAAAACGCCGATCCCCAATTTACGGTGGTGGATTGCCGGACTCGTTTTTCTCAGCACGGTGATCAACTACATTGACCGGCAGACGCTCTCAGTGCTGTCGCCGCTGCTGACCAGGGAACTGGGGCTGACGAACATTCAGTACGGCTGGATTTCGCAGGCCTTTCTGATTCCGTACACATCAATGTACATCGTCGCGGGACTGTTGCTGGATCGGTACGGAACGAAGCTGGTGTTTGGTGTGGCCGCCGCCTGGTGGTCGTTGGCGGCAATGTTGCATGCGGCGGTCAGTTCAGCGTTTGGCTTTGGCGCATTTCGGTTTCTGCTGGGGACGGCGGAGTCGGCCAATTTTGTCGCGGCGCAAAAGGTCGCCGCCGAATGGTTCCCGCCCAAAGATCGCGGCACACTCAACGGACTGGTGCAGGCCGGCAGCGTCACCGGCGCAATTTTGACGCCGCCGCTGGTCGTTTGGCTGGCGGGGAGTTACGGCTGGCGAGTGGCGTTTTTGATTACGGGCGGCATTGGATTGTTGTGGGTGGTGGCGTGGCAGTTGTTTTATCACCTGCCCGAAAATCATCCGTTGATTACGGAACAAGAAAGAGCGCTGATCAATGACGGACAAGCCGCAGCCAGCAGCGAAAGACCGCCCTGGCTGCAATTCTTTCGCTATCCGCAAACCTGGGGATTGATTCTGGCGCGCATCATCTCCGATCCAGTGTGGTGGTTTTATCTGTTCTGGTTGCCGAAATATCTGACCGAATCGCGCGGATTGACGAACAGTCAAATGGGCTGGGTCTTGTGGATTCCATATCTGTTTTCGGACGTTGGCTCGATTCTGGGCGGGTGGTATTCCGGTAAACTGATCGTTCGCGGCCAGCCAGTGCTCAGCGCGCGCAAGACGGTCATGCTGTGGTCAGCGTTGCTGATGCCGCTGGGATTGCTGTTGGTCTGGCAACCGCCCATGCCCCTGACGATTTTGCTGATCAGTCTGAGCCTGTTTGCGCATTCCAGTTGGAAGACCAATCTGGTGACCATGACGGTGGATATTTTCCCGCGACCGGTGATCGGAACCGTGCATGGCATCGTCGCGATGGGCGGCGGCATCGGCGGCGCGATTATCACGCCGCTGGCCGGTTACTTGATCGCCTGGTACTCCTACACACCTCTGCTGGTTTTGATGGGCGTGCTGCATCCGCTGGCGTATTTGTGTGTGCGTTGGCTGATCAACAGCGACTCGCCATCCATTGCCGCCGGAGGGACTGCCGCGGGCGGCGTCGCCGGTTTGCAGGAGCAACCGCAATGAAGATCATTTCCGTGTCGGCCTTCGCCGTCAAAATTCCAAGAGATCTGACTACCGCGCGCGGAACTGCCGGCTCGCCTGCGCCGCTCATTTCCGGCGGCAGCGATTACCGATTCGCCACGACCTATCAAACGATTTATTCGACCAGGATCGAAACCGCGCTCATCAAAATCGAAACCGATGCGGGCATCACCGGCTGGGGCGAAGCGCAATCGCCCGTCGCGCCCGAAGTCGTCCGCACGATCATTAACACCATCCTGGCTCCGATTTTGACCGGCGAAGACCCGATGGCGCACGAACGATTATGGTCGCGGATGTACAACGCCATGCGCGTGCGCGGCCATACCGGATCATTTCTGCTGGATGCGATGGCGGGGATTGACACCGCATTGTGGGACATCAAGGGCAAAGCGCTTGGCGCGCGCTGCTGCGATTTGCTGGGCGGGCCGTTTGCGGATCAATTGCCCGCTTATATCTCCGGACTGTCCGGCGCTGACGATGACGCGCGAATCGAACAGGCGTTGGAATATCAACAGCGCGGCTTCAATGCTTTCAAGCTGTTTATGGACAGCGAATCGAGCGAAGTGTTGCAGCTTGCCGGCGGCTTGCGTTCCCAGCTTGGCGAAGACGCCAGCATTTTTGTTGATGCGTTGTGGCGCTTCGATGCGGCCAGCGCCGTTCGCTTTGGCAAACAATTGGATGTGTGCGGCGTGGGCTGGTTTGAAGCTCCGCTGAAACCTGAAGACGTGGCGGGACACACGCGACTGGCCGCCAGCATTGAAACGCCCGTGGCCATCGGCGAAAGCTACCGCACTCGCTGGGAAATGCAGCCTTTCTTTGACGCTGGCGCGGTCGAAGTCTTTCAGCCGGACATCGGGCGCACCGGCATCACCGAAGGCATGAAGCTGGCGGCGCTGGCGGAATTGCACCATGTGCCGATTGCCTTTCACGTCAGCATCGGCCTGGGCGTGCAGATTGCCGCAGCGCTGCATGTCGCGGCTTCCATCCCCAACCTGATGTTTGTCGAATGCAATCCGCAGGTCTGGCAGGTGGCCGAAACCCTGCTGAAAGCGGGGCTGCCGATTGGCGACGGCTGGCTGGGCATTCCCGAAGGCCCTGGCCTGGGAATCGAAATAGACGAAGAAAAACTTCAACCCTTCGTAGTTTGAAATTCACTAAACAGATAGAGCGTGGGACAGACTTCAGTCTGTCCACAGAGTGTAGACAGATTGAAGTCTGTCCCACGCCTGCATTCAGGAGTAAAAATAATGACTGATCGCTTTGCTGGAATTTTCCCGATTGTGAATACGACTTTTGACGAGCACGGCGACCTGGACGTGCCGAGCCAGCTTTCGCTGGTCAATTTTCTGATTGATTGCGGCGCGCACGGCATCGCGCTGTTTGGCAATGCCAGCGAAGGCTACGCGCTGAGCGAGTCGGAAAAAGCGCATTTGCTGCCCGCGATCATCAAGGAAGTGCGCGGGCGGATTCCCGTTTTCGTTTCAACCGGCCACACAGGGACGCGCGTTGCCGTTGAGCTTTCCAAAGCGGCGGAAGCCGCGGGCGCGGACGGATTGATGATTCTGCCGCCGTATTTTCTGAAGCCTTCGGCAAAGGATTTGGTCAGGTATTACACCGCGATTTCCCAGGTAGTTTCGATTCCGATTATGATCCAGGACGCGCCGCTGCTGACCGCCGTCAACATCGGCGCGGCGCAAATGGCGCAGATGGCGCGCGAAGGCCGGAACGTTCGTTACGTCAAAGTCGAAGCGCCGCCGACTGCGTTGAAGGTCACGGAAGTCAAAGACGCGGCGGGCGACAGTCTGGTCATTTTCGGCGGATTGAACGGGCAGTTTCTGATTGAAGAATTGCAGCGCGGCGCGCGCGGAACGATGCCGGGCAGCGATATGACCGATATGTTTGTTCGCGTTTGGAACCTGTACGAAGCCGGAAAGCTGGCCGAAGCCCGCGCGGAGTTCAATCAATATCTGCCGCTGATCCGCTACGAATTGCAGCCGGGCCTGGGCGTTTCGACAATGAAGCACAATTTGAAAGACGGCGGCATCATCAAATCCGCCGCAGTGCGGCCGCCCACGCGCGCGCTCGATTCCCTGGGTTTGGAAGAGTTGCAGGAAATTCGCCGTGGCTTGCGGCTGGCGGCGCTGGGAGCAGAGAGGAATGCAGGAAACCATCAATCACATTGAAGCCGGCAAAGTCGTCGCCATCTTGCGGGGCGATTTTCGCGGGCGCGAAGAAGAAATCGTCGCTGCGATGCGTGCGGGCGGATTGACGGCGGTTGAAGTCACACTGAATTCGCCGGATGCGCTGGGGGCAATCCGGCGATTGGCAAACCGGTTTGGTTCCACGATGGCGGTGGGCGCGGGAACCGTGCTGACGCCGGAGGAAGTCCGGCAGGCGGCGGACGCGGGAGCCAGTTTTATTGTTTCGCCCAACCGCGACTTGCGCGTGATCGAAACCACGAAGCAGTTGAATTTGATTTCGCTGCCTGGCTGTTACACGCCTTCGGAAATTGTCGAAGCAATTAATGCCGGCGCGGATGCGGCCAAACTCTTTCCGGCAAATGCGCTTGGTCCGGGTTATCTGAAAGCCTTGCGCGGGCCGCTGCCGCAAGTGCGAACGGTTCCCACTGGCGGCGTGACAGCGGAACTGGCGCGCGAATATTTTGCCGCCGGCGCCTGGGCCATCGGCGCGGGATCGGAACTGCTGGGGAAAAACTTTGACGATCTGCCGGCGCTGCAAACGCGAACAGCCGCCTTCATCGCGGCAGGGAAACCCGAATGAGCCAACACAAAGAGTTTTGCGCGATCTACATTGACACCGGCACGACGAACACCCGCGTCTGGCTGATGCGCGGCGAGGAAGTGCTGGCGAGAGCCAACGCATTGATCGGCGTTCGCGATTCCGCCAAAGACGGTTCGACCGAACGATTGCGAACGGCCTTGCGCGACCTGATCGCCACGGTTCGCGCGGAAGCTTCGCCTACTGCGCCTGCCGCGCCTGCCGCACCTGATTGCGTGATTGCCGCTGGAATGATTACTTCGTCGCTGGGGTTGGCGGATGTGCCCCACATTCCAGCGCCTGCAGGAATCGCGGAACTGGCGGCGGCCACGAAAGTTCATCATTTTCCTGAAGTCACTGATTTGCCCGTGCTGCTGGTTCCGGGAATCCGTTCGGGTCAAAAGCCTTGCGACCTGACGACGGTCGGCGACGCGGATTTGATGCGCGGCGAAGAAACCATGTGCGCGGGATTGTTAATGCTCGGAATCGTTCCGCCGCCTGCCACGATTCTCAATCTCGGTTCGCACTGGAAGGCGATCCGGCTGGATGAAAACGGACGCATCGCTGCCAGCATTACATCCTTGTCCGGCGAAATGATTCATACGACTCAGACACAGACCATTCTGGCCAGCGCGGTTTCTCACCAGCGGCCGGAGCGAATTGATTTGCACTGGCTGGCCGCAGGCATCAAACGGCAGCGGCAATCCGGATTGGCGCGGGCATTGTTTGGCGTGCGTTTGCTGGAACAGTCGGGACAGGGAACGCCGGATGAGCGGCTGGCATTTTTAATTGGCTGTTTTATCGCGTCGGACCTGGATGCGCTGCAAAGCGCGAACGCGCTGGCAGATTCCGTTTTCCTGACCGGTGGCGGCGCATTGGCCGAAGCCTGGCAATGGGCGCTGACGCAGTCGGAAATTCCTTCCTCGTTAATCACCGCTGAACAAAGCGAAAACGCTTTCCTGGCTGGGCTGCGCCATATTGCCACGCAGTGCAGTACGCGAGTGTAAGCGAGCGCCCAAGAATTTTGCAGTACGCGAGTGTAAGCGAGCGCCCACATAATCCACCACTGGCGCTCGCTTACACTCGCGTACTGTTCCAGTGTTCCAGCAGCGGCCCCGCTTTGCCGAAAACCGGGTCGGTCGTGGGCAGCGCCAGTTTCGCGATGTTCTGATCAACGCGGGGACGTTCGCCCGCCTTGCCGTAATTCATATCCACGTTTTGCTGCGGCGGATAGGCGCCGACGACATGAAAGTCGCTGCTGGAACCGAGATTCTTGTGGCCTACGCCCGCCGGAATAACGATGACATCCCCCGCGCCAATGGTTTCAATCACGCCGGATTCGCCGCCCAATTGCACCTTGGCGGAGCCGCCGTATACCAGCAGGGCTTCGTGCGCCGTGCTGTGATAATGGTGGTAGCTGAAAATGCCGTTGCGCCAGTCGTTGCCCCATTGATTGGCATGGATCATGGCTTCGATGGCGGCAGCCGGATCGTCTTTGGGCAAATCCAGCGCGCCCTGATAAATCACCACCGGCAGACGGCTGTTCGGAATGGTTTCGGTGTTTTTCAGCAGGCGGGTGATGATTCGCGGTTTATTGATTTTCATCGGTGTGTCAGCCTCTGAAATGGCTTCCGCCCGGATGCCAAAAGTCAGCGCGGTGGCGCTGAGCGCGCCGGTGGTCAGAAAATTTCGCCGGTTCATGTTTTTACCTCAGGGTTGCGGGATTGCTGCAAGCATTCATCTTGCGATTGGACTGTACCATTTCACCGCGACGCTGAAAATCAGGGCAATGGCTTCGAGAGCGCACGACAGTCATTATCGGGAACTCGAAAATGTCCACGGATCAGGTTTTTGGTTTTCGCTACAAGGCAGTGAAATCCGAAGCTTTTCGCTAGCGGAGAGCTTCGGAAGTAATTCCCTCTCTTCCACAAGCTCCTTAGCCATTGACCATTATCCATTAGCCGGCAGGAATCTCCCCTGTCTAAGAATGGCTAAGGGTGAACGGCTAAGGGGTAATGTTTGACAGGAAGAATTTTGAATTCTTCCACTATCGTGTGAGATTCGCTCGCCGGGCCAGATCGGCGAACCGTGGGTCGGCGTGCAGGTTGCCGTAGGCGGGATGGATTTTGAAAAAAAATGAACATCGGCTCGCGCGCCGAGAAGGCTTTTTCCAGCCACGCGAAGGCCTGGTCGTTTTCGCCCAGGTCCGCGTAAACGCTGGCCAGATAGGTTGCTGAAATCTTTCTTCTCTTCGCCAGGGCTTCCTGCATTCCGTTGACGTATTCGCGATGACCGGCAAGGATCACTTCGCGGGCCTCTCCGCTGGTGTGCGACTTGATCACCTCTTCCTTCGTGCCGCTTTTGCGCATTTGCTGGCGAATCGTTTCCACGGCTTCAGAATATTTCCCTTTGTAAACGTACGCGCTGACCAGGCAAAAGTGGCCGGAAGGCGAATCCGGCTCGATTTCCAGCATGATCTTGCTTTGCGCGATGGCGTCATCGAAATACCGCGCGCGCAGGTAGAAAAACGCCGCCAGCCCATTCGTCAGCAGCGAGACCGGGTCCGGTTGCAGCGCCTGTTTGACCTGCTCAACGCCCGCTTCAAGTGGATGGGCGAAGCTATGGAGTGCTGCGACTCGCCGCAGCTTTCCGTTCTCAAGTGCGAAATTGAAAATGAGGTGCTTTTTACACCTGGAGAACTATGACGGAATCAAATCCCGGCGCGGATCAAAAGTTATATGTCATTGCGCCATACTTGATCGTTGATGACATCTTCCAATCGGCGGCGTTTTATCGCGACAAACTCGGGTTTCAGTTTGATCGCATTTGGGGAGAACCACCGCAGTTCGTCATGGTTCGCAGAGATGGCGTGATCCTTATGCTCAAAAGCCTGGGTTCGACCGGTCACAGCCGTCCTAATTATCGGGTCAATCCAGATGCCTGCTGGGATGTCTACATCTGGGTAAAAGACGCGGATGCTTTATACGAGGAACTGCGAGCGCAGGGCGTTAAGATTACGCGGGAGATTTGCGACGCGGATTACGGTTGCAGAGATTTCGATGTGGAAGATAACTCAGGCTATATTCTTTGCTTCGGACAAGACCTGAACAAACCCTGAAATATTTTTCCCTGGCTTTCACACCTCATCCCTCCAATCCGGGTCTATATTCACGGAGGATGTTTGCCGGATAAGGAAACGGTCACTTCACTGGTACGCACGGCGCAAGCTGGCGATGAATTCGCCTTCGCGGAATTGGTGCGCGCGTATCAGGACATCGCCGTTGCGTATGCGACTTCGATTCTGGGCGATTACCATCTGGCCGAAGACGCCGCGGAGGAAGCCTTTGTCGAAGCGCATCGCGAATTGCCCAACCTGCGCGAACCGGCGGCTTTCGCGGCTTGGTTCCGGCTGATTGTGTTCAAGCACTGCGACCGGCTGACGCGGCGCAAGCGGCTTCCAATTACCGGCTTGGAAGCCGCGCTGGAAATCGCCGCGCCCATCCCTTCGCCACACGAAACGCTGGAAGCACGATTAACACAACAATCCGTTCGCGAAGCAATCGCCGCCTTGTCCGACACCGAGCGGCAGGTCGTGCTGTTGTATTACATGGGCGAACATTCAACGACTGCGATTGCAGCGTTCCTGGAAATCACGGTCAATGCGGTCAAAACCCGGCTCTACGCCGCGCGCAAACGCTTGAGGAAATTTATGGGACACATCGAAGAAAACCTGAACGCGGCGCGTCCTTCCGGCGATCCGCAGTTTGCCGAAAAGGTGCAACGGATGATTCAACCGGAAGTTTTGAAGAAAAAAGAACCGCTGACGTGGTCTACGGGAATGGGCACCGATGTCTGGGAACTATTCTGCGCCTGCATCACGGGCGAACTGGAAACGGTCAAACGGCTGGTGGACGCAGACCCTGCGCTGGCGCGCTGCAACCACGCCTACCGCACGCCAATTTATTTCGCCGTGCGGGAAAACCAGATTGAGGTTGCCCGCTTTCTGCTCAATCACGGCGCTGATCCGCTCGGGCTTGCGTTCAATGACAGCTTGCTGGACATTTGCCGAGACCGTGGCTACGCGCAGATGGAAAAGCTCCTGGAAGAAAATTATGCCGCCGCCAAAGGCGCTTCGCCCAAAGGGGAAGCCGTCGCCGAAGCCATTCGCGCGCACGATCTGCCGAAGGTGAAAAGCCTGCTCGATGCCGCGCCGGAATTGCTTCATGCCGGAGATGGCGCTTCAAATCAGCCGATTCACTGGGCGGTGATGACGCGGCAGCTTGAGGTGATTGACGAACTGCTGGCGCGTGGCGCGGACATCAACGCGAAGCGGCAGGATGGCGCACGGCCGATTCAACTGACGAACGGTGATTACAACTTTCGCGGCTGGCGCGACGTGCCGCAGGATTGGCCGGTGACGCCGTCGCAAGTTCTGACGCATTTGCGCGAACGCGGCGCTTACGTGGACATTTGCACGGCGGCCAGCATCGGCGATCAGGAACGGGTGCGCGAACTGCTGGATCAGGACCCGCAGCTTGCCAATCGCGTTTCGGAATACACCGGGTATTACATCGGCTCCGGCGCGCCGCTGAAAAACGCCGCCGCGCGCGGGCACATTGAAATCGTCAAGCTGTTGCTGGAACGCGGCGCCGATCCGAATCTGCCGGAAGAAAACATTGCTCCGCACGGCCAGGCGCTTTATTCGGCGGCGGCCAATGGCCACTATGAAATTGCTAAATTGCTGCTGGAACACGGCGCATACCCAAATCCGGAAGTTGAAAGTTCGGCGGATGCCTTGAGCCGTGCGATTTCCAATTCCGATCAACGGATGATTGATCTGCTCTGTTCATACGGCGCCGCCCGCGCCGTGCATCTGATGGCGTATTACGGCGACGTGCAAACGGCGGCGGCGGTGTTTGCGGCGAATCCGACGCTGGCCGATGATCCCGAAGCGTTGGTGAACGCCGCCGGAGAAGGCCAGGATGCGTTTGTGCGATTGCTGCTCCGTTACCAGCCGGATTTGCCCAAGCGTGCGCAGTTTCCCGGCTGGTCGGTGGGCGCGAAGACGCCGGAGTTGAACGAATTGCTTTTCCAGCACAGCCTCGATCCCAGCCAGCCGGATTGGCTGCGCGTGACGCCGCTGCATCATTTCGCGAAGAACGGCGATGTGGAAAAAGCCGCGCTTTTCATTGACCACGGAGCCGATTTGCACGCGCGCGATGAAGATATTTGCTCGACGCCGTTGGGCTGGGCGGCCAAATTCGGCCAACTCGAAATGGTCAAACTGTTGCTGGAACGCGGCGCGAAACTCAGTCTGCCGGACGATCCCGAATGGGCGACGCCGCTGGCCTGGGCGACGCGCCGGGGGCACCAGCGGATTGTGGAATTGTTGAGACAATACGAACAGACCGGCATGCTGCCTGCACAATCCAACACTGACTTGATTGAATAAGGAAGGGGAAGTGATGAACTCCGAAACAAAGACCGAACCGAACGTCAAACAAGCCGTGCCGTTTTTCCTGGTTGCCGACATTGAGGCCTCCATTCGTTATTACGTGGATGGCCTCGGTTTCAAAATGACCAAACAATGGGTGGACGCGGGCAAGCTTCGCTGGTGCTGGCTGGAACACGGAAATGCCGCCTTGATGTTGCAAGAGTTTTGGCGGGAAGGTCATCATTCCAATGTGCCAACGGAAAAACTGGGCGTCGGCGTTTCAATTTGCTTCATCTGTGAAGACGCCCTGGCGATTTACCGCGAAATCACCGCGCGTGGAATTCAGGCTTCGCGGCCTTTCGTTGGAAACGCAATGTGGGTAATGTCGCTGACAGACCCGGATGGATACAGAATTGATTTCGAAAGCTACACCGATGCGCCTGAGGAGTCGGAATATTCAGAACAGGAAAACTGAGGAGACCAGAAATGAGCGCAACTTACAAAACTGCTTCGCCATATCAACAAGACGCCCTGAATCTGCCGGTGGGGAGCGTCGAAGCCGCCCTGCCGTTTTATGAAACGGTGATGGGATTCCGGGTCGTTTCGCGAACGGATTCGCCGCATCGCTGCGCCATCCTCGGTCGAGATGGCATCCAAATCGGCCTGGCTGAAAATGGCGGCGATCCAACCCAGGACGGCTGTTTTTTTGAAGTGAATGATGTCGAAGCGGCCTTTGCCGAATTGAAGGCCAATGGTCTTGCCAAAGACGATGCCGGGTTCCGCATTGACCGACATGGCGATACTGCCTGGAAAGTCTTTTTTGTTGTTGCGCCGGATGGCCTGTGTTACTGCCTGGGTCAGCGGCAAAACGAAATTTGACGAGAAGAAAAGAAAAACTTTGGCAGTGGTTCAGAGCAGTGAGGCAATCTCCCCAGACCAGGCCATCACCGGAAATTTTATGAACATGGAATGTGTGGAAACCCGATGAGGCAAAATCACTCATTTTTGTTGAACATGCCTTGGGCGATTGCCCTGGCGCTTCTGATCGGCGGCGTGTTGGGGGCAAATGAAGCTCAGGCGCAAGGGTCAAAATGGATGGCTTCGTGGGCGGCTTCGGCGCACGGGCCTTATCCTTCGGGCAATGCTTCGGCGCAGCCGGTGCTGCAATTTGCCATCGAATCCGCGGAAACTGGCGCAAACGATCAAACTTTTCGGCTGATCATTCGGCCGGATTTGTGGGGCCGGCGCGGGCGGCTGCGCTTTTCAAATGCGTTTGGCAGGCAACCGGTGACGTTTGACGATGTCTTCATCGGCTTGCAAGGCAGCGCGGGCAATATTGCGGGGGGAACCAACAGCCGTGTGCGATTTAGCGGCAAACCCGGCATCACCATTCAACCCGGGCAGGTCGCTTACAGCGATGCGGTCAATTTGTCCTTCGTGAAAAGCGCGAACGATCCGTTGCTCAGTGGGCGCAAGCTCGCCGTGAGTTTTCACGTCGTGGGAAGCAGCGGGCCGATGACCTGGCACGCCAAGGCGCTGCAAACTTCCTACCTGACCGCTCCCCGCGTTGGCAGTCACGGCAGCGAAGAGAGTGACGCCAGTTTCCCTTTTACAACCACTTCCTGGTTTTTCCTGGATGCGTTTGAAGTCATGGCTCCGGCGGACACCGCCGTCGTTGCCTGCTTCGGCGATTCGATCACGGACGGCACGCTTTCGACGCTGAACGGCGATGATCGCTGGCCGGATGTGCTTGCGCGCAGGTTGCACGCGGCGTATGGCAACCGAGTTTCCGTCATCAACGCCGGAATCGGCGGCAACCAGATCACCGGCCCGGCCAGCTACTCTGCCAGCGCCCCTTTTGCCGGAGGCCCTTCGGCGCTGGATCGGCTGGAACGTGATGTGATGAGTTTATCCGGCGTCACGCACATCATCTGGCTGGAAGGCATCAACGATTTGTCGCGCGGGGCCAGCGCCGAATCGGTCATCGCCGGCATGCAGAAACTCACTCAACGCGTTCGCGCTCACGGCAACATCAAAATCATCGGCGCAACGATCACTTCCGGCGTGGGGTACAACGGGCCCGCGGGCACTGCCGAAGTCAACGCGCACCGCCAAACGGTCAACAAGTTCATTCGCACAAGCGGTCTGTTTGACGGTATCGCCGATTTCGATGCCGCCACGGCGGATCCGCAGACCGGCGGCCTGCGCGCAGCCTTTCAGCCCAACAGCACGATTGGGGGCGCGGGCGACAAACTGCATCCGAACCGTGCCGGCTATCAGGCAATGGGGAACGCGATTGACCTAACCCTGCTGGCGCCGCATCCGAACCGGAAATAAATTGAACATCCGGCGGTAATTGATGACTTCGGACAAGTCAGGAAAACGGTTTCGCCGCGCGCCTTTTTTCTGCCTTGATCGTTGATTTGATTAGCGGACAAACAACTCTTCCGCATTCCACAGTGAGTAGGGAAGCATCGTGCTGGGCCGGTGATTGCCGACGCGCTGGTTGGAGGCCGAAGCCAGATGGCGGGAGACAATCGGAATGACTGGCAGTTGTTCGGCCAGAAGCTGCTGGATTTCGTGAAAGAGCGCGTAACGCCGTTTGGGATCGGCTTCGCGGCCTTGCAGGGCGATCAGTTCATCAATGCGCGCTTCCCAGGCGCTGGCGGGTTTCGCCTGTTTCGGGCGCCATTGGTTGAACGGGCTGCTGCTGCGCAGAATATTGGCGTAGGCGGACGGGTCTGGTTCGGAAGGCGAAGTTCCCAGCAGCGCGGCATCATAATCGAAGCTTTGCGAAACGCGGCGGGTCAATTCGCCGAATTCAATCGGCGCCAGTTGCAGCTTGATGCCCAGTTTGGTCAGGTCCTCCTGCACGACCGTTGCCATCTGCACGCGGGGTTGGCTTTCCACCGGGACGATCAGCGTCAGTTCGACGCGATTGCCTTTCGCGTCAAACAGCTCCGCTCCGCGCAGGGCGAATCCGGCTTCCTTCAGCAATGCCTTTGCCCGTTCCAAATCGTACTCCGTGGCCGGCAAATCCTGGGCGTACCAGGCGCGGTTGCCCGGCGAAATGAACCCGCGAAGCGGCGTGGCCAGCCCTTGCAACGTGACCGAAGCCAGTGTTTGCCGGTCAACGGCGTGGGAAATGGCGCGGCGAAACCGGGCGTCACTGAACCAGGCGAACTTGATGGGATTCACATTTGTGTTGAGGTTGAACCACATGTGATCGGTCGCCAGTCCGGGACCCGCATCCACCGCTTGCGCCGAACCCGCTTGAGACCGGAGCGCGGCATAATCGCCCGGACGGATGCGGTCGCAAAGGTCGAGTGAGCCCTGCTTCAGGCGCGCGACGGCGTTATTCAAGTCCGGCACGATTTCGATCACCAGTTCGTCCAGATAGGGCAGCGGCGTTCCGGCGCTGTCTTTTTTCCAGTAATGCGGGTTGCGTTTGAGCGTGACGCGCTCGCCGGGCACGGCAGTGCCGGCGGTAAATGCTCCGGCACTGACGATTCGTTGCGGGTCGGAGTTTAGTTGATATGCATCGCTGAGCCTGCCCTGATTGAACTCGGCTTCGAGTACGTGGCGCGGCAAAACGGCCAGATTCGACAGGTAGTTTTCGGGTGTGACAACCGGTTCAGGAAAGATGAACCGCAGATGCCAAGTGTCCACGACCGTGACTTTAATTTCCTGCCCGCCAATCAGCATTGCGTCGTGGAAAACGGGCGAGGCGGTGCGTTTGTCGTACAGGGCGCGAAAGGTGAAGGCGACATCTTCCGCAGTCAGCGGCTGGCCGTCCGAGAATTTCGCGCCTTCACGGAGCGATACTTCCAGTGTTCTACCATCGCCGGCCCACTTCCACGATTCGGCCAGGCCGGGCGCGTATTTGCCTGTTTCGTGATCGAATTCGGCCAGCCGGCCGCCCATCAGGTAAAAGGCCACGATCACCGACGGTTCATCGGCGGCTTTCAGATAATTGAAAGTTTGAGGTGGTGAGGCGACACGAATTGTGAGCGCATCGCCGCGTTTACCGAGCGTTCGCTCAGTCGAGGCTAGCCGGTTGGGGGAAGTCACCGGCTGGGAACCATTCCGGCAAGATGCCAATGGCCACAATGCTAAAAACAAGCCAAGCAGGGCAAGTCGTCGTGAAAGAAAGGGGAATTTCATTCGGTTCACCATTGTTGGAGATGGAAAGATCAATCGCGTTGTGGGGAGGGAAGCGACTTCGCCGCGGATTCAAACATAGCGATTCCACGAAGTCCAGCCAGACGGCCTTCGTGGATGGAAGATGTCTGGCCGGCAGATTCACCTTATCCAGCGAATTCGTTGTTTGTGGATTGTCATACTAAACTGTCGCCCTGAAACTTATGGCGAAGCCGATTATTTACAGATTGCTCCAAACCGTTTTGGTTTTGCTGGTCATCTCGCTGTTGACCTTCGCCTTGCTGGCGGCGGCGGGCGGAGATGTTTTGACCGCGCTCGCGGGCGATCCGAAAGTGTCCTCCGAAGCGATTGCCGGACTGCGCCGGATTTACGGTCTGGATGTGCCATTTTCCACGCGATACGCACGCTGGTTGGCCGGTGCGGTGCGGGGCGATTTCGGGCATTCGTTTTATTTTCAACTGCCTGTGCAAACCGTCATTTGGCCGCGCCTGTGGCGAACGGCGGCGCTGGGGTTGACCGCGCTGACCATCGCCTGGATGGTTGCATTCGGTTTGGGGATTCAAGCGGCTCGGCGGCCAGGGAGTTGGACAGGCCGATTCTGTTCGGCATTTGTGTTGTTGGGTTCTTCCGTGCCCCGCTTGGTGCTGGCATTGCTGGTGCTCGTCCTTGCCGCTCGCGCTTCGTGGTTGAACATCGGGGGCCGGCCGTTGTCCGCTCCAGGCGGCTGGCTGTTGCATCTGTTGCCTTCGGCAATTGTGTTGAGCGTGCCGCTGGGGGCGCTCTTTCTGGCGCAGACGCGGGTTGCGATTGCTGACGGTCTGAAGTCCGAGTTTGTCCGCACTGCCCAGGCGAAAGGCTTGCCCAGACGACTGATACTGTTCCGGCACGTCCTGCGTCCCTCGCTCAATCCATTGATTACCATTTTGGGCTACTCGCTGGGCGGTGTGATGAGCGGCTCGGTCATTGTTGAAAAAGTCCTCGGCTGGCCGGGACTGGGCGAACTGAGCGTGATTGCCGTCCAGAGCCGCGACGTGCCGCTGCTGTTGGGAGTTGTCCTGTTTGCCGCCACGGCAGTGCTGATGGGCAATCTGCTGGCGGATACTCTGCTGCGGCTGAATGATCCTCGCTTGCGATGAAAAAAGCTGAACGCCTAATTTTATCGCGCCGCCGCTGGCCATTGGTTGCCGGTGGAATTGTCGTCAGTCTCTTTTGCCTGATTGCCGCCTGCGCCGATTTTCTGGCGCCTTACGATTACCGTGTGCAATCGCGCCGGGAACCGTTTGCGCCACCGGCCACACTGCATTTTTTCGATGCCCAGGGCCGATGGCACGCCAGGCCATTTATTTATGCCCGGCGATTGGTTGATCCGCTGCGGCGGAATTATGAAGAAGACCGTGAGCGAACGTACCCGCTTGAATTCTTCGTCCGTGGAGACCATTACAAGCCGTTCGGCCTGCCTGCGGCCAACTGGCATCTGTTCGGAATTGCCGGCGCGGCGAATGGCGATTCGCCGCGCATTTATCTGCTGGGTACGGACGCGTTTGGACGAGACCGGCTGTCGCGGTTGCTGGTGGCGACGCGCTTTTCGCTTTTGGTGGGGCCGATCGGAACGCTGCTGTCGGCGCTGCTGGGGATTTTGATCGGTTGTCTGGCGGGGTATGCCGGACGGGCCGGGAACGCACGCTTGAATTGGATGGACGTGGTATTGATGCGCTCCGCTGATGCGATGATGGCGTTGCCGGATCTGGTTTTGATTCTGGCGGTGCGCGCGGCGTTCCCGTTGGAACTGCCTCCGGCGCGCGCGGCGCTGCTTTTGATCTGCATTTTCGTCGCGCTGGGATGGGCGGAAATGGCGCGGCTCACGCGCGGATTGGTGATGGAATTGTGCGAACGCGAATTCGTCATGGCGGCGGTGAGCGTTGGCCTGTCGCCGGTTCAGGTTCTCTGGCGTCACATTCTGCCGAACTCGGCGCGGCCACTGGTGGTGCAGACGCTGCTGATGCTGCCGGCTTTTTTGCTGTCCGAAACGGCGTTGTCGTTTCTGGGAGTGGGTTTGCAGGAACCGGAACCAAGTTGGGGAAACCTGCTGGCGGCGGCGGCGGATGTTTCCCTGCTTGAACGGGAACACGTCTGGGTGATGCTGACGCCTGCGCTGGCCATCACCCTTTTTGTTCTGGGCGTCAGATTGCTGGGCGCCGGATTGGAATCCCGCCCGGAGTGAAGCCGCGACGATTACTGCAAGTTGATGTTATCCAGCCACGTTTGTCCGAAGATCGGGCAAATGTCCATGGTGCAGACCTGGCGTTCAAGCGTGATCAGCACGGCGCGCGCGTTTTCAGGCGTCATGAAGGAAAAAGAAAACTTCCGCCACTCACCCGCTCCCTGCGGCAGCGGATCGGATTGGGCAAGCTTGGTGGCTGGCGCATTCGCATCCGCCACCGCAATGACGGGCGGAGCCGCTGTCACCAGATTTCTGGCGCGGGCGTCAAAGGTGAGCTGGTAGCGTTTCATCGGCTCGACCAGAACCAGTTGTGAAATCACTGCCGGAGGCTGCGGGTTTCCATTCCAGGTTACCAGCAGGCTGCGCGCGCCAGCGGACGGCCCGCCCGAATCCAGTGAAAATTGCACGGCTTGCGCGTCCGGCTTGATTTGCCATCCGAAGCCGGGATCATCCAAACCGATTTCGCCTTCAAACCCGCCGTCAATGAGCAGGCCGGAACGATTGCGGCGTTCCCTGGCAAGTGTGTCGTGATTGCCGGCCCATATTTCGTAAGCTTCCGGGAATTGTCTGGCGGACAACAACGCGGTTAGCAAAGACCGGCGTTGCTGGTCGTGGGCCACGCGCGATTCGCGGAACAAGCGAATCGCATCCGCCGCCTTTCCGTGTTGAGCGAAGTAGATCGCCAGCGCCATCCGTGCCGCGGGTGTTTGCGGATCAATGACTGATTCAACGGCACCTGTGTCGCCATTATAAATTCCCCAGGTCAGGTCAATGACTTGCGGCAAAAATGTCGGCTGACTGACGGCCGCAAGCCGCAGTTCGGCAAATGCCTCCTCGTACTGTCCGGCGCGAAGCCGCAGGTTGCCGAGTTGCCAGTGTGTCTGCGCGTAAAATGGCGCAAGTTTGACGGCCTCACCGAATGCGACAAGCGCTTTTGCCGTGTCGCCGGCTTGATCGCGCGCGTTTCCCAATTGCATCCAAAGCCGGAAATCCCCCGGACGCAGCGCGATTGCCTTTTCCAGATTGCTGGCCGCTCCAGCGGCGTCGCCAGAATTCAGCCGCACATTGGCGCGTGCGGTGTGGCTTTCCGGATCGGTTGCGCCAATGCTGACTGCCTGATCCGCCGGCTCGATCAGATTTGCGCCAGCGCCATGGGCTGAAAGCAGCCGCGTTGCCCCAACGAGCGTGGCATTCCACAGCAGCCACGAACAAACCGCCAATCCAACCACGGCAATGGCAAACCGCCAGACGAAATGAGAACCCGAACGGTCAGCGTTCATAATCTGCCTCCGTACCCTGTTTAGGTGTGGGAACCTTTGAAGAAGACGTCGAAAAGAAAAATGTCATTACTCACATCTCAATCAACGCGGGCCAGACCGATGTGAGCAATGACATCAGGGGAATGGGGGAGTCACCTCATAACCAGGCAGGTTATCAGGGGCTGGAAGGACTGGGATTGCAGCAGCAGCAACAGCAGCACAGGTCGTTGTGATTTGTGCCACTGGTGCCTCTGGCCGTGCCGACGCCCACAGCGTAACTGGCCGCGCCCAGCAGTCCCCACGGCGAAATCCCGCCCAATGTCCGATTGTTCTGAGGAGGAGCCGCGTGATTCAGATCGGGAACCGGGTCCGCCGCCGCGGCTTCATCGCTGCCCGGAGCGCAGACATTCACGGTCGAAAGTTTGGTGGAGTCGGTCTTGGTCAGCAGTCCGTCAGGAGTGCCGAGCGTGCCGGCAATACTGGGATTGGTTGTCAGCATGGCGCAGCCGCGCTTGATCATTCCGGTGACCTGATCCCCGCTGAAAGCCAGCGTCGCGGTTGAATTCGGCGACAATTCAAAACTCCCCAGTGTTCCGAGGCGCACCGTCGCTTTTGTTCCGTTGAAAGTTTGCACGGTTGCTCCGGTCAGGATGGTGGTTCCTGTTCCCACAATATATCCATTGACCAGAACGGGTTGATTGCCTCTCGTGACCAGCTTGCCGGCAAAATACGGGCCCGAAGGCGCTGAAACAGGCCTGGGTTTATCGTTCTTCCGATTGGTCCCCTCTTCCTTACTTTGAGCGGTGAAACTTAGCAGGCTGATGGTGAGAAACAAGGCCAAAGCTCTTGCGGTTTTCCGAGGGATAAACATTGCACTACCTCCCTGAATTGAAAAGAAGCTGGCCAGCGCGGCTAGTCAAGAGCGGAACGCTGACCAGCAAAAGAGTACTATCAGTTTCGAGCCGAATCGTAGCACCCGGCTTCATTAAGGAATATCACCCAAAAGACGTGTTTTTTGTTGCCGAAGCGGCTTTTCGCCGCCGGGGCGGATCTTCGTGGAGTTTGAGCGTGGCAATCGCCGCCAGCGCAGTGAAGACCAATGCGTTGATCGTGATGTGCAGTCCGAAATCCACCAGACTGTGCACGGCTGCGCCGAACAAGCCGGTCAGGGCCCCGAAGCAGGCGGCGCGGTGAATGGGATCGGCCTCCCGTAGCCGTTCCCGCGCGGTTTTGATGAACAGAAAGAGAAACAGCATGACCAGAAGGAAACCGATGATGCCGCCGCTGGAAAGGATTTCCAGATAATCGTTGTGGGCTTCTTCGGGAATCATCTCGCCCGATGCGCGATGATGCGGAGGGAGCGCCGTCTTGTACGCGCCAAAGCCGCTTCCGGCAATGGGGTGGGTTTTGATCAACGACCAGGTTGCGCGCCACACTTCAGCGCGGCGCTCGCCGCTGCCGTTTTCACCCGTGCTGCCAGTGCCGTTTGCGCCGGAAGCATTCGCTTCGGAGGCGACTTCCTGCGGCAGCGATTCCAGCCGGTTGACCAGCAGATCGCCCCCCATCCAGATCATGCTCACGGCCAGCACCAGAACCAGACACAACGCCAGCGCCGTTCGAGCCAGACGGGATCGGCTTAGGCGATCCAGCCACATTGCCAGCCTGTTTGTGTGCTCCTCGTGCGCCGCTTCAGGCCGCCGCCCTCGAATGCCTCCCACCAGCAATCCGATGAACAGAACCTGACTCAGCATACTGAAGATGCCGCCCCGTGAATTCGATAACACCAGCGCTGTCCACAGCGGCGCAATCGCGGCCAGATAGATCATGACCCGGTCACGGCGAACCCCGCCGCCCACGACCAGACCCATGGCCAGGCCCAGCGTCATTTCCATCAAAAAAGCGAAATGATTTCGATTGATGAATTGCCCGTAGCCTTCCCCCAGTTGCAGAAACGGCAGTCCGAAACCCATCGCCTCGTGCTGCGAAGTTTGCCGGATCAGGCCGAAAACGGCGCTCGCAATGCCCACACCGATGAGCGTCAGGATTAACAAACTGGCGCGTCTGCGGCTGGCGGCATA
Source organism: Heliomicrobium sp. (assembly GCA_021155085.1). Lineage (GTDB taxonomy): Bacteria > Acidobacteriota > Blastocatellia > RBC074 > RBC074 > RBC074. The sequence continues at coordinate 40,586 of JAJNQA010000056.1, read as the reverse complement.
ACGCCGCAACAACAGGCCGGCCAGACAAAGCGCCAGCAGTTTCAGCGCGAACCGTTTTGTCTCGTACGGATCAACGCTCAATGTCCGTTGGAATCGTATCCCGGCAACCTCTCCCATCCCCAGGGGAATCGTCTGCATGGCCGCGAATGCAGCCAGCGCCAGCAGGGGAAGCGTCAGGGGAATTCCGCTGACGCGCCATGAACCGCTTAAGGCGCCTTCGACCATCCAGAGCGCCGTCAGCGCGAAGATCACAATCTCAAAGCTCGCCACCCACCAGGGTTCAACCGCGCCATACGGAATCGCAAACAGCACGAAGCTGAACAGCAGTGTGCCGTAGATCGTCCGATCCAGCAGCAGCGCGATCCGGCCCGCCACTGGCAACCGTTCCACCGAGGGCGCAATGTCGAACAATGCATCGTGTGCGGAAAAAACTCTTGCTTCTGATTTCATCGCCTTGCCTTTCCGAAACCTGTTAGCTCACCTTCCAGGACATGCCCAGCCCCAGTTCCGGCTCCGATTCAGTGACATATTCGCGCGCGGCCGCCACCGTGAAATGCGACAGGATTTGCCGGGTAATCGAAGAGACGGAAAAATACCTGTCCAGCAGGCGGCGTGAATTCCGTCCCAGTCGCCTGCGGAGCAATTCATCGCGCGCCAGCGCCAGCGCATTCGCCCCGAACAGTTCGTCTTCGCCGTTGATTGAACACAACCCGGCTTCGTGCCGTTCGACCATCTCTTTCAGGTCGTTGCCCGGATTGATGCTGCATAAAAGCGGTTTGCCGCAGGACATATAACCAAGCAGTTTGCCGGGGAAGTTCTGCGTTCGCAGCCGGCGATCCAGCGACATCAGCCCGACATCGAATTCCGCCAGCATCTCCAAATATTCCTTCTGACCGACCGCGGGCTGGATCTGAATGTTTGTCAGTCCCAATTCGTCAATCAGGGTTTTCAGCCGCGGGACTTCACTGCCTTCGCCGACCAGCAGGAAATGCGCGCGCGGTTCCTGCTGCAGATGCGCCGCCAGACGAACAATGTTGTCCATATCCTGCGCCACGCCGATGTTCCCGCCGTAAAAGAAAACCACCTTGTCCTGCAATCCAAGTTGATTGCGATGCGCCTGCGAAGGCTTCGGAGCTTCGTCCGGCGCGGTCCAGTTGTAGAGCACTTCGAGATTGAAATTTTCGTCCGGGGCATGTTCGGCGAAATACTCCAGGTTGGCCGGGGACTGCACGCCGATGACATCCGCAACTTTGTATTGCTCGAATTCTTTCCATCGGAAAAAGTGATAGGCCGGGCCTTTGCTCATCACGCCCGCGTCCACCGCCCACTGCGGAAAGATGTCGCGCAGAACCAGGTACGCCGGACAGTTCCACATCTCTTTCAGCTTGCCGACCAGCTCGCCGAAGAAGATGGTCGGCGAATAAAACACGATCAGGTCCTGCGGATTCGCGCGGAAAAAATCCACGCCACGATTCCATAGCGTTTCTGACAAACTGGCTTCGCGCAGCCCGCGTTGAATTTTGGGCGCGCCTTTTAACTGGCCGTTCCGGACGCGCACGACCAGCAGCTCGTCTTCGGATGTCAGTTCCAGGTCCGAAAGATTGTGCTCGCTTGGCGTCAGCACAGTCACCTGATGGCCCTGCCGGTTCATCTCCACGCCCAGGTCATGAACCAGCTTCGCGCCGGATTTGGTGCTTGGATAATAACAATCAACGATGAGGAGGATTCGCATAACTTCTTTGGGGGAATGTACAGCCGACTGTCAGCCGGCTGGCAGTTTCGTTTAATGACTATTTCGCAGGAAACCTCAGCCGACTGACTGTCGGCTGTACATGCTCAACGTCCATGCCACACCTGTTCGGCTAAATCCGGCAGCCGATACCCCAAGACCAGGCGGCAAACGGTCATCGCCACCTGCGGGGCCAGATATTCAACCGGCGGCTGCCAGTTGGCGGGCTGGCTCGTCACCAGTTTGACCATTTGCTGAATCTGTCGCGGCTCGCAGCCCGCCAGCACGTTCGATCCGCACTCGATGGTTTCCGGCCTTTCGGTCACATCGCGGATGGTCACCGACGGGACGCGGAACAGACAGGCTTCTTCCTGCACCGTGCCGCTGTCGGAGATCAGACAGAAGGCGTTTTGTTCCAGCCGGATGAAATCGAAAAAGCCCAGCGGGTCGAGAAAGCGAATCCCCGCCTGATTCAAATCAACACCGAAGTTTTGCGCCTTCGCTTTCGTGCGCGGGTGCAGTGAACAGATGACCGGGAAGCCGTCTTCCCGATGAAGCTGCGACAGCGCTTCGATCAGATTGCGCAGCCGCGATTCGACATCCACGTTTTCGGCGCGGTGCATCGTCACCAGAAAATAGCGGCGTTTTTCCAGTCCAAGTTTGTGCAGCGCGCTGCTGGCATTGATACGCTCGGCGTAATGATCAATGACTTCCTTGATCGGATTGCCGGTGACGTAAACACGATCATTGGCGAAGCCTTCGCGCAGCAGGTTTTCGCGGCTGCGGTTGGTGTAGGGCATCAGCACGCTGCTGGAATGATCAATCACGCGGCGATTGACTTCTTCCGGCACGCGGTCGTCGAAACAGCGGTTGCCGGCTTCCATGTGGTAAACGGGAATGCCCAGCCGCCGGGCGACAAACGCCGTCAAGCCGCTGTTGGTGTCGCCCAGGATGAGCAGGCGGTCCGGGCGGTGTTCCATCAAGACCGGTTCGATGCGCGCCAGAATCTGCCCGGCCTGGTCGGCGAAGCCTGCGCCGCGCACGCCCAGGAAAACATCCGGCTGGCGAATGCCGAGTTCATCGAAAAACAATCCGCTCAGCCGTTCGTCGTAATTCTGCCCGGTGTGAACCAGCACGTGATCGGCGAACCGGTCGAGCAGTTTGATGATCAGGCTCAGGCGGATGATTTCGGGCCGGGTGCCCAGCACGGTCATGATCTTCATCGCAACATCTCCGCGGGTTCTTCGACTGTGTTTTCGATCATCAGATTGCGCGCGCGCAGCAGGGTTTCGGTTTCCTGCAAGGTCATGACTTCGTCGCCGGAACAGTATTCCTGATCGCGCGTTGGTTCTTCCCTGTGATGGCCGTTGGCCACTTCGGGCAACATCGGCAGGATGGCGAAATAATCGCCGCGCGGCACGGCGCGAAACGCTTCTTCACGGCTGATCAGGCTTTCATGAATCTTTTCGCCCGGGCGGATGCCGATGAATTCGACCTTGATGCGGCGATTGCCGATCAGCGCGGTGGCGATGTCCGTAACGTAGGCCGAAGGCGCTTTCGGAATCCAGGTTTCGCCCGGTTGCCCGTGGCGGACGGCGGCGAAGATCGTATCCACGGCGTCATCCAGGCTCAGCAGGAAACGCGTCATTTCCGGCGTGGTGATCGTCACCGGGCCGCCGCGTCTGATCTGGTCATGGAACAGCGGCACGACCGAACCGCGCGAAGCCAGCACGTTGCCGTAACGGACGCAGACGAAGCGCGTCTCCGGGCAGCGCATGTTCGCCTGAATGAAAACGCGCTCCTGCAGCGCCTTGGTCATCCCCATCGTGTTGATCGGCTGGCAGGCTTTGTCGGTTGACACGCCAACGACGGTTTCGATGGGCAGGCGATGTTCCTGAATGGCGCGAACGATATTTTCCGGCCCCTGGATGTTGGTTCGGACGGCTTCAAAGGGGAAGTATTCGCAGGTTGGCACCTGTTTCAGCGCGGCGGCGTTAAACACCACGTCGGCTTCGCGCACAACCGCCGCGACGCTGTGATAATCACGCACGTCGCCGATGCGGAATTCCAGCTTGCGCTGAAAATTGCGGTAGATGATTTCATCCGTTGCCGCGCCCTTGAACTGAAATTCGATCCGCATGAAATGCTGCTTCGCTTCGTCGCGGGAAAAGACAATCACCTTGGCGGGATCGCCCATTTCGCCGCCGAGCAGCCGCCGCACCAATACTTTTCCGAGTGATCCGGTTCCGCCGGTGATCAACACACGTTTACCTTCCAACGGTTTCATATTTATACCTCCAGGATTCGTAGGGGGTTGTATCTTTGGCGAGTTGTTCAATCAGTTCCGGCCAGGAGGGACAGACGTAGCCGGTGGCCCGATGAAATCGTTCGCCGTTCAGGCTGCGATTGCAGAAGAAATTCTCATCCGGCGTGATTTCAACGAACATTTGAAATGACTCGCGGATCAGGTGCAGAAGTTTGTATTTCGTGATCGTGTGGCTGGCGACGTGATACAGGCCGGAAAGCCGCGGATGATGTTCGATGACATTCCCCACCACTTCGGCCAGATGATTCGTCGTCACGCCGGAATAAAATGCACGCTTATAACCGGTGACCCGCGTGTGATTCCGGCTGAGAAACCATTCCAGCAGGGACGCGTAATTGTTCAACTCCCGGCCAATCATCGAAGTGCGAAGCGTCAGCGCATTTTCGCCCGTGATTTCGCCCAATTGTTTGCTCTTGCCGTACAGGTCTTCAGCGTCTGTTGGATCTTCTTCGCTGTAACCGTGGCCGCCGCCCTGCTTGCCGCTGAAGACGCAATCCGTGCTGATGTGAATGACGCGTCCACCCCATTCACGGCAAACCCTGACCAGGATGTGCGGCAGCAGGGAATTGATGGTGATGCTTTGGATCGGGTCTTCCGCTTCAGCGCGCTGTTTGACGATGCCGATGCAGTTAATGACGAACTCCGGTTGGCGCATCCGCAGAAACGCCTCAAGCGAGGGGAAGTCACTGGCATCCATCTCTTCGATGATGTGTCCCCGTTGAAACAGATCAATCCTGTTCAACGGCTCATCCGCGGTGCAGCCGCGAATCGTGCCGTAAGTTTCAGGAAACCGCTCTCTGAGGGTTTGAAACATTTTGTGGCCCAACATGCCATTGGCTCCGAGCACAAGAATTTTCATAGCAGGGTCCAAAAATCCAGACGTTGTTGCGGTACGCGGGCGTGAGCGAGCGGTATTCGCCGCAGGCAAGGCGCTCGCTCACGCTCGCGTACCGCAGGAGTCGAGAGGTTCTAGCGCCTCTCGATAACTGTGTGTTGGCAAACTGGCCGTCGCGGCCAGGTACGAAAAGGTTTCGCTCGCGCAGCGTTCCCAGGAATAGTTTTTCGCCTGCGCGTAGGCGGACTCCGCGAAGTACTGGCGCAAGGCTCTGTCTTCGACCAGCAACTGAATCGCCGCCGCAATCTCCGCCGGATGTTCCGGGTCGAAATAGACGCCGGCCGGGCCTAACACTTCCGGCATCGGGCCGAGATTGGAACAGGCAATCGGCAAGCCGGCGGCCATCGCTTCAAGCATGATGTTCGGCAGGTTTTCGCAGCTCGACGCGAAGACGAAGGCATCCGCGTTGTGATAACAGGCGGGGACATCCGCATGCGGAACGTCTCCGGCGTGGAAAATGAATTGTCCGTGCGGATCCACGCGGCTGATCGTTTCTTTCAGCTTTTGCGTGGATGCCGGGCATTCCGGCCCGCCCACCAGACTCAGCGAAATGGGAAGTCCCTGCTGCCGCAGCCTGGCCACGGCTTTGACAACGCGCCACTGGTGTTTGTAGGGCTCGATTTTCGAAACATAAAGCAGCCGGAACGGATTGCCTGCCGAATATTGGCTGATCGGTTTCTGTTGCCGCGGCGGCAGAAAGAAGCGCGGATGAATCCCGTGCGGAACGACCGGTTGCGATCCTGTGAGTCCGATCGCTCCGGTAATTACCGAACGCGCGTATTCGGTCAGAAAAACCACGCCGGAAGCCTGGCGCAGGCTGCGGCTCTGGCTCAGCCGGAGCAGGCACATCTTGGCGGACATGGCGGAAAACCCATACCGCTGCCACTCCCGCCGTTCGAACGGCAGCATGTTCTGGGACATGGTCACAAAAGGTTTGAAGCTTCCGCCATAACTTCCGCCGGGAACGAACAGGCAATCGCAGGCTTGCTGTGCCAGCCGCGCGAGTTTCGTCCGTTGCCAGTAAAGTCTGACCGGCAGGGACTGATCGAGCATCGGTTCGTGAACCAGCTCCAGCCACGGCTGCCAGGTCAGTTGCCGCAGCGTCTGGCGGCTGGCCCAGACAGTGACACGGGAAATACCGTGCTCCTGCGGTTGCGCCGCGCGCAGCAATTCAGCGATGTGCGTGATGCCGCCGCCGGTGCGAATGTTTGAAGCGTCAATTCCTAAGCGCATGGTTTTCGCCTGATGCGCGGATATTCAGTCCGCGGGTTCTCAGTCGCGGACTGAATGTCCGCGATTCGGTTAGTGGAAGCGCATGCGGCCTCGCGCGCCGACCCGAGAAGAGGCATCCCGGACTCTTCGGTCAGCAAATTTTACAGCCCTCACGCGAGGCCGCCTGCGCTTCCCGATGTTTATTGCGGCAGCAGTTCGTCGTACAACTTTTCCCATTCCCGGGTGATGGCGCGAATGTCGTAATGCCGCAGCACGCGTTCGCGCGCCCTGCCGCCCATCGCTTTGCGAAGCGGCGCGTCTTCGATCAACTGCGAAATTCTGGCGGCCAGCGCCTGCGGCTGATTGGGTGGAACCAGAAAGCCGACTTCGCCGTCGGTGACCACTTCCGGCACGCCGCCGACGGCGGTGGCGACAATGGGTTTCGACATCGCCATCGCTTCCAGCAGCAGGTGACTGGTAGTTTCCAGGGGCGATGAACTGACGACCAGATCGAAACTGCCGAGCAACGCCGGGACTTCCTCCCCCTGCGGCTGGAACTTGACGTGTTCGGACAGGTTGAGCGCATGAATCCGTTTGATCATCTGCTGCCAGGATTCGATTTCATCGCGAAAGATCCCCGGCTTGCCGATGATGACGAATTCCACCTGCGGATGCCTGTCAGCCTCGATTCGCGCCATTTGCAGGAACGATTCAAAATTTTCGGCGGGAAGAAGCCGGCCAATGACGCCAATCCGGATGCTCGAATGTGGATAGGAGCCAAACTCGGACGCGGACTGTTTCAGGTTCGTGTCGGTGCCGGAAGGCAGCACGGTGGTCAGGGCCGGATCAAACCCTGCCGCCAGCAATTGTTGCTGCCGGCTTTGGCTGAGCGTTGCCACGCGCGCCACACGGTTGAGACACCATCGCAGCAGGGCGCGGTTATGCGGCCGGTAACGCTGAATGAACGCGCAGTCAAGCCAGATTACCTGCAGGTCTTTCAGAAACATCTGGGCCAGAAACAGCTTGGCCAGGATGGCGGCGACGAACACCATTCCGTCGAAGGTATGCACGATGCGGACATCTTCCGCGCGCGCCAGCTTCACGATCTGCCGGGCGACGGAAAGAATGTCGCGCAGTGTGCCCAGCGGATTGTGCGGCGTGTAATTCCAAAATTCGCCCGTTCCCACGGTCAGCACGCGCGCGTGCTCCCTGGCCGCCAGCGCAGGCAGCTTGCCGCCCGGCGCACACAGCACGTAGGGTTCGAACCGGCTGCGGTCCAGGTGTCTGACCAGGTCCAGCATCGAATGCTGGACCGCGCCATAAGCCGCCGAAAATTGACAGGAAAACAGGATTCGGGTCGTCATTGAATTACTCCTTTTCATTAACTGCGCTTTCATCCGGCGCGCTTTCATCCGCTGCGCACGAAGCCGCTGGTTCGCCCGCTTGCACCTTGGAGAACTTCTTCAAGCAGCACAGCACGCCCACGGCCATCCAGTTGAGCGAAATCGCCGGGGCGGATTCCAGATAGTCAACAAACATAAAAATCGTCAGCAGCGACACGAAGCTCCCGGTCGCCCAGATTGCCAGGTCGCGTATCCACGGATCCGTCGCGGTTTTCAGCGTTCGATAGGCCAGCACCAGCACGGAGCCGACAAAGCTGAGAAAGGCAATCAGCAGAGGGAAGCCGCCCTGCAGAAACAGCTTCAAAAAAGTGTTGTCCGTCACGGCCAGCGTGCCTGAACTGAGGTCGGCGTTGGGATCGAAAAAAGTGTTCTGGTCGTAGCGTAGATTGCCGTAATCATCCGCCTGCGCGCCGTCTTCGAACAGGTGCGGCCCGCCGACCGTGCCCAGGCCAATGCCGAAGGGGTTTTCCAGCACGTGCCGCGCGACCATCGGCCAGTAGCTCAGGCGAATGAAGAAGGATTCGTTGTCAGTCGCCGCGGAGGCCAGGGAGGAGGACGGCGACAGGGCCTGAAAAACGGCAAACAGAATTCCGCACAGCACCAGTCCCGCCGCCGCCAGAATCGCCTGCATCTTGTTACGGAAGTAGTAGGCGACCAGTGTGCCGACCAGCAGCGCCAGCCAACTGCTGCGGCTGAAGGTCAGCACGACCGATAAGCCGATTGCCGCCAGCATGGGCCAGCGCATCCAGGGCTTGAGTTTCAATTGCTCCCACAGCTTGTCCTGCAGAAAGAGCAGAAAGAGCACCACCATATATCCGCCGCAGGTCGGGCGGCTGGCAAAGGTGGAAACCATCCCCATTTCTCCGAACCGGCCCATGCGCAGGGTCACGTCGCCGCCGCTGGTGCGGTAGGGCACGTCGAAGAGCGTCACGTACTGCAATAACCCATAGGCCACCGTCACCACGCCGACCAGCGCCACCAACCGCAGCAGCCGGTTGACTTCCTGGCGCGTTTCCATGGCATTGGCCACGATCAGGATCAGCAGCGGATAGAGCGTCAGGAAGCGCAGCGCCAGAATTCCGCGCAGCGGATAGGCAGATCCCAGCGCATACATCGTGCTCATCACCGCGAAGACCAGCAGCAGCGTAATCACTGTGTTGATGTACCAGGACTGTCTACGGATCAGGTACTGCGCCACAAGCGCCAGAATCACGATGACCATCAGTCCATCCTTGGCGATGGCGATGGCTGGAATGCGGCCCGCGAAAACATCGTTCAGCAGCGACTGAAAGGGAAGAAATGCGAAGACCAGGAGCAGGTGCGTGGTTGACTTCAGCGCAAATAACCACAGCACTCCGCCGATGGCTGCCGGAGCTGCCAGCCACAGCCAGTAACCATTGACCGCCGACAAGGTCATGGTCAGGGCGATCAGGAAGGCCGTGATGGTCAGCGGCACGATGTTCCGCGTGGCGCCGGCTTCCGGCCAATTCAGGGATGGAATCAGTTCGCTGGTCTTCATTGTGGTTATCCACGAATCAATGTTGAAACATCAGATTGGGCAGATCGCTCAGGCGCCACAGTCCCAGGCTCTTGTCGGCATAGCGGTCGCCCTCTTCCGTGCAGCGTTCGTTGATCAGCCGCAAGGGTTCGGGGAAATTGAACGGCGCGCGTTGCAGATTCAATGGCCGCCATTCGCCGGTCAGGATGTCTTCGTTGACTTCGGTTTTGGGAAAAGTCGTGGTCAGCAGATATTCCGATTTGCTCCGCTTGAAGTTTCGCAGCGCGGCGATGGCGTCGTTGGTTGACAGATGAACCGTCATGTCGCGCGAAAAGATCAGATCCACCTGCGGCAGTTTGTCCGTCGTCACATCCAGGCACATAAAGAGCTTGCCGTTGCCGCCGAACCGTTCGGCATTGCGCATGACCAGTTCGCGGATGACATCCACACCGACGTATTTGGTCAGGTTCAGCTTGACGTGGCGCATCCAGTAAAAGTCTCCGCAGGGCGCATCGAGCATCGTTTCAATGCCCAGTTCCCCGATCACGCGGGGAAGTTCGCGGGCAATCACCGCGGTTTGAATCAGGTCGGAGCCGGAACCGGACAGCGAATCCCGGTCGGCGACCGGCTCGTAGTACAGTTTGGTGAAGACCGAACGGATGGGCGCGTGTTTGTAGCGCAGCAAGCGCAGCGCATCCACAACGCGAGACGAAGCGTGGTTTTTGATCAATGTTTTGACGGAACTCTCAAGACTCATGTTTGCTCTCCTCGATAATCCTTCGCGGTAACGGCGTTATTCGTTGCTGCGAAGAGTTAAGCCCATGCCCGCCGTCACCTGCCGCAATTGCCGCCGCTCCGTTTCGACGCCGATCCAGGACCACTCCGCGGCCAAAACGCCGAGCAGCAGAAAGATGGATGCGAAATAGAAGGCAGGCCCTTGCAGGTTGAAGGTGACGAAGATCGCCGCGGCTGCGCCGAACGCGGTGAGCAGGGCCAGCCGCCCCAGCCCGTCGCTGCGTACGCGCAACGCACGGCGCGAATAAAGATAATTGCCGGTGAAATAAAACCCCTGTGACAGCGTGAAGGCCGCCGCGCCGCCCATCGCTCCCCAGCGCGGAATGCAGAACCAGCCGGCGGCGAAAAAGACCGCCGCCCACAGCAGCGTGAGCACGCAGCCCTGCCAGGCGTGGCCTGCCGCGATAATGGCCGTATTGAGCAGGCCGGTGTTGACCATCAGCAGGGCCGCCAGACTCATTACAAATGCGGCCGGAATCGCGGCCTTGTATTCCGAACCAAAAAGCACGTTGATGATCAATGGCGAAGCCAGTGATCCGCCCAATGCCAGTGGCAAGGTCAGCGCCCAGATCCAGCGCAGGTTGGTTCCCGCCAGGCGGCCGAATCCTTCGCGCTCCGCTCCGGCATGCGCTTCGGACATGAAGGTCATGGCCGGCGTGTAAAGAGTCTGGGGCAGCAGGAAGATCAATTGCGCGATGGCGTATCCAACGCCGAAATGCCCGGCTTCAACAAAACCCGTGTGCCGCGCGACCATCGTGCTGATCCACCAGAAACCCGGCAGATTCAACAGCGTCATCAGCAGCGTCGGCAGCGTGAAACCGGCCATCACTTTCCACAACACGCCTGAACCTGACAGCCGGATGAATCCGGGAAACCGCGCCAGCGCCAGCGGCCAGCCATAAATTATCAGAAGCGCCAGGCCCAGCAGGCTGGCCAGCACCTGCCCCGCCAACGCGCCGCTCAGACCGGAAAACTGAACGCCGGCCCACATCAGGGCGATCAGCGCGACGCTGCGCAGAAGCAGGCCGCGGTTGTAGGTTTTGAAGTCCTGCAATCCCGCCACCGCGCTCGACGCCAGATTGAACAGCGCCAGCGCCATCGTCGCCGCCGCGGCCCAGCGAAAGACATTCGTCAAACCGCCGTCGCGATAAACATTTGTTGCCAGCCAGCCTGAAATACCCAGCCAGGTCGCGCTCACTGCGATCAGCACGCTCACGGTCAGCAGTGTTGTATTCGCCAGAATGGCTCCCCCCATCTCGCGATCCCTGACTGAATATTCGGGCAGTAACTTGTGCAGCATCGAATTTTGACCTAATGACAGCAGCCCCGTGACGATGGCGACCAGCGACATCACAACTGAATACACTCCGTAGTCGCGCGGTCCCAGATACCTGGCGATGAGGACCGGCGTCAGTCCGTACAGAACCTGGCTGGCGGCGCCGCCCACACTGGAGTGAATTGCCGCGCGCGCATAACGGGCATTGAAATCGCCGCTTGCCGGGTACGCATCGCTTCCAGCGTGCGGTCTTGGCGCATCGTTCATTGGTTTTGACCGGTCCCGGCATCGAAGTCCGCACGCTGGAAGCGATGCGCACCCGGGTCTTGTTTCTGAGCGAAGGCGAAAATCGCCGCGCGGAAAAAATTCAGCGCCAGCCGCTGATGCAGCACGCCCAGGTAATAAAGCGGGCGTGAAAACGACAGGTAATACGGCTCCGATTCGTGTTCGTAGACGCAGTGATCAAACCCGTACTGGTCGAGGATCGAGCGAATCTTGCGCTTCGTGTTGCAGCGGTAGGTGGTTGGAAAAACATCTTCCTCTTTTCTTCGCTCCTGCGCGCGTTTGAGGATCGCCGCGTGGAGGCGGTTCGGCACCAGGCGCGAAATCAATCCGATGTAGCTCCAGACATTCGCCGTCCGGATGAACAGATAGCCGCCCGGTTTCAGCACGCGCGCCGCTTCCGAAAACAGCAGGGCGGGTTTTTCCACATGTTCCAGCACGCAATCGCAAACGCAGATGTCTATCGAAGCGGAAGCCACCGGCCAGCGGTCGCCTTCGATGCGGCGAAATTCGTTCAGAAACGGATTGGTTTTGCCTGCTTCGTCCATGTCAATTCCAATCACATGTCCGGCCTTGCCTTTGAAAATGCGGCTTTCGCGGCGCAGGCTGACCGGGTCTTCGTCGTATTCGCCCCGCCCGCAACCGATGTCCAGCACAATGGATTCGGGGGTGACGAAGGAATGAATCCGGTTGTAGAAGAGAATCGTTCCATCCACATCGGTGAATCCGCCGAAGCGGCTTTCAGGGTAATAAAGGTTCAGATAACTCATCACGAATTCCTCCGCTTGGTCTGGTTGGGCACGGACTGCGGGTAGCGTCCGGTTGATTCCGGGAAGCGCGGTTCGGGCGTCCAGGTGACAGTGATCGGCTCCGGCTCCACGTCAAATCGGAAGGTGAGTTCATTTTCCCCGGCATTCGCTTCGTTGAGGGCGAAGAGCCGTTCCACCGCCGCAGACATTTCATTCTGGAAAAAGCCGCACAAGGCGTTCAGGTCAAACAGGGGCAGGTCTTCATCCGCCCGGCGGTAGAGACTGATGTAACCCAGCATCGTCCGCGGGGTCGAAAGCGACAGTCGCAGCGAGCGAAAATTGGTGGAATTGATGACCTTCGCCACTTTGGCATCGCTGTGTTCCCACACCCAGTAAATCGAACCACTGTTGACTTCGACGCCGGTCATCGTTTGCGCTTCGCGCTCGCGCATCAGCACCCATTTGTTGTTGGCGGTATTGTGACGATCCAGTTGCGCCGTTGCGCAGACGAAGCCGCTCAATTCCAGCATGTCCCGCACGGCGGCAAAGAGTTCCTGCAGGGAGGTCGCCTTGGCCAGGGCCGCGTTGGCCCGGCGCATGCGGATGTTGTTCGCCAGCCGCACACGGCGTTCCGCCAGGGACAGGCTGCGGCGAAATCCGGCGCGAATCTCGTCAATTTCGTGGTAATGCAGCCGGTCCACCAGGAAGATGATCCCGACGCCGACGATGAACAGCCACAATCCGGTGATGCGTCCGACCGTGCCGACCTGTGTAAAGAGCATGGCTTGCAGCCCCAGCAGGGCGCACACGCTGTAAAGCACCAGCGCGACGCGGCGTTGCGACCAGCCGCGCGCCAGCAGTTTGTGGTGAATATGTTCGCGGTCGCCCTGAAACAGCGGGCGTTTGCTCAGGAAACGGCGAATCAGCGCCAGTCCCGTATCAATCACCGGCACGCCGAACGCCAGCAGCGGAATTGCCACCGCCACCGCCATCGAAGCCTTCTGAATGCCCTGCACAGCCAGCGTCGCCAGAAGAAAGCCCAGCAGCAGCGAGCCGGAATCTCCCAGAAAGATGGACGCCGGATGGAAGTTGTAGCGCAGAAAGCCGATCAGCGATCCGGCCAGCGCCAGCGCGATGACCGTGACGAAGGGATGGCCGGAAACAAACGACACCACGATCATCACGCACGAAGCGAACAGCGCCGCTCCCGCCGCCAATCCATCCAGGCCGTCAATCAGATTGAAGGCGTTGGTAATCGCCACCACCCAGATGACCGTCAGCGTCATGCCAATGGCGACCGGCAAGTGGACGTAGCCGAGCACGGGCACCGACAGCGATTCGATTCTTCCGCCCAGCGCGTAAAACAGCGCCGCCGCCGCAACCTGCACGATCAGCTTCACGTGCGAAGGCAACCCATACCGGTCGTCAACCGCGCCGAGGGCAAAGATCAGCACGGCCGGGACCAGCGCGGCCACCAGACGCGATTTGTCGGCCAGCAGCGATTGCGTGACCTGGTTGTCAAGCGCCACGCCGGCGATGAATAGCGCAAGCAGCGCCATCGCCAGTGACAGAAAAATGACCACCCCGCCCAGGCGGGGAATGGCTGCGCGATGAACGCGGCGTAAATCCTTCGGCTCGTCGAACCAGCCGAAACGTTCACAGGCGCGCCGCACCATCGGCGTGAATAGCAGCGACGAACCCAACGCGATTACAAAGATGAGGAGGTAGGTGTTCATAGGGATCTTTTCTTTCGCAAGCAAAAATTCCGAGGTTTGATCACTTCTCATTTTCCATTTGTGATTTCCCACTTTTGATTTGTCATTGCCTTGCGGAATTGATGGCCAATGACAACTCACAAATGACAAATGGAAAATAAAAGTCCCCTCAAGCCTCCGTCTTACGATTCAGTTCAGTTTCGACAGGGGCTATTCCGATTTGCCAGAGGGGGCCTGACTGGCGAGCTGATCAATCGCCGTCAACGCTGCCGACAAAACCGCCGGCGGCAATTGTTTCTGGGCGGCCACGTGAATGAGGCCCAGCAGCGCTTTTGCATCTCCGCCTGCCCCCAGCAGCCGGAGCAACGCAATTCGCACTCTTTCATCCGGATGTTGTTCGATCAGGTGCAGCATCGGCTGGTGAGCGCCTGCTTTTGCCATCAGGAAGAGCATCGAATAGGCCGCGTAACTTTGTTCGGAATTGGCGCTGACCAGATTGTTGACGACTTCATTGATCAGCGCTGACGCGGCCATTCCGTTGACGATGTCGGCGTTGAACCTCTGCCCGGCTTCGTCCTGCTCCCAGGCGAAGAGCGGGGAGGAATGGCCGTTGGTTCCATTCGTTCCGTTGGTTCCATTGGCCTTGTTCAGAAACTGCGGAACCGTGGTGACCTCTCCGGTCGCGCCACGCGCGAAACTCGCACGCGCGCGTTTGCCATTCGACGGGTTGACCGGCAGGGAGAATTTCGGAGTGTTCACGGTCTGGCCGGGTTTAACCGGCGCGGTTGTCTGCGCGGCGGACGCCGGTTCACTCTCAGTTTCCGCTCCGTGTTCACCCGGTTTGATGTCAATCGCCTGTCTGGCCGCGTCGGGAAGCATTGCCAGACTGCCTTCCGTCCCTGCATCGCCGAGCTGCCCCTTATCGTTTTTTTGGTAAAGGTAGCTGCCGTAGATGGCGTCCTGCGATGACATCACCACCTGGCTGAGCACCACGCCGAAGATTTTCGCGCCGGCGGCGGCCAGCAATTGTTTGGTGCGCAGCACCAGATGGCGCGGCGTGGAATTGCTGTGAACCACCAGGAGCAGGCCATCCACCATTGACGAAAGCAGCACCGCGTCCGTGAAGGAGGCCGACGGCGCCGAGTCAATGACAATGTAGGTGAAGTCGTTTTCCAACCGTTCCAGCAAACGCTGCATTTGTTCGGAGCCGAGCAATTCCGCCGGATTGGGCGGCACCGGCCCGGAGGTCAGCACGAAAAGATTGCTGGTCTTATGCTGCTGAACGATGTCCGCCGAATCGGTCGAAGGCATTTCGCTGGACAAGTAGGTGCTCAGGCCGCGGCGGTTGTCCAGGCCAAAGATCGTATGCAGGCGCGGCCGCCGCAGGTCGGCGTCAATGATCAGCACCCTGGCTTTGGTTTGCGACAGACTGACCGCCAGATTGACCGAAGAGGTGGTTTTGCCTTCTCCCGGCACGCTCGATGTGACGAGCACGCTTTTCGGCGCGCCTCCCGGCGTGGATAACAGCACCGCCGTGCGTAGTTGTCTGTAGGCTTCCGCCGCCGCCAGCGTGGATTTGTCGCTCAGCAGCAACGCCGACCGCCCGGTGCGACCGCCTTTGATGGCGGGAATCGCCGCCAGCGCGGGCAACCGCAGCAGCTTTTCAACATCATCAATCGAACGGATGGTGTCATTCAGGTATTCCAGCAGCAGCACCAGGCCGATGCCGCAGGGGATGGAGAAAATCAGCGCCAGCATCACGCCCTGCCAGCGTTTCGGGCCGATGGGATTGTCGGGCGGAATGGCGTAATCAATGACACTGACGTTGTTGTGCAGGTCGGCCAGCACCACGTCGTTTTCCTTGTAACTTTGCAGCAGGCCGTTCAGCAGCCCCTTGTTGGTTTCAATTTCCTGCTGAATGATCCGGTAATTCACCGCCGCTTCATTCTGCGTCAGGGTCGTGCCGCGCTGCTTGTCGAAATCGCTGCGGACAGCCTGTTCACGCTGAAGCGCCTGCCGGTAGCGGGTTTCCAGATTGGACAGGACGACGGCGGCGGCCCGCGAAAGGGAAGATTGCATTTCCTGCTCAAGCGTCATGATCTGCTGCTTGATTTCGTTGACTTCCGGCCATTTTTCCGTGTTTTCGACCAGCAGTTGGGCGCGTTTTTGCCGAAGTTCGGCCAGCCGGGTTTTGATGTCGGCCGCCTGCTTCGAAATGGTTTCTTCGGCCAGGGCCACCGCCGCGCCGGGCGCGCGCGCAGCCTGCCAGGAGGATTCGGCCAGCTTGCGTTCGTTTTCCGCTTCCAGCAGTTGGCGGTTGAGCCCGGTCAATCTTTCAACCACGGTGTTCTGGCTGGCGTCGAGCGAAAGAATCTGATTGCTTTTGGCGTAATTCAGCAGCCGCTCTTCGCTGTTGCGAATCTGCATCTGCAATTCGGCGATGCGCTTTTGCAGGAAGTCGCCGGTCGAAATGCTCTTGTCCGATCTTCTTTCAAAATTCATCAATGCCAGCGTCTCGGCCACGGTGTTGACGATTCGCGCCGCCAGACGCGGGTCCGGATGTTTGTAGCGGATTTCGATCAGGCGCGTGGTGTCGCGTCCATATCCCATCCGGCGTTCAACCACGGGTTCGATTTGCAGGCTCTCCAGCAGGTCCTTGACCAGCGGCGCATAGCGTTCCGCCTCTTCCGGATTGTTGACCGGATTGCCAAGCGCTGAATTGACGGGGCTGGCGCCGGAAGAGGTGGAATTGGCAGTGCTGGTCAGCGGCAATTTGTTTTTATCTATTGTCTCGGCATCGGCGGATTGGCCCTTTTTACCCAGCCCCGCCATTCGCAGCACATTCTGCCAGGTCGAGCGGGTCTTGACTGATTTCGGATTGGTGAAGCCCTGGTTGTGTTCCAGATCCAGTGTCTTGACGACGCGCGAAAGCAACCCGTAGCTGGTCAGAATTCGCAGTTGCGTATTGAAGTAGGCCGGATCATTGGAGGCGTTGTTGACGATGACCGAATTGCTCTTGTTGTTGTTGAGCGCGGGATTGAGGTCTTCCACATCAATCTGCACCAGCGACTGTGCCAGGAAAATGTCCGGCTGCCGCGCCAGATAAATCACCGTCACCATGGCCACCAGCAGCGTCAATCCGGCAATCAGCCAAAGATGTTTGCGAATCGCCTGCAGGTAATCGCGCAGGTGGATTCTGCCGTCGGCATCCGCCGACCGGCGATAACTGGCGACCAGCCGCTGAATGACTCCCTGATCCGCGTTTTCCCTGGAAGCAGAAATGCCTGCGTCCTTCAATTGGCGTGGTTCTTCCATAAAAATACCCGTTTCGATTAACGAAAGATGAGGAACGGCAAGCTGGTCAATGCCGGGGCCATTCCTGTCAGCATGGCGCGCATGAATTTCTTACCGCTCTGCGTCGGCACATCCACGATGTCTCCGGCCAGTAACATCAGATCTTCCGTGCGGCGCTGATTGATATTTTTCAGGTTGATGAACAGTTCCTGTTTGACGGAGGTGCCGGGAACCTGTCTGACCAGGCGAATCTGATCCGTGCTGCTGTCTGGCAGCACACCGCCCGCCATGGCAATCGCTTCTGAAAAGCGGATTGGCACTCGCAGCGGAATCGCCGTGGGCTTGTACACATTGCCGACCACGAACGCCTGATCCGCTTCGTGAATGGTGACGACATCGCCCGGACGGATGTAGGGGTTGGAGTCCGGTTCGCCCGCCATCGTTTCTGTCAGTGTGTAAATTTCCGGCTCATCCGCCAGCTTCTCGCTGGCCACCAGCTTGCCCATCTGCTCTCCTGATTCGTAGGAACAGACAGCGCCGTTTCCCATATGCGCGATATGCACGCGCAGGCCGGCTTTTTCCGACGGTCCGCCGACGAAGGAAAGCAATTCCAGCAGGCGCACCCGGCGCTGCAACTGAATGCGTCCGGGCTTTTCCACGGCGCCGATGACCGCCACTGGCTGCGAGTTGTATTCCTTGACCAGAACGAAGGCTTGCGGATTGCGCTGGTATTCCCTGTACAGCGAGGCGATTTCCTGCGACAGCTCCGATTCCGTCCGGCAGGCCGCCTGAATATCGGCTTCAATCAAGGGCATGCGGATCATCCCGCGCCCGTCCACCCGAACCGCATCAAGCGAAAGTTGCGGGCGATTGAAGATGCGAATTTCCAGCAGGTCGCCCGGCCCGATTCGGTAGCGCCAGTCTTCCGGGCCGATTTCTGATGGCGTTGACGTGGCAGTGGCAAGCGGTGTTTGTCCGGCCACGGGCGTGGCCTGTTTGGCGGTTGGCTGTTGTTGGGCCACCGCCACGTCAATCCAGACGGTCAGAAGCACGGCCAGCAGACTGAAGGCGCTCACTCGAAACCGTGAACTCCTTTGCCGGATTGTTCTGACAAGGCTTGTGAAACTGCTTTTGCTCATATCAATTGCCCTCTCGATCAAGGGAATAAACACACTTCATCCCGGCGTGGTGTTTCCGGCTTGAGAAGCAAGCCGGAAACACCCGCGAAACCATAAAGGAAACCTCTTTTGCGAGGCGGCGATAGTTCTGTAAGGCTTAGGTTCTGGCGCGTCACTCGTGAGGCGCAGGCAGTTCAAAGATTTCTCTGGCTGTTTCCGGTTGTGCCGCCTGCGACAGCAGGCGTGAAACCAGTTCCGTGCGCCGCCTGACGCCATATTTCACGAAGATGTGCCGCAGATGATATTTGACTGTTTGTTCGCTGATGTGCAGCCGCTTGCCGATCTCGGTGTTGGTCAACCCTTCGGCACAGCACAGCGCCACTTGCGCTTCGCGGCGGCTTAATCCTTGAAAGTCCGCCACCCGCTCGATGGCCTGGTCGGAGGCGGCATCCGTTGAATGATGCTGTCCGCTGTAGTGGCTGGCTGTGCGGCGCGCCAGAATCTCCTCCGGGCTGAAGATCAGGTAGACCGTCGCCTGCCGCATCGAAAACAAGTCTCCCGCAATCCGATAATCTTCAATGCTCTGTTTGTTGATCAGTCCGTGCAGCGCGCGCCGCACGGCGCTGTAATTCGGCAGTTGGGCGAGAACCATCAACTGGCGCGTGCTGAACGCGCAAATACGCGTGTGCGCCGATCCGGCTTCCTCCAACAATGCCTGGTATAGCTGATGCTCCGCGGGGGTATGGCTCAGTTTCAATTTCGCCATCGTCTGACTATGACTGATTCCAGCAACCTCTCCCTTGAGCGCCTTCTTATTCCCATTCGGCAAATCGTAGAGGTCCGCTCCGTAGCTCACATCACTTGGACTTAGTGTAGGTAGAAACATGCTTGTCTCCGGGTTATTTTCGCAACAGGCAATTGGCAACTCTGATGCCACGACGCCCAGGCAGGCTAAGTGTTTGTGATTCAGCAGAAAACTGATCAAGCCATGAAAACTAACCTATGGAATAGGGCATTGTTGCCCTACTCTGAATGGGTCAATCAGAGCTAACTATCTTTAAGCTGAATATTTGCGGGGTAGGGGATTCATACCCTAGCTGGTTGTAGGACCATTTCTTACGGGTTAGTCGGCGCTTGGAGGTGAATTCGCCTACATAGTGTGTTTTCCAAGATCTCTACGAACGGCTGGGGCAGGAAGGAAGTGATCTGTTCTTTGATCGAAATCGAATTGTGGTCGCGAGTCCGTGGTGTGGCAATTTATTGAATCGCCCTGCCTGCTGTTTTGCGTGATCTGAAGCCGAGCGCGAGTCAGCAACTCGCGCCATAATTTCATGCGCGCAATTACGAAGAGATATTAAATACACCTTTGCGCGTTGCGCCTTCGGTGTGTGAAACTGCCTGCCGCTTCCGGCAGGAACCCGCGCTTGAGCGGCGATATTTCACCTTGACCAATTCGCGATGAAAGAAACGAAAGAACAATTGAAGGCGCGTGCGCAGCAGATTGTCCGCGCGCTGAAAAAGACTTATCCCGACGCGACCTGCGCGTTGAATCACACAAATCCGCTGGAATTGCTGATTGCCACGATTCTTTCGGCGCAATGCACCGACGAGCGGGTCAACATCGTGACGGCGACGCTCTTCCGCAAATACGGCAGCGCGGCGGAATTTGCCGCCGCCGATCCGGCGGAACTGGAGCGGGACATCAATTCCGTGACCTTCTTTCGCAACAAGACGAAATCCATTCAAACGACCTGCCGGCTGCTGCTGGAAAAATACCAGGGGCAGGTGCCGCGGACGCTGGAAGAGCTTGTCAAACTTTCGGGCGTCGGACGCAAAACCGCGAATGTCGTGCTCGGCACGGCCTTCGGCATTCCCACCGGCGTGGTGGTGGATACGCATGTGATGCGGCTGACGCAACTGCTGAAACTGACGGAGCACAAGGAGCCGGAAAAAATCGAGCAGGACTTGATCGCGATTCTCCCGAAAAAAGAGTGGATTGATTTTTCACACCGGCTGATCTGGCACGGGCGGCGTGTGTGCAAAGCGCGCAAGCCAGCCTGCGAAATTTGCAGTCTGGAACCCTATTGTCCATCGTCCCGGTTGAAAGTTCCCAGCGCCAAAAAAAGCAAATGACGGCATCGAACGATTCCATCGCAGCCTTTCCCGTGGGACGTTTTGCGCCATCCCCGACCGGTGCGCTACACCTGGGAAATCTGCGCACGGCGCTGGCGTCGTGGTTGTCCGTCAAATCGCGCGGCGGGCGCTGGCTGGTCAGGATCGAAGATGTGGACCGTGCGCGCTGCAGGGCGGAATGGGCCGAATTGCAATTGAACGAGTTGAAATTGCTCGGTCTGGAACCGGAAGGGATTGTGGTGTGGCAGTCACAGCGCAGCCAGCTTTATCGGCAGGCGCTTGATCAACTGGCTCGGCAGGGGCGGTTGTACCGATGCAGTTGTTCGCGCAAAGACCTGTCGCTGATGCCTGCCGCTCCGCACGAAGGCGATGGCTTGCGCGCCTATCCGGGGTTCTGCCGGGACGCCCGGGTCAGCCACTTTTTGTCGAACGCCCTGCGCGTTGAACTGCCGTCCGGGCAGGTTGTCTGGGAAGACCGTTTGCAGGGCGCGCGCTCGGATGACCCGTCGGCCACCACTGGCGATCCGATCCTTCACCGCCGGGATGGTTGTTTTGCCTATCACCTGGCAGTCGTTGTGGATGACGCGGAGCAGGGGGTGACGGAAATTGTGCGCGGCGCGGATTTGTGCGATGTGACCGCGACACAGATTCGATTGCAGGAACTGCTAGGGTTCGCGCGCCCGGCCTATGCTCACCTGGGGTTGGTCACCGCGCCGGATGGTTCACGGCTTGGCAAACGCGAAAGGGTTGCCAGCCTGACGGCGCTCAGCGGATGCGGCATCCGCATTCCGGAAATCATTGGCTGGCTCGGTTGGAGTCTCGGCTGCCAGGGAAACCTGCCGCACCCTGAAGCCTGCCGCGCCGAAGAGTTGATCGAACATTTCGATTGGGCGCGCGTTCCGGCTGGACCGATCCCCGCGCCGGAAGGCTGGGCCTGATGGAAATCGGCTGGCCAACGAATTACCCACGATTTATTTTGCATATTTGATTTGTCATTGCCGCGGCAGTCATTCGGCAAATGACAAATCAAAAATGAAACATGGAAAATAAACTTAACGCAAAGGTTTTGCCTGATTGCTTATTCAAAGGAAACCCTGATGCCAACCTATTCCTTCATTCAATGCGATGTTTTCACCCGGCAGGCTTTTGGCGGCAACCCGCTGGCTGTCTTTCCCGAAGCCGAGGGCATCTCCGATGCGACGATGCAGGCCATCGCGCGGGAGATGAATTTGTCCGAAACCGTCTTTGTCCTGCCGCCGACCGATCCGGCCCAGGCCCTGCGGCGCTTGCGAATTTATACGCCGGGCACGGAACTGCCGATGGCGGGGCATCCAGTAGTCGGAACCTGGAATGTGCTGGCGCGGCTGGGCGTGGTTTCGCCGCCGGAGGGAGGCGACGGCGTCGTGACCATTCATCAGGAATTGAAAGTCGGCATCCTGCCGGTGGCCATTGAATTTTCAGGCGGCGAACCGGTCAAGGTGGTGATGACCCAGCCGCCGCCGCAAATCGGCGAACCGCTGGAAATCACGGACGCTGTCGCCCGCGCTCTGAGCCTGTCCCCGGAAGAAATCGGCTTCGATCAATTTCCAATTGTGATCGCTTCGACCGCCGTTCCGTTTCTGATGGCTCCCGTGCGCGCGCGCGAAGCGCTCAGCCGCATTGTCATCAACAGTTCGGCGCTTTCGGAATTGATTCAGCAAACGGGTGTCAGCGGGGTTTATGCCGTCAGCCCGGAAACGCATTCTCCGGCGGCGCTGGTCAGCAGCCGTATGTTTTCCGACGCCACACTCGGCATTGGCGAAGACCCCGCCACGGGAAGCGCCGCTGGCCCGCTGGCCGCCACGCTCGTTCATTTCGGCGCTGCGCAGCCAGTCAACGGCGTCGCCCGCTTCGTGATTGAACAAGGGGTGGATATGGGACGCACCAGCTACATCGAAGCGGAAGTCGAGGGCGAACGCGGCGCGGCGCGTCTGGCACGAATCGGCGGCGCGACGGTAACCGTGGCGAAGGGCGAAATCTTCTGGTGAAGCGCCAGGCCGTTTCTCTGGTTTTCCGGCGGCGCTCGCTCAGCGCTCGTGTACTGCACTGATTTTTAGAAATGGATTCAACAATGAACGAAAAACGATTTGATCTGGTTGGCATCGGTTCGATGGTCGTGGATTTGATTTACCGCACGCCGCGCATCATCGGCGACGAAGAGAAGATTGCGCTGACAAAATATGACAACGGCGCAACCACGAAAATGCTGGTCGGCGGCGTCACGCTCAATCACCTTTCCTGGGCCAGCCTGCTGGGATTGCGCACCGGCATTTTCGGCAAACAGGGCGATGATGAATACGGGCGTTTTCTGCGCGCCGGAATGGATCGGCATGCGATTAACAAACACATCACACTGGATGGCGCATCGTCTTCGTTCGCGCATATTTTCGTGAACCCGGATGGCGGGCGGGCCATTTATATGAGTCCGGCGGCAACCAGCGAAACCACCGGCGAGTACATCCGCGCGGTTCATGCGGAGTACATTCGCAGTTCAAAAATGGTTTCGACGGAAATTTCCCAACTGCCGCTGGACGCCGTGGTCGCTGTGCTGGAAATCGCGCGGGATGCCGGCGTCGTGACCGTGCTGGATGTGGACATTCCGCGCAGCGACGCGCTGAAAGCCCTCGGCAATGCGGAACAGTTCGAGCACGCCTTGCAGCTTGCCGATTACATCAAACCATCCAAAGCCGCCGTTACTGAAATGACCGGAGAAAGCGATGCGCTACGGGCTGCGCAAAGCCTTCGCGAAAAGTACGGCGCAAAAGCCGTCATCATCACCGACGGCGAGGCAGGCTGCGCGATTTCGTCGAAGGGATTCAACGACCGTGTTCCGGCATATCCGGCTTCGGCGATTGATTCAACCGGCGCGGGTGACGCTTTTCTGGGCGGAATGCTGGCCGGAATGCATCACGGACTGGTCTGGCCGGATGTGCTGAAACTGGCGAATGCCTGCGGCGCGGCCTGTTGCGAAATTCTGGGCGCGACGCCGGACCTGAACCGCAGCCGCAAGCGCGTTTTTGAACTTTATGATGGCGCGGAATTCGATGCCCGGCCACATTCAAAACCCGCTGTAACGGCGACGCTGAAGGCGCAATCTCCCTACGACAACGCGATTCCATTCTTTCTGGACACCGCCATCAGCGAACTCACCAAATTGCGCGAGAAAATCGGCGGCGAAGCCTATTTCAAAAAAGTGGCCGACTTCATCAACGCCGCCGAAGCACGTGGCAATCGAGTTCACGTCACCGGCATCGGCAAACCCGAATACGTGTCGGGCTATATCGCGGCCTTGCTGGCCAGCGTCGGCACGCCAACTTATTTTCTGGACGCCACCGAATGCGTACACGGCAGCGCCGGACAGGTCGTGGCGGGCGATGTCGTGATCGCGCTTTCCAACAGCGGCGAAACCACGGAATTGAAAGCCGCCGTCCTGGCCTTGAAATACAACGGCGCGAAAATCATCGGCATTTCCGGCAATCCGAATTCCTGGCTGGCCCAACAAAGCGATGAGTTTTTATTTGCCGGCGTCGAATGCGAAGGCAGTCCGCTGAACTTCGAGCCGCGCGCCAGCATCCTGGCCCAGATTTATGTGCTGGCCGCGCTGAGCATTGAATTGCAGGCGCGGAAAAACATCTCCTACGTTGAATACAACGCCTGGCATCCGGGCGGCTCGATTGGCAAAGCAACGGGCAGGTTGAAGTGAGGCTATTCCGGCAGAGGTTTGCGGGAGGTCCGTACGGCTTCGGCATTCCGCTTCAACCCGGCCAGCTTCGCGCGCTTGACGGGATTTTTGCGAAAGCGAGTGGAAAACTCTTCCTGCGACAGTTCGGCAAGTTCCTGCAACTTTGGTTCGACGATACCCGGACGCGGTTCAAAACGTTCCTCGGCGGTTTCCTTTGAAAACCGCGACCAGGGACAAACGTCCTGGCAAATGTCGCAGCCGAATACCCAGCCTTCCAGATTGGATTGGATCGGTTCCGGCAATTCCGGTTCGCGCAGTTCAATCGTGCCGTAGGAAATGCAGCGCGTGCCGTCCACCTGATACGGCGCGATGATCGCTCCCGTCGGACAGGCGTCAATGCAGGCCGTGCATTTGCCGCAGTGATCCGGTTCGATGAACGAGTCGTAATCGAGTTCGATGGAAAGCAGCAATTCGCCCAGGAAAACCCACGAACCGAACTCTTTGGTGATGACGTTCGAGTGTTTGCCCAGCCAGCCGATTCCGGCGCGTACCGCCCACGCCTTGTCCATCATCGGCGACGAATCCACGCAGATTTTGCCTTCGACGGCTTCTCCCTTTGGCTGCTGCTGCTGAATCCAAGCTAGCAGCGCTTTCAGCTTGTCACGCAGCACATCGTGATAATCATCGCCCCAGGCGTAGCGCGAAATCTTGCCAACCTCCGGATCGTCAAGATGCTTTTCCGGTCGGAAGTAATTCAGCGCCACGCAGATGACAGATTTTGCCGAAGGCATCAGCAAGCGTGGATCGCTACGCTGCTGCGGATCGCGCGCCATATACCCCGGCTCCATATATTTCATTTGGCCGTGAAATCCGCGCGCCACCCATTCGCGCAGCCGCGCTCCCTCTTCGGTCAAGGCTTCAGCGGGAACGATGCCGACTTTGTTGAAGCCAAGTGCCGAGGCCCTCTGTTTGATGTCTTTTGCCAGTAGCCTTACCATTGCGCCCGCATTTTACTCTTTCTCCCCTCAAATGCAGCTTCGACAACAATTTCAATCCTTGAGGTATCGTGTATGAAATGTCCCGTATGCAAAACCGCTGACCTGGCTTCTTCTTCGCTCGACAACAGTTTGACCAGCCGGCATTGCGATAACTGCGGCGGCAATTGGATTCAATCGTTTGAATACTGGAAGTGGCGCGAACAGAACAAAGACAATCTGCCGGAAAACATTCTTGATCCGCATGATCTGCCCGCCAATGCGCCCGATCCGAAAACCGGCGCGCTGCGCGCCAAGTTCTGCCCCGAGTGCAACGGCATCCTGATTCGCTACAAGGTCGGCCACGGCACCAGTTTTGCGATTGATCAATGTGGCCACTGTGGCGGCGTGTGGTTCGACAAGGACGAATGGGAATCGCTGAAAGTCCGCAATCTGCACGACGATGTGTACACGATCTTCACCGCGCCGTGGCAGAGCAAAGTCCGCACTCAGGAATCCATTCGCGCGCAAGAAGAGATTTATCGCAAAAAGTTCGGCGAGGAAGGTTTTGACGAAATCAAGCGAATGAAGGAATGGATCGAAGAACATCCGCGCAAACAGGAAATCATCGCCTACCTGATGCACACTTCACGATAACGGTTTCAGTTTCGGCTTTTTCCTGATTTCCGTCACGGCGTCTTGCAATGGTTTCAGTTTCGGCTTTTTCCTGATTTCCGTCACAGGGTCTTTCAGTGGCTTCAGTTTCGGCATTTTTTTGATTTCCGCCACGGTGTCTTTCAGCGAAAGTTTGACGCGAACCTTTCTGGCGAGTTCGGGCTGGTAAGTGAAATTGCCACCTTCCGGATACGCGACGCTTTCCAGAAACAAGCCCGAAGGCGGCGCGGTTGAACGCGCGGGATCGAGTTTCGCCAGAGAGAGTTTGGGCTGACTGGCGGGATTTTCGATCAACTGGCGAAAGTCCTCCACGCCGGCATTGCCGCGCCCGACTTCGGCCAGACTTCCGACCAGCCGCCGCACCATCTTCCACAGAAAATGCGACGCCGTAATGCGAAAGAGGATCAGGTGATCTTCGACGAGGATTTCGGCTTCGCTGACGACGACGATGGGCGATTGATCCTCGCGCTTTGTGTCGCTCTCGCTGAAGGCGGAAAAGTCGTGGCGGCCAACGATCAATTTTGCCGCTTCCGCCATCGCCTTGTCGTCCAGGCGGTCTTTGATCCACCAGACCTGCTTTTTGCCGAAGGCCGTCCGCCGCGTCGAAATTTGATAAAAGTAGCTGCGCGCCGTGGCATCGTGCCGGGCGTGAAAGCTGGGCGGCGCGTCATCCGCCGCCAGAATGTTGATGTCCGTGGGCAGACGGTCATTGAGTCCCCAGATGATTTCCTGCGGGCGCAACTTCGTGATGCGTTCGCGCAGAGCGGCGGGGCTGGCCCCCCAGCGTTGGAATTTGACGTGCGCGACCTGGGCAATCGCGTGAACGCCCGCGTCGGTTCTGCCCGCGCCGCCGATTTCCACCTGCCGGCCAAAGAAGTCTTCGGCGGCTTTATTCAGTTCTCCGGCAATCGTGCGGGCGTTGGCCTGTTCCTGCCAGCCGCTGTAGCGCGTGCCATCGTATTCAAGAGTCAGTTTCAGTGTTCTCATTGTCCAATTCTTCAACCAAGCCAAATTGTTCTTTCATCAAAGCAAACAATCCTACCACTTGTTCACGTTCAACTGTCGGAAATTGATCAAGGAACTCTTTGACAGCTTCTCCGCTGGCGAGGCAGTCGAAGAAATTTTGAATCGGAACGCGTGTGCCTTTGAAAACTGGCGTTCCGCCCATTTTCTCAGGGGCAACTTCGATGATCTCTTCTTTATTCGTCCTAACCTCCCTATTTACACATCCCATCCATCAATTTTCGTCCCTTTCGGCTGGGGTTTGACCATCGGCGCCTGAGCGCGTTCGCGCTCCTGCTTTTTCGATTCATTGAAGTACTGCTGCCATTCGGCGGGCGCGTCAATCGTTTCGCCGCCGTGTTCGGTGATGCGTTTGCGAACGGCGCACAGCACAGGCGTGTTGACCGCAACGCCCGAAACAATGACTTGCCCTTTGGTCAGCGCGGGCAGTTCGTCCAGCAATCTGCGCCCCGCGCCTTCGACCGACGAAGCAATCGTCTGCTGATCAATCGGGTTGACGATGCGCAGGATGAACTGGGTCATGCATTGCGACAGCACATCCTGATCCAGTTTGCCCGGACGCTGCGTGATCATGCCGATGCCGACGCCGAATTTGCGGCCTTCGGAAAGAATCTGTTTCAGGATGTTGGTCGAAACGACCTGCTGGCCGGCCGGCGCGTAACGGTGCGATTCTTCCAGCAGGATGAAGACCGGATAAGGCAGGTAATGTTCGTCGTTTTCGAAAACATTGCCGCGTACCGTTCCCATTCGCGCTTTGTTCGTGCGGCGCAGCAGCGCGCCGACAATCACTTGCTGTTCGGTCTCTTCGATGTCGGAAAGCTGCAAGACCGTGCATTGGCCGGGGCGGAACAAATCCTGCAATGGAATGTGTTCGTGATCGGAAAAAGTCGAGCTTTGCTCGAACCTTCGGCGCAACCGCCATTCCAGACCGTCAATCGTGCTGCTGTTGCCGCCGCCTTTGCCTTTTTCGTCTTCGTAACGCAGCGCTAGCACTTCGGTCAGCAAATCCTGAAAACCCCAGGTGCCGCGTTCGCCTTTGCCTTTGGTGTTGATCAAGGCTTTGTAGGCCTGGCTCAAAAACGTCCGCATCTTTTCGGTCATTTCCGGCAGCAGGTAGGTAATATCGGCTTCAGTCAGCGTCGAAATGCGCACCTTCACTTTGTTGTGCGGGAAGATTTTGATTTCCGGCTGATAGCTGCCTTCCTTAAATGCTGGATGGGAATTGATTGTCTGAAGCGTCGAATATTCGCCGTGCGGGTCAACGATCAAGACCGCCGCGCGGTTGTAGGGCATCAGCAACTCTTCGACCAGCACGCCCGCCGCATAGGATTTGCCCGCGCCGGTCGAAGCCAGAATCGCCAGATGCGTCGAGACGACATCCTTGACCGACAGCACGATGGGAACCGCGCCCGGCTGCCGCGTCAGCAGCGAACCGATATGCGCGCCGCCGCGTTCGCCTTTCTGCCGCGAAGAAAGCATCTTCGACAGCATTTCGTTCGACGCCAGAAAGACCTGCTGTCCCGGCGTCGGCGGAATGCGCGGATTGATGAAATCGCCCATCACCTCGCTGAAATAACCGATGGTTTCAACGACAATCTCGTAAATTTCCACCGCGTCGGCGTCCAAACCGATCAGGCTGGCCACCAGCGACGGCGGCGTGTTCGGGTCGGCCAGAAAGCTGTCCGGCAGGTTTCGCACCAGATGCCGCTCGGTGATGGTGCCGACGATCTTGAAGTGGTTTTCTCCGTCGCTCGCCGCGTAGTAAACGAACTCACCGACGCGCGTCTGCACGTTGTCGGTGGTGATGAAGGTGAATTCGTGCGGGTTTTCGCCGGGGCCTTTGACTGTGCCGATCAGAATTTCTTGCATAGCATCTGGGAGCGCGAGCGTCCCGCTCGCATGGGGTCGCGGGCTTCCAGCCCGCCAACAGAATTTGTTTTGATCGAATTATCGAAATTTGGCACTGCTAAACAGCCAATCTGCTGCTTGTTGGCAAAGTCCTGCTTTCACCGGATTATTTTCCACATATGCCAGCGCCGCCGCGAAATGCTTTTCGTCTCGAATATAGCGGTCGTAATAATCCTTTTGCCAGAAACTTCCTGTTTTTCGGAGCAGCTTGTTCGCCTCTGTTGCCGTAAAAGATTTCAACGAATGCATAATCCGGGACAGGCTCTGTCCCAGGCAAGGCGTCAGAATCAAATGCACGTGATTGGGCATAATGACCCAAGCCACAAGGCGATACCTCTCTTGGTCGAAATATAGCATGGCATTTTGCACCGCCTCCGCGACTTGCTGATTACGTAGATGGCATTGTCCGTAGCCTTGATCCAGCCAGCCTTCGATTCGTTTTCGCATTTCGGATTTAATTTGCTCTTCTGTTGTTGTGAGGGTGTTGCGCTGAAGCTCTGCCCGCCATTGATCAAGCATTGTTTGCGGAAGTGAATCGGCAAGCCGAAAGGTAATTGCCTGGGTAATCTCACCACCGTCAAAATGAGGCAGATAGCCGCGACTATGCCAACCGCGAGAAGGCTTGTCGTTCATTGTGGCACTCCTTGAGAAAGAAGGCGGGCAAGATGCCCGCGACCCCATGCGAGCGGGACGCTCGCGCTCCCAGCGGGACGCTCGCGCTCCCATTAACCAAATCGAAAGACGTTTTTCAGCAATCGCGGTTTCAAATCCACGTATCCTTGATCGCCCGCGACCAGATCGCGCAGGACTTCGCGGACGCCGCGATGGCGTTTGGCGAATTGCACCATGCGTTCGGTCAACCGTGCGCCAGCGAAGTTGCCATAATAAAACCGGTCGCTCAATTCCGACGCACGGCGCAGTTCCGCACCGAATTCGGCGCGCCACAGCGGATCGTAATCGGCGACGCGCGAAGTCATTGCCTGCGCCAGCAAATCCGCCGATTTGATCGCGTAATAGATACCTTCGCCGGTCAGCGGATCAACGAAACCGGCAGCATCGCCGATCAGCGCCCAGGCTTGCTCGGCGTTGCAGGCGCTCAAGTGATCCCAGGTTGTGACATCCAGAGCGGGCAAAATGGCGGCGTAAAAGTTCGTGTTCGCGGTCGCCTTGCCGTTTCCGCTTCGGATTTCGCGGGCGGCTGTCGGGTCTTGGGTTTCGATGTAATCGAGCAGTTTTTCTTTCAGCCGTGCAGGCGTCGTTTCCTGATAGCCGCTGGCAATGCCGTAGGAAATGTGGTCGTGGCGCGGGAACAGCCACAGGTAGCCGCTGATTTCGTCCAGATACTTCACGTCCACGCGCGTCGGCGGCTGGGCGTCTTTCACATTCCAGCCCAGGGCGTAGGCGAAATCTTTCGCCTCGAATTTGACGCCGACGCGGCGGCGGATGACGCTGCTGGCGCCGTCCGCGCCGACCAGAAAGTCCACTTTGAATTCGCCCGCCGAAGTTTCCAATTGCCATTTACCGCTCGCGAACTCTGTCTTTTCGACGCAGGCGACGTGTAGCTTGGCCCCGGCTTCGATGGCGCGCTGGCGCATCATCATGGCGAGTTCGCGGCGCGAATAGATGGCGAAATCGTGGCGCGGGGCGACGGTCAGTTCGCGGCCTTGCGCGCTGATTAACCGCAGGCTGGAAACCATTTGTTTGGGCGCGGGGCCATTGTGCAGGAACTCGAATTCGCGCAGCGCTTTTGAGGTGACGCCGCCGCCGCAGGGTTTTTCCCAGGCCGGGCGGGCGTCGAACAGCAGCACCTCCGCGCCGTTCTGGCGGAGTTGATGAGCTAAATGGGAACCGGCTGGACCGGCGCCGACGATTGCAACTTGCATCCCGAAGACTCGCTTTGCTGTGAAGGTAATCCGCGATTGTGAGCACGGATTATACTAAATGCCGAAGCCGCAGTCCGAACCTGTTTGCCATGCGTCGAATCGGGCGTATGCTAACCAGGCAATAAGCAGAGCAAGATAAAAACAAAGCACCAGATTAAACAACAAAGAGACTCGCAAAGAGTCCACGGAGTCCATCATGAAAAAGAGTACCTATTGCGTCAGCACGCTGGCCGTATGTAGCTTGCTGCTCGGAGGGAGTTTGTCAGCTTCCGGGCAGCATGTAGACCAGAAAGCCAAAACCACAAGTCCGCAAACAAAACCCTTCCTCGAAGACAAAAAATTCACCATTCGCGAACGAACGGAACTTGTTTCGCTGACCTTGACCGTGACGGATCGTCAGGGCCGGGCAGTGGACGGGTTGTCGCCGCATGACATCGAAATTTACGAAGACAAGGTCAAACAGAAAATTGAACATTACAGCGCGGCGGATTCGCCGATCAGCGTGGGGGTTGTGTTTGATCTGTCAGGGAGCATGCAGCGGAAACTGGATTCCGCCCGGGAATCGCTCGAAAGATTCGTTGAAACCAGTCACACGGAGGACGACTTTTTCGTGGTCGGTTTCAACCGGCAGGCCAATCTGCTTGCTGAATTCACTGATGGCGAAAGCGCCCGGCATCGGTTGAGCTTTGTCAGGGCGCAGGGCGAAACGGCGTTATACGATGCGGTTTATCTCGGCATTGAAAAAGTGCTGCAAGGCCGCCATTCGCGCCGCGCGTTGCTGCTGATTTCCGACGGGCAGGACAATGCTTCGCGGTATTCGCTGGGGCAGGTGCGCCAGCGGCTGAAAGAAGCCGATGTTCAGCTTTACGCCATTGGCATCAGCCGTTCTGGCTCGAGCGACAAGGCGGAACTGCGCATTCAACAGCGCGGGCAAATGATCCTGGAAGAACTGGCGCAGTTGACCGGCGGGCAGGCGTTTTTTGTTTCGACCGACGCCGAACTGGAACAGGCGACCGCTCGCGTCGCGCTGGAATTGCGCCACCAGTACAGCCTGGGTTACACGCCGACCAACCAGCAGCGTGACGGACAGTGGCGTAAAATCAAAGTCCGCATTAACCGTCCGCCGGAAATGCCGCCGGTGATTGTTCGCGCTCGCGAAGGCTATTTCGCCGCGCCGTTTTAAACGGGGCATTTATTTCAGCATTGACCCTTACCCATTGAATTGGCAGGGGAGGAAAACTCTCTTCTGTCAACTCATGGGTAAGGGGCAATGGATAATGTTGAATCCGCCGGCAGTCTCGGAACATTCGCGTCCTGGTCAACTTCCTCATTACGGCTCCTTTCCAGCCACTTTCAAATCTTTTTCAAGAAAAATTCACGCCCAGCTAAATACCTAAAACCAAAGGCAGGGCTATTGTCCGCGCCGTCACCACATTTACCTCCCAGGTTTCCCCCAATTTGAAAACTCGCTTTTCGTTCTCAGGAGGACGTTCCATGAAAATCCCACGAATCACGTTTCTATTTCTGGCGCTTTGTGTTGGCGGAGGCCTGATCGGCTTTTTGCCCATGCGTTCACACTTCTTTACCTCATCAACCGTGCAGGCGACGGCGTTTGACACCGAGCCGCTCGCTGCTCCACAAGCCTGTCCGGTGGCAGTCATTGACGGAACCATCGGCAGCGGCAGCCCGGAACATCCATTTGTCACCGGCAATCAGACTTCACGGCTGTTTCGTGATTCGGTCGAATCCACGTGTGGCACGCAGAAAGCCACCCCAAGCCTGACTGATGCGGGAACGCAGTTCAAATTTGATGCTTTTACATTCTCGAATACATCGGTGCTGGCGGTTTGCGTGACGGTCATCACCACGGCAGGCGCGAACAACCAGATTCTGACAGCGGCCTATGACCAAAGCTTCAATCCGGCCAACGTGCAGGCAAACTATCTGGGTGATGCGGGCAACAGCGATAAAACGCGTGCGTTCTCGTTCATCGTGCCGGGAAATCATTCGTTTGTGGTGGTGCAGAGCCGCGTCAACAACGCCGCCAATCCGCCTTCGCTGGGCTACAGCTTCCGGGTATTGGGCATTCCGACCTGCAATTCATGTCCGCCCGCGATCATCTCTGGAACGATTGGCAGCGGCAGCAACCAATGGCCTGCCTCCATTGATACCCAAACCGGCCGGCTGTTTCGCAATTCGACTGCTTCGATTTGCAATCCGGCGAAGCCCGTTCCCAGCGTGGAAGATGCTGACACACAGTTCCAATACGACGCCTATACTTTTCTCAATCCGTCAACTTCATCCGTTTGCGTGACCGTCAACACGACGGCGGGAGCGAACAATCAGATTCTGACTGCCGCTTATCTCGACCGGTTCAATCCCTTTGATGTGCAGGATAACTATTTGGGCGATGCCGGCAACAGCAACCAAAGTCGCAGTTTTTCCTTCATTGTTCCTGGCCGCAGGTCATTTGTGGTGGTGCAGAGCCGCGTCAACACCGCTGGCAATCCGCCATCGCTCGGGTATTTCTTCAGCGTCAGCGGGCTGACCGGTTGTACCTCTTGTCCGGTGATTGCGATTACGCCGGATGATGTCCCCAATGCGTTGCTTGCCGTGCCGTACAGCCAGCCGTTGACGCGAACGGGCGGCGCAGCTTCCGGTACCTGGAGCGTTGCCACCGGCGCTCTGCCGAACGGATTGTCGCTGAACCCAACAACGGGCGTGGTTTTTGGAACGCCGACAGCTTCCGGCAATTTCAGCTTTTCGGCGAAGTTCACCGACAGCAACGGCTGTTTGGGTCAGAAGGTATATTTTTTCTCGGTTATTGTGTGCCAGACATTCACCCTGGGGCCGGATCCATTGCCGCGTGCCCTGGTCAACACGCTTTATAGCCAGCAACTGACGGCAACGGGTGGAACCTCGCCTTACACCTTCAGCGTGGTTGGCGGTTCGCCGCCAGCAGGCATCACGCTTTCGGCCAGCGGGTTGCTTTCGGGCACACCGACCAACATCACACCGGCCAACTTTACGGTCCGGGCCACGGATGTGAACGGTTGTACCGGGACGAAAACCTACACCCTGATTGTCTGCGGCGTGATTACTGTCAATCCTGCAACAGCAGCAAATGGCATTGTCGGAACGGCGTATTCCCAGACGTTCACGCAAACGGGCGCAGGGGCCTCGCCAACCTGGAGCGATTCGGGCACATTGCCTCCCGGCTTAACGCTGAATCCAAACACGGGCTTGCTTTCCGGGACGCCGACGACCGAAGGGACATTCAACTTCACGATCACGACCACGGCGTTCAATGGTTGCACCGGACAACGCAGCTACACGGTCACCATCAGCGGGACCGGATTGCAATTCTTCCCCCTGGCACATCCGGTGCGGCTGCTGGACACGCGTCAGGGACAGGCCGGCTGCGATGCGCCTGGCGCGCCGATTCCCGGCGGCACTTCCCGCACGCAGACCGCGCGCCGCACTTGTGACGGCCTGACGATTCCGGCGAATGCCAAGGCGATCATCGGAAATATCACCACGGTCCAATCCGGGGGCGGCTATCTAACGCTGTTTCCCAGCGACGCCGCGCAACCGACGGTGGCGAATTCCAACTACGGCCCGAACGAAATTCTGAACAACGTCTTCACGGTTGGGCTGGGCAATGCCGATGGCGCGTTCAAGATTTTCGTCACTTCAACGACCGACGTGGTGATTGACGTGACCGGTTATTACGCGCCACCCGGAGCAGGGGGATTGTTCTTCCATCCCCTGCCGAAACCGATTCGCCTGCTGGAAACACGCGCCGGACAAACGGGCTGCACCACGCCGGGCGTGCCGCTCGCCGCAAATACCGAAACTTCGCAGCAGGCGCGAGTAACCTGCGACAGCGTGACGATTCCCAGTTCGGCGCTGGCCATTGTCGGGAACGCCACGACGGTCAATCCTGGCGGCAGCGGGCCGGGCTTCCTGACACTTTTCCCGGCGAATGCCACGCGCCCGCTGGTGGCCAATTCAAATTTCGATCCGGGTGAGGTCATCAATGGCCCCTTCACGGTCGGCTTGTCGCCGACCGGCGCGTTCAAAATCTTCTCCACGGCAACGACGGAATTGATCGTGGATGTGCTCGGTTATTACAGCCCTGAAGCGAACGATGTGAATGGTACAGGGTTGCTGTTCTATCCGCTGCCGAAACCGGTGCGATTGCTGGAAACGCGGCCAGGATTTACTGGTTGCACCACACACAGCAGTCTTCCGATGACTGGCGGGACAGAGAATTTGCAGCCAGCGCGCGGCATTTGTGATGGCGTGACCATCGCCAATAACGCGCTGGGGATCGTCGGGAACGCGACCGTCGTCAACTCGAATGGTGGTTTCCTGACTTTCTGGCCCAGCGATGCCGTGCGGCCGCTGGTCGCTACCTCGAACTTTCTGCCCGGGCAGATTTTCAATCGTCATTTCACGGTGGGACTGGCGGCTTCGGACGGGGGATTCAAGATCTTCTCGCAGTTCACAACGGATTTGATCATTGACGTGTCGGGGTATTTCGCCCCGTAACGGAAGTGAGGACACTACTGGCCACAAAACAGCGGCCTGCGCGAAATTTCGGATTCGCGCAGGCCGCTGTTTTTGTTCCGCGGTGGTGATTTGAGCGGGCGATGCTATAATCCGCCGCGTCGCAATCGAAAATGTCCCTTCCAAATTGAATCTGCCCCAGCCGCCCAAAGGAGTTCAAACCGATGAAGTTCTATCGCAATAGCTCTGTCTCGAAGTCTCGCTCCACTCAAATTTTTCTTCTTCGTAAATCAACCGTTGGACTGTCGTTGGCATTCCTGCTTGTTTTGAGCATTGGATTGGCGCGCTGGTTCGATTTTCCAGGTTTTGCAGCAGGTCACTCAGTAGGCGGTCAGGAGCCTTTTCCCAGCCTCCAAGGCGAAGATGCGTTGGATTATCTGAAAGGGCAGGGAAGTTATCATTCTCTTTCTTCGGCTCTTTCTTCGGCCCTTTCTTCGGCGCTTGCCGCAGCGATGCGCGCCGAGCAGGCGGGCGGCGAGCCGTTCAGTTCCCTGCCTCGGCGAGCCGAGTTAACCGCCAATGACGGTTTGCCGGAAGACAATTTCGGCTGGGCCGTGGCGATCAGCGGAAACACGGCGGTTGTCGGAGCCTATCTGGATGACGTTGTCGGCAATGCGGATCAAGGCTCGGTCTATGTTTTTATTCGCACGGGATCAACCTGGACGCAGCAGGCCAAACTCAACGCCAATGATGGCGAAGCGGGCGATCAATTCGGGATTTCCGTGGCAATCAGCAGCGGAGCCAGCAGCGGGGCCAGCGGCGAGACGATCGTGGTTGGCGCAGCCGCTGACACCGTGGACGGCAAGACGAATCAAGGCTCGGCGTATGTTTTCGTCCGGTCTGGAATCAGTTGGAGCCAGCAGGCAAAACTGACCGCCAACGACGGCCTGACTGCGGATTCGTTTGGCAATTCGGTGGCAATCACCAGTGGCGACAGCGGCGACACAATCATTGTTGGCGCATTTGCCGACAATGTGGCGGCAAACCTGGCGCAGGGGTCCGCCTATATCTTCGTCCGGTCCGAATCAACCTGGACGCAGCAAGCGCATCTGTTTGCCAGCAATGGTGCGGCGCTTGATTTTTTCGGTATTTCCGTGGCGATTAGCGGCGAAACGGCGGTCGTTGGCGCCTGGTCTGACAACGTTGGCGTCAACAGCAATCAAGGCTCCGCTTATGTCTTCGTGCGTTCAGGCACGGATTGGTTTCAACAGGCCAATCTGACCGCCAATGACGGCGAAAGTGACGATCAATTTGGAGGCAGCGTGGCAATCAGCACGGGGAGCAGCGGCGACATGGTCGTCATTGGCGCGCCCTTCGACAGTAATGGGGATAGCTTTGCGCAAGGCTCCGCCTATGTTTTCGTGCGTTCGGGAACGGTTTGGCAGCAGCAGGCCAAACTTCAGGCTGGCGATGGCGCGGCGGAAGATTCCTTCGGCTCCGCTGTGGCAATCACTGGCGGAACGGTGATTATCGGCGCTCCTTTTGACGACGTTGACAGCCATGACAATCAAGGGTCGGCTTACATCTTTACGCGCGCTGGAACGGTTTGGAGCCAGCAGACCAAGCTGACCGCCAGCGATGGCGCAGCCAATGACCAGTTCGGATTTTCCGTGACGGTTGGCGGCAACACCTTCATTGCTGGTGCGCCCTTGAATGATATCGGCGAGAATCCGAATCAAGGTTCAGCGCATGTTTTTGCCGCAGGAACACAGGAACAAGTCAAACTGCTGGCCAACGATGGAGCCGCCAGCGATGCGTTCGGACTTTCCGTCGCCATCAGCGGCAACACCGCCATCATCGGCGCATATGCTGACGACGTTGGCGCAAACTCCAATCAGGGATCAGCTTATATTTTCGTGCGCAGCGGAACCACCTGGAGCCTGCAACAAAAAATCACCGCCAGTGACGGCGCGGCGGAAGACCTGTTCGGCAATCCGGTCAATATT
Organism: Heliomicrobium sp.; assembly: GCA_021155085.1. Lineage (GTDB taxonomy): Bacteria > Acidobacteriota > Blastocatellia > RBC074 > RBC074 > RBC074. The sequence continues at coordinate 3,459 of JAJNQA010000056.1, read as the reverse complement.
GATGGCGACACGGTCATCGTCGGCGCGTTCAACGACGACATCGGCGCAAACGCCAATCAAGGCTCGGCCTACATTTTCGTGCGCAACGGGACCACCTGGACCGAGCAGCAAAAACTGTTTGCCAGTGACGGGGCAACGGGCGACGGCTTCGGCGGCTACGCCATTGTCAAAGGGGATACAGCCATTGTCAGCGCTACGCAGGATGATATTGATTTAAATTCCAACCAGGGTTCCGCCTACGTTTTCACGCGGACCGGCACGGTTTGGACGCAACAGCAAAAGTTGACGGCCAATGACAGCGCCGCCGAAGACTTTTTCGGGGGCGGCCTTGCTCTCAGCGGCGACACCGCCATCATCGGCGCGTTTGGGAACGACGTGGACGGAAAGACGAACCAGGGGGCGGCCTATGTTTTCACGCGCAGCGGGACAACCTGGACGCAGCAACAAAAGCTGACGGCCAGTGATGGCGCGATGTTCGATACTTTCGGCCCGAACATCAGCCTTAGCGGAGGCACCGTGATCATCGGCGCGATAGACGCCAAGATTGGCGAAAATCTCGGCCAGGGAGCCGCGTACGTGTTTACCAATAACGGCTCGACCTGGACGGAGCAGCAGAAACTGACGGCCAGCGATGGCGCGAGCGGAGATTTCTTTGGTTCAGGAATCGCCATCGAAGGCAACACTGCCGTCATCGGCGCTACCCGGGATGACGTGGGAGAGATTCAAAACCTGGGTTCGCTTTACGTCTTTGCGCGGGAGGGCGGGACCTGGACGGAGCAGCAAAAGATCACTGCCACCGACGGTAAACCGGAACATCTGCTCGGCATCAACGTCGGCCTGAGCGGCAATTCGATTCTTGCCGGCGCGCCGGAAGACAACATTGGCGTGAATCTGAAACAAGGCTCGGCTTACGTTTTTCTGCTGTGTCCGGTCATTACCCTCAACCCGGCAACCTTGCCAAACGGCACAGTGGGCGAAACGTTTAACCAGACGCTGAACGCTTCCGGCGGCGGCGAGCCTTACACGTTCACCGTGACTGCCGGGACGTTGCCGAACGGTTTGGCGTTAAATTCAACCTCCGGTCTGATTAGCGGCGTGCCGGCAAACAGTGGAACCTCGAACTTCACCATTATGGCCACGGACGCCAATGGTTGCGCGGGCAGCCGAGCCTACGCCATTGTCGTCAACAACGCCTGTTCGGGCATTACGGTGATTCCGGTCAATGCGAATTTGCCCACGGGCACTGCCGGACAACCCTACAGTCAGACATTCGGCGCGGGCGGCGGCGTTACGCCGTACACGTTCTCGATCAGCGAGGGGGCCTTGCCGGCAGGACTGAGCCTGGCCGCGGATGGTGCTCTGACCGGGGCTCCAACCGGCACGGGAACTTTCAATTTCACTGTGCAGGCCACCGACGCCAGCAGTTGTACGGGCAGCCGCGCTTATACGCTGCTCATCAACCCAGCCTGCCCGGCAATCACAATCAATCCGAACACTTTGCCCGCTGGTATGATCGGGATGGCCTACGATCAAACGCTGACGGGCAGTGGCGGACTGGCGCCATACAATTTCACCGTTGTCGCGGGGGCTTTGCCGAACGGCGTTTCGCTGTCCGCCGCCGGTGTGTTGTCCGGCACGCCGGCTCTTTTCGGTTCGTTCAGCTTCACGATCAAAGCCGCGGATGCGAACGGTTGCATGGGCACGCAGGCGTACACGCTGGTGATCAATGGAAACACGGTCGGAAATTTGATGTTCTATCCGCTCCCCAGCCCGGTTCGATTGCTGGATACACGGGCGGACCAGGTCGGATGCGACGCGCCGCAAGCGCCGATTGCGGGCGGCACGTCACGCACGCAAAGCGCTGCCGGGAGGACTTGCAGCGGCATCTCCATTCCGGCAACGGCCAAAGCCCTGACCGGCAATATCACCACGGTTGAATCCGGCGGCGGGTATCTCACGCTCTATCCCAGCGACTCCGTGCAGCCGCTGGTCGCCAATTCCAACTACGAGCCGAATGAAGTTCTGAATAATGTCTTCACGGTTGGACTGGGGAGTGCCGACGGCGCATTCAACATTTTCGTCACCTCGACCACGCACGTCGTGATTGATGTGACGGGATATTACGCGCCGCCCGGCGCGGGCGGGTTGTATTTTCATCCACTGCCCAAACCCATCCGGCTGCTGGAAACGCGCGCCGGTTTTACTGGTTGCAACACGCCCGGAACACGCTTGCCGGGAAACGAGGACACCACGCAGCAGGCGCGGCTGACCTGTGATGGCGTGACGATTCCGGCTTCAGCGCTGGCGATTACCGGCAATGCGACGACGGTCAATCCCAGCGGACCCGGCTTTCCCTATTTGACGCTTTTCCCGGGCGACGCCGCCAGGCCGCTGGCGGCCAGTTCAAACTACTTGCCGGGGCAGGTCATGAACGCGCCTTTCACCGTGGGGCTGTCGTCCACTGGCCAGTTCAAAATCTATCCGACCACGCAAACCGATCTGGTGATTGATGTGCTTGGGTATTACAGCACGGAAGCCTCGGATGCGAACGGCGCGGGGTTGTTTTTCAATCCGCTGCCGCGTCCGGTGCGGTTGCTGGAAACGCGGGTGGGATTTGGCGGCTGTTCCGCGCCGGGTTCGCCGATCATTGGCGGCACGGAGCGCACGCAACCGGCGCGCGGCGTTTGTGACGGGGCGACCATTGCCAACACCGCACTGGCCGTGGTTGGCAACGCCACTGTCGTGAATTCCAACGGCGGCTTTCTGACCTTCTGGCCCAGCGACGCCGCGCGGCCTCTGGTGGCAACCTCAAACTTCGCCCCAGGTCAGGTGTTTAACAGGCATTTCACGGTGGGATTGGGCGCGGACGGTGCATTCAAAATCTTCCCGCAATTCACGACTGATCTGGTGGTGGATGTGTCGGGCTACTTCGCACCGTGACCGATCACGGATAAATCATTCTCCCCTTTCCCTGGGGGGACTCCCTAGCTGATCTTTGAAATTATTGAGCGGTAAGGGACAAGCTTGGGTTGCGATGATCCAATCAAAACCCCTTACCGGGCAGTGCCCGCGCTGTGGCGCGCCTGCCGGGCAGTTAGCGTACCACAGTCGCTATCCGATCCGGGGCGGGCAGACCGTCTATGTGATCCGCTGCCGAGGCTGCCGGAGAACATTCTGCGACCGCTACGGCACAGCCTTTTACGATCTCAAGACCACAGAGGCGAAAGTCCAGCACGCCATTCAACAAGGGGAAAGGGCCAGGTCGCCCGAAAGATTCGCAGGTCGTGCCTGATCCGCGAGTGCGTGACGGGCAAGTGATCAAACAGCGAGCGGGACGGCGTCTGGTATCAGTCACCCGACGGGTGATCTTCGGTGTCGAAGAGCTGATCCCGCTGAAACAAATCTCGACCTCGCTTTTGGAACGCCTGAATGGGACGATCCGTCAGCATGTCGCGCCGC
>JAJNQA010000044.1 GCA_021155085.1 Heliomicrobium sp. | reverse complement strand
GCGGCGCGAAGGCTTTTTGTCGAATTCGCGGCTACATTTCGACTATCAAAAAACAAGGCCGCAATGTGTTGGCGGCGTTAAGCAGCATTTTTGCTGGTCAGCCCATATCCCCGCTACCGAAGGGCTGAGCAGTTACAAATCCTTTTGCTTACCCAGCGGCCTACGAGAAAACACGCCGTGCACTGTTACGGCGGTTTCCGTATGCTTTGCTCTATGTTGTTGGTGAAGACTCGATTGCCATACTGGCTTGTTTTCACGTCAAACGTGATCCGATTGATTGGATACGCCGTGTTGAACCATGACAGGGAAAAATTACGTTGGCGACAACGGCCAGAGCGTGGCGCTGGATCATTATGGCGCTTCGGCCCCGTACTAGATTTTGATGGAGACGTTTGGGTTTACGGCGGAAAACACTGCTGCCAGCGCTAAGGCCGTGCTTGGCAAATAACATAACAATCTGTCTGCGCGGCACGCGATATGATGTTGCCGCACAAACAAATTCGATAGGGAACTCGACATTATTTCGTCTACTAAAAGTCTTTAGAATGACAAAACCAGGCGTTTTACAGATCGCAATATTTATAACTGCTCTTTTGGTTCAAACTGCTAGCGGGCAAGAAACTAATAGACATTATTGTGGGCTGTTTATAGGTAACGAAAAGAAGGATAAACCAATTGCCGAGATCAATTTTGAGGCTCCGATTGGGCAATGGAAAGAGACCGTCAAGTCACTCAGGATTCCGGCGACAATCTATTTTTTGATCGTGCAGGTTACCTACAGTGAATCAAATCGCGTAAACGATTCAACTCCTCAGTCAACTATTTTGGAGATGCGGGTGTCATCAGTGCCAAAGATGAAGGGTGGAAAGGAGTTGATTTATAGTTCGTCCGAAACAAAGTTTGATGTTGAAGAGACGAGTTTTCTGCAATTCAGCCACAGGATCAAAGGGCAGGCGTATCACTATGGATTGCAATGCTCAAAAAAAACAATGTGAATTTCGAAAATACGTCTCCCGTCAGGCGAGTTGAATGACAAGGACGAAATGATCGGAGTTGAAATCCTGAATGCCTGCAAATTTCTTCGGGATGCGGTGCTGGAATCCATTCAGGCGAAGACGCTTCGCGTCCTGGAAGCGGAGGCGACATAATCGTTGAAGCGGGAATTCCCCAGCCGCGTAGCGGCTCTTTGAAGTTAGGCAGGTCGTTCACGGCCTGCAAGATGGGTTGGGAGAAGGCCGCGTCGCGTAGCGACGCCTGAATGAGTTTTTGTGGTCGTTGCAATCATTTTCAAACGTCGCTACGCGACGTGGGAATCTTTGGTTTGCCCAGCAGGCCGTAAACGACCTGCCTAAATTCAGCCATCCCTCTGGGATGAAGATGGCTGACAAGAAACTGAATGATTCAGATATGAAGAAAGTGATTGCTTCTAAAATTGGTAGTTCGGAGGAAGAGATTGACAGTCTGGTAGAGGCTCAAGCCGAGAATGACGACGCCTGGGAGGAGCCGATTCAAATAAGGCGAAAACAAGAAGGCTCTTTGCATCTTCCTGCTGATCTGATGACGCAATTCATGGGTGAGAAACACAATGCCAAGAAGTCATAAAGAACAACACCGGACCGAACGAATTGGCTGGCTGCGCGCCGCAGTGTTGGGAGCGAATGATGGAATCGTTTCGACGGCGAGTCTGGTGGTTGGGATTGCGGCTTCGCATGCGTCGCGGAGCGCGGTTCTGGTTGCCGGGGTGGCTGGCCTGGTTGCGGGGGCGATGTCCATGGCCGCGGGAGAATATGTCTCCGTCAGTTCTCAAGCAGACACCGAAGCGGCGGACCTCAATCGGGAGCGGAAAGAGCTGGCGACGGACAACGTCTTTGAGCAGCAGGAACTTGCATCCATCTATGTTGGCCGTGGACTCGAACCGGAGTTGGCCGGGCAAGTTGCAGCGCAATTGATGGCGCATGACGCGTTGGCGGCACACGCGCGGGATGAACTCGGTATTTCGGAACATTTAAGTGCGCGTCCCGTGCAGGCGGCGTTTTCTTCTGCCGGTTCATTTGCCATTGGCGCTGCGCTGCCGCTGCTGACGGTGTTTCTGGTGCCGGAATCGAAACTGGTGATTGCTGTTTCCGGGCTGTCATTGATCTTTCTGGCGGTGTTGGGCGTGCTGGCTGCACGAGCGGGCGGGGCGCCAGTTCTGAAATCCGCTTTTCGAGTTACTTTCTGGGGAGCGCTGGCAATGGCATTGACTGCCGGAGTTGGGGCGCTTTTCGGGACCGTTGTTTAATCTGGAGACTACTGGATGAATTGGTTTAAGAAAGAAAAACCGCTTACACCTCGCGATCTTTTGTTTGGGGATTTGCCCATGGAGCAGTGGCCAAAGGAAACCTCGGCCACGGCAGAACCATGGCGATCTTTTGTCGAAGCGCGAACCCGCTTGAAAGCGGGCAACAAGGCGGAGGCGATCCGGATTCTTCAGGGAATTCAGGCGACCGTGGGCTTGGAATCCCGGCATTATTTGCAGGCCTGGCATTTCCTGCGGGAATTAGGTGTGCGGCCCAGCGCCGAAATGGCCAAGCACTTGTATGGGGTTTTGGTCGAAGTGGGCTTGGAGCAAGGCGTTGATATCGTCGTGGCATACGCGGACCACACTGCGCGCTATCTGAATTACACCGGCTCCGGCGTCATTTGGGAAAGACCGGACACGTCTTTGGATCAACCCGTCGGCGCATTGCTGGCGGCGGGACGAACTGTCGTTCAACAGATCGGGCCGTGGGAACAGGCCAGACCGCCAGCACCCGGAAATGGGTCTGTGCGGCTGAATATGCTGACGCCGAGCGGGCTTCATTTTGGGCAGGGCGGTTTTGAAGTCCTGGCCAAAGACCCGATGGGCGGACCGTTGATTGGCGCGGCGACGCGGTTGATGCAGGAACTGATCGCGAAGACCAAAGAAGGAAAAGCCTGACGGCGAATCAAGATGTCAGAAAAAGCTGTTACTGCAAGGCGTTTGCTCAACCAACAAAGTGTTGGCGTGCTTTCCACCCAATCGGTGGATGTGGAAGGGTATCCGTTCGGTTCCATCGTGCCTTACACACTGAACTACGATGGCGAGCCGGTGATGCTGATCAGCGATCTGGCGCAGCACACACGCAACATCAAACAAAACAACAAAGTCTCTCTGACGGTGTTTGACCGCTGCGCGGACGATCCACAGGCGGGAAGCCGTCTGACCTGGATCGGAGACGCTGAATTGATCAATCAGGCCGATGCGGAAATCCGTAGCCGGTATTTGCGCTATTTGCCTGCGGCGGAGTCGTATTTTGAAACGCACGACTTCGCGTTTTACTGCATCCATTTGCGTAGAGCGCGCTTCATTGGCGGCTTCGGGCAGATTTTCTGGGTGGAAAAAGACGATATGCTGCTCCAGAATCCTTTCCGCAAAACCGAAGCGGGAATCGTGAAGCATATGAACCTGGACCACGGACGGGCGCTGCGGCATTACTGCAAAGCGTTCAAGGGAATTGAAGTTCAGGCCGTGGCGATGACCGGAATTGACAGCGAAGGATTCGATCTGCTGGCCGATGGACGCAAGCTGCGGATTGATTTTGACGCGCCGATTTACACGACGGAAGAAGCGCGGGCGACGCTGGCCAGACTGGCAAGATCGTAGAAAGCAAAAAAAGATGGTGATTACAGTGACCTCGATCCGGCTGAAACGGCTGTGGCATTTCTTCAAACTTACCTATCTGGCGATGCACGTCGTTCGGCAAATGAAGGGGCAGGCAGGCTTCATCAAGATGAAAAACACGGGCTTTGGCTATTGGCATTACACCTTGTCCGTGTGGGAGAGCGAAGCGCATGCGAAAAGCTTCGCACGCGCAGGCGCGCATTTGCAGGCGATGAAAGCCGGGCCGACCATTGCCACCGAAGTCAGAATCTGCACATTTCAAAGTGACCACATTCCAACTTGGAAAGAAGCGAAACAACTCGTTATGGAAAGAGGCAAGGTCACTCACTACCAATAACCAATCGCTGCGCATGAAGGGCGGCAGCCAATCAAGATGTCATTACTTAACTCAGACGACTTTTATACCGGTGACCATGTTGAACAAAAGGGCATCGGCCTGTTTGCGGCGAAAGGCTATCTTCAGGGAGAAGAGATTTATCAGATGGATTACTGGTCAAAGCCGCTGATGCCGATGCACGCAACCAATCACTCTTGTGACCCAAATTCAACCTTTGACGCAGGCGGCATGCTGACCGCCGTTCGTGACATCGCAAAAGATGAAGAGATCACCTACGACTACCTGCTGCACCCGATTCCGGCTTCTCCCTGGAATTTTGAATGCCAGTGCCGGTCCATTGACTGCATCGGATGGGTCATCGCGGCGTAACAAAGATCCATACAGATGATCCGATTTGAAGTAGGTGATGGATAAGGAATTTTCGGTGAACAGAAACCGGCTTGCTTACTTCATTGCGGGTTGCGGCTTGGTTGCGCTTGGCCTTGGTTCGCGACGGTATGCGGCATGGCTTCCGAAGTTCCTGGCCGATTACGCCGGAGACACGCTCTGGGCGCTGATGGTGTTTGTGGGAATCGGCTTTTTGGCCCCGCATTGGTCAGGTCTTCGCGTCGCCGTAACGGCCTGGCTTTTTTCGTTTGCCGTTGAACTCAGTCAGTTGTATCACGCGCCGTGGATGGATGGTTTGCGCCACACACGGATTGGTGGCCTGATTCTGGGCTTTGGTTTCTTGTGGAGCGATGTGCTGTGTTACGCGGCTGGCGTTGGGCTGGGATTTTTGGTCGAGATTGTGATTTATCGGCAGCCGGACGACACCGGCAGCAAGGTGTGAAAATCATGAAAACCGTCGGCGTGTCACTTCTGGCTGGTGCAATCGGTTATGTCGTGGGTGTGCTGATCGGAATCGTGCTCGTCAATTTACTTTCGTCAAACCAACACGATCGGGCGCAGGAAGCCGTCATGACGGGTTTTTTCCTTGTCGGGCCGATTGTGGCGATTCTGGCGTTTACCGTAAGTTTGATCGTGAAACTGCTTCGCTGAGCGCAAAAGTAACTGGAGAATAATTCAATGGTGATTACGACGGAATACGTGGACATTGAAGTGGACGGCAGCCCGATGAGGATGCTTGTTTGCGCGCCAAAGACAGGCGCTGCCGCCCCAGGCATTTTGTTCTACTCGGACATTTTTCAACTCACCGGGCCGATGGTGCGCGCCTGCCAGCGGCTGGCTGGATATGGGTTCGTGGTGGCCGCGCCGGAAATTTATCACCGGCTGGAACCGGTCGGCACGGTGATTCCATTTGACGACGATGGGCGGACGCGCGGTTTGGAAAATGCCTTGAAGACGCCCGTCCAAGATTTCGATGCGGATTGCCGCGCGGTGCTCGATTATTTGGGAAAGCATCCCCAGGTCGCGGCTGGCAAGCTGGGCGTGGCAGGCTTCTGTATTGGCGGACACCTGGCATTTCGTGGGGCATTGCAGCCGGACGTACGCGGAACGGTCTGTTTTTATCCGACTGGCGTTCACAATGGAAAGCTGGGGCAGGACGCGGACGCCGGGACGTTTGAGCGCTTCAATGAGATTGCGGGCGAAATGTTGATCGTTTTTGGCTCGCTCGATCCACACATCCCCGAAGACGGGCGCGCCAAAATCATTGGCGGTTTGGGGCAGGCTGGAACTCAGTTTGAAGTGAAGCTGTATCCGGCGGAACACGCCTTTATGCGCGACGAAGGCCCGCGTTACGATCCGGAAGCGACGGATCAGGCCTTTGCTGAGATGATCACATTTTTCCGCCGGATTTTTGTCAGTTGAGCTTCGGCAATTCCCCATCACCCATTACCAATTAACCATTACCCGACAAGAGAAATGTCTTCTTCCTCTCTAGTAATGGGTAATTGGTAAAGGGCAATGGGGAATGCGATTAGCTGAGCATCGCCTTTAGGTCGTGATTAACCAGATCGCCGATGCGGTCAATGGTCAGGTCGGCGGGCGGATACGTCGCCAACGCTTTCGGGTCGAGCGCATAATGTCCCTGGCGCGGAAAGATGGTGAACAGGCGGTCGCCCCACAGGTCTTTCATCGCGGTCAGAATGCGCAGTTTGTCGTCCACCATCACGTACTTTTTCGCGGGATAGTGCCGTTCGACTTCGGAAAGCATCTGTTCCTTGTGAACGTAAATCAGGACGCGGCCTTCGACGGCTTCCCACAATCCTGACCGCCGGACTTTACGAGGCTGGAAAACAACATCGCCATCCGACAGGATGACTGTCGGCCCGATTTCGCGCGCGTGTTCCAGGGCGTCGAGTGAACCGGGGTACAAACGATTGGCAAAGGGATAATTTACCAGGTATTCAGACAGCATCAGCACGCTGGGATCATCCAGCGATTCCAGCCGGTAGCGCTGCAACGCGCCCAGATAATCCACATAGCCCAGTTCCGAGCGCAACTGCTCCAGGATCGCAATGTACCGGCTGCGCTTTTCCGGGCCGAACTTTCGTTCCAGATAGTTGCGCAAATCCGCCGTCACGCGGTCGTTTTCAAGCAGCGTGTTGTCCACATCAAACAGAAAAACCACGTCATGAGGTGTTGTCATAAAGGTTCCTCCCAGTTGCGTTACTTGCCCGTGAGATGGCGAATGCCATCCTGACCGGCGATGATCACGTCGGTCGCCATATAAAGAAACAATCCGTGTTCGACAATTCCGGCGCGCGAACCCAGGCTGGCGGCCAATTCCAGCGGGTCGGCAATCGGCCCGAAGTCGCAATCCAGAATCAGATTTCCGGAATCGGTCAGAAACCGCGAACCGTCGGCATTTTGCCGGACTTCGGCTTTCGCGCCCAGCGATTCCAAAAACTGAAGCTGTGAGCGCCAGGCGAATTCAAGCACTTCCACCGGTAACCGGAAGTTCGTGCCCAGCTTGTCCGAAAGCTTGCTTTCATCCGCGACGACGACGAAGCGGCTGCTGGCCTGAGCGACGATCTTTTCGCGCAACAGCGCGCCGCCGCCGCCTTTGATCAGATGAAAGTCGGGATCAATCTCGTCCGCGCCGTCAATCGTTACGTCCACCGGCTGCGGCAGATCGTCGGGCAACAGCGGGATCCCAAGCTTTCGCGCTTCTTCGTCGGTTCTGCGTGAGGTGGCAATGCCGATGATATCTTTGAGCTGTCCATCAGCCAGCAGTTGCCCGATGCGCCGCGTGGCGAAGATTGCCGTCGAACCGGTGCCGAGCCCGACGACCATTCCGGATTGGACGAACTCGACCGCACGTTCGGCGGCTTGTTGTTTCAGTTGCGTTTGTTGGTCTGACATAACTTTCTCCTAGTACTGGCTGCCAGGAATTACTCGTGACTATGTAACGAAGTGTCATAAGTCGCTTTGTTTTTGTTCACAATTCTGCCGTAGCCTGAGTGGCCGTAACACTTTCAGAAATCAACTTCAATGTTGATTCATAGAGGCGACAGTCTCTTGTCAGAGCGCGATCTTGTCAATTAAATACAAACTCAATTTCTGGGAGGTTGATTCAGTCGGAAACTTTTGCACTCACGGCAGTGGTTTCTTTGGCCAATTCTCGCTACTTATTTTACAAGTTTCGCTGGGACAGGCGTTCTTCAGGGCGTCGAATTGAAGTCCTGCGTCGGCATTTATCGTCAATCTGTCCAGCCGGAACCTTTCTGGCCGGTCCTGCGTCAACCATCTCATTCGCTCAAATCATCTCTGTGCGGCGGCCGCTGCCAGGGACACAAAAACAGTGTACGTGGTCAACCATTTTCTGAGAGGAACCTGTATGACCGGATCAATCACAGTCAAACGATTTCTGAAGAGTCATTTCGCAACGCCAATCCGTTTCATATTACTGTCAATGGCGCTCCTTGTTCTGTTGTTGTCGGGAATCAGTCAAACCGGATTTGCAATCAGGAATGTTCAAACTCAACCGGCTCCGGAAGGCGCAAAAACGAAATCGCTGACAGGAAAACATGCGGTAGCTCAATTGGAGCAAGAGGGAACGTTCGGTTCGCTGCAAAAAGTCTTTGCTGAAGCCCACTCTCCGCAATCTTCGCTGCCGCAGGCAATTCTGCTGGCCAATGATGGCGACACCGAAGACCAGTTTGGCAACTCAGTGGCGCTCAGCGGCGACACCGCCGTGGTCGGAGCCTCGTTTGCCGACATTGGCGGGAATACCAATCAGGGTGCCGCGTATGTCTTCGTCCGGAATGGCCAGACCTGGACGTTGCAACAAAAGCTGACGGCCAATGATGGGCTGGCCAATGACGGATTCGGTTTGGCCGTGGCAATCAGCGGCGACACCATCGCGGTAAGTTCTCCTTCCGGTGATACTCCTCCGAACAGTAACACCGGAGCGATTTATGTCTTTGTGCGCAGCGAAACAAATTGGACGTTGCAACAGCGATTCACCGCATCTCCTCTCACCAATCAAGGTTTTGGGTATTCTGTGGCGATCAGCGGTAATGTCATAGTCGTGGGAGCGACGACGGATGATAACGTCGGCTCCGCGTATGTTTTCGTCTGGGACGGAGTCAGCTGGAATCAGCAGCAGCATCTTGTGGTTTCCGACGTAGTTGCACCGGCACGAATTGGCAGGTCGGTCGCCATTGATGGAGACACCATAGTGCTCGGCGCGCCGGGGGATCTGACAGCAAACGGATTTACAGGCTCGGCTTATGTCTTTTTCCGGACGGGAACGAACTGGACGCTGCAACAGCAACTGCTGGCAGGCGATGGGCAAAATAATGACGCGTTTGGGGTGTCCGTTGATCTTAGCGCAGACACGGTTGTTGTTGGCGATTCGGTTCGAAGGGCGGCCTATGTTTTTATTCGAAATGGAACGACATGGACTCAGCAGCAAAAACTTCAGGCCAGTGACCACGTCGCCAGCAACGGGTTTGGATATTCAGTGGCGATCAGTGGCGAATCGCTAGTCGTTGGCGCACGGGGCTCTTCTTTCCCTCCACTTACCATCGGAAGCGCATATTTATTTAATCGCAGCGGAGTTCTTTGGACACAGCAGATGAAGTTGCTGGCAATTGATGGGCACGGGGCAGATAGCTTCGGTCAGGCTGTAGACCTGGATAGTTCAAGTGTCCTGGTTGGCGCACCCTTTGACGACGTCGCGACGACCGTCAACCGGGGATCGGCGCACCTATTCAGCCGTAGTTGCAGCTATTCTATTTCGGCTGTTTCGCAAAATGTTCCGGCTGCTGGCGGCGGGGGCACGATCAGCGTTACCGCGGGAGCAGGCTGTTCCTGGAGCGCGGTCAGCAATGCTTCCTGGATTTCGCTGGCTGAAAATGGCGGGACAGGAAATGGAACCGTCAATTTTCTGGCCACTGGAAATTTAGCCGGGCCGCGTACGGGAACCATCACTGTGGCCGGTCAGATTTTGACGGTAACACAGGATTCCGGTTGCACTTTCACTGTCTCCCCTGGAGCGCAAGTATTTTCTGAAGCTGGTGGTTCAGGAAGCATCATGGTTTTCTCGAATTCTGGTTGTCCGTGGACGGCGACAATCAATGATGCCTGGATCACAATTACCTCCAGCGGCAGTGGCAGTGGGAATGGCGGTATTTCCTATTCAGTCGCCGCATTCGGCGGGGGAACACGCACTGGCACAATGACTGTTGCCAGCCAGACAGTGACGATTGTCCAAACTTCCGGTTGTGACTATGCCATCAGCCCTGTCATACAAAATATTTCCGCCTTTGGTTTCCTGAACCCCATCAACATTTTTACACGGCCTGCCTGTGCCTGGACAGCAACGAGTAATGCGCCTTGGCTGAGCGTCAGTTCAGGAGGTAGCGGCGTCGGCAATGGAACCGTCTTTATCAATGCGGGGCAAAATGCCAGCACAGTACCGCGCACTGGGACAGTTACCATCGCTGGGAAAACTTTCACGGTCAATCAGGCGGGAAATTGTTCTTTCACCGTCACTTCTCTCACACAAAGTTTCGGCACGGACGGCGGTAATGGAACCGCCAGTGTTAGCACACCTTCCGATTGTTCCTGGACCGCGCAAAGCAACGTCGCCTGGATCACCATCACCGGGGGCGCAAACGGCACTGGCAATGGAACGGTCAATTTTACGGTCGCGCCGAATCAGGGAGTTTCGCGCACGGGCCAATTGACGATTGCGGGGCAGAGTTTCTATGTCACTCAAAGCGGGAAGCTGGTGTATTACCCATTGCCTTACCCGGTGCGACTGCACGACAGCAGGCCGGGGTTTCCTGATTGCAGTGGGCCGGATGGGCCGATTCAGGGCGGAACTTCTCGACGGTTGTTTGGGAAAAACGTCCCTTGTAATGGCCTGACCATTCCATTCACCGCATTGGCGCTGACCGGCAACATTACGACGGTTCAGTCGGGCGGAGGTTACCTGACGCTCTATCCGGGTGACGCTCAACAGCCAGTTGTTGCCAATTCAAACTATCTTCCGAACGAAGTCGTCAACAACGTTTTTACCGTCGGAATTGATGCGGATGACGGTGAGTTCAAAATTTTCGCCTCATCCACAACCGACGTGGTGGTGGATGTGACAGGGTATTACGCGCCGGTGGGCGTCAGCGGTTTATATTTTCATCCGCTGCCGAAGCCTGTGCGTTTGCTGGAAACGCGCGCTGGCTTTACTGGTTGTTTCGCGCCGGAAGCGCCACTTCCGGGTGGCGAAGACACTTCGCAACAGGCGCGGGTCACTTGCGACGGCGTGACAATTCCAGATTCGGCGCAGGCAATTGTGGGCAATGCGACAACGGTCGGCCCCGCCGGACTCGGCTATGTAACGCTATTTCCGGCAAGCGCTTCACGGCCGCTGGTGGCCACTTCGAACTACGGCGCGAATGAAGTCATCAATGGGCCGTTTACTGTTGGCCTGTCTCCTGCGGGCGAGTTCAATATTTTCACTTCAGCAACAACCGATCTGGTGGTGGATGTGCTGGGGTATTACAGTCCGGAGGCGACGGACATCAACGGCGCGGGATTGCTTTTCAGCCCATTGCCGCGTCCAGTGCGTTTGCTGGAAACCCGCGCGGGATTCAACGGTTGCTTTGCCCCCGGCTCACCGATTCTGGGCAACCAGGATTACCTGCAACAGGCGCTTGGCGTTTGTGAAGGGCTGACGATCCCGAATTCGGCTTTGGGAATTGTGGGCAATGCAACGGTGGTGAATTCAAACGGTGGCTATCTGACGCTCTGGCCAAGCAATGCCAACCGGCCATTGGTTGCCACGTCAAACTTCAACCCTGGCCAAATTGTCAACCGCCATTTCACTGTTGGTCTGGGACCGGATGGCAAGTTCGGGGTTTACTCGCAGTTGACAACCGGTCTGGTGGTGGATGTGTCGGGATATTTTGTTCCTTGAACCACAAGCAACGTCCGGGAATAAGCCTGATGATGAGGAGCGTGCTGCCGAGACGCGCTCCTCCAATAAACACTGAGAACCGCGCGAAGTTCGACTGCTTGTTCTTCCGGCGAAGCGTCTTCCGGAAAATTGCCGCTGGAAAGCCCCGTCCACCTTTCAACCAGATAACTTGTCAATGCCGTGCTATTCAGGCCTGGGAAATCGTGGCTTGAGTGCGGGAGGTGAGCAGCGCAACTGCTCGCCACCGGATGGCCGTTGATGTACACTGCCCGGCAAACAGAAAATCCAATCCAGGAAATTAACAACAAATCGGAGGCAACATCATTTTGGATGGAGGGAATATTCTTATATTCGCCCTGGCAAGCGATTCGCACACGCAGTTTTTCTTCACCCTGCTGGTCATGTTCGTCGCGGCCAAGCTGGCAGCCGAATTATTCGAGCGATTGAAACAGCCGGCAGTGGCCGGCGAGATTCTCGCCGGAGTGCTTATTGGACCGAGTGTGCTGGGATTGATTGCGCCGAGCGAATTAACGGACGCGCTGTCCGAACTCGGCGTGATCTTTTTGCTCTTTTTGGTTGGATTGGAAACAAAACCCGCTGACATCTTACGCGTTGGTGGACGGGCGCTGCTGGTTGCCGTGCTGGGGGTGGTCCTGCCATTCGTTGCCGGTTATTTGTTGCTCTGGGCGTGGGGCAAGCCGCAGATTGAAGCGATCTTTGTCGGTGCGGCGATGGTGGCGACCTCGGTTGGGATTACAGCGCGAGTGCTGGGGCAAATGGGACTGCTCAATACTGTCACAAGCCGCATCATTCTGGGCGCGGCGGTGATTGATGATGTTCTCGGTTTGATTATTCTGGCCGTCGTCAGCAGTCTGGCCAAAGGCGGCATCAATTATGCGCAGATTGCAACGACGGCGGCATTGGCAATTGGTTTTACCGTGATCGTGGCGCTGATCGGAGCGCGCGCGATCAACAAACTACAACCTCGAATTCAAAAACTAAAGGTCGGGCAGTCGTATCTGGTGTTCGGATTCTCGCTTTGCCTGGTGCTGGCTTATGTCGCCAGTTTCATTGGCGTGGCGGCGATTATCGGCGCGTTTCTGGCCGGGATGGCGATGTCAGAATCCGCGCACGAAACCGATATGCCGATTCAGGCCGAAGCCGTGACCGAGTTCCTCCTGCCATTCTTCCTGACCAGCATCGGTATGAAGCTCAAGCTGGACGCGCTGATGAATCGCGAGGTGATCCTGCTGGCCATTGTTGTGACAATCCTGGCGGTGGTGACCAAACTATTTGGTTGTGGTTTGGGGGCGCTTTCGCTCGGATTGAAGAACGCGATGCGCGTTGGGATGGGAATGGTCCCGCGCGGCGAAGTGGGCATTGTCGTGGCACAGATTGGTCTGGGGCTGGCCGCCGTTTCGGACGCAATTTACGGCGTCGTGCTGGTCATGGCAGTGGCAACCACATTGATTGCTCCGCCTTTTCTCGTTTTGCTTTACAAAGGCGAGAAGGTGGAAAACGAAGAACGCATTTTTCCGATTACTCCAATTTCCTGACAAGAGTATGAGTTCAGTAACCTGTTTGAGCGGGTGAACTACATGCTTGGAGGTGAACCCCAATGCACGAATGGATCAAGGAACGAGAAAACAGGCTGCGCGAATTTTTCGAGTTATCACCGGAAACCGAACTGATCGAACCAGGCAGGGCCGCCGCATTTGATGTGCCTGCCCGGGTTTCAGATCACCTGGCACAGTTCAATATGGAATGGCATATCATTCCCTCGGAAGCGGCAGTTCATATAGACACGGACGATTACCGCGCGCGGCTTTACCCGATGCTGAAACGGGAACTGAAGCGGCCCGATTACCAGCGAACGAGTTCTTACAAGGCCATTATGAGCGGCCATCAGCGTCATCAGGGTCAAATTCTGGCAATTGAAAAAACACCTAAGCCGCGTTATCTACCCGGCAACCGTCAGCAATACGGTACGCCTTATGGCCACGAAGCCGCGGCGGACCCCTTCCTGAATTACATTACGCGAACAAATAAGATGGGCGGAACGCGCTACGCTCACTACTACGCTTCGATTCGCGAATTCGTCACATTTGTCACCAACGACTGGAAGGCGCGAGGGCTGATGCCGCGCGGCTACCGGCTGACCATTTGTCCGCCGGTTGTTTTCAATCTGATTGGCACGATCTTTCATCCGGAATGGAGCGAAACCGAATCGTTGGAGATTGGCTTTTACCGCGATGAACACGGTAACGCCAAGTGCTATTCGGTTGGCTCGAATGCACTTGGCGATTTTTCCTACATCCACGAAGTCGAAACCAATTCGGATTGGGCGCTGCTGGGATTCCGAACTGCCCTTGTCCCCGAGTAAGTCCGCCCGCATCAGCAGGAGGGCGGGACGACCGGAATTGTCAGACTGACCGCTCCATTGCCCGAATTGTTGGATGTCAGATGATGGAGATTATGCGCTCCATTGAAGGCATTGGCTGTGGCATTGATGCTGGCGTTGCTATTGATTGTCGCGCCGAGCAGTCCGATGGCGGCGTTGTCGGCATAAAGCTTCATCCAACCGCTGTGTCCCGCCGGAATGATGACATCGAACCGGGGAGCGGTGCGCGGGAAGTTGTTGGACAGACTGCCGCGGAATTGGCAGGAGCCGACATTGAACGTAAAGCTGAATGCATTCTCGCCATCATCGTAAAGCAGGCCGGCGATCGCGCCGATGCCGCCAATGCCGACTGCTAAATTGCCGCCGATACGATTCAGGATCAGGAGTGTGTCGTTGTTGCTGGAACGGTCCGGAATATTGTCTGCCGCCACTGTGCGCGGCACCGGATTGTAGCTGTCCGGCGTGCCGGGCGCATCAAAGTAGATCGTGGCTGTTGACGAAGAGGCGTTGCAGCCGGCAAACACATTGTATTGCGCGGCAAACGCTTCCGCCGCCAGATTTCCTACATGGCCAGTGGGAAATTTGACGTACACATCGCCCAACAGAAAGTTGTGTCTGACCGGGCAACCCTGCTGATCCACCGCCAGCATAATCAGATAACCGGTAATCCCCGGATCAATATCCGATGCCAGAAAGGTCGTGGTTTGATTTGGGGTCAAGCAGACGAATGAATCCGCCACCGAACACGTCGCACCTTCCACAAAGAACAAATGAATGTACGCGGTGATCGAATCGCTGCTATTGGTCAGGGCAACGCGCGAATTGTGCGAGTTGAAGTTGGCGGCGCTGGAAGTGTAAACGTTGTAGACCAGCATCGAGCCAGGCTTTTGATCGCTGGCTGCGGCGCTGGATGAAAAGGGAAGTCCTGGATCTGCCGCTTGGGCCCGTGGATTGACAATCAGCGACAATACGGCAAAGACGATAAGCTTGAACAACAATGGGAAAAGCCTGTGTGAGGGTAGCATACGAATCTCCTCGGCTTAGGCTGATTCAATTTCAGGAATCAGCTTAATCCGTGACGAGGCACCAGAATTTGGGGCTTCGCTCCAGCCAGGAAGAGACGGGGCTTCCACAAAAGGTGGCGAGCGTTAGATGTATGACCAGTGATGGTAAGAAAACGATGATTTCAGCGTCGAACCCGGGGCAATCTCTTTCAGCCAATGTTTCCAGCAGTTATTTTTTAGATTCGACCGTCCTGATAAACATCACCGATTGGTTTTCTACTTAATGGACACTTTGACGATGTGGGTCGCCGAAGAACCTGATCATTAGTTTGAATGTTTATGTTGGCTACCTTTGGCGGAGCGGAGTATAGAAAAATGGCTTCCCGCTGGTCAACACAATTCTCCGGCGGCAGGGAACGGCGGTGCACATTGCATTCGGGAAAGACGTCTTGCCGCGTTTTGGGGCAACCAGTTATGATGCGCCATCCCATCCTCCCCCGCCCACACGATAAGGAGCAAAACGCTATGGCACTCATTCGATTCACCGCTAATTACGACGATCTTTCGACAGACCGTGGGTATCAATTCCGGTTTCACTGCGACAAATGCGGCAACGGTTTTATGTCGCGCTTCCAGACTTCGGTGACGGGCGTGGCCGGCGATCTGCTGCGCGCTGCCGGGAACATTTTTGGTGGAATCCTTTCCAGCGCCGGCAACAGCGCCTACGACATTCAACGCGCCATCGGCGGCAAAGCCCACGATGATGCCTTTGCCGTCGCCGTCGAAGAAGGCCGTCAGCATTTCCACCAATGCACACGCTGCGGCAAATGGGTCTGCCCGGAAGTTTGCTGGAACGCCGCCGCCGGTTTGTGCGAAGGCTGCGCGCCGAATTACGAAGAGGAGTTCGCCGCCAGCCACGCCGAAGCAAAGGCGAGCGCCGCGCGCCAGCAATTGTACGAACGCGCGCAGCAGACCGATTACGCTTCGAAGATTGATATGAGCGCCGGAGCCGTTCACGCCGCGCCGTCGCGTTCAGCGGTCAATCCTGTCACAAACGCCGCCAACGCGCCTTCGATTGTCGGCGCTTCCTGCGGGAGTTGCGGCACCGTCTCCAGCAGCAAATTTTGCCCGGAATGTGGCCAAGCGATGAACGCTAAATTGCTCTGCAAATCGTGTGGAACGGAACTGGAAGGGAAGCCGAAGTTCTGTAAAGAGTGCGGATTAAAGATCGAATACGTTTAGGTTCTGAACATTTGTCACTATAAAAAGCACAGACGGCACAAAAGCGATAAGAACTTTTGTGCCGTCTGTGCTTTTTGTGGTTAATTCAGTTTTTCTTTGTAACTGCTCAGCCCAGTCTGCGAGCAAGCAGACAGACGAGCAAAAGAGTTTAGCGTAAAAAGCAAGCATGTTGAGTCGCGAAGAAATCAAAGCCGTTTACGATCAGGGCCCGGACGCAGTGATTGCGCTGGTCGA
>JAJNQA010000040.1 GCA_021155085.1 Heliomicrobium sp. | reverse complement strand
TATGGACCCCGGAGCGCCGTTCAACGGCTGCTTCCAGTTAGGTGCGAACATCAATCGAGGGCCGGGCATCGGCACGATCTCGCTGCTGATTACCGACGTTCAATTGATGCGGAATGAATTGCCTGGTGATCGCGCCAATGTCGCGACGGGATTGCTCTTTGGAACCTCGGGGGGCTTTCCGACAGGACTGCTTTGTCCAACTCTCTGCCCGGTATGTCCGGCGGCAACTCAGCCGCAGGCAGTCAAGTGCAATACAATTTGCTTCCGCTCCCCGGGATTCTTCCTGCTCCGCCCAAACAGGCTACCGCGCGGCGCGGTCGTGGTTCCAGGTGTCAACTTCAACATCGCGCTGAACATTCAAAGCAACATCGGCATCATCAACGGCGTGCTGCAGGGCAACACCTTCGGTGGGACCCTGACACCCGCGCAGCGTTTTGGCCAACAGTACGTCACGGCCCAGATCAACCTTATCAACGGCAGCGCCGGCAGAGGGCTTGAGACAAATGTTCTCTGGACAAACCTCAGTTGCTACGGGTTGACCTTTGCACCCGTCACGTTAAGCAACGGAGTGGCGCTTTCACCCGACTCGATGCTCAAGGATTTATTTATGCAGGCGACTTTTATGACCACCAATTCGGCGCGAACCAACGCTGATTTGAACGCACTGTCCGGCATCTTCGCTCTGCTCAATGGCAACAATTTGACCGGCTGTAACGTGATTCGTTAATAACCGGCGCGGATGGAATAGCCTCGGCCCCAGATCTGGGGCCGAGGCTATTCTGTACGCCATGATCTTTGGTCCCCGGGAAAAGGTGAACACCGTGAAGCGATTACTGACAGGTACAATTATTCTCCTCCTCACAATGCTCTGGCTCGCTTCGGTCGCGAATGACCCGAAATCTTCATCCTATGTGCCATAGATGGACAAGCCCACTACTTAATTACTGAAGACAAAGACTTGCTAAACTTGAAAAACAGCTATTCTCAACTCGTCATTGGATGCAGCGATCATCTCGCTCCCATTTTGAAGGTATAGAGGACCCATTTATGACGTCAGCATTTGATCCCAATGTGTCCGCAATGCGAAACGGGCGTCATTAAGACGCCCGTAAGTGATTGATTCTAAAAGTCGGGACGGCGGGATTCGAACCCACGGCCTCTTGCACCCCAAGCAAGCTCTACCCGATTTTCCCACCCTGTACGACTGTTTCTGATTGTTTCCGGTATTGAAAAATAATGACTTATGGGAATGCCGCCTGCCCTGGTTGTTTCTGTATTGCCCTCTTGTCCTCGCCAATGTGTCCGCACAATGTGTCCGCAGCCTATCTTCCTACCTCATCGCATTCGTTGCAAACTTCAGGTTATGAAACGAATCCTATCAAAAAAAAGATTGTGAAAACGCCGCTTCCGGTTTGTCTGGCTTCGGTGTATTGATTGGTCTGGAGGGCGATGAAAATCGAGGTTTAAAAAAGTGAAACCAATAAATACTGACCCGTTGACCCGAACCAATTCGGATGGAAAGCCTTATCAACGCGCCCCGCAAGTCGAGTCCCAGATTGTCGAAGCACTGGCGCTTGACGAATCCGAACTGGCTGAGAGGCTCGACATCCGGGACTTCAAAACTGAAGGGTACTTTCAAGAGGAATGCCTGGTTTACCTGATTCGCCGGTGCCACAGGGAAGACCGTGGGGATCTGGTCAACAAATTGACGGAAAGATTGATTCAAAGATGTGCGAGGCACATCAACGACCGGGTGAGTTTTTCGCTCGACCCGGTTTATGTTGACGACTGCTTCCGTGAGGTGATCGCGACCGCGTTCGGGCAGATACTTGATCTCAATTCGGATCACGGGGACTTTGCTCAGGTCAGATTCTGGCTTTGGCTTGATCGCGTCACTTCAAACGCTATGCAGCGCTACTGGAAACGACAGCGCGAAGACTGGGCGACTGATTCGATTGATTGCGACGAGGAAGAGGATGAAGGGAGAAGTCGGGCGTTGCGTCAGAAGCTGGAAGAGGTTGTGAGCAAATCGGTGGCGCCTGACTGGCAGTCCGTGACAACGGAAGCGTTGCGGTTACTCAGTCCAAATGAACGACAAGTATTCCTGCTGCGGCGTCATGCCGAGTGGGAGATTGAGAACCAAAATCCCGATGTCATGACTATCAGCAGGTATTTCAACAGGTCATCCCGCACAATTCGATACTGGCTGACAAGCGCAGAGAAAAAACTGCGAGACTGGCAAGGAGGTCAGCAATGAAAAACCGAAGGGACAATATGTCATTGGATGACGTTCTGGATTATTACCTAACCTCAACCGCAGAAACCGGCAGAGACATTCTTGAGGAGATCGTCAGGCTTTATCCTCAATATGAACTGGAACTGCGAGAGCTTGCTGCTGACCAGAAAATCTTCGGTCGGATTTCACCGCACGAGTATACGGCTGAAGAGGAGCAGTTACTGACGATGCGCGCCGTGAGCGTCGTTCAGAATCTGCTATACCAGCAGCGTCAGGAGAAAGCATCAGACGCAACGAATGAAGAAATCTTCACTGGGGTGCGAGATGAAATCGAAAAACGCTACGCATCCGCCGAAGAGTTCTACGAAAAGACTTGGTTAAGCGAGGGGATTATCTGGACACTCGACGACCGGCAAGTTCACTTTGCGTCTGTTCCACAGAAGGTCATCGAAAACATCGCCAATGCATTGGGAAGGTTTGTCTCTACCATTTCTGAGTACTTGCAGGGTGAAATGCTGGTTGCGCCATCTCATTACAAGGCAGAACACGCGCCAAAAGCTTCTGGACTATGCGACTTCTCCGAACTGGTCCGGATGGATCCGGACCTTAGTGAAGAGCGGAAAGAATTCTGGCTGTCGCTGTCGCCAAAGCATGAGGGGGATAAACAGGAGTGAGCGACTGGGAACGGGTGAGACAGTTGGCAAGAGAGTTTCACGTTGAGGTGTGCGATCACGGCGATGAGAAGTACGCCCTCGGAGCATCAGCCGAAGTGTTGCTGTCAAAAGCCCTGCTGATGACCGGAGTCAGAGTAAAAGGCTATCCCAAAAAGCATCCACAGTTGCGCGGCGCGCTTGCCAGGTTCGAGCGCAACACGATTCTATTCGACAACAGTGTTGACAGGTGGCTTGCGCTATGTCACCAGGCACACGAGTTCGCACACATTCGGCTTGGGCATGGAGCAAGAGACTGTTCGTCCACGGATATTGACTGCGAAGCTGCGGAAGATAGGCTTCCGCTGGGCGTGCATCGGGTTGAAGGGTATAGCCCGCACGAACGGCTTGAATGCGAGGCCAATGTCTTCGCCCGCGAATTCCTGCTGCCTTGCGATGTATTACAACGACGGTTCATTGACGATGGTTTGAACGCGCAGCAGATTGCCGACGAGATTGGCGTTTTGATTGAGATGGTCATTCATCAGCTAGCCCGCGCCTTGCTTACGCCATCGGGCAAACCTGAAAGCAGGAAGCTGGCATCCGGCTCCCTGACGCTGGATGAAAGCCAGCGGAATGCCGCCGAGGCACCCGAAGGGCCGTTACTGATTGACGCGGGACCAGGAACTGGCAAGACGCGAACGCTTGTTGGTCGTGTCCTTTACCTGCTCAAAAACAACGTCTCTCCCCAAAGCATTCTGGTTCTGACTTTTTCCAACAAAGCCGCCGAAGAATTACGTGACCGCGTCGGGCTGGCGGCACCGAATGCTACACAGTTAATCAGGATTGAGACGTTCCACTCTTTCGGACTGGAGTTGCTCAGAAAGTACGGCGCCAAGATCGGCCTTCCCGGAGATCCTTCCATTCTTGATCCAGTGGATGCCTTGTTCCTGCTCGAAAAGCACATGCCTCAGCTCAACCTCAATCATTACCAGAACCTGTATGAGCCGACACTGTACCTAAACGACATCCTCAAGGCTATTTCGAGGGCGAAGGACGAAAACATCAGCCCAGAACGCTATCGTGAATTGGCAGAGGAGATGTTGGCGGCTGCCACATCTCCTGATCAGACCACGGCGGCTGAGAAAGCACTCGAAGTGGCGCACTGCTATAGCTTTTATCAGGAGCATCTGCGAAGCGTCGGGCTGCTCGACTTCGGCGATTTGATCTGTCGTTCAATCGAATTGCTGCAGAAACATCCGGCAGTCAGAGAAGAAGTGCGCCGAAATTACCGGCATGTGCTGGTTGACGAATATCAAGATGTCAATCGTGCGAGCGGACTGCTGCTCAGAGAGGTTGCGGGCGATGGCCGAGGATTGTGGGCCGTTGGCGATCTTCGGCAGTCAATACACCGCTGGCGCGGGGCGACAACCGCGAATATGCGAAAGTTTGCCGACGATTTTCCTGCCGCCGGAGAACGGATGTTGCTTGAGGTCAATTACCGCTCGCAGCCTCCTGTCGTTGAGGTCTTTTCAGAACTTGTTCCGCACATGAGCGCCGCGAAAGGGATGAGTTTTACCCCGTGGCAGAAACACCGGGCTGATGAGGATGGAGTAGTGAAATATGAAATCGCGGCCAACATTAGCGCGGAGGCATGTGGGATCGCGCGCGACATTGAACAAAACTATCAAGCGGGTATCCCTTATCGAGAGCAGGCAGTGATCTGCCGTTCACACACATCTCTGGCGCGAATCGCCGGGCTTCTTGAGCATGAAGGCATACCTGTGCTTTACCTCGGCGACTTGTTCGAGCGACCGGAAGTGCGGGACATGCTCTCTTTGTTGTCGTTCGCCTGCCAGCCGGACGGGCGCGGGCTGGTGCGCGTAGCGCGATTTCAGGAGTACAACATCCCGCTGGCTGATGTTCGGTTACTGCTGAAGCTGGCGAAGGAAAAGAGTAAGCCGTTTCCCACGGCGCTCCATCTGGCGCAAACAGAAGAAGGGATTTCGCCGGACGGTAAGGAAAAAATGGCGCTGTTGTCACGACAGCTTGATGGTTTGTGTCATGGACGATCAGCGTGGAAATTGCTGACACGATACTTATTCGTTACGTCCAACTATATACGTCTGATTTCTGATGACGGGTCTGTCACAGGACAACAAAAGCGCCTTGCGCTTTATCAATTGTTGCAATTTGCATACAGCCAGCTTGGGCGAATCGTCGAAGACGGCGTTGATCCCAAGCTGGATTTGCTCCGGTACATCAGGCGATTGGAGGTTTACGGCGAAGAAAAACAACTTCGACAAATTCCGGCATGGGCCGAGGGAGTTGATGCCGTGAGGGTGATGACCATACACGCGAGCAAAGGACTCGAATTCAGGGCAGTCTTTCTGCCCGTGCTTGCGAAGACTTACCACCCGGCGAAAAAAGGGGTTCAGCACTGCCCTCCGCCGACAGGCATGCTAAACAACAGTGTTGACGACTGGTATCTGGAAGAAGAGGAATGTCTTTTCTTTGTCGCTATGTCACGAGCGCGGGATTATCTGTGCCTGTCTCGCGCATTGCGCTATGGTCAGGTCAACAGAAGCCCTTCAGATCTTCTTACGTTGATTGCTAGCAAGCTTCCGCGCACTAACGAGAGTCGGGCAAGCTGGGCGATCAGCAATGCGAGGGATGAAGACGGAAAAGACAAAGCTGACGTTAAAACGATTGGCAAACAGCGGACTTTTGACGTTCAGCAACTCGAAGTATATTTGAAATGTCCGCGCAGATATTACTACGAGTTTGAGTTGCACCTCGCGGGGCGGCGTGATGACTCAGCATACATACAGTTCCATCGCTGTGTTTACGAAGTTCTGCGCCGAGCGCAGGGCGAGCAGGAAACCGGTGGTAAGAATAACGAGGAGATCGCCCGCGATCATCTCACCGAAGTCTGGCAGACGCAGGGGCCTATCGGCCATCCCTATGAAATCATTTACCGCGATAAGGCCTACGAGATGGTGATGAATGCATTTCGCCGCCAGCAGCGTCCGGGGGCGCACGCCGCACAGACCGAACACGAAATCAGCTTGAATAGCGGTCGCGTAAGATTGAAGTTTGATTATGCGGAATTGATTGGGGACGGCTCTAATACGGAACTGGTGGCGCGGCGTCTCCGCACTGGCAGGCCAACGAAAAGCGAAGCCGAGAAACCGATCTATGGTTTGTACCAAACTGCCGCGCAACAGGCTTACCCAAACGCGCGAAGGCGAGTGCAAATTCTCTACCTCTCGACTGATGAAACGAAGGATGTGGAGTTGACGAAACAGCAACTCGACAACCGCTTGAAAAAGTATGACGACGCGATAGCCGCGATTCTGCAAGGTAATTATGATCCGGCACCCGATGACCGGGAATGCCCGCGCTGCCCGCATTATTTCATTTGCCCTCTGGCTGAAGACGGTGGGGATTGGCCGATAGCTTGATCTTCAGTTTACTGCTTCTACCATCTTGAATCCCACTCAACAAAATC
This sequence comes from Heliomicrobium sp., assembly GCA_021155085.1. Classification (GTDB taxonomy): domain Bacteria; phylum Acidobacteriota; class Blastocatellia; order RBC074; family RBC074; genus RBC074. The sequence goes on along the minus strand of JAJNQA010000040.1, from coordinate 384,614 downwards.
CGAGAAATCTATTTCCGGTTTGGATACCCCGCAACTATTGATGTGATCGAAGGCGAAGCGATTTGCCTCTCGCGTCCGTAGAGGGCGTGCTTTGTCTAGGTGTGAATTCCGCGCTCATCGGGCGCGCTTAACTGAGGTTGTAAAGATGTCTGAAAGAGAAAACATTGAACTGTTCCTTCAGGGAGAAGGGATCGCTGAAATTCTGCTGGTTCGAGTGCCACACGATTGCACAGTGCGCGAGCTTATCGAGAAAGCGAAGGCTGAGGCGAAAAACTTGCAGCACGACGGTGGTGAAATGGTGCTCTTGCTCGAAGACTCCGACGACGAAATGAATCCTGACGCCAGGCTGAACGAGGTTGGTATCAAACATCGTCAACGGGTTCATTGTCACCGCTGTCGCCGCATTGAAGTCACGGTGAACTACAACGGCCAAAGCCAGACTCGTAAATTCTCCCCGGCCAGAACTATCGGCAGAGTCAAGCGTTGGGCAGACGACCAGTTCGGCCTGAAAGGCGTTGACGCCACCGAGCATGCGCTCCAGCTTTGCGGCACTGACACACGCCCTGATGAAGATGTCCATCTCGGCGCGCTCGTTCGATACCCAAACTGCACAATCTGTTTTGATCTCGTGCCGAAAAAACGTGTGGAGGGCTGAGGCTGATGGAAGCGACCGGTCTTGATGAACAGGTCTTTCGTGCGCATCTCGAAAAGGGATCATTTCAGAGCGGAATTGACCGAGGCCGGTGGCGGCTGGTCTCGGTCAACTGGCCATATTCAGTGCTTGCGGTCAGCGCCGCCGAGCGCGATAACGCGCCTGCCGAATACGCCTTCCGTTTTGAACTTGCCAATTACCCTGCTGCGCCACCCACGGCTCAGCCCTGGGATTCTGATCTGAATGTTCCGCTGGCTCGTCACCGCTGGCCGGGAGGCAGAGGAAGAATCTCCTTGGCCTTCAACCCGGACTGGAAAAACGGACTGTATCTGTACCTGCCCTGCGACCGTTACTCGATTGAAGGGCACGATGGCTGGCGCAGTCAACATCCAGAGATGATTTGGAATCCGAAGGGTGACATTACACAGTATCTGAGAATCATTCATGACCTTCTCAATTCGGAAGATTATACGGGCGTTCGCGGCTCCTGAGCATCGCCTGAGCTGTTCATCGCGTCTCTGGCGTGATGGTTTTGAAGAACTGAGGCGACGCACCGAAGGCACGCATGAAAGCGGTGCGTTTCTGCTTGGCGACTGTGAGGGTGAGCGACGGAAGATTACCAGGTTTGTGTATTACGACGATCTTGATCCTCATTCGCTGAAGACGGGAATTGTGGTGTTCGATGGTGTCGGTTATGGCCCGCTTTGGCAGATATGCCGAGAGACGGGGTTGACTGTGGTAGCAGACGTTCACGTTCACGGCGGTTTGCCCCACCAGAGCCGATCTGACAGAGAAAATCCGATGATCGCTCTGCCCGGACATATTGCTTTAATTGTACCTGATTTTGCCGAACAACTGGTCGGGGCTGATGAACTGGGGATTTACGAGTACAAGGGAGAGCATCAGTGGGCTAATCGCAGTGGAGAGAAAGCGGGCAAATTTTTCTACATTGGATTCTGGGGATGAACAAATGAATGCTGAGCTGATCGGGAATGAGATCAATCGCACAGTAAAGCTGGCAATGGACAGCGGAGAAGCAAAATCACCGGAGGAGGCGCGCAGAATATTTGAGCGGTATCGTCTCTGTCTCAATGTTGGCTCGGATGTCGCTAAATCTCCAACCTTGCAGGCTTGTTTGCTGACAGCGGTAAACACAGGCCGCCGATGTTTTCTCGGGGGCGTGGAGGTGATTGGCTGTCCAGACGCTAATCTTCTGATTCGATGGCGCGATTGTCGCACACTGTCGGAAGCCGTCGCTGATTTACAAGGTAGATTGGTTCAGCGAACGTCGGGCAATGTTCCGCAAATTGTCATCGGTGACGCTGACAATTTGGATGGCGAAAGTGAATTTGCTATCAGAGCGACTTTCGACGGATGGCTGGGCGGCGTGACCCCGCTTGATGAAATGAAAAGGTTGAATGAGCGTGATGAGTTCACACCATCGGGGGTGCTGGCAGGCGCGCTCGCGGTGTCGGAATCTTTCCAGTTCATTCGTGGGCGAAACGCGCAGGCGGGGCGCAGGAGTGTAGGGCTTTCTCTCTGGCAGCCTGACTCAGCTAGCGACTGGCTTGATAACCGAGAGGTCGGGCCGAAGCTGGAATGGTTGCCTGCACGTTTATGGTTGATCGGACTCGGCCATCTGGGACAGGCGTATTTATGGACTCTGGGCTTCCTGCCTTACAGCGAGCCAAGCGAGGTGCAATTTATATTGCAGGATTACGACACCCTCGTTCCAGCCAATGACAGCACATCGCCGTTGACTGACTACAGTCTGATTGACAAAAAGAAGACCCGCGCGATGGCTGAATGGGCTGAGCAGCGCGGTTTCAAAACGAGAATCGTCGAGCGACGCTTCGCTTCCAATTTCCAGATCGACCCTGAAGAGCCGCAAGTCGCGCTTTGCGGGGTAGATAACGCCGCAGCGCGCGCCGCGTTGGAAGATGCCGGGTTCGCCCAGATCATCGAAGCCGGGCTGGGGCGCGGAAACGAGGAGTACCTGGCTTTCCAGATACATTGTTTTCCGGCAAGCAAATCAGCGCGGGAACGGTGGGGGACGAACAGCAGTGGCCCGGTTGCCCCGTCGTCGTTGATTGGGCATCCGGCATATCAATCTCTTGCGACGGGCGGATTGAATCAGTGCGGATTGACGATGCTTGCAAATCGCGCTGTCGGCGCTTCTTTTGTCGGTACGTTTACTTCCACCATTGTGATAGCTGAATTGCTTAGAATGGCGATGGGCGGGGCGCGCTATGAAGTGATTGACGGGAGCTTGCGCTCACCTGATCGCCTCAATGTGATAGCTGCCAAACTATCAGATTTACCCTTCAACCCCGGAGTCGCCAGAGCAAACTACGTTTCAGCAAAAGAGAAAGAGAATCTGGCAGCCTGACGTGCAGTGCGGGCTTCATTGAAAGCGAGGAGTAGAAATGGCAAATCACCGAGAACATCTGATCGCAGGAGCGGCAGCAGGCGTCGGAATATGTCTTCTGGCCGCTGTTGCTGCTGGGCGAAAGATTTCGATACCTGAATTGATCGGGGCCGCAGTTTCTGGGATGACCTTCTCAAAGCTGCCGGACATACTGGAACCGGCGATTCATCCTAATCACCGCTCGACTTTCCACAGCCTGGGTTTTATCGGAGCGGCTGCACCGCCAGCCTGGAAATGGTCAGAGGAGAAGATGCGGGAGCATCGGAGTCTTGCGGAGATGAGCCGAACACGGGCTGCCGCCGCAACCAGCCAGCAGGAACGTAATCACTGGCAAATGATGGCTCTGGTGCATGATCTGGCGGCGGGCTTCTTCGTCGGCATCGTTCCGGGATACGTCTCTCACCTTCTTGCTGACTCGCTTATCCCCAAGGGCCTACCAATACTTTAACGGCTAGCTCATTCCAACGTTGCCATGTCATTAAGTCTCAATCCCATGTCCATTAGGCCGACCTGTCATTAAGCCTGCTCGCGACCTCTTCTGACAGCCCTGCTTGTTTGTGATCCGCTCTGACAACCCAAAGTAATCAGTGATAAGCGTAGCCATTTCTGTTTGGTTCGCCCCCTCCTCAATGTTCTAAGTTGATCTGTCCGCTGTGTGCGCAAATTGCATGAATAATAAGAGAGCTGCGAGCAATACGCGGTTAATCAAAGGAGCGGACAATGAAGACGCGAACGGGCTATACCTATTACGATGAAAACCGCAAAAGTTGGGTCGCGCGATTTGCGCCTATTGATCCGACTACGGGCAAGCGGCAAAACCTGAAACGTTATGCCGATACAAAAGCTGATGCTGTCCGGTTGCTCAGAAAAATGATCGGTGAGTATGAGCAGAAGGGCAAAGTGTTGGTTGATCCCGGCAAAGTGACTTTTGCTGACTTGGCTGAGCGGTTTACTAAAGATCGGCTGATTCCGGCTCAATATGCCGGTGAAAAGAAGGTTGCCGGAAGAAGAGAGTTGAGCGCGCCGCGAGCTTTTCTAAAAGCGCTTATAGAACATTTCGGACGGCGAAAACTAGCCGACATCAAACACTCAGAGATTGAGCAGTACAAGCTGAAGAGACTTCAGACGAAAACCTATGCCGGGCGTCATCGCACGATTGCTGCTGTGAACCGTGAGTTAGAGTTTTTCCGCACGGTACTCAATTACGCAGTCGCCAACAAACTGCTCAGCGAGAATCCATTCAACATCAAGTCTGGCCGACCGCTGATTGAAAAAGCCGCTGAAAACAAACGCGAGCGTGTGCCGGGCTTTGGTGAAGAGTTGGCGTTGATTTCGTTCTGCACAGGTGATCGTGCCCATCTGAAGCCGATTTTGATCGTGGCTGCTGATACGGGGCTTCGCATGAATGAACTGCTGACACTTGGCTGGGCTGACACAGACTTCGAGCAAAAGCAGATCAGGCTGAGGGCCTTTAACGCCAAGACAAATCGTGCGCGATCTGTTCCGATGACAGCACGAGTCTTCGAGACGCTGACTGAGCTGCAAAGTCACAATGAGGAAAGCGATCTAGTCTTCGGTGGCCTGAAAGAAGTGAAACGCTCATTCAGAACTGCCTGCAGGCTGGCGGGCGTCAAAAATCTCAACAAGCATGATTTCCGGCACGCCTTTGTGACGCGGGCAATTCTTGCAGGAGTTCCACCGGCAGTTGCGCTGCAAGCCAGCGGTCATGCATCCGAAGAATGGAAGCGATATTTGAATGTCACACCAGAGACGCTGAAAGGGTTGTTCGCACCGCTGCCAAGGCAGGACGCTGAGGTGGTAAAGCAGTATGGGTTGGAAATCTTACGTGGGTTGCGCGATGCCTTAAAAATTGACGACTTGCTTACGCTGCTTGCTGTTCCCGTTCGTTGATGTGTACGTCAGCTTTATTGCGACCGGTCAGACATCCCGTCTTCACCCATTCCAACAGCCACTCACCGAGAATAACGCGATAAGTTCCGTTACCACTGGCTTTGAGATGGCCGCTCAGCACGGCGCGGCAGATTGTGTCGTAGCTGGATTTGGTCAGGACAACCGCATCATCGTATGTGTAGACGGCGGTTGTATGAATTGGCTCGTTGATCAGCGCATCGTGTTTCTCCAGCAGCTTTTCAGATTTCTTGGTCATAACGCTGAGTGGATTTGTGTTCAGTATCTGAGGCTCATCGCCAACTCAGTGCGCCGCGCCAGATCACGACTCAATGTGCTGACAATCTGTGACATCTGGTCCAGCCGGACGGCTTTCATCCCGGAAGATTGCATGATCTGCGCGGCTTTCAATGCTCCGCTCAGATTGACCTGATTCGCGTCGAGGCTGAGTTGATAAGCTTGCGTAACGCCCTGCACCTGTTTGCGGTAGGCACTCTCGACGCCGCCTGCGGCCATGTCACGGTTGATGCGTGCGGCGGCGTTATTCGCAGCAGCCTGTTGATTGGTAATGCCCGTTGCCCGTTCGGCATAGATGTCGGCAGCGTATTCGCGCATCTTCGTCGTGGATTCGACGTTTTCGATCTGACTCTGCCCGGCAATGCGAACTGAGCCTGCTCTGGCATCGGTGGTCGTATTGTTAATGGAGATGTCAGCCACGCCTCTGGCTCCGCTGGTAATGATTTTCGTTCCCTCTTCAGCCGCTGGCAGCAGGGGCGCGCTGGCTCCGCCGAGTCTGGCCAGTCCGCCAGCCGTATGCTCAGTCATCTCCAGCCCACGATTGATCAGAGTGCCGACATTCTGCTGAGTCTGAGTAATCCGCAGGTCGCGTTCCTCGCGGCTTGCCTGAATTCCCGCTTGACGCTGACCAAAGCTGCGGTCAGCGAGAATGCCGACGACCTGTTGCTGTCTGCTTTGTTCAATCAGGCCGCCTGTCGCTTGTCGCTGCGCCTCATTCATTTGCAGCGCCATCGCATAACCACCAGCAATTGCGCCAAGGGACTGAACACGGCTGGCAGAGGCCGATTGCAGTCCGAGGATTTTATGTGCGCGGCTTTGCAGGTCGCTTGCTTCTCTCACGGCCATTGCTCTGGCGATTTCAGCTTGTGCTTGTCCCTCGATGCGCGTTTCGCTGGCCTGCCGTTGGAGTGCGGAGCCAAACGTAATGCCAGCAATCTCGATTCCGGTTGCCGTCAGCGCGCCCATCCATCCAGCCGCTGTTGCTGAGACGGCTTCAAAAATTTGCCCGAAGGCGAGCTTGTAACTGATGTATGGCGAAGCCAGCAGCAACAATGCGCTGACGACCATCAGCACAATCAACACGACGCAGGCGGCGGTTGCCGGGCCGACCATATTCGGATCGCCAGTGATTGAGCCATCGGCGGCGAGCGAAAATATCTGACTCTCCGGTTTGATGATTGTCAGCGCCATATTGCCAACCTGGTAAACGATGTAGCCAATAATGTGACTGACGAGCGGCGTGACCATCGTGAAGACCGCCGCGCTCCACACAAAGGGCCAGGAGATGCGCTGTGCCAGCCCGCGATCAATCGCCAGTGCGATAGCAAAAGGCGCGAAGAGACGCAGGGCAATCAAAATCAGTGCGCTCAGCAAGGCGAGAAAGACATGCGAGAATTGCAGAATCGCGCGGCCAATCGTGACGCCGATAAAGATGTTGGGCAGGCTCCAGGCCGACGGGTTGGCAGCACTGGCGATATTCCGCAGATTGACATCATCGGTCGTGAGCGCGGCCAGCGCTTCGCTGGCATTCGTCGCTTTGACCAGAAACATTCCTTCGGTGAACTTGTCGTAATTCGCATTGAACTCGATCTCGGCATCCCACAATACTTTTCTAAACTCCGTGACATTGACGATGTCATAGCCGATCTGACCCCACGTATTGATGATCGTGCGCCCGGTTCCAAACAACGTGAAGACAATCGCGAGTCTGAAGCACCACCAGAACAAATCTTTCGTCGCGCCATCGTTTTCACGAAAGAGCCTCGCAAACGAAAACAGCATCACGATTATGGCGATCCAGAAAGCAAGGTTCTCAAGCCCCTTGACCAGGGGGCTTTCAATCGCCTCCTGAACGCGCGGAAGCATGTTGCCGGCGACGATGACAAGTTCCGTGAGTGCATCAGCGCCTGCGACATTGGTGCCATTCGCGGGGGCTGGTGATGGCGTGGGGGATTGCGCCATCACCAGTGGGGCACAGAAAAAAAGTGTCAACAAACTGATCACCGCCAATTGTGCAGACAGACCTCGTTTTACCTTTTCAGTTGTCATCATTCGCCTGCTCCAATTTTTCTCGCAGTTCCTGTGTTGCGGTTGTGATGCCTTTCCAGGCACGGCTCATACTGCGGATCGTGCGCCCGAAGTGGATGCGCTGCATTTCGACCTGATAGATCGCTTCGGCGCGTTTGGCTTTTAGGTCGTTCAGGCGGCTGACTTCGGCCTGCGCTTGAGTCATCTTTTCTTCCAGCTTGGCGATCTCAAACGAAAGTCGCTCAAGGTCACGATCCTTCTCGGTGCATTCATCGCAACTCTTTAGCCTCTCGACCTCTTCCTTCTTTCCTTCAAGGTAGACCTGTAGCTGTGCCGCTTTGTCGGCGGCGATCTGATGGTCGTATTCCAGCCGCTCGAACTGATTGTCCATCCGCTTCAACCGCTCAAGCTCGGACTCTGTATCCTGCGCCGTGCGTCCGATGCCATAGCGTAAATATTCTTCAAAGTCACGCTTGTCCGCTTCGGGATCAAAGATGCCATTGCGCAGGCGCTGCGCCATATTCGCAATCGCGCGAATGTTGCCGGTGATGAGGTTGGTGAGTTGATTCTTGATGCGGAATGAGAGGCGGATGACCTGTCCCCAATTGCTCATCAGCGAGCGCAACCTTTTGTCCTGCGCCAGTAATTCATCAGCAGTTTTGAGAATGCCTTTGAGATTCGTTAATTGCCCGACGGCGTTCTCGTACATGCGCGTGTACTGATTGATCATCTCAAGCCAGCGGTTGAGTTCTTCCACCTGCTTTTTTAACTGAAGGCCGTAGTTCGCCGGATCAAAGACCGTCCACTGCGCCTGCGCCGGAACAGGCATCAGCAAAACGGCGATTAGGATGCCGATGATGACCGGCCTGAATATACCTTGTTGATTCATCTCTCCCTCCTTCTCCTTCAATCAAGTACTGATTCATCGATCATCACGAGTCCTGAGCCAGTCAGCCCCTGCGGGCACATTTCGGCCAGCCAGGCGATGATTTGTGCCAGCGACCACTCCGGCCTGAGTGTCTGCACGCGCGCGCGCGCATTGCGTTCGTCGGGGTTGGTCGTGAATGTCCACAACTCAGTCGGCGACAGATCGCACTGCACCGTCTGCACGATCTTGTCTTCACCCGAACCAACCACCAGCAGAAACTGCGCGTGCGATCCGGGGACGTTATGAATGACGCTGATTGCAGCCGCGGCTTGCAAAGACAACCCGCAATCCTCGACCAGCGTCGTGTAGTCCCCAATCTGCTTGCCGATGATTCTGACGCCGGCAGTTTTGGCGATGTCTGGCAGGCTGGATAAATCCTCGTAAGCCTGTGTCGCCAGCATCGTGACGACGTTTTCTTTGCCGCCAGTGCGCGCGCCACGTTTGATGACATCAAGGATGCGTGGATACTTCTCCCTAATCTTCCAGACCTCATCAAAGACGAGCAACGTCGGTGAACGTGTACCGTCTTTGTTCAATTTGCCAATGGCGCGCAGCACGCGAGCAGCAGCACGATATGCCAATGACTCGCGCACACGTTCCGGGAACTTCTCCAGACTGTCGAGTTCGTAGACATCAAAGGGTGATTGCCCGGCGAAGTCAGGATGCGTCGGCGCATCGAGAAAGCTGTGGCCGCAGAACTGGCCGAGCGCCAGTTTCAGTTCTTCTGCACGATTAGCCGCCGCTCCTTTCAAAGGCCATGTGCTGAGAGCGTCATGGAGATGCGACAGCAGCGGTTCGTGCTTCGGCATCCCAGGACGATTGCGCGGGACTTCATTGCGATAGACTTCATTGACAAGAGTGGTCAGGATGTCTTCCGCGAGCGCATCACTGGCCGGAACGCGGGCAAGCTGAAGCAGATCGCCAACGACAAACCCCACCTGCACCTCATCTGGCAGTTCGCCGCGTTCCAGTCCGTCGTAATCCCAAACGTTGATCGTTCTGTCCGTGCCGACCTCAAAGCGCAGATGACGCCCGCCGAGAACATCCACGAGCGGGCCGAACGATTCGCCGAAATCAACTGCCCTTACACATGCATGCGATTTGCAAGCCAGCACGTCGCAGATCATCCGCGCCAGCAGCACGCTCTTACCGCCGCGTGGTGCGGCCAGTGCGAGCGCCAGCGGCGAAGGGATCAACTGACGGTCAAAAAGATCAAAGCCGATCAGTTTCCCAGTTGGCAAAGAAAACAGAGTGTGCGGGCGCGGCGCACCTGCCCATTCAGATTCGGTTGGAATCAGCGGAGCGAGCGAATGAGCAGTCTCGGTGATCTCTCGTCCGGTTTTGCGTGCATCCGTCTCACCGACCATGGCTTTTTGGTAAAGCCCCCGCAGCGCGTGAGGCTCTTCGCGGTCAGCATCCGCGCCGGAGATTTTGCGAATTTCCGAGATGACTTGGTCGCAGTTGTGGTCAACCTCTTTGAGTGAAGCAGCGAGTTCGGCGCGTGTACGCGCTGGATGGCCGTATACCACTACCGAAAACCGCACCTGCGCCAGCGCCGCGCGACCGCCGGCGAGGTCGTGACGCAGATGTGCGAGGTCTTCCAGCGCGACACGCGCTTCAGGGGATAACTTGTATTTCCCGGTCAGGCTATTGGCCGAGCGACCGACCTGTCCGATGCGCCGGTCGAGATGTTTGATACCCTTCCGCTGATCGGGATAGACGAACTCGCTGATGAGCGTGTGTCTGAAATTGAGCGAGCCGTTGACGCACAATAGTCGTAGCGCATCTGCCGTGATCGTGGGTTGCGGCGGAGTGAACAACGAAATCAATGCTGCCGGACAGGCGCCGTGCATCACGTAATGCCCATTCGCCTCAATGGTCTCGCCGCACAGATAATCACGCAGATCGGTTCCATCATCAGGGAGCACGGGAACCGAAGCTGCATTCTGCCGATGACCGAGAAAGACCGCAGCCCAGAGTTCGTCGCGGGTGAACGGAGTCAGCGTCAGCGGGCACTCGCGTTCGATGAGCCGAAAGGTCTTTTCCGCCTCTTCAAAAGCCTCCTGTTCCTGGCGGAGGATACGGCGAACGAGTTGCTCGGATGAAACCGCCTGCCAGCTTCTCACCAGCGCAAATGGAAGATTCGTCAGGCCATCTCTGTTGATCTCGCGTTTGAGTGTGGGAAGAAACTGATCTTCGACGCGACGATTCGGATTTGGCACTCTTACCCAGCAGGTCAGCACAGTTTGCCGGAACAGGCCGAGCGCCGCCATGGCGGCGTAATGCTGAATCCCGCCGTCGTGCAGCAGCGCTGCTTCCTGATGAACGCCTAACCAGTCTCGCGCTTCATTGTGTCTGAACAGGGCAAGACCAGGGTCTATGCCTGCTGACAGGCGAAACTGGATGATCGTACCGACTGGTTTGCGCGCCGCCAGCATCCGCGCCAGCGCATCGCAGCGGTTTTCAATCAACAGATCGTCACTGAAGACGGTTGGAGAAAGCTCAACATGGAAAGCGCGCGTGAACGATCCGTCGGCGTGACGCAACGCATCATTATAGAGGCCGACAATCGAACTATTGCGAATACGTCCCGGCGTGCGTTCGGTGGAATAGTAAGCTTCATAATTTGGTGACGCATCCGGGGCGTATCGCAAACTCGACCAGTCACGCTGTGCGGTGAGAAACGCAGGCGCTAGCCTGATCGTCAGCCCTGCGCCGATGCCGAGCGCCGCCGCGCAACTCGCGGTCAAAATAATCGCATTCGCATCCATTATTCCTTCTCCTCTGATTTGAGCCAGGCTCGCGCAGTGTCATCCGGCAGCCTTCTCCAGCTCACCCTGCCTTGCAGCTTTGCCTGAATGACGTGACGCAGCCAGGCCGGGCGGCTCTTACGCCGGATGATGTTCAAGGCTAGGATCGTCAGCCCCGCCGCCACAATCCATCCCACGATCTCAAGCGGGACGTTTCCGATCTTCAATCCGAGCAGGAACGGGACCGCGTATCCCGCGACAGCGGCGGCGATCACGAAGCCCCAGTCCTCGTCGGTAATGCCGAAGCGCAGAACCGGCAGGTAGATTTGCGATCTGATTGGTCTTGGTTGCATAGCGTCCTCAATTACCAAAGCCGGTATCGAGGTTGACCGCGTTACCCTGCGAGATCGAGTAAACAAGCGCCACAATCCCGCCGAAGGCGAAGCACCCGATGGCCGCGATGAATTGCTTGGCTGATGGTTTGTCAGTGCCGAAATTGACTACGCCCCAGCCGACGAAGACAACGCCCATCAGGAAAAGCAGATTGCGCCCCCACTTGATGGCTTCACGGATCGCATTGCCTACCTGCTGGTCGCTGCCGAAGATACCGCCGCCCGGCGTCTGGGCGAATGCAGGACTGGACAGCGGCATGAGCGCTAGCAGCGTGGTTAGCAAGATTACCAGAGCGGGTTCGAGTAATGTGATCATGCGGGCAAGGGCTGTCAGCCGCCGCCCCAAAATCAAACTCAGCCGCTGATAGTCAGAAAGATTTCTCATCACACTTACCTCAGTTTTGTCTTTGTCACGTGTTGTCTCTGATTGATGAAGGTGAAGGCGCACGGAGCCGGGCTTGCGGGCTGTTTTGTGAACATTTCTTTGGTTTTCCCGAAGCTACGACTCCGTGCGGTTATGGGTTTGCCTGGCCAGGCTCTCCTCGTTTGCGACGCTTTGCCATAAGGCAATCAACGCGCCAGAGCTTCAATCCCTCTCGGTATTGCTATTGCTGATAGCTCCTCCAACTTTTCAATCAACCGCAGAAGGAGAAATCACGAATGAACAATGTAATGAAGAAACGAGGAGTACGGCTGATGTGCAGCACGCTGGTGATATGTAGTGCCTGGCTGATGCTGGTCTGGTGGATTGCAACTCCAGCCTATGCTCAAGGAAAGGAAATTGAGAATGAGATTGCAGATCGAGCGCGCCCCTATGAAGAGATCATCGCCTTAGCAGCGGCAAAATACGGCGTTGACCCGTTCTTGCTTCGTGTTATAGGGCATCTGGAAACTCGCTTTAATCCGGCGGCCGTCAGCAAACGCGGAGCACGTGGGATGATGCAGTTTATGCCCGGCACAGCCTCGCGTTACGGCCTCCGTAATCCCCACAACCCGAAGGCTGCGATTGATGCGGCGGCGCGCTATCTACACGATCTCGCCGTTCGCTTTGAAAATCGCGCTGATTTGGTGCTGGCGGCATACAACGCTGGCGAGGGGGCAGTTGAAGCTTATTTGAAAGGTCGTCGGGTCGTTTCGGGTAGCCGCGTCATCAATCCAAATGGGATCAGCACCGGGGGCGTTCCTCCTTACCGCGAAACGCGCGTCTACGTTGCACGAGGGATGGAGCTTTTGCGAACACTTCGTTCAAACTCAGCAGCGCTCACTCAAAAAGCACTCTCAAAAATGGAAGGTGATTCCGGCCAGAAAGAATCAGATGAACCGCCGCGCGGTCTCGCTCGCCATAGCGTTCGCGCCGCCAGTCAATCGGAATCAAGCGGCACTGAAGTAAACAGCCAGCAGAATAAACGCAGACGCTCAATCTATTTTGGAAGAGAGTACGAAGAAAAATGATGCCCTCTCCGGCTGAGCACTCGGAAAACTGCATTTCACCAGACCTGTGTCAAAATCGCCTTGCAAAAATCCAGAGCCATAACCACGCCCGGGAGGATTTATTCAGTCCGGCCAATCATCCAGAGCAAAAAAGCCCTGAAATACAGGCGAGCAGCCCGTGGCATTCAAATTGAGATGTCCCTGGCGGATTGACTGAGTGGCTCGCCCAGAGCTTTAACTCCAAATCACATCTATCAAGGAAGAGGACAAAGATGACAAACACAGGTCCGCAAAAACTCGACGACGGTCTGCCGCTAGCCTGCCCAAGTGAAAAAGACATCGAGTCACGCTTGGTTGTCTATCGCGATCCGGCAGACGTGCGAACCACCTTTCAATTGCTGACTACGCTTCTCGTTGTGCTCTGTCTGCTCGTGCTGAGCGCAGTCGGCAATGCCTATCAATATTGGCGGCGGCCAGACCGCATCGTCGTAGACCGTTCCAACGGGCAGGTGCTGATGATCAATGACCGGGAGTATGGCGAGACAAGCGCAGTAAGGATGATGCCGGATCGGCCAAATGAGGCCGACAAGAAGTATCTGGTCGGTGAGTACACTCGGCTGCTTTACGGGATCAATCCGGCGACGCGTGCTGCTGATCTGAAAGCAGCGCTCGAAATGATGGTCCCGCAATCGGCGGCGAGGTTCGCAGCCTACCTTAAAGATCAACACATCCTCGAACAGCAGCGCGCCGAATCCTGGCAGGCAGTATGGACTCCGCAGGACACCGCGATTGACAGGCTCGATCCTTACACGCTGCGCCTGATCGGCAAGCAGGAGATCACCAAAGTCGTCAACAACTCGGTCGTCCGCGAAACGAAGCAACTACAACTGACTGTCAAGCTCGTCGCTGATCCAGCCGGACGCAATGATGCCAATCGCAGAATGGGCTTTCTGGTCGCTGCGATTGATTACAAGGAACTGGGTTCATAACGAAACGAGAGTACTGAAGGAGAAGATCTATGAAACGACAGATTCAATCAGGTTGCTTATTCGTGGCGCTTGCCCTGGCGATGTCGCAAGTGGCACCACTGGCGTTAGCGCAAACGAAAAGAGAGAAAAGGCGAGAGCAGGAGAAGAAAGCGCCGAAGCGTGTGCCAGCGGTGTTGGTCGTCAACAACCCGATGCCGCAGTACCTATCAGGAGAAGTAAGTGTGGCGGTGCGGGGCAATGAAAATCCGATCATCCGTCTGGGTCTGGCGCAGAACGGCGTGGGGTTGATCGAATTCCCAGCGAACGATCGTTTCTTCGCAATCAATCCGGGCAATCCTGATCTGGTGACGATTGAAGATTCGCCCACCAAAGATACCGACCGTTTTTTTGTGATGCGACCGAGCAATGGCTTCGCCCCCGCTCCTGAAGGAGTAAAAACGCAATCACCGGCGACCTCGATCATCGTGCAGATGAATTCGGGGATGGTTGTGACCTTTCTGATCTACCCGGCGCGTGACATCGAGCATAACGCGCACCGTTGTGTGGTGATGTACGACCCGAAGGCAATCGCCGAAGCGCGCCGCGTTGCGGGGCTGGCGATCAATCTCAACAGGCTCGACAGAAAAGAAGAAGTGATCAGTGGGAAGCAGCAGGCAGCTTCAATCAGGCCGACCATGTCGTCCGAAATCCAGAACAACTCATCGCCCAAACCTCCTGAGAAAGTCGCGCCGCCAGCCAGTCCGCAATCTCCGACACAATCCACGAAGACTGACGACACGCCGAAAGAGAAAGACGTACCGAAGCCGACACCAATTGATTACCCTATCGTCGAGGGCAAGGAGAAATGGAGCAAATCACTTCATGGCCTGAAGATCGCCGCTCAAACAACCATCATAGATGCGAAGCAGCGGCATGTGCTTGTGACGGTGCGAAACACCCTTTCGGCACCAATCAAAATCGTCCCTGGACATCCTGAGCTACAGGTTCAGACGCTGGACGACAAAGGGCGAGTTCTTCAAGTCGAACCCGTGGCCCGGCTCAAATTCGGAAGCTCCACTTCTGACGGAATGATCGGGCCGAAACAGACTGCGCGTTATCAACTCACTTATGAAGTCCCGATTCTTGGCGCCAAGCAAAGACTCAGCGTGGCTGTCGCGCAAGTCAACGCGGCGGACGAACCGGTGACAATGGAACTAACGGCGGGAACCCGATAGAGGAGGAAGGCAATGAACGAGAACCAATCCGATTTACAGAATCAGGTAGAACAACAGGTCACACTCTCCGAGCTTGAAGAAGGCGTTCATCTGCCGGATGAAAAGCCCCGTCGAAAACGTCGCAAGAAAATTCTGCTCGCGCTGCTCGCTCTCCTGCTGCTTGCGGCGGTGACAGCCGTCAGCGGGTATTACCTCCTGCGCGGCGAGCGAGTTGACGTAAGAGCAAACAAGAAATTGCCGGAGAAGGTAACAAGCGGAAAAGACATTAAACAGGCGGCGTTTGATTCAATCAGCGGCTCATTGACTGGGCCAGTGAAAACGCCTTCGCCGGAACAGCTAAACAATCCTGGCTCAACGCAGCAACAGACGGCCAGGAGCGCCTCAGAGTCAACGACTACCGCTTTGGCTGCTGACAGAACCGAGAAAGTCTCTGTGCCGGTACAGCCTGGGATTGCAGCCACACTCGCTCCTCCACCTGAAGCGCTATTGACCAAAGGCTCCACGCTGGGATCTGCGCAGCAACGAAACAACGAACTTCCGGTAAAAAGTCCTCCATCAGCTTCCGCCGCGTCGGCAAACACCTCGGCATCGAAGCCGAGCGCCACGCAATCAGTCCGTTTCGCCCCGTTGGCGCATAAGGTCGTGAGTACAAAAGGCGATTCCGAGAGCATCACGCTCTCAGCTTCGCCGGTCAAGGATAGCGTAGCGGATAAGAGTGTCCCGTCGGATCAAAACAGTTCTTCTCCACGCCTGGTCAAACAACCTGCCGCGCCGAAATTCGGCGCAATGTTGCCGGTGCGATTGATGGGTGTGCTTTACACATTGCGCCAAGGCTCGCTGGTACGCCTTGAACTGGTGCGTGATCTTAAGGCGGGAAACTGGCAACTCCGCCGCGGCACCATCTTCGTTGGCCAGACAATCGGCGGCGATCTCGACCGCGCCTACCTGCAGATCAAAGGCTTCATTGACCCAGACACCCAGACCTTCACGAAGCTCGAAGGCGAAGTGTTGGGCAATGACGGCGGCGCAGGCTTGCGCGGCAAACGGCGGCGAATCTCGCCCGCCTGGGTCAGGGTCCTCGACCGCACGGCGGAAGCCGGAGTGCAAATCGCGACGGGCGTGCTCAACCGCCGCAGTTCGTCGGTCGTCATTGCTGCCGATCCTTATGGGACATACCGGTCAGCGTCGGGAGCGGATGGCTCACGATCGGATCAGAACAGGACTTTCGTGGAAGTACCGGCAGGAACGTCCGGTTTTGTCATGGTGACGACTTTGCCGGAGGCGACTTCAGACTCAAATCTCGCCAAAGCAGGCGTACGCGAAGAGGGTCTGACCGATGAAGAACTCGCCCGGCTGATGGCCGAAGCCGACCCAGCACGCATTCGCGCCGCGTTGCCAAGAATGAACCCTGAGCTACAGCGAGTGGCGCAGATGGTGCTCAAAGAAATCGAAGAGGAGAAGCCCTGATCTGATGCAACAGAACAACCCAAACCTTCCAGTTATCAACCCGCGCAGGCTGCTTGAAGAGAGTGGTGAGCGAGCGTTGGCCGATCTGCTGCGCGGCACTGGGTACGTCATCCAATACGGGATGCTGCGCGATCTGTGCCACGTGATGCGCAGCGGCCTCCCCTGGCTGATCGAAGGGCCTCGTGGCGGCGGCAAGACGGCGCTGGCCGAAGCTTTGGCGGAAGCCTGCAACCTTTCGGTCTTCTACCTGCAGGGGATGGAAGGCCTCACGCTCGCCGACGTGCTCTACGACTGGGACCGCGAGGCGCAGACGCAGTGGGTGCGCCAGGCCGTGGCTATGGGGTGCGGGTTTGAAGAAGCACGCGCCGGTCAGTGGACCCGCGAATTTTTGATGCTCGGCGAAGCGCTCGCCGCTTACGAGATGACGGCGCAAGACTGCGCGATTCCGATTCTGATCTGCGACGAATTCGACAAGGTGAGCGAGAAGATCGAGGACATGCTGTTGCAGCTCTTCGCGCGTGGTTACGCGCACGTCCCACGCTTTGGTGAAATCGGCGTGCGCGACCAAACGCGCTGGCCCGTGGTCATTCTGCTCTCGAACGACCAGCGCCACGACTTGTCGTCGCCGATGCGTTCGCGCTGTCTGTATTCGTGGCTCCCGCCGCCCGCGCCGCGCGAGGAGGTGAGAATCCTGAAAGCTCGCTGCCCGCAAACGTCACGCCTACTGCTGGCGAAGATGGTCAAGCTGATCAACGCCATCCGCAGTCTGCCGGGGATTACAGACAAGCCAGGATTGCGCGAATCCATCTCATTGCTGCGCGCTCTGGCGGACGAAGGACGCAGTGATGTGAGCATTGACGAAATCGAACTTCACCTATGCTTTCTCGCCCGGCGGCGGCTTGATCTGGAGAACCTGCGGAAGTCTCTGGCGCGGATCGAAGTGATGATGGAAGGACCGAACGAAGAGGTTGAAAGATGGGTTGATGAACTTGAAGAGGTCGCACGATGAAAACACAGAAGAAGAAATGGCGTCCATCGCCGCCGCTGATCGTCGCACTGACGGCAATAGCCGTAATTGCCGGAATGCTACTGGCTGGATGGCTTAACGCGCGCCGTTACCGCGTGAAGGCGCGCGTCGAGATCGCTGAACCGGCGATGGAGAATCAAACTGCGCAGGCTTCCGCCGCCGGAAACACAATTAACCTGCCGGACGGAGAAGTGGCGAAGACTGCCGCCCGCGTGCGTGAAGCCACTGGGCTATTGATGGTGCTGGCGATGATTGCTGTTACCGAACAGATGAACAATCGCTCGCCAGTAAGTGCAGACGCACTGGTTGAATTAATGGTGAAACGCAATCTCTTTCCACCGGGCGTCCGTCAGACTTTCGCCAAAGGCGCGCTGGTTTCTGACCGGGCGACGATCTACCTGCGCTACCGTCCGGCTCCTTTGGGCATCGAAGTCGTTTCCATCGGCAGCGAGCATACAAACGGCCCGTCGGTAATCGCGCGATTGGCAGCAGGAGGCGATGACAATTCGGGCACTGCCCTGCTGATTGCCAAGAAAGCCGACGCCGCGATACCAGAGCCGTTCGCGCCGCTTTCGCAAACCATCTTGGCCGGATGGAGTGTTGAACCGCTACGTGAGCGATCATTCACGCCAGAAGAGGTCGAGCAGCTCAACACCTGGACGCGGCAATTTGCAGCGATGGGTAAATAGCTCGTCATCAGGTGAAGGATGAATGCCGCAGGCACAACGACCGTTACAAGACTGAACCGATACCGGCAGTGGTGGCGAGGGCAGCCGAAGTCGCTCGCGCAGCTTTGCCAGCAGATTGACGCCGAGTACCACATCCCGCGCCCAGCGTCGGCGCAGCACCTGCCCGCGTATCAGGCCGCACTGCATCTACTCGGAGACTGCGGTCAGGCTGTGCTGCTCATCGCTTCAGGATTCCTGTCCGCTTGGCTTTTCCTTCAGGCATCTCACTGGCTCGCACTACGAATTGAGATCGAGATCGCCGCGCATTGTTTGGGGATCATCGCGGTGCTGATCTCGTGGATTGAGGCCGCGCAACTCTGGTTGCCTTACTACCAATATGAACAGCGAGTGACCTACGGCTCAGCCAGGTGGGCTGATGCGCCTGTCCTTCGCGATTTGAAGCTGTCGCTCAAAAAAGACGAACCGCTGCCGCCGGTCACATTGCTGCTCGGTGGTCTGGGATGGAAACACAACGTATTCCTGGGGCCAGAGCATTCGACTTGCCATCTGGCGATGTTCGGCCCGCCGCGTTCGGGCAAATCGTCAACGTTTTTCATTACGTGGCAGCGGGCGTGGGCAGGGACAGGTTCCGTCATCGTGCTTGACCCGAAAGGTGAACTCTACGACCAGACGGCTTACCTGTTCCAGAACGTGTACCGCATTGACCTGCAAACTCCGGAGCGTTCCGACCGCTGGAACTTCTTGCCCGACTGCGGCGGCAATGCGGAGTTCGCGCACAAGGTCGCCTCGATGATTTTGGATTCGGAACAGAGCCGACGCTCGACAGCAGACCCGTTCTGGAAGGAAGCGGAGAAGGCCGCGCTGACAGCAATCCTGCTGCAATTAAATCAGCTCCATCCGCGTCCAGCGCCGCACATGATCCAGGAGTTGATTTCGACTCTCAGCTTGCAGCAACTCAATGACCTGATGATGAAATCGTCTGATCCGAAAGTGCCGCTCTACTGGGGGATGTTCAGCAAGGTCGAGCCGAAACTTCAGGCCGGAGTGCTTATTGGTTTGGGCGTGGCATGCGCCGATTTCTCGACGCCGAATATGATGGCAATTGCTTCCCCGATTACCACCCCGATGGCCGCGCGCGGCGTACGGTTCGTGAATTTCAGCGAGTTGCGGCAGACGGGCACGGCGATCTTTATGGTCGTGCCCGAAGGTGACGCCGAACGTTACAAGCGCATACTCTCCACCTTCTTCGGCCTCGCGAATGATTGCCTGCGTAACGGCGTGATCACTGAAGAGTCGGCCCCCGTGCTCTTCAACCTTGATGAAATTGGCAACATCCACATCCCCGACCTGCCAGCGGCGCTCGGTGTTGGGCGCGGCAGGCGAATGACCTACGCACTGGGCTACCAGAACATCGCGCAGCTTTATCACCAGTACGGCACGGACGGTGGTGATGCTGTGCTCGGTTCTGTCGGCGCAATGGTCTTTTTGCCCGGCGTGGATCAGCGCACGGCGGAATATGCGTCAAAGAGGTTGGGGACGACGACTGTGTTGCAAGCAAGCTCAGTGGATGTACACGATGGAAGCAAGCTCGATCAGGAACGCTCGACCGAAGTCGGGCGCGCGCTGATGGACGCGAGCGAAATCCGGCAGATGACCAAATATAAACAGGCTGTGGCGATCATCAGCAACGCGCCGCCGGTGCGTCTGACCTTCCCGAAGCTAGCGAAGGCTGACCATCCGCCGCTCTCCGAACGCGAGAAGCGGTTTCAACTTGGCAAGGAACCGAAAGTCCCACAACCGGTAGTCAAAGATGAGAACAAGCAGGCGGATGATTCTCTGACACCTGCTCTGGCTCAGCAGGCCAAAGCCAATGACAGGGCAGTCGGTGTAGCCGAAGCAGCGAAGAATCAATGGGCACAGGCGATGGTGACAGCTTCCGTGCGGCATCCCGAAGTCTTTGAGCCGGAATACGATCCGGATACGCTAGATGAAGACAATCTCCCGCTCTTTGATCTGGGCGGGCGCGACCTATAGAGGTTTCCACGATGAGCAAGACAAAGACGCGACCAGGCTTGAGTAAGCTGAAAATCACCTGGCTGCTGCTGGCATTGGCTGGGATGTTTGCTGTCGGCAGTTATGGCTGGCACGTTTACACGCTTTTCCGCGACTGGCAGATGAATATGCCGCAGCCGCAGCTTGAACGGCTCACTAAAGACCTTCGCATTTACCACATAAAGACCGGACACTTTCCCAGCACCTTCGTCGAGATCAACAATCTGATCTGGCATACCAAACCAGCGCCGGATTACGGCGACAATGGCAGGCAATCGCGGACGAAGAATTATTACTACTTCTACACCAGGGTAAACGATCACACCTGCGTGATTTGGGCTTTGCCCACAGGACCGCAGCGCCATTACGCCTCATCGTTCTTTCTGGTTCTTTCGACTGAGTGGCTGCGAAATTGGAAAGGAAAAGCTTTGGATGATGAGGCGATTAGCGATCTCCCAGCCATTCCTTCTTCGGATATGCTGGCCAAGATGTTAATGCAAGAAATGCCGGGCCAGGTTTTTGCTGTTCAAAAGTAAATAACGTCTTGGGACTTGCTGCACAGTAGTGCCTAGCCTGACCTTGCTCTACCTATCGTCATTCTTGCTCTTCAAGGTCAAGCAATTGCCGTTCGTCTTTCCACCAAAGCAATGAAAGCACATAACCGTGATTGGTCTTAACCGAGTCCTCTCTGAGCGTGTACCATTTGGATTGAGCATGATCAATCCAGCCGTCTGCCTGGATGTCTGTTGAACTCTTTTCCGCCGTCCCCCCGCGATGCAACTCAAAGGCGATGGTATAGGCGTTTGGATATTCCTTTGGCCAAATCACTTCAGGCACATCCGGACCGCGCACGAACCATCGCCTTTTCCCAGCTTCGGAACAAACGAGCAATGCTGGAAACGATCCTACTTCGACTAGACGGATAGCTACTGCGGTCAGACTCATCTGAAATGCTTCTGCCAGGCTTCTTACAGTCTCGAATGTCATCTCTTGGTTTTTGGCGCGCGGCTCAACCATGAAATCGGGCAAGAGTAATTCCGCAGTATAACGGTTTGCCCGACGCTCCGGGTTATCTCCTGACCACTCGCTGAGAAATACTTTCTCCGTGCACGTGAATGATGAGACCTTGCCGCGATCTTGCAGCCAGTGCCCCAACTCGTGCCCGGCGGAAAATCGCTGTCGTTCGCGGCGGGACTGGCTATCCACGGTAATGATAGCCCGGTCACCGTATCCAAGAATCCGCGCTGCACTACCTTTAAGCGGTTCGTAAATAATGGTTGCGTTGCAATATTCAGCGATGGCTTCGATTTTGAGATCTTCAGGCTCAGTAATGCCAAGTTCTTTGAGGAGGATTCGCGGCGAGCGGTACGAAGAGGTGGTCGTCATTTCTCTTCATCCTCAGAGTCGGTTGGGGCAACCGTCACCCCCAATTCCATTAGTTGTTTGAGGTAGCTTGCTATTTCGTCATCTGGGAGATCGCTAAAGTCCCGATGCTGTGCCGTCAAAAGTGAATGAGCAGTTGGATTGCTTGCAAGTAGAGCGAAGAACAAATTTCTTTGCTCCTGGACCGATTCTGGGATGTCATACTTCTTCCCCTGCATCAACGTGATGCGTTCATTATAGCGCCTCTCAGCTTCCAAAAGATGTTGTTGGCGATAAGCCTTTACCGTGCCAAGCAGGAGGTTACGAGTCTCTTCAGCCTGGCTGGCTTCTTCGGCAATTTCCGCTCGCATCTCCTCTTCTGGAATTTGCAGAACTGATTCGGCTATGGCGTTCATTATGCCAGCTAGCTCGTCATCATATTTGCGCGATCTATCTGACATCGGTTTTCTCCTTGCTAGCGTCCGCACGGACGGTTCGTCGTATCCACCTCATCTCGGTTTCGTATTCATTCTGTGAAAGGCTGAGTGCCTCCTTGATCTCTGGGCCAGTCATACGATCCTTCATCCCTTCGATAATGAGGGCTGCTAGAGGGCGCATGGAAACGATCTTCTCTATGTGCTCCACATGGTGCTTTGCCTCAGTCACTCGCCTGCCATCATTGGTGGGGGAAGTCGCGTCGAGCAAAGGATTTTGCTCCTCTCCGTCGGGACTTTTATGGATCACATCTGCTTCAAGCCAAGCTTCATCTTTATCAAACTGTTCGCGCCAGTGAGAGGAAATGCTTCTGATCGCGCCAATCAGGAAACCGAAAAAATCAACGGCGTCTTTATTCCAGCGTCGGCCCTTAGTCGCGCTATTGGCACCGATGCAAAGAGAGTTCAGGGCATCTTGAAGAAGGTCCTCCTCACTCCGCCCCAGACGTGCTCGCCCTAACCACTCGATCCGCCAATGCGCGAAAGCCCTTAGCTGACGTAATTGCTCCTTCGTCAGAGCAGAAATAGCGCCTTCTATCTCTTCCAAGCTTGCGGCCTGCTCTTCCGGAATCCTTCGGGAGATTTTAGGATTGGCTTTCATCGCCAAAATGTTACCACGCCCCCTTAAATTTATATGCCCGAAATTTTTCCACTTCGGACATGGAGGCAAATGTCCGAAGTGGGAAAATTCTGGGCATACTTTAACCAGAAGGAAGTGACGGCCGGTAATCTCCACTGGCAGGCTCATGGATAGTCAACGCTTCCTATCTCGCCGCGTTATAAATAAGGCCGAGGCGGCGTAATTGGATGTTTACAAATCAAGAGTGAAGGGGGGCAGAATGGATAATGGCGTATCTTTAGCACCACAAATTGACAGTTACCTCAAGGGGATTTGCGAAAAGCTGCAAATCCGACCAAGCCAGCACGAGCGGGCAGAAGAGCGGTATCATACCGTCGGCGGTTGGTTGAATGCAGAAGGTAGTCAGTTAGCGATTTATCAACCGGTTATTTTTCCTCAGGGATCGCTCAGAATCGGTACGACGGTAAGACCTCTTCGGCAGAACGAGTTCGATCTAGATTTCGTGTGTGAACTCAACGCAGATTGGCGGCGTTTCAGAAATCCGATTGGCCTACTTGACTTACTTGAGCAACGAATTCGTGATCACAAGTTGTATGGGGCAATGTGCGAACGCAAGAATCGCTGCATCAGAATTTATTACGCAGACGATTTTTACATGGATATTCTTCCGGCCTGCCCTGACAGTGAGGCAGGTGGGACCTGCCTGCTCGTCCCGGATTGCGAGGCACGCGACTGGAAGGGGAGCAACCCTAAAGGATACGCCGAGTGGTTTGAATCAAGGGCTCAAAAAAAGGCAGTTGCGTTCAAACGCGGAATTGAACCGATTCCCAATCAAGAGAGTGCGGATGAAAAGCCTCCGCTAAAACTGGCAGTCCAACTGCTCAAGAGGGCTAGGGACATAATGTTCGCGAAAGACCTTGAGAATGCCCCGATTTCAATCGTGCTGACGACAATGGCGGCGAATCATTACCGACTGGAAAGCTCCGTCAACATGGCGATAGCCAACGTGCTGAGCGGTATTATGACCGAGATAAAAGCCTTCTCGCCCGGCGGTCGAATTGTGGTTTGCAATCCTAGCAATAGCGACGAAGACTTAAGCGAAAGATGGGAAAATAACCGCGAGGCTTGGCAAGCGTTCGTCAGCTTCATCAACACTTTTTACCAACAATGGCAAGTGCTCAATCAGAAACGTGGGATTGACGCAATTGCCGACGTACTCGAAAAGCTTTTCGGTGAGGAACCCACCAAGACGGTGGTAAAAGAGGCAGCTTTGGCAACGCAGGCAAAGCGTGTGGCAGGAACATTGTCTGTTGCAAAGTCATCAGGGATCATTGTTAGTAGCGGCACTTCGGAAGCTACACGAATCCGATCAAATACCTTCTATGGCGACTGAATATTTCGCGAAGAAAAAGCTCTCTCTCGCACATCAAGATTTTAGGATGCGGACGCTGCACCCACAATTCACATGCCGACTGGGTAGGGGCACCATCGTTTGGATTGGCTGCATCACTCCAACAGAGGATAGCCGGACGTATACCGTAAAAGTCGAGTACCGTTCCAGCAGTAATCCTCTTGTTTCAGTGATTGACCCACCGTTACAAAAACGTTCTGATGGTAGGCCAATCCCTCACATCTATGCGGGGGATTATCTGTGCCTCTACAAACCGAAATATTTAGAATGGACTTCGCAGGATTACATAGCTGAAACGATTGTCCCTTGGACATCGCTCTGGCTCTATTTCTACGAAGTCTGGCTTGCCACTGGGGAATGGCTCGGCGGTGGTGAACATCCGTTGGGTAAGCCAAATCGTCGGAGGGGCCAAGTATGAGCCTCAACGCGGCAATCGATGTCCCACAGGGGTACGACCCGATCACACTCAATCAATATCTCTGGTTCAAGCTCCATTGTCATGAGTGTTCGCCGACGGAGTTTCAGCACTTCTTCGAGAAGATAGTCAAAAAATCTTCGCCGGACTTTATGGCAATCCGCCCCTACGGCAACATTGGAGACAGGAAGTGTGATGGACTTTTCTTTTCAAATGGCCGTGTCTTTCAGGTCTACTCGCCTGATGAGCTAACGCAGGCTGATCTGGCGCGAAAGATCAACGATGATTTTGAAGGCGCTCTTTCACACTGGAAGCGGGATATGAACCACTGGACGTTCGTCTACAACGTCCGAAGAGGGCTGCCGCCCGATGTCCCCCGCCTTCTGATGGGAAAGAAAAAAAAGCATTCTCGACTTGTAATTGACCATTTGAGCAGTGAGGACCTCTGGGAGATGATTCGAAATCTTTCGCCGCAAAAGCGAGCCGAAATCCTCGGCGCTCCGAACGGCTATGAATTGCTATTCCTGTCTCCTTCCTCCTCTGCCGATGACGTTCGGGAAGCCTTGAATGAAGCCTGTTTTGTCATAGTCCATGACACAATGACTCCGATCAACCCGATGTCAGTCACTGAAGCGTTGCTTCCATATAAACCATTCGGCGGCATGCTCTATGTCAATCCAATCCCAGGGAAGCCACCCTGGGATGAGGCCGCAGCCTACCAATGTGAAGTAATCCTCAACGCGCTTGAGCGAAGCCGAGGGGTTATTCCGCGTTTTGCTGTTTTTAGCCTTTCGCAGATCGCGTTGTGCGTTCATTTAGGATTCATCCTATCTGATCGGCTGGAGGCGCTGTGGTTTCAATTTGACCGGGATAGCAAAACTTGGAACTGGGCAGAGGACTCGCCAAATGCTGATACAAACATCAAGGTTACCGGCTTGCCTAAGAGAATGATCGAGGATAAGCGAGAGGTAATCATCCGCGTGTCTCTAAGCGCTACCATTTCCAGGAAAGCAACATTGGATACAGTTGGCGATCGTCCTGTAGAGATTGAGCTTTCAGTCTCTGATCCTGATGTGATGTGGCTCAGGTGTCGTGATCAACTCGTAATTCTTGGGCAAAAATTCAGAGATGCTCTAAAGGCTATCGAAAGAAATATCCCGGATTGTCCGAGGATTCACCTGTTCTATGCCGGCCCGACCGGCGGCGCAATTGTTCTCGGTCAGCAGATCAATCCAAGAATGCATCCACCAGTAGAACTTTATGAATACTCAAGACAGGGCATTCCACAGCACCAGCGCGTACTGACATTGAGGTAAGCAACCTATACTTTGAGAAGTAAGGCAATGCCCCTTGAGAACAAGGAAAGTAGTGCGAGTCCGAGTGTGGTCAGCCCATATTCTTCCCCATTACCTCTGCCGCAGACGCTTTGAGTCTCTTCGCATACTCTTGTTGATCATATCTGCTCCGGCCATCCCTGTTACTGGCACTCACGCGCTCACAGGGAGTTTTCGCCTTTGCATTTGTAATCACATAGTCAATCTGTTCACCGGGATGCACGTTGACGCCATCCGCAATCAATTCTCGCGCGGCCACTGACGCCCGCGTTTCGACAGCATAGTCTTCGACATCACGGCTCAAGACCTGCTCAACGATCAGAAGGCGAGGATCAACGTTGCTGCTTTCAAGCTCGGCGACGCGGGTATCCAGAATCTTTGCTGCCTCCCCTCTAAGTTGATGCAACTCTTCAAGCGTTCACGCTTGGGCTAAAATGGTGAGTATCTCTTCCTGGGTGGCTTTGATGAATAGTGGTGTGTCGCGGCAGCAAGCCAAGCCGCAGACTTTCATTGTGCCGTCGGCGAAGACGCCATATCGCCCCGGAGTTGTCCTAGTGAATTTGAATTTGGATCAACCCAAAATGGTTTGCTGCACAAGCAATTCAAAGTGCCGCACGATCCTTTCGGCAAGCTCGTTATCCTTCACCCGCAGCCCCATTTCCATATTCAGGTTGAGTGCATACTGGGTGAGATTCGCGCTTGAAATCAGCACTGAAGTGCGATCTGCGACTGCGCATTTAGCGTGTAGCGAGCCATATTTGCCATTCTCAGCTTTTTTTCTTTTGTCGTGCGGCCATTTCAGGATGCGCGCTTTTGCCTTAACTTGATCGCTCAACACTGCGTCAACGCCGAAAGGAATCTTACCCTGGCTGGACTCAGGCGTTTCAACCACCAGAGTCAGCGCCACGCCGCGTGCAATCGCCATCTCCATTTCCGCCACGATCTCAGCAATGTCATACACAGCAAAACTGACGATGAGCAGGTTTTCTTTGGCTTCCCGAATCATTTCGATCAACACCTGCTCGGTTCGCCGCAAAGGCAGCGCTCCCGTAGTTGGGCCGGTCCAGACGATTTCGATTGCGGTCTGCGCTTTGGCCGCCTGATACGAATGCGCCGCGCTTATTAGCGCCAATGCCAGAGATTGAGGCGTGAGGGATTGATTCTCGCTTTGCCAGGCTTCCAGCAATTCGCTGATCGTATCTCGGAATTCAGGGGTGGGGACGTGCTGAAATACAGCCTGCCTTATCTGCCCGTAATTCGATTCGCCTGAATTCTGTAATCCACGAACCAGCAAGCTCAGAACCGGCGGCGGAATATCCACCACCGTCCGATGAATCTTTTCGAGAAGGCTGGGTGAAGCAATGCCGGTCACGTGAATTCCTTATGTGAAGTAGGCTCGGTCCGAGACTTTGATGGTGGACACAAGCAGGGCGCGGTCGAGATATTTATTGCCCTTTTCGCAACTGGTTTCCGGGCTGAACAAGCAGGCGTGACAAGACGCCCAATGCAAAGTTCCGGTGACTTTGGTTGGATCGTGTTCGGCGCAAAGCGGGTCAGAGGCGCACAAGCGAATTCGTTCCAGCGCCTGGTCAATGTGCCGGGCAAGCGTCTTCGACTCGCCGAGCGCGACCAGCCCGCCCAGCGTTCCTTCCGAATCCGGCGCAGCAGTGTAAATCAGCAATCCTGCCATCGGGCCGCCTTCTTCATCCGGTAATTTTGAATAGATGCGCTCACGCAAACTGGCTACGTTGTAACCGCACTCAATTGCGAACTGTTGCATCAGCGCGTGGGCAAAAGTATGAATCAGCATGATCCGCGCATTCGGAATCCCGATTGTCGGATCAAGCCCTCGTTGCACGCGCCAGTTGATATGAGCTTCGGCGGTCTTTTGCTGGTAATCTTTCTTCCCGACTTCGACCTCCCACTTTTGCAGAACCTCCTCATTGAACTCAATGAAAATACCTTCGCCGCGAACTTCAATCGCGGGAATCCAGTGGGGGCTTTGGCGTGAGATCGGGACTGTGGGCACATCTTCCATCGTCTCTATGAAATCAACCGGAGATTGGATTCTGGTGAATCCCATCAACGCGGTAACTTCACGGAGCCGTTTGACCAGCACGACCTTGGCAAAGAAATCCTCATAACCTTCCGGCGGGGCGACTTTCGCAAGCTCGAAATCAGCCGTGTTCTTCGTCGGGTCTGGGGCTGAGAAAACTGCCCACTCTGGCTCCTTCATATCTACCGACTCGTCTTCAACCTGCTGTCCACCTTTCTTTTTCTCGACCTCCGCCCAGATTTCATCAACCGAATAATCCATCAAATCGGTAAGCTGGCCGTTGTTTTGCATCGCGGTCAGCAGGAATCCCAGCACGTTCTTGTCCGGCGACTGATTGAGAAAGGACCAGTGTTTATCAATCAGATCGCGCAGCTTTCCGCCCTTGTTGGGAATTGCCAGCGCGGAAAGGGTGACCGGGAACCAGAGATTGGTTGCGCCGAGCAGCAACGCCGTCATTTGCAGGTCGCAGCCATCGGACTCGAACTTGTGCAGATGAGGATGGCGTCCGCGACATTTCGGTAAATTCAATCTGCCAGCTTCTCCGAAGGCCTGCGCCATAATCTTGTTTTTACCGCACGTCCGGCAGATGACTTTGATGTCGGCGGCTGTTCCACTGACGCCATATTCGGAGAGGTGCAAAACCGACTGGCAGTTGGCATTTCCGTCGTGAACGAAATAGACCCATGGAAAATCGTCCAGGTGCCCATCTACACACGCCACAATGAAGCGGGCCGGAATGACGGGGCGCTTCCTCTTGTTGTCTTTCTGAAACGTGCAGGTGTCGTGAATGAACCGCGTCTCCTGCCAGCGGAACGGATTGTGTTCCAGTTTGAAGCTGGCGCCGTCCAGCGGCCCCAGACGGTGACAGACGGGACAGATGACCCAACCGGGAAAAGGCGCAACGGGAATACCGGCCAGATTTTGTTGATCGTAAGGATTGATCGGACCTGTGCTGTCACGACGTACCGGAGCTTCAGCCATAAAGCCGACCTGTGGCCCCAGAATTCTTTTCACTGCGGCCAACAACCTTTCTTCCGGCAGTTTGCGCATATGCGTCGTGTCCCAGTCATCAATTCCCAGGATCAGGGCCGACATCAGCGGCAGGTCAACCACGCCGCCCACGCCGAAGTTGTAAAGCATCTGGCTCGGTCTGAGTTCACCGACTTTGTTCATGCCTCCTCCTCTTCGGTGTATTCATCCAAGGGTGGCGTCGCGGGCTGTTCCCAGGCTTGCGGCAGCCGGTCGGTTTGCGCGTCCAGGAAGCCGGAACGCAGAAGCAGGTTCGATAATGGTTCGACATTGCGGAGCGATTGCAGACAGACGAACTCGCCCGATGTCGCTAGGTAAGGGTCTTGCAGCAATCCGATATTCTGTTTTTGCTTGTCGGTTTTGTAACCGAGCGTGTCGCCACCGGGAATCGGTTTGGCGCGCTTCAGCCAGACATCCAGTTTGCTTTTCAGATACTGCTCGACAAGCTCGCCGGTCTGATTCCCGGCTACATTCGCGGCTCTGACGGCAATGATCTTGATTGCTGCCTGAACTACCGGATGACTGCTCTGAATCGCTGCCGCGCGCTCGTTGCCGTTGAATTCCACCCCGCGCAATCGGACCAGTGAAACCAGCAGCGCCGCCAGCCCGCGATCCACCGCGCCGGATGAAAACGGCGTTAGCGAAAGCGCCTCGACGTGTTGATAGAAACGGGCGTGGAAATTCTCGAAGCCTTCGTAATGCGACAAGTCGCGGGGACGTGCCCAGTTGTAAACCGTGATGACCAGCCCAGGCTTGCTGCGCCCGACGCGGCTGGTGGCTTGAATGTATTCGGCGGTGGATTTCGGCTGGCCGGCGGCGATCATTACGCCCAGGCGCGAGACATCCACGCCGACCGAAATCATGTTTGTCGCCAACAGCACATCTATTGGCCGTTCTCCGGGCGGAATCTCTTTGGGGTCTTTGGCCGGATCGAAGGTCTTTTCCAGTTGATCCAGAACGAAGGGAATGTCGGTCGAGCTGATGCGCGAGGTTAGCTCTTTGGGAAACAAGTATCGCCGAATCGCCAGACCGCGCTTGTCCATCTTTTGCAGACGCGACGCAACGTCGTCGTCAATCATCCTGCGCATTCCGCCCAGTTCGCGGATCGAATTGAAGTAACCGACCAGCGTCATCCACGGATCAACCAGGCCTCCGTATTTTTCATAAAGCGTTTGTGCCGCCGAAAGCTGCGCGACATAAACGCGAATCAACGCCGCTTTCAGACGTTTGCCCGGCGCGCAGATTCCCAGGTATCGCCTGCCTGGATACTGCTCGCCGGTTTCGCGCTGGCGCGAAAAGAAGTTGTCTTCGATGTCAATGCACTGCGGCGGGAAGATTTGAACGTTGCGCAGGAACAGGCTGTAAATCTGTTCGCGGGCTTGGCGAATGGTGGCTGTTGACGCAATGACTTTCGGGCGAACGGTGTGGCCGTTCACTTCCCACGAACACAGGCTGTCAACGGCGGTTTCGTACAATCCCACCAACGAGCCGAGCGGGCCGGAGATCAAATGCAGTTCATCCTGAATAATCAGATCAGGCGGACGCAACGCGGTGCGCGGCGTGGTCTGCGCGCGTGGATAATTGCCGGCGGCGTTGTGGCGATCTTTGTCTTCGATTTCGGGCGAACGGAAGCCGTGCCGGTCGCAATATCCGTTGACCTGACCGAACAACATCTGTGTCGCGCCGTTCCAGGGCATCTGCGCGAATTTATCCACGGTCGCAATCACCAACGACGGCAGGCGGCGGTAAATCTCTTCGTCCACGACCATCACAGGCAGGCCTTCGCCTTCCGATTGAGCGCTGCCGAAAAGGCAATCGCCCAGCGGGTCGCCGCAGTAAATGATCGTCCTGGCGTTCCCCGATGGAAATCCTTCGACGATGATGTTGCTCTTCGGGTCAATGGCGTACCCGCACCACGGGCAGTTGGTCAGTTGGTGCGGGGTGCCGCTGGTAATCTGGTATGCCTGATTGCTTCTGATTTTCTCAACGGCTTCTTTGCTGTGGCTGGTTTTATTCGGCGTGGTGCTGCCACCCACCCACAGGCCGATGCGAAACTGGTTTTCTCCCCATTTCTCCGCCTCTTCTCTGCGAATTGCTTCGCAGGCGCAAATCAGCGCGCTGGCGCGTTGGAACTGTTGCAGCGTCAGCAGCCTCAGCGTGTAACGCATCAGCACCGCCACGCCATGCCCGCCATCGCGCCCGAAGCGGTCGCCTTGGAGCCTGCGAATGCCCAGCGTGTAAGCCGTCAAACCGAGGTAGGCTTCCGTCTTGCCGCCGCCGGTCGGAAACCAGAGCAGGTCAGAGACGGCGTTTGTATCGCTTGTCCTGTCGGGATGATTCAGATCGGTCAGGCCTGGCAGGTTGAGCAGCAAGAATGCCAACTGGAACGGATACCAGGTCTGATTCTCTTCAGACGGCGATAGTGTCACGTCCTGCCCGGCGCGCCGCTTCATCGCTTTGAGCGATTGCACGCGCTGCAAATACATCGCGCGGTTGGCAAAGCGGAAGGCTTCGGCGGCTTCCGGGTTCGTGCTGATCAGGGTAATGCCTTCTTTGATCCGATCCAGCGTAGTGCGGCAATTGGCGATGGCTTGTTCGGCAACAGTCTGATATTCGTCGTCGAGACCGGGAATCTTCTGCGCCTGCTCTTCAATCCATTGTTCGTAGGCTTCGGCCAGCGGGTTAAGGTTGACGGCCAGTTCGCCGTTTGGCGTTTCGGCCAGTTCCTTCATGCTCAGCACCAGCCCGGTCAGTGCGGGGATTTCGTCTTTGCCCGGCGCGGTGACTTTCGCCACTTCCCACGCCGGAGCGACTTTCGTCTCGATCCGAACAGCTCGTTCGTAGTTCTCAGGATCGGGCGTGGCGTGAACGCTGACGCCGTGGCCGACAGCGAATTCGGTGCGCTTGCGATAGAGCATCTCCATCGCCATTTCTTCGGCAAAGAAGTTCGGATCGGACTTGCCCGGCTTTCGCTTGCTCGAACGGCGGCAGAAGATCGCTGACTTGGCCGCATCAGCGGATTCGACGATCAATTCGGGTTGAAACAGCCACGCCGTATCTTTGTTGGTTTCCGTTTCTTGTTGTCCGTTGACCAGGAAGAGCGAAACGATCCATTGGCCGTCCTGCCGCCGGGCGATGCCGGTGACGACGACCGCAGGTTTGACCACCCAGGCTTTCAGGTCGCCTTCGCGCAGCGCGATGGTTTTCCGCTCTTCGATTTGTTCGCGCTTCCAAACTCGTTTTGGATTTCCTTTGTCAGTTGTTAGCGTCTCGCTGTGCGCCTTCGCGTATCGTCCCCAGCGCGCCGTAACTTGGATGGCAGATACCTCACCGTCCACACAAAAGGTCAGTCCCAACGAAGAAGGAAAGATCGTTTTGCTGAATGGGGTAGGCGCTTCAACAGTGCCTTCCTCGCTGTCGGCGTTGCTCACTGCCAGTTCATCATCGCCACCGGGCGCTTCGTAGGAATTGTTGAGCGGCGCGAGCATCCCGACCAGGTAGCGTTCATACACGTGCCGTTCGTTGACCTCTTCGTCAGCGCCACCTGCCGGGCCGAGAAGTTCGTGCAGGATCAGCCCTTCCAGTTCCTGCCGGGTTTGGAAAGGTGTGGTTGGGTTCAAAACGGATGTATCCATAACTGATGATTCGGGGCTGAAGGTTGGTTGATTGCCGTTGCGCTCAAGCAACGGCGTATTCCGTGTGCGGGCGAACGTCAGAGGGTTGAAAGCCCAGCACGATGTCGCTTTTCGGAATCCCCGCTTGATGCAGCATGCGCGCGATGGCTTGATCGGTGTTGTCTACTTGAACCCACACCTTGCCGTTGATGATTTCCACGTGAACAACGTTCAAATTGATGTGGCGTGGTCCCAACCATCCTTCACGCAAAATCAGGTAATTATCGCTGCGCCGGTCAAATACCGTCTTGTCTCGCAAGTCGGGGTCCGCCTGAGCAGCCTGTTCGCTGACTTCAACAATGCCCGTCAGAATTCGCTCGATGATTTCGCGGTACTGATTCAGTTTATCCATTTGATGACCTCCTCTTTCAAAACATGAAAAACGATCAGCTTGATCTGTTCTTCGGTTCGCAAAACCTCGCCTTCCGGCTGTTCAAAGAGATTGGCGTACACGTCCTCTCGAATTGCCAGGTAAAGTTTTCTTTGCGGTTGTCCGGCGCGCAAGGCCGAACGATAGATGACGAATTGCCCGATTGCATCGCGCAGGTCTTCAATCGGCGAATCGCTCAGAAAGCTTTTGACTTCGACGGCGATCTTCTCGGCTCCCTTTTCAGCGGCGATGAGCCGTTCCGCTCCCAAATCTACCTGAAGCGTTCTGCCGAGCCACTTCACACTGAGCGGATCGTGCGTGATCGTCCAGCCGTCCTTTTCCAGCGCCTTCCTGACGTGATCGTGATAGATGTCTTTCGCTGCCATTGTGTTTTCATTATGCCAGAGCGCGCCCCTCACTTGAACAGCTTCTGCTGCTCATCCAATTCGAACAGAGCGCCCTGTCCTCGCTTGCTGGCTTCGTCCGCCGATTCGTGTGTGGAGTTGGCCGCCGCCTGCCGTTGCGTGCGCTTCTTCGTGGAGGCTTTTTTCTTGTTGCCTTTGTCGTGCAGGCCGAGTTTGACCTCTTCGGCGTAGCGTTCGTGGTTCAGCGCCAGCAACCGGTCCAGCACTTCGACGCGCGCCGCTTCGCAAATCGTGAAGCGCAGGCCCTGCTTCGTCGGATGAAAGTCGTGGCCGAGCGCCAGCTTCTGCCAGCCGTAGGCGGCGGCCACGGCCTGATCCATTTCGACGTGCAAGTCGCGCAGCCGCTGGATGTCTTCGGACGTTTCGTTCGGATCGTGAAAGCGGTTGTAGATTTTCGTCAGACCCTCTTGTCGCTGAAGCGTAACGCTACGCCGATGAGTGTCGTAAAACTTACCGACGCCATCGAGATTTTCGTTCGATTCAGGGAATGGATAAGTCTCGAAGCAATCAGACGGAGTGTATCTTCCTCGTGTCTCAAGGTTGCTTTGAAAGGCTACAGTCCATACCTGGTGCTCTGATGATTGCAAGACGGCAAACATAGCATCCGATTCGGAGGCAATAACAACTGTTGCCTCACTTGCAACCTGTTTGCATGGACAAAAAGTGAAGTTCAAATACTTGCTGTGGCGCGTTGTTACCAACATTCTTCCCATTCCCTCAATCGCCTCGTAAAGCGCAGGCGCACGTTCAGCATATTGCCACCACCTCTCACGACGAACCGCGCGATTGTTTTTGTCTCGCTCCGGCTTCACCGTTTCTAAAATGATCTTCAAACAGTCAGGATAATCAGCGGCAACCGCATACGGATAATCCAGCGGCACGCGTCCGCTTCTCAGCCATCCCTCACGTTTCTTTTCGTCCACGTCAAACCAACTGCCCTCCGCGCTGCGGTCCAGCGGCCAGTCTTTGAAGTTGATGACCCAGCGGCTGGGCGATTGGTCGGGGCGTGAATTCAAATCTTCGCCGTTCAGATAAGGAAAAAGCACGTCGCGGTTGCGCTCGTCTTTGGCGATCAACTCCTGCGTCTCTTCTGGCGTCAGCACAAAGCCCATTCCCAATACAATCGAGCCTTGAAACGATTTGTCCGCATTCGCCGCCAGTTGATACGGCTTGCCGGAAACGCCGCTGGCAGGCACCAGGAACGGCGTGATGGCGCTGACGTTCTGTTCAGACAACACGCGCTCGCCGTGCCAATCGCTGCCGTTCCGTAGCCAAACGTAAGCGACTTCCAGACTGGCTTCGCCGGGCCACGGCGTGCTGGGCAGCGCGCGGTAAATCACGCCGCCGCGCGCCGTGATTTGATCCAAGCCGACTTCGCGCGTATCGCCCTGCGCAATCGTGTTGGTCGCCACCAAACCGAAGCTGCCGCCCGGACGCAGCAGGCTTTTCGCCCGCAGAAAGAAGTAAGCCGATAAATCCGCGCTGCCGCGTTTGCCGCCCGCCAAGTGCGCGACCAGAAAGTTGCGGTAATCCGTGCCCAGCGCCCCGGTGATTTTCTGCCCGCCGATGAACGGCGGATTGCCGACGATGGCGTCAAAACCAGCGTTTTGAGTCCCGCCTTCAGCCGGTGACAGGCTCGCAAGCGAGCCGCTGCCGCCTGAAGGCGGGACTCCGAACGAGAAGACTTCGGGAAACTCCAACGCCCAGTGAAACGGTTTGCGCTGGCCGAGCAGTGCGGCGGCTTTCTGGCGCAGTTCCGCCGTTTCCAGAAAGCGCGCGTCGTTCAGCAAGGCAAAGACCCGAATCACTTCATCTTCAATCTCGCTACGGCTGCCGTCTTCTTCCAGCCCGTCGCTACCGCTGCGGGTACTGACCCGGCGTTGCTTTGTCCCCGCTTCGCAATCGCGTAGGGTGTCGCCGATCAGCAGGTCGCCGAACAAGCGCACGCGTTCCAGCGCCATTTCGGCTTCGGCCAGCATGCGCTCTTTTCGTCCCAGATCGTTGATGTCGTTGACGGTGAAGCTTTCCAGTTCCTGCCGCTTGGCTTCGACGATACCGAGTTGCTCTTTCAGGTAAGGCGCGGCAAAGGGAATCTGTACGGCTGTTCCGTCTGCCTCGGTCTTCAGATTGAAATATCTGATCTGCTCAATGTCGGTCACGCCCAGCAAACTGTCGCCGCAGCGCAGCGCGTGATCCAGAAAGGTGAACGGGCGATTTTTCTGCAACGTCACCAGCCACAGCGAAAGCTTTGCCATCTCGACCGCCATCGGATTCACGTCCACGCCGTACAAACACCGGTCGGCCACGATGCGGCGCGCGACGATCAACCGTTCGTCGGCTTCTTTCGGAATCGGGCATTCATCGGGGCGGGCGTCCGACAGTGTGCCTTCGGGCGCAATGACGACCTTGCCGGGATTGGCGCGCTCGACCTCATCCCAGGCTTCGGCCAGCCGTTCGGCCAGATAGCGGCAGGTCTGCACCAGAAACGCGCCCGATCCCATCGCCACGTCGCAAACTTTCAACCGCAACAGTTCCGCTGCGGATTTGAGCTTCCATTGCTCTTTGGGATGGCCTTCGGCGACGCCCGCGTAAACCAGCGGTTCCAGCGTGTACCGCACAATCGGATCGGTCAGGCTTTGCGGCGTGTAATGCGTGCCAGTCGTTCGGCGGTCTTCGCCATCGGTGACATACACACTGCCCGCCGTGATGACTACCGGCAAGCCGTGCGTGTCCATACGCACCAGCGGCAGAAACGGCAGTACGCGATCCCGCAAACTGTCCTCGTTGTCACAAGCGGTCAGCAACTTGTGCAGAGTTTGCGCGTCCAGATTCTGACTTGCCTCGCTTCCGACAGCGATGGCTTTGCGCAGGGTGGCTTCGCTGCGCTGCGTGACTTCTTTCAGGAATTCAACCAACGCGCCTTCCGCCTGCCGCCTTTCCAGTTCGTTCAACGCAACTTCCGGCTCCAGATTCTTTGCGCCGAGCAAACCCAGCACGGGCGATTTGGCTCGCCTGGCCGTGTGATCCAGCAGCCCTTCGTAAACGTGGCCGATCTGTTCCACGTCCAGCGTGCGAAACGACAAGCGGCGCGTCTCCCATCCGCCCGGCACTTTCATTTCCAGAAACTGCAACGCTTCCAGCAGGTGCAGCACGGTGCGGTTGTCAATTTGGATAGGGCTGGCTTCGGTTTCGCGCCAATGCGAGCCGCGTTCGCGGCCTTCCAGAAAGGGAAAACGATCCGGGTCGAAGAGCGAGCCGCCGTAAGCCGACAGCCTTAGCCGGTCGTGTTCGATCCCGCCGTGAACCGCTCGGAACGTCGCCAGCAATCTGGCCCAGGCGTCGTAGCGGCGTTCCAATATTTCTTCGCCGGTCTGGTCGGCTTCTTCGCGCAGCTTCGCGCCCAGCGTCGAGACGGCGTAATGCCGGTCATAAATTTCATCGCCCAGCAGCAACAACTCTTTCTCTTCCGCCGACAGCAGAAAGACCAATCGCATCATCACGGCCAGCGCGGCTTCATAAAGCTGCTTTTCGCTGACGCTGGCCAACAGCGCGCGGCCACGATCCTTGTCAATCCGGTCAATCGTTTGCACGAAAACTTCAATGGCGCGCCGCACTTGATACCCCAGGCGGTCAGTGACTTCCTGCCGATTCTGCGCCGATTGCTTCAGCAAGGCTTCGATGGTTTGGGCTTCGGCCACGCCGAAAAACCGGCTCAGGCGCAGCAGGCTGCGGAACGCCTGAAGCGTTGCTTTTTCTTCCAGCCACAGATTGGCGTACCAGGTGATGAAGCCTTCGCCTTGATCATCGGCTCGGTTGACCAGCATCCACTGGTTGCCGTTGGTGATCAGCCCCAAACTGGCTTTGGTCACTTGCAACAACGTACGCATTCGCGTGGCCGGAGACGTTTTCCAACGCGCCTTGGCAATCGGCTTTTCCAGTTCCTGATTGGCGGGATAGGTTTTGATCAGCAGCCGGGGTTTGCCAGCTTCAGGGCGATTGGGCGGATTGGCCAGAACGTAATCAGGCCGCAAGGTCTCGCCGTGTTCGGCCATTTCGGCGCTGACGCCGTCCGGAACGCTTTGGCCTTCCAGTAAGACGCTGTCGCCGTATTCGAGCAATCGTTTCAGCACCAGTTCGATCCAGGCGCGATGAACGGCTTGATCCGGTCGCCGTTGTTGCCCGCTTCCAGTAAAGCTGTCTTCCCATTCCTGATAGCCGCTGCGGATCATTCGCAAGGTGTCGGTGTCGAGTCCGTCCAAGCCTTGCGGAAACGCCTGCATCAGGACTTCGACGGTCAGGAATGGGCCATTGATGTCAATCAGATTGAGCCATTCGGCGTGCTGTTTGGCTACGGAGATCACTGGCCACCTCCCGCCATTTTCCTGGGAACCAGGAAGGTC
This sequence comes from Heliomicrobium sp., assembly GCA_021155085.1. Taxonomy (GTDB): domain Bacteria; phylum Acidobacteriota; class Blastocatellia; order RBC074; family RBC074; genus RBC074. The sequence continues at coordinate 346,812 of JAJNQA010000040.1, read as the reverse complement.
ACGGCCAGCGGAAAGAGCCTGGGTTCAGGATCGGCAAAGCGGTTGCGGATGGAGGCCGTCTCCTGTTCAAGTTCGGCGGGAATCTTTTCCAATCGAACGCGCAACGCATCCAGGTCGCGTTCGCGCTGCTCCTTTTCTTCTTCGCTCCACTGGCCGAAAAAGCTCAACTGTTCGCGCTCTTCCGGTTCTTCCAGTTCCTGCAGGATACTTTTCTGCAACTCGGTCAAGATAGCCGTGATGTCCGCGATTTCCTTATCGGCGCGCCGCTGCAAATCCCGTTTCAGGCCATCGTTTCGATCTTTCATTCTGGCTTCGAGTGATTTCATCGCCGCCGGCGCAAATTCCTGCCACGATTCGATCAGCCGCTGCTGCATCTCTTCGCCGGGCATCTCCTGCTCGGCGGCTTCCATCGCCCGCTGCACTTCGCCGACGTTCATCCGGTTAAAGCGGCCTTCGCGGATGATGCCTCCCGCCGTGATGATCTCTTCATGCAATCGTTGCTGGTCGGTTCCCAGCACCACCAACCGGCCATAGGCAATGACCGCTGGATTATCCAGCGCGCTGTTCGGCACAATGCAGGCAGTCGCCCGATTGAGCTTTTTCCGATTGGCGGTTGACCAGACCTCGGCACGCAGCAAAGACAAACACATTCTGACCAGCCGGTGATTCAAATGCAGCAGCACAATGTCATCACGCCCTTTGACCAGATCGTCATCGAAGACAACCGGCCTGGCTTTGCGCGTGTGCGGATGCAGAATGCCTTCGCGGCAGGCAGCCCAGCTTCCCTGAAATTGCGGCAACAGAAACGCCTTGCCTTTCAAATCGGGAACTTCAACGGGCGTCAGTCCCGGCTGCCCCGCTAGTTCCAGGCCGATGCGCACGACGATTGCGACGTTTTCAGGCGATAGCCGCAGGTTGCGCCGCGTTTCCTGCAACTGTTCGCGCAACCGTTCAATCTGTTCGCTGACCTTCTTTTCGAACTTGAGCATGCGGCGGACGGATTCGGAATCGCGTTCGGCTTTGACGGTATCCAACAGGGAGCGTTTGCCCAGCATCGCTTCTTCGATCTGCGCGGCGATGACGGGGCCGACCTTGCCCAGGTCTTCGCGAATGTTCTGCACTTTGATGGCCGCGCGCATCAGGAATTCAAGATCGCCGCTCAGGCTGCCCGTCCGAATGCCCAGTGGGCCAATCACAGGTTGCTGTTCCACGTAATCTTCGCCGACGAAATGATAGATGAAGACTTCCTGCGATTTCTGCCCGTGCCGGTCAATGCGCCCGTTGCGCTGTTCCATCCGATTCGGGTTCCACGGGATTTCGTAATGAATCAGGTGCCGGCAATGGTTCTGCAAGTTCACGCCTTCGGAAGCGGCATCGGTCGAAAGCAGGATTCTGACTTCGGCATCATCCGGATGCGCTTGGAATGCCGCTTTGACGGTTTCGCGTTCGTCGGAATTCATCCCGCCATAAAGCAGCCGCAGCTTTCCGTCTTTCGCCAAGCCTTCGGCAGCCAGTAGTTCAGTCAGCCACTTCTGCGTGGTGCGGTATTCCGTAAAGATGATGACGCGCTCATTGCTCCACACGCCGTTCGGACAGACCAGGAACTTGACGAGCGCAATTAATTCCTCTGCTTTTGAATCCGCGACCCAGGCCGCTTTCTCCGCCCAGACGCGCATCTCTTCCAGCAATCGTTTTTGATCGTCGGCCAAGTCCTGAAAGAGCGAGCTGGTCGTTGCGACGGCATCGGCCTCGGTTTCTTCGTACACCTGATCATCGGCGAAATCTTCCAGCAACCGCTGTTGAAGCTGCCGTTCCAGCAACCGTTCCGGAATGTCGGCCTTCTTCTTCGTTCCTTTGGCAACAGTCTGAAGATGCTGCGCGAGTGTGGTCGCAAAAGCAGCCGGAGAAGAAAAAAGGCGTTTCTTCAGCAGCTTTAGCACAAATTCGGCGGAAAACTTTTCCGTTCTGGTTTGAGCGCGTTCGCGGCAAAGCCGGGTGTATTGCTGAAGCGTTTCGTGAATCCGAATTTCGTCCGCAGTGTATTTGACGCTGACCGCCGTGATCTTCCGCACAGGGAATTTGGGACGGCCATCCCAGTCTTTGATCTCAGACTTCATCCTGCGCACCATCACCGCATCCAGTTGATTGCGGTCGGGCGCAACTCCACGCGCGAAGCGCTGGTTATCCAGCAATTCCAGCAGTGCGGTGAAGCTTTCCGGATAGCCGTTGTGCGGTGTGGCGGTGAGGAAGATTTTGTGCTCGAAGTGCGGCGCGAGCGCACGCACCATCTCGGTGCGCTGTGAATCAATCGCGTAATACTGGCTGCCAGCAGGCGCAATGTTGTGCCCTTCGTCAATCACCAGCAGATCGAAGCGGCGCGGGTAGATGGACTCTCCCTCAACGGGCAGAAGCTCGCGGAAAAGACGAAAGGGGCGCTCACGCTTCAGATAATCCATCGAAGTAATCAAGCGCGGAAAATGGTTCCAGGGATTGACGTGAATGCCTCGCTTGCGGCGCAGCAGCTTCATTGCATCGCTATCCACAATGCGGAAGTCCAGACCGAATTTATCCCGCATTTGTTCTTGCCATTGAATCTGCAAATCGGACGGACAGATAACCAGCACTTTTCGCACCCGGTTGCGCAGGATCATTTCCTGGATGACCAACCCGCTTTCAATCGTCTTCCCCAGCCCAACATCATCGGCAATCAGCAGACAGACTCGATGCATCTGCACAGCCCGAACTACGGGATCAAGCTGGTAATCCTCGATTTCAATGCCGGAACGGAAAGGCGATTGAACATTACGGGGATCGGCTGAAGAAATGGCACCCCACCGCGCGGCATCCAGGAAGGCATCCAGCCGCACCGGATCATCGAAGGCGGTGATGTCAGGAAGCTCTGATTTCTGAAAGACCTTCGCACCTGGTTCGATCTCCCAAATGACCTGGAGCGATTCGCCAAGCGCGTCGTCTTCAACCGACGAGAGTGTGACCAGATGCTGTGCTGAGTTCCGCCCTTTCAAGTAGTCCGTGGGCAGCGCGCCCAATTGAACCTCTGTGACCACGAAAGGGCGCTGCCGAACTTCTACTAATTGCCCCTGGGTCGGGATGACGAGTGAACCCATAGATTTCCAATTCAACAAGACGTAAGTAATACAGACGAAAGGCTTACCGCTCGATTGTACTGCCATTCAATGAAGAGCTTAAGAACCATTGACCAAGCTTATGCGATAACGATCTGCTCAAGAGGATTATGGGGGCAGGCCTGACAAGGGGCAAAGATTTTCACCGTGGCACGAGATTGATGATAGAAGAAACTCAGATTGGCTTCAATCATAATTATGAGAACTTCCGTCTATCTCTCTGCCGTTGGTGACCAAAATACAGTGGGATGCACACCGCGAGGGAAAGTGCATGAGAACCGTGTTGACGCTGGCTGAACTTGAATCCCACGCCCACGACCCACGTTCGCCGAGCGCACGAAGGCAGCGACGATTTCTGTGTCCGCTTTGTGGCAACGACAAGCCGCGCGATTCGGCGCACCGCTCGTTAAGCCTCAACACCGATACCGGTGTCTGGATATGCCATCGGTGCGGGGAGAGTGGCTTGCTGGGTGAATATTGGAGTCAGCCTTTTGACCATCAGAATCTGCGTTCTCAATTGATTGGGAAAATGGCAGTCACCTCATCTGCGTCCCATGCCAGCCGCACGACATTAGATCGCCGATTTGATTGGCGGAAAGTTTGGCGTGGTTCGAGCCGATTGCTTGGAACTCCGGGGGCAATCTATCTGGAGCATCGAGGCATCCTCACACAATTTGCCGAAACCTGTGGCGTGCGATTTTCGGCGGCTTGGTATGGGCGACCAGCGATATTGTTCCCAGTCAATAATGCTGACGGAAACCTTGTCGCCATCAGCGGACGATTTGTGGATGGCTGCCGCTCTTCTAAGACCTTATCAGCCGGCAGGAAAAGTCTGGGCGTATTCTCAGCTTCTGATCTCCGAACAGCGCCAATCATTTCAATCGTTGAAGGACCAATTGACGCGCTGTCTTTGGCTTTGTGCGGAATGCCGGCAACCGCAATGATCGGAACAAGCTGGGCCGAATGGCTTCCTGCATCGCTCGCTTCCAAATTGGTTTACATCGCCACAGATGCGGACGAGCCTGGCGATGAGGCTGCTGGGCTACTGAGGCAAGCTCTCCTCCCTTTTGCTTGCCGGGTACTGCGCCTACGGCCTCATGTTGGGAAAGACTGGAATGACGTGTTGGTTCAGCAAGGGCCTTGCGCATTGCGAAGACTACTGCGCGATTTTACTGTCACGCCAGCAAAGAAAGGCGAAAGACAAATGAGCAGCCTGCCTTCGAACCTTCACATCTCGATTTAACGAACAACTGAGCGGACGACAAGGCGAGTCATCGGTTTTCGACAAACCTTGGAAGGAGGCGCGAGTCAAATGTCCGCACAGTCAGCATCGCTTTTGGTTTCATCCCAGATTGATTTCAGTTTCGGTCAGAACGAGACACTGGATTCGCTCGGCGGAGCTGCCAGTCGCTTCGCGCACAATATCGCCGCCATCAAACTGCTCAAACAGATTGAGACTGATAAAAGGCCATCCGGCGCATTAACTACCGAAGAACAGTTTACGCTCGCGCGCTATTCCGGCTGGGGAGATTCTGAAGTCCTCAATCGAGTATTTCCGCAAGGCGCGTATTCCTGGGCTAAGCCTTGCGACGAACTAAAAGGATTACTCACGGAAGAAGAGACCGAATCGCTGCGCGCCAGCACGCTCAATGCCCATTACACGCGGCTGGATGTCATTCGCGCCATTTACGCGGCGATTGAACATCTCGGTCTGTCTGCTTGGGGAAAGCTGCGCGTGCTGGAACCGGCAGCGGGCGTCGGGCATTTTCTCGGCGCGATGCCCATATCGTTGGCAGTTGGTGCTGAACGCGCTGCCGTGGAGCTTGATTCGATCACTGCGCGAATTCTGGAACGGCTCTATCCGGCAACGCGCGTTTTTGCCTGTGGATTTGAAGCGGCGCAACTGCCGAAGGATTACTTTGACCTGATCATCTCGAATGTGCCGTTCGGCGATTACGCGGTTCACGATCCAGCGATCAGGGACAAGCGGTTGCGAGAATGCATTCACGATTACTTCTTCGTCAAAAGCCTGTCACTGCTCAAGCCTGGCGGAGTTCTCGCCTTCATCACCTCACGCTACACACTCGATAAAAAGAAAAGCGCGGTTCGCCGACATCTCGCACAGCAGGCCGAACTACTCGCGGCGGCGAGGCTGCCGGACAATGCGTTCAAACGCAACGCGGGCACAGAAGTGGTCACCGATGTCCTCATTCTGCGGAAACGTCCTGCGCCCATCAGCATTGACGAGAACAATATTCCGGTCTGGGTTGAAACGGAGATGCTGCATTTGCGTGATGAACATGGGGCCGAGGTCGAGATGCCAGTCAATCGGCTCTTTGCCGCAAGACCCGATCTGGCCCTGGGCGAAATGAAGCTGGAGCGCGGGATGTACGCGCGCGCAGATCTCGGCGTAGTCGCTACGCACAATGCTCTTGCCGACGCGCTTCGTGAAAAGTTGATCGCCCAGCTCTCTGCAAACCCGCTGCCTGCCCCGACAGCCGTGCCCTCATTCGTAGTTCAAACCCCTCAAGTGTCGCTGACGAAAGAGAGCTTGGAAACCGAGGAAAGCCTGATCGAGGATCAACGGAATACCACTGTTCGCGCGCGCGCCAGCGCATTATTTGAGTTATACCTTCAAGCCAAGCAAGTGATTCGGTTGCAGCTTGATGGCGCCGATGATGAAGCGCTGGTCAAGGCGCAGAGCGAATTGAACTGGCGGTATGACCGCGTTCACAGCCGCTACGGCTCGATCAATCATTCACGCACGACTCGTGGTCTTGATACGAAAAACCCGATCCTTCCATTTCTGCGCGCCCTCGAAGAACCAACCGCGAACGGCGGCTGGCGCAAAGCGCCGTTCTTTCACACGCGCACGATTCGGTCTCACAGACAAAACACGACGGCGGACAGCCCGAAAGACGCCCTGCTGCAATGCCTGAATGAACTGGGCTGCGTTGATCCTGACTTCATCGCAGGCAGATGCGGGCTGCCACGTGCGGAAGCCATTGCAGCCCTCGAAGGTCTGATCTACGAAACTCACGACGGGCATTACGTCACTGTTGAGGAATATCTGTCAGGCAATGTTCGGCAGAAGCTCCGGGAGGCGGAAGCCGCAGCACAGTTGAACCAGCATTTTGAGAAGAATGTTGAAGCGCTCAGATCAGTTCTGCCTCCGGCGCTTGGGCGGGAAGAGATCACCGCACGGCTCGGCTCTGGCTGGATTCCTCCTGATGTCATCACAGACTTCATCCGCGAATTGCTGCCGGGCTACAAAGGGCAGGTGCAATACCACGAGCAACTCGGCGCGTGGACGGTCGCCAATGCCGATCATTTCACCCTGCAATCGGTCGAAGCCACGCAGATGTGGGGAACAGGCAGACGCAATGCCATCCAGCTTATTGATGACGCGTTGAATCTGCGCCAGCCGACGGTTTACGACCTCGTTGTGATAAATGGAAAAGAGCAAACGGTCATCAATGATGTGGAAACCACTAGCGCACAGGCAAAGCTGACGGAAATCCGGCAGCGATTCGCCGGCTGGGTATGGGCTGACGCCAAGCGGGCGGAGAGGCTGACGGAGATTTACAACGAAAGGTACAACGGTCTGCGCGAACGGCGCTACGATGGGGCGCACTTGCAGTTTCCCGGAATGAGCCGGAGCTTTGACCCGCGCTCGCATCAGAAAGATGGCGTATGGCGAATCCTGCAATCACGCGCGACACTGCTCGGTCATTGCGTCGGTTCGGGCAAGACAGCGCTCTCAATCATCGCCGCGCACGAACTCAAACGGCTCGGTCTGGCGCGCAAGGCGCTCGTCACTGTCCCAAATCATCTGCTGGTGACGCAGTGGCAGCGGGAAGCGCTGCGGCTCTACCCCGACATGAAAATCCTCGCGCCGGGCAAGGCCGATCTCAGCCGCTCGCAACGTTGTGAACTGATGTCACGCATCGCCACCGGCGACTGGGATTTGATTCTCATTCCGCATTCGAGCTTCACGATGCTGCCGGTGCGTCAGGCCACAGTCGCCCGCTTCATCGAACGCGAAGTGGATCAGTTGCGCGCCTACCTGGAAGAGCTTCAGACGAACGACAAAGATGAGGTCACGCGCAAAAGCGTCAAGGAAATCGAGCGCGCGATTCGACGGCTTGAGGCGAGGCTGCTCAACACGCAATCGGCCATTGCGCGCGATTCGGAAGCCACCATTTGCTGGGAAGAGCTTGGCGTTGATGTGCTCTTCGTGGACGAGGCGCACTATTTCAAGAACCTGTACTGTCCGACAAAGATGACCCGGGTTGCCGGTATGCCCAACACCGAATCACAACGCGCCTTTGATATGTTCATCAAAGTCCGCTCGGTGATTGAAAGCGGTGGGCGCGTCATCTTCGCCACCGGCACGCCGATCTCCAACTCCATCGCTGAATGCTACGTGATGATGAAGTACCTTCAGCTTGAACTGCTGGAGGAACTGGGACTGCAGCACTTCGATGCCTGGGCGCAGATGTTCACCGATACCAGCCAGTCGGTCGAGATGAAACCAGATGGCAGCGGCTTCCGCGTTCATACCCGTTTCAACCGCTTCACCAACCTGCCGGAGTTGGCAGCAATCTGGCGGCAGGCGCTCGATGTCAAAACTGCGGAACAGCTACAACTCCCGCGCCCACAGATTCACGGCGGCAGCCCGTTAGTTGTCAAAAGTCCGAAAAGTCCGGCACTCGACCGAATCATTCAAGCACTCGCCAAACGCGCTGAAGCAATCAGCAAGCGTCAGGTCAGTCCCGAAGAGGACAACATGCTCAAAATCACGACAGAGGGCCGCAAAGCCGCGCTTGATCCGCGCCTGGTTGATCCGGCAGCGCCCCCTGACCCCGATGGCAAGATCAGCCAGGTGGTCAGAAATCTCGTGCGCTTCTATCACGAGTCGCAAGGAACACGCGGCGCTCAGGCAGTTTTCGTTGATACCAACTGCCCGCGAACCAAAGCCGCGTAAGGGGCAGAGTTTCTGCCTGATCCAGATAATGTAGCTGCAGGCATTAATTTCGATTACCAGTGCGATGGTAATAACTATGAAAGAACAATCTGCAAAGGAGAAAACACGATGGACACCGCAGAGATGAACATACGGGCACAGGAAACGGCACAGCGGATGAAACGTCAGTTTCCTGAGATGACCGATGAGCAGATCATTAAAGTCACGCGCTTTATCGTACTCAGCGCGCACGCTGTCAAAGAGTCAGAAGCTTTTCTGGCTGAAAAGTTCGGCCCTGATACTGGATTATCGGGCAAGGGCTATGAACTGATTTTCAATGAATGCGCAAAAGAAACATTGCTGGCTTAATCAGGCGGGCAACCCACCATCACCTAAGTCCAAGTTGAGAGAGGCAGAACCCACGCTTTTCTCTCTGACTCATCACACCAGTTCAAATCCACGACCAAGAACAAAGAAGCGGTAGGCACCTCCTGTCACATTGAGGAATATTGCCATGTCCATTTCCGCCAGCAGACAGATCGCAGATGCCGACGTTCAGCTTGACCCGGTGATTGAAACGAAAGAGGAGCGCGAGGCGCGGCTCTCGGTTTATCACGAGATCAAGCGCCAGCTCATCGCGCGAGGAATCCCAGAAAACGAAATCGCCTTCGTTCATGATTACGACGGACCGGTTGCGCAGTCTGAACTGAGCCGTAAGGTCAACGCCGGAGAGATTCGCATTGTCCTTGCCTCAACGGCGAAGCTCGGCGTCGGGGCAAACGTCCAGGAGCGCTTGTATGCTCTGCATCATCTGGACGCCCCGTGGCGACCGGCAGACATTGAGCAGCGCGAGGGCCGGATTCTGCGACAGGGGAATCTCTATCCCGAAGTTCACATCTGCCAGTATGTAACCGAAGGCTCGTTCGATGTGTACTCATGGCAAATTCTCGAGAACAAGACCCGCTTCATCGCACAAATTATGAAAGGCGAGGTGACGGCACGCACTGCCGAGGATGTGGATCAGGCCGTGCTGACTGCTTCGCAGATCAAGGCTATCGCCAGCGGCAATCCGCTTGTGTTGGAAAAGGTCGGGCTGGAAGCCGAAGTGATCCGGCTTGAACGGCTTTACTCCACATGGTTCGCCGGGCGGAACCGGTTGCGGTTTGATCTCACCAGTTTGCCGGATCGGATCAAAGAGGCCGAGTCCGACCTCCACGCACACGAATTGGCAATTGCCGTGCGCGATCAACATCAGCCTGTTAATGATGACGCGGGCAAGCGGACGTTTTCCATCACGCTGCGGCGAAGCGTCACAGAGGAAAACCCGATCCGGTACAACGAACGCGAGCTGGCGGGAAATCAGATTCGCCAGCTTGCTGCTGTGGTCGAACGCAGAGCCGCCGCCTCCGGCTCAATCAGGCAGGCGCTGGGCGAATACTGCGGCTTTGAGCTTCACGCCTCGGCTGACCGACCGGTGAGCGGAGGCGAAAGAGGAATTGATCTGTTCGGGGAGGTAAGACTTTACCTTAAACTCAAAGACAGACACATCGGTTACGTCTTCAATTTGACGGACAGCAACGCGGGCATTATTCAAAGTATGGATGCGCGCCTGCGGAATCTGGAAAAGCGGCGCGATGAAGCCGAAGAGTCATTTCGCCGCTTGGCCGACAAGCACGCGAAGGTTGAGGCGGAATTGGCGAAGGGATGGGAACACGCAGCCAGGTACCAGGAACTGCGCACGCGGCTGGAGGCGCTCAATGCTTCGCTGAAGATCGAAGGACTGGCGATGGACAATACTCCTGCTCAGATCGAACTGGCAGAGGATGCGTTTCTGCCAGCCGCGCAGGCGACAAACGAAATACCGATTTTGTCTCCCAACAACGATTCAGGCGTCATCTCCTCAGCTTCCCCTGACTCTATCTCTGAACCGCAAATACTTGAAGCTCAGATTGAGACGGCCATCCAAACCACGACAGGTGGCAATGTTGAGGCAATTCCTACCACTGAAGAAACTCAGCCGCACACTACAAATGTCCGGGATCAACTATTTGCCGAGCGCGAACGGGTCGAAAAGCGGAAGCGTTCGACTGTCAAAGTGTCATCAGCAGCGAGTTCGCAGATGAGCTTTGACTGGATCTGAATACCAATAAAAAGTAGAGCGGGCAGCAGAGCCGTGTGATTAAGGAGAACACGGCGATGAACCACAAGCCCGAACCACTAAAGCCTCCCGACCCGGCTGAGATGGTCGCATTGGTCAAAGAAATCATTAGGCGCTGGAAATTGACCGCGCGAAGACACTTTGCTGCTCATCCGCCAGAGGATCAAAGCACTTTCGAACAACACTGGCCGAAGGTGCTGGCCAATTTCTTTCTGTCAGAGACCGTTCGCGTGGCAAAAGCGCTGGAAGTACTGTCCGAAGGTCGGCAGAACTGATGTCTTCGCCCGCCTGGAGTAACTCACTATGACAAATCAACTCAATATCAATGATTCGCTCGGCAAGCTGCGAACAATTGAATCCCAGCTTTGCACGTTGCTTGTTGAACGCGAGGAAGTTGTGCGCACGGCATTGCTCGCATTGCTCTGCAAAGAGAATCTGGTGGTTGTTGGCCCGCCGGGGACAGCGAAGTCACAACTCATCACGCAGCTTGCCCGCCGCGTAGGTAACGTAGCCGGCAACGGCCTCCGTTGCTTCGTCTATTTGCTTACGAAGTTCACCACGCCGGAAGAACTGTTCGGGCCGGTCTCCATCAGCGGATTGAAAGCGGATGATTACCGCCGCATCACCACAGGAAAACTGCCTGAAGCGGAACTCGCCTTTCTCGACGAAATCTTCAAGTCGTCCTCCGCGATTCTCAACAATCTGCTGCGATTGATGAACGAGGGCGAGTTCGAGAATGGAAGGCAGACAATGCAGGTTCCGCTGATCTCGCTTTTCGGCGCGTCGAATGAACTGCCGCAGGATGCGGAGCTTGAAGCGCTGTTTGACCGCTTCCTAATGCGGCTGACAGTGGATTACGTGAGCGAAGGCGGATTCACCAGACTCCAGCATCTGCTCGCGGATCATCAGGCAGTTGCTCCGCCGCAAACGATCAGCCAGATCGAACTTGCCGCGTTGCAGCAGTCGGCTGCAAGTATCCAGCTTCCGTTATCGGTCATTGACGCGATTATCCAACTGCGCCGCGACCTCATCGGCAAAGGCATCCGCCTGAGCGACCGGCGCTGGGGCAAGACGCACGGCGTGTTGCGGGCGCACGCATTGCTTGAAGGGCGTGGCTCGATTGAAGAAGACGATCTGATCGTTCTCAAACACGTGCTCTGGTCATCTCCCGATCAGCAATCTGAGGTCAGCCGGGTTTGCGCACGCATCGGCAACCCGATCAACGGCAAAGCGACGGAACTGACCGACCAGGCGGCCTCCGTGTTTGATGCAACGAATGTCGCGCATCAGCAGGGACGGGATACACAAGAGAAGGTCGCCATCGTCGCCGAAGGTATAGACAAGTTCAAAAACATTCACGCCACGCTGACGCAGCTTCAGGAGCAAGCCTCCGCGCAGGGACGACCGACCGACAAAATCGAGAAGGCGATCAGTTCGGTTCTGGTGATGCGCGAAAAGGTCGGCGCGCTCATTCTCGGTGCGATGTGATCGTTAGCGGGAAAGGTCAAAAGAGGTTGAAGATTATGCAGGAAGCGAGCGCAAAAGACTTTATCTCAACTGACGCGATCAAAGATGGGACGCAGGCGCTGAATCACGATGCCTGGGACGTGCAAGAGTTCGACCGTGCGGTTGAAACCTGGGAACGACTGGCCAAAACAACGACCACTGCAAGCGAAAGCCTCAACACCGCACCCGCTCTCCTCCGCGATCTGTTCTGGAGTTTTCACAAGCGTGCGCCGCGCATTAACGATCATGCGCGACTCAAACCCGCTTATGAAATTAATCGTCAGATCATTGAAGAGGTGATGCAGACGAGCGAGTGGCGGCAATTGCGCGAAAGCGGTTCAGTCAACGATTCGATGCTCAGCGCCATCGCCACTATTGGCACCACCGAGCAGGCGTTGAAGGCTCTCGATCCGAAAGAATGCAAACAGATCAACCAGCTTGCCTCAGCCACCGAAGCAGCCGAGAAACTCTTCAAGCAGGCTGAAACCCTGAACGAACTCTCCGGTCAGGGGAATCCTGAACAAGTAAAAGAACTACGCGCGCAGGCCGATAAAGCGCGTGCAAGTGCAAAGCGCAAAGAACGCATTGCGGCGTGGCTTGAGCAGGAACTGATGGCGGGCTGCGAAGAGCGAATGAGTGCAATCAGGCAGGCTGCCAGACGAGGAATGTCCGAGGCCATTGCTGAGGCCGAGGCAACGCAGAACGCACTGGCGGCATTCGGGGGCGGTTATTCGCTCAATGGCGGCGAAGGCGACGGCCAGCGAGAATTGAATGCGGAAGAGAAATTTGCGCTCGCCGAGCGCGTGCTGCATTCGCCGAAGCTAAAGGCGATCGCTGAAATGAGTGGCCGCTTCAAGCGCATCGCGCTGAGCGTGCAGAAAACGAAAGTGGATTACCCGCCGAGCCAGATCACTTCCATCACCATCGGCGCCGACCTGGCGCACGTCCTTCCCGGAGAGCTCGCTTTGCTGGCCGATCCGGTGACCGAAGACCTCTTCTATCTGAAGTTTGCCGAGCGCCGGTTGTTGCAGTACGAACTGGTCGGGCACGAACCGGACGGACGTGGCCCGATCATTCTGGCACTGGATGAATCCGGCTCAATGAAAGACTTTTGTGGCCCGATGACGAAGGAGGTCTGGAGCAAAGCTGTGATGCTCGCGCTGCAGTCCATCGCGCGAATGCAAAAGCGCGACTTCGCCGTCATTCATTTTTCCGGCGCGGGCAACCTGCGCGTTGACCTCTTCCCGAAAGGCAAAAGCACGCCCGATGACGTGATTGCCTGCGCCGAGCATTTCTTCAATCGCGGAACCGTCTTTGATGAATGGATGGAGAAAGCATTGGAACTGGTGGATGAATCGGCGTTTGAAAAGGCCGATGTGATCTGCGCCAGCGACGGTCTGACTGAAATTGAACCGGCGATGCAGGAAGAGTGGAAGAAAAGGAGAGCGGTTCGCGGGATGCGTGCATACAGCGTCCTTGTCGGCACGACGCAAGGCGAAGAGTTGTTGCACTCGATCAGCGATGCAGTCTTCGTCTTGGACGATTTGTCCGATGACCTGCCCGCGCTCAAAACGATCTTCTCGGTTTAGGAGTTAAAATCATGTCGCAGACCAATTCTTTCACTAACCTCAAAGCGGTTGAATCTTCCACTGAACAGATTCCCATCGTCGGGCATACGGTGTTGTGGCGGTTGCATGGCTTGAGAGTACAACACATCGCACTCAGAGATGCGCTTGACGGTGCGGGGTTTCTAGAATTCCTGCCCGATCCCCCGACGCCACGCAAAGCCCTGCGCCGCGCGCTCGAAGCCTGGGTTGCAGACCGAGCGCAACAGGCGCATGCAACGCGCACTCTTCAAAAACAGACCCAGACGGACGAAGAGCAGCGCACACTCATTCGCGTCATCAACCGCGCAGGGAGCGATCATCTGGTTTTCGCCCTGGTAACGGAAGACATTGATTTCAAGGCGCTCGGTTTGGGGTATGCGACTGATCTGCGGATTCTGCTGGAAAAGAAGACCGGCCAGATGATCTGCTCGACCAGCGCGAGCGGGCGCATTGATGCCTGGCACGAAAGCCAGCAGGTCGCCTCTGAATTGCAGCCTTACTGGCAGGAGTTCAAAGACCTGCACATTGCTGGCGACTTGTCCGAGATGACGCGCCGGATTATTGATTCGCTTCAGGCGACAGCGTTGCGGCGAAACGGCGGCGTCTACTTCATCCCGAAAGGCAGGCGTGACGAACTGTTCCGCTTGCGCGAAGTAATTGCTGATCTTCCGCACGGCGACGATCAGCCGTTTGTCTGTGCGTTCGGTGTTCCTGATCTGCAAGAGACCAAAACCCAGATGGTGCAGGCCATCCACGCCGGGATGCTCGATGAGATTGCCGGGCTGCGCGCCGACCTACGCAGACTTACTGAAGACGGAACGAACGTGCGGGAAGACACTGTGATCTGCCGGTTGGCGGCGTATCAGAGCATCAGATCGAAAGCGCAGGTCTATGCCGACTTGCTGGGGTTACGGCAGGATGCGATTCGCTCAGAGATCGGCGAGCTTGAGACGCAGGCTCGCAGGCTGTTGCTGCACGACGCGCAACCCGCGAAGGCAAAGTCACAGAAATCGGTGAAGCCGGAAGCAGCCCAAGAGAAGGGCAAGCCTGCACGTAACATTGAAAGCACTGACGAAATCGAAAGGCTGCCGCTGCTTTACCTCAACGGCACAGGTCATCCCTCTTTATTTCCTGCTGCCTCACAGACCGCTGGTGATTGACTCTTACTCAGGCTCAGAAAAACAGCGGCGAACATTCCTCACAACTTCAATTTTTCAACCTGAAACGAGGTGAAACCATTATGCAATTCGTCGTTGATCAGCGAACGCTGCTCAAAGAGCTGAACTTTCTGCAGGGCGTGATCGAGAAACGGGCGACGATTCCCGTTCTCGGACACCTGCTGATTGAAACCGAAGGCAATCGCCTGCGCCTGCAAGCGACCGATCTCGATCTGTCACTGACAACCGCCTGTGAAGCGGCCGTGGCTGGCAAAGGTTCCTTATGCGTTCCGGCAAAGAAGCTGCACGAGATCGTCAAATCGTTGCCGCCGACAAAGGTTATCTTCAAAATTGAGGAAAACTGCACTCTCCATCTCACCTGTGAACGCGCACGCTTCAAACTTACAGGGATTGCGCATGACCAATTTCCTGAAATCCCAACAGTGCCAGCGATGATCGCGCAACTGCCCGCCGCGCAATTGCGGCAGATCATCGCGCGCACGTTGTTTGCCGTCGCCGATCAGGATTCGCGTTACAGCATTAATGGCGTCAAGCTCGAACTCGCCGACAGCCACCTGCGCATGATCGCTACCGATGGCCATCGTCTGTCACTGGTGGAAGTAAACGGAGCGTTCGGTAAGGAGTTGGCAATTGACGCGATCATTCCCAGAAAAGCCGTCGGTGAACTGGCAGGGATTGCGATTGAGGCTGACGGGGAGATCGGCTTTGCTATCGCCGACAATCACGTTTTCTTTCAAGCCGGCGAGCGCCGGATGGCCGCGCGCCGCCTCGCTCAAAACTTCCCGAATTACGAACTCGTCATCCCGAAAGAGAACACGCGCCATTTGGAACTCGACACGAATGAAGCCGCTGCGGCGCTCAGGCGTGTGGCACTGATGGCCGACAACCGCACGCACGGCATCAGCCTCGGAATCAAATCCGGGCAACTGACGCTGAGTTCGCAGGCGAGCGACGCAGGCGAGGCTGGTGAAATGCTCGAAGCGGGCTACGACGGCGAAGAGATCAACACCGCATGCAGTGCGACCTACTTGCAGGATTTCCTGAGCGTTGCGGGAAGCGAGCGTGTGCGGCTTGAACTCAAAGATGCCAACACCCAGTTCTGTCTGCGGCCCGTTGAATCAGGCGGCATCAATTTCACTTACGTTCTGATGCCGATCCGAATGTGATTCGTTGGGAATATCGCGGCTGGCAATCGCAGGAAATAAGAGGTGAGCGCATGAATGTTTTGGAAACCTGGAACGCAGCGAATGTCGGCGCGCTGATCGTCAACAGACAGACGCTCGCCGAAGCCCGCGACAAAGCGCGCTCGGTTTCGCGCGGCCTTCATCAGATCGAAAACCTCTCCGATCTGGACTGGGAAGAGTTGAACGCGCTTTGTCGAACCAGTCAGCAGACCGAGATGCTGTTGCAGGAAATGCTGAACGCGGGCGAAGAGGCAATCAGCCTGGCGTTCTGAACTGATGAGCAAAGTCATGAAAACCCAATCCTCTGACAACCAGATCGTCGTCTCTGTCGCGCTTTGCCGTCTCTATCCGCATCAGCACAACCCGCGCGGCGTCGTCAACCTAGCGAGCGTTCAGGAACTGGCCGACTCGATCAAAGAGAAAGGCATCCTGGAGCCGCTCATCGTTGTGCGACACCCGGAAAAGCCGGATGGCTTTCTCGTTGTTGCCGGGCATCGCCGCAGAGCGGCTGCGGAATTGGCCGGTCTCGCTGAGGCATCAGTGATCGTGCGGGATTACTCGCCCGTCGAGCAGGAAGAGGTGATGCTGGCTGAAAACATTCAGCGCGAGGAACTGTCGCCGTTGCAGGAGGCGAAGGCGTACCAGCGACTCGTCGCCGGCGGGCAAACGCAGATGAACGTGGCGCGCAAACTTGGCATCAATGCGGCGCGCATTCAGTCGCGGCTGGTCATTCTCAAACTTCCGCTCTCGGTGCAGCGATTGTTTGACAGCAATGAACTGCCGATCACGCTCGCGCCCTTGCTTACCAAAATTGTGGACATTGACCGGCAGGAACGACTTGCCAATCTCGTCGCCTCACGCCGGCTGACTGTTCCCAAGCTCAAGGAAATGGTTGACCGGATCGTCGAAGCTGAACAGACCGATTCGACAGTTGACAAAGAGCGAGGCCGGAAACGGACGGAGAAAAGCGGAAAGGCGACCAATTGCCCGGCTGTCGTTTACACACGTGCTGATGCATTGGCCGATTTGGCAGGGCGAAATGGAAGCGCGCTCCGTTTCTCCGATCTGCTCAGTGCATTCGACGGTGTCTGTCAGCACTGCGGAATGGAGAACTTCGCAGACATCTGCGCCGCCTGCCCGCTGCTGCAATTCATCGGCAATCTGGTGAAGGGAGAAAGCCATGCGCCACACGAGGTACAGAGAGAAGTGGTGGACGCGGCAGCGCGTGCTTGACGGGCTGCGCCGCTTCCACCGCGACTTTGGATGTGCGCCGACTTCCACAGCAGCGTATCAGGAACGCCAGCAGTTCACCGGCAAAAGCAAAACCGGCGTTGGCAATTCATATCCGTCGTCTTATGGCGTGCTGAAATACTTCAGCAGCTTCCGGGAGGCGTGGAAGGCGATTGGCATCGAGACGGATCGCGCATGGGAAGCCTGGTCGCCGGAAGAAGACTGGTTCCTCACCGAAGGCGCGGGCATCTTCTCGCGCAAGGAACTGGCGGAAGCGCTCAACCGCACTCCAAACGCAATCCATCGGCGTCTCTACGGTCTCGGCATTCACACGTACAAAGCGCGCGGCTGGACGCTTCACCGCGTAATGCGCGTCACACAGGTTCCCGACCATATTCTCAGAAAATATGCAGATCGCGGCGATTTGCCTTACCTGCGCGGCTCGAAGTGCATCTACGTTGATCCCGCTGATCTGCTCGTGGTCAAAGAGATTGACTGGGAATACCCGCCCGCGGAACTTGCCGAAGCCGTGCAGCATTCATTGATGACGCGGCTGGTGAAGATTCTGAACAAACAAGACTGGCGTGCTGGACGCCCTTATCAGCCACATCCGAAGAGGGCAACCAGCCGACGATGGAGCAGGCGTGTCAAATCTTCAATGCCCAAACCTGTTGAGATCATCGCTGGCGACTTGGTGCAGGTCAGGCAGAAAGTCCCGTCGCGTCGTGGCGTCAACAAAGACATTCGGGGGCGCATTGGCTGCGTCCACGTCGTCTACTGGTCAGGCAACCGGCAGAAAGCGGGCACGGCGCGCACAGCTGCTGAAGCCTGCTGGATGGCGCGCGTCGAATTCAAAAAGGGCGCTGCCGGGAAGCGTCTCAACCGCACACTGCCACTCACGGTGCTTGAAAAGGTCAGCGCACCTAACCAACTTTCATCAGCGGTATGAAAACAATTCTTAGCTTCGGGATGGGCGTGGAATCGAGCGCCCTCCTGCTGCGCTGGATGGAAGAGCCTGAGTCGCGTGACTTCGACCTTGAACGGGATCTGATCGTCGTCACCGCTCAGACGGGTGATGAATGGCCTGACACAAAAACTCTGATTGAGCAGCATCTGTTGCCACGGATGCGTTCTCATCGTATTCGCTACGTGCAGGTCGCGCGCGCCGGTCATCTTGAAGCCGCTGGCGTCGTGGTGCTGGCGGACACGTGCGAGCCGGATACGGTTCATCTTGAGGGCGCGTACAAGCTGAGTCAGGAACTGCGCGCAGCCGGGACTGTTCCGCAGTACGCTGGAGAGCGGCGTTGCTCGTTGAAGTTCAAAGCGTGGGTGATTGAAACGTGGCTGGCACAGGAGCTACACGCAGAGCCATTTCGTCACGCGATAGGCTACAACTCCGATGAGGAGATTCGCATTGCGAAAAGCGAGGCAGCTTTCGCTCGTCGCGATGGAGAAGGGATTCGCGTTGCCTTCGGATTCAATTGCGATGAAGACGGCAGAATAACGAAGGCGCGGCAGTATGATTCGCCACAACGAGTCGGCTGGTATCCGCTCTCGAAATCGGAATGGAACTGGACCCGCCAGAATTGTCTCGAATATCTGAAGCGTATCACGGGAGCCTCCTGGCAGAAGAGCGCGTGCGTCGGATGCCCATTCTGCGCGCGCACCGAAGATGCTTTGGAGCGGATGCGAAATTTTCCTGACCGCGTTGCTGACGCACTCATGCTCGAACATCAAAGCTTGTGTCTCAACCCGCGCGGCACGCTCTACCGCGACGAGACGCTTTTCTCTGTGGTGATGCGAGACGGTAATTTCGCCGCGTTGCGGTTGTTTGCGGAGAGGCTGGCCGTCAGCGAGTACGCAATCTACCGCGTCAGGCGTATCTATAAGAAGAAAGGTAAAGCCGACCGTGCAGTGGAGAAGCTCTGCGCCGACACGCGGGCGGCAATGCTCACCTGCCTTCAGTCGCTTATCAGTTCGCGGCAACTCAGCGCCCGCGAGGAACACAACATCACTTACGCGTATGTGCGCGAACGGGAGGCGCAAAAGTACCCGGCGTGCGAAGAGTTCTATGTCGCCGCACCCGCCGCCATCGAGAGCAAGACGAGGTACGGATTCGAGTGGTTTGAAGCGCGCTGGGCGCAAGCCTTAAATCAGGATAGCCAGGGAAAGCTCTTTGACTGAGCAATGCGATTCTCTTTGCACTGAATCAAAGCGGTCGGCAATGCACACACAGTAACTCAACAAGGAGAACCTATGGCAGCAGCAAGAGAAGAATTCGGATTCGCACGAACGGTGTGTGATTGTTCAGAGTGCTCTATCAACTGTCACTTCATTCCGGGTTACTTGATTCCGGCTGATCTTAATCGAATTGCCAGGAATCTCGGCTGCGAAAACCTGATGGAGTTTGCTCTGGAAAATCTTCTGGCAAGCCCCGGCGCAACAGTCGTTGATCGCGGTCAGGTGCGGCAGATTCCAACGCTTGTGCCGGCGCGCAGAGTTGATGGTGCGTGCAAGTTTCTCGATGCGAACAACCGATGCACGATTCACGAGGTGTCGCCGTTTGGCTGTGCTTTCTTTGACGCACATCAAAGCAAAGAAGAATCGGATTATCGGAGCGGCTCCGGATTGGTTCAAATAGACCGCGCGTGGCACGGAGATCATCTATACGCACGGCTCTGGCTGCTTCTCGAAGCACTCGGCAAGGTTGGGCCGTCGCCGGTTGTCGCCCGCGCTCGGTTGCAGCAAGCACTTGCAGCAAGGAAGGAGATGAGCAGCAATGAGTGATGAAACCAAAGACAAGCCTGTCAGCACCGAGCAGTCCAACCAGAGTGAGCCATACGAATGGGAGAAGTGTACTGTCCGGGTCTCGGTCACCTTCTTTCCCGATGACGGCAACGAGGGAGGCAGACAGGTCGTTCTGGGGTGCAACACGCACAATGATCCACCGTTGATCGAAATGGTACGCGAAGCGGAGTTGGGAACGCTGCCGCCAATCGTTGTCAGTTTGCTCGAAAGATTAAAAGAACGGCTTCCGCAACAGGCCGAGATTGCCGAGGCCAAGCGACAGGCAGAGATCGCGGCAGCGGAGAAGGCCAGACTCCAGCAGCAAAAGACTGATGAAAAGATCAAAGCCGCGCAACGGAAGTATCAGGCGAAAAATAACGACAAGCCTCAAGCTACCCAGCCAGCGGCGGAAGAAATTATCAGAACCGACACTGTGATTTCAGTCGGCGATTCATTGCCGACTGAAATCAGCATCGTGACCGAGCTGGTCAACGGCGAACAACAATCACTCTTCGGATGAAGGAGAGCAGGATATGGCACTCATCAAAATCAGCACTGACGGCGTTGAGTTTGAGGTCAAAGATGACATTGCGCGCGACGATCAGCGATTGCGGGAGGCGTTGACGCCGTTTTATCCCGAAATGGCGAACGCCGAAATCACGCGATCGGAGCAGGATGGCAGGCTCGTTGTGACGATGGCGAAGCGCGCGGGAACGAAGGGATTCAGCAGGTCGGATGTCCTCACCGTGCTGCGAAATGCAACGGAAACGGTCAATCCCGCAGTGTTGATGCAAGACAGGCTGCGGCGGATGGAAGAACGAGGAGAACTCGACGTGCGAAAACTGATGCGGCAGCAACCGGAGATTCGCCGGGCGATGAATGATGGGCAGAAACAGATCGAAGAGGTGAAGGCGTCGCTCAAACTGCTTGGCGAAGGACGGTCGGTCGCCGCGAGATCAATTCCAGTCGGGTTTTGATTCGTATGAATCCCGCTCTTGCCATTGAATATCTGACCTGCCGATTCATCAGCCCGCAGCAAGCCGTCAACCGACTCGGCGATCTGGATGAAGCGGTGGCGTTGCTCAAAATCTACCATCGCTTCTTTCCGCAGGAATTCGCCGCGAGCAAACGCAGGGTAATTGCAAGAGCCGGTGATTTGCAGGCGGCTCTGGTGGAATGCCTTGAACTGGTGAGCAAACACCTGTTTGAGATTCCTGATTATTGTTTTGACGGATGGCAGAATGAAGATTTGCCGCTCAGTTATATCCCGATTGAACCGATCTTTGGCGAATGGTGGAACGACGACATCGAAGAGTTGATGCCCCTCTGGCAAGTCTTGCTCATCCTGATTGGGGCGTGGGAGCCGAGCGATACCGAGAATGAAATTTTCAGAACAGCCTCCAACGCTCAACAGCAATGGCAGGACAAGGTGATTGATTGTGACAAGCTGGCTCGCCTCTGCCGCCGCGTCAGCGAGCCACTGTGCTCGCTCAATCTGGCGCTTCTCACCCTCGACCATAACACCGGCAATCCCTGGCTCGATGCTTCCTACGAATGTCCGATCGTGGGCGTTGAGTGGACGGCACGTAACGTGCGGCACTTAAGAAAAAGATGGCTGGAAGCACAGCAAGCGTGCAAACAGATCGCGCAGCTTGATGAATGGCTCAACAAGGATGCGGCTCGCATTCATCAGCTTTTGGCGCTGTGGTCGCAGGCATTGACAGCCCGCCCGCGCAGTTAAGCTCAACCTCAATAAGATGATGAATCAGAAAAGCGAAACAGTGATCAGTTCTTATCAGGCTCCGGCGGCAGCCGCTGCTGCTGATGCCGCGCTCTACTTTGTCGAAGGGCAATACCTGTTTCACGCGCGGGGAGACAAGGGAGAGGCTATCAAATATCTGGCGCCTGCTTTGGTGCGACAGGCGTTTATGCTTGAACCGACTGACAGCGGATGGTTGACGATGGAGACCGTGCGTTGGGGCGTGTGCGGAAGGGGAGATTACATCATCAACTTTTATCCGCCAGCGCGATACGAGTTGCTGATGCGCAGTGATGACGGACAGACAGAAGCCACACTTACAGTTCCATTGCCAGGGATCGTTTTCGCCGGCCTGGATCGAAGTTGGTACGTCTGGACGGTGCGCGGCAAACGATTTTCGCCCGACTTGGAGTTGTTTCAAGCTCCGTTGCCGAATGTCGGGCAAACAGGCTTGATCTGTTTCGGCGAGAATCGCCATCCTGAAGTTGGCAAACACGGTGCGCAGATGGCATGGCAGCTTTTCATCACGAGCGCCTTCAATTCACATCATGCCGACGGCAAAAGCCGCAAGTATCCTGACAACGTCATTTTCCAACTTTACTCGCTGTCCGCGAGGAAAGCTGCTCGCTATCCCGCGAAGGACCTCGTTAGCCTGCGATGTACCGTCAATGACGCCATCCGAAGACTGATTGAACGATGAGGCTTGACCGCGATGTTTGTTCATTACCATCTGGCGACGACACCTGACTTGCCTCCGATCACGGCGTCGCTTTACGAGTATGTCACGGCGGGCAACGGTGTCTTCAAACGCGCCAGCCGGGATGTGATGCGCGCCACGATCCCAATTTGCGACTGTCGAATTCGCGGACTCGCGCCCGTAAAGCCGGAACTCGTTACGAATTTTGGCAAAGTGCCGGAGGCTATCGTTACGGAGATACTCGATGTTTCGTGTGAAGCAGCGCGTAAGGATTTGGAAGCGCTCTTTTATCTGGGCCTTCAGGCAGGCGAGTGGCAGCTTGAGATTCCGCAACAGATTCAGACTTATGATTCCGTCAGGCCAGTTGAAAAGGGGGTGGGATCACCCTACGAACGAGCCGTCATCGAAATTCATTCGCATCACCGAATGCCGGCCACGTTTTCGCCGTATGATGATCACGATGAAACGGGATTCCGTATTTACGGCGTGATCGGCAAGATCAAGCCGGTGCAGGATTACTGGCCTGAGATCAATCTGCGCGTTGGAGTTTATGGCGATTGGTGGCCGCTGCCCGCCGAAAGGATTCTTGAGATGCCTGTAAGGCTAAATGACCGCAACGCAGAATCAGAGTGAGCCAATGCAACAAGCTAGGAGATCAACAAAGAATTGCCCTGCGTTCAGTCCGCGACTCGATCTTTCGTTTATGAACGCGGCCAGAGTCGTTACTGCTCCGCATCGAGAAATCCATTTTGTGATGGTCGGCGGCGGCGGCACGGGGAGCTGGCTTGCGCCTGCTGTGGCGCGAATGATGCGGGTGATCAAGGAGAGCGGCAGAGATGTTTCGGCCTTGATTGTTGATCCTGACTTCATCGAAGAGAAGAACATACCACGACAGAATTTCTGCGATGCAGAAATCGGCTACCCCAAAGCTCAAACACTGGCCGCGCGTTATGGCTTGGCTTGGGGTGTTGAAATCGAATCCGTCAACAGCCATTTCTCCGCAACAATGGTCAACTCAAAGTGGAACAGGCTGACCGTGCTGATCGGGTGTGTGGACAATGCCGCTGCGCGACAGGAAATGGCTCAGACTCTCAAGGGCAATGGGGTTGAAACGCCCCCGCGACTCTGGTGGTTGGATTGCGGCAACCGGCGGGAGTCCGGTCAAGTGTTACTCGGTTCAACATCAGGCCCGAAGGCAATGCAATGTGCTTTCCCGGTCGAATCGCTGTGCCAGCATTTGCCCAGCCCGGCCTGGCAATGTCCCGATCTGCTCGAACCGCAGCCGGAGGAAATGAGCAATCACACTCTGTCCTGTGCGGAACTGGCGCTTACCAACACGCAAGGGTTGATCGTCAATCAGCGCGTTGCCGCCGAAGCCGCTGACTACCTGGCGCGACTGCTGGTTCATCAGAATCTGCGGCGCTTCGCCACTTACTTCGATCTCGCCAGCGGAGGCGTGAAGAATTACTACATCATACCTGAAGAGATTGCGGCCTTTGCCACGGCAAGAAAAAAGGCCGCCTGAGTTGTAACCTTTCAACTGCACAATACTGATCCCACAGCAGGGCTTCCAGATATGAACAACGAAGAACTCTCTCTGGCGCTTCACCTCATTAACAGTATCCGCGAACGCTGCGGCCTGACGCCTTTGTCAGAAATTCCCAAAGGCGTCACGCCGGACAGTGAGAATGAACTCGGCAAGTCGTGTCCACTTGCCAGAGCAATCCCGGAGACCGTAATCGCAGCCGAGTACGTTCGCACCCCGAATCGGCAAACAGCCGGAGCGCTGTCACAGTCCTTCGGAAAGCCAATCCAAACCTTCGTTGAATTCCCAAGAGAGTTTGTCGTTGATCTGCCTAATGCTCTGGCCGATTTCGTTGCTCATTACGACCGCTATGAGCTTCCACAATTCATCGAGAAGCCATAAAACTGATTGCCGCCAGCCTCACTTCAACAACTGCCGGTTCCGTAACTCACCCGCAAAAGCCGGCCAATTCACGATCTGTACGTCTTCATAAATACTGCCGAGATTCAGCAGGTCGGAATCTTGGGAGGTCAGCAATTGCGCGTCGCCATCTACCGCACAAGCCAGATAGATCGCATCATCCAGATCGCGGTCACGTTCTCTCGTCGCCTGATCAATTCGCCGACGCGCAGCGCGTAGAGTTGTCGCCGATACTTCAACCGGCGGCGGCAGTCTCAACGCCGCAAGAAAAAGCCGAAAGCCTATACGATCGAAGACTGCTTTGCGCTGAATGCGCGCGTCATTTTCAATCGCCAGCGCGCCGCGTTCATAGTCGGCAATGATGTCGGGACTCCACAACCAGCGAAAATTCGCAGAGGGCAGCAGACTAAGCAGCACACGTTTGGACGAAGCGGTCAATGGCCGGTCACGGCGCGCCAGAAACATTGCCAGCGTAATGTTGGCGTCAATTACAACGCGCAACACGTCTGGCGGCGCTTGGATTGTTTCGGGATCACCCTGCGGAGATGAATTCACCGGCGTTTTTTCCTGCCTTTAGTGGAATCGGCCTTGGCCTGTTTCCGGCGGGCTTGTTTGACGAGCGATTCAAGCTCGGCTTCGGTAGTGGTCTCCGGCTGATGCTGCCCATTTGCAGGTTGCGCGGCAACCTCCTGCTGCAGGCGCTCAAAGCTGACCTGCATTCCACCGACGAGCAGTTGAAGCAATGCGCTACGCATTGCTTCAAGCGTCTGGAACGGAACAATCGCGGCTTGAGGTTGACCATTGTTAGTCAACACAACACTCTGCTTACTTGCATCATCCATCGCCTGACGCAAGCCTGATCGCGCTTCAGCCACCGCCAGGAAATGCTGTGGACGACTCAAGTAATCCGCCACCAGCAGCAAATGAGCCGCCGATGATCCTTCCGAAATAGTCTGCGTTTTCATTCCTCTCACCTCCAGTCGCATTGTACATAACTCCGTACAAGAAAGAAATCGGCGGCGAGCAGCCCACGAGAGCAAGCCAATAGAGCTTATTTGCTTTTTCACGAGAGGAGAATTGAGATGTACGTCGGATACACCACGCTTTCCGGGTTTTTGCAGGAACTCACAGAGAAAGACCTGATCTACGTTGGCTTGATTGAGAAATTAGATACGGCGCAACTCGGTAGTTGGACGATTGAGGCGATCGTTTCCTCACCATTCTTTCACGACACGGGAGCGGTTGTGCGCTATTGCGCGATCCCGATGGGGCGCACGGCCTGCTATGTTGGCGAGCCTTTTCCAGAAGAGCGAGAAAAGCTGACGCGACTTGCTGAATCAGGGCTTGAGGCCGTCAAATCTCTTCTCGAAAACAAAGGGCTTGAATATCATTCCGCCATCGTTTCCATGCCGCGCGATTTGCGAATTATGCATGGCGAGGCGGATCTGCTGATTTACGACAGAGAGAATGAAGTCTTTCGCGCCAGGTCGTGAATGCTCCCAATTAGGATGATGACAACCCACAAAGATCGTTATGCTCGAAATCATCGCAGGCAGTTTGCTTGAATCCGAATGCCAGTACATTGCTCATCAGTGCAACTGCCACTCAACACGTAGCGCGGGTCTGGCAACGACCGTTTTCAAAGCTTTCCCGTGGGCGGATGTTTATTCGGATCGTCGCCAACGTGGCAATGATGCCGCGCTCTTCGGCTCGATTACGATTCACGGAAATGCTCAATTGGATCAGCGATACGTCATCAACATCTACGGCCAGCTCAAGCCAGGGGGGTCTTCACCTGGGAGGGATTCTGCGGCGGCGCGTCTCGACGCTTTCAGAAATGCGCTTGCACGAATTGCGCAGATTCCTGAACTGACTTCCATTGGATTTCCATACGGAATTGGTTGCGGACTGGCCGGAGGCGACTGGAACGAATATCAGAAACTCCTCGAACGTTTTGCCGATCAGGTCTCCGTGAATGGTGTCTCAGTCATTCTTTATCGCCTGAACTAATAGCGCCACGTATAGACTTATTGCTTTCAGCCACCTCTTCCAGGATCGTGCTTACCGTGCGCGCGTCCATTCCCAGATAACGAGCCACGACAGATTCCTGTCCGAAGTACAGAAAGGCCTGAGTTACATACCAGTTTCGCAAATCGCGGATCGTGGGCCATTCGTCGTGTCTGAGACTGTTCATCGCGCTCCAGAACGGCAAGTTGACTTTCTGTTGTTGCGGGCTGGAGATATTGATGTGGCGCAGCACATCTTCGCGGAAGACGAAGCGGCCTGAGAATGTGATGATCTGCTGGATCACGCTTTCAAGTTCCCGCACATTGCCCGGCCACTCGTAAGCGCAGAGCAATTCCATCGCCTCGGGAGTGACGACGATCTCTCGCGAGGTACGCTGACAGAAATGTGTGATGAGCAGCCGAATGTCTTCAAGCCGTTCTCTCAAAGGCGGCAACCGCAGCACCTGTCCAAGGCGGTAATATAGATCACGGCGAAAGGTTCCTTCTCTGACCGCCTGCTCAATATCCCGGTTGGAAGCTGCAATCACACGCGCGGAAACCTTGATCTCACGATTCGACCCGACCCGCCGAATCACACCCTCCTGCAAGACGCGCAGAAGTTTCGCCTGCACCGTCGGCGATGTCTCAGTAATCTCATCAAGAAAGAGCGTTCCGCTCGCAGCCTCTTCCCAAAGCCCTTTCTTCGTCGCGTGCGCGCCGGTAAACGCACCTTTTTCGTGACCGAACAGATCAGATTCAAGCAGACTTTCTACTGTCGCCGCACAATTCACCGGCAGAAAAGGGCCACTGCGAGCGCTGAGGTCGTGAAGCAGCCGCGCTACAACTTCCTTGCCCGTGCCCGTCTCCCCGGTAATAAAAACACGCAACTCCGGCGAGCGCGCGATTCTGACGATCTGTTTTGAAAGCTCAATCATGGCGACAGAGCTTCCGATCATTGCTCGGCCACTTTTGGTGGACCCGGTTGCAACATCATCGCTTTTTGACTGATCCGTGAATTGGCTTTGGCTCTTTAGGACGGCGTATTCCGCCAGCCTGTATGCGCGCTCCGCGATCTCAAGTAACTGGCTCGGAATGACCGGCCAGCTTAAATAATCCATCGCGCCATTGCGCGTGTAGAGGATCGCATCGCTGATTGAAGGCTGTTCGGCTATGACGATAGAGGACGTTTTTTCACTCGCAATTGCCGACTGCAAGGATTGCAGTATCTTCAGCATCTCACTTGACCCACGTTCGCACACGATGATGACCAGCAGCCATGAGGCTTGCTCTGCCAGCAGATTGAATTCATCCTGGTCGCGGCAAGTCTCGATCTGCCACTCTGATTGCTCCAGAATTCTCCGAACCGACAGGGTCATCGCCTGATTAGAGGCGATAATTAACGCGCGATGTTCTGTCGTACCTGTGCGAGTGTCGTGAGACTGCATATTCACTCCTTCGGAAGTCGCGTAAGTAAAGGACGGCAGATCTTGGCGGCAATTTCACGCACGGCTATAAAACCCGCGAGAAATATTTTTTCCTGTGGGTGAAATCGGAAAGCCTTTCTGCCGTCTATTGCTGACGTGGGAAAATACCGAAGCGTCCAGGAGATTGATTTGCCCCCTTCCAGTGGAACACGACGCGAGGTTCAGTCAGGAAAACAGGATTAGAGACAATCCCCCGCAAAACCATTCTTTCCTCACACACAACTTCAAGGAGTGATGATGTCAACGCAATCACGTTGCCGGTCAAATCTGTTTGGGGAACAAATGTGGATGACGGTCTGTGCAGTCTTAGTGTTGCTGGTGGCTTGTCCGCTCGACGCTACAGCGCAGAGTGATGAAATTGCGCCGCCCAAGATCATGGAAGTGTCCGGAGTTCCGAAAATCCCGTCTTCACTGGCGAAAGAAGTAAAACGCTATCTGGGAGCCTATGGTCTTCCTCTAGCCGGCTGGCATCCTGAAAAACGAGAGCTATGGGTCAAGGGCATTTCGAGCGCAGCCTGGGTTGCGCGTATCGAAGCGCCTGTCGCCTCTCAGAAAACCTGGGTCTATCTGCCGTTCGGCGATGTTTATAATGTGTATTTTCAGCCGCAGGCGAAATACCTGATCTACAACCGCGACGCTGATGGTAACGAATCGTTTCAGATGTTTCTTTA
The DNA here is from genome assembly GCA_021155085.1 of Heliomicrobium sp. Taxonomy (GTDB): domain Bacteria; phylum Acidobacteriota; class Blastocatellia; order RBC074; family RBC074; genus RBC074. The sequence goes on along the minus strand of JAJNQA010000040.1, from coordinate 318,491 downwards.
TAACCTTGCGACCCGGTCAAGCACGTTGCTCTCCGAGGAAAAATCAAGAAATACTGAGCCGGTGTGGTCTCACTCCGGGGAGCGAGTCGTCTGGAGCTATTCACCGTCGAAAGGAAGCGGCGTCAGCCTGTCAGTCATCAATCCGTTCGATCCGAAGAGCCGCCGTTTGCTGGTCGAGTCTACTGGAAATTATCTGAAAGCCTATGACTGGTCACCGGATGACACTCAGGTGGTTTTCTGCGAGTTCATCGGAAACACCACAAGCAAGCTGTGGCTGGTCAAGGTGGAAAATGGTGAGAAACGTCTTCTGTCAGGGAATGCGGAGAAGGCCGACGAATACTACGATTCCCCGATGTTCAACAAAGACGGGAAAGGCATTTTCGTCATTACCGATCGCGCTTCCGATGTGCGTCGTTTGGCTTATTTGAATCTCTCCAGCGGTCAGTTCAGGAATTTGACGGCTGAAATCAACTGGGATGTTGATGAATTTCAGCTTTCGCCAGACGGGAAGATGGTGGCTTTTACCGTCAATGAAAACGGCATTTCCCGTCTTTACCTGCTTGAGATTGCGAGCGGCAGTTATAAACCCATAGGCGATCTACCCGGCGGTGTCATCTCTGATCTGAAATGGCATAGCAACTCAACCGATCTTGCTTTCAATTTCAAATCGCCCCGCACTCCGAATGACATCTATTCGCTGGATGTGAAGACCAGCAAGGTCGAGCTTTGGGCAAAGAGTGTGAGTGGCGGCCTCGACCTTGAAAAGCTGTCATTGCCTGAACTGATTCAGTGGAAGAGTTTCGACGGCAGAACAATCTCAGGCTTTCTCTACCGCCCCGCAACCGGGTTTGCTGGCAAGCGCCCTGTCATCATTGATATTCACGGTGGACCGGAAGAACAGTACCGACCAATTTTCGGCTATGAAGACAACTACTTCATCAACGAGTTGGGCATCGTGAAGATTTACCCCAATGTGCGTGGCTCGACGGGATATGGGAAGAAATTCCTTGATCTCGATAACGGCGTTCAGCGTGAAGATGCAGTGAAAGACATCGGCGCACTGTTCGACTGGATCAAAAAACAACCCGACCTCGATGCTGATCGCGTTCTTGTGCAAGGCTCTAGCTATGGCGGCTATATGTCTCTCTCCGTGGCGGCAAAATACGATGATCGTATCAGAGGCACAATTTCAGATTCGGGAGCGACAAACCTGGCGACGTTTATCGAACGCACTGAAGGATGGCGGCGCGATTTGCGACGAGCCGAATTTGGTGACGAGAGAGACTCTAAGATCAAGGCATATATGGAAAGAACGGCGCCGCTTAACAACATACGGAAAATCAAAAAGCCGCTGCTGATCATTCAGGGAAAGAACGATCCGCGCGTTGCCGCAAGCGAAGCGGAGGCCATAATCAACGCTGCGAAGCGCCAAGGCACGTCTGTCTGGTATTTACTGGCAGGCGATGAGGGACACACATTCGTCAAACAAGGCAACCGGGACTTCCGGTTGTACTCGATCATGCTCTTTGCCCAGGAACACCTGCTCCGGCAGGCGAACAATCAACCACCGCCGTTATCACAACGGCCCAAACTGGAGAAGTAACATGAAGAAAAAGAAACTGATCTTGTCGAGCCTATTTCTCACGTTGACACTGGCCTTTGTCAGTGTTGGTTCAGTCAACGTGTACGCTGACACCGGGGACCCTCAGGGAGGCACCGAAAAAAAGGCTCCACCGCCCCCGCCGCCGCCAACACCGATTGAGGCCATCCTAGCAATTCTGGGCAGCCTCATCTTCTAACGCCTGCTTAACGTGAAGCCACCCGAAGTTTCAAGTTATGGCGTTATACACAACTCACGGCATCAGGTTTAGATCCTTTCCAAAACGCGCCGAGAGATCATTGCTGTTCTCTCGGCGCACATATTTTCTCGCCTTGATCTGCTTCACAGTCATCCATTGCCTTCAGATCAACACTTTCGCTCAGCAAACAAATACGATTCGAACTGAAGAAGAGTTGATCACAACGCTGATGAAAGCAGACGGAGATCGGCAGACATCTCTGCAAAATCTCTTGCAGGATTATTCCTCGCTCGTCGCTCCTCGCCTGTGGAAAAAACTGATTGCAAAGGCCACTTCTGCTTATTACAGCGACGGGCCTGATCGTTCGCTCGCGCTTTATCGTGTTGCCATTGCTGTGGCCGATCACCTGAAGGATGTAAAGAGTTTGGCGAGCACTCATTACTACATTTGCAGAACGTACTCAGGGCTCGGCAAGACGGATGAAGCGATCCGATCATGCCTTGAAAGCAGAAGGCTCTTTGAGTCCGCAGGGTTGAGGCGGAACCTGATCTACGTTCTCAGTGACGTGGGTTCGCTTTACCTTTATGCACGGGATTACAAGCAGGCCAGATATTACTCGGAGCAGGCTATTGTGGTGGCCGACGCTGTGAAGAATACAAATGAGCCGGCTGGCTTGTTGCCCGATCAATACGGTCTCGCCGGTGCGCTTTCTACACTCGGTGCGCTGTGCGGCCGTGATGGCAAGTACTCGCAGGCCATCGAGTACTTGCAAAAGTCAATCACTTTGTATCAAGAGTTGGATGGCAGCGGTATCAAGTATGGTTATCAGCAGGCTGATAACCTGGCGGAAATGGGCCGGGTACATAAGGCGATGGGCGACAATGTTCAGGCGCTCCTGTTTCTGAATAACGCTCTGGACACTGCCAGAAGGCTGCCATATCACGATCTCACGGCGGGTATTCTCAATAGCATTGGCCTTCTTTATCTGGAACAGGAAGACTACACGAGGGCAGTCAGTTATTTCGGGCAAAGTCTTGAGGTGTACAGCAACAGTGCTAACCAGACCGAAACCGCACTTGTTCTGCAAAATCTGGGAGTAACGAACCAAAGACAAGGAAATCATGACCAGGCGCTTGAAAGCTTCAGAAAGAGCATCAGGCAGGCAGGTGAGTCTGACAAAGATGTCCTGATTGCCGCGTGTCAGGGAATGGGCGCAGTCTACAGAGAAAAGGGCGAGTTCAAAGCCGCGCTGGAGGCTCTCGACCAGGGACTTTCTTTGGCCCAACAGGTTGGGGATCAAACACGAATCGCCGAAATCCTTTGGCGCAAGGCTGAGGTGCATCATGATCTGCGCAACTATACCGAGGCGATTATACTGTCCGAAAGTGCATTGAAAATTGCCCGAAAGCTTGGGTTGCCCAAACTTTCTTACCTGACGGCCACAACGCTGGGCAAGGCTTACATCGGACAGAAGAAACCTGATCCCGCATTGAATGTCCTTGCACAAGCAATTGAGCAGGTGGAAGCAATGCGCTCACAGGTGACAGGACAGGAGCAGGGACGGCTGCTTTTCTTTGAGAAGAAAGTCGTCGCTTATCATGCACTCGTCGAGTTGCTCGCCGAACAAAGCAAGCTGGTTGACGCCCTGATCTATACGGAAAGAGCCAAAGGCCGCGTCCTGCTTGATATTCTAAGCGGCGGCAGATTTCAATCCGCGAAGGCGATGACGCCGAGCGAAAAGGAAGAGGAACAGCGGCTGAATCGGACCATCATTGAACTCAACAAAGAAATCAGAGAGGAAAAGCTGAAGAACTCACGTGACGCCATTCTGCTTGAGCATCTCAACGCAAAACTTGATTCAGCCAGACTGATGTACGCCTCTTTTCAGGACCTTTTTTACTCCGCCCATCCCGAATGGAAAACGCTGCCGGGGCAAGTTGCCGCGCTAAGGCATGATGATCTAAACAAGCTGATTCCGGGTCAGAAGACAGCTCTGCTCGATTACGTCGTAACCAAAGAAAAATGCTACCTGTTTCTGCTGTCAAAACAGACATCGAATCACGACTTCGATCTGAAGGTCTATCCCATCAACATCAAAGAGGAGGACTTGAAGAAGATGGTGAACAGATTCCGGCAGATGCTCGCCAGCCGTCATCCTGATTTTGCTGAACCGTCCAGGGAGCTTCATGACCTGCTGATCAAACCGGCAGAGTCACAACTCTTGGGAATCAGCACGATCGGGATTATTCCTGACGGAGTGTTATGGGAGTTGCCTTTTCAGGCTTTGCAGCCCAGAGAAAATCATTACCTGATCGAAGACTTCTCCATTTTCTTCACACCATCGCTGAGTGTATTAAGAGAGTTGGGCAAGCGAAGCGGCGCAGGTAGTCGTCCATCTTCACTTCTAGCGTTTGCCAATCCGCTGGTCGGAACCAAGTCCTTGGCAGAGCCTCAGGAAACGAGAAATGGTGAAAGACTCGGTTCTCTTCCTGATGCAGAGACAGAAGTCAGATCGCTGACTCAATTCTTCGAGGCGAATCGCAGCAACATCTTCATTGGAGCAACCGCAGATGAAATGGCTTTCAAGTCCCAGGCTCCTGCACACAGCATCATCCACTGCGCTACACACGGCGTCCTCGATAACCATCATCCGCTCTATTCGTATCTGCTTTTTTCAAAAGGCGATGGCGACAAAGATGATGGCTTGCTGGAAGCGCGCGAAATTATGAATCTGAACCTCAACGCCGATCTGGTCGTACTTTCCGCCTGTGAAACTGCCAGAGGGAAGGTCGGTGCAGGCGAGGGAATGATCGGTATGTCTTGGGCCTTTTTCGTAGCCGGTAGCCGAGCGACATTGGTCAGTCAGTGGAAGGTCAACTCAACAAGCACAGCAGAGTGGATGACTGTTTTTTATCAGGAACTTCGACAGAAAAACGCCAAGAAGAAAATCACAAAAGCAGATGCGTTGAGGTTCGCTATGCTCAGGATGATGAAAGACCGGAGATTCGGGCATCCTTTCTACTGGGCGGGGTTCGTTCTGATCGGAAGTAATGACTGAATACTAACGCCAGGACCGGATGATACGGAGAAGCTTGAGGGCGATGGGTGAGCTTGGATTGCCGTTAGCAAGTTGCTGAAACTCGAGATCAGCTTCAGCCAACATTCCGGCCTGCGCGTAAAAGACACCTAGCGCGAGATGAGAATTGGTGTTTCGTTTCAGAAGATTCATCTCTCGCACGTCATCTTCCGACAGCACTCTGAACTTCACTTCAGGCTCCGACACCGAAGGAGAGACAATCTCTTCTCCATTGACCACAGCGCCTACAGTCCACGAATAAACTTCACCACGTTTTAGCGGCAATGGTGACGACCATTGTGTTTCCGTTCGAGAAAGGAGTCTGCTGTCAGCGACCTTACGACTGCGAGAATCGCTGACGTACACTCGGTAGCTCTCTGCCCCACGCAAGCTTTCCCATTTGAAAGCCGGACGGTCATTAGAGATGACAATGCGGGCCGGGGAAAGCAGTTTGAATGAAGACTGATTACCCTCGCCCCGGAGGTCGCTTCTGTTTCCTGACAGATCAGTCAATGCAGCAGGGCGCTCGATTTCTTCCGACGAAAGAAAATCCTTCACTGATCTCTCAAGCTCTGGCGGCAGCCTTTCCAGACCAGTCAACCTGCCTGGCTTATCAATCGCCACTATGTGATCGCCATCATTCAGGGAAATTGTGGATTTCGTCGTCGAAGTGATTGTGTTTGACGTTTCACTCTTCGACCCAGTCTGCTGCGGTTGTGTACCCGGCGACACTCTGATCTGTGGCGTTGGCGTTACTACAAGAACAGGAGTGGGGTCGTTGTTTAATATCGGTGTGGTGGATACCAGAACAGAGGGAGATGAAGAAACATTTGCTTGCTGTTTCTCCTGACCGTTTGGGCCGGATTTCAGAAACAATATCGCCAACGTAATGGCAGCGCCGATTGCCAGTAGGATTGCGAAAGCGTAAGCAGGCTTTCCAGTAATCTTTAACCAACTCCACGATCCCAAAATCCATTCGCGCGAGGCGGCTCGGTCGTCAGGCACATATCTGACTTTTAGTTCGGGCGCGATCTCACGTCGCCACGCGATGAATTCTTCAACTTCCTCGCGGCATTGTCCGCACAGCTTGAGATGGACCTCCGTCATCTCAAGCTCATCTTTCTCTATCGCATTGTCTACATAAGCTGTCAGCCATTCATAATCGAGATGCTCGTCCCGAAGCCATTTCTCGGATGAAAGGTCTATAACGACGGGAGCGTAGTTTCTTCTTTTCTGAAAAGTCTCGTGGAAAAGCTGATGGCATTCAGAGCAATTTGCCAGGTGTTCGCCAATCGCGGCCATCTTCGATACTTCCAATGTGCGGGCGCAAAATCGTTCCATTTCTGGTCTGGTGGTGTGGATGGACATGCTGTGTCAAAAGGTTTCCGAAAGAACTCGCAGAAAAACTCCGCTGAATGATTAAGACGGCAGAGAATGCCCGCGATTTCATCAGGGCTGAATTTTATTTTTCCCTGTCTGTCAGCCACTTCCTCAACCGGCTTTGCGCCCGGAAACGCCACAGGCTCACCTGTTGACGTGTCGCGCCCAGATACTCAGCCAGTTCCGTGTTATCCATCATTGGAATTCGCATCCAGAGTTCATTGATCTGCTCGGACGACATGCCAAACTCCGCGGCCAGTTCTGGAGCCGTGACGATCCCCGCATCAATCAACAGGCTGAACAGGTCTTCCCCGGATTCATCTTCAAAACTCAGACAAATCGTATTGCGCTGGTCAGCAGGAAGTTTTTTCACCTCTTCCCAATATTGCCGGAGTCTTTCCCGGCCTTCGATCAGTGAATCAGTCCGGGGTGCTGCGTCCGTAAGACGCTGGCTCAAGCCGCTTTCGATGGTATCCAGTGATTCAGGTAGCCGATCTCTGACCCCCTGAAAGTCGGCGATGATCTCCACCAGTTGATCCAGTTCGACCGCCTGACCGATGAGCTTGAGCGTCTCTGCTGCAAGCTTTGAAAGCGGCAGTCCCTGAGGAGTTTTCCCCGTGAAGATCGTTGTTCGGAGTTTTTCAACTACCTCGGCAGAATTTTCCGTCTGGATTGATTGAACGAACGCAGAATCCTCGTTTCTCCATACAGCCAGTCCGCAAATGATCGTGTTGTTCTCGCCCTTCCAAACCTTGAAGTCCGGATGACGATCCAGCAGGTTGCGGAGTTTATGTTTCAGCCGATGGCGCTCCTGTTTTCTGTTCCGCAGATAATCGTTGCAGACGTTCGCGGTGACTCGCGCAACATAGAGACTGAAGTTGCGAATGCCGCGCTTTTCAGGATGCGCTCGCAGTTCGCTCAGCTTCTCGATGAGCTTCACGATCACATCGTTAAAGAGGTCTTCTGCGTCAGGAGGATGAGTACCGGAATATCCGCTGTGAAGCCGCAGGCGCTGTCTCAGCATTTGCCGGATTATTGGTGCCGCATGTTCAAGCAGGAGTTCATCCTGCAGTCTCTTTTTCTCTAATTCATTTGTCGCCTCAAGCAAGGCGAGTAAAACGGAATCCGCATCGTGCATGAGAATCACTCGTACTGCTGTGGAGTTTCTTCAGCTTATTTTGATTTGAGTTCGATTAAGTTGTTGCGCCTGTCTTTGTTCGATTTTGATTCGTGAGGGAGCAGACTTTACCCGGCTAAAAGAATCTCTTTTACGTCTGGTTTCGCATTGCCGTAGAAAAATCTTGATCGTTTCCGATGGGGGAAAGAGAACGCGCGAGTGAGGTCTCCAGTCAGGATTCAGCTCGCGGGGCAGGGCTTCGGCTGATTCCGTAAAGCCTTCAATGAAAAGGTAGCACGCTCTCACTGACAGCCACAAGCAAAAGACGGGCCGAACTGGCAGCCTCTAATAATCTTCATTCCGTACCGCCATCCGTGGATTGCCGTTTGCTTCACTCAGATGTAAAACGAGAAGGCCGACCAGGAACGTGCTTTGTTGCTCGATAAATGAAAATTAGAAACGGGAGTGACTGTATGGACGATCAGACTAGATTCGATAATCGCAAAGTAATCGAAGGCCCTTCAGGCTTCGAGCCGGAATTCGACGAGATCGAGATCGGGCGATTGACTGAGTCGGAGTATGAAGCCGCCAATCTGCGCCACGAACTTTTTCTCGTCCGAGAACGTGAAGAGGCCGAAATTCTCGAACGCGAATTCGAGCAAGAACTGAGTCAACTGTTCAGCCTGACAAGGGCTGATGAAGTTGGTCGTGAGCAGCCTGATCCGCCAGGCTGGCCGGGGTTGTGAGTATGAAACCGCCAGAAGTTTTATCGGAAAAACCGCGCGCCAGGGCTTTGATTGTTTATTACGGGGTCGCCTTGTCAATCATTTGCCTGTCCGGCATTGGCGTGATCGCCGCCTGGACCTGGCGGGAGGAGAGCGCGGTTGATTTTCGCGTCCCTCTCATCGGGCTGGTTGGTGGCATCTGCATCCTTGCCTTCATCGGCTACATCCATCTGGAAATGATCAGCGCCGTATACGCGATTACTGAAACCAGTGCGCACGCCCGCTGGGGATTGCTCGTCAAACATGACGAAAGTATTCAACTCGGCGCAGTGCGATCCATCAAAGTCAGTCAGGGACTGGTTCAACGCATGTTCAAGCTCGGCGACGTAATCCTTTACACCACCAGCAGTGACATTCTGGTGTTGAGAGATCTTGATCACCCCTCCGAAAAGAAAGAGATGATCTGGGAACTGGTGCAAAGCGAAGCCGCCAGAAGGAAGACGCATTACGTCAGCGATCGCTGAAGCTACCTGCGCATCCTGAAGCGACAGAATCAATGCGGCTGGCAGACATCACAACTGTCGGTATTGGTTCTGTAAAGGAGCAGTCAGGATGCGCGTTCGAGTCCAGTATATTGTGGTCGCTGTGGTCAGGTGGGTGATTGCCACCCGGATAGCCGTCTTCCTGCGCGCGAAGCTTTTCGAAAAGCTTCCAGCTCGTTTACATCAAGCTGCTCATTCATCCCTTTCGGATCCCATTCTCCAGGCGCTCAATCAGGCATTGCGCGAAGGCCATACCTGCCTTTCTCTGAAAGAACTGACTACACGCATGGAAACCGAAGCCGGATTGAGCAGATCATCACCGGATGAAGTTCTCGGTGCGCTGTGGCAATTGCAAGGCCGTCATCAGGTGCAATTCACGGACGAACACATTGCGCTCACGCACTGTGCGGTTGCTGAAGAAGCCATTGCAAGCGCACTCCCGCACATCGGACATCGGCTGCGCGCGATCAATCCTCACCGATTGAATGAATGGCTGAAGCCGGAAGACGGCAACCTCTCCGACGAACAGCGCGCCGCCGTCAGATTCATAACCAATTCTCCCGTCTCCATCCTTACCGGCGCGCCCGGAACGGGCAAAACTTCGACTGTCAAATCGCTGATCTCTGTGTTTGAGAAGGCCGGATACTGTGTGAGGCTTGCTGCGCCAACGGGCCGGGCCGCGCAACGGCTGCGAGAAGTGACCGGCTGTTCGGCCCACACACTCCACAAGCTGCTGCGGAATGATTGCCTGAAGCCGCGTTCGCTGTGGAATTACATCTTTCCTGTCGCCGATGTCCTGATCGTTGATGAAGCTTCGATGATTGACCTTTTTCTGATGACCAGGCTCGTCAGCGCCTGTTCCTCATCCACTCGACTCATCCTCGTCGGTGATGTGAATCAGCTTCCTTCCATCGGGCCGGGACAAGTGCTGCACGACCTCATTGAAAGCGGGCGAATCCCCGTCATCAGGTTGCAAACCAACTATCGTCAGGTCAATGGAAGCCAGATCATCGAAGCCGCGGAAGCCATCAAAGAGGGGCGTGTTCCCGATCTGCCAGCACCCGGAACAGCCAAAAGCGATTGCTACTTTATCGAAGCCGAGACCGCCTCAGAGATTGAGCGCCTGCTTATCAAATCTGTCACACGAAGCCTTCCCGCACGTTGTGGTGCCGATCCATACCAGAGCATTCAAGTGCTGACGCCGAAACATAAAGGAATACTCGGCACTGTTTTTCTCAACGATCAAATCCAGGAAACCCTAAATGTCCGGCGTCAGAGCGATGGATTCAACACGGAATCAGCCCACCCATCCTTTATTCCTGGTGATCGAGTGCTGCATACGAAGAACAATTATCAGCTCGGCGTTTTCAACGGCCAGTGCGGCAGCGTGCAAGCGACTACTTCTGAAACCGTGACGGTCAGGTACGGCGAAAGAGACGTGATTTACACGGGCGCATCACTGCCGCAACTCACACACGGGTTCGCCATCTCGATTCATCGCAGTCAGGGCAGCGAGTATCCCTTCGTCATCATTCCCGTCCACGAAAGCCAGTATCCGATGCTCAATCGGGAACTGCTTTACACGGCGCTCACGCGCGGCCAGCAAATGGTCGTGCTGATCGGTTCCAGCCACGCACTGGCGATGGCCGTTGAGAACTCCACCACAGGAAAACGCCAGACGATGTTGAGGCAACTGCTCGCCGGCAAACCATCGCCTCTTCACCAGGCTCCCTCAATCCTCCATCGGCTTCGATTCAGAGAGAACAGGTATTAGCGGTTGGTAAAAACGTGATTTCGGTTCCGGTTCTTTGCTTTGCCGGGGCTTGTTCACATTGGTTTCACATCACAAAGGAGAATCAACATGCAATTCGTGAATACACGTTCCAACCGTTCGATCTTCGTTCCCGACAATTCAGCGTCGCCGCGCGATGGGCTGTTCCATCACATCTCCTGTCTGGGGCAGCTTGCGCGCCTCGACTTCGAGCATTTCGATGTGGCAGGCGAAGTGATCTTCAAGGTTGATGGGGATGCTTCTCCTGTCAGCCAGCAGGATGAGGAGTCACGCATCGGCACGCTCGCTTACGCGCTCAGAAAATTGGGCAACCAGGACGATGCGGCGGAGTTCATTCGTTGCCTTAACGCGATCTGTGAAGGCGGCGATGCGCGCTATCGTCAGGCCACCGCTTCACATTACTACCGCGAAATCGTGGAGCGCGGCGTCAGCTTCGTTCTCAAGGAAATGGCGCTGCTGGCGATGCAACTTGGACAACTCGTCAATCAGGATGTGATTGTGGTCGAAGAAGAAGTTTTGACGTTCAACTACAGCGCCGCTGATTGCAGTTCAAATGCGATTCTTGCCGAACGCTCCGCCAGGCGAAAAGAGCCCAGACGGTCGTTGTTCGATCAGGAAGTCGAGGCGATGACCCGCCTGACACGGGGTCGCAGGAAAGCAGCGACATCCGCCCACGATGATCTGGCCGACTGGGTGAACGATCTGGAAGCGAGTGACGCCAGCATCGAAGAACTCGACGCCGCCTTTGAGACGCTGGAAGCGATGGATCAATACGACGAAAGCGGCGCAATCATCGTCATGTCGAGCTACGAGCGAACAACAGCCTGCGGCAAAGTTGATCCCGAATTCGCTGAGGAAGACATCCCGGAGCGCGCCCGCTACCTCGCCTCTGAATTGCGCCGCGCTTACGCAAACGGCATTTCCGTTGAGGCCATCTGGGAAGACATGAACGCGCAGCTTGACGTGATTTTTCCGATCAGCGGGAAGACCAAAACCGGCGGCAGGTTTTATTCGCACGCGAACCGCGAATGGCAGAAGTTGGCGCGCGAGATACTGGAAATGATCCTCGCCGAATGCCAGACCGACTTTCATCTCATCGCACTGCGCACCTGCAAAAGCTATCGTCAGTTTCACAAAGCCGTCCGCGCCGCAACCGATACTCGGAAGATCGGCGAAATTATGAAGCAGGCGTATGAAGCCCGGCAGACGGGCGGATTGCCGCTCAAGCATTTCACCACGCTCAACACTGCGGCGCAGCTTCAGCGGTTGCGGCTGAAATCAGCGCGGCTGTCTCAAACGGCTGCTGACCTACTCAAGGAAATTGAAACCGCGAGCGACGGCAAGCTGCGATTTCTGCGCTGGGCAATGTACGGGAACAATCAACCGCAACATCCGGTTCACAAATTGTCGGCGCAGGAAGTGGAGCGAGTCTGGGAAGCCATCAAGAGCAAACCTGCCAGGCCTTTTGCAATGGCGGCGTGAGGTTATTCAAGGAGCCATCCCGCTCGGAAACACAAACGAAAGAATCGGGCGGGAGATAAGTCGTGCAACTCGCAGCAGCGGGTCAATCCCATTTCACACGAAAGGAACAACGATATGTCAGCATATGCACAAATTTCAGGCCGTCTCGGGTCGGAACCGGAATTGCGATTTACCAACTCCGGCACGCCGGTCATCAATCTCTCCATCGCCAACAACCGCAGCGTCAAGGTTGGTGAGGAACGTCAATCCATCGCCGATTGGTTCAAAGTGACAGTGTTTGGCCGTGACGCCGAGGTCATTACGCAATACGCCAAAAAAGGCAGCGCGCTCGCATTCAACGGGCGATTGCAGAACGAAAAGTATTTGGATCGCGATGGCGTCTCGCGCACCTCGACGATTCTCGTAGCAAGCAGTTTTGAGTTCGTGCCGTTTGGTAAACGCGATGGTGGAAAGGCGAACGATGAAGTCAGGAACGAAGCCTGTGTGAACGATGGTGAGGGTTTGGATTCCGCCGACGCGGAGACGAGTGACGACATTCCGTTCTAACGCACGACCTGGGTTTCACGTTCAATGATGCAGGGACGCTTCTGCCGCGAACAGGAGCGGCCCTGTTTCATTGTGTCTTCCCGCTGTGTAGCCAAAAAAGATGAGCGGTTGGCGGCCCGTGAACATCCGACAAATGAAATGGAGTGCAGTATGGTCAAAGTATTTATAGGCGGGTCGAGAGTGATCACGAATTTGCCATCACCCGTTGCAACGAGGATTGACAATATTATTGATAGCAGTTTTACCGTTCTTGTCGGCGACGCATCTGGAGCGGACAAGTGCGTCCAGAAATATCTGGCTGAAAGAAACTATGAAAACGTGCTTGTGTTTTGCGCGGGCAATCGATGCAGGAATAATGTTGGCAATTGGAAAACGAGAGCTGTTTCAGCAGATGCCAATGAGAAGGGCTTCGATTTTTACGCGCTGAAAGATTTGCAGATGGCCAGAGAAGCGGATTATGGGCTGATGATATGGGATGCGAAGAGCAGAGGCACGTTAAACAACATTCTTAACTTGCTGGATAAAAGCAGAAACGTCCTGGTATTTTTCTCTCCTGATCAATCTTTTCATACAATCCGTAACGCCCAAGACCTATCTGCCCTTTTGGTCAAATGCGGCAAACAGGCGTTAGCAATCTTCGAAGAGAAACTGGACATGTCAAAGCGATTAACCCGCTCACGTGGGACAATACAAACTGCCGCTTGAAGACATGAAAACAGCTAACCGGCTGCATCCCACCCTACCCGTCATTTCTCCAATTCGCTGAAATCAAGTTGCCTGCGAAAGCCCTCGAGTGATGTCGAGCCTCGCCTTTCCAACCAGATCAATCACTTCGCATATAAATTGGCAAATAGGTATCAGCGGTCGGTAGTGCGGCGATTTTCAGAAAGGAGTGACTGCCGTGATTACCATCGTGAACCGCAAAACCTTTTGTGGCGAGAGCTTCTATATCGGGCGGCCAAGTGTTCTGGGAAACCCATTTTGCATCGGCAAAGATGGCGATCGTGCAACCGTGATTGCGAAGTACCGCCACTGGCTTTGGAATGAAATTCAAGGCAGCGCCGGGCCGGTGTTTGATGAGATTCACAGACTTGCGAATATGGCAAAGACTCAGAATCTCGTTCTTGCTTGCTGGTGTTTTCCGGAACAATGCCACGCCGAAGTTGTCAAAGCTGCGATTGAATGGATCAACACCCAAACTCAGTTGAAAGAGAGCGAGGTTATGTCAGAGGATCAAAATGAAACCGCCGCCGAAAGACAATACCTTTGCTGTGGCAGCTACGACGGCGATCCATACGCCATTTTGAGCAATGGATGTTGCATCCCGTGTGATCAGGACGCGAAAATCTCACGGTTCGAAACGATCAGCCAACGACAATCATCGCCAAGCTTACAATGAAAATGCGGCCTTCCTTGTGATGCGATCGGCATCATTGATGCGATTTGGGAAAGCCTTCGCCGAGCGATTCGGTCTTTCCATCAAAGGACGGCTTTTCAATCTTCGCGGGTTTCTCAGCTTTGGCGGGTTTTGTTTTGTTCCGGCTCTCACTGTTCTTCTTTTGCAGCCATTGCCGGAAGCCCTTGTCAGCGTCGAACAGCCGCCGCATTCCCTTGTCAACTACCTCATCAGGTGTGGTCTCCCTGCCGGTCACATCCTTGACGTAGGCGACGTAATCTCTGAGGTTCGCCAGTACCGTCCAGCTTAGCTTGAATGATTCTTTTTCCGCGGCAACTTCATCAAAGTTGATCAGCGGAACCGATGCGCTGGCGGATTCTTTTCTCTTTCCTGTCGGCATAAATTCATCTCCTTTGTGGTTGTTTTTCGGGATCAAATCCTGCTCTGGATTTGAAGATGCTTCGCATTGAGCAAGAGCCATTCCAACAGAGTTTTCCTGCCCACCATTTCCAGCCGATTCAGATCAGGTCGTCACGTTGCATAAAGGGTTTTGAGTCACAAGGCCACTCTCAGCGAAGGGATTAATGCTCGCCGCGAGTGGGTGATGGACGAAGACAACATTTCACCAGAGTTGGCTCAAAATGACCCTGCATTTTTCCAGAGCGGCGGCAAAAGCAGTTGGTACACCTCAGCGCGAATCGTGTGCTAACAAGTGGGGCAGCGGCTGAGGTCTACCAATGTTCACAAATCAAAGCTACTACAAGCGTTGTCAGGTCTTTCAGGTCTGCGATTGCCTTTGCCAGGCAGACCTGACGCGCCAAATGAATTAAAAGCTGAAGATAGCCGGAGACCGAAGGCACGTTGATTGCCCGTTTGTCATTACCTGCGAGACACGAAGAACGCTGCATTCAATGAAGCAATGGAGGGCTGACAATGCCGATTCGGAACAGGCCAAGATTGGTAGCTTCCACGTCGAGTACGACCAAACTTTTCGTGGACGATCTGCGCGAGGTCAGCAACCTTTCGCGTGACGAAGAAAAGTGCCGGAGCGACGTGATCCGAGAGCTTGTCCACGAGGCATTGCGCCAACGCAGATTGCGCGCCCTGGGGCGAGACGAGGGCGAAAACTACGTGCGCAAAATCCATCAGGAGACAGTTGCCGAAGCCGTCGAACCGTTGATGAAGGAATTCGCCGATCTCCGTCAGCAGTTGGCAATAGTAGCAGCGCAATCCGAAGAGAGTACGAACTCAGACGCCACTACAAAAAACTGCGAGGTGATGCTGACGCTCTTATCACATTTGCTGCGCCGGTCAATCGTGACCGACAACATGGTAAAGGTGCTGATGACTATCGGCATGCAAAAAGATGGCGTGAGTTCCGAAGAGATCAGAAAACAACTCGCGGTTCAGGATGAGACAGGGATGCAACAGGCACGAGAATTGATTCAGAAGCTTCCAGGAGATTACCCACGCGCGATTCTATCTGAAGGTTGATGAGAACGACGGTGGTCGCGCAAAGGGCAGCAACTGGTCAACACGATGAAAGTTGTCGTCGTCGTCAAAAAAGGACTGGGAGGCAGCGGCGTCAGTCAGGCGGCTCGCTACGTTTCCACACGTGAGCGCGACGAAGAGCGCGAAGGCCACGAAGCGCGCAAGCTCTTTTCCGAAAGCGAAGAGCGATTGAACTATTCTCAAGCCAATCGACTGCTCGGTGACGGGCGCGATCCGAGGACGGATGACGTTCTGCATCTCGTCATCAGCTTTCATCGAGAAGAAGACTTCAACCAACTGGGGACGGATGAGAAATCGCGGCTCGGCGGGGTTCGGAAAACAACGCGCGGCACGCTGAAAGAGATGACCGATGCACTCAATGCAGAGAGGCTGCGCTGGGTGGCCGGCATTCACCGCAATACCGACAATCCGCACGTTCATCTGCTCATCCACCGTGACTATGTTGACCGGCAGACTGGCCGCGCGAAACGCCTTAACACTCTGCCCAAAGAACTGCGCGTGAGTTGGGAGAAAGCGCCGGACGGAACGCGCCTCATCAATCCCGGCCTGTTCAGCCAGACCTTTGAAAAACATCTCAATCAGAACATCAGGCAATTCACGAACGATCAGCGAAGAAAGAGCCAGGAAGAGCGTACTGAGCGTGTGACGCTCGGTCAGGCGATGGTCGCCTCTGACCGCATTGAGCAATTGCGGGAATCTTTTCGGGCGGCTATCGCATTTGGCGAGTGGCGTCGCTACCAGGTGGTTGATGAGCAGGGCCGAAGCCGATTGATTTCTGAATACGATCTGCGGCAAAGAGCCGATGCGATTGGCAGGCAGATGACGGCGCAGGTGAGGTTCAACCTGCCTGCCGAGACGCGCGCACAGATGCGGAACGAAGCTGCGGCTCAAGAAATCAGCAGGTATGGCGGCGTGATCAAAAAGATTCGTGGTGCGCGCCGAGGCGACCTCAACGCTATCGAGTTGAATTTGCAACAGACCATCTCAGCTTCACGACCTGCCACAAGCGAATCGGCTGCAATCAGAGAAAAGTATGAAACCGCCGGCTTGCCGATTCCAACGCCTATCCTTTCGCGCGCAGACCTGGCACGGTTGCAGAACCACGCGATCTTTCTTGGAGACCTGGAAAAGCTAAAAAAGCTGGAAGAGATTCGCATGACGCTGGCCGCTGAAAAAGGCGAGCCAGCGCGTTTGGACCCGGAAACAGGTAAGCTGCGAGCGCAGCTTTTCGTCGCGCGCTCACGCCTAATCGTCGAGCAGCAAACTGCTGCCCGCTTTGAAGAGACAAAACACATTCGACAGTGGGCTGTGAACAACAGTGAACACCACACCAAAGAATCTCTCGCCGGAATTGAATCAGCGCTGGCTTCCATGTCTGACCAGACAAAGTTTATCGGCGCACGAAGCATTCACTGGAATGACGATCATCGTGAAATGGCGCGCCAGAAAATGGATGAATTGAGCAGGCAGCGCGTTGAAGTCCTGAGCCGGATTGCAGAAGAGCGCGCGAAGCTTTCAGAAGAGATTGCGCGCCGAGCCGAAGTGGTCAAAGCCCTCGATGAAATTTATACAGGGGAGAAAGAACGATACCACAGGGAAGGCCGCACGATGCCAGCGCCGCTCTTCGCCGAGCAGGATTTGAGAGAACTCGATACGCACGCCGCTCGTCGTCACGATCCAAAGTTTTATCGAACGCTGACAGCCATCGAGCAAGAATACGATGCCCGCAGCCATCGAGATCCGAAGGAAGTTATCCGTGAGCGATTCAGCCGCGCCAGTGCGCGTGAGTTGATGGCCGGGATTGATCTGCGCGAATCAGAAGCAAGGGTGGAAAGATTCAACGAACGACGCGGGCAAATGATGGTGATTACGAAAGAAGGGAGCGGAAAGGAAATCACTCTCGGTCGTCTGGCTGACGTTGAGCCGAAATCGCCGCTGGAACAACTCTTCCGGCCTTTGCTGACACGAAGGGAGACGTATCGTGCAGTCGCTGCGGCGGTCGAAATGTATGGCGAGAGCCTTCACCAACACCACGAACAGAACAAAGCTGCTTTTGCTGTGCTGGTCGAGGCTGCCCGGAACTATGAGCAGGAGTTCGTCAGATTGAATCCGGGACTGCCATTACCGAGTCCGCAATTCACTGCTCGCGAGATCAGCCGACTTGAATTGCAGATCATCAAAGAGAACGATCCGGCACGGCGTGAACAGTACGCGAAGATTTACCACGAGGCATTGGAAGAATCCCGCGCTGAGTTCTCACGCGCAATCACTCTCGACCAGTCAGACAGCAGGGAGATTCTCGATCTGAAGCGCGACGTGCCGCTCTTCAGAGAAGCTGATCGTCAGTTCGAGACGAGTCTTGAACGGTGAGGATAGCGTACAGCCGTCATAGCCAAAATGAGTGACAGCGAAACTTTCAATTCGGATTTGAGATTGATGGAACTGGCCGCGCGCAACCACTCGCTCGGTGGGCGCGAACTGTTACAGGAGATCATCGAACGCGGCTCTGTGCCGGAAGAAACTGAACGTCCACAGGTGCGACATCCAAGGGCGTCGCTGGTATCGCACGAACCGGATCATCCTGATTACCGAACGCCAGTCGAGCAGGCAAACTGGCTCGACAGAGAGAGCCGGATGATGCGCGACCTGTATGAACACGGAGCCGGGATCAAAGGCGAAGTACTGGTCATTCCCGCTGAAGAGTATGAACTGAGTGAAGAGCGCGAGACGCCATTCATCACGACCTTATCCTACGCGCTGGAAAAGATCGGCGACCGCGAGCAAGCGCGCGAATTTCACTCGTTGGCGCTCGCCATCAGCGGCGAAACGGCTGACGCGCGTACGCAGATCTCGGTCTTCAAAACCTACTACGACCGGATTGCGCGTGGCGAACGAGAACAGCGTGTCCGCAAAGGAAATGAGGCTGAACATGCCGAAGCATTAACGCAAACTCTTGAAGAGATGCGCCTGATTGCCACTGAAATGGCAAGACTTGAAACGCGAGAGAGCATAGACACGGTTCAGACTGCGGAAGACCGTGAAGATGACATGCGAGAAAGCAGGTTGAATACGGCAGCGCGCCGAATCAATTTGCGCGATGAATCGCTACGCCTGCCAGCAGGACTGAGTTATGAACAGAAAGAGCGACTCGTCAGCAGAACGATCCCGGAAATTGATCGCCGACTTGAGCGCGGCGTCAGTCGTGAAGCACTCTTCAAGGCGATTGACAGAACAATGTACCAGCCTGACCCAGCCGAATATACGCGCAAACTTGTGGAGCTTACCGACAGGGCAGAAGGCGAAAATCCTGAGCGCTCGGTTAGCAAGGAAGAGTATCTCGAAAGCCAGCGAACATTACTCCGGCTGTGTGAAAAAGAGCATCTCCATCTGCGCGAATTGAAAGCTACGCGCGACGGGAATGAACTGAAGCCTTACGAAGAGGCACGCCTCACGCAGGTTAGTAATCTGACTCGCAGACTCAGACAAGGATTGGGCAGAAATGTTTCGGATGAGAAGCTCGCTCGCGCCGCACACTCACGACTGTTTGTGAGTCTGCCGGAACGAGGAGTTGGGGATAATCCGTCTCGTCTGTCCGTAAGCAGTTCAAAGGTTTTTGAGACGATGGCAAAGATTGCGGCAGGAGAGAAATTGTCCCTGCAAACCTGGGCTGGCAAGGAAGGACCCGAAGTCAGGCTGGCTTTGACGGAACGCGAGGCCGATGAACGAAGCAGAATCGGCACCTTTCTCAAGAACTATGTAGGTGAGCGATTGCGCGACCCGGAGACGCGCGCACTCAATACTTCTCCTGTTTTCCGAGATGCACGTGCCGCCATCTTCAGCGCCACTACACCTGAAGCACTGGGCCGCGTCGCGGCTGATTTGCTGCGCGTCAATGAACGTCGAAGCGAGGAATTACGGCAGCATCGCGTCGCGCCAGAAAAGTATCCTCTTCCGACAGCGATGCCGCTGAACACACGGGAGCGAAACCTGCTTTTCAATGGCCGTGCGCCGGATCATCACTCGCCGGAGATGCGCGAACTGCGGTTGAATTATGGGTTGTCAAGAAGAGAGCGTGCTGCGCGGATCGCCGACCTTCGTGAAGGAAGGATAGAACCATCTGAAGTTCTCAAGACGATGCTTCAGGAACTGGAAACAAGGAGGACAGCCAGGGCCGTCGCGCATTTTCAGGCAAGCATCATCAATGAAAAGATGAACAAAGAAGGCAGTGTGAACCTTTCTCTGCTGAGTCAAAGAATTCCGCCACACGAGCGAACTTTCCTCTATGAGATGAGTGAAGAAAGAAAGAGAGATTTAGTGAGATTGCCGTCCGCCGGGCGATCCCAAACTGTCAGAGACAACAAGCTTGCCGAGCTGCCCGTCACTCGCGCCTTTGGTGCAATACCCAGAGAAAACAGCACATTTCGTGAATACATGGCGAGTATGGGGCGAATCGAGCGGCAACTACTGAATGAGGCATTGATTGAGCGCGAAATTGAATTTGAAAAAACAGCTTCAGAACAAACCGGGAACAGGCTGACCATCACCGAAGCGCGCGCTCTGCTTCCTGAATCGCTGCAACGGGAAATCCGCCTGCGCGCCAGAAATCTGGCGTGGCAAAGTCTTGTGCCGGAAGAGACGTTCGACCGCAATCCATTGCCTGAAGCCGTGCGGATCAGCGATACAGTCGCTTACATTCAGGAGCATCTACAGGAAAGGGCCAGCATCGCGCTGGCCGCCCGAAATGACTTTATTGCTGAGAGGATTCGTTCTCGCGGAATAGATTCGGGGGAGCCAAAAACCGACAAACCTTCATTTCAGGTAACGCCGGAGGGACGCGAGCAATTTGTTCGATCAGTGCTTGATTCACTCAATTCTACTGATGCACGCAGGCTAGCGGAAATTGATCGTTACGCTGCACAAACGCGTGAAGACGTCTACCGTGCTTTTGAACTGCTTGATGTTCAGCGCCGCGATCTCGGATTTGTTCGGGCGCACGATCACTCCCGCGTGCATGAGGCAGACATTTCGCGTCATATCCTTCAGAGTCAATCAGAGAGATTGATTGCCGCCGAAACCGGGCGACCACTGGCGCTGCCTTTCGACAGATTGACACCGGTTGTGGGCGCAGAGCTTCAGAAGGAAAAAGTTGAAATTCGGTCAGTGGAATCAGTCCGGGCTGTTTCTACACTCAGAGTTCAATCTAATCAGGATTGGCACTTTGACAGCTTGAACGAAGCACTCAGGATTGAGGTTGGCAGACCGCCAGGAGAAATTCATTGGCGGGTGGTTGAGCCGCCGCCTCACGCTGAACATGAAATCGTTCAGGAACGTTGAGGAGCAGTCAGGCTTTCATTGGCTGAGACGCTCTGGTCAGCCAGTGCGCATGAGTTTGAGATTGACCCGTTAATCCTGTCCGTGCTAGCTTGAAAATGGTAGGAGTATGAAAGTTTCGAGATTAAACAATTTGCTGCGACCCAACTGCGTGTATCGCGGCATTGCAGTTTTCTTCCTCCTCTTCACTCTTGCTGATCTGACCTTCTCTGGTTTCTGTTGTGATGAATTCACCGATCTCAGCCCATCAGCACAAACGCAATCTCTGGCCGACACGATGACGCTAGTAGATGCTGACGATAGCAACCAACAAGGCAAACAGCATTCACAATCCGGGGCGATGGAAGAAGACTGCTTTTGTTGCTGCATTCATATACTGCCTGTACACGCGCAAGATTCTTCAGGCTTCGCTGTCATCCAGCACCAATACCCGTTTCGACCGGCCAACCTTTCCATTGCCTGGCTCAACGGCACTGACCACCCTCCACGATCAGCGTCCTGCTGATTTCTCTTCGATTCCCTATACATCACTAAGGTGCATTGTCTGAGGTGAAGTGTCACCTTCGATCTTCGCTTTCGTGTCTGAATTATTTTGGTCTTTGGCCTTGGTGCCCTGCCGCTCGCCGTAAAACCGCGAGCCTGTGGATACAACACGTATCGGCATGGCAGCGAGCCAGGAAAGGTCGTGATTATGTTTTATCGGCGAAGCTGCCTCTGCGCGTGGCGGGCAGTCCGGTCACGTCTGCGCGTGACTGGGGAAGTTTATTTTTCGGTGCTACTGGCTGGCATCTTGTCCGCAATTACTGCGGCGCAGAGCCTCCCCCCCACCACGGCACAACCCGATGCGAAGGACGCGCGTCAGGCATCTGTACACCTCGACTTGGTTCCAGCAACCTCAACGGAAAGAGAAAGCACGTCAATCGTGGAGCCTGTGCAAGGTGTATCCACGGTTGATCTGGTCAAAAGGGCGCTTGCCTCGAATGCCGAACTAGCTGCCGCCCGGCTGGAAATTGACCGTGCCCGCGCGCGCTTACAGCAAGCAGGGTTGAGGCCGAATCCGACGCTCGATTTCGAGCAGCAGCGCGGCGTGTTGAACTCACCCGGCGAGCGCGTGAGGACGGTCGGCGTTTCCGTACCGCTGGAAATGGGCGGCAAGCGCGGGCGACGGCTCAATCTGGCGCAAGCCGAATTGGAAGTCGCCGAGGTCGAAGTCGCTGAGCGCGAACGCCGGCTCGCCGCCGAAGTGCGCGTAGCTTACGTCGAGGCGCTGGCCGCACAACGCGAACTCGACATCACCGAAGGATTGAATCGGCTCGACACACAAACGGTCAGGGTTGTCGAGGCGCGCGTCAGCGAAGGCGATGCCGCGCCGCTCGAAGTCAACCTGCTGCGCGTAGAACTTGACCGATTGCGCTCGCGGCGCGCGCTGATCGAGGGACGCTTACAAGCGGCGTTGCTGAAGTTGAAGACGCTGGCCGGAATCCCACTCAGCGAATCATTGAAAGTGCGTGAGGAACTGACGCAGCCGATCCTGCGCGAGCCACCCGCCACGACGGAAGCCGCCGTTGAAATCGCGCTACGCACGCGCCCCGATTTGCGGATGGCGCGTCTAATGGAAGAAACAGCGCAGGCCGGTTTGAAACTGGCAAAGGCACAGGCCGTGCCGGACATCATCGTCTCGGCTCGCTACGGCACAAGTCAAAACAGCTTTGATGACACGCCAATTGGGTTTCTGACCGACCGCGACAAACTATTTTCCGTCGGAATTTCTATTCCGCTGCCCCTTTTCAATCGCAATCAGGGCGCGAAGGCCGAAGCCGCAACGACGATTGCCCAGACACAGCGTCGTCGCGAATTCGTCGAGTCCGTCGTGCGCGCGGAAGTCGGCAGCGCGCTGGCGCGTTACCAGGCAGCGCAAGCATCGCTCGCCACATTCGAGCAGGGCGTGATTGCGCGCTCGAACGAAAACATTCGCGCGATTCGCGCCGCTTACGATGTCGGCGCCTTTCGCGTCACAGACCTGATTGCCGAGCAGCGGCGACTGCTCGATTCACAACGCGAATACACCGAAGCCCTGGCCGAACGGTATCGCGCGCTGGCTGATTTGCAGTCTGCGCTGGGAGGCAGCGAGAAATGAGGAACCCTATGAAAAACGAAATGAAAGCGCCATCACCTGAAACCAAATCATTACGACCGCAAACTGCTTTGCTGGTCGCCGGAATACTGATCCTGACAGCTTTGTTCCTGTCCGCGTGCGGCGGCGCGAAGAAGGAAGAAGCTGCGAAAGCAGAAGCCGGTGAAAAAGCAGGCGAACACAAGGAAGGCGAGGGCGAGGAAGTCAGCCTGTCACCCGAAGCTTTAGCCGCCGCCAAGCTCGAATTTGCCGAAGTCGCTGCGCGCGCCGGCGGCGGATTGCTCCGCGTGACCGGCTCGGTGGAGGTCAACCAGCAACAGACGCAGCAGGCGACGCCGCTGGTGTCGGGTCGCATTGAGCGGGTTTATGTCGCGCTCGGCGACCGCGTGCGTACAGGACAACCGCTGGCCGTCATTGCCAGCCCGCAGATCGCGCAGATGCACGGCAAGCTGCACGAAGCCGAAACGAAACTCGCCTTGGCGGAACGCAACCTGAAGCGCGTCGAGCAGGCCGAAAATCGCGCGGCGGTGTTGTCTGCTAAAGCAAAACTGGATGAAGCCGAAGCCGCGCTTAAACGCACACGACGGCTGATCGAAGTCGGCGCAGGCGCGGGCAAAGACCTGGTTGCAGCAGAGACAACCTATCGGACGGCGAAGGCCGAGTATGACTTCCAAAGTAACATCGCGCTCAACAAAGAGATTCAGGAAGCCCGCGCCGATGTTGAGACTGATCGCGTGGATGTGGCGCATATCCGCGACGAAATGAAATCGCTTGGCGCGCCGGTTAGCAGTGAGGAACACAGCGAACACGGTGACGACCACAAACGGGATACTTCGCTGATCGTGTTGCGTGCGCCCATCTCCGGCACGGTGACGGAGCGGTTGGTCAACGCAGGCGCGGGGATTGAGCCGGGCAAACCGCTTTTCACCATCGCCAACCTCTCGACCGTCTGGGTGATTGCCAACGTGCCGGAAGCGCAAGTCAGCCGGTTACGTATCAGCACGGCGGCGCGCGTCTCAGCGGCGGCGCTCGGCGGCGACGCGCGTTCCGGTCGCATCACCTACATTGACCCGCAACTCAACGAAGAGACGCGCACGGCCAAAGTGCGCGTCGAACTCGCCAATGCGGGTGAGCGGCTCAAAGGGGGCATGTTCGTTGAAGTCGAGTTTCAGACCGGAACAGCGGAAGCCGCGACAGATGAGGAATTGTTCGTTCCCGAAACCGCAATTCAGCGAATCGGGAATCGCACCATTGTTTTCGTTGCCGATGAAAACGAACCGGGACATTTCAAGGTGCGCGAAGTTGAACTGGGCGGCGAAAGCAGCGGCTACCGAGCGGTGACGGGCGGACTAAAAGCAGGCGAGCGCGTCGTGACAAAGGGCGGCTTCACGCTCAAATCGCAGATGCAGAAGGGCGAACTGGGGGAGGAACACTGATGATTAACGCACTCATTCGCTTTTCGGTGGCGCAGCGGCTGCTTGTGCTGCTGGCTGTCTTATTGCTCATCGGCGCGGGCGTTTATAGTTTGAAGAACCTGCCCATTGATGCCGTGCCAGACGTGACCAACGTGCAAGTGCAGGTGCTGACCGCCGCGCCCGCCCTCTCGCCGCTTGACGTGGAGCGGCAGATTACTTTTCCGGTGGAAGTGGCGATGAGTGGATTGCCCGACATTGCGGAAATCCGCTCGGTGTCGAAGTTCGGCCTTTCCGCTGTGACTGTCGTTTTTGATGATCGGATTGACATCTATTTCGCACGGCAGCTTGTGCTCGAACGGCTCTCGCAGGCGCGCGAGCAAATCCCTGCGGAGATTGGCGCGCCGGAGATGGGGCCAATTTCGACGGGCTTGGGAGAAATCTATCAGTACGAGTTGAAGTCGAAGAATCCCAGGGAATACGACGCGACGGCGCTGCGCACGATTCAGGACTGGAGCGTGCGGCGGCAATTGCTCGGCGTACCAGGTGTCACTGAAGTCAACAGCTTCGGCGGGTTTGAGAAGCAGTATCAGGTGCGGCTTGATCCGGCGCAGTTGCAGGCTTACGGCCTATCGTTGCGCGACGTGTTTGAAGCCGTCGCCCGCAACAACGCGAACGTCGGCGGCGCGTATATCGAGAAAGACGCCGAACAGTACCTGCTGCGCGGCATTGGCTTGGTGAGTTCGCCCGAAGACATCGGCATGATCGTGGTTAAAACCGGTAAGGACGGCGTGCCGGTTTTTGTGCGTGACGTGGGCGAGGTCGTCGCGGGCGCAACCGTGCGGCAGGGTGCGGTGACGGCTGACGGCGGAGGCGAGATTGTCGCGGGCATTGCGATGATGCTCAAAGGCGAGAACTCACGTTCCGTCGTTGAGCGCGTCAAAGCGCGCGTGGCTGAAATCAGGAAGACGCTGCCGAAGGGCGTCGAATTGATCCCCTTTTATGACCGCACGGAACTGATTGATCGCACGATCTGGACAGTGGCGAAGAACCTCATCGAAGGAGCGATCTTCGTCATCGTCGTTTTGATTTTGCTGCTCGGCAACTGGCGCGGTGCGTTGGTGGTGGCGACGATCATTCCGCTCTCCATGCTTTTTGCGGCAATCCTGATGCGCGTCTTCAATGTGTCCGGCAATCTGATGAGCCTGGGCGCGCTCGATTTCGGCTTGATCGTGGACGGCGCAGTGGTGATGGTTGAAAACGCCGTGCGCCGCCGCGCCGAAGCGCAGCACGAAGGATCGAAGGAACCGTCGGAACGCACGATTCTCGACGCCTGTCTGGAAGTCGCTCGTCCCGTCGTATTTGCCGTGGCGATCATCGCCATCGTCTATTTACCAATCCTCAGCCTGACTGGGATCGAAGGCAAGATGTTCAAGCCGATGGCGCTGACCGTTGTGTTTGCCCTACTCGGCTCGCTGCTGCTCTCGCTGACATATATTCCGGCGATGCTGACCTTTGTTTTGCGCGGCAAAGTCGCGGAGACCGAAAGTCCGATCATCCGTTACGTGCGCCGCTGGTACGAACCGGCGCGGGCATTCGTGATGCGGCGGCGCATTCCGGCGCTGACGGTGGCGTTGGTATTGGTCATCGTGAGCGGCGCGTTGTTTCCATTTCTCGGCGCGGAGTTCATCCCGCGACTCGATGAAGGCTCTCTCGCCGTGCAAATCGCGCGACTGCCAAGCGTGTCACTGACTGAATCCATTCGCATCGGGACAGAGACGGAGAAAGTTTTGAAGGGCTTCCCCGAAGTGACAACTGTGATTTCCAAGACCGGGCGCGCTGAAGTCGCTACCGACCCGATGGGTGTGGAGGTCAGCGATTTATATGTTGCGCTCAAACCTCACACGGAGTGGACAACGACAAAGAGCCGCGAAGAGTTGATCGAGAAAATGTCGCAGGCATTAGAGAACAAGGTGCCGGGTGCGGCCTTTAGCTTCTCGCAGCCGATTGAATTGCGCGTCTCGGAGTTGATTTCCGGCGTGCGGTCGGACGTGGCAATCAAGCTCTTCGGCGATGATCTCGACACGCTCAAGATCGAAGCCGAAAAGATCGCCCGCGTCGTCGGCAAGGTCAGCGGTGCGGAAGACGTCAAAATCGAACAGGTTTCCGGCCTGCCGCAATTGCAGATCAAACCCAGCCGCGCAGCGATTGCGCGCTACGGTATCAATGTCGAGGCGGTCAACGATCTGGTCGAGTCCATTGTCGCGGGCAAGCAGGCAGGACTGGTCTACGAAGGTGAGCAACGCTTCAACCTGGTCGTGCGCCTGAACGAAAACGCAGGCCGCGATGTCGAGACAATCAAGGGCTTGCTCGTGTCGGCACCGAACGGCGCGCGCATTCCGCTGGCGCAACTAGCCGACATCTCCATTGTCGAAGGCCCGGCGCAGATTTCACGCGAAGACACGCGCCGCCGCATCGTCGTGGAATTGAATGTCAGAGGCCGCGACATCGGCAGCTTCGTCAAGGATGCGCAAGCTGCGATTGACCGGGAAATCAAGCTGCCCAACAGCTATTACCTGCGCTGGGGCGGGCAGTTTGAAAACCTGCAACGCGCGTCGGAACGATTGCTCATCGTGGTGCCGCTGGCGTTGTTCCTGATCTTCGTGCTGCTCTTCACGACGTTCAATTCGCTGAAGCAGGCCGCGCTGATTTACACGGGCATCCCCTTCGCCATTGTCGGCGGCGTGTTTGCGCTGGCGTTGCGGGGACTGCCGTTTTCCATTTCCGCAGGTGTTGGTTTTATTGCGCTCTTTGGCGTCGCGGTGCTGAACGGTGTGGTGATGGTGAGCGCGATTAACCGTTTGCGTGAGGAGGGCAGATCGGTTGCCGACGCCGTGCGGGAAGGCGCGGACACGCGCTTACGTCCGGTGCTGATGACGGCGCTGGTGGCCAGCTTAGGTTTTATTCCGATGGCGATTGCGACTTCGGCGGGCGCCGAAGTGCAACGTCCATTAGCGACCGTCGTCATCGGCGGTCTGATTACGTCAACCCTGCTCACGCTGCTCCTGCTGCCGGTGCTCTACGGCTGGTTCGAGCGCGATCAAGAGAGGGATGAAGCTTTAGGGGGAAAAGGACATGAGGATTATCACAGCGATGATTCAGCCGTTTATGCTGAACAAAGTCACGAGCGCGCTTGAGGCAATTGAGGATTTCCCCGGTATGACTGTCACTGAGGTGCGCGGCTTCGGGCGCAGGCGAAACCGGGTCGAGCAGCGGGCGCTGCAGATTGACGAGTTCAAGGAGAAGTTACTCCTCGAGATCGTCACGCCGTCCAACAAGGTGCAACAAATCGTCGAGACGCTCGTGCGTGCAGCGCACACGGGCAATGACGGCGATGGCAAAGTCTTCGTCTGGCCGGTCGAGGACGCCATTCGCATTCAGACCGGCGAGAAAGATGAGGCCGCTCTGTGAGACGACAGATGATTGGCATCAACTTGGATTATTTCAGGAGGCGAAGATGGGATCAGGACATTCGCATTCACCCGCGAGTCAGAACAAACGCCGCTTGGCTATTGTCTTCGGCTTGACACTGACTTACCTGTTCGCCGAAGTCATTGGCGGACTACTCACGGGCAGCTTGGCGCTGCTGGCCGACGCCGGGCACATGCTGACGGACGTCGCCGGACTGGGGCTGGCGCTAATGGCGATCAGATTTGCTGAACGTCCGGCCACGCCGGAGCGCACTTACGGTTATTACCGCGTCGAGATTCTGGCGGCGCTCACCAATGCCGTCGTGTTGATCGTGATCTCGCTTTATATCCTTTATGAAGCGTATGAGCGGTTCCGCAACCCGCCAGAGGTGCAAAGTAAGGCCATGCTGCTGGTCGCGGCTATCGGCTTGGCCGTCAACATCGCCGGAATGCTCATCCTCCGCAAAGGGTCGGAAGAGAGCCTGAATATGAAGGGCGCGTATTTCGAGGTCCTCTCCGACATGCTTACTTCCATCGGCGTGATCATCGCGGCAGTGGTCATGCTAACGACCGGCTGGTATTACGCCGACCCGCTCATCTCCGCCGGCATCGGTCTGTTCATCCTGCCGCGCACCTGGGCGCTGCTCAAAGACGCGGTCGGCGTGCTGCTCGAAGGGGCGCCGTCGGACGTGAACGTCGGCGCGTTGCGGGAGGGCTTGTCACAGGTCAAAGGGGTCGCCGCAGTCCACGACCTGCACGTCTGGTCTTTAACTTCGGGCGTCAATGCGGCGAGCTTCCACGCGGTCCTGTCCGAAGGTGCTGGGCACGACGAGATGCTAGCGCGGTTGCACGACCACGTAACAAAGAACTTCAAAATCAATCACGTCACAGTGCAAATAGAACGCGGCGATTTTGCCAAGCACGAGACGCACCTTTAAGATGCATGGAGCTTTAATGACTCAGGTAGGAATAGAAAAAAGAGGATCGTCCCTGTGGCGGGACGCGAAGTTCCGCTGGCTGTTGTTGAGCGTTGCGCTGGTCGGCGTCTTTGAATTCCTCTCGCTCGCAGGGTGGCACCTGCCGGCGGTGGTCGGCGCCCCTTTCTTCGCCTCGGTCATATTGGCCGTCGGCTGGCGCACGATCCTGAGTGGACTTAAGGCGCTCGCGAAGCTCAATTTCAAGAGCATCAATCTGCTGATGGTGATCGCCGTGGCAGGCGCATTCTACCTCGGCCAGTACGAAGAGGCGGCTGTTGTGATCGTGCTCTTTGCGCTCGGCGAGCGGCTGGAGCAGTTCGGTATCCAAACGAGTAAGTCGGCGCTGCAGGCGCTTGTTGACCGGACGCCGAAGACCACGACGGTGAAAGCCGAGGGCGGGACGAAGGAAGTCCCGATCACCGAAGTGGCCGTTGGCGACATCCTCGTCATCAAGCCTTCGGACATGATCGCGCTCGACGCCGAAGTTACCTCCGGCTCGTCTTCAGTTGACGAATCCACAATCACGGGCGAACCGCTCCCTAGGGACAAGCATGCAGGCAATCAGGTCTTCGCCGGGACGCTCAACCTGCAGGGCTATCTGGAGGCGCGCGTGACGAAACTCTCTACCGACACGACGCTTGCAAAGATCATCAACACGACCTTCGCCGCGACGAAGACGAAGGCCGAGACGCAGAAGTTCATCGAGAAATTCTCCGCCTACTACACGCCCACAATCATCGTGATCGCTCTGCTGCTGGCCGTCGTGCCGACCCTCTTCTTTAGCCAGCCGTTCGAGCCGTGGTTGCGCGAGGCGCTCACCTTGCTGGTCATCGCCTGCCCGTGCGCGTTGGTGATCTCGACTCCGATCTCGATCTACGCGGCTATCGGCAACGCCTCCGCGCGCGGCGCGCTCGTCAAGGGCGGCAAATACATCGAGGCCATCGGGCGGGTGCGTGCGATTGCGATGGACAAGACCCGCACGCTGACTTACGGCAGGCCCAAAGTCACCGACGTGATTCCCTTCGGCGCCAGCACGCGCGAGCATTTGCTCGCCTGCGCCGCCGGCATTGAAAGCTACTCGGAACACCCTCTGGCGCAGTCAATCGTCGAGGCTGCGCTCGCGGAGAACGTCACGCCCCATGGAGTAGAGAACTTCGAGGCAGTGCTCGGCAAAGGCGTCAAGGCCGACTGCGTCGTCTGTTACGACAAGCACCATTGTATCGGTAAGCTGCCGTTCATTACCGAAGAGCACTCGGTTCAAGCCGAGGTCGTCGCCCGCGTGGACACCTTGCAGCGCGAGGGCAAGACCTCGATTGTCATCAGCAACGCCCGCGAAGTCGAAGGCATCATCGCCGTCACCGACGAGTTGAAGCCGGAGAGTAGAGATGTGGTCGCCGAACTGATGCGGCTGGGCATTGAAACGGTGATGCTGACGGGCGACAACCGCGCTCCGGCGCAGGCGGTCGCCGCTGCGGTGGGTATCCGCGAAGTCAAGGCCGAGATGCTGCCCGAAGACAAGGCGGACGCCATCAAGGAACTAACGCAACGGTATGGCGCGGTGGCGATGGTCGGCGATGGTGTGAACGACGCGCCCGCACTCGCGCTTTCGAGCGTGGGCATTGCAATGGGCGCGGCGGGCAGCGACACGGCAATTGAGGCGGCTTCAATTGCGATTCTCAATGACCGGTTGGAGATCATTCCTTTTCTGGTCACGCTCGGGCGTCAGACCATTTCAACCATCAGACTCAACACTGCGCTGGCAGTCGCGACAAAATTATTGTTTGTCGGACTGGCGCTGGCCGGAATGAGCAGCCTGGCGCTAGCGATCTTCGCCGATGTGGGCGTGACAGTGCTGGTGATTCTCAATAGTCTCCGGCTGACCCGATTCAATCCAACTGCTTCGCTGGAGGTGGGCGAAACAAACAATCAGTAAAGAGCAAGGAGAGTTGAAAGAATGGACAGCAATTCGCCCAATTTATTTTTCAGTTTCCGTGCGCAGATCGTGGCTTTCACCACGGTAATCCTGCTGGTCACGGTTGCGTCACTTTACCTTCTTAGTAGTCATCTCGAACGGCGAATAGCGAGTCTTGTGGATGAGCACATCAGAGAGGTGTCGTTGGCGGTTGATCTTGCCCAGACTTCGTTTCCTAGTGGCGAGTACCTATATGACATCGTCCCACAGGACGGACGCCTCAGCGTTGGACTCGATGAATCCCACGTTATTCACCGAATTCTTGTGGTCGATGCGGAGGGGCGAGTCTTTGACAGCGTGGAACGCAGTGACATTGGGAAAACGCTCGATGCGGTAATTGGCGACCTCTCGCCGCTTAAACCGACCGGTGCAAACCGCACCGCAAGTGCAGACGCGCGCGAGCCAGAAAAAGTTCTCACTTACCCTGTTGAGACTGAGAAAGGAAAACGGCGTATTGTAATCATCATCTCGCCACACAAGCTCAGAGAAACCGTGCGCGAGGAAGCGCGGGAACGCTTGGCCGTCACCGGTGCGCTAAGTCTTTTGCTTATTGCCATCATCGCCGTGGTGAGTTGGCGATTCACGCGCCCGATCAAGGAATTGTCGGATGCAGCATTGAGGGTTTCATCGGGAGACTGCAATTTTGAAGTCTCCGTCATCAGGCGCGATGAAGTAGGAGCGCTGGCGCACACCTTCAATGAAATGATCGCTGGACTACGTGAGAAGCGCGAGTTGGAAGAGCGGCTGCGGCGCGCTGAGCGCTCCGCCATCTCCAGCCGCGTCGCCGCCGGGATCGCGCACGAAATCCGCAACCCGCTCAGCTTCATCAGCCTCTCGGTTGATTACGTGCGCGATAAGTTCCCGCCTACAGCAGAGCAGGCGCGCGCCGACTTCACGAAGCTTATGGATAGCATCAAAGAAGAGATTAACCGGCTTAACGGGCTGGTCAGTGACTTCCTGAACCTTGGTCGCCCCGCAAAGCTTAAACTCCGCGAACTGGACGCGCGCGCGCTCGTAGAGGAAGTTGCAGGGCTTGTGCGAGCTAAAGCCGAGCAACAGGGCGTACTCCTAGCCGTCCGAGTAGCGTCGGAGCCTGATGGCAGTCGCTCGTTTAACACCCATATTCAGGCCGACGCCGAGCAACTCAAGACCTGCTTTTCGAATCTCGCCATCAACGCCGTCCAAGCCATGCCTGAAGGCGGCGCGCTCACAATCACTCTTTATCCGCACTTATCAAATGTCGAAATAGAGTTCGCTGACACCGGACATGGGATCGGGTCCGAATCGCTGGAACACCTCTTCGAGCCGTATTACACGACAAAGGAAAAAGGCACCGGACTGGGACTCGCTCTGACGAAGAAACTCATTGAAGATCATGGAGGACAAGTCACGGTTGAGAGTGAAATGGGGATAGGAACGACATTCACCATTACGCTGCCACGTGAACCAGTGATGGAGCAACAATCAGTCGCTTCTCTTCAACTAGCCTTGAATACGACTTGATTTAACTTTGTTGGCGGCCACCAGCGTTCTTGAAACGGTCTTTGGTTTGCAGGTAGTCAGGCAGTCCCAGAGCGCGGCGGCGCTCCCACTTAGCATTCGATCTTGTCGTTTCACCAAGAAAAACTTGCGCGAATGCCGCAGCAGCGGATCGCGGACAGGTTGAAGCAGTCCGGCAACCTCTTCCAGTTTAGTCGCCCAGGATGAAAGCACGGCAACGCCCAGCCCAGAAGCAACGGCCTGTTTGATCGCTTCGGGGCTGGGGACTTCTACCACGCGCTCGAACTCTTTCAGCCGTTCGCCAAGCAAGCTTTGCGCGCCCGCGCGCGTGCTTGATCCTTGCTCCCTGAGCAGCAGTGTGCGCCCGCGCAAATGTTCAGGCTTCACCTGTTTGACACGGCAAAGCGGGTCGCCCGCGGCAGCGACCAGTTGCAAGACGTCGGAACCGATCTCCACGCTTTGCAAACCTTCTGCGATATTCATCTCTCCGATCACGCCCAGCGGCGTTTGATAATCCAGCAACCATTGCAAGACTTCGGCGCTATCGCCGACTCGCAACACCGGACGGACTTCAGAATACTGCTGCTGAAACTGCCGCAGGAGTTCCGGGACGAGATACGCGCCTGGCGTGCTGGAGGCTGCCACAGTCACTTCACCACGCACCCTCCCCCGCATTGCATCAATGGCGGCAGGAATCTCTTCATACAGGGCGAACAGACGGATGACTTGTTCCAGCACGACTGTGCCCGCCTGCGTGAGTTGCATGCTGCGTGGCGTGCGCTCGAAAAGCGGCTCGCCGATTGAGGTTTCCAGCGCTTTCAAGTGCGCGGAAACAGCCGGTTGACTGATGAATAGTTCCTGTGCGGCGCGCGTCACACTGCCGCTGCGGGCGACCAGGCGGAAGACGTGCAAAGGATAGAGATTGAAAGTATTCAGCATCAGGAAAAGCTTATACCACCCGTCAGGAAAATAGTATTTGTCTGATGAAAGGTCATTGCCTACCTTCGCCAAAGAGGTCGGCAATGAAGATTACGCCGGAACAATATCCGACATTGATTGCAGCGGTTGGGTTGATGCTACTGCTGGCGTTAGAAAGCTGGGCGCCTGCGGCAAGTGGCCGACATCATCGGTTTCGCCACGCAGTCCGAAATCTGATGCTGGGATTGCTCAACGCCACAGTGTCGGCGCTACTGGCTGCTCCGTTGATCGCCGGGCTGAGCTTATGGGCTGAGGGTAATGGCTTCGGGTTATTGCGCTTAGTTCAATTGCCGCCGACCATGGCGACCATCGCGGCGATCCTACTTTTTGATGGCTGGATGTATCTGTGGCATCGCGCCAATCACGAACTCGGCTTCCTCTGGCGCTTTCATCGCGTGCATCACAGCGACCCGGAGATGGACGCCACGACAGCAACCCGATTTCACACCGGGGAAATCATGCTTTCCTCAGCATTGCGACTGGCCGTGATTCCGCTGCTCGGAATCACAATCGGGCAACTGCTGGTTTATGAAATGCTGCTCCTGCCGGTGATTCTGTTTCATCACAGCAATGTACAATTCCCGGATAAAGCGGATCGCTGGCTGCGTTTGATTATTGTTACCCCGGCTATCCATCGCGTACACCACTCACGATTACAGAGCGAAACTGACAGCAATTATTCCAGCGTCTTCTCGGTCTGGGATCGGATCGCCGGAACGCTTCGGCTGCGGCGAAATGGTCAGCCGGTCAATTTTGGATTGGATGAGTATGATCGTGAAGAACGGCAGTGCTTGATTGGACTGCTGATTACTCCTTTTGTCTCTGTTGAAGCAGAAAGTAATGTCACCGTTCACGTTGGAAGAAAGAAGTTGCCCCGTTGATATTGACGGATATTGCCGCGCGCAATAAGGGAACGAAATGCACTTTTAATGCTGTAATGATTTTGTTCTTCAGAAACATGGATTTTTTGAACAAATGCTCATTGCCGTCTGATTGCTGATGCGGCTGACAGCGTAATAACCCGCGCGGCTTCGCACGACCAAACCGCTAGATTCGCACGGCGGCGTGACGCTGACTTTGAGGCGACGCCACTTCCCGTCGGCTACGAAGTTCGACGGCGTGTAGCCGATGGAGTACTGGCGACGCAATTCCAGCGCGACCTGCTCAAAAGCTTCGCTCATCTTCTCGGCGTTGCTGGGAAAGAATGATTTTCCACCCGACGCGGAGGCGAGTTCGTCCATCACGGCCCCGCCATTGCTGCGCGGCAACAATGGGCCGATCAGAACGGTGTAGACAGTAACATCGGCCTCACGAAGCATCCGCCGTATGTGTCCGAGGTCGAGCCGCGAACGATTATCCTCGCCGTCACTGATAACGATCATCGCTCGCTTCTGCAAGCGGCTGCGCATAATCTGCTCAAGGCTGAAGGCCACAGTGTCATAAAGTGCGGTGCTACCCTGTGGCTTGATACCGGAAATGCGCGCCAGCATTGCCTCGCTCCCGCGCACCCCTGCCAGCAAGAGTTGCGGATGCTCGTTGAAGCCGATCAGGAAATACTCATCCTCTTCGTGGCTCGTCTGGATGAAGCGTACCAACGCCTCTCTGGCGCGTCTGATCTTTTCATCGGTCATCGAGCCTGAGACATCCAGCACGATGCCGACGGCTGCGGGCGCGTCTTGCTCGCTGAAGAGGCTGATCTCCTGTCGCACGCCATCTTCATAAACAGCGAAAGAGCTTTGATCAAGCCCCGACACATAGCGGCCCTGTTTATCCATGACGCTGATCCGAAGAGAAACCAGCTCGGTGTTGATGGCGATGGACTCATTCCCGTTACCGCTGTGCGACGGAGCGGGTGTAAAGGCGAGGCCTTTCTGCTGCGCCAGCGCGTTCAGCGGCACAATAAACTGACCGGCTGCCAGAATCAGCGTAAATGCAAACATGATTTGGCGCGGGTTGCCTGACTGTCTTTTCATAACTACTCCTGTTGATGACTGAGCGCAGGACGCAAGCCCGTCGGCCGTCCCTGCGCATATACCTTTATCCAGAGGGCTTCATACTCGGTTTCGGTCAGCGGGCGCTTGAGGTCGAAGATGTAGCTCTTCCCGTCAACGCCGAACTGCCCTTCAAAAGTGGCGATCTCAAACCGGTTGCGACCGAGTTGGCCGATGTCGCGGATGTCCGCGTAACGCCAGAAGCGCGAATCGCCGTCGGCGTCAGCATCGAAAACAACGTGCTGTTCATAGACGCGCAGTATCCCCGATCTGCCACCGGCGCGATGACGATGGAAGACCGGAATTTCAAAGAGCAGTCTGCTCTCTGCCATTTCACCTTGCGGAATCACACTGGTTTCAACCGGGCGGTTGAAGCGCGCAAGCAACGCACTCACCACCCCCGGCGTGATCTCGCCTTCGGTCAGACGGAAAAGGTAATCATGTTCCGTGCCGTTGCGAACCGCCTTGCCGTCGGTGAACGGCGCTTTACGTGGAATGATCGGGATGTACGAGGCTTCATAAATCGTCATGCGTAATTCGTCGCGTGAGATTGACAATCGCTTGATCTCTTCGTCGCGCCAGATACGGTTGTGACGTTGCTCATCCTCACCTTCGCCTTTGAATTCGATCCCCGTTTCGGTGATGAGCAACTCGCCCCGGCCTTTGCCGATGGCGTGATCGTGAACAACCTTGTAAGCCGGTTTTACCGGTTGTGCGCCTTTGCCCGCTTCCTGGTTTTGTGCGGTGGCGAGCAGGGCCACCGCACTCAACATCACAGCGAGCAAGAAGGGCTTGAAAATCTGTCGAGCAATTCTGACCATCTTGCTTTGTCCTCTCATTCAACAATCAGTTTGCCTTTGAGCATGCCCATCGCGCAGGCGAAGGTGAACTCGCCTTTGCGCGGCGTGAACTCGATGGTGACGGATTCATTCAATGGCAGATCGCGTTTGATCTTGTAGTCCTTCATTTCGACTTCTTTGGCGCAGCCCGCGTCGGTGCGGCGCGTGAAGGTCACTTTGGCCGGGACGCTCGCCTTGAGCTTGAGGCTTGTCGGCTCGAAACCGTTGTCGGTCAGTTCGACTTTGGCGGTTTGAACAGCACCGTCTTTCTGGCCGCTTTCAGAATTGCGCAAGTCGCGCGCCGTGGCCGAAAGCGCGATGGCTGTGATGAGTACGGCACAGGCCGTAAAGATCGTTGTTCTATTTCGCATTATTTTCACCTCGTTGAATTAGGTTATTGGTTTGGCTTCAGACTCACTGTTTGAATTCGCAGTTCGCTTGAAGCATTGAGCAACTGTGCCGCCGCTAGTACCGACGGCACGTAGTTAATGGTTTCCATTGGCAGCAGACTGTTTGCCGCCAGAGTCTGAAAATCGCGGACGCCTGCCCGCTGAATCGCTCGCGCCACACGCCCTTCGCCTGCGTTGTAGGCGGCGAGTGCAAGCTGCCAGTCGCCGAACAGCGCATGCAGGTAACGCAGGTAACGCGCCGCCGCTCGTGTGGATTTCTCCGGGTGCTGCCGTTCGTCCACAAGCGCGGACTGCTGTAGGCCGTAGCGTGAGCCTGTCGCCGGAATGAATTGCCAGATGCCGAGGGCCTGCTTAGGCGAAACCGCCGCCGTGCTGTAACCGCTCTCTACCAGGCCGACCGCGAGTAGCCATTCCGGCACATCCTCTTCGCGGAAGATGCGCACCATCATCGGGCGATAGACGGCAAGCCGCATTTGCCCGATCTTCAGCCGCTCTTTACCGCGCCCCCGGTAGTAGTTGAGATAAGCTGCAACCTGAGGATGCGTGGCATCGCCCCCGCCCAATGGCGGAGCGGGTTTGATCGCTCCATCATCGAGCGCAGCCAACGCCGCGATGACTTCACGCAGATAACTGCGCAGCAGCGGATCATCGCGCTTTGCGTCTCCGTCAGGAGCCGCTGCCATGATCATCTCGCCCGCCTGTCGTAACAGCTTGCGAGCCTCATCGCTTTGTCCGGCCTTTTGCTTCTGCTCTGCTTCACGCCGCAGTTTGTCGGCTTCGACGATCACATTAGCGGCATCCGCCGCGACGGTCGCCCGGTCGAGGAAGCGATCAAGCTGCTGACCGACATCCACGCGCCGCAGTTCGACGGTCGCACTCTGCTCAGTTGTCTGGCCGCGCGCCGCCGGTGCGAGCGCGAGCAGCGCGCCCAGTAGCACGAGACCGCGCATCACATTGTTAATTGCGCTGTCCATTGTTAGTGACGCCTTCATTACTGCACGTTGATCGGGAACATCACGCGCTGGTTATTGCCGAAGGTCGCTCCGAAATTCCATTTACCGCGCATCTCGAAATCGCTTTCGACGGTGTAGCGGCCTGGTGTGCCCGATGGAGTGGCCGACGCGCCACCGGTCATGTCGGACATCCCCGGCATAGGCATGCGCGAACTCAGTTTGACTTCTCCGACATCCACAAGCTGATTGTCGG
This sequence comes from Heliomicrobium sp., assembly GCA_021155085.1. Lineage (GTDB taxonomy): Bacteria > Acidobacteriota > Blastocatellia > RBC074 > RBC074 > RBC074. The sequence continues at coordinate 280,904 of JAJNQA010000040.1, read as the reverse complement.
CAGCTTTGCGGAATTCAAGCGCGTATTTGTTCTTGCCCTGCTTCAACTGCCCCGTGTCGCTGAGCAGTGTGACGACGTAATCGCCCACGCGCTGTTGGGCAATCTGTTTCAGTTCGCCTCCGTTGCCGCTACTCTTACCGCAAGCTGCAAGCGTCAATCCCAGAATCACGACGGCCAGCGCCGCCATAATTGATTTTGTTCTCATAGTCGTTTTCTCCGTTTGAATTGATTGAATCACTAATTTCCAAATTTGGTTTGATAGCTACTGCTTCTTCGGTTCAGGCGGCTTCGGCGGCGGCGTACGCGTTTTGTATTTGCGCGCATAACTGCTATCTATCGTCTGCTGAATTTCCGCCAGCGGTTTACCTTTGTGATAAAGATTCATCGCGTCACGCGCGACGTTCAGACAGATGTCTCAGATAAAGCCCATCCCGTCCCACTGTGGCTTGCCGTCCGTGCCACGGCTTTTGACAAAGCAGTCGCGCGCGCTCTGGTGAACGCCACTTTCACATCCGCAATAGCAAGGCGCGTATTCCATAACTTCGGGATGACGCGCGGTGAATGCGTACATTGCGCGCACGTGTTCAATTGGCTGCGCAGACGTTCAGGTGTTTGGCAATTGAGGCCACGTCGGGTCCCACGCGATGTCTTTCGATGCGTGCTCGGTCATCTGCGGCGTTGACTGCGCTTGGGCGGCTGCGCGTTTGCTCGGCGCTTGCTGCCTGATGATTTGCAGTGCGACGAGAGCGAACGCAGCCCACACGCGCGGCTCTTTCTTTTTTGATTTTGCCTGGCTCTGTGATTTTTGCTGACTCATATTTTCTCCTTAACTAACCAGTTCGGGTTCTTCGAGTTTGTTCTCTTCCGGTCGCTCTTCGTGCGCCACTGCCTGCTGCTCGGCAACTTTCCCTTCGCGCCGCACCTCGCGTTCGCGCAACCACAAGAAGATCGCAGGCGTCACGATCAGCACATGCAGCAGCGACGAAACCATCCCGCCGAGCACCGGCGTCGCGAGCGGCTTCATCACCTCCGCGCCCGTCCGCGTTGACCACATAATCGGGAGCAGCCCAGCGATAACCGTTGAGACCGTCATTACTTTTGGACGTAGGCGCAGCAGCGCACCTTCCATTACCGCTTCACGTAAAGCCGCGAGCGTGAGCTTGCCGCCTACCTCTTTGCGTTTGCGTTCGACCGCTTCTTCCATATAAACCACCATCACCATGCCGGTCTGTGTGGCTGTTCCGAAGAGCGCGATGAAGCCGACCCAAACCGCCACCGAGAAGTTGTAGCCGAGCAGCCAGACCAGCACTACACCTCCGGTCAACGCGAACGGCACGGCGAGCAGCACATGCGCGGCCTCGACCCACGAGTGATAAGTGATGTAGAGCAGCAGGAAGATGACCGCGAGCGCGAGCGGGATGACGACTTGCAATCGCTGTTTGGCGCGAATCTGGTTTTCATACTGACCGCTCCACTCGACGTAATAGCCTGTCGGCAGCTTGACCTGTGCGGCGACGACGCGTTTGGCTTCCTCGATAAACGAGCCGACATCGCGTCCGCGCACGTTCAGCAGCACCAGGCCGCGCAGCAGACTGTTTTCACTCGAAATCATCGTCGGGCCATTAACCACGCGGATGTCGGCGACCTGTCCTAACGGCACCTGCATTCCGTTCATTCCCGCAACCAACACTTTGCTGATCGCTTCGGGCGTGTCGCGCAGTTCGCGCATGTAGCGCACGCGCACCGGGAAGCGTTGGCGGCCCTCAATCGTTGTCGTCAGGTTGTTACCGCCGATGGCCGTTTCAATGACATCTTGCAGGTCGCGCTTGTTGATGCCGTAGCGCGCGATCTCCTGCAGGCGCGGTGTGATTTCGAGGTACGGCACGCCGCCGAGTTGTTCGGCGTAAACATCCACCGCGCCGCGCACGCTCTGCACGACTGCGGCGACTTCTTTAGACTTCTGCTCGAGTGTTTTTAGATCGGAGCCGAAGACCTTGATCCCAACCTGTGTGCGGATGCCGGTCGAAAGCATCTCGATGCGATTGATAATCGGCTGCGTCCAGATGTTGGTCACGCCAGGCATTTGCAGTGCCGCGTCCATTTCGTTGATGAGTTGATCTTTCGTCAGGCCCGGACGCCACTGGCTTTCCGGTTTGAGGTTGATGATCGTCTCGGTCATGTTGACCGGCGCGGGGTCGGTCGAGGTCTCCGCGCGGCCCAGTTTGCCGACGACCGATTCGACTTCGGGGAAGCGGCGGATGACATCATCTTCCATCCGTAGAATCTCTTTCGCCCGGGTGATCGAGATAGAGGCGTCCGTCACCGGCATATACATCAGCGTGCCTTCGTTGAGCGGCGGCATAAATTCCGAACCGATGCCCGAAGCGAGATAGAGTGACGTGCCGAAGAGTGTGAGCGCGAGGCTGACGGTGATGAGGCGGTGGCGCAGCGCCAGCGCCAGCACTGGCCGATAGATGCCGAGCAGGAAGCGCATCAGGTAATTGTCGTCTTCGTCGTGAATCTTCCCGCGAATCAGCAACGTGCAGAGCGCGGGAACGAGCGTCACGGCCAGCAGCGTCGCGCCGACCATCGCAAACGTCTTCGTGAAGGCGAGCGGGTGAAAGAGTTTGCCCTCCTGCCCGGTGAGCGAGAAGACCGGCACAAAGGCCAGAACGATGATCGCCATCGAGAAGAAGATCGGTCGCCCGACCAGCCGCGCCGATTCGATCACCACGTCCTTGATTTTCCGCTCGTAGTCCGGCGTCCTGCCCGCGTAGCGCATCGCGTTCTCGGTGACGACGATGCCTGCGTCTACCAGCACCCCGATGGCGATTGCGATGCCGCCCAGACTCATGATGTTTGAGCTGATCCCGGCGTATTTCATGAACAAGAAGGAAATCAGGATCGCCAGCGGCAGCGGGATCGTCACGATCAGGATTGACCGGAAGTGCCAAAGAAACAGAATGTGCGCGAGAGTGACGAGGATGATCTCTTCGATCAGCGAATCTTTCAGCGTGTTCACCGCGCGCTTGATCAGATCGGTGCGGTCATAGAACGGGACAATCTGCACGCCACTGGGTAGCCCCTTCTGGAAGTCAGCGATCTTCTCTTTGACGCGCGCGATTACCTCTTGCGTGTTCTCGCCGTAGCGGATGATGACCACGCCGCCGACCGCCGCTATACCCATCTTGTCGAGCGCGCCGCGCCGGAAGTCCGGGCCAGTAGTCACCGAGGCGACCTGCCGCAGATAGACCGGCGTCCCCTGGCGTTCAGTGACGACAATGCTTTCAAGGTCGGCCATGTTTTGGATCAGGCCGAGGCCGCGAATCACGTAGTCTTTGCCGCCGCCTTCGATCAGTTTGCCGCCTACGTTGTTGTTGCTCCGCTCTATCGCCATCTTCACGTCAGCGAGCGTCACGCTGTAAGCGCGCAGCTTGTTCGGATCAATATCCACCTGATACTGCCTCACGTAACCGCCAACGCTGGCAACTTCGGCCACGCCCGGCACGGAATTGAGCTGATAGCGGATGAACCAGTCCTGCAACGAACGCAGCGTGCCCAGGTCCTGCCCCTTGCCTTCAACCGTGTACCAGTAGACCTGGCCGACGCCCGTCGCGTCGGGGCCGAGCGTCGGCACGACGCCCGGCGGCATCAGGCTCACTGCCAGATTGAGTTTCTCCAGCACGCGCGTTCGCGCGAAGTAGAGATCAGTCTCATCTTTGAAGATGATATTGATCATCGAGAAGCCGAAGGCCGACGCCGAACGGATCACGCGCACCCCGGCGAGTCCCTGTAAATTGACGGTCAGCGGGTAGGTGACCTGATCCTCAACTTCCTGCGGCGAGCGCCCCGGCCAGTCGGTGAAGACGATCACCTGGTTTTCTGAAAGATCGGGAATCGCGTCAATCGGCGTGCGCAGCAGCGCCCAGTAACCCCAGCCCGCAATGGCGATGTACGCCAGCAGAACCAGGAATCGGTTACGCACCGAGAACTCGATTATTCGGCCAATCATTTCTTCCCCCCCTTGTCCGACATGCCCGGCATATTCGGCATGTTCGGCATCGCCCCCGCACCCGGCTCACCCGCGCTGCCCGGAGCGTTTGGAGATGCCGCGTTCGGAGCCGCCGCGCCGGATTTCTGCTCGACGGCCTGCTTCAACTGCGTCTCTGAATCAATCAGGTATTGAATGTTGCGCGCCACTTTCTCGCCAGCGCTTAGCCCCGAGCGTACGGTGTAGTACTCCTGCCCCTGCGTGCCGACTTTGATCTCGCGCAACGAGAAGCGGCCGTTGCCGTCATCTACCAGCACGAGCTGGCGCATCCCCGTGTCAATCACCGCGTCGCGCGGCACAACAAGTTGCGACGGCTGCCTCACGTCAAGGCTGACGTTGAGGAACATTCCGGGCTTGAGACGCATCGCGGTGTTGTTGAACTCCAGGCGCACCTTCGCCGTGCGCGTCGTTGGCTCTATCAGCGGGTTGATGAAAGTCACGCGCCCGACAAGCGTGCTGTTGTCGGGCAGTGTCACCTCGCCCCGCAGTCCGGGGCGGACATTCATCAGGTCGCTCTCGTAAACGTCGGCTTCGACCCAGATCGTCGAGAGGTCGGCCAGCGTGTAGAGTTCGACGTCCGGCATGACGCGCGTGCCGGGGAACGCCTTGCGCGCGGTGATGACGCCCGACGCGGGCGCGTAATAGGTAATTGCCTTTCGCACTTTCCCCGTCTTCTCAAGCTCGGCGATCTGCTGCGGCGTCACATCCCACAACTGCAACCGCCGGCGCGCGGCTTCAACCAGCGAGCCGCCCGAATCGCGTACGATTTCAAACTCGCTCTTGCCGAAGTCCTGTCGCGCCTTGAGTGCGATCAGATATTCCTGTTGCGTGGCGACGAGGTCGGGGCTGTAGAGCGTGAAGAGCGGCTGGCCCTTCGTGATCTGTTGTCCCTCAAAATTACCGAACGCTTGTTCAATCCAGCCTTCGACCTTCGTCTGCACGTGCGTGATGCGCCGCTCGTCGGGCATCACCCGGCCGGTCGTGCGGACGGGCTGGTTGAACGCGCGTGATTCGACGACAGCGGTTAGCAGGCCGAGGGCTTGTGCCGTGCTCGGGTCAATCGTGACGACACTGGTCTGTTGTGCGGCATCCGCCTGCTCCATCTCGACGCCGAGTTGCCCGGCAGGCACTGCCGGAATTGGCGGCGGAGCTTTCTCCCAGAAACGCAGCTTGCGAGCGACAGTCGTCTCGCGCAGCCCTGGCGCGAAGGCGAACGCGGCCAGCGTCGCCAGCGCGACAATGAGAACAGCGAGGATCAATAGTGCGCGCCAGCGTCGTTTGAGAAATGGGGTCATACGTTTCATCATTTGCCTCATCACTACTTCGCCAATTTAACTCCCGCGAATCGCTCCATCTCGGCGAGCGCCTTCTGATAGTCGGCCAGCAGTTCGTAATAGCGCATCTCGTAATCGAGCGCGCGCTTCAATGTGTTCAGGAGCGTGAGCATTTCAACCTGCCCGGTCTGGTAAGCCGCGAGCGCGCTTTCGAGCGCGAGCGTCGCCTGCGGAATCAACCCCTGCTCATGCAGTCTGATCAGCCGCGCCGCCGTGCTTGAGCGCACGCGAGCGTCGCGCAGCTTGTAGCGGATGAGGGACAGGTTTGAATCCAGGCGTGCCTGCGTCGCGGCGAGATTCGCCGCCTGTTCTTTGATTGCATATCTCTGTTTGGTCGCGGCGTAGAGCGGCAGCCGCAGCGTTACACCATAGGTGTAGTAATCAGCGAAGAAAGGCCGGTTGTGGTAAGTGAAGTTGAGGCCGACTTCCGGGTACTTCGCCTCACGCTCAGCGAGCCGTAGCGACTTGTTGTTCCCGTCAATCGTCCGGCGAAGTTGCTTCAGGTCGGGCGCGTTTTCCGCTGCCAGCCGCGTGAGTTCATCAAGCGGCGGAGGTTCCGCGCTCATTTTCACTTCGGCGAGCGCGCCGATAGGTGTTTCCGGATCGCGGTAGAGCAGGTTGTTGAGTTGTGCCTCGGTGATTGCGCGCTTTGATTCGAGCACGCCTTGTTTGTCGAGCAGTTCGGTGATCTCAACACGGGTATTGATCACATCCACCTGCTGCGCCTTGCCAACGCTGTAGCGCGCTTCGGCCACTTGCGCGATCTTGTCGAGTATGTCCTTGTCGCGGGCGAGGACGGTCAGAGCGCGGTCGGTGTAGTACAAATCGTAATAGGCCGCCTTCACCTCGCTCGTCAGCCGCAGCACCGCCGCCGCGTACTCTTGAAACTTCGCCTCTGACCCAGCGTCCGCTACTTGGCTGCGCAGACGTCTGACACCGAACCAGGGCAGGTCCTGGCTGAAGCCGAGAGCGATTTCGCTGAAATCATTCCTCAACCCGGCAAAGGGAACAGGATTGGTCACCGTGCTGTTACTGAGGGAGACCATCGGGTCGGGCAGCGCCTTTGCCTGTGGGATGCGCGCCCGAGCCGCGTCGAACTCACGCCGCATCGCCGCCAGTTCGGGATTTGCGGCAAGCGCCGCTTCAATCAGACCGGCGAGGCTAACACCGTCTGCCTTCCTCCCGGCTTGATGCTGTGTTGTGTGCTGCACCCAATCCTCTGCCTTATTCTCTGCCCGACTTTCTGAATGCTGCACCATCGTTGGTGCAGTGAACACAAACAGAAGAAGGGCAGAGGTCTGCACAGTCATCAACCGCCACGCGTAATGAAAGATATTCATCATTTTTCTGATCTCGCGACACGTATCCGCAGATGTGATCCTTTACACGCGATTGTTCTTCCACCGATTGTAATAGTCAGCGAAGAACACAAACGCATACTGGATGAGGCTGCACGTCAGCCTTCCAGAGCGGTAAAAAAAGACACACTACGACTGTGTTAGATCAGAAAAGTGGAGTTGGAGAGAAAGAGGTCAGGCGGGTCGTGATGGAGCAGCTTGTTTTCCGCCGAGTTGAATAAAACGGCTGCGCCAGAGTCAGTAACTTTGCTCAGCGATTCGGGCGAAACGAGGCGAATGACGACGCTGGAAGGCGCAAGAGTAAGTGTTTGCGGAGCGAAATTGAACTGCGCGCCGCCAGTGGATTCGCCGCATTTAAGTTCGCAGCAGATCATCGCCACGACCGAGCCGGTTGGCGATTTCCCCTGCAGGCAGCAAGCCATCTGGTCGCAATCGCCCATGTCTTGCATTGAGCAGGAAGCCTCACTCGTGTGGCTAAAACCATTGCTGATGGCGTCAATGCCGCACACAATTCCTCCCGCCAGCACTTGGCCAGCAAAGAGCAAAACCATCAATAGTGCAGCAATACGTTTCAGCATAATGTTTTCATGAGTACTTGAGGACAGCTTGCGCTGTCAAACGATAAATCATCGGCGACTTCTCGATTATTCCCAACCCACTAGAAATGCGGTGATAGGCCAACTTTTACATGGCTCGTCACCCAACCAGCCAAAGAGAGCCTTCAGCTTCAGCCAGCCGAGCAGCGATGTCTGTTTTCAGACATGGAATAGTCTGTTATCCGGCACTTGTGATTCCAATAGCTGTCGTGGTCAATACCCAAAGAGTTGCTGCTTCTGCAATATTCAACCCCATCTTTCAGCTCAAGCGACAAGAGGAATGTCTTGTCTCTCAATCATTTGAAACGCCAAGACCCACTTGCGGGAACAAGCCAGTTTTCCAGTCTGAACAGGGATTTGCGTCGCGCACGTTATGGCTTGGGGTTTGCTCGTAAATCAAAGTTGCTTCTCGTCAGGTCTTCGTGCCTGTCCATACTTATTACCAGATTCTGCAGCGCAGACTTCAACACCTGAAATGCAAGCGGTTCGATACAAATCCAGCATTGCTGTTTCGGCACTCTTGAGCGCATCGTTGCTCTTCATGCAGTTGTGTGTGGCCGTTTGCGCAATTTCCGATTGCCTGGCAGCTTGGACTGCGCCATCAATTGAGCATAAGCAGGTATCGAATCATTGTCATCAGACACAGCCTGCCGCGAATCATCATCTGCCGCAGCCAACGAAAAACAATCAGCACAGTTGCGCAGATCACGAAGCGGCAGTAATGCTCCCGGTAAGAAATTCACTGTCTGCCGCTGTTTCTCTGCACTTGCACCCATTTGTCTATGAACATTTCTCCAGTCCACTGCCAAATCTCCCCGAGGCAGATAACATAGATGTCTGGGATTCACTCAGATCACCACCGCGTATCCCGCAACGATCCGTCCTGAGAATTTAACCCTGACGTTCACCTGGAGCACTGATACAGGCTGGAAAGAGCCTGCAAGCGAGTGTTGTGTACTCGCAATCTGACGACCAATGAGTAATCAAAAGGAGAATCACGGCATGCATTTTATCTTTTTGCGCGCGGAGCTTTTTAATTATACGAAAATCGGTTTATCCGGCGCGATTTCCGCTGTCCTGGCAATGTTGATGCTCACAGGACAGCTACAAGTAATGGCACAGACGTCCGTCCTGATGCCTGCACAAACTTCCCAACAACAAACCACAAATCCGCCAGACCGAAATTTGCCCCAAGGCCAGCCGATGACGCTCGCCGATCTGGAACGAATGGCCTTGGAGGGCAATCCCACGCTAGCGCAGGCGGAAGCGGCCATCCGTGCCGCCGAGGGCCGCCGTGTGCAGGCCGGACTGATGCCCAATCCCGTAATCGGTTATGCGGGCGAAGAACTGGCTTTTCGCGCTATCGGCGAGAAAAGCGAACACTTGGGTTTTATCGAGCAAACGATCCCGCTCGGCGGCAAATTAAGCAAAAGTCGCCGCATATTTGCCCAAGAGAAAGCCCAGTCTGAACAAGATGCGGTTGCACAGAAACAACGTATCCTCAACGGCGTGCGGATACTTTACTACCGTGCATTGGGCGCACAGCAACTCGTCGAAGTGCGCACTCAACTTGCAAAACTTGCGCGCGAAGCAGTCAAGATAACGGGCGAACTCTTCAACGTTGGACAAGCTGACCGCCCGGATGCAGCACAGATCAGGATCGAAGCCCAGCGCGCGGAACTTGATCTGATGATGGCCGAGAACGAGCGCGATCAGGTTTGGCAGGAACTCGCCGCCGTCATTGGCAACCCGTTTCTCAAACCTGCGCCATTAGTCGGCGAACTGGAAAAAGGGCTGCCCGCGCTCGATCAGGCAGCCATGCTGGATCAGTTGTTGGCGGGCAGCCCGGAGATCAAGCGCGCTCAGGCCGGGGTCGAACGCGCCAAAGCCTCAGTCTCACGTGCGAAAGCGGAGGTTGCGCCTGACCTCTTTCTACGCGGAGGATTTGGCTACAACCGTGAACTACTCGAAAAGGAAATTCCCAACGCCAGACGCACCGGGCCGGAAGCACAGATCGAAATCGGCTTACGCATTCCGCTCTGGAACCGCAATCAGGGCGGAATCGCTGCGGCTGGCGCGGAGCTTGAAATGGCTGAACGCGAAGTGCGGCGAGTTGAACTGATGTTGCGAGCGCGGTTTGCGGCTTCGTTCAGAACCTACCTGAACGCAATGCGTGTAGCGACGCGCTACGAACAACAAATCGTGCCGGAGGCGCAGAGCGCCTATGACACCTATCTCAGGAATTTTCGTGGCATGGCCGCTGCCTATCCGCAGGTGTTGATCGCGCAACGCACGCTGTTTCAGGTGCGCGCCGAATATGTCGAAGCGCTGGTGAATACCTGGCAGAACGCGGTGCTACTGCGCGGTTACTTGCTCAATGGCGCACTTGATGCACCGGGCGGGATGACGATGGAAGGCGGCAATCCGGCTAATGACAATCAAGAGCGATAAGAGAAGAGTTGATTGCGCAGGCAATCATTCATTGATTTCCCGGACATTATTTGAGGATTTATTGCAATGGAAAATATGAACTGGATGCGAAGAAAGTTTTTGCAGGCTTCGAGCCTGCTCGGCGCTGGCCTTGTATTGAACCGCACGGCGTCGGCGCAGCACGAAGGTCACCAGATGCCGAAGCCGGCGCAGAAACCAAAATCCGGCAAGCCGCAGGCGGATAAACCGGCTGCGCCCGAACACGATCACGCAAAGATGATGGCGGAACAGGCGAAAGCGGCGACCGGCCAATACGTGCCGGTGCAGACGCCCGATTTGCCGAAGCTGGAATACACGATGGACGGCAATGTGAAGGTCTTCAATCTGCGCGCCGAAGTCGTGCATTGCGAGATCATGCCGAAAACCCACATGGGGCCAGCGCGCAAGATGTGGGCATGGGGTTACAACGGCAGTGTGCCGGGGCCGATGATTGAGGTTGTTGAAGGCGACCGCGTGCGAGTCATCTTTGAGAACAAGTTGCCCGAAGCGACGACGGTGCATTGGCACGGCCTGGAAATTCCCATCGAAATGGACGGTACGCCTTACATCAGCCAGCCGATGGTTGAACCGGGCGGCGTGTTCATTTACGAATTCACGGTCAATCAGAACGGCACGTACTTCTATCACTCGCACGGCGCGATGCAGGAGATGCTGGGGATGATCGGCATGTTCGTCATCCATCCCAAAACGCAGCACACGCCGCGCGTGGACAAGGAATACGGCATCATTCTGCAAGAGTGGGCGCTGCTGCCGAACAACGACGTGCCGAACACGTTCTCAATGGAATTCAACTGGCTGACGATGAATGGCAAAGCAGCGCCTGCGACCACACCGTTGCTTGTGAAGAAAGGCGAGCGCGTGCGCTTGCGGCTGGTCAATCTCGGCATGGATCATCACCCGATACACTTGCACGGGATGCAGTTTTATGTGACCGGCACCGAAGGCGGGCGGGTGCCTGAATCGGCGTGGTATCCGGGCAATACGGTCATTGTCGGCGTGGCGCAGGCGCGCGATGTCGAATTCGTCGCGCAGTACGAAGGCGACTGGATGCTGCATTGCCACATGCCCCACCACATGATGAACCAGATGGTCTCGATGGTGGGGCCGATGGCAATGTCGCACGGCAGCGGTTCGCAGACGGGGCTGAGCATGGAAAATGGCATGGGCATGCTGACGAAAGGTCATGCCCTAAGCGAAGACTTCGGGCCGGGTTTTGGACGAGGCATGGCAATGACGACCGCCGAGCAAAGCGCGTCGCACTCCGTTGGGCAAAAGGCGGCGCTGCCAGTTCCGCTCGCCACGCAAGGCGGTTTGTATTCGTGCCCCATGCACCCGGAAGTAAAGTCAGATAAGGAAGGCAAATGTCCGAAGTGCCAGATGACGTTGGTGAAACAACAGGCGCAGGAAATTTTCGCCTGCCCGATGCATCCGGAAGTCGTCTCGAATAAAGCCGGCTCGTGTCCAAAGTGCAAGATGACGCTGGTCAAGAAACAGCGGACCGCCGTCGTCTTAACGGAAGAGGACAAGAAGAAAGTCCCCGGTTACCCGCAAGACGATCTGATGATGATGATCGTGGATGATGACGTTGTGAAACCCGAGACTTGGGGACTCGCGCCGGGCTGGACGGCGTCACTGCAAGGGATGATGAACCTAGTCCGCGTGCTGCCGGAGGAGAAGTACAACCAGATTATGGCGATGGTCAAAACAGGCAAGGTGCCCGCTGCCCCTGCCGGTCACGGCCAGCATCAGGCCGAAATCCCCGCCGACGCGATCAAGATCACGGTCAGCAAGGACGGTTTCTCACCGGCCCGCCTCGAAGTCAAAGCCGGGCAGCCACTGAAGCTGGCCTTCTATCGAGCCGATGCGGAGAACTGCGCCAGCAACGTCGTCTTTCCAAAACTGAAAGTCGAAGCGAAGCTGCCGGTCGGCCAGACTACGCTGGTCGAAATCACTCCGCAGGAGAAAGGCGAACTCGTCTTCGCTTGCGGAATGAACATGTTCAAAGGCGTGATGGTCGTGCAATGACTTTGCGGATAGCCTTCCCTAAAGGGCGCCAGGAATCGCGGAGAGTTTTCATCAGCTTTCGTGTTTCCGCGTGTCCTTTGTGGACTCTTCCCGAAGCGGACAACTTATGCAACACCCGACGAGACTTTCGGCGAACCACAAACACGCAGTTGGGCAACCAACTATCTACTAACTTTAAGGAGATAAAAGATGAAGAACAAAATCGTATTTCCGAGCCTGATCGCAGCGCTCTTGATGATGACTTTGGTGGTCTGGGCGCATGACCCGGTGAAACTTTCCGGCTACCTGGTGGACACGGTATGCGCGGCGGATCACGTCAAAGACAGCGCGGAAGCCGCGACTAAATTCGCCGCCGAGCATACCCAGGCCTGCGGGCTGATGGAGGAATGCGTTAAGGGCGGCTACGGCGTCTTCAGCGACGGGAAGTGGTATCCCTTCGATGACAAGGGGAACCAACTGGCTAAAGCGATCTTCGACAAGACCCAGAAGAAGGATCATATCAAGATCACGGTCGAAGGCATGAAGCACAGCGGTAAGATTCTCGTGCAGAAGATGACTGAAGAATGACACAGCCGCCTGCCCTGGTGATTTCGAAGGGGCCAGCTTAATACACTCGCCCCTTCGAAAGAGTTCGGGAATGACGGAGCAATGAATACCGGAACTAATGCCGTTGACCCCGTCTTCGGCGGCCTTAATGGAGGACGTGGACATGACAAAGATAGCAATTAACTTCGGGCGGTTTAGTGGCTTGCTCGCGGTTCTCGCGCTTGTCGGCGCGTGGATCACGCAACTAACCGGCGGGCCGATCTTCGGGATGAGCCAGCAGCACCTCTTCAACGATGCCATCGTGCTCTCGCTCTTATGCATTGCGGGGCTTCTCGACGGCCTGCTGCACTCGAAGAACTTGTGACGAAACGGTGGCGTGGACTGCGCTCCCTGGAGCAAAGGGGGACAAAGGGGGAACAAGTCTTGACTTGGTTTGTCTGCTTTGACCCTTCGACCCTTTGACCATTTGCGATAAAAGAGCTCGATCACGAACTGTTATCCGGAAGATGAAACTTGCCAAAAAAAAAAGATCTTCTGATCTTATTTCACAGGAGCAGTTATGAGTCGCAAAAGAATCGCCTTGCTCATCGTTCTGTTGTTCATCCTGGCTGGTCTCGCCTACGGAGTCGTTTTTGTTCGCAATCACGGTTTCAGCGCGCGTGAACAGCCCACTCGACTGGAAGCTTATTTCGCCCGCCACGCGCGACGCATCGCCACGCCCGCCAATGCCAAATCGCTGAAGAATCCCCATCCACAAACGGAGGCAAGTTTGGCCGAAGCGCGCGAGCATTTCGTAGAGCATTGCTCCATGTGTCACGGCATTGACGGACGCGGCCAGACTACGATTGGTCGCAACCTATACCCGAAAGTCCCCCCCATGACCGACGCGGACACACAGCAACTGTCCGATGGCGAGCTTTACTACATCATCACCAATGGCGTGCGCTTCACTGGCATGCCGGCCTGGGGCGATGAGGACAGCCCTGAGTCAATCTGGGGGTTGGTCTCCTTCATCAGGCGCTTGCCTCAGCTTACGCCTGAAGAGTTGAAACAGATGCAGAAGATGTCCGGCATGGGAGATCATCAAGAGCAAACTGAAGCTGAGGCGGCTTCACCGGCGACAGCGGATAAAGATAATGCTGCTCAACCGAAGAAAGAGAACTCCGGCAAGAAAGTGAAGTCCAAGCCGCAAGATCACGGCCCAGGAGCTAAGCCACATAAGCATTGAGCGGGAGACATCGGACAACAACAAACTTCCAGGCAAAATGCCGGACAGCCTGAAAGCACGGTGCTTTACTCTTGCCCGCGATGCAGATGCCCACTGGCGACGGCATCACGATGTGGGTGACGCTATTGATGTCTGTGGTCGTGGGTTTTCTCCTGGTGCTGCCATTCAACTACTGGGTGGTCAAGAAAGGTAAGAGAAGATGGGCACGATGTAGTGCGCTGAAGGGGGAGATGTGAAGCGTTACTGAGCCGGCAGGTGAACTCGCCCAAAATTATAAACATGATCCGAGTCGAAAGCCCGGACGGGAGGAACAGCTATGGAAACAGAAAGTGGCACTGTCATTGTGACAGGATCCAGCGGAAGGATTGGCGACGCCATCATGCGGCGCTTCGCCGGGCGCTTCGAGAGCGTCGTCGGCTTCGACCGCAAGGCCCCCAGTCCGCCGCCGCCCGGCTGCACCTACGTGCCCGTCGAAATCACGTCGGACGAGAGCGTGCGGGAAGGACTCCGCATTATCCGCGAACACCACGGCGCGCGCGTCGCCTCGGTGATTCATCTCGCCGCCTACTACGATTTCTTCGGCGAGCCGAGTACGAAGTACGACGAGATCACCGTGCGCGGCACCGGACGCTTGCTGCGCGAACTGCGCGGCCTCGACATACGCGTCGAGCAGTTTGTGTTCTCCAGCACGATGCTAGTGCATCGCCCGGCTGAACCGGGACAGTTCATCAATGAAGACTGGCCGGTTGAGCCGACGTGGGCGTACCCGGAGTCGAAGGTTCGCACCGAGCAACTCATCCGGGAGCAGCGCGGCGACATCCCGGCGGCGCTGTTGCGCATTGCGGGGGTTTATGACGATCTCTGCCACTCGATCCCTTTGGCGAACCAGATCAAGCGCATCTACGAGCGGCAGTTCACGAGCCGAATCTACTCCGGCAGCACCTCGCACGGACAGTCCTTCATGCATCTGGACGACCTGGTGGACGCCATCGAGCGGGTGGTCAAGCGCCGCGCCGCCTTGCCGCCGGAGTTGCCGTTGGTGCTGGGCGAGCCGGATACGCTCAGCTACGACGAACTTCAGCACACGTTCGCGCGCCTGATTCATGGCGAGGACTGGGAGACGCTCGAAGTGCCCGGCCCGCTCGCGCCGCTGGCGAAGGCAGGCGCGTGGGTGATGGAGAAACTGCCCGGCGCCGACCCATTCATCAAGCCGTGGATGATTGACCGCGCGAACGACCACTACGCGCTCGACATCACGCGCGCTCGCACGCTGCTCGGCTGGGAGCCTAAGCGAAGTTTGCGCGGCACGACCCCGAAAATGATTGCCGCGCTCAAAGCCGACCCGCCCGGCTGGTATCGGGAAAACGATCTCGAATTGCCGTCGGAACTCGCCGAAACGGAGGAAAGCGCGGAAAAACAAGCGCCAGCCGAACACGGACATCCTGGTGAAACGCCGCAACCGGCGAACGCCGAAGCCGCGCCGCTGAATCAGGAAAATCAGGGCGCGGCGGCGAAGGACGGCGGTAAAAACGAAATGCAGGGGATGTCGGCGGAAGAACACGCCAGGATGATGCAGGACAAACCGGGCGGCGAACAATCGCAAACGATGTCGCACGGCTCGATGAGCGGAATGAGCGGAGCCGACCACGAGCGAATGATGTGGCGCGAATCGCTCTGGGCGAGTTTCGTCAATCTGACACTCGGCGCGTGGCTTATCACCAGCCCTTTCACGCTCGGTTACCGCAGCGCGGCGATGACTTGGAGCGATGTCATCAGCGGCTCGCTCATCGTTTTGCTTTCCGTCGCGTCTGCTTCGCGCAAATTCAACGCTTACGCGCGTTGGGCAGTTTGTTTTGTCGGCATCTGGCTGCTGTTCGCGCCGCTCGTTTTTTGGACTCCCGATGCCGCCGGATATTTGAACGACACGCTGGTGGGCGCGCTCGTCATCGCCTTCGCCGTGCTGGTGACGATGATGCCCGGCATGGATATGTCGGTGATGGAGGGCGCGGACGTTCCGCCGGGCTGGTCTTACAATCCTTCGACGTGGCTGCAACGCGCTCCGATTATCCTGCTCGCGCTGGCCGGCTTTCTCGCCTCGCGCTATATGGCGGCGTATCAACTTGGACACATCAATTCAATTTGGGACCCGTTTTTTGGTGACGGGACACGGCGCGTGTTGGAATCGGATGTCTCGAAGATGTTTCCGATTTCCGATGCGGGACTCGGCGCATTGTCTTATATGCTGGAAATACTGATGGGCTTTATGGGCGATAAAGCGCGTTGGCGAACGATGCCGTGGATGGTGACGTTTTTCGGGATTCTCGTCGTCCCGCTCGGCACGGTGAGCGTCGTGCTGATTATCTTGCAGCCGCTCGCCGTCGGCGCGTGGTGCAGTCTGTGTCTGCTCGCAGGAATCGCCATGCTGGCGATGATTCCGGCGACGCTCGATGAAGTCGTGGCGATGCTGCAATTCATGGTGCAGGCGCGGCGCGAAGGGAAACCCTTGTGGCGCACGTTCTGGCTCGGCGGCACAATCGAAGGCGAGAAGGACGACCGCTTAACGCCGTTCGATTGGCCGCGCCCGTGGGCGATGTTCACGGACTGGCTCGTCAGCAATTGGACTTTGCTTTTGAGTATTGCATTCGGCGTGTGGCTGATGTTCGCGCCCTCGATTTTTGGCACGAGCGTCAGAGCGGCGGACAGCGATCATTTGGTGGGCGCGCTGATCGTTACTTTCGCGGCGATTGCGATTGCCGAGGTCGGACGCGCCACGCGTTTTATCAACGTTTTATTCGGCGCGTGGCTCGTCGTTACGCCATTTTTGCTGTCAGGCTTTACGACGACGGCGATGATAAACGGAATTGCCGTTGGTGTCGCGCTCGTCGTTTTGAGTTTGCCGCGCGGCAAGATTCGCGGACGTTACGGGACCTGGGGAAATTATATTCGCTGACACGCGGTCGGCGACGGGAGACAAAACTTCGGCGGATTGGCCGCTTGAAGCACCCGTCTATGCTCGGATGGCAATTCGGATGATCAAACGCTACAAGGAAATCTTCTTCGGTCTCCTGCTCGGTCTGGCGATGTGGGCGGCGGACGCGCAGATGCACGTGAAGATGCAGCTGGCCGCTCAAGGTCATCAGACTGATCGAGACGAACCCAACCGGTCCGCGCCTGGCGCTTGCGTAAGCTGAATCCGGAATCACGATTGACCATTACAACAAACAAGGAGACGAAAAATGCGAAGTTCAATCAAGCGAGCTAACCCGTTGATCATCGCCGCCGGACCGGCGATGGCGCTGCTGATAATTCTCGCCGGCGCGTTCCACACTCCGGTTGCGGCGCAGAGCAAAGACGAAGCGGCGGTGCGCGATGTGCTGATGCAGGACGCAGCGGCCGTTGAGAAAGGCGATCTCGCGGCGCTCGACAAGCTCTGGGCCAATGATGATTCGGTGCTCGTCATCGAAAACGGTCACGCGAATCACGGCTGGGCGGATTACCGCAACAACCACCTCGCGCCAGAGATCAAGGCGATGAAAAACGTCAAGTTCAGCTTCAGCGACATCAAGGTGCGACTGGCGGGCAACACGGCGTGGGCGACATTCAAATACACGATCTCCGCCGACCTGAAAGAGCGTCACGTCGAGGGCAATTCTCTGGCGACAGCCGTGCTGGAAAAGCGCGACGGACGCTGGCTGATCGTCCACTGGCATTCGAGCAGTCCGCGCCGTCCGCCGGCGGCCAATCCGGCCAATCCGCAATGAGGGGAAACGATGCTGCTCAACAGCGTTGAGAAGTTCCTGATGAACAATCCCATCCGCAGCCTGGTGCAGTGGCGGCACGAGGCTGCGATGATGGAGCGGCTGGGCGGGAAGCTCACCGGTCTGCGCGTATTGGAGATCGGCTGTGGGCGCGGCGTCGGCACTAAAATCATTCTCGAACGCTTTGAGGCGGGCGAAGTGCATGCCTTCGATCTCGACCCCGATATGGTCAGGCTGGCGCGCGAGCGGCTGGCGCGTTATCCGGCGGATCGTGTGCGGTTGTTCGTCGGCGACGCCGAAAACATCGAAGCAACGGATGAGTCGTTCGACGCCGTCGTGGATTTCGGCATCATCCACCATTGCCCGAACTGGCAGCGCACCGTCGCCGAAGTGCGCCGCGTCCTCAAACCGGGCGGGAAGTTTTTCTTCGAGGAAGTGACGAAACAGGCGCTGGATCGCTGGTTCTACCGCACCTTCCTCGATCACCCGACCGAAAACCGCTTCACCGCGTCACAGTTCGCCGCCGAAGTCGAAAGCCATGGAATCATTGTCGGACGCAACACGATTAAATGGTTCCTCGGCGACTTGATAGTGGGGGCCGGACTTCGTCTATGAGTCATAAGTCATAGATCTCCGCTTGAATTTCCAAAGAGAGGATCGGGACGATGAAACAAAAGCTTCTTGTGATTTGCCTGCTTGGTCTCGGGCTGGCGCTGACCGCCCACGCGCACGATCTGTTTCTTAAATTCGACGGCTACTTTCTGCAACCCAACAGCAAAGCGTCAGTGCGCTTACTCAACGGTTCATTCCGCGCCAGTGAAAACCCCATCGCGCGCGACCGGATGGTTGACGTGAGCATCGTCAACGGGGCTGGCGGTCGAGCGAATCCATCAGCTGCGAACAGGCGGGACGATGGCAAGTTGGCATTGCTCAGCCTGCAAACCGGCGAGGCGGGAACATACGTCGCCGGCGTTTCCACCAAACCGCGTGAGTTTGCGCTCAAGGCCGCACAATTCAACAACTACCTTTTACACGACGGTGTGCCAGACATCTTGGCGGAACGGAAGAAAAATAACGAACTGACGAAGGATGTCCACGAGCGTTACTCGAAACACGTCAAAGCCATCTTTCAAGTCGGCGACGCACGCACCGATAATTTCAAAACCGCGCTCGGCTACCCGGTCGAAATCATCCCGCAGCAGAATCCATACACGCTGAAGGTCGGCGAGATGTTTGAAGTGCTGTGTTTGAAGGACGGGCAGCCAGTCGTGAATCAGTACGTGATGGCAGGGCGTGAAGTAATAGGGCGCGAGTTGCCGCCACTAAAAAATGCTCGCACAGATGACAAGGGCATTGCGCGCATCAAGCTAAACGGCATTGGCAAATGGTACATCAAATTTATTCACATGACCCCGCTCAACGATCCGCAAATCAACTACGAATCGAAGTGGGCGACGCTGACCTTCGAGGTGAGGTGAACCTGATTGTGCGACAACTTATTGGAAGTAAGTCTTGCGAAAAAAAAACGCTGAAAGGAAAACCTGGAATGAAAAGATTACTGATGAGCGTCGTTGCCGTCTTGTGGCTGTTCTCCACTATCGGCTTTGCGCAAGTGCGCGAACTGCCTTCACCTGCCGGGCAAGGCAGCGGCCAGCCCAACCTGGCCGTCTCGCCAGATGGCCGTGTCTACCTGAGTTGGATCGAGCGGCTGGGCGAAGGACGTTTCTCGCTTCGCTTTGCCGTTAAAGAAAAGGATCAATGGTCAGCCCCGCGTGTCATCGCTGAAGGCTCCAACTGGTTCCTCAACTGGGCGGACTTTCCTTCGATGGTCGTGTTGCCGGACGGCTCACTGGCGGCTCACTGGCTAACGAAGAACGGACCGGGGACGTTTGATTACGATGTGACGATCTCACGGTCATTCGATGGCGGCAAAACATGGGGTAAGCCGTTCGTCCCGCATCGTGACGGTGTAAAGGCGGAACACGGCTTCGTTTCGCTGTTTGCGGCGAAGGATGGCAATCTGACTGCGGTGTGGCTCGACGGGCGCGAGATGAAACCGGGCGCGGGAGATCACGACCATGGACACGGCGAGATGACCTTGCGCTACGTGAAGATCAAACGCGACGGTACCCTGACCGATGAAGCGGTGTTGGATGAGCGTGTGTGCGAATGCTGCCAAACTTCGGCGGCGATGACGGCTGATGGCCCGGTCGTCGTGTACCGCGACCGCTCGGATCAGGAAATTCGTGACATCTCCATCGTGCGTTTGCGTGACGGCAAATGGAGCCAGCCAGAATCCGTTTTCAAAGATGGCTGGCAGATCAATGGATGCCCTGTCAATGGCCCCTCGGTTGCGGCTGCCGGTCGTCACGTCGCCGTTGCCTGGTACACGGGCGTCAACAACAAGCCGCGCGTGAAGCTGGCTTTTTCCAGTGACGCCGGCGTGAGCTTCGGCGAACCGATCGTGGTCGACGATGGCAATCCGGCGGGGCGCGTGGAGACGATGATGCTCGACGATGGCAGCGCGCTGGTCTGCTGGCTGGAGAAATTGACTGGCGGCGGCGAAGTTCGCATCCTGCGCGTCAAGCCTGACGGCAAGTTCGATCCGGTGATGACCGTCTCTGCCACTGGCACAGCACGTTCAAACGGTTTCCCGCAAATGGCTCGCGTCGGCAACTCGCTGGTCTTCGCATGGACTGGCGCGCGTGTGTTGACGGCGGTCCTGACGCTTTCCAATGAGCAATAAGATACTGTTGTAGGCTGACTTGCCGGGGCGGTGATGACACAGTCGGCTGGTGTAGTGCTGACTTACCTGTCCTGGCACCAGTGGTCGGCGCATCACCGCCCCGGCAAGTCAGCCTGCGATTCTTGATGTTCAGCGGCTCCTAAATGATGCGAGGCAAATTTTATGAGCAATTATCCGCATACTGACCACGCTCGCTCGATTGGTGTTGAGCCGAGTTCAATTGATCCTGTTTGCGGAATGACGGTTACGCCGGAGCGGACTACGGTCAGCCACGAACACGATGGTGTGACGTATTACTTTTGCAGCACGAATTGCCTGCACAAGTTTAAGGCCGATCCCGAATCGTTCCTGCGCCCTTCACCAAAGCCGCAGACTTCGGCTCCGGCAGGTGCGAAGTACGTTTGCCCGATGGACCCGGAAGTGATCTCGGACAAGCCGGGGGCGTGCCCGAAGTGCGGGATGGTGCTTGAACCGGAACTGCCTGCCGCGCCGCTGACAAAGGTTGAATACACCTGCCCGATGCACCCGGAGATCATCCGCGACGAGCCGGGCAACTGTCCGATCTGCGGCATGGCGATCGAACCCCGCACGGTCACGCTTGAGGAAGCGCCCAATCCCGAATTGACCGATATGACGCGGCGGTTCTGGTGGAGCGTGGCGTTGACGCTGCCAGTTTTTCTGCTGGTAATGTCGGAGATGATTCCGGGGCAACCTGTGCAGCAAGCGCTCTCGCCGCGCCTCATCAACTGGATTCAGTTCCTGCTGGCGACTCCTGTCGTGCTATGGGGCGGCTGGCCATTCTTCCATCGCGGCTGGGCATCCGTCGTCAACCGTAGCCCAAACATGTTCACGCTCATTGCCATCGGCACGGGCGCGGCCTATTTCTTCAGCGTCTTCGCGCTGTTTTTCCCCGGCGTTTTTCCGGCTTCATTTCGCGGGCACGGCGGCGAAGTCGCGGTCTACTTTGAAGCGGCGGCAGTCATCACGATGCTCGTGCTGCTCGGTCAGGTGTTGGAGCTCAGGGCGCGGAGCCAAACAAGTAGCGCGATCAAAATGCTGCTCGGTCTTGCGCCGAAGACTGCGCGCGTCATCCGGCAAGGCGGCAGCGAGGAAGACCTCCCACTCGAAAATGTGCAGCCAGGCGATTTGCTGCGCGTACGTCCAGGCGAGAAAGTTCCGGTTGATGGCGTCGTCACCGATGGCATGAGCAACGTTGACGAATCTATGGTTACGGGTGAACCGATTCCAGTTGAGAAAAGTGCAGGCAGCAAAGTCACTGGCGGCACTGTGAACGGCACTGGCGGCTTCGTTATGAAGGCGGAGCGCGTCGGCAGCAACACGCTGCTTGCGCAAATTGTACGAATGGTCGGTGAAGCGCAACGCAGCCGCGCGCCAATTCAACGGCTTGCTGATCTGGTCTCGGCGTGGTTCGTACCGCTGGTCGTTCTAGTGGCGATCATCACGTTCATTGTCTGGGCGATCTTTGGGCCGGAGCCACGCTTTGTTTATGCAATCGTGAATGCCGTTGCAGTACTGATCATCGCGTGTCCGTGCGCGCTCGGTCTGGCTACGCCGATGAGTATTATGGTTGGCACAGGGCGCGGCGCGACTGCCGGTGTGCTGGTGAAGAACGCCGAAGCCCTCGAAGTGATGGAGAAGGTGGATACGCTCGTAGTGGATAAGACGGGCACGTTGACCGAAGGAAAACCGAAGCTGGTGACGATGATTGCGGCGGCAGGCTTTGACGAATCACAACTGCTGAAACTGGCCGCCAGCCTCGAAAGGGCGAGCGAGCATCCACTGGCGGCGGCGATTGTCGCGGCGGCGCAGGAGCGCACCATCGAACTGCTTGCCATGGATGGCTTTCAATCCATCACAGGCAAAGGCGTCACTGGCGCTGTGAACAAACAATCCGTCGCGCTTGGCAATCAGAAGCTGATGGAGCAAATCGGCGTTGCCGTTGAAGAAAAGCTGAACGAACAGGCGGATGGACTGCGAGGCGAAGGCCAGACAGTCATGATGATGGCGGTTGACGGTCGCCTTGTTGGTCTGCTTGGCGTGGCCGACCCGATCAAAGAAACGACGCGGGAGGCAATTCGCATGTTGCACGAAGAAGGTCTGCACATCGTCATGCTGACTGGCGATAACCGAACGACCGCTGAAGCCGTGGCGCGCCAACTGGGCATTGATGAAGTCATCGCCGAAGTGCTGCCCGAACAGAAGAGCGAGGTCATTAAGCGACTGCAAGGTGAAGGCAAGGTCGTGGCGATGGCGGGTGATGGAATCAACGACGCTCCGGCGCTCGCGCAGGCGCAGGTCGGCATTGCGATGGGAACGGGAACGGATGTGGCGATGGAAAGTGCCGGGATGACGCTCGTCAAAGGCGACCTGCGCGGCATCGTGCGCGCGCGCCGCTTGAGCCGAGCTGTGATGAGCAACATCCGGCAGAACCTTTTCTTCGCGTTCATCTACAACGTGCTGGGCGTGCCGGTTGCGGCGGGTGTGTTGTACCCGATCTTTGGCTTGCTGCTCAGCCCGATGATTGCCAGCGCGGCGATGACTTTCAGTTCAGTATCAGTCATCGCCAACGCACTCAGGCTGCGCAGACGGTCTCTTTGAAGCGAAATCGTAAGTGAAACAATCACGAATCAATCGAAGCTGGAGGATTCAGATGAAACTTAAAGGATGCTTGACGCTATTCGTTCTTGCCTCGTTACTTCCCGCACTGGCGGCACGCATCGGCGCGCAGTCAGCGCAAAATACGAACGGCAACGTAAAACTGCTCCGCGTCCCCAACAACGGCCTGCAACCGCAGGCCATGATGGACGAGCGCGGCGTGCTGCATCTGATTTACTTCACGGGTGAGCCAGGCGGCGGTGACGTTTACTACGTGCGGCGCGACGCGGGCAGGACAGAGTTCATCGCGCCGATTCGGATCAACAGCGAGCCGAATACTGCTGTCGCCACAGGCACGATTCGCGGCGCACACCTCGCTGTCGGAAAGAACGGGCGCGTTCACGTCGCGTGGAACGGCCCACACAAGCCCGGTGGCCACGAAGCGCCGATGTTTTATTCGCGTCTGAATGATGCGCGCACATCCTTTGAACCACAGCGCAACGTGATGCAGTTCTCAGGCGGGCTGGATGGCGGTGGCTCGGTTGCGGCGGACAAGTCGGGCAACGTGTATGTAGTGTGGCACGGCAAGGGAGACCAGAAAGGCGAAGAGCATCGTCGTGTCTGGGTCGCGCGATCAACGAACGAAGGAAAAACCTTTGCACGCGAAGTGGCCGCCTGGAACGAACCGACTGGCGCTTGCGGCTGTTGCGGGATGCGGGCATTCGCTGACAAGCAGGGGCGCGTTCATCTGCTCTATCGCGCCGCTACTGAGAGCGTGAACCGCGATATGTACCTGCTGACGTCCGACAATCGCGGGCAGGTCTTTTCCGGGATGCTGCTCGACAAGTGGAAACTGAACGCCTGCCCAATGAGTTCGGCAGCGTTATCCAATGGGGCCGATGGCGCGAACGGGCTGCTGGCGGCGTGGGAAACGCAGGGGCAGGTTTACTTCGCTTCGCTCGCCTCGAAAAAGTCGCAGTCCCTTTCTCCAATTCCGGCGACAGGCGGTGCGGGCAAACGCAAACATCCGGTGATTGCCGCGAACTCGCGCGGCGAGACGATGCTCGTCTGGACGGAAGGCACGGGCTGGAAAAAAGGTGGCTCGCTCGCGTGGCAGTTTTACGATTCGCAGGGCAAGCCAATCGGCGAGAAAGGTGAAGCGCCAGGCATTCCGGTTTGGAGCATGGCCGCCGTTGTCGCGGAAAAGGACGGTAGCTTTACCATTATCTACTGAGAGCGATCAGGCAATGGCTTCAAATCAAGAGGAGATTCCATGAAGGCTTATGTCATGACTACTGGTGCGGTGTTTGGCCTAATTGTGGTGGCGCACATCTGGCGGGTAGTCGAGGAAGGTCTGGCCTTGGCGAAAGACCCTTTGTACATCATCCTCACCATCGCCGCATCGGGTCTCTGTTTTCGGGCTTGGCGCTTACTCAGGCTCATGCCGCGTTCTTGACACCCCGCCGGACTGTCGCCTGATTCGATGTTGGACGCTAGCAAATAACAAACGCATTGAGGTTACGATGAGGACAAAAACAATATCACTCTTCCTGTTCCTTCTGGTGATTGGCGGCATCGCCCATGCGCAAAAAAATAACCGACCGACAAACGAGAAACTAACCATGAAAACGGCACGGCTCCACATTGATGGCTTTATGAAAAGTAAAAGCGGGGCGGTCTGAATGGCTTGACCGGAAACGGTCAAACAAGCCCTGGAAGGGCTTGACGCTGTCAAAAAGATTGAAATGCTGCTGGACCGAGATGAGTTTCTCGTGACATATGATCCAGCTAAAACCGATACGAAGCTGTTGGTGACGACTATAAATAAATCTGGTTATACGGCACGGGTCGTTTCCGGTAAAAAGAAATCGTCTGCAATGGTGATGGCTTTGCCACAAGGCTTCCCTTTACTGGACGAAGCACTGGCAAAAGCAAAAGCCGAAAACAAACCAATCGTTCTCGACTTAAATGCTGAATGGTGTGCTCCGTGTCGCAAACTGGAACGACTTACTTTTTCCGACCCGAAGGTGAAAGCTCTACTGGAACAGGTTGTTTTTCTCAGAATTGACACTGACAAATATACCGACATTGCTCAACGGCTAGGTGTTGAGGGATTACCAGACATCCGGTTCGTCTTGCCTGATGGAACGATCATTCGCCAATTGCGGAGCTTCCAGGACGCAGAATCATTTGCGGTCGCGCTAGAGCAACTACTACAGAAAGTAGCGCCCAAACAGTAAGAGCGCACCCGATTTTTATTGTGTGAATATGCCGCTAAGACATGAACACTACATACCTGCGCTCCGGTTTGACTGGCTGACGTTTCTCTACGATCCGGTCGTGCGGCTGACAACGCGCGAAGCTGCGTTCAAAGCGGCGCTGCTCTCGCAAGCGCAGGTTCAGCCCGGACAGCGCGTGCTTGATCTCGCTTGCGGCACGGCGACGCTGACCATCGCCATCCAACAGGCGCATCCGCAGGCCACAATCATCGGCATTGACGGCGATCCGGCGATTCTCCGGCAGGCGCGGGCAAAGGCGGAGCGTAACGGTGTGGAGATTCAGCTTGACCAGGGAATGTCGTATGAGCTGCCGTACACGGATGAGTCATTCGACCATGTGCTGTCGAGCCTCTTCTTTCATCACCTGACGCGCGAAAACAAGTTGCGGACGCTCACGGAAATAAAGCGCGTCCTCAAACCCGGCGGAGAATTTCATGTTGCCGACTGGGGCGCGCCGCAGAATGTGTTGATGAAGCTGGCGTCACAAGGCATCGTGATGCTGGACGGAGCGACGACGAAGGACAACTTCGCGGGTCAATTGCCGGAGTTCATCGGGCGGTCTGGTTTTGAGGGCGTCGAAGAGACGCAGCACTTCAACAGCCTGTTCGGGACGATCCGGCTGCACAAAGCACATAAGCCCTTCTGAAAGGTTTGTCTGAATGGAGAATCATTCCTTGACGGAACTGATTGCCTGGTACAAAGCCGATCCTGAATCGGTCTACAACACCTGGTTTGTCGGAGGTGAGGCGCGCTTGAAAGCGTTTCGCGCCATCAGGCGCGGCGTGCGCGACACGATTGACGCGATTGCCACCGGCACATTTGGCAATGACTTCAAAGGCTCGCCGCTCGAAGTCGTGCTGACTGCGATCACCGAACAGAAGCAGGTCTTTGAAGGCGCGGCGCATCCGTTCTATTGGAAACCGAAGCTGCGCATCCCGGACATCTACGAGAACGAGGAGAACAAGCGAAAATTCGGCGCGTTTCTCGAAGCCTGTTACAACGCAACGCGGGAGGAGCAGATTCTGGCCGAGATGAGCCGCCTCGCCGCCGCAAAGATCAAGGGACTCGGTCCGGCGGTGGCGAGCATCGTTTACTTTCTGCACCCAACCATTGTGCCGCCGTTCAATACCGCCATCGTCAACGGTTTCAATGCGCTATTCAGCGACAAAAAGAAACTCGGTTCTTGGGAGAGCTATCTGGCGATGCGCGAAGTCATCGTCAGCGCGAACGAGGGAGTGCGCAACCATCTTTCCAAAGACCTCGGCGCATTCGCCGGGCTGTTGTTTGAAATCGGCGTTGGACGCCTGGTGATTCTCGGCAACGCCGAAGCCGTGCTGCAAACGGAGCGCGCCAAAGCTGAGAAGGCCGCGAAAACACGTCACGCGGACGTGCTGACCGAACAGCGCGAGGAATCTGAACACACGCAGATGCAGTACCTGCTCATCCGCGTTGGGCGCTCGCTCGGTTATGATGTGTACGTGGCGCGCAACGACCGGCATCGCTGCTGCGGAGGCGAAACCTTCGCGCTGCTGACGGTGCCAGGGCTGCCCGAACAGAACTGGTCGGATGATATCTCGCCAGAGGTCAAAGACACGGTGAGTCTGATTGACGTCATCTGGCTCAGGGCAGGGTCGGGCGAAATTATCTGCGCCTTTGAAGTCGAGAAAAGCACCTCGATCTATTCCGGCATCCTGCGGCTGGAAGACTTGGCACGTTCACTGCCGGGTCGTAATTGCCATCTTTATCTGGTCGCCCCGAACAAACGGGAAAAGGAAGTGTTGGCGCAACTGGCGCGCCCGGCGTTCAGAAACAATCTGCGTGACGTGTCGCTCGCGTGGATTCCATTCAGTGAACTCGAAACACATTGCGAGGCGCTGGGCAGGTTCGGTGAAGACCACACCGTACTACAGAAGATCGCACGAGGCTTGACGACTTGAGCCTCGCAATGTTTCGACCTGTGTCACCAAGAGAAAGTCAGGCAAGATGTATCGAATTGTTATCATATGTTTGCTCGGCTCGTTGCTGGCGATTGCTTCATTCGGGCAATCCTCCTCACCTCGCCCGGAACTACTTAATCCGAAAACGGTCGAAGCGATTAGCACAGACGACTTGCGGCAACTACTAACGCATCATCTCAACAATGGTGACAAGAGCGGTAACCTGATCCTCGTCAACTTCTGGGCGACTTGGTGTGCGCCGTGCGTCAAAGAGATTCCTGAAATCGTGAAGTTGCAGGAAAAGTATAAAGAGCGCGGCCTGCGCGTAATCGCCGTTTCGATGGACGAACCGGAAGAGCTTGAAACCGGCGTCAGACCGTTCGTGCGGAAACGCTTCCCAAACTTCGTTTCTTACCTCTGCAAGGAATCCGATCACGATAAATTCGCCAGTGTAATTGACACGGCCTGGAACGAGATCATGCCGACGAACTTCCTGATTGACCGCAACGGAAAACTGCGCGCGACGCTGACGGGCGGCAAGAGTTACGAAGAGTTTGAAGCGGTCATCACGCCGCTGCTCCCATAAATTTATGACACATCATGTCCCTTTGCAGGCTGATCGCACACGTGATCTCAAACCCTGGTGGCTGATCGCCGGCATAATTGTGATTACGTTTTTGCACTACAACACCAGCACTCATTATTTGTTGCTGCATGAAATTTATCAGCGGCTTTATTACATCCCGATCATCTTCGCCGCTTACAGCTATGGTTTGCGCGGTGGTCTGGCAGCAGCGGTGTTGAGCACACTGATCTATCTGCCGCATCTCGCCCAGCATGCTGACAATCGCGTCTATGCGATCAACCAATACGCTGAAACCATCCTCTTTTTGGTTATCGGGGTCGTCACGGGTCTGCTTGCTGGCGCGGAGCGGCGAGAGCGCCAAAGATACGA
Source organism: Heliomicrobium sp. (assembly GCA_021155085.1). Lineage (GTDB taxonomy): Bacteria > Acidobacteriota > Blastocatellia > RBC074 > RBC074 > RBC074. The sequence continues at coordinate 252,985 of JAJNQA010000040.1, read as the reverse complement.
GCAGACCGCCGTCGAGTTACAGCGCGCTTATGACGAATTACGCAGTACGGTGGATCAATTGCTGCTCGCGGATCGTCACGCCTCGCTCGGTCAGATGTCGGCGGCGATTGTCCATGAGATTCGCAACCCGCTCGGCGCCATTCGCGGCGCGGCTGAAGCGCTCGAAGCAATAGTGCCGCCTGAACACGAGAAGGCGGAATTTCTGACCATCATCAAGCGCGAGGTCGAACGTCTCAACGGGCTGATTTCCGATTTCTTGCAGTACGCGCGCCCACGTTCGCCGGAGTTGCTGCCGACGCCGCCGCGCGAGATCGTCGAGGCAGTGGTCAAGCTGACCAGCAAGCAGGCGGAGCAAGCGCGTGTGCAGATCATCGTGGATGTTGCCGATCCGCTGCCGCTGGTGCTGCTGGATGCCGAGCAGATGAAGCAGGTGTTGCTCAATCTCATCCTCAATGCCATTGAGGCGATGCCTGATGGGGGGCAATTGACGATCAGCGCCAGGCAGCGTAATGAAGAGTTGTCGCTCGCTGTGCGCGATACAGGCAAAGGAATTGACCTGGCAGTGCGCGAGAAGCTGTTCAGCCCGTTCGTGACCACCAAAACGCGCGGCACGGGGCTTGGCCTGGCGATTGCGCATCGCCTGGTGACGCAACACGGTGGCCGCATCGAGGCTGCGGATGGGGAGAACGGTGGCGCTCTGGTTGAAATCCGGCTGCCGGTCAAACGTTAAGCTTATACATTAGCACTCCCGATTTTTATGCCAATGACCAACAAAACAATCCTGCTTGTGGATGACGACGCCAGTTTGCGGCGCGTACTCGCGCACCATCTGTCGGAAGCTGGCTATCAGGTACTCACTGCAGCTAACGGCAAGGAAGGTTTGGACGTGTTCACTGGCCAGCAGGTGGAGATGGTGATCACTGACATTCAGATGCCGGAGTTGAGCGGCCTGGAGTTGATGCGCCGCATCAGCGTGATGAGTCCTGACGTGGTAGTGCTGGTGATTACAGCCTACGGCTCAATTGAAACGGCAGTCGAGGCGATGAAGCTTGGCGCTTACGATTACATCACGAAGCCCTTCAACCGCGAAGACCTGCTGCTCACTGTCTCGAAAGGGCTTCAATATACGGCGCTCGTGCGCGAGAACCGCTCGCTCAAGCAGTTTATTGAGAGCCGCTTTTCGCTCGACAACATGATTGGCTCTTCGTCCGCGATGAGGCGCGTTTACGCACTCGTCGAAAAGGTTGCGCGCACCGACCTGGCTGTCCTGATCACGGGCGAGAGCGGCACCGGAAAAGAACTGATTGCCAAAGCGATTCATCAAAACAGCGTGCGGCGTGATGGGCCTTTCGTCGTGATCAATTGCGGCGCGATTCCCGAAGGCTTGCTCGAGTCAGAGTTGTTCGGTCATCGCAAAGGCTCCTTCACCGGCGCTTACACCGACGTGCGCGGCAAGCTCGAAGCGGCGGACAAAGGGACGGTGTTGCTCGACGAGATTGGCGACCTGCCCCTCGCGCTCCAGGTCAAGCTGCTGCGCGTACTCGAAGACGGCGAGTTCACCCGCGTCGGAGAGACGCCCACCCGCCGTGTTGACGTGCGTTTCCTGGCCGCCAGCAACCGCGACCTCTCGAAGATGGTGGCGGACGGTCGCTTCCGCGAAGACCTCTTTTTCCGCCTCAAAGTCGTTCCGGTTCATCTGCCGCCTTTGCGCGAGCGGCGCGAAGACATCCCGCTGTTGGCCGATTACTTTCTGAAAGAAGTAGCGCAGCGTTATCAACGCCCGGAACTGCACTTTGAGAAGGATGTCTTCCGCTACTTCCAGGCTTACTCCTGGCCGGGCAACGTGCGCGAGTTGAAGCACACGGTCGAGCGTCTGGCGGTGATTGCGGAAGGTAATGCGGTAAGCATCAACGATCTGCCGGAGAATCTGACTGCGATGACCGGCCACGCTGCCAATGTCCTGATCCAACTGCCGGATGACGGGATTGATCTGGAAGAGGTGGAACGAGAAATACTGCGTCAGGCACTTGAAAAACACGGCGGGAATCAAACGCGGGCGGCGCAATACCTGAACATCACCCGCAGCGCGTTGATTTATCGCATGCAGAAGTACGGCTTACAGTCAGCCGAACCTGCTGGAGATGCATAGTAAATTTGATCGGAGCCGCATCACACACGCCTTGCTTGTCGGAATCAGCCCCACTTTGCCAGTAACTCTCCGATCTCATCGGTCAGTCGCCTGGCTTTTGCCGCCGGGAGCTTCCCGGTCAATGCTGCGTTCGCACACTCGCGGAGATGATCACGCAGCATATTGCCTTGTACGCGTCGCAATGCCGCAATGACGGCACTGAGTTGATGCGCGACTTCGACGCAGTCGCGTTCATTCTCAATCATTTGTTGCAGACCGCGCACCTGACCTTCAATCCGTTTGAGGCGCGGCAATTGCTTACCATGAGACGTGGATACCTCTTGGTGCCCGTTTTTAGCGCGAATCATTGAGTTTGCTGGCTCCTTCCTGCCTGGATGGGGGTGGCAAAACGCGGCATTTCGGGTCTTTCCGAAATGCCCCAAGCCGAATGGCGGGGTGTTGTCACCACTCCGCCATTCCTTTTTGATTAATCCCAAATTTGGCTTGTCTGGAAACAGACAAGCCGTTGTCCATAAACAAACATCTCTTGATCTAACCCTGACTACGATTGCGTCGCCAGATTCGCATTATGGCGAGTCCCTCGTCATCGCCGCAACAGTTAATCACGCGCCACCGCAGAATGCATAAACGGCAATGCTGGTTGAAAACAAACTAGCTCTTGTCTGTTTTCAGCAAAAGCAACGGAAATCATTCTTTCTGAACCTGCTTGATTGCCTGCTGTAGTGATCGTTCCATTACCAGCCTTCCCACTGGCTAAACCACGATTCGTGAAGACTTATCGCTGTTCTCTCCACGTCAAAAAAAAGAGAAACAACTGCCGAGTGTCCTTGTGCTTCGCTCCTGGCATGTCGGTTGCCAAGAGCATTGTTGACTGAGTGGGCGATGACTTAAGCCCTCGTTCAATGTGATGTTGGTAGAGACTGAAAAATTGAGCAGTCGGGCGTTGGAGCAACGGTTGAATCCGCCCGCTATCGCAAGGAGGAATGATGTTGATAGGAGTCAAGAAAGTGTTGGCACTGGGTTTCATTCTGCTGGCTTTGCCGTCAGCCTCTTCCGCGCACGAAGGACACGATAACGGTGCGAAAAAACCGGCGGTGGCTGCTGATTCGGGGATGATTGCGCGAACTGCCCGCGTAGGCGATTACGAGGTGATGATAAAGCATCCGGAGCTTGAGCCGTTGCACGAACATTCGGCACGCCTCTTCATTACACGTTATGCAACGAATGAGCCAATCAAAGAAGCAGCGGCCAATCTGATAATCGCAGCCAAAGGAAAGGAGCCGATCAAAGTTGCCGCAAAGCCATCAGCGCGCGCCGGTGAGTATGAGTTGACGCTGCCGCCGTTTGATTCGGGCAACTTTAGCTTTTCAGTAATCGTGAAGACTGGCGGAGTTGAGCAGACGGCTAACTATGGGGCAGTCACGGTTGAAACACCCAAAACTGTGGCAGTAGAGAGCAATTTGGCTGACACGAAGAATGTGCTGCTGTGGTTGTTGAGTGTATTGCTGCTGACGGCTGTGAGCCTGACGGGGTATCGCGCCTGGCATCGGCGGGCGATCTTGCAGCCGGAGAGTTGAACCATGCACTTAAATCAGTTCCGCCGGTATCGCTGGTCCATAGCTATCGGTTTGCTGTCTCTGGTTGCCGTCGTAAACATCGCGGCGGTTGCGCAAGAGGCAAAACAGGATCGAAGCCCGATCAGTATTGCCGACTCCTCATCGCTAAACGTGCAACTCACTTCACGTCAGTTCGTCGGCCCGGCAGGCACGACCGTTGAGCAACTGTCCGATGCTGCTTTTGCACGCAGCCGCGAGCTGCTCGCCGCGCGCCAGACTCTGGCGATTGCGCGTGGGCGGCTGATTCAAGCGGGCTTGCGCCCAAACCCGACCTTCGATGTTGAGCAGACGACCGATTACCTGACAGGCCGCAGCGGTGAAGGAAACACCGCCATCGGCACGACTCAGGTCTTTGAACTGGGAGGCAAGCGCGGCAAGCGCGTCGCCGTTGCGCAGCTTGAATACGACCGGGCGGTAGCCGAAGTGCGCGCTTTGGAACGGCAGATCGCGGCTGAGATTCGCACCGCTTATGCGCAGGCGTTGGCTGCGGCCCGCCAACTTGACAGCGCCGAGAGGTTGATTGCGCTCGACCAGGAGTTAGCTCGTGTCACCGAGGCGCGGCTGCGCGAGGGCGATGTCGCGCAGCTTGACCTCAATCTCGTGCGCGTCGAGGTTGACCGGTTACGCGCGCAGACTGTGCAGTCGCGTGCCGATCTGGAAGCGCAGTTGATCACACTGCGGACGCTCGCGGGTTTTGATCCGACTGAATCTATAACGCTCGCACCCGCGCTCGATCGCCCGCCATTGCTTGGGATGACGATTGGTGCTGCAACCGAAATCGCATTGCGCGAGCGCGCTGATTTGCAGGCCGCGCGGATCGCGGAAGAACTCGGTGATGCACGCATCGGCCTGGCTGAATCACAGCGCACGCCGAATCTCGCCGCCTCAGTGCGCTACTCGCGTTCACGTTCGGTTTTTGAAAACACGCCGGTCGGAACGTTGAACGACATTGATCACCTGCTCACCGTTGGCGTCTCGATTGAGATTCCCATCCGCAATCGCAATCAAGGCGAGATCGCCGCCGCTGTGGGCGAGAAGACGCAGGCCAAATACCGCCGTGAATTTGTCGAAGCAATCGTCAAACGCGATGTGGCAATGGCGCTCAATCGTTACGCAGCGGCGGCGCAGTCGCTGGCGATTTACGGCGGCCAGGTGCTGCCACGCGCCGAAGAGAATCTGAGAACAATCCGGGCAGCTTATGGCTTCGGCGAAATGCCGGTGTTGAATGTGATTGCCGAGCAACGCCGCCTGGTCGAGAGCCAGACTCAATACAACACCGCATTACGCGATTACTACACGAGCCTGGCCGAGCTGGAGCGGGCACTGGGCAAGCCGTTGCCGGCATCGGCTTTCTCATCCTCGCCGGTGACGGCGATGACTACGGGACAAACAACAGGGCAGACATCATCGAAACCCTGACGCCTGCTTTGACTAACAACATTTGTAGAGAAGTTTGATTTCAATCGAGGAAGAACATAATGAAAAGACTGACTTACTTCATCACAATCATCACAATCATTGGGCTGACAGCGCTGGCAACGGCCTGTTCATCCGGCAACACTGCGCCGTCCGCGTCTTCGCCCGATGCGGCATCCGCCACAACGGCCAGCGCATCCCCTGCGGCGGCAAGCGCCGCGAACAGCGACAGTGTAAAGGCAGGTGACATCCATGCTGCCGTACGTGCCGCCTTTCCAAATGCGCAGTCAATCACCAAACAGTATAAAAACCTGACGGATGCACAAGCCGCCAGCATTGAGAAACACAGCGGCATGAAGCTGGATGACAAAAACCATCATTCTTATCTCGCCTTCGCCACTGAGGGCGGGACGCGCAAGCAGATTGGGGCAGCCGCAGTAGTGAAAACTGAAGGGCGCGAATTGGTGATAGTTTACGGAAGCGAGAAGGGATCGCCAGTAATCAATGAAGTTCATGGCGAAAGCGGCGGCATCCCGCACGCTTTCCTCGATCAGTTCAAGGGGAAAGGGCACGACAACAAGCTGCGGCTGGGACAGGACATCAAGGCGCAGGGAGTGGAAGAAGCGCTGGCTCGCGCAGTTTCGGATGCGATTCGCCTGGACGTGGTGACGATGCAGACGCTTTACGGCGCGGCGCATTCGCACTGACCTGATGGGTTACTTCTTGTGGGAAGAAGGAGGAGCGGCGCGGTAGTGAGATTCATCCTTAATCCTTACTCACTGCCGCGCCTCACATTTATGCATCATTCGGCAACTAATCACCAGTCAACGGCACTCGCGCTCGCGGTTGGCGTAAGCCTTGTTTTCATGCTTTGGCTTGCGCAAGCGGCATCTGCGCACGGCGATGAAGATCACGGCAAGAAGCCCACGCAGGCTGCTAACCTGCTGGCTCCAAAGCCGCGCACGGCTGAGCGCAACGTGCAAACTTCGCATGGGCAATTCCGCGTGCGGCTTCGGCAAGCGCCTGCGGACCCGCGCGATGGCGAAGAGGCGCAGTTTGAAGCCACGATTACGGAGCGCGTTGAAGGCGGCTTCGCCGGCGGAGATCAGCCGGTTGCCGGCGCAAAAGTGACAGCGCGCATCACGCAGGCAGATGGCAAGACCGTTGTGGCGAACAATCTCAGCGCGCACAAAGAGAGCGAGGAAGGCGTTTACGGCCTGCATTACGTTTTTCGTGAGCGTGGCGATTACAAGGTGATCTTCGTCGCCCGCACTTCGGACAACCGTCAATTCGAAGCCGACTTTCCCATTGCCGTTACCGCCGCGCCGGTGAACTGGATTTTCTGGGGAGTGCTGGCATCGCTTGCCTTGCTGGTGTGCGTGCTCATCGCCGGATCGTATTTTGCGCTCAAGCATCGCGGCATCGCGGCTGGCGTGGCCGCGCGGCGCACCGTGCCGCTGGCGGTTGGCGTGTTCGTGTTTTTCGCGGTTGGCGTAGCCGCCCTGGCCTACTTCGCGCCGCCGAGAGAGCGTCGTTCATCGGTTTCAATGGCAGCCGGTGGAGAGGGGGAAGACGCTCACTCGGCGGCGGGTGATGCCGGGCTTGGCGGATCGGGAGCCGTGCTGACGATCTCGAAAGAATCGCAACTGATGTTCGGCATTCGCACCGCGCCCGTTGCCGAACAGAAGATTGTCACCGGTCTCAAAGTCACGGGCGCGGTCATCGTGCCGCCGAATGCGAAAGCGAAAATCTCGCCTCCTGTCGCGGGCCGCGTCACGCTGGATGCGCGGTTGACGGTCGGCTCCCCTGTCGCGCGCGGACAGCGTATCGGCGCGATCGAGCAAATCCTCAGCGCCCCGGAGATCGCGGGTCTTGAAGCGCAACGCGCCACCCTGGATTCGCAGGAGCTTCAGCAACTAACCACCGTGCAACAGGCGCGCACCAGATTGAACGCCGCGCGCATCGAGCTTGAGCGCGCCCGCAACCTGGTCGAGATCGGGGCTGTCCCGAAAAAGCGTCTACAGGAAGCGGAGACGGCTTACACCCTGGCCGCGCAGGAAGTGGCCGCTGCGGAGGCGCAAGCGCAACTGCTCGGCGCAGCGGCGAAGCAGGTCGCGCCGACGCGCACCTACCCGCTGTTTGCGCCAGTCGCCGGTGTCATCAGCAAGTTGAATGTGGCAACGGGGCAGCAAGTTGAAAGCGGCATAGAGTTGGCCGAGGTGACGGCGCTGGATCGTGTCTGGTTGCAGGCAGCGGTCTTTGAGAAAGACCTGGCCGCAGTGCGTGGCGCGCCGCGCGCTTCGTTCGTCGTGACAGGACAACCCGACGAAGTATTTCAGATAGACGGCAGCCGCAACCGGCTCGTCACCGTTGGCACAACCGTTGATCCGCAGACGCGCACCGTGCCGGTGTTTTATGAAGTGACAAATCTGGGTGGCCGCTTTCGCGAAGGGATGTTCGCTGAGATCACGATTGACACGAGCGGGCAGCAAACGGTGCTGGCTGTGCCGAAGCAAGCTGTGATTACCGAACAAGGCAAGACATTCGTTTTCGTCTTCAAAGGCGGCGAGAGCTTTGAAAAGCGCGCCATCGTACTCGGTGCGGAAGGACAGGAATTTCACGAGATCAAATCGGGGCTTGAGGCAGGCGAACGCGTCGTGATTGAAGGCATCTATCAACTGCGCTCGACGCAACCGGGGGCTTGAGGGACTTAACCGATTACTTTTCTATGGCTGATCTCCCAAACATCTACATAGCACTCTACGCCCAAACCCATGCCGGGATGGTCCGCAGCGGCAATGAAGATAACTTTCTTGTGCTCAACCTGTCGACAAGCAGGAGTTGGACAGCGGACGGAGAAGAACACAAAGATCTGCTTACGTACCAGCAGGGTGACCACGGTTCGTTACTGGCGGTCTCGGATGGAATTGGCGGCACGCAGGCTGGTGAGGTCGCCTCACGGATGGCTGTCGAAACGGTGCGGGATCGCATGCTGCGATTGCAAGAGCATGCCGTCTACGGCAGCGTGCCGGTTTACCAGCGGCTCCGGCTCGCTATCGAAGAGGCAAATGTTCTGATTAACCGCGAAGGCATGGCGAACACAGAGCGCAAAGGACTGGGGGCGACTTTCACGGCGGTGGTGACAGAAGGTAGCCGCGGCTACTTTGCCCAAGTGGGGGACAGCCGCGCTTACTTGATTCGACGGGGACGGATCGTCCGCATTACCAAAGATCAATCACTCGTCCAGAGCTTGATTGATAACGGGCAAATTACTGAAGAGGCGGCGGAGACACATCCCTATCGCAACGTAATTCTCCAGGCGCTCGGAATGACTGGCGCCGTTAATGTGAAGGTCAATTCACTCAAATTTTGCCAACTCGATTTGTTGGTTTTATGCACCGATGGCTTGTCGGGCAAGCTGCACGCCGATGAGATCGCCCGCATCGTGGATGCGGCGGCTGACCTCAAATCAGCCTGTCAGGAGTTGATTGCTCTGGCGAACGAGCGTGGCGGCGAGGACAACATCACCGTTGTCATCGCACAGTTCTCCGGCAGCGGGTTTGCTCAGACTGACGATGAAACGATTACCTTGGAGACTTTGATTTGAAGATGTTTCGTCTTTTGACGGTGTACCCCTTTGCCGTCAGGCCCAGTCAAATGGGTTGCAGCAACACCGCCGCATGATTTGACGATGCGGCAAAACATTGGAGGTACAGAATGAATTTCACACATTCAAGTTTGTGGAAACGAACCGCCGCGATGTTCTTGCTGGCTACGGCTTCGCTGCTCGTGATGACCGCAACTTCATTCGCGCAGGGACACAGTCAAGGACACGAACGGCGCGATCTGAAGGATCATCAGCGGCAGGAGCGTTACTACGACAACGGTTACGCCACGCGCGATCACCAGCGGGCGGGACGCGACCAGCTCAAGCACGAGCAACGTGACGAACGTCGCCGTGGCTACTACAACAATGGTGGCTACAACAACAGTGGCTACAACAACAGTGGTTACTACAACAATGGTGGCTACAACAATGGTGGCCACAACAACGGTGGCTATTACAACGGCAATGGTCATGCCAATAATGGCTACTACAACAATGGCGGCTATTACAATGGCCGTCGTCCCCATTACGACAGCGGCAGTTTCCGAAACCGGCTGCATCACGCATTCGGCGGCCACTGACGCAGACCCTCTCTTCCGCCGGGGGAAGGTGGGGAGAGGTGAATGGCAGGGCGCAGCGGGCAAGCAGCCCCGATGCGCCCTCCATTTTCAAGCGTAGTTGAACGGGCGCTGATTTTCCAAAGCGAGTTGTGAAGGAAGTTTATGCTCAATGCGATTATCCGCTGGTCACTTCAGAACAGATTGATTGTCGTCGCCATTGCAGCGCTGCTGCTGGTCGGCGGGACGTACATCGCCATCACGCTGCCGGTGGATGTGTTGCCTGATCTCAACCGTCCGACCGTCACGATTCTGACCGAAGCCCAGGGACTTGCGCCGGAAGAGGTCGAGACGCTCGTCTCGTTTCCGATTGAGACGCTGATGAACGGCGCGCCGGGCGTGACGCGCGTGCGTTCGCAATCGGGCATCGGGCTTTCGATTGTTTACATCGAGTTCGACTGGGGCACGGATATCTACATTGACCGGCAACTCGTTGCGGAGAAGCTCAACCTCGCGCGCGAGCAGTTGCCCGTTGGGGTTTCGCCATTTATGGGACCGATCTCGTCAATTATGGGCGAGATAATGTTGGTTTCGGTGCGCTCGAAGAACGGAGCAACCAATCCGCTGGACGTTCGCACACTAGCCGATTGGACGATTCGCCAGCGTCTGCTGACGATTCCGGGTATCGCGCAGATTACGGTGATCGGCGGCGGCGTGAAGCAGTATCAGGCGCTGGTTTCGCCCGATAAGCTCAAGCAGTACGGCATCACGCTCAAGGACATTTCCACGGCGCTCGAAAAATCGAACGTCAATTCGACTGGCGGTTTCGTGGATGCGCAATCACAGGAGTATCTGATCCGCAATCTGGCGCGGTTCTATTCGCTCGATGAATTGAAGAACACCGTCGTCGCTTATCGCCAGGGGACGCCGATCAAACTGGGCGAGGTGGCGAATGTCGAGTTCGGCGCGAAGATCAAACGCGGCGATGGCGGAACGATGGGCGACCCCGCCGTGATTATGGCGATTTCAAAACAGCCGGGCGCATCCACGCAGACGCTGACGGAAAAGATTGACGCTGCGCTGAAAGAGCTTCAAGCGACGATACCGCAGGATGTCGAAATCAACCCCGAACTGTTCCGGCAGGAGAATTTTATCAACGCGGCCATCGGCAATGTGATTGAGGCGCTGCGCGACGGCGCGATCCTTGTCATCATCGTGCTGTTTCTGTTTCTGCTCAATTTCCGCACGACGTTCATCACACTGACGGCGATCCCGCTGTCGTTCATCGTCACATTTCTGGTCTTGAAAGCTTTCGGAGCGTCGGTCAACACAATGACGCTGGGCGGACTGGCAGTGGCGATTGGCGAACTTGTAGACGACGCGATTGTGGACATCGAGAACGTCTTCCGCCGCTTGCGCGAGAATCGTCAGAGCACGCAACCGAAGCCTGCATTGCAAGTGATCTATCACGCCTCGCTCGAAATCCGTTCGAGCATCGTCTATGCCACGATCATCGTCGCGCTAGTCTTTGTGCCGCTCTTTGCGCTGACCGGCGTCGAAGGACGGTTGCTTGCGCCGCTGGGCCTGGCCTACATCACGGCGCTGGTCGCTTCGCTGGTCGTGAGTCTGACGGTGACGCCGGTACTGGCTTCATTTTTGTTGCCGAAGATGAAGGCGATGGCGCACGAGAAGGACGGATTTCTCGTGCGATTCCTCAAGAAGTGGGATGAAAAGTTTCTGCACAAAACGTTGCGCCATCCCTGGCTCGTCATCGGCAGCGCCCTTGTGCTGTTCCTGGTCGCTGTCTCTACCCTGCCGTTTGTCGGGACGGCGTTCCTGCCCGAATTCAACGAAGGCACCCTGACGGTCAACCTGCTCGCGCAACCGGGTACGAGCCTCACTGAAAGTAATCGCATCGGGCAGATTGCCGAAAAACAACTGCTCACGATCCCCGAAGTGAAATCCACCGGACGCCGCACGGGGCGCGCCGAACTCGATGAACACGCCGAGGGGGGTCATTATTCCGAAATTGACGTTGATCTGAAGAAGAGCGAACGTCCACGCGAAGAAGTATTGAAGGACATCCGCGAAAAACTCGCCGTCATTCCCGGCGTCAACATCAATGTCGGCCAGCCTATCTCGCACCGCATTGACCACCTGCAATCCGGCGTGCGCGCGCAGATCGCGGTCAAACTCTTTGGCGATGACCTGGCCACGCTGCGCGCCAAAGCCGAAGAAATCAAAAACGTAATGCTGACGGTGCAAGGCGCGGCCGACGTGCAGGTCGAGAAACAAGTACTCATCCCGCAAGTTCGCTTCAACGTGAATCGCACCGAAGCGGCGCGCTACGGTCTGCAACCGGGCGAGGTCGCTGAAACGCTCGAAACGGCGCTGAATGGCCGGAAAGTTTCGGAAGCGGTCGAAGGGCAACGCCGCTACGATGTGGTCGTGCGCTTTGACGACGCCTCACGCAACAGCCTCGACGCCTTGAAGAACGTCACGATTGACACGCCGCAGGGGACGCAGATTCCGGTCTCCGCAGTCGCCACAATTGAAAATCTGCCGGGACCGAATCAGGTGCTGCGCGAGAACACCAAGCGCCGCATTGTCATTATGTCGAACGTCGCTGACCGCGATCTCGGTTCCGTCGTGCGTGACATGCAGGATCGCATCAGGGCGCAAGTGCAATTGCCCGAAGGTTACTTCCTTGAATATGGAGGACAATTCGAAGCACAGCAGGAAGCGACGAAGCGGCTGTCTGTGCTGACGATCTTTTCTCTGATCGCCATTTTCTTCGTACTGCTCAAGGCGCTCGGCGACTGGCGTTCGTCATTGCAAGTAATGATCAACGTACCGCTGGCGCTGATCGGCGCAATTATTGCGATGCTCATCACCGGCGGCGTCTTTTCCGTCGCCACGCTGGTCGGCTTCATCTCGCTGGTCGGCATCACCTCGCGCAATGGCATCATGATGATCTCGCATTATCTGCACCTGATGCGCGAAGAAGGTGAAGGCTTCACCGAGCACATGATTATTCGCGGCTCGCTCGAACGCCTGGTGCCGGTTTTGATGACGGCGCTGACGGCGGGGTTATCGTTGATTCCACTTGCGCTCGCGGCGGGACAGCCGGGCAAAGAGATTCTGCATCCGCTCGCTGTCGTCGTACTCGGCGGCATTCTGACCTCAACGCTGCTCGACCAACTGGTGACGCCAGCAGTCTTCTACAAATTCGGCAAGCCAATCGCAGACCGCATCATCGCCGAGCGCGAGGGCCACGCGGCTGGCGACAAAAATGAGTTCGGCGAAGATCGCGTGCGCGAAACCAACGCACCGCCGTTCGCCAAAAACCTGCCCGAGCCGGTGGCTGGTGATTAGAGAAGTGTTCTGTGACGGCCCGAGCCAAGGAGGAATGGTTATGAATCTGCTAAAAAGCAAAATCGCAATGGCCTTCTTTGCCACCCTTGTCACGATCACGACCATCTTCCCGCAGTCCGGTCATACGCAGCAGCAAAGGCCGCAACCGCCGCCGCAGGACAAAATCAAACGTGACGACGACACGATCAGGATTGACACCGACTTGGTTACGCTCATCACGACTGTCGTAAGCGAGCGTGGTCGCCATGTCGCCAATCTCAAGCAGCGCGACTTCGCCATTTACGAAGATGGGGTCAAACAGGAGATCGCCTACTTCAACACCGGCGATAAAGTGCCGATCAGTCTGGGCATCCTCTTCGATACGAGCGGCAGTATGGTGGACAAGATCGAAGGAGTGCGCGACGCCGTCGAACACTTCGTCAAATCGGTCGCGCCCGGCGACGAAATTTTCCTGATCCGATTCAGCAGCGATGCCGAACTCGTGCAGGACTTCACCGACGACCGCCGCCGCATCCTGCGCGCCATAGAACGGCTCAATCCGCGCGGCAGCACGGCACTCTACGACGCGGTTCTGATGGGCTTGCAGCGCGTGGCCGAAGGTAAACACAAGCGCCGCGCATTGATGCTCGTCACCGATGGCAACGACACGTCGAGCAGCGTCAATCTGGAGACTGCACTCAACCTCGCCCGCAAGTCCGAAGTGATCATATACGCGCTTGGCATCGGCCATGGCGAGCGCGGCTCATTCGGTCATGGCGGTCATGATCGCAGTGGGATCATCTTCGGTCGCCAAATCAAAGACGAAGTGGATATGAATGCGTTGCGCCAGTTCGCCGAGGCGACCGGCGGCGAGGCCTTCCATCTGGAGAACGCACATGCCGGCGGGCGTGACCTGATTGACGAAGCCGCCGCCCAAGTCGCGGCTGAGTTGAAGCAGCAATACCTGCTTGGCTATTACCCATCGAATATGCGCAAAGACGGCGCTTTTCGCCAGATCAAGGTTGAAGTGGCAGACAAAGCGTTGCGCGTCCGCACCAAACGCGGCTACTACGCCCCGCGCGACCGGGGGGTGGGCTGATGAGTGCGCATCAATGACTGCCGTAGCTATTTCAATCAAAGGAGGAGCAAATCAGATGATCGGGCGCTATAAGGAAATTTTCTTCGGTCTTTTGCTCGGCTTGGCAATGTGGGTGGCCGATGCATTGATGCATACGTTAATGCCGATGTCCGGCAGCGAACATCAGTCGTCTTTCTGGGTCGAACTTTTTTACCCTGATGGACCGCAACTCATCACCCGGCTGCTCTTTCTTGGCTTCGCGTTCTTTCTGGGCTGGTTGCTTTGGCGCAGCAATCAGCGAGAGCGTGCGGTGCGCGATTTAGAGCGCCGGATGGCAGTCTTTCACGATCAGGTTATCAATCCAGCAAGCAGCATTCTGGAAGAATGCAGCGCACTGCTCAGGAGCGACGGGTTGAGAGGAGAGAGTGTGGAGTTGGTAAAAGAGATTCGCCAGCACGCCCGCCAAATTGATGACTTTGCCAAAGATTTCCCTCGTCGCGCAGTCCTCTCACCTGCCAACGAAAAGGAGTGAGGCGAGTTGACGGGGATCAGCCTGCCTCAGGTTGCTGGCTTTGTTTGAAAACAACCGCCTGGCTGTCTGTTTACAAACAGCCAGCGATCTGATTCGACTCTGGTTTGCTATCACCTTGCTGAAAGTCTTGAGAATTCAATGCTGTTGTGACGGCACGATGCTCGGCATATCTCTTGCCAATAAAACAAGTCGGGATGCCCCGACACTACGTAATCCGAGGGTTGGAACTAACGGGAACGGACTCTTTTCAGAGAGATTTGAACTGTTCGTTCTGCTCATTGACTGATTTTAGAAAAGCGGGATTGACTGGCGGCTTGGGTTTGCGATCCTCGAAGTTCTGGGAGGAGCCATAATGGGACGCTACAGAGAAATTGCATACGGCGTGCTGACAGGTCTCAGCATTTGGGTGGTTGATGCAGTGTTGCAGGCAGGCGGACGCGACCATTTCGGCTTTGACACAGTTGCCAGTGAGATGATTCTGAGTCGCCCCCCTCAATTACTGTTGCGTGTGTTGCTGCTGATCGTCTCGGTCGCCCTGGGCTACAGCCTCTGGAAAAGCCGGGAGCATGAGCGCCGGATGCGCGATCTTCAGACGCTGCTCGAATCTCTTCAGCGTCAAATCGTCAATCCATCGCTGCTTATTCTCGGTCACTCGTCCAATCTCGCGCTACGGGAGGGCTGGCCGGTCAGCCGCGAATCCGTCGAGATGGTGAGCGAAATTCAGTGCAACGCACGGAAGCTCAACGAAATTATCAGGCAGTGGCCGGAAACAGATTACACACCGTCAGCAACTGCTGAAAAAAAAGAACGCAACACAGAACAGGAGGAGTGTGATCTCGATCCGGGAGTACCTTTATGCACACACCATACGGTTTAGAGATTATTGAAGACTGCTTGACGTGCAAGGTGCGCGCTGACCGGATGTTCTGCGACCTCCCGACTGAGGCGCTGGCGGCGTTTGACGCGATCACGTATGCGAACATGCATCCGCACGGCGCAGTGTTATTTGTTGAAGGGCAGGAGCCGCGCGGGGTATATGTGGTCTGTAGCGGTCGCGTGAAGCTTTCGACTTGCAGCACGGATGGCAGGACGATCATCACTGAAATCGCCGGGCCGGGAGACACCTTAGGCCTAAGCGCAACTGTCTCAGGAGAGCCCCACGAGGTGACGGCTGAAATGCTGGAGCCGGGCCAGACCAATTTCATCAAACGCGAAGAGTTCCTGCGCTTTCTGCGAGAGCATAGCGAGGCTGCCCTGAAAGTGGCCGAGCACTTAAGCCGCCACTACCACACAGTCTGCCAAAAGATTCGTTCGCTGGGATTGTCGTCTACCGCGTCGGAAAAGCTAGCCAGACTCCTGCTGGAATGGGCAGCCAAGGGAGTAGAGACCGATCAAGGGACGCGCCTGAAGCTGACGCTGACACAGGAAGAGATTGCCGAACTAATCGGCACTTCGCGCGAAACGGTGACACGGCTCTTCAGTGATTTCAAGAAGAAGCAGATCGTGCATCTGAAAGGTTCGACGCTGACGATTCGCAATCGAGCCGCGTTGCAATCGCTCATTCACTCCTGATTGTCCGGCTGTCCCAGCTTTCTCTGTGACGACTGTCACATTGGAACGTGATCTGCCTCATAGTTTCCTCAACCAGAAGTTCTTAAAGTGGGAGCGTATTACCAAGACTGAGAGGAGTCTTTATGCGCTCACCTTATGATCTGGAAATCTCAGAGACCTGTTCCGTCTGCAGGTTTTGCGCGGAACGGCTCTTCCGCAACCTTCCTGCGTCAACGCTCCATGCTTTCGACGCCATCAAGTCACTAAGCCTTTATCCCAAAGGGGCCACGTTGTTTGTTGAGGGGCAGCAACCACGCGGAGTCTATGTGCTGTGTGCGGGGCGCGCCAAGCTGACGGCCAGCTCACCTGAGGGGAAAACAGTAATCGTGCGTCTGGCTGAACCCGGAGAAGTGCTGGGACTGAGTGCGACAATTTCCGGCGAGCCGTACCACCTGACGGCAGAGACTATCGAGCCTTGTCAGGCTGATTTCGTCAGACGCGATGACTTTCTGCGTTATTTGCGCGAACAACCTGAAGTGAGTCTACGGGTGATTGAGATGCTGAGCGAGATCCTGCGCACAGCACACGCGCAGATTCGCTCTTTCGGGAAAGCCCACTCCGCTGCCGAGCGCCTGGCAGGGCTATTACTCTGCTGGGGTGAGCGAATGGGAGATCGAACTCAGGAAGGAATTCACTTGAAGCTGCCACTCACTCACCAGGAGATCGCGCAGATGATCGGCGCTTCGCGCGAGACTGTTTCGCGCCTGTTGGGCGAGTTAAGGCATCAGCAAATCATTTCTCTTAACGGTTCGGGATTGCTCATCAGGAATAGCGACGCCCTTTCAGTAAAAGCCGGACACTGAACCCACCCACTCCAATCACTTCTTTTTCTTTTTTCTGCTTATTCATTCCGATTTGTGACAAGCGTCACGCTGCCTGGTGACAGAGGTCGTACTTTTGCCAGCCCCCAACTTCTATAGTCCACGTCAGGAGGGTGAAGGACAATTTGCAACATCGATCAAACAAGAGGTCTTTTGTGCCTCAAGGTGGATGCTGAAACTCAGGCGGAGAGGAGCGAGCCATGAATCAAAATAACAAAATACTACCGAACAGGATCATCAAGCTGGTTTTCTTGACAACAGTGCTAGTGCTGGCCGCACCCTTATGGATGAAAACCGGGAAGAAAAGTGAGTTCAAAGTCGAGGCGAATCCCGCGTGGTCGCGCAAGTACAACGCGGAATGCACGCTTTGCCACACGACCTATCCGCGTCTGAATCGAACCGGCTACGAATTCAAGCGTCTGGGCTATCGCCTGCCGCGAGAAGTCGAAGCAAAGAGCAAAGGCAAACTACCTGAATTGCAGCGCGCTGGCAGTGGCAAGGCAGATCACCAGACTTACGTTATTGAACCAACAGGCTACAAACCAGAAGCAACGACAACGCTGAGCGAGCAGGGGGGCGCGCTCTTCGAGAAACTCAACTGCGCTGGTTGCCACACAATCAGCAACAGTGGCGGACGCATTGGCCCCCCGCTTGACGGAGTTGGCGGACGCCGCGAGAAAGACTTTCTGACGGCGCACCTCACCAATCCTGAAGAGCACGCCAAGAAGTTTCCTGAGCTACACGGCAATCAGCCTAATCGCATGCCACATCCTCACGCCTCGCCTGATGAGATCAAATCACTGGTGGCTTATCTGCTGACGCTTCCAGAACCTCCGGCGGGTTTTCGCGTCAGCCCGCATGCGCACGGCGAAGTGTCCGAAGCAGCGGCCATGAAAGCCGATTTCGCTCCTGCCGCAGCCACTGACACGAGTCGCGCCGGGCAAAAGCTCTATTTCGAGATGGGCTGCGCGGCTTGCCATATGATCAACAAAGTCGGCGGGCACTTCGGCCCGAAACTCGACGGCATCGGCGCTCGCCGCAGCCTTGAATTCATCGTCGCGCACGTCACAAATCCACAAGTCCATACCGAGAAATTTCCCGGTGAGCATGCCGCCTCCACGATGATGCCACCGACCAGCGCCACGCCGGAGCAGATTGCGCAGATCGCGGATTTCCTGATGACGCTGCCGACGCAGGAAGAAGACTTCGTGCCGCCGAAGACTCGGCTTCAGGACTATTTTGCGGTTTCCTACCTGCCGGGAATCGAAATCGAGAAAGAGGGAGGCGAAACCAAAACCACTTACGAAAAGCGCGAATTGATTATCTACGCCGCTGGCCCCGTCGGGCGCAACTTCTCTTTCTTTGTCCAGCCCCTCCCCTTGAGCGAAGAGAAAGGTTTTATGGGCAAGTTCGAGATGATGCAGGGGCTGGTCAACTACGGCGGCGCGCGCAACTTCATGCAGGTGCGCTTCGGCCAACTCTTCAACTTGCGCAATGCGGGCTTCGGCCCGACCGATCGCGGCCTGACTGAGTCGCAGCCTTTCATCTTCCAACCATCCAATGGCTTCAATCCCGCCGGGCTAGGGCGCGGCACGTCGTTCGAATATACGCTCGGCGGCACGACGACCATCAAAGCTTTCGGCAACTACAACGAGGCCGTTGAAGTTGAGAAAGAAGAAGAGGCGACAGAGGGAGAAGGCTTGCAGTCATTTCGCCAGACGCGGTTAAGCGGTGCTGCCTTGCTCAACAATGAAGACGATCTGGAATTGCGCCGCCCGCGCGTTTACGGCTTCGTCTTCGAGAAAGTGATCGGCAAGCGGGGCCTCAGCGGTTTGCAGTTTGAATACGCCGGCGGACGCCTGCCGTTCCTGCTTGGCGAAGTGAAGCAGAATCCGTTGCAGTTCCAACGCTACTCGTTCTTCGCCAACAAGACTTTTCAAGATGGCAAGAACTTCGAGCGCCTCAATGCGATGTTCGGCGTCTCGTTGCTGCGCGACGAGCAGTTCTTCGGTATTGACGCGGAGCAGCGCAGTCGCGGCTGGGGCTACTTCGTCGAACTGGACACGATTCCTATCGCCAATCATTTGAGCCTGTTTGCGCGCTACGACCAGCTACGCCCGACGACGCTCATTTCCGACAACACGCTTAGGGGTGGGACGTTCGGCGTGCTCTTCGATCCCATCAAGTACGGGCGCATGTCGTTCGAGTATCAGCGACTGGTCAATGGACAAACTGCCAATCGGTTCCGCGTTGGCTGGCAGTTGAACTTCTAACCACACTTTCGAGAAAAAGGAGAAGATTGATGAAGCTCATGACCCGAAGAACAGCCAAAACATTTTTGGTGTTTGTTGCGCTGATCGCCGCGGTTTCGCTCCCGCGCGCGACACGAGTGGTGGGCGCGCCGTTCAGCGATAGCGCGGCGCTCTTCAAAGACAAATGCGCCTCCTGCCACGGCGAAGACGGCACTGGGAATACTCCCCCCGGAAAACAACTCAAGGTGCGCAACCTGCGCTCCGCCGAAGTGCAGAAGCAATCGGACGCGCAACTGGCTGCTGTCGTCACGAAAGGCAAAGACAAGATGCCGCCTTTTGAAAAGGTTCTGAGCAAGGAGCAGATCAATCAACTGGTGGCGCATATTCGCCAGTTCGGTAAGAAAGGTTGATTGCCGCCGAACGGCAATCCGAGGGGAGAAACAAGCGATGGAAACCGGGTCTCAATCAGAAGAACCAAACCGGAGTGAGCAAACAGGCGAAGCTCACAGCGCGGCGGAAACACCGGCGCCCGGCAGACGGTCATTTCTCGGTGTGCTGCTGGGTGTCGGCACGGCCGGCGTCGGCGCGGCGCTCTCCGTCCCGCTCGTGCGCTTCGCCTTGCATCCGACGCTGGCCCAAACCACTGAAACGGCATGGTCTGACGTTGGCCCGGCGGATGAATTCGCCGACATCACGGCTCCGGTCAAACGCGTCGTCACCATTGAGCAGCGCGACGGCTGGCGCAAAACGGTCGCGGAAAAATCCGTCTACGTCGTCAAGGACGCGGGCGGAAAAGTACGTGTGCTGTCGGCGGTCTGCCCGCATCTGGGCTGCACGGTCGCCTGGAACGAAGCGAAGGGGCAGTTCGTCAGTCCCTGTCACAACGGCGTGTTTACGCCGGACGGCGCGCTCATTTCCGGCCCGCCGCGCCGCTCAATGGATGAGCTTGAATCAAAAGTCGGGGATGGAAGGTTGAAAGCGCGTTACCAATTCTTTCGCCAGCTCGTGGCGACGAAGGAAGTGATCGGCTGAAGCAGGAGGAGACACACAGTAATGGCTACGTCAAACAATCACGCCCCGGCAAATACTCAGACGCGCTCGCGCAATCGTCTTTACCGCTGGTTTGATCGGCGCGCAGGGCTGGATGCGTTGATGCGCGAGTCGCTCGATGAGCCGATTCCCGGCGGCG
The DNA here is from genome assembly GCA_021155085.1 of Heliomicrobium sp. GTDB lineage: Bacteria > Acidobacteriota > Blastocatellia > RBC074 > RBC074 > RBC074. The sequence continues at coordinate 232,803 of JAJNQA010000040.1, read as the reverse complement.
CGCGCTTCGCTTATGTCTTCGGCTCCGGGCTGCTGTACGTCTTTCTTTCGCAGGTTATCACAGGCGTCTTCCTTGCGCTCTATTACGTGCCGTCAGCCGACCACGCGCACACGACCGTGGCTTACATCACGAAGGAGGTCACGTCGGGATCGTTCCTCCGCAGCCTGCATTTCTACGGATCGAGCGCCATCATCGTCATTCTGCTTTTGCATCTGATGCAGACCTTCTTCTACGGCTCGTACAAGGGGCGGCGCGAGTTGCTGTGGCTGTCGGGCTGCGTGCTGTTTGCGATGATGATCGGGATGGCCTTCACCGGTTACCTGCTGCCGTGGGATCAAAAGGCGTATTTCGCGACTGCCGTAGGGACGAACGTTGTCAGCGAAGTTCCGTTAATCGGCGAATGGCTCAAACGGCTGATGCGCGGCGGCACGGATATGGGCACGCTGACGCTTTCGCGCTTTTATGTCGCGCACGTTTTTCTGATTCCAGCCGTGATCTTCGCCTTCATCGCCGCGCACATTTACCTGTTTCGCAAGGCTGGCGCAGTCGGACCGATCAGCGAGGACGCGGTCGAACCGAAGCAGCCTGCAGAGAGTTTCTATCCTCGGCAGGTGATCATGGATATGAGCTTTGCTTTGCTCATCATCATCGCGCTTGGACTGCTTGCCTGGCTCAAGCCGGCGGAGCTAGGCCCGCGCGCGAACCCGGCTGACACGCAGTTTCTGCCGCGCCCGGAATGGTACTACCTGCCTATTTTTCAATGGCTCAAATACTGGAGCGGCTCGTTTGCCATCATCGGCATTCTCGTCATCCCAACCATCATCGCCATTCTTTTCGCCGGCCTGCCGTTCATTGATCGTGGGCTGGAGCGCCGCCCGTGGAAACGTCCAATTGCGGCCGGAACATTTACGCTGATTCTGTTTTCACTCGTGTGGCTGGGCGCGCTCAGTCATCGCGACGACCGCCGCGATCCCGGCGTCGCGGCGCAACTTCAGAAACAGCGCGAAGAGACTGAGCAGTTCATGCGCGCGCCATTCGAGCCTGAGACGGCTAGCTCTTCACTTGCCGCGGCCAATGTGGCGCTGGCCGATCCGCTCGCGGCGAAAGGCAAGAAGATTTTCGAGGCGAAATCCTGCAATGCCTGTCACGGCGATGGCGGCGTGGGCACGCCTGCCGGAGCAAAACTTATCAGCATCGGCGCAAAACTTCCCCCAGACAAGCTGGCCGCCGTGTTGAGGCAGCCGACCGAGAAAATGACTGCCGGCGGTATGCAATCAGTGAAATTGTCGGATGAGGAGATGAAAGCGTTGATCGCTTATCTGAATATTCTCAAGTAGCGCGAGACGGAAGAGTGGTTGGCTTTTAGGAAGATTCTTTAGCAATTTCGTAAGGAGCGAGTTATGCAAAATGAAACAAGAGAACAAATATGTGAGCGGTTACTCGGTGATGAAGTGGTGCGCGCGAGCATCTCGCTACGCGCGTATGAGATTTACGAACAACGAGGCTGTGGGCCTGGCTGCGAGCTTGAAGACTGGTTGCAAGCGGAAAACGAGATGCTCTCACCTCTGGTTGAGGAAGAGTTGCAACGCAACGGTGGGTCGCAGTCGGCATCCGACGAGGTGAAAGCCGAGCAGGTTGCAACCGCAGAAGAAAAGCCCACGAAGAAGGCCTCTCGTCTCTTCAGGCGCAAAAGACCGGCGAGCGAACAGAGTGCATAGGTCCAGAGAAAGGAGTTGACCATGAACAAGCATGCAACTACCGGATCAGTGATCGGCTACGGATACAGCCGGACGCTTGATCTTTCCTACAGTCAGGCTGTCGAAAGCGCACGCGAGGCGCTCAAGGCCGAAGGCTTCGGCGTGCTCTGCGAAATTGACATCAAGGAGAAGCTGAAAAAGAAGCTCGGCGTAAACTTTCGCCTTAAACATTGATTGCGTTGGCGAACACTACGCAGGGAGAAGTGAGGGGGGGATTAAAAATCGCCGGGCGAGCGCTCGGTGAGTCGTTAATGCAGTACAACTTTCAACCCTAAAAGGAGGGGACTATGAAATCGAGAAACTATTCAATCGTCATCGGCGTGATGCTCATGTTGATGCTTGGGATGCTCAATCTTCCACTGTTAGCTCAGCACCATGATGCGCAGCACAAAGATGAAGGAATGATTCACGTCGGCAAGAAGGGAGACATGAACCTCTCTTCTCCTCTGCGTGTCGGCGAGACGTTGCTCAAACCGGGGCAATACCAGTTCAAGCACACCATGGAGAACGATGACCACGTGGTTGCTTTCACAACAACGACAGGAAAGGAAGTGGCGCGGGTGAAGTGCAAGCTTGAGCCACTTGGCAAGAAGGCGAAAGAGACGGCGCTCCACACCAGCCCCGGTACGGGGGGCGAGCGGATACTCACGGCAGTCCAGGTCCAAGGTGAGAACGCCAAGCACATTCTCTGAGCCGTAGCCTTCCACTGCTTGGGGTGCGGCAATGACCATGCTTCAGGCAGTGGATCAAGGGGGTTGTAGTTGACGAAATCAGAAGAAATAAAGAGTCGAATAGGAGCAAGAGCCTAAAGCAAGCCCCTGAAAGAACGATGAAGGAGGCCGGATATGACAAAAGCAAAACTCATCAAGAAAGACGAAGCGATTAAACGGCGGAAGGAACAAACTGCTCAAAAGAGTCAGAAACAGATGGCAAAGAAAACTATGGTTGTAGTTAGTGAGTGGATTGAAAAGCATCGGAATCAATGTCTTGATCCGCGAACCACTTTTGCTGCGTTGTTTGCCTAGCCGCAAGCTGACCTAGTGAATGAGAAGCTACGCGGGGTCGTTGACAGTTTGTGATCTGACAGAAAGCTGCCTGGAGCGCGGGCCGTGATTGAGCAAGCTATGGGAAAGAGAGAACTACACCACGAAAGATAAATGAAGAAGAGGGAGATAACATGGCTAGGATTGTTATACGTTTCTGCGCATATTGAATTACAGGTTTCCATGCCGTCCGTGTGGCGGCACGGCTTCGCCGCGAGCTAAAGACTGAAGTTGAGATGGCTCACGGTCGCTATGGTGAATTCAAGGTACTGGTGGACGACGAAACAGTAATCGACGGTGGTGCCCTGGCTGCTCTTGGCGTGCTGCCCTCGGGACGGAAAGTAGTTGAGGCCGTTCGCGCACGCCTGTCCGCGTCAAGTAACCTGGCTTGATCGCAAAAGGCTTGGTCAGAAAAGAAAATGGCTAAGGGCAGAGAAAAGACAGAACAATGATGGCGTTTGATCTCCATCCACAGATGCTGCTGCGCCTGGTGGTTGCCGTGGTACTAGGCGCACTGGTCGGCTACGAGCGCGAGCGCAAAGGCAAACCTGCCGGTGTGCGGACGCACGGCATGGTGTGTCTGGGTGCGGCGCTATTCACAGTTGTTTCCATCTATGGCTTCGGCGCAACCAGCGATCCTACTCGTGTGGCGGCGATGGTCGTTTCAGGCATCGGGTTTCTTGGCGCGGGCGCGGTCTTGCACCAGCGCGAGAGCGTGCATGGGTTGACGACCGCAGCTAGCTTGTGGGTTACGGCCGCAATAGGCTTGGCGGTCGGCGTGGGAATGATTGGGATGTCAGTCGCGACAACGATTCTCGTCTTTCTGTTGCTGCGGTTCGGCCCGCGTCCCGGAGAAAAAGACTCTCATCAGCAAGTTGAATGAAAAATGATCAAAACGCATCTTGAACCATCTCGCGTCACTGCAAACGATAAACTGCGTGTGCTCGTTATCAGCGATTCTGGCGAGAGCCTCAGGAGAATTCACGCCGAGCTGGCAGGAAATGAAATCGAAATTACCTGTGCCTCCTCGCCCGAAGAGATGTGTCGCGGCTGTTGCGGCTGGCAGGACCTGGTTGCTGTGGATGTTGATCCGAAACGTCTTGCTGAAATCCTTATGGCACTCAGACAGTGTGCGGGCTGCACCAAAATCTCGGTGCTGGTCGAGGCTGGCAGAATCTTTGATGATCCGAGCCTGGCTGGTCTGCTTCCAACCTATCGAGCCATGCCTTGCAGCGGCTCTGATCTGATCACACTCGCGCAGGGGTGCGTCAATCCCCCTGCTGTCAAGCAAAGGACGCGAGGAATACTTTGAGCGGTCTTAAAGGCATTTACATTTGAAGAGGATGAAGGAGGTCAGGTGTGACGAAGGCGAAACTGATTAAGAAGGACGAAGTACTTGAGCGCCAGCAAAAGACGGTCGCTCAAAGGTCTCAGAAACAAACTGTCAGGCAGGCGGTAGAAGTGGTCAACAACTGGATTGAAAAGCAGAACGCGAAGCGATTAGACCCGCGCGCGGCTTTTGCCGCCTTATTTGCCCAACCACAAACATAATAACCGAGGTGAGAGCGAGGCAGGTGAGATGAAGCAAACTATAAAAGACCCGGTTTGCGGAATGACGGTTCAGACCGAGAGAGGGCTGACATCTTTCTACCATGACCAGACGATCTATTTCTGTTCGGAATATTGCCAGAACAAATTTCTCGCCCAGCCGGAGAGATACTTCGCGGTGCTGGTCAGCCCCAGCTTCGACGTAGCCAAAGAGCATCGGCGGGTGGCGTACTTCTCGATGGAGGTGGCCGTTGGTTCTAGCATGCCCACTTACTCCGGCGGACTCGGTGTGCTGGCCGGAGATACGTTGAAATCCTGCGCGGATCTGCGAGTGCCGGTGGTGGGCGTGACACTGCTCTTTCGCAAGGGCTACTTCGACCAGAAGTTTGACCAGTGGGGCGGACAGCAGGAGGGGCCGGTAGAGTGGAACCCGGCTCATTTCCTCCAGCTTCTGCCTGAGATGGTTCAAGTGGAGATCGAGCAGCGAACCGTGCAGGTGCGCGCCTGGCAGTACAACATCGTCGGGCTGAGCGGTTATGTCGTGCCGTTGATTCTGCTCGACACCGATGTTGATGGCAACGCGGATGATGACCGCGCGCTGACTCATTACCTTTACGGCGGTGATCAAAAGTATCGGCTGTCGCAGGAGCTTCTGTTAGGCATCGGCGGGGTCAGGATGCTGCGCGCGCTGGGATATGGCGGTGTTGAGAAATTCCATATGAATGAAGGGCACGCCGGCCTGCTTGTGTTGGAACTCTTGAACAGACAAAAAGAAGAACAGCCCGCCGAATGGGACTTCGAGCTAGTGAGGAATCAATGCGTCTTCACCACTCACACACCAGTGCCGGCAGGGCACGATAAATTCGAGTACGACCTGGTGGAGCGCGTGTTGGGTCAAGTGGTGCCCTTCGAGATCATGCAGATGCTCGGCGGCCAGGATCGTTTGAATATGACACTGCTCGCGTTGAACCTCAGCCGCTATGTCAACGGTGTGGCGAAGCGGCATGAAGAAGTCTCGCGCGAGATGTTTCCGGGATACCCCATCAACCACATCACCAACGGCGTGCATTCCTGGACGTGGACGTGCGATAGCTTCAAGGCACTCTACGACCGTTATATTCCGGGTTGGGCTAACGATCCGGCGATGCTGCGAAAGGCGGTCAGCCTTCCCAAGGATGAAGTTTGGGCGGCGCATAGTGAAGCCAAAGCACGGTTGCTGGCGGTGGTCAAAGAGCGAACAGGAGTTGCGCTCTCAGCCGATGCCTTGACGATTGGCTTTGCCCGCCGCGCCACGCAGTACAAACGCGCTGATCTGGTCTTCTCCGATGTGCAACGCTTGCATAACCTCGTAAGGCAGGGCTACCCCTTGCAATTCGTCTTTGCCGGGAAAGCGCATCCGCGAGATGACATGGGCAAGGAACTGATTCGACGCATCGTTGCGGTTGCGCGTCAGACGGGTGATCAGATTCCGATTGTCTATCTCGAAAATTACGATCTGGATTTGGCAAGGCAGATTATTTCTGGCGCTGACCTCTGGCTCAACACGCCGCAGCGCCCGCTCGAAGCTTCGGGCACCTCGGGCATGAAGGCAGCGTACAATGGCGTGCCGAGCTTCAGCACGCTGGATGGCTGGTGGATCGAAGGCTGTCTCGAAGGACAGACGGGCTGGGCAATTGGCGGGCAGGAGACGGGAGCGGCGGATGCCGATTCCGTCAACCAGCGGGATGCCGAAGATTTGTACCAGAAGTTGGAGAACGTAATCGCGCCAATGTTTTATCAACAGCGCCAAAGCTGGCTTGACGTGATGCGGCAGACGATTGCGTTGAATGCCTCGTATTTCAATACCCATCGAATGGTGCAGCAATACGTCACCAATGCGTACTTGCCTTGAGTGCCTGCGCGACCGGCAACGATTATGAACCTGTGGCACCTTACTCCTGATGCTCCACGTCAACCGCTGCGGATCAGCCCTGGCGAGCCAGTTGTGCTGCGGATCGGCTCTTGGCCTATCGAGCCGGGACAAGCCGTCTGGGTTGAATGTCAGGTTATTCATCGCAACGGCGCAAGTGAGATTTGGCAGGCAACTGCCGATTGGCAAGAGAACCTCGGTCCGAACAGCTATTGGCAAGCCCGCCTCGGCCCCTTCGCTGATGGCGACAGCGTGAGCTACACCGTGCGTGGAAGGAATGTTGATGGTGAAGTACACGGGCCGGCGGCTTCTTTCACGGTTGGGCCGAAGCTCTATCTCGCGCTGCTTTGGCATCAGCATCAGCCGATCTACAAAGACACCGCTCATCCGACGCAGGCCGGGAGTTATCTGCATCCCTGGGTGCGCCTGCATGCACTGCGCGACTACTATTCGATGGCTGCTCTGGTGGGAGAGCATGCGGGTCTGCATCTGACCATCAATCTGACGCCTTCGCTTGTGTGGCAGCTTGAGGATTACGCAGAACAGGGGGCTACTGACCGGGCGCTGGAAATGACACTGAAACCGGCTGAGGCGTTGACGGCTGAGGAACGAAGATACGTTTTGCGGAACTTCTTCGAGGCGCATTGGCACCACCAGATTGATCCCCATCCCCGCTATCGCGAGCTATTCATTCAGCGGCGAGAGGGCCAGGAGTTCACGGCGCAAGACCTGCGCGATTTGCAGATGTGGTTCAATCTCGCCTGGTTCGGTCAGGAATTCCGCGAAGGAGAAGTGAAACTCGCCACAGGAGAGACTGCTTCAGTGCGGCGCTTGGTCGCACAGGGGCGCGACTACACCGCCGCCGATGTCGTGGCGATGGTCGAAGAGCAGTACAAGATCATGCGCGCGGTCGAGCCGCTTCACCGCCAGTTGCAGGCGCAAGGTCAGATCGAGGTTTCCACGACCCCCTTCTTCCATCCCATCCTGCCGTTGCTGGTTGATACTGATCGGGCCACGATTGATCGGCCAGGCGCTACCCATCCCGTTCGCTTCGCCCATCCCGAAGATGCGGACACGCAGGTCAAGCTCGCCGCACAGTGGTACGAGCAGACTTTCGGCCAATCGCCGCGTGGAATGTGGCCTGCCGAGGGCGCGGTGAGCCAATTTGTCACCCCTATCTTTGCTCGTCATCACGTGCGCTGGCTGGCGACTGACCGGGGAGTGCTTGCCCGTTCAGGCCGGTGGGGCTATGAGGCTGATGACCCTGACGTGCTGTGCCAGCCGTATCGCGCCTCTGAGGAAGATTCATCGGTCAGCATCTTCTTTCGCGATACTCAGTTGTCTGACTCGATTGGCTTCTACTATCAGGGTTATGGAGATGAGGAGGAAGCGGCGCGAGATTTTGTCAACCGGATCAGGGATCGCTTCGCCCGCCAATTCAAGACTGATGAGGATCGCGTTCTGACGGTGATCCTCGATGGCGAGAACGCCTGGGGCGCTTATCGAGAGGATGCTCGTCCCTTTTTACGCGCTTTGTATGGGCTGCTGGAGCGCGACGCCGAGATTCGCACTGTGACCTTCAGCGAGTACCTTGAGGGGAATCCGCTGCGGGGCATCGGTCGGCATCCGCTCTCTGAACAGGCGAGAGTCCACGATCTATTCACTGGATCGTGGATTGACGAAAGCGCTTCGACGCCAGGCGTTGATTTGGGCACTTGGATCGGCGAAGAGGAAGAGAATCGCGGCTGGAAGTTGCTGAAACAAGCGCGGGATTTTCTCAAACTCAAAGGACCTAAGCCGGAGGCAGCACCCGATGCTTATCAATCTTTGTACATCGCGGAAGGCAGCGATTGGTTCTGGTGGTTCGGTGGAGACCAGGATTCCGGTAAAGATGAGGAGTTCGATGACCTGTTCCGTCGGCATCTCAAAAATATCTACCACTCGCTCGGAGAGCCACCGCCCACTGAACTTGACCGCCATATTGTTCCCCACTCAGTCATCTGGACTCATGTCGCCCCGGTAGACCGCATCCAAGCTAGTGATCGTCTAACAGTACGCACTCATTGCCCCGGGCGGTTGATCTGGATAGTCGAAGACCAATCAACTCAGGAAGCCAATTTGCTGCCGGTCGGCGGCGTCATGGCTGGAGTGAGTCGTTACCAGCTTACGCTCGGTCCATTCCCCGCAGATGCTGCCAAGATCAGTTTCACGTTTGAATGTATGCACGTGGGTTGTCCGGGAACTTCTATTTGCTGTGACCGGCGTCCATATCGCGTGCGCATTGAAGCGCATTAGCCGTTGCGGCAACCTGGAAGTGATGGGCCGAAAATCTCAGGGCTAGGTGCGAAGAGCTAGCCCTGAGTGAAATGAGAAATGGAAGCGCGAATTTATTCCGCCTCAGTGATCTTCTCGACGAGAATCTTGCCGTCGTGCTTCATGCCCTCGACGATCATTTTGATATGATCTTTCTTAGTAGTCTTCTCGAAGACCGCCTTCGCCAGATCATGACCCTTCGCATCAAATGGATACCACTTACCGTCGGCGTAGATGCCGTAGCCGCCTTTGATGCAATCCTCCATCAGCGCACATTCCTTGGTGTGTTCAGCAGCAGCTTTGGCAGCTTCTTCGGGTTTGCCTTTAGCCTGGTCGGCAAAGCACACTACGTCCACCACATAGCCGGTGAGCTTTACCTTCTCGTGGGCCAGTACAGATGATGTGGCGACAATAAACGCGGCGAGCGCGATCAAAACTATTCTCAGTCTTTTCATTCGATTGACTCCTCAGATTCAAGATTTTTTTCATCCGCGCGACCGGCGCGATTGTATTGCGCATTATCTGCATTTGCTGTGCCGAATACATGCGCATTCACTTTGTTGCAGTAAGTGCATAAGTGCTTGAGGGAAATTGTCTGAAAACAGACTTGTGGATGTCTGTTTTGCCGCACATCCCGGCGGAGCAACAATCGTGCAATTACCACGGAAAGCAAAACTCGGCCAAATTACCCCAGCTACTACCGCAAGGTCGGAGATACGTTTAATGGCTCGTGGTTTGCTTCATATAAAGAAAAGATTCGTTGGGGAACAATCCTCAACTTCGGTCAAGTAATTGGAACGAAGGAATGATGATGAAATTAAGTAAAACAGTAACTAGGCGTGATTTTCTACAAGCAACGGGTTTCGGCACTGCCGCGTTACTGACCAGTGCCGTGTCAATGCCGGGCATTGCTAAAGCGCCAACGAAGCTCGCTACCGATTTTTTAGAAATCGCACTGCAAGCCACTGTCTTTGACGTGCCCTTGCTACCAGGTGTGTTGACTCGCGTCTGGGGATATAAGGGAGCCGTTCTGTATGGCGATCCGGCAAGCATGCAGACAATTCTGAATCCACCCCGCAATTATCCGGTTCGGTTCTCCAATCGGGCAAGCCAGAACCTGCAAGCGCCGCCACGTCCAGCGAGACTGCCTTACACCTATTTAGGTCCGATTATCAAAGTGCGGCGTGGGCAGCGGGTTCGCATCAACTTCACCAACAATCTGCCGGAACAAACTGTCATGCACTGGCACGGTCTGCACGTTGCGCCGGAGATGGACGCGCATCCCAGCAATCTGGTCGCACCAGGTCAAACGTATATCTACGACTTCGAGGTGACCAACCGCGCGGGTACGTACTGGTTCCATCCACACCCGGATGGGCGCACCGCGAGGCAGGTCTACAATGGCCTGGCTGGCCTATTCGTTGTTTCGGATGACGAAGAAGCTACTGCCCGACTGCCTGCTGGGAATTACGACATCCCGCTGGTGATTCAGGACCGAGTCATTGATGCCAATAACCAGTTCGTTTATCAGACGAGCGGCGGGATGATGGGCAACGATGGATTCCTCGGCGACCGCATCCTTGTCAACGGGCGGCCTGATTTTACGCTGGATGTGGCGCGGCGGGCATATCGGCTGCGGCTGCTCAACGGCTCGAATTCGCGCGTCTACAAGCTGGCCTGGGATGACGGCACACCATTGACAGTCATCGGTACGGACGGCGGCCTGTTGGTGCAGGCGGTACAGCGCAACTATGTGATGCTGGCGCCGGGGGAGCGAGTAGAGCTGTGGGCTGATTTCGGCGAGCGCGAATCGGGCGCGATAATTCAATTGCGCAGCCTGCAATTCTCTGGCGCGGAGATGGGCATGGGCGGAAGTCAAATGCTGCCAAATGGCGCTCCGTTCACCATAATGAATGTGCGCGTTACTGGCCGGACGAGCGAACCGGCTCTGCCGCCGACGCATCTCTCAACCATCAGCCGATACCGGATGGAAGATGCAGTCAATCGCAATGCGCCACGCAGTTTTGCCGTTTCAATGGGGATGATGAGTGGCGGAATGCGTTGGTTGCTGAACGGGCGCCCTTATCAAGAGACGGAAGTTGCCGGAAATGAGATTGTCCGGCTCAATACGACAGAGGTCTGGGAGTTGGTCAATAACAGCGCTGGCGGAATGCTGGGGATGAGCATGGTTCATCCAATTCACATTCACGGGCTGCAATTCCAGGTGATCGAACGGCAAGTCGCCTCGCAGATGACCGCAGGTTATGAAACCGTGCGTTATGGTTATGTGGACGAAGGCTGGAAGGACACTGTAATGATGATGCCGGGTGAACGAATCAGGCTGTTGCTTCGATTTGAGGACTTTACCGGAATGTACGTCTACCATTGTCACAACCTTGAACACGAAGACGCCGGGATGATGCGCAATTATCTGGTCCGAGCTTGAAGTATGGGATTTCCAAGGCAGGTACTGGTTGGGAAAATATACCAATACCTGCCAGGGGTATCGGCAAAACTCAATAATGGCTGAGTCAATTACCCTGCCCCCAATCCGTGCTTGGAAAAACTCCCCATCCGATTGGGCGAATTTACGCACCTGTCTTAAATTGCGCTTCGCTTGACGATCAATAGCACTGGTCTTATGGCAAATGAACTGAGGAATACGGTTTGCTTTATGGATTCTTGAGGGCGAGACGTTCAGATGTGACGCTCATCACATCTGAACGTGACAAGCATCGTAGTTTTTTCTTGCAGCAGTCGTCAAAATCGCTTTTGTCAGAATGAAGCATTTGAAGGAGCAAAACTTGATTAAGCAGGAAGTACAGACAGGAATCATCAAAGTCTTTCGCCAGAGGCAATGGCGAAAGCCGATGCCTGTGTTTGTCCTCCTGCTCCTGTTCACACATCAAACCTGGGCAGGTGGTCTTTGCCTTTGTAAGCCGGAAGGTAAAGTTTCACACTCAGGCTGCCATACGATGCAGTTGCCTGATCAGGCAATGGACGAAGCTCCGCCCTCAGGATGCCATACGGCGCATTTTCCTGAGCAGTCAACACAGGCGATGCCAGAAGATGCAACGCCACAATCAACACAACATTGTTCAGAAACACAGTCGCTCGTCGCTGATGCGCAGCCTGAGAAGTTAGCACACAGCACGATGATTTGTTGCCGCCTGCAGCCGAATACCGAAGCGCAGGCGATTCCTGTTACGGCACAGAACCAGGGGCTGATTGTTGCAACCCTGCCATTCAATCACTTTGGCGCACAACCCAACTCAGCGCCGCTGCCTGATAATTTCCATCATCCACACCAGAAACGACCACTTTATCTATCTTACTCCTGTCTGCTTATCTAGTCGTATCCAGTAAGTAATCCGCGATTCTTTGTGCGGCAATCACTTGTCATCTGTCAGGTGGTGTCACCCCAAATGGCGTTCGGAACGATCTGGGCAACGGCTTTGAGACGGCTGTTGCATAAGGAAAGGTCACAATGAGGTTGAGAAATGCTCAACGATGGTTGACGTGTGCGCTGGGTCTGTTTTTGTTGTGGAATGAGCAAGTCTTTGCGCAGCAATCCCACTCAGTAGCCGCGTCAAACGTCAGCGACGTGAAAGTAAAGCCCGCAGCGCCTGCGCCGGTTCTGCTGAATGATCTGGTGACGAAAGCGCTCGAACAAAACCCTGAAATCAAAGCCATGCAGCGCAGCTTCGATATGATGCGCGCGCGCGTGCCGCAGGCAAAAGCACTTCCTGAACCGATGCTCAGCTACGGCTATGCGGGCAATGCGCCGCTGCCGCCGTTTGATATTCAGAAAGGCGATCCGGCAAGCGCACGGACACTCAGCTTTACGCAGGAACTCCCCTTTCCCGGCAAACTGGCGATCAAAGGCAAAATGGCAAATGTCGCGGCTGAGGCTGAGTGGTGGAACTACGAGCAGGTGCGGTTGAACATCGTCGCCGAAGTTAAAGACGCCTATTACGATCTCTACTACATTCATAAGGCCATCGAGACCATCACGAAGAACCAAGACCTGCTCGAAAAATTCGCAAAAATCGCGGAAGCAAGTTACTCAGTGGGCAAGGGCATTCAGCAGGATGTGTTAAAGGCACAGGTCGAGGTTTCCAAACTGATTGATCAACTGACCGTGTTGGAGCAGCGGGAACAAACCGCCGAAGCGCGGCTCAACAGCTTGCTCTTCCGCGAACTGGAAACACCTGTCGGCAAGCCGGAAGAGATCAAGCCGCGCGATTTCACCTACAGCCTGACCGACCTCAGGGAGATGGCGCTGACGAACTATCCCCTGCTGAAAGCACAGCGGCGCAGGATTGACCGCGAGCAGTACGGCGTCGAACTCGCCCAAAAAGATTTCTATCCCGATTTCAACATCGGCTTCACCTACTTCAACCGGCCTGGCCTGCCGGAGATGTACGCCGTGAATGTCGGCGTGAAAATCCCGCTCTATTTCTGGCAGAAGCAGCGTCCGGCGGTGGCCGAAGCAACGGCTAGCGCGGCGACGGAGAAACAACGCTTGGAGAACGCCACGACGCTGCTCTTCTTCCGCATCAAGGATCGGTATCTGGCTGCAACGACGGCGCAGCGGCTGGTGAAGCTCTACGGCACGACAATCATTCCGCAATCATCATTATCACTGGAATCAGCGATCTCCGGGTACGAAGTCGGCAAAGTGGATTTCCTGACGCTGCTCGACAATCTGGTGACGCTGCTTAATTACGAACTGAGTTACTACGAGCAACTCAGCAATGAAGAGAAAGCAATTGCGGCGCTTGAGCCGTTCGTCGGCATCAACTTGAGGCCATGACGGATCGGCGCATGCAACTGAGTCCATTAACTGAGCGCTGCATCAATCAACAATCCAATCTCGAATAAGGAGAAAGAATGAAAAACATAAATCTCAAAACTAACACGACAATCATGCGGCTACTGATCAGCGTGGTCGCCCTGATGCTGACTGCCGGCCTTTCAATCTGGGGGATGGCGCAGGAGGCCAAACAGGATCATTCCGGCCACGCTATGGGGCAGGAAATGAAAGCTCCACAGACAGCGCAGGAACACCGGGAGCGCGCCGAACAGTACCAGAAGAAGGCCGCCGAATACCGTCAGGAGGCCGCAGCGCATCGGAAGATGCTGACCGACTACAGCAAAACGGTCGCCAAAAACCCTAAGGACACGGTTGAGAACGCCTACATCAAAAAGATGCGGCTGCATTGTGAGAAGTACAGCAAGGCGGCTGAAGCCCTCGCCCAGGAAGCCGACGAGATGGCGAAGTTCCACACGATGCGAGCGAAGGAGATGGAAGGCAAGTAAGCCACAGAAATCGGGCGAAGCAGTGGCTGGAAGCGTTCATCAGCGATTCCAGCCGCTTGCTTCAGTCCGTATGCGCAAAGCTGGCGCCGACTTCATCGAAAGCGAGTGCCAGCACTCTCAGTAGAAAGAGGCCACAACTATGCCGGTCAAAGACAACCAACAAGAAGGAACCAAACCCAGTCCCGGTCAACCGGCAGACGAACTTCAGCCGGAAATAGTCGGCGTTGAGACGGAGGCTGAATCACTTTCTGTCGAGCTAAAGAAACCCGGTGACGGTGAGTCCGCACGGCGACCGAAGAGACGACGAACCACAACTCGCTGGGTGGTGTTGTTACTTTTCGCTGGACTGGCAGTTATCGGGTACACGCAGAGAGCGCGTGTGCTGTCTTTCTTTAAGGCTCAGACGGCAGATGACGTAGCTTCTGGTGGTGACCATTCCAGTGCAGGACATAAGCCAGAACTAAAGGTGCTCTACTGGCAAGACCCGATGCACCCGGCCTACAAATCTGACAAGCCGGGCAAAGCACCTGATTGTGGCATGGATTTAGTGCCGATTTATGAGACAGGCGTTGAGGCGAAGGCCAACCTGCCCGAAGGCGCGTTCCAGATCAGCCCGGAAAAACAGCAGTTGATCGGCGTGCAATATGGCGAAGCAGCTTACATGCCGGTCTCCAAAACGGTACGCGCGGTTGGTCGTCTGGCTTATGACGAAACAAAGATCGTGCGTATCCACACCAGGTTTGAGGGCTGGATTGAGAAAGTCTGGGTAGATTTCACCGGCAAGTTGGTTGAGAAAGGGCAGCCGCTGATCAGCATCTACAGTCCAGAGCTATTGCAGACGCAGCAGGAATTTCTGCTTGCCCGGCGTGGGCGCGAAGAACTGGCGGAGAGTACATTTCGGGGGGCTATCAATGCTTCGGAATCGCTTTTCCAAGCAGCGCGCAAGCGGTTGGAGTTGTGGGACATCAGCGAGGCGCAGATCAATGAACTAGAGAAAAGCGGCAAGCCGATCAAAGCTTTGACGCTCTACGCTCCGACCGACGGCTTCGTCCTGACACGTAATGCCTTTCCAAAACAGCGCGTGACGCCGGAGACGGAACTCTACGCGATCGCCGACCTCTCGACGATCTGGGTGATCGCCGACGTCTACGAGTACGAAGCGCCGGAGATTAAGGTCGGGCAGACGGTCAACGTCACGCTCTCTTACTACTCTGGACGAACGTTTCGCGGCAAGGTCAGCAACATCCTGCCGCAACTCGACAGTGCGACGCGCACGCTCAAGGTGCGCATCGAGTTGGCTAATCCGAAATTTGAACTCAAGCCCGATATGTACGCCAACGTCGAGTTGAAGATTGACTACGGCAAACGGTTGGTCGTGCCGCAGGAGGCGGTGATGGATTCGGGGGCGGAGCAGTTGATCTTTATTGCGCACGAAGGTGGGTACTTCGAGCCACGCAAGGTGCAGTTGGGGGCGAAGGTGGACAACCAGTTCATCGTGCTCGGCGGGTTGAAGTCGGGCGAGCGCGTGGTGACTTCGGCCAACTTCCTGGTTGACTCGGAGAGCAAGCTGAAGTCGGCGGCTGGCGGCATGGGGATGCCTGGCATGAGCCATGGTGGCGGCGGCGCGGCTGGCGAAAAGAAAGCGATGCCGAAGGAAGGCCAGCCAACGCCGCAGGCTGATCATTCGCAGCATCAACCGAGCACGACGCCTGTTCCGCAGACCAAAGTGGAAGATCATTCGCAGCATCAACAAAAGTCCACGCCGACGCCGACCCCGAAGGCGCAAGCACCAGATCATTCGCAGCATCAGGTCAAGCCGGAGCGCAAGATTCTCTATTGGTACGACTCGATGCATCCGAACTACAAATCGGACAAGCCGGGCAAAGCGCCAGATTGCGGCATGGACTTGACGCCGAAATACGCGGACGAGAAGGAGCAATAAGAGGAAGCGATGATCAACAAAATTATCGAGGCATGTGCCCACAACAAATTCATCGTCCTTCTCTTCGTTGGGATGGCCACGCTCGCAGGCTTGTGGTCAATCAAGAACATCACGCTCGATGCGATCCCCGACCTTTCGGATACGCAGGTCATCATCTACTCGCGCTGGGATCGCAGCCCGGACATCATGGAAGATCAGGTGACCTACCCGATCATCTCGTCGCTGTTGGGCGTGCCGAAGGTCAAAGACATTCGCGGCTTCTCGGACTTTGGCTACTCCTATGTCTACATCATTTTTGAGGACGGCACGGATATTTATTGGGCGCGCTCGCGCACGCTCGAATATTTGAGCAACATCCTGCCGAAGCTGCCGCAAGGCGTGAATGTGGAACTGGCGCGCGATGAGACGGCGGTGGGATGGGTGTTTGAATATGCGTTGGTGGATAGGACTGGAAAGAACAATCTCGCGCAGTTGCGCACTTTTCAGGACTGGTATTTGCGCTATGCGCTTCAGGCTGTGCCCGGTGTGGCCGAAGTTGCCCCCTTGGGCGGCTTCGTCAAGCAGTATCAGGTCAACGTTGATCCGAATGCGCTGCTGGCTTACGACATTCCGATTGACCGCGTGGTTTCAGCGGTGCGCCAGGGCAATCAGGATGTGGGCGGACGGCTGGTGGAATTCTCAGGCCGCGAATATATGGTGCGCGGGCGCGGCTACATCAAACAGCTTGATGATGTCGGGAACATCGTGGTGGGCACAAGCAAACAGGGCGGCACGCCAATCCTGATCAAAAATCTCGGCACTGTCACGCTCGGCCCGGACATCCGGCGCGGCATTGCTGATCTCGATGGGGAGGGTGAAGTCGTCGGCGCGATTGTCATTATGCGTTACGGCGAGAATGCCCGGAAGGTGATCGAACGGGTGCGGACGAAGCTCGATGAGATGAAGGCGTCGCTGCCGCCGGGCGTGGAAATCGTGACCACCTACGACCGCGCCGAGTTGATCGACCGCGCCGTCGAGACGCTCAAGGGTACGCTCATTGAGGAACTGATTATCGTCAGCATCGTGATCATGATCTTCCTTTGGCACATCCCTTCGGCGTTGGTGCCGATCATCACTATCCCGATCACCATCATTATCTCGTTCATTCCGATGTACTGGATGGGTCTGACTGCCAACATCATGAGCCTGGGCGGGATTGCGGTCGCCATCGGCGCGATGGTGGACGCGGCGATTGTCGTGGTAGAGCAGACGCATAAGAAGCTCGAACACTGGGACGCCGAGGGGCGGCCCGGCAGTTATAAAGATGTTGTCATCAAGGCCGTCAAGGAAGTCGGCGGGCCGAGCTTCTTCGCGCTGCTCGTGATTGCGGTCTCGTTCATCCCGGTCTTCACGCTCGAAGGGCAGGAAGGCCGCCTCTTCAAGCCGCTCGCCTACACGAAGAATTTCTCGATGGCGATTGCGGCTTTCCTTGCGATCACGCTCGACCCCGCGATCCGGCTGCTCTTCACGCACATGGACCCGTACAAGTTCAGGCCGCGCTTCCTGGCCAAGATCGTCAACGCGGTGCTGGTCGGCAAGATTCACAGCGAAGAGACGCATCCGATCAGCCGCCCGCTCATGAAAATCTACCATCCCATCTGCGAACTGGTGCTGCGCTTCAAGTGGACTACGGTGGGCGTGGCGGTGCTGACAGTGATCTTGACCATCCCGATCTTTGAAAAGCTCGGCTCGGAGTTTATGCCGCCGCTCGATGAAGGCTCGCTGCTTTATATGCCGACCACGCTGCCGGGCATCTCGATCACACAGACGCAGCAACTGCTTCAGGTGATGGACAAGACGCTCAAGAGCTTTCCCGAAGTCGCGCGCGTCTTCGGGAAAGCGGGCCGCGCTGAGACCGCGACCGATCCGGCTCCGTTCTCGATGATGGAGACAGTGATCGAACTCAAGCCGCATATGGAATGGCCGAAGAAGCCTCGCTGGTATTCAAGTTGGGCGCCCGGCTGGTTGCAGGGAATGTTGCGCAAAGCCTGGCCTGACCACAAAAGCATGGACGAGTTGATCTACGGCCCCGGCGGCCTCAACGAGGCGATGCAACTGCCGGGCGTCTCGAACGCCTGGACGATGCCGATCAAGGCGCGCGTGGACATGCTCACGACCGGCGTGCGCACGCCCATTGGCATCAAGATCATGGGCGCTGACCTGGCGGAGGTGCAGAAGCTCGGCGAGCACATCGAGATGTTGCTGCAAGACGTGCCCGGCACCAAGAGCGTCTTCGCCGAACGCACGGCGGGCGGCTACTTCCTGGACTTCACGCTCAAGCGCGAGGAACTGGCGCGCTACGGGCTGACGGTTGACCAAGCCAACGACGTGGTGATGTCAGCCATCGGCGGTGAGAACGTCACGACGACAGTTGAAGGGCGCGAGCGGTATCCGGTGAATGTGCGCTATCAGCGAGATTATCGCAGCGACTTGGACAAGCTCTCGCGCACGCTGGTGATGGCGCCTGGCGGCACGCAGATTCCCCTCGCGCAGATCGCCGACATCCAGTTTGTCAGCGGTCCCGCGATGATCCGCGACGAGAACGGGCGACTGTCGGGTTACGTGTACGTGGACCTCGACACCACCAAGCGTGACATTGGTGGCTACGTCACCGACGCCAAGAAGGTCATCAGCAAGAGCGTGCAACTTCCGACCGGCTACCAACTGATCTGGAGCGGGCAGTTTGAAAACATGGAGCGCGTCAAGGAGCGCCTCCTCGTCGTCATCCCGATCACGCTCTTCCTGATCTTCCTGCTGCTCTACTTCAACACCAAGTCGGTCGCCAAAACGATGATCATCCTCCTGGCCGTGCCGTTCTCCGCCGTGGGCGCGATCTGGTTCCTTTATTTCCTCGGCTACAACATGAGCATTGCGGTCTGGGTGGGCTTGATCGCGCTGATGGGCGTGGATGCCGAGACGGGGATGTTCATGTTGCTCTACCTCGACATCGCTTATTACGAGGCGCGGGCGAAAGGATTGATGAGGAACAAGGAAGACCTTAAGCAGGCGATTCTGCAAGGCGCGGTGAAGCGGCTGCGCCCGAAGGTGATGACCGTTGGCGTGATGTTCATGGGGCTGGTGCCGATTATGTGGTCAACGGGCAGCGGCGGGGACGTGATGAAGCGCATTGCTGCGCCGATGATCGGCGGCATCTTCACCTCGTTCATCCTCGAACTGGCTGTCTACCCGGCGATCTACGAGATATGGCGCTGGTACTTCGATGTCCGTAAACACCCGACGGCAGGGCCGGAACCGGCACCGGCGGTGTAGCTCAAGGAGCATCAGTTATGCAGCAGATCATCCCAATCACAACCTTGTTACTCGGCGCAATGCTTGTATCGCTGGCGGCACGGCTCACGCAACGTTGGCGTTTCTCTGGCACCACCGCGCTGAGCCTGTCGCTCGGCGGCGTTGCGCTCGGTCTGGCGCTGATCCCGGCGAACTGGCAGGCGTGGCTGGCCGGTGGCGAGACGGGAGACCGCGCACTGACCTTCGCGCGCGAGCTTGGGTTGACGGGACTCTTCTTTCTGGCCGGGACGCGCTTTGATTTGAAAGAGGTCTGGCAAGCGCGGCGCATTTTATTTTTCGTGACGGGGGCGGGGGCGCTGCTCTTCGTCACGGCTGTCATCGCACTCACGCTCTTTGGACAAAATCGCGGGGTGGCGATCACGGCGGCTGCGGCCATCGTTGGGGCGAGTCTGTGGCTGCCGGGTCAGATTTCAGGCTCAGTCAACAAAGGTGCGCTGGCCGTCGCTGCGATCAAAGGCGCAGGCGTCGGGCTGACCTTTCTCTCGCTGGTCGCCCTGCATTTCTACGCGATCTTTCACGCCTTGTCCGGTCGGGCAATGACACGTTCGGCTTGGACTATTGTCGCGCTCTACGAAGTGGTCAAGCTGGTGGTCTTCTTCTCGTCCGCTTACTTCGCCGCCGACAGGTTTCTCGCGCGCGTCGAAAGCCGCGTTTCACCCGCTCGCACACTCATCGGCTACGTACTCATCACGGTGCTGATCTTTGTACTGGCGTTGTCGTTTGTGGGTCAACTCGGCGCGCTCGTGTGGGCCTTCGTCGCAGGCGCAGTCCTGGGCCACAGCAAGATGGGGAAAATTGTCGGCGAGAATGATCGGCCGGTTGCAATCGCCGTGCTGTTGTCGTTTGCGTTTCTACCACTGCTGCTTCAATCACACGGACGCCGGTTGACGGATCCCGGGCTTGTCATCATCGCGGTCGTCGTTGCATTGACCTGTAAGTTCGCGGCGGTGTGGATAGGCGCGCGTGTAGGGGGCACATTGAGCACCGATGCCGGACGGATTGCTGCCGCAGGTTTGGCATCCGGCGAACTGGCTGTTCTGGTTCTGGGCTTCAGCGTCACGAGGTGGGAGGTTGGTGAACAACTCTTCTACGGCATTCTGGCTTACGCCTTCGTCTCGTTACTGCTCAGCCCCGCGCTCTGGCAGCTCTCCGGCTCGTTCGAGAAAGGGTTGGCTGAGTTTCCCGCACGCCATCACAAACTTCTCGCGTCACTGCTGCTCATCGGCGTTTGCCTGTTGACGCTGGCATCCGGCGCACGCGCACAGTCACCATCAAGTGCGGCGAACGAAGACCCTGTCGCACGTGCGCGGGCAAGGATTGCCGGTCTGGTGGATGAACGTGCGATAGCGGCAGAGCGCGTTCTGACCGCAGCAAAACTCGTCAATGAAAGCACTGAAGCAAGGAAGCAAGGCCATCACGAACAAGCGAAGGAAGCACTGGCTAAGGCTGAACTGACAATGGCGGAGACTGGAACGGTTCGGCATAACCTGCTGGTCGAAGAGTTAAATCGCCGCTTGGCTGAAGAGCAGGCAGCGTTCAACCCAAAAAAGCCGGTGACTCCATTGCCCCTAACCACAAGTTATCGGTTCGCTCCGAAGGTTCCTCAACTCGTTGTCGCCCGATACCAGACATACCGAGACACGTTCACGCGCATTCTGGCGGAGGAAAACGTGCCGGTTGAATTGCTCGCTGTCGCCTTTGTCGAGAGCGGCTTCAATCCGCAGGCACTCTCGCTGAAAGGAGCGCGGGGCATCTGGCAGTTCATGCCCGGGACGGCGGAGCGTTACGGCCTGTCAGTCCGTCCCGCCGCCGACCACCGCACACACCCGGAACATTCTACGCGCGCCGCAGCGCGCTACCTGCGCGACCTCCACAGGCAGTTCGGCGACTGGAAGCTCGCGCTCGCCGCCTACAATTGGGGCGAAGGGAACATTCAGCGGGTCATTAGCAGAACGGGCATCCGCGACTTTGACGAGTTGGCGCGGCGCGGACTGTTGCCACTGGAGACGCGCAACTACGTGCCATCGGTACTCACCGTCTGGGCGCAATTGAACGGCATCACTGCGGGAGCAAAGGCTGTAGGCGCACCGAAGAAGGCCGAAGTAATCGCGGACAGGCCGGCGAACTAATTCATCATTCATTCAAAAAGAATAGGAGAACGTAATGAGCAGGAAACACCACGCAACTCAAACACACGGGCGGCAACAGAAGAAGGCTGAGTTTCAGGCGGCGCCCGCCAAGTCATCAGACAAACGAAAATACGCTGTGCTGGTCGGGCTGATTGTCGTACTGGGCGCGGTAGCCGGTTACCTCATTTTGGGAGGCGGAAGAAGCGAAGGCGTGCCCAAGGCAAACGCCCGGACAATCAACGCGCCCGGTCAGGATGTGCAGATACCACTCTCAGAAGTGGGCGATGGAAAAGCGAAGTTTTTCAACTACACGCTCGCCAATAATCAAGAGATCAGCTTCTTCGTCGTCAAAAGCTCCGACGGGATCATGCGCGCCGCCTTCAATGCCTGCGATGTCTGCTACGAGAAGCGGCTCGGCTATCACCAGGAAGGCGACGATATGGTCTGCAATAAATGCGGGCAGCATTTCCCCTCCAACCGTGTCAACGAAGTGAAAGGCGGCTGTAACCCCGCGCCTCTCGAACGCACAGTGGAGGGCGACCACCTGGTGATCAAAGCGAACGATTTGCGGCAAGGAGCTTTCTACTTCTAACGCGCCCGGTGCGGCGTGTGAAGAAACGGCGATGAGGTTGCTATGAGATTGATTGATATTGTCATCGGTAGTCTGCGGCGGAGAAAAGGCCGTATGGCTTTCATCGTCATCGGTCTCGCTGTCGGCGTCGGGACAGTGGTGGCGCTGCGGTCACTGACCGCGACGATGGAGCAGGAGATCGGCGCGCAACTCGATCAGTATGGCGCCAACATCGTGATTGTGCCGAAAGCGAGCAGCCAGGAACTGTCCTACGGCGGCGTCACGCTCTCGGCGGCCACCTTCGACCTTCGACAGCTTAAAGACGAAGACCTTAACCGGATCAAGTCTATCAAGTATGCCAATCGGCTGAGCCTGATTGCGCCGAAGCTGCTCGGCGCGGTGGAGATTGACGGCCAGAAGTTCCTGCTCTCCGGCGCGCAGCTCGATCAGGAAGTAAGAATGAAACAGTGGTGGCAGATTACGGGCCGCATACCGAAGGGAGCAGGTGAACTGCTCGTCGGCTACGAGGCGGCGCAAAAGCTCGGCGTCATCGAGGCGGCGAAACCGGCAGGTCACGAATCCATGCTTCACTCTGACCACGCAATCGTCAGTCAACCGGAGTTGAAGCTGCTGCGCACTGAATTGACGCTCGGCGGCGAGGAATTTCGCGTAGTCGGCGTGATTCGGGAGACGGGCGCGCAGGATGACCAGATGGTCTTTGCGAGTCTTTCGACCGCGCAGCGAGTGCTGCACAAGCCGGGCGAACTGAGCCTGATCGAAGTGAGCGCGCTGTGCCAGGGATGCCCGATTGATGACATCGTGGCGCAACTGAGCGACGCGCTGCCCGACGCCAAGGTCTCGGCTTTGCAGCAGGCGGTGCGGGCGCGGTTGCAAACGGTTGAGCGGCTGTCGCGCTTCTCGACCGCGCTCTCGGTCGTCATGCTTTTGATCGGTTTCGTCATGGTGTTTATCACGATGATGAACTCGGTGGTTGAACGCACGCGGGAGGTTGGTGTGTTGCGCGCGCTCGGCTTTCGCAAGAGCCACATCGTTAGGATTTTTATGATCGAAGCGGCGCTGATCAGTCTGCTCGGCGGGCTGCTCGGCTGGGCGGTGGGCGCTCTCTCCGGTGCGCTGTCGGCCCCTTACTTTACTGAGGCTGCCGCCGTCGGACGCCCATCGTTGGCGCTCGCGCTGGCCGCGCTGGCAGCAGCGGTGACGGTGGGCGTGGCGAGCAGTCTCTACCCTGCAATCAAGGCCGCGAAGCTCGACCCGACAGAAGCGCTTCGCTACTACTAACAAGTGCAAATTATGTCGTTCATCATCATCGAAAATGTCACAAAGGCTTACCAGCCGAACGGCGCAGCCAGCCGCACCACGGTGTTGCGCGGCGTCAGCACTGAGATTGAAGAAGGCGAATTCGTCGCGCTGATGGGGCCATCCGGCTCAGGCAAGACCACCCTGCTGACGATCATCGGCGCGATGAGTCAGCCGACTGACGGGCGCGTGATCATTGATGAGGTTGATGTTTACGGGCTGTCAGAGGAGCGGCGTGCCGACTTTCGCCGTGAATACCTCGGCTTCGTATTTCAGCAACATCACTTATTACCATATCTCACCGCGCTTGAGAACGTGATGCTGCCGCTGGTGATTACGAAGCTGAACACAAAGGAAAAGAGAATGAAGGCGCAAATGGCGCTGGAGCGTGTGGGGCTGGGCGACAAGCTTGACCGTCTGCCCAATCAGTTGTCCGGGGGCGAACAGGGCCGCGTCGCCATCGCGCGAGCGCTAGTCAACGAGCCGCCGCTAATTCTGGCCGATGAGCCGACCGGAAACTTGGATAGCCGAACCGGAGAGGAACTGATCAACTTGCTGCGCTCGCTCAACGAGCAGGGGCAGACCATTCTGATGGTTACGCATAACCCCGAAGCAGCGGCGGCAACGCACCGGGTGCTGAAGATTCAAGACGGTCTGCTGATGTCGGACTCTGCTGAAGCAGGTCGCCGCGAGGCACGACCAATGATGGAGGAAGTATGTGCAGACTGAGTTTAATTCTGTTCGCAATCATTTTCTTTGCGGCGCAACCCGCTGCGGCGCAGACCTACGAGTTTTTCGTCGAGCATGAACATACGCTGCGTAGCTGTCGCGGGAAGCTGGTCATCACGCCGGAAAAGATCGAGTACCAGACAGAGCATAAAGATCATGCGCGCGTCTGGCGCTACGACGAACTGCAACAGATCAAGGTTGAGTCGCCGAAGAAACTTGAGTTGGTGACCTATGAGGACCAGAAGTGGCGAATGGGTCTCGACCGTGTTTTCAAGTTCAAGTTGCTCGAAGGCGAAATCACAGCGGAGATCAGCGCTCTGTTGCTGGAGCGGGCCACGCGTCCGCTGGTGACGAGTGTCGCGCCCGCGCACGATGACGCGCCGACGTTTGAGACGCCGGTCAAGCACCTGCACCGCTTCGGCGGCTGCATCGGCACGCTCAGGATATACCCCGATCACGTAGTTTATGAGTCGAAAGATATGCCGTCGGACTCGCGTTACTGGCGCTACGGCGAGATTCAGAACTTCAGCCAGTCAGAACGCTTCCGCTTCGAGCTTGTCACGTTTGAAGACAAGTTCGGCGGGCTGAAGGCTTACAACTTTCAGTTGAGGGAAGCGCTGCCCGCGACGGCCTACGACTACGTGTGGGCGCGCGTCTACCCGTCAAAGCTGCGCCGCAATGAACGGCTGGCAAAGCCGGGTAATTTACCAGCGCTGTTGAGTAAGCGTCCGGGCACAGAACAATGAGAAGGAGACAAAAACCATGAGAAGACTAATTCTAGTGTTAGCTGTCTTGCTGCTAGGCAGCGCTTCTACCTTTGCTCAGCACAAACCACTCGGCGAGCCGCCGAAACAGGAAGTGCAACTTGGACGGGGGATGAGCCTGATCGCTCCCGGACTGATGCAGGTGGGTCTGGAGACGAACTTCTTTCTGCGCCTCGCCGACCAGCTTCAACTGGCGGATAAACAACGAACGGCGCTGGAAGAGATCGCCTACGAGTATCAAAAGTACAGTGTGCAAAGGCTGGCCGACCAGGATGTGGCGGATGCCGAACTGCAACGGTTGCTGACCCGCGACAATATTGATCTTGACGCGGTGCGCGCGAAGGTGCGGGAGGCTGAAGCGATTACGACCGACGTGAAGATTCGGATGATCGAGGCGGTTCTCAAGGCGGTCACCACCCTTACGCACGAACAGCATTTGAAGGCCATTACTTTGATTCAGGAACTACAAACGCCGAAGGCGCGCCCACCGGCCGGACGCATATCTGAGTAGTGGCGCGCGCTTCGGCAAGCGTAAGGAGGAAGAGATGAAATCATTACGAATAATTCAAATGGCGGTGGCGCTGCTGGCGCTTATCTTCCTGCTCCGTTCGCCTTCGCTCGCACAGGAACATAAACACGAGCCTTCACAAGACGCCGCGCCCCTCAAGCTGTCCACAGAGTTAGTCTCGTTGAGCGTGACAGTCACGGATCAAAAAGGGCAAGCGATCACGGGCCTGAAGCGCGAAAACTTTAAGGTGTATGAAAGTGGCGTCGAACAGAAGCTCGATTTCTTCAGCGCCGAAGAGATGCCGGTTTGCTGGGGGATCGTGCTGGATCGCAGCGGCAGTATGATGGAAATGATCGGCGATGTTTACCGCGCCGCTGTCCATGTGGTGGATGAAGGCACTGAGCAGGACGAGGCCTTTGT
This sequence comes from Heliomicrobium sp., assembly GCA_021155085.1. GTDB lineage: Bacteria > Acidobacteriota > Blastocatellia > RBC074 > RBC074 > RBC074. The sequence continues at coordinate 207,183 of JAJNQA010000040.1, read as the reverse complement.
TGTCACCTTCAATCAGCAGGTCGAACTTGTCTCCGACTTCATTGCGGATAAGCACAAGCTGGGGAACTCAATTCTCGGCCTGCGTGCGGGGGGAGAGACGGCGCTCTGGGACGCCATCAACTTTGCGCTTGATCACCTTAAAAAGGCCAAGCATCGAAAGAAAGTGCTGGTCGTCATCACCGACGGAGATGACAACGCCAGCCGTATCAAGTTCCGCAAGCTGATCGAGCGCGCGGAAGAAGAGAACGTGCTCATCTACCCGGTGGGCATGTTCGAGTCGAGCAGTATGTTCGGTCTCAGAATGTCGGGCAGAGGCCCACGCGATGACCTCGAAAAACTGGCGGAAGTCACCGGCGCACGCGCGCATTTTCCCGCCAATGTTGAGCAATGCCGCGAGGTAATGCGGGCGATTGCCGGCGAGGTCAGCCACCAATACAGCGTGGGCTACTACCCGAACAATACAAAGAACGATGGGAAGTGGCGCAATATCCAAGCCGTGGCCGGCCAGCGTGACGGCAAGACCAAATATGTGGCCCGGACGCGCACCGGCTATTACGCTCTAAAAGCAGAAGAAGTAAAAGAGCCATAAGGAGACAATCATGAACGGAGAAAACACAGAACAACAGCACGAGAAGCTGGCGAACGACGAAGAAATGCATGCGAAAGTCTCGCTGCGCGCCTACGAAATCTATCTAAGTCGCGGCTGCGAGCCTGGCTGCGAAATGGAGGACTGGCTGCAAGCCGAAAATGAAATCCTCGTATCTTCGACTGAAGAACAGCCGCCTGCGGTCGAAGATGCCGAGACAAAAGGCGAAGGGGTCAAGTGATCCTTCAACAACGGTGGGAACTGCGATGAGCCTGCTTCAGAAATTTCAAGATGTTTACTTCGATGCAATGCATTTACAGGAAGCGTTAGAAGCAATCCCTGGGGAGTGCGATTGCTGGAATGCCGAGGCGCATCTGGCTGCGGAGTGTTGTTGTGTCGCCAAACGGGGTTCGATAGCGAGTTCGATGGCGTCGCAGCAAGGCTGCCTCGTTCATCTGGGAAAGTTGAACAAAAATCTTAGCTCGTTGCGGGCGGACTGGGAATACCAGAGTTGGGGGACTCAGCGTGAAGAGCATGAGTATGTGGATCCAAAGCTTCAGTCGCGGATCTCGCAGGTCTTGAGCTTGTGCCGCTTGCTTAAAATGACGATAGAAACACTGGAAGAACGCATTGAGCAGTTCGAAGCAAGCTGCTTGCACGCCGATTTACAGCGCCTCAAGGAGAGCGGCGCTGATCTTGAAAAGTTGGTGACAGAAATGAACGGCCTTCTCTGAAGTAGCGATTTGAGAGGTCAGGAGAAAGCATGATCGGAGGTCGTGTTATGGATCAAGAAGAGACCATCAATCAGTTGAAAGACCTGATTCAAAGACACAAGGTCTGTTATGAGGTCTGGCCGGAGAATCTGGTGGTCAATCACCAGATCGTCAAAGTCGGCTTCGATCTTGAGCTTGAAGGGACGCATGAACACCCGGGAAGCCAAGTGCAGCCCGGATGCCAGCACTGCCAAGAGGTTTATAAAGACCTGGCGCTAATCGCCAAGTGGATCATGCCCACGGTAGAGCGGCCCACCACTTATGAAATTCAACCCTTCGACCGCGCCATTCATTACGCGCCAGGGCGGAAGCTGCGATCCGAAGTCAGTCTGAACATCAAGATTATCCATCGGCACGGCTTCGATCAGCCGGTGGACGATTGCGAGCAAATGTGCCTGAAAGAGATGCGAAGGAAGCTGGCTGAGCTTGGAGTCAAAGAAGGGGCCTGGAAAGACGAGGGGCAATGAATCATCGAACTGAAAGCACACACTTAGAAACTATCCAGATTGCGCGCGACCCATTCAGCGGGGCGCAGATCAGATTCGGTGTGATGGGATCAGCGGGCGGCGACCTCGCGGCATCGAATTTGGAAGTGTGCCGGGAGCTTGGGCGAGCAATCGCAAGGAACGGTTGCTGTCTGCTGACCGGAGCCTGTCCCGGCTTGCCGCACGAAGCAGTACTTGGAGCCAAGGAAATTGGCGGGCATGTGATCGGCATTTCACCTGCCATGAGTTTGAAGGAGCACGTCGAGACCTTCGACTCTCCTTACAAGGAGTATGACGTGATGATTTTTACCGGGCTGGGGCTGATGGGACGCGAGTTAATCAACATTAGGAGTTGCAACATCGTTGTCGTGGTAGGCGGGCGTTCCGGTACGTTGGGCGAATTCTCGATTGCCTATGAGGAAGGCAAGCTGATCGGTGTGCTGGCCGGAACTGGCGGTATCACGACAGCGTTACCTGCGCTGGAAAACACACTCGGCAAAAAGACCGGAGCGGAAGTCATCTACGAAGCAGACCCACAGCGACTGATCGGCCTGCTGCTGGAACGTTATCTGTCGGGTAGTTATGTATGCCCTTGCGACCCGGAGTGTGCGAAGGCCGCCCGCAGAATCGAGGGAGGATGCTGATGGACTACTCAACACATAATAAGGAGGTTTTATGATCGTGAAAAATACTTGCATCGTAACAACACAGAAATTATTGGCAACAGCCTGCGCTCTTGCACTGGTCTTCAATCTGGCTGGCGCTGTCCTGGCGCAGTCAACTTCAACCAGCGTCACTGACAGCTTCAAAGAAGTAAAGTACATCAGGACTGGTGACAAGAAAGCGGACGAGATCGAAGGCGAACTGGAAGTTGACAGGCAGAAGGGCGAGATTCGCTTTCTGTCCAAAGGCGCCGAGTTGGTCAGGGCCGATAAGCAGCAGGTGGCCAGTCTTCACTACGAGCGGACTTCGCGCCCGCGTTACGTATCGGGATTGCTACTGGCTTGGCCGCTTCTCTTCACCAAAGGCAAGAAGCATTTCTTGACCATCCAGTACAAGGACAGCGCAGGTCAGGGAGCATTTGCGTTGCTCCATTTGGATAAGAGCAACTACCAGGCGATCCTGGCCGCAGTTGAAGCGGCGACTGGCGTGAAAGTCGAGCGGACGATTGACTGAACGCCTGCTCGCGCACTGAGGCGTGTAAAAGAGGCGACGGAACTTATGATCACTGATCCGGTCTGTAACATGCAGTTCGATAAGCAGAAGGCAATACAAATGCTCACTTTCGAGGGCGAGGTCTACTACTTCTGTTCCGAAGCCTGCTGCGCTGAGTTTCAGCGGCACACTCAGGATTACGTGAAGAAGACTCAAACTGTGCAGGAGCAAGAAACAGATGTGCAGATTTCTTTGCTACACGGGTAGCCCGATTATGCTCGCTGATCTGCTTTATCGGCCTGGGCACTCGCTTATCCTTCAGAGCTACAAGGCCAGGGAGCGCAGGGAGCCGCTCAACGGTGATGGTTTTGGCGTCGGCTGGTATCAGCCTGAAATCAGTCAGACGCCATGCGTCTTCACAAGTCTTACGCCAGCCTGGAGTAACCGAAACCTGCAGCGGCTGTCAGAGCATGTCAAATCACCATGTTTTTTCGCGCACGTCCGCGCCGCCTCGCCGGGAATGCAGGTGGCGGAAGCGAACTGCCATCCATTCCAATTCGGTCGCTATCTCTGGATGCACAACGGCACGGTCGAAGGCTTCAACCGAATCAAACGCCGGGTGCAGCAATCGCTGCCGGATCATCTTTTTCACGCAATCCAGGGGACGACCGATTCGGAGCATGCCTTCGCCGTCTTTCTCAACTTGCTTGGAGATGCGAAGCGGGGCGCGCCAGCCGCAGAGCTTGGTCAGTTACTGGTCAGAACGGTTGAGTACCTTGAGCAATGGGCGCTCGAAGCAGAAATCGCAGGCCCTTCTTACTACAACTTTGCAGTGACAGACGGGCAGAGCCTGGCTGCCATTCGCTATGTCTCAGATCAAAGACTTGAACCTGCTTCGCTCTATTACGCGGCGGGCAAAAAGTTTTCATCTTCGGAGGGTGATGGGTGTTTAAGCGAAGCGGTTGAAAAAGAGCGGGCAGTCATCATCGCCTCCGAGCGGTTGACTGAGCAGAAGGGAGATTGGATGCGCGTTGCGCCGAACCACGTGCTGACGGTCACGGACAAACTTGACGTGGCGGTTGAACTGGTCAGCGTGCAGCGGCGGGCAAAATAAGGTTGAGGTCAGGACAATTCTCCCACCGCAGGTAGAGGATGAAATGGAGAAAGAACCCATTCCAACAAAGCAGGACGGACAGTATGACGGCCTCACAGCGACAGTCGGCCTGCGCACAGTCATCTTCAATTGCGGTGACTGTCTGTTTTTGATCGTGGTAGGAGTGGTTGCGACCGGGATCATGCACCTGTTCCATCATCTGGGATGGAACATTGTCTTGACGTTGACGGTGGGGATGGCCGCCGCGATGTTCGTGCAAATGCTGCTCGCGCGCGCAGTCGCGCCGGTTCTCGGCTCGATTGAGAGCATGGTTCCTTCGATGGTTGCGGCGATGATCATCCCAATGGCGGTTTGTCTGCTCGAACTGGCCGGAGTCAGCCTGAGCAGTTCGTCCGCTGTCATCGTCGGCGCAACTGGCGGCATAGGCATTTTCCTCCTGCTCAGGCTATATGCAGTCAGATGTCGGAAATGTTTTTGTGCCTTGTACAAAGCCTGATGAGGTGAGCGATGGCGACAACCTGGGACAAACGGGCCAAGCTTTACGACACGTTCGAGGCGTCCGACCTGCGGCGCGGGCCAGCCAGGGAATCGCTCTTTCATGAAATGACCGGTCGCGTATTGTTCATCGCGGTTGGAACGGGGATGGACATCAAACATTTCCCGCCCGGCTGTGAAATTGTGGCCATAGACATCAGCGAGGAGATGCTGCGGAGAGCCGCTCCGCGCGTACAGAAGTATCCGGGGGATCTTCGTCTGGTGCGCACGGATGCGCTCAAGTTGTGCTTTGCCGATGAATCGTTCGACACCGTGGCGACCTCTTGCACGATGTGTTCTGTGCCTGACCCTCAGCAGGCATTTCGGGAGATTCATCGCGTGTTGCGCCCAGGTGGGAAGTTGCTGATGTTCGAGCATGTGCGCAGCCGCAATCCAATTCTCGGTCTTACCTTGGATTTGATGACTCTCTTCACGCGCCGCAATGGAACCGAGATGAATCGCCACACAGTGGAAACGGCCATCGCCGCTGGCTTTCATATCACTAATGTCGAGACCGTGTTTCTGGACATTATTCTGGCAGTACGTGGAGAGAAGCCGAGGGAGGATTGAGCGTGAACAGTGACGCTTCAGTCACCCAGATACCACAGATGAAATTAGCGTGGTTCCTCCTACGCCTGTTTGTGGTAGCCGTTCTGATCAACTACGTCTGGGAGATTGTTCAGGCCCCGCTCTACATCGGGATGGAAAATTTCAATTTGGTGTGGTGGCACTGCGGGCTGGCAGCGCTGGGGGACGGGTTGCTCGTGCTGTTGATCCATTCGGCTGGCTGGGCTGTATTGCGCGGCCGGAATTGGTTCGTGCATCCAGGGGCGATTGGCTACGCCGTGATGCTGCTTGCCGGACTGGCAATCGGCGTTGGCATCGAATGGCTTGCGGTCTTCGTCACCAATCGGTGGGCATACACGGCGCAGATGCCGCTTGTGCCTTTGCTTGATGTCGGCCTCGCTCCTGTCGCGCAGATGCTCGTGCTGCCGCCATTGATCTTTCGCATCGTTGCCGCCTGGCATAATCGCGCCTCTGCCGCAAAATAAGAGCAGGTCCTGATCTTCATCAGGGCCACTTTGAGAGCCATAAACCAGGCACCTTCCCAAGGCTGACTCACGCAGTAGCGGTTGGCGGATGGGCGGAGTGGATTTCCCGCCTTTGTCCCCTGAGATGATTGGCAAGCCTCCTGGTTGGTGGCTTTCTCGTGGGATTGTGATGTTCGTCACTGCGCCTGGTGATGCGGGTCGTAGCTCTGTCCCGCCTAAAATTTCTATAGTGATCGCATCGGCACACAGACACACATCAGACAGTTGACAACAGGCTTGGTGTCGCCGCGCGAAGTAGCTGACGAGAAAAGTCCTCCAGCCACTAATACCCCTACCAGGTATTGGTGTAATTCGTTGGTCGAGACGGAAAGAATTGCCGGAACTGTTCAATATTGGACAGCAATTTATCCCTTGCTGGCCGATCATTCGTGTGAAACTTGGAAGTTCATCGAACGGCATCAGAACTCAGGGGCTTACTTGCCGTGCATCCAGAGAGCGAGGGTTGAACGACGAAAACGAGAATCTAAAAATGCGCCGCACTGAAGTCGGGAAGATTGCCGTAGAGGTATCAGCAGAGACAGCTTTAGCCGTGCTCTGGGATATCAAATCCATGGAATGCTACGAACCCAAAGTGGATTCGGCCTTAGTCGTACCAGGTACACAAAACAAAGGAACCTATTTTGCCAGAGGCCACTTCGCAGGGATTCCGTGGAGTGGCCTCTTCACGTATGAGTTAAATCACCACGGGTTTTACAGCGAAATGAAACGAGGGGCATTCGGCGTCAAGGTGCAGGGGGGCTTTGTTGTCACCTCTGAATCCTCGAATAAATGCCTCATCACTCATTACGAGCGCTATGAGTTCCCCTATTGGCTATCACCCCTCAGCTTATTCGTTCGCCTCTATCTCCATCGAGCAATGAAAAAAGAGTTAGGCAATCTAGTACAGCTTATTCATCAAACTGCTCGGCCCTCCATTACAGGAGAAGCTAATAAGAAATTGTTATCTCTGATCTCGGCGGAACAGACACCTGCCGAGGCAAATCTCAAACTGTCCTAAAGGAGAAATATGATGAAGACAAAAGTAATTTCAACGATCTTAATGGCTCTCTCGTTGGGAGCTTTCAACGCAATGGCAATGGCACAACACGCGGGCCATTCAACCAAAAAAGCCCCGTCTCAATCGGCGACAAGAGGTAAAAAAGAAATGTCGCACGATCAAATGATGATGGCCAATGAGCCGCATCACGTGCTGGCGATGGCTTATCACCAGAACCTGGCTGCTTTCGCCAAGGCCCTGCAGGAACAAACGGCGGGAGGCAGTTCCGTCAACGTCGAATTCGCCCGCGCCGCAGTGACCGAGATGCGACGTAGTTTCGACCTGATGAAACAGCATCATCAAGAGCATATGCAGACGATGAGCGCCGAGATGCACACCAAAATGAGCAGCCAGATGGGCGGGATGATGCAGCAGATGGAAACCCATCAGACCGAACTGAACACCCAAATTACGGCACTGGAGCAAGAGGTTCAGTCGGCCACACCGGACGCAAAGAAAGTCTCCACCTTGGCGGCCAGCGTCAACTCGCATCTTGATGCCATGTCGAAAATGCATCAGGGCAGTCAGGGGAGCAAGATGAAAATGAAGATGTGTACATCGGAGGCTTGCTGCTCAGCAGGCAAGATGAAAATGAAGATGTAGGTCGGACACGTCTGCCGGGTGTCCTATAGATGTCTGGGGCGATGAGATGTTGGCAGCTTTTAGCTGTAGTACGCGCATCGCCTTCATCCGCGCCAGCGAAGACGCCACGGCGCTCAACGTCACCGTCGGCCTCATGCGGGAACTGGAGCGTCCGCGCGGCGCTATGTGGGAAGTTGCCCTCTGAGAGGACATCTTAACGCTTCTGGGGCGAGAGTCTTACTAGGCCTATCAAGTGAACGATCAAGTCATTGCGATCCCGAAAAACATTGATGCGATTCGCGCACTCTCGGGACGCGAACAGAGTGTGCAGACTTCTATTGAACGCACCAACCGAACGCCAGGTGTCAGACAGCGATTCGTTTGACACCTGAGCGATCTCTAAATAAAGAAAGAAGGAAAACATGAAAACATCGAAACCTGTAACCAAAGATCCAATCTGCGGAATGAGCGTGGACGAAGCAACTGCACTCCACGCAGAGCGCGATGGAAAGACGTTCTACTTTTGCAGCGACCACTGCCGTCAAAAATTTATGTCTGCGCCCGCCGGCACCAAACCAGAGGACAAGTCCGGAGGCTGTTGTGAATGACGTTGCGGCGAATGCGCCGCTTATCTTGGCACGCGCCAAGGCGAGCACTCCTCCCCTTGGCCAGAAAGGGGAACGATGATGAAACTTAGCTTGATGATGTTAGTTGGCTGCGGGCTGTCGCTGCTGTTGATCTTTCTGCTCCCCGCCATGGGTTTGGGAAACGGCTGGATTCTGGCGCTAGCGATCATCGCTATGCTCGCCTGCCACCTCCTGCACTTTGGAATGCACAAACATGGAAAGAAAGGGGATCATGATCATGAGCACCGGCAGTGAACAAAGAAGCAATCCCGATTTCGGGAGCGCCAAGCCGCCCTCGGCTCCCGCAGGCGCACTCTCGTTGTCACGATTGAACCCAATACGCCTGGGTTGGGGATTCGGCGCGACAGGGGTGGTGTTCTACCTCGGCTGCATGCTCACGATGGCCACGGTGCCGCGCGAGAAGGCGGTGATGTTCTTCAACAGCCTGTTGCACGGGCTTAATGTCGAGCCAATTCTAAATACCGGCGTGCCCGCCCGCGAAGTCATGCTGGGATTGATCACCACGTTTATCCTTGGCTGGTTTGCAGGGGTGTTAATCGCGGGATTTTATAATTTGGGACTCCGCACATCCAAGAATGGAACATGACCATAAAAGCATCGGAATCCGCGACCAAAAATGGTTCACCCGCACGGTTGTCGCCGACGCGATTATCGAAAAACTCAAATCACTCAAATTGAGCTACCCGACGGTGAGCGAAGCACAAATGCAACATCTTCTCGAGGCCAAAGAACTATTGGAAAATGAGCCGTCCTAAAGGAATCGGTAGGCAGATCATGAAAGAGACTACTGTACAAATAGACGGAATGATGTCCATCTTCGACGATGCAGGCGTTGAGAAGCAGATCAAGCGCCGCGACGGTGTGATAAGGGTGGACGCCAACTTCCTGAGCGGCACGGCGACCATCGTGTACGACGAGACGCGCGTCGCGCCAGGTGACATCAAAACATTTATCGCCGATTGCGGCTACCACTGTCGCGGCGAGGTCGTGCCGGCCCACGTCTGCGAGCCGAGCAAGCTGAATGGGACGCCAACCGTCCCCGCGATGGAGCATCAGGGTCACGCCGTGCCGCTGTCACCGACGCCACCGGTTGGCAAACCTCCGGAGGAAAAGGTCAAGGCTGAAACCCAGCCGCCTGCGAGCGGCCCAAAGGAGGAAGCTCACGCCGGTCACAAGGCGGAAGCGATGTCGCCCGATAAGGTGGAGATGGCCCAGGAGATGGGGCATGGGATGGGAGAGTCAATGGATGGAATGGTGCGCGATATGCGTAACCGATTTTTCGTCACGCTCGCCCTTGCAGTCTTTATCTACCTCTACGCGCCGATGTTCCAACAACTCACCGGCATCGCGTTGCCGACGCCATTTGGAATCTCGAAGGAATTGCTGGGTTTTCTGCTTGTAACTCCGGCGGTCTTATACGGCGGCTGGGTCTTCTACATAGGTGCCTGGCGGGCGCTCAAAAACGGCGTCGCTAATATGGCGGTGCTTGTTTCACTATCAGTGCTGGCGGGCTATCTCTTCAGCGTCGGCGCGACCTTCTTCTTTAAGGCAGAGGTTTTCTATGAAGCAGTCGCCATGCTGCTCGTCTTCATTCTGTTCGGTCACTGGCTGGAGATGCGCGCGCGTGCCGGAGCGTCGAAAGCCGTGCAGGCGCTCTTGAGCCTCGCGCCGCCGAAAGCGACGGTGATACGCAACGGTCGGCCCGTCGAAGTTCCGACCTCCGAAGTCGTAATGGACGACATTGTGATGATCCGCCCCGGCGACAAGTTACCGGTGGATGGCGAAGTGGTCGAGGGCGAGTCGAACGTAGATGAATCAATGATAACGGGCGAGAGCATGCCTGTCGGAAAGGTTGTCGGCGATAAGGTAATCGGCGTGACGATCAACAAGACCGGCACGTTTCGCTTCCGCGCCACCAAAGTCGGGGCTGAAACCGCACTCGCTCAGATCGTCAAACTCGTGCAAGCCGCGCAGAACTCCAAAGCGCCGTCGCAGCGACTCGCCGACAGCGCCGCGCAGGTGCTGACCATCTCGGCCATCGTCTTCGGCATTGCAACTTTCGCGGTCTGGTACTGGGTCGCCGGAGCGACGCTGGTCTTCGCCATGCTGTTAGCAATCACCGTCGTCGTCATTGCCTGTCCCGACGCGCTCGGGCTGGCCACGCCAATGGCGATCATGGTCGCCAGCGGCAAGGGCGCGCAAAACGGCGTGCTCTTCAAAGATGCGACCGCGCTCGAAGAGGCGGGAAGACTTCAGGCGATCATCTTCGACAAGACGGGCACGCTCACCATCGGGCAGCCGCAAGTAGTAGAGATCGTCGCCGATGGAAAACCTGTCACAGATAAAGAATTGCTCCGGCTCGTCGCTTCGCTCGAACAATCGAGCGAGCATCCGCTGGCGCAAGCCGTCATCGAGAAAGCTAAGGCTGACGGCGTGACGCTCAACGCGCCGTCGAATTTCGAGGCGATTCCGGGGCAAGGCGCGCGCGCGACAGTTGACGGGCGCACGGTGCTCGCAGGCAATCGCAAGCTGATGGACGAGAACAAAATCGCTCTTGATACGCTTAACGAGCGGGCAAAGGCGCTTGAGCAGAAAGGCAACACCGTCGTCTATGCCGCCGTTGATGGTTCTCCGGGCGGACTCATCGCCATCGCCGACGCGATTCGCCCGAACGCGAAACAGGCGATTGACCAACTGGCGGCGTTAGGCATCGAGGTGGCGATGTTGACGGGCGACAATCAAGGCACTGCAAACCTGGTTGCCAAAGAACTCGGCATCAAGACGGTCTTCGCCGAAGTCCAGCCGGGACAGAAGGCGGAGAAGGTCAAAGAGATGCAAGCGCGCGGGCTGCGCGTCGGCATGGTCGGCGACGGCATCAACGATGCACCGGCGCTGGCGCAAGCCGATGTCGGCATCGCTATCGGCGCTGGCACCGACGTGGCAATGGAAACAGCCGATGTGGTGCTGATGAAGAGCGACCCGTTCGACGTGATCGGCACTGTCATCCTCAGTCGCGCTACGCGGCGCAAGATGCGGCAGAACCTGTGGTGGGCTGCCGGGTACAACGTCATTGCCTTCCCGCTCGCCGCCGGTGTGCTTTATCCCTTGACCGGGTGGCTGCTGAGTCCCGAGGTCGCGGCCCTCTCGATGTCCGGCTCGACCTTGATCGTGGTCGCCAACGCGCTGTTGTTGAAGCGCGTGAAGATGAGCGAGTCCGCGGCGGCGTGATCGGAAAATGGTTCAGAACCTTTTCTGGGCCACGGGCTACAACATTTTCGGCATTCCGCGTGCGGTTGCTGAAAATAAAACGATAACAAGACAGTAACGAAAGGAGCTTTATGATGAATGGTACAGACGGATGGATGAATGGCGGGACGAGCGGAGGGATGTTGCTTTGGACGGTGATCGGCGTACTGGTGGTAGTCCTGCTGGTCGTCGCGATTACCAAGCTGTCCAATAAAAAATCGTGAGGGAGAAGTTATGGACGATCAGATGAAAGTTCATATTGCTTACGACGGCTCCGCGTGTGCGGACGCCGCGCTCGACGATTTATGCCGGGCAGGGTTGCCGGATAAGGCGGAGTGCAGGGTTTTATCGGTGATCGAAAACTGGCTGCCGCCGCCGTCAGGGCTGGATATTCTTGAGCATATTGACCTGGATCAGGAATACATCACGCTAGCCACACAGGCCGCCAGCCGAGTGCATGAGTTGCGGCGGGGATGGGAGGTCAAGGCCGAAGTGGGTGTGGGATCACCGGCGTCGGTAATCATTGAGAAAGCCGACGAGTGGAAACCCGACCTGATCGTCCTTGGCGCACACGGACGATCCGCACTTGGACGTTTCTTCTTCGGCAGCGTATCGCAAAAGGTGCTGCACGAAGCGAACTGCGCTGTGCGCGTGGCGCGTAGCCGCGAGGAAGAGCCAGACCGGCCTATTCGGTTGATTATCGGCTTTGACGGATCGGAAGGCGCCGAAGAGGTAGTGCGCGCAGTCACCGCGCGCAATTGGCCTGCCAATTGTGAAGCCCGCGTCGTATACGCCGCCTGGCCAAGTCTGGATTTCGCTCCTCGCCCTTTGGTCGGTCAGATTGCCAATTGGATCGCCGATGAAGACCTTCGGATCAGAAAGAGCGTTGATGCCGTGGTCAGCGATCTCAACGCAGCCGGGTTACAGACAACGACTGTTATCAAAGCCGAAGAACCGAAACAGTTGCTGGTCAGCGAGGCGGAGAACTGGGGAGCCGATTGCATCTTCGTTGGCGCGCGGGGTCTGGGCACGCTCGAGCGGCTGCGTCTGGGCAGCGTCTCCTCCGCGGTAGCGGCACGTGCCCACTGTTCGGTAGAGGTTGTGCATGCACAAAAATAGATTCGCCAGTCATTTGGTCTGTTGAACTTCATCCGCAACCCGCGAGAACCAAAAAACAAGAACAAACATCGAAAGGAGATAAAAATGAAATTAAACATTCGCGCTTTTGCAATCGCACAGACGGTCGCCGCCGCGATTCTTTTTGTTGTCTGCTCGTTCTTCGTCGGCTTTTTGCCGGAAGCGACGGTCAGCCTTACCCGATATGCTTTTCACGCGGATTTGTCCGGCATTATGAGACCATTCAGCGTGAGCGGTTTTATCGTCGGGTTACTCCTAGTTTCAATCGGCTGGGGGCTTTTGTCGCTGATCATGGCGAGCGTTTATAACAGCCTGACGAAAGGCGGTGCGGGCGGCAATCGAGAAGCGGGAGCACATTGACGTGCTGGTCAATAACGGGGCGACGATGACGCATCAAGGCATGAAAGAACCTGCCTGTTGCGCGTAGCGACCTTTCAAAAAGATGGGATCGGCGATAAGAACTCGTCGCAATAGAATTTCATCGCCGCTCCCATCTTCAAGTATTGATGAGGAGGCGACCTCGACAACAGAAAGCGACTTGGGAGTTGATCCTGCGGTTGCGCATACCGCCTCGTTGATTGAATTTCGATCTCGAAAACTGAAGGAGAAAAGAAAATGAGTTGTTGTAGTGATGTGATGAAACCAATCGAAGCGTCTTCGTGCTGTACGCCGCAAGACACGGCGGCACACGCAGCGCGAGCGATGCGCGATTCAGGCTGCGGCTGCGCGCCTGTGGTTGAGGATACAATAAACCTCAAGCTGGTCGGCGTCGTCACCGAGCGCGACGTGTGTTGCGGCGTGGCGGCTGATGACCGGCGCGCTTCCGAAGTGCGCGTCGAAGAGATCATGCGACCCGCGTCTGCGTGTTGCGGCGCGGATGAGCCGGTTGAAGAAGCGCGCCGGAAACTCCACGAGCATCGCGCGACGAGCTTGCCCGTTGTGGACAGCGCTGGAGGTTGCTGCGGCACAGTCAGCATTCACAGTAGGGGCTGATCTTCAGGGCCGCCTTGAGATACGTCAACTCAGCACATCATTGGTTCAGCCTTTACCTTCCCCTTACGGCTCATTCCGGATTTGTGACGCGCGTCACTGCGCCTGGTGACGTATGTCGTAGCTCCGTCTCGCCTGAGATTTCTATACTGGCCGTATCAGTAGACACGATTCATTTGGCAATAGTTGGGTTTGGCGTCGCCGCGCGAAGTAGGCTGACGAGGCAGATTCTCTAGCCACCAATACCCCTACCGGGTATTGGTGTCGCCCGTTGGTAGAAACGCTAAAGAATTTCCGGAATTGTCCAATATTGAACAGCCATTTATCCCTCGCTGGCCGATCATTATCGTGGAGGCAGGCAACGCGCCTTCGAGAAGGAACATTGATAACGGCAAAATACTTATTACTCAATCAACCAGGCAAAGGAGCAGAACATGGCATACCAAAGTCTCAACCCATACGATGGAAAGATCCTCAAGACTTTCGAGGAACTTACTGACAAGCAGCTCGAGACCGCTCTCCAAACTGCGGCGAAATGCTTCGAGATATGGCGACACACAACCTTTACCGAGCGCACAGCCGTGCTGAAGCGTGCTGCCGCCATCCTGCGTACACGGGTCGAGGACTTTGCACGGCCCATCACGCTCGAGATGGGGAAACTGATCGAAGAGAGCCGCGGCGAAGTGGCACTCAGCGCTGACATCCTTGATTACTATGCTGAGAACGCCGAGCGCTTTCTCGCTCCGCAACAATTGACGCCTGCCTCGGGCGAGGCGACCATCGAAAGCAGTCCGCTCGGTGTGCTCTTCGGCGTCGAACCCTGGAATTTCCCTTATTACCAGCTCGCGCGCTTCGTCGCGCCCAACCTGATGGCGGGCAATGTCGTGCTGGTGAAGCACGCCTCCAACGTGCCGCAATGCGCGATCGCTTTCGCTGACTTGTTCATCGAGGCAGGCGCACCCGTGGGCGCGTATACCAACCTGCTGATCAGCAAAGCTCAGGTCGCACGCGTTATCGCTGACCCACGGGTCAAGGGCGTGGCGCTGACCGGGAGTGAGGCGGCGGGGACCATCGTTGCGGGACAGGCCGGCGGGGCGCTGAAGAAGTCGACCATGGAGCTTGGTGGCAGCGATGCGTTCATCGTACTCGAAGACGCCGACCTCGATGAGACAGTCAAGTGGGCGCTGTGGGGCCGAATCAACAATGCCGGGCAGTGTTGTGTCGCGGCGAAGCGCTTCGTCGTGGTCGAGGAGGTGGCTGATCGCTTCCTCGAAAAGTTCAAGGCAGCCATGGGCGGATTGAAGACGGGTGACCCGATGGACAAGACCACGACCCTTGCCCCGTTATCCTCGAATCAGGCGCTCTTGACGTTGGTGGACCAGGTTGACCGGTCGGTTGCCAAAGGCGCGCGCATCGTGATTGGTGGCAAGCGGGTCGATGGAAGCGGCGCATTCATGCAGCCTACCATCCTGACCGACATCGAACCCGGGACTCCCGCCTACACCGAGGAATTCTTCGGGCCGGTGGCCCTGTTCTTCCGAGTAGCGGACGAAGACGCGGCAGTGGCGCTGGCAAATGACTCGAGCTTCGGCCTCGGTGGATCGGTCTTCACCAAAGACATCGCGCGCGGCAAGCGCGTGGCCAGCCGGATCGACACCGGGATGGTGTTCATCAACCATCCGACGTGGACGGCTGCCGATCTTCCGTTCGGGGGCATCAAGCATTCCGGGTATGGCCGCGAGCTTTCCAGTCTCGGCATCCAAGAATTCGTGAACAAGAAACTGATCCGCGTGGCTGACATCAACGCGCCTGCATAGGTGTCGCTTCCGGTCTGATCGCCGGTGAGTGATAGCGACTGATCCCCTTTTGAAAAGAGGAGTTACCCATGAAACGTAAGATGCAAGCCGCAGTTGTCGAGCAGTTCGGAAAACCCCTGGTGCTTCGTGAATGGGACATTCCCTCTCCCGAGGCGGGCCAGATTCTGGTCAAGACCGAGGCCTGCGGCGTGTGCCACACCGATGTCCATGCCTGGCATGGCGATTGGCCACTGAAGCCCACGCTCCCGTTCATTCCCGGCCATGAGGGCATCGGGATGGTCGCCGCCGTCGGCTCGGGCGTGACGATTGTGAAGGAGGGCGACCGTGTCGGGGTGCCCTGGCTCTACTCGGCGTGTGGTCGTTGCGAGTATTGCTTGTCAGCCTGGGAGACGGTGTGTCCGCAGGCGCAGTTCGGCGGCTATACCAAGAACGGCGGCTTTGCCGAGTACATCCTCGCCGACCCGAACTACGTCGCCCATATACCTTCCGGCATTGCTTCCAGGGATGCAGCGCCGATCATCTGCGCCGGCATCACCACCTACAAGGGGATCAAGCAGACCGAAGCGAAGCCCGGCGAATGGATCGCCATCTCCGGCGCTGGCGGCCTCGGGCATCTGGCGATTCAATATGCCAAGGTCATGGGACTTCAGGTCTGCGCGATTGATATTGATGACGGCAAGCTGGCCCACGCCAAGCGCCTGGGCGCTGATTTCGTGGTCAATGCCAAGGTCGGCGACCCGGCAGCCGCCGTGAAGAAGGAGACCGGCGGCGGTGCTCATGGCGTTCTGATTACGGCCCCCTCGCTCATCGCATTCAAGCAAGGCGTTGGCATGACCCGCAAGCGCGGCACTTGCGTGCTGGTCGGGCTGCCGCCGGGCGAATTCCCGGTCCCGCTCTTCGATGTGGTGGCGAACTGCATCACCATCCGCGGTTCGTTCGTTGGCACACGCCAGGATATGGCCGAAGCGCTCGCCTTTGCCGCAGAAGGCAAGGTCAAGGCCGATATCGAGCTGCAGCCCCTGTCGGCAATCAACCAAGTTCTCGACCGGCTGGAGCATGGCGATGTGGCGTCACGTGTGGTTCTCGATTTAGAGAACTGAAGCGCCTTCGGCGTCCCGCTGAGGCAATGAGGCGACTCACCCACAGCAACCGCGAAAGCGTCCATTAACTAAGCGCCCGCAAGCGCAGTCCCGAAAGGGAACAATCAGACAAAACAATTTCAACAAGGAGAAAACATGAAGGAGACAAGTATGTGGAACAAAGATGAGATCAAAGGCAAAGCGCGCCGGAAAGCCGGTGAGATGATAGAGAAGGTGGGCAAGGTTATTACCGGGTCTGCGGTCACAGGCTTTCTGGCGCTGACGCTCCTGGGCATCAGTGCGTCCTTGAACGGTTGCTCCACGGCAAGCAGCCCACAGGCGACGGGCAGTTCGACGCCGCAAGCCCAAATAAGCAATGCGGCGCTAGAAGAGAAGATCAAAACCAATCTCAACACTGATGCACAACTCAAAGCCGCGAATCTGGATGTAAGGGCGAACGTGGATCGCAATGAAGTCCTGCTCTCCGGCACGGTCGAATCGGAAGCGGCGAAGACTAAAGCGGTCGAATCGGCGAAGAGCGCGCAAGCTGGTTTGAACGTCACCGCCAAAATTAACGTGGATCCGAGTTGCTGCGGATCAGAGGGAGCGCATGGGCGAAAAGAGGGAATGCCGGGAATGAAGGGAATGCCGGGAAAAGAGCACAAGCCGTAATGAAATTACGGGCTTACTACGAGCGGCTCAGCAAAGTCGAGACATCAATCGCGGCGCTGGAACCGGTGGTCGGCGTCCCCCTGAGGCAATGAGGCGACTCACCCGCAGCGACCGCGAAAGCGCCCATCAATTGAGCGCCTGAAATGCAACCCCGAAAGGGAACAATCAGACAACTCAATTTCAATAAGGAGAAAACATAAACATGACAAGCAAACAGATCAGCCGCAGCGCAGTGGCTGCAACGATCAAAACTCTGGCCGCAGGCGCTCTGCTGATGCTGGCCGCCAGCTTTTCAACTTCGGCATTGGCGCAGGATGCCAAACAGGATCATTCCGGCCACGCTATGGGGCAGGACATGAAGATGCCGCAGACTGCACAGGAACACCGGGAGCGCGCCGAGCAGTACCAGAAGAAGGCCGCCGAATATCGCAAGGACGCCGAAGCGCACAAGAAGATGCTGACCGATTACAGCAAAACGGTCGCCCGAAATCCGAAGGACACGGGCGAGAGCGGTTATATCAAGAAGATGCGGCTGCATTGCGAGAAGTACAGCAAGGCGGCTGAAGCACTCGCACAGGAAGCCGACGAAATGGCGAAGTTCCACACGATGCGAGCGAAGGAGATGGAAGGCAAGTAAGCCACAGAAATCGGGCGAAGCAGTCGCCGGAAGCGTTCACCAGCGATTCCGGCGACTGCTTCAACTCGTGCGCGCACAGACAGGAACGCATTGTTCCCACAACCATTCTTTGAAATTTCAACGATCAACTACGAAAGGGGTAATGCAATGAAGAAAATCAAAATAATCAGAGTTCGTTTGTTTGCTCTGACGGTGGCAGCCGTGATGGCCATCGTCTCGATCAGTGTCTTGGGTGTTAACGCTCAGGATGAGATGTCGGGCATGAAAATGGGCAAGAAGAATCCGCCGAAGCCAGCACAGTCGGGCATGCAAATGGGTCAGGGGGCCAAGAAGAAAGCCCCCAAGAAGAGCGCGGGGATGAGCGGCGGCATGGGCATGGAAGACGACATGGACATGGAAGATGACATGGACATGGACGATATGTGCTGCATGAAAATGATGGGCAGCATGGGGGCGTCCAAGATGGCCAAGAAAAAAGGCATGGGCGGGATGAAGACATCTTCGGCGCTGCCCGGCTTTCCCGGCTCGTCGCATCTTTATCACATCGGTTCGACCGGCTTCTTTCTGGATCATCCCACGCACATCACGCTGACGTCCGATCAGCAGATGACGCTCAATAATATGAAAGAGAAGGCAACGCTCGAGCAGTCTGATGCTGACCGCAAAATTGCAGCGGCGGAACAGCAAATGTGGCAACTGACGGCGGCTGACTCTCCGGACAGCGACAAGATCGAGGCGAAAACGCGCGAGATCGAAAAACTGCGCGCCGATCAGCGTCTGGCCTTCATCCGCGCTGTCGGCGAGGCGGCCAAAGTGCTGACGCCGGAACAGCAGAAGGTGTTGCTGGGCACGATGCCCGCTGATGTAAAGAAGCCGATGGCTGCGACGAAGCCGATGCCTGCGACGAAGCCGATGCCTGCGAAGATGAAAATGCCATAGGCGACCACAAGGTCACCCGGCGAAAGGAGCCTTATTACTGCAACAAGCAACCAGAAAAAAGAGTCTCCGGCGTTGGTCTTTGAATGCCACGCTCCGGCCGCTCAGTCGGTCGGTCTGGCCGGTACATTCAACGACTGGAACCCGGCGGCGACACCGATGACGAAGGACGATCAGGGTCTGTGGCAGGCATCAGTCGGACTGGCACCCGGTCGCTATGAATTCAAGTTCGTGGTGGACGGCGAGTGGTGTTGCGAGCCGGGCTGCGAAGGCGCTTATCACGGCTGTCCCAAATGCGTGCCGAATGAATTCGGCACGATGAACCGCGTATTGGAAGTGAGTTGAGTATGGACGACGCCGAAACCAAACCTCCGTGCGGGCGCGCCGGCGCTGCACGGGGGACCTCCTTCGGCGGGCTGGTACAAACACCACTGAGTTTGGGAACAGAGAAACCGTGACCCCTACGCCGGATTCCATCGAAGGCGGGATTATTGTTGTTGTGCGTTGGGTGAAGCTCGGGGTTGAGATTTTCGGCGCGGGGTTGGTGACGCTCGGCGTGTGCGTGGCGATCGTGCAACTTATCCGCAAACTCGTGGCGCGCAAGTCGGCTGAGTTCACCGCGACCCGGCTGATCCTGGCGCGACATCTCGCGCTCGCCCTGGAGTTCGAACTCGGGGCAGACATTCTTGGCACGGCCGTGTCGCCGAGTTGGGATCAGATCGGCAAGCTCGGTGCGGTCGCGGTAATACGCACGGGGCTGAACTTCTTCCTCTCGATGGAGATGAAGGGGGAAGTTGAGAAGGGAGAAGCGGCGGTAGCGCCCGAATCCAAGCAAGGAAATCTATGAAACAAAACTCCATCGCCTTTGGGGCGCCGGGGATTGAGCCGCGCTGGACGTCCAGCGCCAAGGACGGCATCGGCACTGCATATAACAGCGCCTCCAGCCTCTGGTTCACGCTCAGCCACGGCGTCGTCAATGAGATTTATTTTCCGCACGTAGATACGCCCAACACGCGCGACCTGCAGTTTCTGGTCACCGACGGCGAAACGTTCTGCCACGAGGAACGGCGCGACCTGCTCCACCAACTCGAATACCCTGAGCCAAACTCGTTGTTTTACCGGCTCACCAACTCCGACCGCGAAGGCCGCTATCGCCTGGTCAAAGAAATCGTCGTGGATCCACACTCGTCGGTTTTGCTGATGCACACGCGGCTGGAAGTCCTGGAACCGAAGCTGCGCGGCAAACTGCGTCTTTTCGCTCTGCTCGCCCCGCACCTGAAGGGCACTGGCAAGAACAACTCGGCTATGTGGTGCGGATTGAATGGCCGGAAGCTCTTCGACGTGCAACGAGACGACATCAATATGTCGTTCGGTTGCACGCCCGATTTCACGCGTCGCTCGGTCGGCTACGTCGGATTCAGCGATGGCTGGCAGGACTTGATGGACAACTTCAAAATGGATTGGGAATTCGGCGAGGCCGAGGACGGTAACATCGCCTTGATCGGAGAGATTGATTTATCGGACGGAATGGAGTTCACGCTGGGCGTGAGCTTCGGGCGCACTCGGCACAGCGCTTCAGCCCACCTCCTGCAAGCGTTCGCCACTCCTTTCGCCGACCAGCGCGAGAAGTATGTGAGCCAATGGCAGCGCACTCGCGCCGAGGTTGATTTGAGCGCGCACACCAAAGACGGCGGGTCATTGATGCGCCTGAGCCAATGCGTGTTGCTGGCGCATGAAGACAAGACGTATCAAGGCGCGTTCGTGGCGTCGCTGAGCATTCCCTGGGGCGAGACGAAGGACGACAGCGATCAGGGCGGGTATCATCGGGTCTGGACGCGCGACATGGTGCAGACCGCCACGGCGCTGCTGGCCTGCGGCCACACGGAGTCGCCGTTGCGCGCGCTGATCTGGCTGGCCTGTGTTCAGGCGGATGATGGCCGCTTGCCGCAAAACAGTTCGATTGCCGGCGAGGCTTACTGGAAAGGGATTCAAATGGACCAAGTGGCGGCGCCGATTCTGCTCGCCTGGCGATTGCAGCGGGCGGACGCGCTCCGGCAATTCGATCCCTGGCCGCTGGTCTCGCGTGCCGCGCGCTATCTGCTTCTGCACGGACCGGTGACATCGCAGGAACGCTGGGAGGAGGCTTCCGGATACTCGCCTTCGACGCTGGCGACAATCGTCGCGAGCCTGGTCTGCGCGGCGGAGATTGCGCGCGGCAGAAAAGACAAGCTCGCGGCGGACTTTTTGCTCGATTACGCGGACTGGCTTTCGGCGCACCTGGAAGAATGGATGGTCACCAGTCGCGGCGAACTGGTGAAGGGCAAACCGCGACACTACGTTCGCATCACGCCCGCCGATCCGAACCAAGCCGTGGCTTCGCCCGACCCGGATCAGGCCGAGATAAATATAGCTAACGGCGGCGGCAAATATCCGGCCCGCAGCATCGTCGGCGGAGATTTTCTTCACCTTGTCCGGCTGGGGGTTCGTGCCGCGGATGATTCACTCATCGTTGATTCCCTCGCGGTGATTGATCAAGTGCTCAAACGCGATCTGCCGCAAGGATCGTGCTGGCGGCGCTACAATCACGATGGTTATGGAGAGAAGGCCGACGGCAGCGCCTACGACGGGACGGGTGAAGGTCGCTGCTGGCCAATTCTGACGGGCGAACGCGGTCATTATGAACTGGCTGCCGGACGCGATCCGTTGCCGTTCATCGAAGCGATGGAACAATTCGCCAACGAGGGCGGCATGTTGCCGGAACAGGTATGGGACGCCGACGATTTGCCGGAGGGAAAGATGAAGCGCGGGGGCCCGACCGGCTCGGCCATGCCGCTGTGTTGGTCACACGCGGAGTATGTGAGCCTGGTGCGCAGTCACAAGGATGGGGTTTGTTTTGACCGCATCGAGCCGGTTTATCAGCGCTACGCCAAGGCTGGGACAGGCAGCAAGATTGAAATGTGGGTGCTCGCTCACCAACTGCAACGGATCGCCCAAGGCAAAACGTTCCGCATCATCACCGAAAAAGCGGCGACGATTCGCTGGAGCTTTGATGGATGGGCGACGGCGAATGACCTGGAAATGCGTGATGCGGGATTCGGTTGCTGGTTCGGAGACTTGCCGTCGGACCAACTCTCGGCCGGCACCCGCATCGTCTTCACTTTGTTGTGGCAAGAGGGATGGGAAGGAAAAGATTTTCAAGTGGAGGTTGCTGCGTCAGAGCATACCCAAAAACGGGATGAACAAATCAAACTGGCTACAGGTAGCAACAATGGCTAAGGCGCTTCGGCGTCGCCGATGTGTTGGAAGTGAGCTGAGGGAAGGCCATGAAATTAGACCGCAGGATCATCATAGATTGGATTCAACCACGTCCGCCGGAGCAGCAGGTGTTGCTGCGCACGAAGCCTGCGGATGCAATGAAGCCACCGCACAAGCTGTGAGGTGCAACAGAGCGAAAGAACTAAATGCTGAGACTTGATCAATGAAACGCCGACTACAACTCATCACGCTATCGCTCGTGTTTCTTTGGGCCGCATCCGCGTCTGCTCAGGTGTCGCCTAAGGATCATGCCGCGCATCATCCTCAGAAGGCTGATCAGAAGCCAAGTGCACCGGACGCCAAGCCCTCTGCAAGTCCGAAACCAGGCAGTCCGATGGGAATCCCTCCGCCGTCCGCCAGTCCAATGCCCGGCGCCAGCCCTGCAACTGCCGGAATGGCGGGCATGCCTTCAGCGTCCGCCAGTCCCACGACGGGCGGGATGGGCGGGATGGAAGGCGGCGATAAGGCCGAAGGCGGTATGGGAAAGATGATGGAAGGCGGTATGGAAAAGATGATGGAGGCGATGGGCGCGCCTCCGCCAAAGGAACTTTTTCCGTCGTTGATGGACTTGCCTAATCTGCCGCCTGAGAAGCGCGCGGAGATTGAGCAGTTGGCGCACGACCGGATGACGGCGAGCAGAGAGCAAATGTCCACCGCCGCGACTCGCCTGTCGGATGCGGCTATGCGTGAAGACTACGCGGCGATGCAGCAGGCTACCGCACAGATGCGTGAAGCGCTGGCGCAGTTCGAGAGCGGGTTGGCCGTGCATCGCGCGCTGGCCGAAGGCAAAGCGCCACGCAACGTCGCTCTGCAATGGTTCAAGCAGGATATGAACCTGCTGCCCGCCGCCAGCACAGCGCCACGCGCTCTGCTCGGTGTCACGCCATTTCACCTCTTCACGATGGCGCTGCTCATTGCGTTCGCACTCGCCATGGTCGCCATGTACTTCTTCAAGATGCGCCGCGCGGCGGCCCTCTTTGGGCGTCTTGATCCCGACACGAAACCGCCGCCGCCCGGAGGGACACCGCCACCTTCAGCACCGCCCCCACCGCCCTCGCCAGCAGCACCCCCAGCCGAAAAGTCACCGGCACCGGATCCGCCGCCCGGAGGGGGACCGCCGCCCGCCACACCGCCAGCCGCGCCGGGTGGAGATGCCGCAGAGATTGCAGGTCGAGCAGACGAGCTCTGGCAGGCGAGAGGGCGGCCTAGGGGCTCTCCCGAAATTGACTGGTTGCGAGCCGAAGAGGAACTCGCCAAAGCACCTGTGACTGCGAATTGGCGCGGGCAGCTTCGCGTGAGCAGCATCGTCACGGAAACGCCAAGCGTAAAAACGTTTCGCCTCCTGCCTTCGTCCAACGGCAGCCTCCTCCCTTTCACCTTCGTGCCCGGCCAATTCCTGAACGTCGCGTTCTGGATTGGAGGGGCGAAAATGAACCGCTCGTACTCCATCTCGTCGTCCCCAACCGAGCGCGAATACGTTGAACTGAGCGTTCGGCGCGAGCCGCGTGGCGCGGTTTCCCGTCACATTGATGATCTGCTCAAGGTAGGCGACCTGATCGAAGCGAGCGGCCCGGTCGGCAAATTTACTTTCAACGGAACAGAAGCCGACAGCATCGTTCTCATCGGCGGCGGCGTGGGCATCACGCCGATGATGAGTATCGCTCGTTATCTCACGGAGCGGTCATGGCCCGGAGACATATTCTTTATCTACACCTGCCGCACTCCGTCCGACTTCATTTTTGCGAACGAGATCGCCGCGCTTGAACGCCGTAACCCGAAGTTGCACGTCGCGGTCACGATCTCCAAGGCGGAAGGGACAGACTGGAAGGGCGCTCGCGGACGCATTACGAAGGAATGGCTGACGCAGACAGTTCCCGAGCTTGCTTCGCGGAGGATTCACATCTGTGGGCCGCCAGCGATGATGGACTCGACTAAGGCTATGCTCGCCGAACTCGGAGTTCCTCCGGACCAGGTGAAGACCGAAGCCTTCGGCGCAGTCAAGCCCGCCCCGGCCGCAGCAGGAACCACCGCCAAACCAACTGCTCCTGCGACTGGCCCGCTGGTCACGTTTTCGAAGAACAACAAGTCGGCCAAAATTCACGTCGGTCAGACCGTTCTGGAACTCTCCGAGGAGCTCGCCATCGGAATCGAATTCTCCTGCCGCGTCGGCACTTGCGGAATTTGCAAGGTGAAGATGACTTCCGGCGAGGTCGAAATGGAGGTGCAGGACGCGCTCGATGCTGAGGACAAAGCCAACGGCATCATTCTCGCCTGTCAGGCAATACCTAAGGGCGAGGTCGCGGTGGAGGCTTAAGCTATGAAAGAGCGTGAAGGCATTATCGTCACCGGCGGTCTCAGCGTTTTGTTGCTGGCCTGGCTCGGCTTCCTGCTCCACCGCTCGCCGCGCTTTCCGGGCAGCGGAGTCGGGGCAGTGTTCGGCATCGCGGGGGCAGTGCTCATGCTCGTCCCGCTCGCGTACCCTATTGCCAAACGTATTCCCTTCCTCAAGGCTCGAATCACACAGCGGGTTTCGCTGCAGACGTTGCTTGCCCTGCACGTTTACGCGGGCATCCTGGGCCCTTTGCTCGCGCTCATTCACGCGGGTCACAAGTTCGATAGCTGGCTGGGAATCGCGCTCACGGCAGTGATGCTGCTGGTCGTCGTGAGCGGGTTTGCGGTGCGCTATCTGCTCACATTTGTCACCCATGAGATCAAAGACAAATTGGTCTTGCTACAGACCGCCAGGGGCGATCTCGACTATGCGTGGGGAGTGCTCGAAAACTCTCCGGCTGAAATGAGAGCACTTCCGAAAGCGCCCCTCCTGACGGCGGGACTGGGATCGCTGGGGATCGAACTCCCAATCGGCGGCCCAGCCGGTGAAGTCATCCGCACTGCCGAAGGCGTGGCGGACCTGGAATACGCGGTTCGCACGCACGAGTTGTTCAAACGCTGGTTCGGCTGGTCACTGAAGCTGCACATCGTCCTCTCCGTCATTCTCTACGTGCTGCTCGCGCTGCACATCGTCTCCGGGATCTACTTCGGACTGAGGTGGCTACGATGAAAACGCCGCTACTGCGGATATAACCGGCAAAGCTCGAGACGCCTTGCCTATCGCTTCCGGTTACTTGCGGAAGCAAACTGTTGGTTACGCTAACACGATAAGGAGAATAACAATGATTCGGAACACAAGCAGGAATAACACGAATTGGAAAAGAGTTGGTGGCGGTCTGCTGGCCATGCTTCTGACCGTCTACCTGGCCGGTTGCAGCAGTCAAGCTGACAACGCCAATAACTCGGCGGCAACCACCCCCACCACAAGTCCGGCCACGAACACGGCTGCGCCCGACCCCTCATTCAAGGAGGCGGCCATGACCTGGAGCCACGTCGAGGAAGCTCGAGCCAAGCTTGACGCCGCCGTTGATGACAACAACCTTGCCGGAGCGCGTGAGCCAGCCGCCAAGATGCGCGACTCGTTGAAGGCGCTGCCGGACCAGTCCATGGCGATGCCTTCAGACAAGCGGGAGCAACTTGCCGCGCAGGTCAAGAATATCGAGCGGATGGCCGGGATGCTCGACGAAGCGGCAGTGGCCAACAATGCCGACTCCGTGCATGAGCACCACAAGGCCATGGACGAATCTCTCAACGCCATTAAAGGCTTGTACCCGGAGGGCGTCATGCCGGCGAGCATGCCCATGGATGACAAAATGCGCGGCATGGGTATGCACGGCGCCGATAAGAAGATGGGCGATATGCCCAAGAAGAAAGGCGGCATGAAAATGCCTATGAATGACCATTGATGCCGGATAAGAGGATGGGCTTTGCCGTTCACGGCTCGGCGCTTACCGGGCAGTTTTTGGGGCGGCGTGCTGGACATCTTAGGGGCTTTGTTGATGCTGCGGTCGCTGGGCTATTCGGCGGTGAATTGGAGGTTTGAGTATGATTCCCTCTGTAGTTGCGATGAGTCAATCGTCACCACTTCAGGCCGTTCCGTCCGGCAGGCCGCGCTTGATGATTATCACTGATTCTTCTGAACGCCTGTCTAAACTCAGGGCCTCGCTCAACGTCAGTGAGGTCGAAATTACAGCGCCACTTCGCCCGAAGAGATGTGCAGCGGCTGCGGCGGCGGCGGTCACGATCTGGTTGTGGTGGACGTTAGCCCTGAAAGTATCCGCGGCGTTCTCAACAGGCTCAGGAGGTGCCCGGGCTGCACGAAGATTCCAGTGCTGGTCGAAGCAGACAGGTTGGCGGATAACACGGGACTGGCTGGGTTGCTCCCCAGGTATCGGGCAATGCCATGCAGCCGCACGGATCTGGTCACACTTTCACGGCGGGTTATCAAGCCGGAAGATCAAGAGCCGAGGGGGCGAGGGCTGCTCTGATTTTCCAGGCGCGAAGAACGTATCGCGGCTGCTGATAGCAGCGAAACCAAAAGCGCTGGCGGGCGCGTCAGCGTTGCGTCGCGAGGTTTAATTATGAATGTGCTTGTGGTTGATATAGGCGGGGCTCACGTCAAAATCCTTGTCACCGGAGAGAAAACTCATCGGGAATTTTCCTCCGGCCCGACAATGACGGCCAAACGGATAGTCGCTGCCGTCCGGAAACTGGCCGGGGAGTGGAAGTATGACGTGATTTCGATTGGCTATCCTGGCCTTGTGGTTCACGGGCGACCCGTTTCGGAACCGCACAATCTCGGGCCGGGCTGGGTCGGATTTGATTTCGCCGCCGCGTTCAAGTGTCCGGTCAAGGTCATCAATGATGCGGCCATGCAAGCCCTGGGTAGCTACAAGCGCGGCAAAATGCTCTTCCTGGGCCTGGGAACCGGCCTGGGTTCCGCCATGATCGTGGATGGCATCGTCGTGCCCATGGAGTTGGCTCACCTGCCTTACAAGAAGGGAACCTACGAGGATTACGTGGGGATTCGCGGACTTAAGAAGCACGGCAAAAAAAGATGGCGGCGACATGTCGTGGACGTGGTGGCGCGCCTGATCGCCGCCCTCGAACCCGACGACGTGGTGCTGGGCGGAGGCAACGTCAATAACCTGAAGGAACTGCCTCCCGGTTGCCGCGCCGGCGACAACGCGGACGCATTCACCGGCGGATTTCGGCTGTGGGCAAATGCCGATGGCGGGCGACGACCTTCTAAGAAGGCCCGTCCCTCGTGAGAGAGAAACGGCGAACGCCCATGAACCAAGCAAGAGACTAACTGGAGCAAATCGCGAGGTCTGTTATGAAAAAGAAAACAACAATGCAAATCGGGATGGTGGGACTGGGCCGGATGGGCGCCAACATGGTGCGACGGCTGATCAAGGGCGGCCATCAGTGCGTGGTCTTCAATCGCTCGCTGGAGAAGGTAAAGGCCTTGGTTAAGGAGAAGGCCGTCGGTGCCTCCTCGCTCGCCGACCTCGTGAAGAAACTCCAGAAACCGCGGGCCGTGTGGTTGATGGTGCCCGCCGCAGTCGTGGACCAGTGCATCGCCGACCTGCTGCCGCTGCTGGAGCCCGGCGACATCCTGATTGACGGCGGCAATTCTTGCTACGTGGACGACATCCGTCGTGCGCAGGAACTGGCGCCGAAGGGAATTCACTATGTGGACGTGGGCACGAGCGGCGGTGTGTGGGGATTGAAACGCGGCTACTGCCTGATGATCGGCGGCGAGAAAAAAGTGGTGCAGCATCTTTATCCCATCTTCACGACGCTTGCGCCCGGCAGCGGTGACATTCCGCGCACGACCGGACGCAAGAAGTCCGGCGGCACTGCGGAGCAGGGTTACCTGCATTGCGGCCCGAACGGTGCCGGTCACTTCGTCAAGATGGTTCACAACGGCATTGAGTATGGCCTCATGGCCGCCTATGCCGAAGGGTTAAGCGTCTTGCGCGACGCCAATATCGGCAAGCAACCGGACGACCCCGACGCCGAGACGACGCCCCTGCGCGATCCCGAGCATTATCAATATGACCTCAATCTGGGCGACATCGCCGAGGTGTGGCGGCGCGGCAGCGTCATCGCCTCATGGCTGCTGGACTTGACGGCGGAGGCGTTGGCCAAGGATGCCAACCTCGCGCAATTCGCGGGCCGGGTGTCGGACTCCGGCGAAGGCCGGTGGACGATCAAGGCCGCCATTGATGAAGGTGTGCCGGTGCCGGTGCTCACCACGGCGCTTTATGCGCGCTTCGCTTCCCGCGGCGAGGCGGATTTCCAGGGCAAGCTGCTCTCGGCCATGCGCTACGGGTTCGGCGGCCATCTGGAGAAATCCGCGAAATCAGGAGCAACTTCATGAACGTTCATCACTCCGACGCCCTCGTCTTCTTTGGGGCCACTGGCGACCTCATCTACAAGAAGATTTTCCCCGCTCTCTATGCGATGGAACGGCGGGGACATCTCCAGGCGCCTGTTATCGGGGTCGCGCGGTCGGACTGGACAATCGAGCAGTTCCGCGCCCGCGCCCGCGCGAGCGTCGAGAAGCACGACGGCTTCGACGAGGCGGTCTTCGCGAAATTCCAGGAACGGCTCCGCTACATCAGCGGTGACTACGGCGCTCCGGCCACCCACGCCGCGCTCCGCAAGGAACTCGGCGATGCTGCCCACCCGCTGCACTATCTCGCCATCCCTCCCAGTGTGTTCGAGAAGGTGGTCGAGAGGCTTGGCCAGTCGGGCTGCGCCCGCGGCGCGCGCGTGATCATCGAGAAGCCCTTCGGCCGCGACCTTTCGTCCGCGCAGGCGTTGAGCGCGACGCTCCACACGGTCTTCGACGAATCGTGTGTCTTCCGCATTGATCATTATCTTGGCAAGGAATCGGTGCAGAACCTTTTGGTCTTCCGCTTTGCGAACACCTTCCTCGAACCGTTCTGGAACCGCACCTATGTCGAGAGCGTGCAGATCACGATGGCCGAGAAATTCGGCGTCGAGGGCCGTGGCAGTTTCTACGAAGAGTCCGGCGCCATCCGTGACGTGATCCAGAACCACCTGCTCCAAGTAGTGGGATTCCTCGCGATGGAGTCGCCGACGAAAACGAACCATGAGGCGATCCGCGACGAGCAGGTGAAAGTGTTCAAGATGATCCGCCCGCTCAAGCCCGAAGACATCGTGCGCGGGCAGTTCCGCGGCTACCGCGAGGAGGAGGGCGTCGCTCGCGACTCGAAGGTCGAGACATTCGCCGCCGCCCGGCTCCGCATCGACTCTCCGCGCTGGGACGGCGTGCCCTTCTTTATCCGGGCGGGCAAGTGCCTCCCGACGACGATGACCGAGGTACTGGTCATGCTCAAACCGCCCGCAATCGGCAAACTGTGCGCAGGACAGGCGAACTATGTGCGCTTCCGGTTAAGCCCCGACGTGACGATTGCCATCGGTGCGCGTGTGAAGCGCCCCGGCGAGGAGTTAATTGGCGATCTGACAGAACTCAAAGTGGTCAATCACCCGCGTGGGGATGAGATGGACGCCTACGAGCGTCTCTTGAGCGACGCCATAGTAGGCGACGGCACCCTCTTCGCGAGTCAGGGCGGTGTGGAGGCCGCGTGGGCGGTCGTCCAACCCGTCCTGGGGTTGGTGACGCCCGTGCATGATTACGAACCCGGCACCTGGGGCCCATCCGAGGCCGAGAAGCTCGGGGCGGGTATCTGTGGCTGCCAGAGTCCAGTCTGGCTGCTGCCCGACGGCGAAGACGAAGAATCAAAATGATGAATGGCTCAAACAGTTCGTGAGCCGTCTGGCAGAAGCTGCTGATAGCAACGATGGCCGCGGCGCTCGGCGTCGCCGTCCCGGGCGTGACCGGCTGCCGTGATTGCCACTGCGAAGAAACAACAACAAGGAGAAGGTAAAAATGAATATGACAAAGCACGAAATATTTTCCCGGCGCCAATTGCTTAAAAGCGCCGGGGCAGTTGGACTGGGCGCGGCGTTGGGACGCTTTGCGCCGGCCTACGCCGGAACGACGGGACAGGCTCAAAGTCCGGCGCTGAGCGGCAACGTCATTGATCTCGAAATTGATGATCTGCCGTTCAAGGTCAACGGGCGCACGGGCAGCGCCATCGCCATGAACGGCACGGTGCCGGGGCCGCTCATCCGTCTGCGCGAAGGGCAGGAGGCGGTGCTGCGCGTCAACAACCGCCTCAAGGAAACCAGTTCAATTCACTGGCACGGACTGATTCTGCCGCCCGCAATGGACGGCGTGCCGGGCGTCAGCTTCGCGGGCATTCAGCCGCAATCGGTCTTCACCTATCGCTTCCCGGTCACGCAGAGCGGCACTTACTGGGCGCACTCTCATTCGGGCGGACAGGAACTGCTCGGTCTTTACTTTCCGCTGATCATTGACCCAATCGAGCCGGAGCCGTTTCAGTACGAACGCGATTACGTGGTGATGTTCTCGGACTGGAGCTTCGAGTCGCCGGAAGCAATCATCTCCAGGCTCAAGAAGCGGTCGGGCTATTACAACTACGACCGGCGGACGATGGCTGACTTCTTCCGCGACGTGGGGCGCAACGGCTTTTCGGCGACCTTCAAGGAACGCTGGGACTGGTCGAAGATGCGCATGGACCCGACCGACTTCGCCGACGTGACGGGCTACACCTACACCTACCTGATGAACGGACTGACGCCGGAAGCCAACTGGACGGGGCTTTTCAAACCGGGCGAGCGCGTGCGGCTGCGCTTTATTGACGCGGGCGCAATGACCTATTTCGACGTGCGGATTCCGGGCTTGAAGATGACCGTCGTGCAGGCGCACGGGCAGAACGTCAAGCCGGTCGAGGTGGACGAGTTCCGCATCGGGCCGGGCGAAACCTACGACGTGATCGTGCAACCCGAGGACCGCGCCTACACCATTTTCTCCGAGGCGATGGATCGCAGCGGCTACACGCGCGGCACGCTCGCGCCGCGCGCGGGGATGACGGCTGAAGTCCCGCCGCGTCGCCCGCGCCCGCTGCGCACGATGGCCGACATGGGCATGTCCGGCATGGAGGGGATGGGGGGAGCAAAAGCAAGCGAAGGAATGAAGGGCATGGAGGGAGCAAAAGCAACTGAAGGAATGAAGGGCATGGACATGGGCGCGGCGGGCAAGAAGGCCGAGAAGATGCCCGGCATGGATATGGCCGGACACGACATGAAAGGTATGGACGCCGCCGAGAAAAGCCGCCAGCGCATCAGCGCGCAACGCCAGACCGCGATAGATGCCGCCAGGAAAGGCGGCGACATGGGCGGGATGAAGATGGACGCCAAAATGGGCGCGATGAAAATGGGCGGCACTGGCGGCACTGGCGGCCCGTCAGCGTTGATGGGGCCAAGCCTGCCCGGCAGCCCGCCAGTGATGCACGGCCCCGACACGCACGGCGCGGGCAACTCTTCGGTGGCGATGTCCGAGATCAACCGGTTGGACGATCCCGGTTCGGGCTTCGAGGGGGTGGAGGGCAAAATCCTTGTCTACTCCGACCTACAAAGCGTGACGCCCTTCTACGACCAGCGCGAGCCGGAGCGCGAAATCGAACTGCACATCACCGGCAACATGGAGCGCTACAGTTGGTCGTTTGACGGCAAGAAATATTCGGAAGCCAAACAGCCAATCGCGTTTCGCTACGGCGAGCGGCTGCGGCTGATTCTGGTCAACGACACGATGATGGAGCACCCGATTCACCTGCACGGGATGTGGATGGTGCTGGAGAACGGCCAGGGCGCGAACCAGCCGCTGCTGCACACCGTCAGCGTCAAGCCCGCCGAACGTTTGTCGGTGGCCATCACCGCCGACGCGCCCGGCCAGTGGGTGATGCACTGCCACTTGTTGCTGCACATGGAGCTCGGGATGTTACGCGTCATCGAAGTCTCGCCGGAGGTGAAATCATGAAAACTCTCGTGATGCGGTGCGCTGCCGCGCTTCTGGCGGCGAGTTTTCTCTTCACACAGTCGTGGGCGCAGGAGAAAGACAAACCCCCAATGCCCGGCATGCCGATGCCTAAGCCGACACCCAAGCCAACACCCAAGCCGACGCTCGCGCCCGCACAGACGCCTGCGCCGTCGCCCGCGCCTGCGCCGACACCCGCGCCGCAAACACCGGCGCAAAAGCCCGCGCCGGGGATGAGCGAGATGGAGATGCCGCAAACGAAGCCGCAGCCTTCGACGGGTCAAGCGGGGAACCCGCAAGCCGCGCCGCAAACCGGCTCGCCCGCAGTTGTGCAGGACACGACGACGCTGCCCAACCTGTCGGACCGCTCCGGCTGGCCCAGTCCGACCGCCGACGATGCGCCCCATACGTTCAGGCTCTTTGATTTGTTGGAGTACCAACGCGCCGGAGGCGTGAACACGATGCGCTGGGACTTTCTCGGCTGGCGCGGCGGCGACCGGAATCGCTTCTGGTTCAAGAGCGAGGGCGAACTCAATTTCGCGTCGCCGCTCGGCGGCCAAGCCGACCTCCAACTGCTCTACGGCAGGCAGATTGCGCCCTTCTTCGACCTGCAAACGGGCGTGCGTTTCGAACAGCACTACGAGCGCGACTCCAAACCCAAGCGCGCCTTCTTCGTCATCGGCTTGCAGGGGCTTGCGCCCGGTCGTTTCGAGATCGAACCGGCGTTGTTTATAAGCAATAAAGGCAAGGTGTCGGGGCGCTTCACCGGGTCTTTGGATTTGTACCAGACGCAACGATGGATTTGGCAGCCGCGCTTGGAGACCGAGATCGCGGCGCAGCGGGACGAGGAGTTCGGCGTCGAGCCGGGTATCAGTGACATCCAAGTGGGCGTTCGCCTGCGCTACGAAATCCGCCGCGAATACGCCCCCTACTTCGGCATTTCGTACCGGCAAAGTTTCGGCGCGACTCGCGCCCGCATGAGCCGCGAAGGCGGCGCCACCAACGCAATTCAGTTCGTGGTCGGTATCAGGACGTGGCGTTAATTTCGGGCTGAGGTAGTTCAGATGAAAAAATGGATTGTCATCATCCTGGTCTTGATCACCGCCGCTGTGCTGGGGAGTATTCTGTATCGGCGAGGAGCGATGCAAGCTGCGACGTGGCGGCGGCAGGCCAGCCCCGGCCCGCTCTCCGCCTCGCACGCATCTTTGCAAAATAACTGCGCCGCCTGCCACACGCCGGGAACGGGTGTGGAGGCCGTCAATTGCGCCGTCTGCCACGCGAACAATGAGGCATTGTTGCAACGCCAGCCGACCGCGTTTCACGCCCACATCCAGACTTGCAGCCAGTGCCACCTCGAGCATCAGGGCGCGAATCGGCGGCCAACGAAGATGGATCATTTGGCGCTGGCGAAGTTCGGACTACACGAGTTGACCAAAGACGCCGCCGACAGTGAGCGTAGACAGGTGCATGACAAGTTGGTCGGCTGGATCAAGCAACACGGCGCGCGCCAAGGGCCGGAGACAGAACACCCGCTCATCACTCCCGAAGAGATGACCCTGGATTGCGCAAGTTGTCATTCGAATCAGGATAAGCATTTCAAACTCTTCGGGCAGGATTGTGCGCAGTGCCATGCGACGGCGCAATGGACCATCCCCGAGTTCCAGCATCCGTCGCCGCGTTCGACGAACTGCGCGCAGTGTCACCAGGCGCCGCCGAGCCACTACATGATGCACTTTGAAATGATCGACAAGACGGTTGCCGGCAAGGCGAATGCTCCGGGCAATCCCTGCTGCACAGATGTGCAAGTCAACCAGTGCTACCGCTGTCATCAGACCAACGCGTGGAATGACATCAAGGGCGTCGGATGGTACAAGCACCATTGAATAGAAGTTTTCAATGGTAAAGACAACAATTGCGATCAGCAAGCGCGACCTTGTGAGGAGAATGGATGAATGACTTTCAATTGCAGCGCCTCGGGCTGGTGATGGAGCCAGAGCCAGGCAATCCGATGGAGATGGAAGGCGTGTTGAATCCGGCATCGGCGCGTGGTCGCGACGGGCAACTCTATCTCTTTCCTCGTTTGGTGGCGCGGGGAAACTACTCGCGCATTGGCATCGCGCGCGTGCGCTTCAACGAGGCTGGCGACCCGGTGGGAGTCGAGCGACTGGGCATCGCACTGGGGCCAGAAGCCGATTACGAACTCCGGCCCGATGGCGGCGGTTGCGAAGATCCGCGCATCACTTTCATTGAGCCGCTGCAACGGTATGTGATGACTTACACGGCGCTTTCATCTCGGGGGCCACGCATCGCGCTGGCCATGTCGGAAGATTTGTTTCACTGGGAGCGATTGGGGCTGGCAATCTTCATGCCGTATGAGGGTGTGGACTTCAATGACGTTGCCAACAAAGACGCGTTGCTCTTTCCCGTCGCCATCTCCGATCAGGACGGACAACCTGCAATGGCGCTCATCCATCGTCCGCTCTTCCCAGGCACCGGGCCGGACGAAACACTTCACTGCCGGTTTCCCCGCGTGGTGGACATCCTTCGGGAGAGCATCTGGATTTCCTATCACTCTTTGGTCAATGTGGTCTGCGACAAACATCATCACCTCTGCCACTTCGATTCGCACCGACGGCTGGCGACTCCGGTCGCGGCCTGGGAACAGTTGAAAATCGGCGGCGGCACTCCGCCGATCCTGACTCCGCAAGGATGGCTGTTCCTCTATCATGGGGTGTGTGAGGCATTGCACCCGCCCGATTCGGCAAGCAGGTTGAGTTACTCCGCGGGACTCCTCGTGCTGGATGAGAAACATCCTCATCTCATCCGCTATCGATCACCAGAGCCGGTCTTGACGCCGGAACTGCCCAAAGAACGCGAGGGCGTCGTGCCCAATGTCGTCTTTCCGACCGCGATTGACCGGCGGGATGACCTGGGTTTGCCGGATCGCTTCGACGTTTATTATGGGATGGCCGACAAACGGATCGGTGTGGCGAGGCTTGATGTACCGGAACGCCTGCCGGCAGGGGCGCTCGCCGACCCGCCACAAGCGAAGGTTTAATATGCTCGCGCGCCTTTACCTGATCCGACACGGCGAAACGGCCTGGTCGCTCTCCGGTCAGCACACGGGTCGAACCGAAATTCCGCTGACCGAGCAAGGCGAACAGGACGCTCGCAAGCTGGCAGGACCGCTCCGCGCGGTGAGGTTCAGCCGCGTGTTCACCAGTCCGCGACAGCGCGCACGGCGAACATGTGAGTTGGTCGGGTTGGAGGCAGTTGCGGAAATCGAACCGGACATGGCGGAGTGGGACTATGGCGATTACGAAGGACAGCGCTCAGTGGACATTCGCAAGGGGTGGCCTGACTGGAATCTCTTTCACGACGGATGTCCGCGCGGTGAATCGCCCGTCCAAGTTTCCGAACGCGCTGACCGGGTGATTGCGCGTCTCCGCGCGCTGGAAGGAAATATGACCATCTTCTCGCATGGCCACTTCGGACGCGTCTTGGCCGCGCGTTGGATCGGGTTGCCGGTGAGGCAAGCGCAGCATTTCCTTCTCAGCACAGCATCACTCAGCATTCTCGGTTACGAGCACAACCTCGCCACAGAGTCCGCCATCGTTTTATGGAACGCCGTTTCGAGCGAAATTTTCGACTCGGCTCGGCATTCAGAAGAGGAGGGAAAATGAAATCGCAAAGCATGATTTATACAGCGGCAGTCACCTTGGCCTTCGCGCTGTTGTCCGCCTTTCCGCTCGCGCAGCAGCAACACCAAACTCTGCAAAGTGCATCTGCGATCAAGCCGTCGTCCATTGAGCCGGTCTCCTTGAGCGTGGCGGTGACGGATCAAAAGGGACAGGCGATTACAGGGCTGAAGCAAGAAGACTTCAAAGTCTACGAAAATGGAGTCGAGCAGACGATCAACTCCTTTAGCGCCGGAGATTCGCCAATCAGTTGGGGGCTGGTTCTTGATCGCAGCAACGTGAATCGGAAGTATATGGATGATGTTTACCACGCCGCCTTCCACGTCATCTTTGAGAAAGCCGACCGGGACGAGGCATTTTTAGTTGCTTTCGACGACCAAGTTGAGATGGTGTCTGACTTCACCTCAGACTACGGGCAACTTCTCAATATGCTTCGCCGCGTGCGCCCGGGCCGTCGTGCAGCGTTGTACGATGCCGTGGCTTTCGGGCTGGATCACATCGGGCAGGGTAAGAATCGGAAGAAAGTGCTGTTCGTCATCACAGACGGTGGTGACGACGGCAGCAAGATCACATTTCGTCGGTTGCTTGAGCGCGCCAGCCGTGAGGGCGTACCGGCCTACACTGTAGGTCTCACTGAGTCATTCAGTCTCAGGCCGCTTCGCAGCAAAGGCGGACATTGGCAGCGTGAACTCAAACAGCTTGCTGAAGCGACCGGCGCTCACGCTCATTTCCCAAATGAAATGCCGCAATGTGAGGAAGCGATGAAAGCGATGGCTGATGAAGTCGATCGCCAGTATCACCTTGAATATCGCTCTAACAATCCGGCGCGTGATGGTAAGTGGCGAAAGATCACGGTTGTCGTGAGCCGTGAGAGAGAGAAGGATACCGCCAGGGTGGTTCAGACCCGCGCCGGCTATTTCGCCGCCACAGAAAAAAGGTGATGACTAAAGATGGGTGTTGTTGAAATGAAAGAAGCATAACCACTGAACGCGGAAGAGGTGCGACAGATGAATGCCTACTAGCGCGCGGCGAATTATCTCTCAGTCGGGCAGAGTTATCTCTACGACAATCCGCTGCTGAGGAAGCCGCTCAAGCGGGCTTGAGGAAAGAGCATGAGCGAACCGAAAAACGCACTTAACATCGCGCTGCCGCCGCACGCCGTCGTTACGACTGAGTCTACCTTGGAAGCGGCAAAGCCGGGTGAAACCATGAGCGGCAGGAAACTAACCGTCGATGCCGAACTGGAAAAACTGCAGCGCGAAACATTCGGTTATTTTTTGCACGAGACGAATCCCGCCAACGGGCTGGTGATCGACAAGACCGAAGTAGATTGGCCTGCCAGTATTGCCGCCACCGGCCTCGCGTTGGCATGTTACCCGGTGGCTGTCGAGCGCGGGTTTATGCCGCGCTCTGCGGCGGTGGAACGAACGCTGACGACGCTACGTTTTTTCTGGAACAGCCCGCAAGGCCCCGAACCCGACGCGACCGGCTACCAGGGCTTTTACTATCATTTTCTCGACATGCAGACCGGACGGCGCGCCTGGCAATGCGAGCTGTCAACGGTAGACAGCGCTTTTCTGCTGGCGGGCGCGTTGACGGCAGGAATATATTTTGCCGCCGAAACGCCGGACGAGCAGGAAATCCGCATGCTTGCCGATGCACTCTACCGCCGCGCAGATTGGCAGTGGGCGCAAAACGAAGGCGCAACGGTTACGCACGGCTGGAAGCCCGAAAGCGGATTTCTCAAGTACCGTTGGGAAGGCTACGACGAGGCGTTGCTGTTGTATGTGCTGGGGCTGGGTTCGCCGACGCATCCGCTGCCCGAGGAGAGCTACGCAGCGTGGGCTTCCACTTACCGGTGGGAACACTGTTACGGATATGAATATCTTTATGCCGGGCCATTGTTTACACACCAGCTCTCGCATGTCTGGATCGACTTTCGCGGTATTCAGGACGCATTCATGCGTGATAAAGGCATTGACTATTTCGAGAACAGCCGCCGCGCAACTTATGTGCAACAACAGTACGCGATCAACAACCCGCTCGGGTTCAAGGACTATGCCCCCTGTTGCTGGGGAATTACCGCAAGTGAGGGCCCCGGCCCCGACACCATCAAAATAGACGGCATCGAGCGCCAATTCTTCGATTACGTGGGGCGCGGCGTGCCGTACGGACCCGACGACGGCACACTTGCGCCGTGGGCGTTGGTGGCGTCGCTGTCGTTCGCACCCGAAATCGTTCTGCCATCGCTCCACCATTGCATTCATCAGGCCAAGCTGACCAAGTTCAACTCCTACGGCTTCAAAGCGTCTTTCAATCCTACCCACCCGGGAGACTCCGGAAATCCTTATGGTTGGTGGGTCTCACCGTGGCATTACGGGCTTAATCAAGGGCCGATCATTTTGATGATCGAAAACTATCGGACCGGATTGTTGTGGCAATTGATGCGAAACTGCCCCTACATCGCCAGCGGCTTGCGTCGGGCGGGTTTTGGCGGAGGTTGGTTATGACCTCTGTCGAGGGTATTTCGTCACACGTAAACCAGTAAAGATGAACGCATCAAACAGGTCTCTTGCAGACCTGAGAAGGGTTATTACGAAAGATGACTACCATTGACATGAAAGATGCACTACCTCTGACGGCGGAAGAAGTCCGACGGATAAACGCCTACTGGCGTGCGGCAAACTATCTCCATATCACATGCGCATTGAGGCGCATTCGCCATAGCGTCCAATAAAATGAAATGAGATGAAAAATCACGGCTAGCCAAATCGTAACGTGGTCTTGTACGAATCTGTCATCACGATATGGCAGGGTTGGCCGGAATCGCTTCGAGGTTACTATGAGTTTTCGCAACTCGCTCCGGGTTCGGGGTGTCATCGGAACCCTTCATCTTGGCTTCCTGCGCCTCTTCAACTTCAGTGGGACGCCGCCGCACATACTCAGCCGTATGCTGGATCTGAGACGATATGACTGTAAACACAATGTGGAGACGGCGGGGCTGATCGAGTTGGATCAACTGGGGATCGATAGTTCCAGCAAAGCATACGGAACCCGCTATGGCGGGGCGACGCCATGGCTATTTAAGGACAGTCTCGACCAGATTCCAATCGACCACAAAAACTACACCTTCATCGACATCGGATCTGGCAAGGGTGCCGCACTGTTTCAGGCGTCCGACTACCCCTTCAAGCAAATTATTGGCGTGGAGTTTGCGCAGGCGTTGCATGAGGTGGCTCTTCGCAACATTGCGAATTTTCGCAGCAAAACCCAGCGATGCAAGAACATCACGGCAATTTGCGGGGACGCCGCCGTCTACAAGTATCCGACAGGCCCCTGGGTGCTGTTTTTCAATAGCCCCTTCGGAGTACCGATCTGGAAGTTGGTGGCAGAGAACATCGCACGGTCAGCACGCGGGGACCAGAAGAGCTATCTGATCTACATGAACTACGGTTGGGCTCCCGAGGCGGCAGAGTTCGTGGAGGGCCTGAGCTTCTTGAAACTGATCTATCGCGGCGATACAACTAACATCTTTGAATTTGTTCCCTAACCCTCTCTCATTCAAGACTGATAAGGATCGCGTGCTGTCGGTGATCCCCGATGGCGAAAACGCCTGGGCGCTTATGAGAGGATGCCGGACCCCTTCTTGCACGCACTGTATGGACTGCTGGAGCATGACACCTAGAGCACCGGTCAAGTATTCCTAAATAAAGGCTTTACGGCTGGCCTAGCTACTGAAAACATTAGACTTATTGTCGCAAAGACGAATACTTGACCGGTGCTCTAGATTCGCACCGTGACCCTCAGCGAGTACCTGGAGAGGAACTTGCTGCGAGGCATTCGCCCGCATCTGCTGTCTAAACAGACAAGAGCCTTTCCAGCGACGATCATCTATCGCCCGATGGCCGGGTTATGGAAACTCTGAGCGAGCACCTTTGTCAGGGCTGGCTCGAAGGCTATCTTCTGACAGGCCGTCACGGACTCTTTAACTATTATGAAGCGTTCATCAGCATTACATTCGTCAACACGGTGACGACCTGCCTGAGATTCGCGATTGGAAGTGGCCTTATTAAATTGAACTGGGGTTCCAACTCACCCGTGGCCCATATGGCAACTCACCGCAGGTAAGCGGCAGCGTTGAGCTATTTGTTGAGGGTGTTCATCCACTCTTTCGCCGCCAGAGAAACGTCCTGATGGATTCCAATGTGTCCGCAAATGTGTCCGCAAAGCAAAACGGGCATCACAAGGATGCCCGTAAAGTATTGATTCTAAAAGTCGGGACGGCGGGATTCGAACCCACGGCCTCTTGCACCCCAAGCAAGCGCGCTACCAGGCTGCGCCACGTCCCGAATATATTACTCAATAGCTTTCAACAATAAGTCGAGGGAAATCAATGTTAAGAAATAAGCGTGATTCTGAATGAGTTAGTTTATAATTTCGGATTACGATCTTGAACAAAGTCCTTTGTAACATTGCGGTTAAGGGTTGTCAATAAATCCTCAGTCATTAACCTCAGGCGCTTCAAGGTATCTCGCGACAACCGGGAGGAGGGACCATTTGGAGGCGTAGGAGGAGGTTCGGTTGGAGGAGGGGGCAGCAAATCATTGCCGAAGTTTCCAGAGGATGTATTTCCAGAGACAATCTTCAGTCCGGAAGCTCCACCACGCCCTTCTCCTGTGAGTTTGCGTTTCGCGCCCGCAATCGTGAAACCTTCGTCGTAAAGTAATTGTTTCACCCGCAGTGCCATCTCAACATCTCTACGCCTGTAGCTTCGTTGCCCAGAACGGTTCTTCTGTGGCTGCAGCATGGGAAACTCCGTCTCCCAATAGCGCAAGACATGGGCCTGTACTCCGACAATATCGCAAACCTCCCCGATCTTGAAGAAAAGTTTGTCAGGAATATTGGAAGTTGCTTGCTGCGGATTATTGAAAGGCATTCGTGTAATTCTCGCCCAAAGGATATTTTGTCAATGATTGATAAAAACTGGGTCAGTATCAGTTGAAACGCGTTCTGCAAATAAGCGTGGTTACCAATTATTGTCTGAAAACCAATGTTAAGGCGCTGCCGTCAACAGTGTCAACGCATGGCGCCAAGATTGTGATTCCAATGCCCGTTACCGAAGCTTAACGTCTGGAAGCACTCCATGAGGAAGTGGAATATTGACGCGCAGCAGGTTGATTTCAGTCTTAT
Organism: Heliomicrobium sp.; assembly: GCA_021155085.1. GTDB lineage: Bacteria > Acidobacteriota > Blastocatellia > RBC074 > RBC074 > RBC074. The sequence goes on along the minus strand of JAJNQA010000040.1, from coordinate 166,616 downwards.
TTTCATCTACGTCGTCAGGCTGCACAATGATTGTAATAAGTGGTTGCCCTGTAGTCGTGAAGATTAATTTTTGGCCGTCTTCATTTTTAATACTGATTGAGGAGTTCTTGAATTTTTCGTTGTAGTACTCCTTGACCGCGTCAAAATCGTCCTCCGTGGTCATCTTGATTACTTCATTGAGACCGGCTTTGTGAGACTCAGTAACTGTGGCTCCCGGATATTTGTAAGCATCCAGCCCACCAGAAGCCGTTTGTCGAGGGGGGACTCCGGGGGCATCAGGAGGTTCAGGAGGCTGTTGAGGGAGCGGAATATCAGAGCCGCGAGCTGCCCGTTGATTTGCGGCCTCACGTTGAATCCATTGCCTTCCCAAATAGATGCCCCCAACAGCAGCAATGCCTGTCACCAGTAAAAATGCCAACAATCCGATAAGCGCCCATTTCTGAAAATTAAAACTTTTCTGCTCCAACGGGGGAACTTGATACTGAGGAGCCAGGGGCGGACGATAAAATGGAGTTGTGTCCGGCGTCTGATCGTCAAAGGGCTGTCCCTGTCCGTAGGAAGGGTACGAACCATGCTGGCCGCCATATTGCGGTTGCGCCTGCTGCGGAATGTAGTTTCGCGTTGCTGCTGAGGAAGATTCGGTTTCGTCAACCATCGGCGAACCGCATTGGCGGCAAAAACGCGCCGGGCGGTCGGAAATGTATCCGCAACGTGAACAAGGTTGTTGCATAATTGCACCTCAATTGCTGACCTGAGAAGTTCGCCGTAAAACTCAAATTGCGATTACGCCACGAGCCGTGTTTTGTTCTTGCGAACTCCTGCGGGAAATCATCACGCAACCATCCAGCGAAAGCAAGTTTGGCCCAGCGAAAGCAAGTTTGGACCAGCGAAAGCAAGTTTGGACCAGCAAAAGCAAGTTTGGCATACGGCAGTGAAGGTTTTGATCAGATGACAATGAATTCAGAAAAGATTTCACCACAACCACACTTCGAAGATTCCCTCAATTCCATTTTTCAACATCTGACCCAACGGCCTTTCCAGCCGCCTGCGTTGCTTCACAATAGGCATGCGATGACGATCATCGGCGCAAAGCGCCGGCGCCATTTTTCAATTGTTCAGGATATGGCTGAGCGTCGCGAATTTCAGACCGAACCCGGCACGCGCGTTGTGGCTTATTGCCATTGGCAGGCGAATCGCCGCCGCCATCCGACGCTGCTGGTCATTCACGGTCTGGAAGGTTCGGCGGATGCGAATTACGTGCTCGGCACTGCCAGCAAAGCTTTTGCCGCGGGTTTCAATGTGCTGCGATACAACGTGCGTGGATGCGGCGGAACGTTACATCTGACGCCTACGCTTTACCATTCCGGACTGACCGTTGATTTGCACTACGTAATTCGAGAACTGGTTGAACGGGACGAATTGCCGCAATTATTCCTGATCGGCTTTTCGATGGGCGGGAATCAATCGCTCAAATTCGCGGGGGAACTCGGAGCCGATGCGCCGGAACAGCTTCGTGGAGTGTGCGCCATCAGTCCGCCGATTGATCTCGAAGCCTGCTCGCGCGCCATTGCGCGGCGCGAAAACTGGATTTATGAGATTCGATTTTTGCTCAGTCTGCGCAAAACCCTGCGGGAGAAGGACAGGCTGTTCCCCGGCACTTTCGATTTGAGCCGGCTCAAAGGCATCAAACATCTTTGGGATTGGCACGATGCGATGCAGCCGTATAATGGATTTCGCGATGCGCTGGAATATTACGCAAAAGCCAGTTCCCTGCCCTTCCTGCCGCGCATCAGTGTTCCGACGTTGATTATTCATGCCGAAGATGATCCGTTTATTCCCTTCGATTCGTTTAGAGATCCCCGTCTCAAGGCAAACAAGTCCATTCTCTTGCTGGCGACGCGGCATGGAGGCCATGTGGCGTTCTGTGGACGGCGACAGCCGGACGAAGACCGCGCCTGGGCGGAAAACCGCGCGGTCGAATTCTGCCGGGCCCGGGCCCGATCCTGAGCCGGGCCGGATAAATTCCCGCAAGCTTCTTAACTGAAGTTCCATCGCTCGGCTATAATCGCGCGCCTTCTATGTCAGTAACGTTGATCAAAATTTTATTCGTTCTTCTGCTGGTGCTGGCGAATGGTTTTTTCGTCGCGGTCGAGTTTGCCCTGGTCAGTGTGCGGCGCGCCCGCATCGAAACGCTGGCGGCGGCGGGACAATCCGGCGCAAAGGCAGTTTTACGAGCGCTCGACCACCTGGATGCGATGCTGTCGGCGACTCAATTCGGCATCACGCTGGCGAGTCTGGCGCTTGGCGCGGTCGGCGAATCCACTCTGGCCCATCTGGTCGAACCTCTCATTCTGAAATTCGTCTCCGGACCGGCCGCGCCACTGATCGCACATTCAGTCGGGGTGGCGGTTGCGCTGGCAGTGATCACCTATCTGCATTTGGTGCTGGGCGAATATGCGCCGAAAGCGCTGGCAATTGAGAAAGCCGAAGCCATTTCCATGGCGACGGCACGGCCAATGGAAATTTTCTACCGCACCTTCAAGCTTTTTATCTGGCTGATCAATGTTTCCGGCATCAAGCTGCTGAACCTCTTCGGCTTCGATTTCCGGCCCGGCCATCACACGGCGTACACGGAAGAAGAGATTCGGCATCTGGTCAATCTCAGTCATCAATCCGGGCACCTGGAACGCGACGAGAAGGATTTGATTCACAATGTCTTCGAATTCTCCGATCTGACGGTGCGCGAAATCATGGTTCCGCGCACCGAAGTAAACGCCATCGAAACCGGCGCGGACTTCGCCGAAGTCATCCGCCGGTTTCAGGCTTCGGGCTATTCGCGATTGCCCGTTTACGAAGAGCGGTTCGACAACATCACGGGCGTCGTCCACAGCAAGGATGTCATGGGTTATATGCTGCGCCCCGAAGAGTTCGATTTGACGAAGATCATTCGCCAGCCGGTCTTCATCCCGGATTCGGCGCGGCTGAGCGACGTGCTCAGCAAAATGCAGCGGGAGCGGGGACATCTGGCCATCGTGGTGGATGAGCATGGCGGATTGAAGGGGATTCTGACGCTGGAAGATTTGCTGGAAGAAATCGTCGGCGAAATTCAGGACGAGCACGACGATGTCGCCACCGACAAATTGAAAGAAAGAAGCGCAGGCATCTTCAGCATTGATCCTGGGCTGACCATCCGCGAAGCCAATCGCAAGTTCAATCTCAACCTGCCCGAATCGGACGATTACACGACTGTCGCCGGGTTCCTGATGGCACGGGCGGGCCGCCTGCTCGGCCAGGGCGACGCCATCGAACACAACGGCGCGCGTTTCACCGTCGAGCGCGTCGCCCGCCGCAGAATCACGCAGGTCAAAATGGAACGAATGGTGTAGGAATCTCAGGACACGAACCGGATCGCGGACATTCTGTCCGCGATCCAGCGGTATCAGCCCTTTTCAGTCCATTTCCAGTTCCGGATATCGGGCATGTCTTCACCATGCTCGTTGATGTACTGCTTGTGCTCGATCAGTTTTTGGGCAAGCGCCTGTTTGGCGTAGGCGGCGCTTGCGCCCAGTTGCGGGACACGGTCAATGACATCCATCGCCAGATGAAAGCGATCAATATCGTTCTTGACGGCCATGTCGAAGGGAGTCGTGGTCGTGCCCTCTTCCTTGTAACCGCGCACGTGCAGATTCTTGTGATTGGTGCGGCGGTAAGTCAGCCGGTGAATCAGCCACGGGTAGCCGTGAAAAGCGAAGACAATCGGCTTGTCTTTGGTGAAAAGAATATCGAAATCCTTGTCGCTCATGCCGTGTGGATGTTCGCTTTGCGGCTGAAGCCGCATCAAATCCACCACGTTGATGACGCGGACTTTCAGTTGCGGGAGTTGCCGGCGCAGGATGTCCACGCTGGCGAGCGTTTCCAGCGTCGGCACATCGCCGCAGCAGGCCAGGACGATGTCCGGTTCCCCGCCCTGATCGTTGCTCGCCCATTCCCAGATGCCTATGCCCATTGTGCAGTGTTTGATCGCCGCGTCCATATCCAGCCACTGTGGCGCGGGCTGTTTGCCGGCGACAATCACGTTGACGTAGTTGCGGCTGCGCAGACAGTGATTGGTGACGGAAAGCAGCGTGTTGGCGTCCGGCGGCAGATAAACGCGAATAACCTCGGCTTTCTTGTTAACCACGTGATCAATGAATCCAGGATCCTGGTGGCTGAAGCCGTTATGATCCTGCCGCCAGACATGCGAACTGAGCAGATAATTCAGCGAGGCGACGGGTCTGCGCCAGGGAATATGCCGTGTTGCTTTCAGCCATTTGGCGTGCTGGTTGAACATCGAATCCACGATGTGAATGAACGCTTCGTAGCAACTGAAAAAGCCGTGCCGCCCGGTCAGCAAATACCCTTCCAACCAGCCCTGGCACATATGCTCGCTCAAAACCTCCATGACGCGGCCATTGGGCGAAACGTGATCGTCGTTTTCGTGAATTTCCGCCGTCAAACAACGGTCATCCACTTCAAAAACCGGGTTCCAGCGGTTGGAATTGATTTCGTCCGGCCCAAAGACGCGGAAGTTTTGCGAATTGAGTTTCAGCACATCGCGCAGGAATTCGCCCTGCACACGCGTGGATTCGGCCTGCGCGCTTCCCGGATGCGAGACCTTGACTGCGTACTGGCGAAAGTCCGGCAGGCGCAAATCGCGCAACAGCGCGCCGCCGTTGGCATGCGGATTGGCCCCCATGCGCCGCGTTCCTTTGGGAGCGAGTTCCGCCAGTTCCGGCAGCAGCTTTCCCGATTCATCAAACAGCTCTTCCGGGCGATAACTCTTCATCCACGTTTCGAGCACTTCGATGTGTCCGGGCTTGTCCATCTCGCCCATCGGAACCTGATGCGAACGAAACGTGCCTTCGGTTTGCTTGCCGTCCACGGTTTTGGGGCCTGTCCAGCCTTTCGGCGTGCGCAGAATGATCATCGGCCAACGCGGACGCCGGCTGTATCCTTTCGTCCGCGCTTCGTGCTGAATGGCTTTGATTTCGGCAAAGGCGGCATCAAAGGTTGCGGCCATCTGCTGGTGAACTTCCGCCGGGTCGGAACCTTCCACCAGGTAAGGTTCATATCCGTAGCCGCGAAACAGCGCGGCCAGTTCATCCTCCGGAATGCGGGCGAGCACGGTTGGGTTGGCGATCTTGTAGCCGTTCAAATGCAGGATCGGCAGCACTGCGCCATCGCGCTCGGGATTCAGGAATTTGTTGGAATGCCAGCTTGTCGCCAGCGGGCCGGTTTCCGCTTCGCCGTCGCCGATGACGCAGGCGGCGATCAGGTCCGGATTATCGAAGACGGCTCCGTACGCATGCACCAGCGCATACCCCAATTCACCGCCTTCGTGGATCGAACCGGGCGTTTCCGGCGCGACGTGACTGGGAATCCCGCCGGGAAAGGAAAACTGTTTGAAGAGCCGTTTCATCCCTTCTTCATCCTGCGAAATGTTCGTGTACACCTCGCTGTAGGTGCCTTCCAGATAGGTATTCGCCACCAGTCCGGGACCGCCGTGACCGGGTCCGGTGATGTAAATGATATTCAGGTCTTGTTCCTTGATGACGCGATTGAGATGGGCGTAGATGAAATTCAAACCGGGCGTCGTCCCCCAGTGACCGAGCAGGCGCGGTTTGATGTGCTCTCGTTTCAGCGGTTCCTTCAGCAAGGGATTGTCATAAAGATAGATTTGCCCGACCGACAGATAATTGGCGGCCCGCCAGTAAGCGTGCAGCTTATCGAGCATTTCCGTGTCGAGTGGTTTCTTCGCGAGTTTTTTAAGAGTCATAAATTGAATCCTTGCAGGCAACGTCCGTGCCTTGGGAGGAAAACCTGATTTGCGGCGATAACGCCTGGGAATTGCGGAAAAGACCGGCCGGCGTGCGGAAATTTTCGCGGAGTCTGCTATCATCCGCCCGCAATCAATCTCCTGCTAATTTGCCCGGCAACCGGTAATTTGAAGGCAGATGATTGATTCGAGCAAGCCCGTTTTTAGTTTCCGGACGCAACGACGTGCGTGGCATGTACTGAAAATTGATTTGGAGTCTCTCTCAAATGGTCTTCCGCCTCCCGACCAGATTCCGTTTGAGAACGTGACTCTGGAACGCCGCCCCGACTTGTAGCCGCTTCTCAGCCGTCCGTTGGTTCATTGTGAGGTACCCGTTATGAGCAATCTGATTCTCCGCCAACCCATCCTCCACGGTCTCCGGCAAATGGCATTACTGCTGATTTTCACTGCGTTGCTGGCAGCTTCCGCTGCCGCGCAAAGCGGCGACCGCGAAGCGCGTGCAGCATTGTGGGACAGTTACAAACTTCCGGATGGCCAGTTCATACGCTTTGTGGATCGCCAGAAAGGATTTTCCTTCTTTCACCCGGCGGACTGGAAAGACCAGATGATGCCGGACGGCGCCCGCGTGTTCCAACCGGCGGCCCAAGGGACCAATCTGATTGTTTTGACGGAAGACATTCCCGAAGGCTACGGAATCGCCAATTACACCAGCGGCTATTTGCAGAGTCTGCGCAGTCAGCCCGTCGTTGAAGATTCAACCACGGTGCGCCGCGTGATGATGAGCGGACTGGAATGGCGCGAGGTTTCCTACGACGTGGAAGCCAACGGCGGACAGTTTCACCAGACGATGTGGCTGACGGCGGTCGGTGCGCGTGTGTACGGCTTCGCCCTGACGATTTCGCCCGGCGAACTGGAAAAACAGGAACCGCTGCTCAAACGCATGGTCATGACCGTCCGCGTTGCCGCCGCCGGACGCTTCGACGAGGAATTCGAGAACCTGCGCGCGAAGTTCGCCGCCAACTCAAACCCCGCCGCCAGCAGCGAAGGCGCGGCGGCGGCCGTGGCCGAAGATTTGCGCGCCGCACGGGTAACCCTCGACGTTGCGGTCAATCGCCTGACACAGCTTTTCAACCAGTCGCCTGAATCCGCTTTTGACCTGGCCGCCGATGCCGATCCGCGGATTCGCACGGCGGCCATTCTGGCGCTGGGCAAGGCGCGCACGGAAAACCTGCAGAATGGAATTGGCCTCGATGCGTTGCTCTGGGCCTTGAACGACAAGGATGTATTCGCCAGCAGCGCGGCAGCCACCGGCCTGGCGGCGCGCGGACAGGACGGATTGCAGGCCCTCAAAAGCAAATTGCCCGCGCTTTCGGAAACCCCCGCGGCGCTTGTCCGGGCGGGCGTGACGTTTGGCGAAGAAGCTTCGCGGGAGCTGATCGCCGCGCTGCTGGCCAGCGACAGCGGCAAACAGCAATTGGCGGGGATGCTGCTGGCGCTCGCACTTCCGAAATTCGACCAGCCGCTTCCCTTCTCTAAACTGCTTTCCTCTTCTCAAGCCGGGCAAGCTGGCGATGGCAGTTTATGGAACGCAACGATTGCCGTGCTGCAAAAACATCTGCGCGGCGCGGCGGCAGCGGGCGCAACAGCGGAATTGATCCAGCTTCTGCGCGGCGATTCGGAATGGTGGGCGGCGCAAGCGCTGGGCGAAATCGCTCCGCCGGAAACCGCCGCCCAACTCGAACGGCGCATCGCCGAAATTGACGCGCGGCTGCTGGCGCTGGGCAAATCCAAACAAGCAGCAGGCAGCGGGAGCAATGGCGGCAAAACCGCCAAAACCAAAGCCCGCCGCGGCCAGCCTTCAGGCAATCAAGCCGGCAACCTGCAAGCCGGCAACCTGAATGGTTTGATGGGAACGGTGGAGTCCTCCGCCTTTGTCTGGGTCGGCGATCCAAAATCGAAACCGGAAGACGTTCGGCTGGCGCTGGTGCGCGGCCAGATTGAAACGGCGCTGCGCAAAGTCAATTTCCGCGCGAACTGGAACAAAGCCCAAACCGATGCCGAACGCCGCAAGCTGCGCGCCGAATTCAATGAAAACAATTCCGACCTCAGCGACTGGTCGGAATCGGTCACCGAAGCAACAGAAACCGCACCCTATTCAACCACAACTTTCGATCCAGCCAGGCTCAACAATGCGCCGACCACGGGCGAAACGCTTTTCCCGAAACACGCCATCAGCTACGTCATGTCGCCGAATTTCGCCGCGACGATGGAACGGCTGGATGCCGCGCTGTCGGGTGTGCAGATGGCGACGGTGCGCGACCAGATGACCTTCGCGCTGATTTATAAATTGCTGAAAACCGAACTGGCGAACAAAACCGGCGTCAGCGCGACGGGCGATGCGGGCAAGGCCGTGGGCATTGACCTGAACTCGCCGATCTCGCTGGCCTCCTGGCCAAGCCACGGCAAAAGTCAGACGCTGCATTCCGCCGTCGCCCTGCGCGTCACCGACCGCGCGCGCTTCGAACGGTTGCTGGTGACTTACCAGGAAGAGTTGGGCGATTTGAACACCTTCGCCACCATGACGGCAGCGCTGTCGCGCTTTGCCGGCTTGCTGCCGGCGGCGGTGCCGGTGATTTTCGCGGCGGCGACCTCACCGGAAGGAAATTATGCGATCAGCAAACGGCTGCCCAAATCCGGCGCGTCCAAATCCGGGCTGAATGGCAAGTCGTCGCCGCTGCAACCTTTCGCCTGGGTGCGGCAGGAAAAGCTGGGCGGGGTTGAGGTGACGGTTTTCGACAAACCGACAATCTCACCTTCAGGCAACACGTCGTGGGAGACGATGTACCTGGCTTATTTCGGTGAAACGGCAATCATCGCTTCTTCGCAGGCGGCCCTCGCCGACGCACTGCGCACGGCATCTTTAGGAAATGGCTTGGGGGGAAATGGCGGCGAAGCCTCCATCGCGCAAAGCGAAGGTTTCGCCAGGATTCGCAACAGCAAAATCGAACCCGGGGAAATCGTCTTTTTCAGCGATCTGGCGGGATTGTTCCGTTCGCTGGACACCGGCGGCGAACTGAACAAAAACAACTTCCTCGATTCCTTCCTCAAAACTCTGGGCGCGGAAAGCGGCGCGCTGAAACTGTCGCCGACTTCCTGGGAAACGGTGTTCAATCTATCGTTGGGCGACAATCAATTCACCGGCAGTTTCCAACCGTTCAAAGCCGGCCAACTGGCCGCGCCGCGCGAACTGCTGCCGACTTCGACCATTCTCTATGCAGCCGCCACGGTGAATCCGCAAAAGCTGCTGGACGTGCTCAAAAAACTGGGGGCGGATTCCGGCTCCGTGGAGGGAATTCTCACCTCCGGCATCTCCGGCCGGGACAAGGAAATTGAGCGTTCGCTGGAAAAGGATCTCGTCCCGCAAATGCAGGGCGAAATCGCGGGCGCGATTCTGAGCCTGAAACCGTTTTTCGACGGCGGCGGCATGCCAGCGATGGTCTTCGCCGCCAAACTGAAATCCAAAGAACTGTCCGAAGCGATGCGCAGCGGAAAGCTTTTCGCCCGGATCAAACGGCTGGAAAACACGACCGTGCTCGGTTCGCCCGTAGTCCTGCTGGACGAAGAAGACGAAGGTCCTTATGCGATTGTCACGGAGGACTATTTCGTTCTGGCCGACAGCGTCGAAACGCTGAAAATGTTGGACTCGAAAGACCGTTTTTCCGCCTCGCGCGATTTCACCCGTTCGCTGCAAAACACGCCCGAAAATCTGGCGCTGTTTGCCACCTACAACCTGGAAGCCGCCTTCGACGAAGCGAGCAAGGCGATGAGCAAGGGCGAATCCTACCAGCAGATGCTGCCGTTCATCAGCGCGGTGGTTCATGCGTTCCACAGCCAGCATGCATTCGTGGCATTTAGCAGGCAGAGTGAACAGGACGGCCTGCGCGGGCATCTGGCCGTTTCCTTCGACCGCGAAGGACGCTATTCCATCGGCGATCTCACCCGCCGCGTCGGCGAATTCGACGTGGCCAATGCAATCATCCCGACAAAGGGGTTGAGCGTCATTCAAGCGCCGCGCGTCGAAACGATGACGCTGCGGATGACGGCCAAAGGCGCGGGCGTCGCGGCACGCGTCCGTGACGATCTGAGCAGGTTTTCCTGGCAAAAGATCGAGGCATTCAGAGATGAGGGCAACGATTCAACCGTCGTGGTAACGACCGCCGCGCGCCGCATTCCCGAAAAGCTGACGGTCAAATTGCCCGTCGCCGGGGAGGAGTTCGCCCAGTACCTGAAACCCACCGCGCGGATCAATTCCCGCGCGCCGGAAGTCGTCTCACTGGCCAGGCAAATCGCCGGCGAAGACAAGGACGCCCACAGCGTCGCCCGCAAGATCGGCGACTGGACGTACAAAAACCTGAAGTGGAAAAAAGTCGAAAGCGACGCCGTCGAAACGCTGGCCTCGCGCGAAGCCGACTGTCTGGAACATTCGGAATTATATGTGGCGATGGCGCGCTCGCTGGGGTTGCCCGCGCGTGTGGTGACCGGCGCGGCCCTCGGCGACGGATCATTCGGCGCGCATGCCTGGGTGGAAGTTTATCTGGGTCAGTGGGTCGAGCTTGATCCGACCTGGGGTTTGATGGAACACGTGGACGCAACGCACCTGCGCTTTGACGGCGACGCCTTCACCAGCTACGCGATGCTGAATCAGCTCGAGCTGGAAATCACCGCCGCGCGCCGCACCACCGCCGACTTCCAGCGCGACCCGGTCCGGCTGGCAAAAGAATTCAGCCTGCAGGCCGCGACGCGCGACCTGGCGTTTGACCTGCCCCTGACCGTGGAGCACACCTTCGGCGCCGACCGCTGGAACAAGCTGGACGAAAAGCAGCGTGCCGCCGTCATCAAAGCCTTCGAGCGTTCGGTCAAGGAATTGTGGGAAACCTGGGAAGCCGAAGTCCCTGAACCCGTCCGGCTGCTGCACCGCGAAACCGCAAACAATCAAACGAGATTGACCTTGCTGCGTGGCGATGCGCTGCTGCGATTGACGCTCGCTCAGCGCGATGGCGCATGGTTCATCACCGAGCACGAAAACCTGGACGACGCGCTGCCGGAATTTGCGGACGCGCTCAACGGAGCCTTGCAACCGGACGCAAGGCGCGGGCGAGTTTTCGAAGTGTCCTTTGAACCTGCGCTCAAACACCTTGACCGCCTGATTGCCGGCGAAGGCGAAAAGCCAGACTTGCTGCTGCTGAAGGCCAGGGTGCTGAGCCTGCAACAGTCCCAGGCACGATTGGAAAAACTGCTGGCTGGGATGGCGGAAAAAGAAGCTTCGACGGAAAAAACCACGCCGCCCGCCGAAGAAAAACCTTCCGCCGCGCCATCCGCCACGCCCGGCAATCCCGCTGGCGACCCGGCGTTGGAGTTGATGAAACAGATCACCACGCGCTGGCCGGAGTTCGCGCCGGGGCATCTGGCGCTGGGGCGCGAACTGCTCAACAATGGCGACACGGAAGATTCGCTCAATCCCATCAGCAAGGATGCCGAGCAGGCCATCGCCGCCTTGCAGCGCTACGCGCAGCTTGTGCCGAACGATCCACGTCCCTGGCGTGATCTGGGACAGGCTTTCGAGCAGACGGAAAAGTTCGATGACGCCGAAAACGCCTTTCGCGCGGCGATTGAACGCGACCGCGACTACCTGGATCACCACGCCATGCTGGTCAACTTCCTGCTCGACCAGCAAGCGCTGGAAAAAGCCAAAGCCGCCTTCGCGCGGATGCTGAAAACCGCGCCGGAGCCGGGCGAGGCGTTCGAGTATCTGACCGACGATGAAGAAGAATTCGACGCCGAGGCTGCCAAAATTCGCGAACAACTCCTGCTGGCCTTTCCAAAGGAAGTCTCGATGAGCAAAACCGCGCTGACGCTGCTGGCCGGCTTGCAGGAAACCCAGGACAAGTTCGCCGAAGCCGTCAAATCCACCCAGCGCGCCATCGCCATCGAAGCCGAAGCCGAGGATTACGAAACCCTGTCGCGGCTGTACCGCCAGCAACGCCGCTTCCCGGAAGCCCTGAATGCGGCCAATCAGGGAGTAAAACTGGACGATTCGGCGCTTCAACTGCACTTCGAGCGCGCCTGCTCCCTGGCGCAACTGGGCCGCAAACGCGAAGCCATCGCCGCCCTGAAACAACTGGCCGAAGGCGATGCCATCCCTTTCTTCAACGCCGACGAACCCGATCTGCAACCGCTGGTTGCCACGCCCGAATTCAAGGCGATGAAGGACAAAATGAAAGAAGCGATGACGCCGAAGCCTGAAAAACAGGACGAAAAGCAGAGCGAGCAAACGAACAGACCCAGGGTTTAATAATCAACGTTCTCAGGCAGGACGAATGGGCGAAAAGAACAAATCGTTGAACGATGACCTTTTTATGGTTTCGTTATTGCCGATAACAGCGATAACGAAATGAAGCCTCTGAAAGCGGATCAATCCAGCGTCTATTGCCTCGCCGTTTGTTTACGACTGTAAATTTGCTAGCATCTCGCGGCGGGGCAATGTGCGACAATGCAATTTGCCACGCGCTGATTTTGTTTTGAGAACATTTTGCTCCTGGCTTTGACTTATGCCGAATCGCGAACCACAACACGGCACCGACGTTCTGACCGAAAGCAAGCAGAAGCTGCAAAAGCCTCCGCTGTACAAGGTGCTGCTGCACAACGACAATTACACGACCATGGAGTTCGTCGTCTTCGTCCTGATGAACGTCTTTCATCATTCGGAAAACGAGGCGATCCGCATTATGCTTCAGGTTCACAATCAGCAGGTTGGCATCGCGGGCGTCTACACCTTTGAAATTGCCGAAACGAAAGTGGCGAAAGTCGCCCAACTTGCGCGCGAACACGATTACCCGCTGCTTTGCAGTTTGGAAGAAGAATGAGAACCGGTGGCCAATAACCACCAAACACCAACGACGATGATTACAAGAGAACTTCAAGCCACACTTAATCTCGCTGCCAATGAGGCGATCAAACGCCGCCACGAATTCCTGACCCTGGAACATCTGCTCTACGCGATGCTGCACGACCAGACTTCCAGTGAAGTGCTGCTCCATTGCAGCGCCGATCTGGATCTGCTGCGCCGCGATCTGGAGGAGTTTTTCAAGGACACCATGACGCCGCTGCCGCGCGGAGTGGATCGTTACCCGGAACAGACCGCCGCCTTCGAACGCGTGATTGACCGCGCGCTGGTGCAGGCGCAATCATCGGGGCAGGATCAGATTGACGGCGGCAACATCATCGCCTCCCTGTTCGAAGAGCATCACTCGCACGCCAAATACCTGCTCGAAAAACAGGGGATCACCAAGCTCGACATCCTGAATTACATCTCGCACGGCATTTCGAAGATGGACGATGACGAATTGGGTGAGATGCCGCTCGGCCCGCTCGACGAAGAAGGCGAAGAGCGCCCGGTGCGCGATCCGCTGGCCGCTTTCACCACCAACCTGGTCGAACGCGCCGCCGAAGGCAAAATTGATCCGCTGATCGGCCGCCAGATGGAATTGGAACGCACGATTCAGGTTCTCTGCCGCCGCCGCAAAAACAACCCGCTGTATCTGGGCGATCCCGGCGTCGGCAAAACCGCCATCGCCGAAGGGCTGGCGCTGAAAATTCATAACAATGAAGTGCCCGATGTGCTGAAAGACGCGGAGATTTATTCGCTCGATATGGGCGCGCTGCTGGCCGGAACGCGCTACCGCGGCGAATTCGAGCAGCGGCTGAAAGCCGTCATCTCCGCGCTCAAAAAGAAGCCTGGCGTGATTCTCTTCATTGACGAAATCCACACCATCGTCGGCGCGGGCGCGGTGCAGGGCGGTTCGATGGATGCATCGAACATCCTGAAACCGGCGCTGGCCTCGGGCGAAATGCGCTGCATCGGTTCGACGACCTACAACGAATACAAGGCTTCGTTCGAGCGCGACCGCGCGCTGGCGCGCCGCTTCCAGACCATCGAAATCTCGCAGCCGAGCGTCGAAGACAGCTACAAAATCCTGCAAGGGTTGAAGAGCTATTACGAAGAACACCACGGCGTCAAATACACGGACGAAGCCCTGCGTGCCGCCGCGGAACTTTCCGCCAAACACATCAATGACCGTTACCTGCCCGACAAGGCGATTGACGTGATTGACGAAGTCGGCGCGGCCACCAAGCTCAAACCCGTTGAAGAGCGCCCGGAAATCATCACCGAACACGATGTCGAACTGGTCGTCGCGAAAATGGCCAAGATCCCGGCCAAGACCGTCTCCAAATCCGACAAGGAACGGCTGCAAGGGCTGGAAAGCGATCTGGGCAGCGTCATCTACGGCCAGGATCAGGCCATCAAACAGGTGGTGGATTCCATCAAACTCTCGCGCTCCGGCCTGGGCAATCCGGAAAAGCCCATCGGTTCGTTCCTGTTTTCCGGCCCGACCGGCGTCGGCAAAACCGAACTGGCCAAACAACTGGCCAGGAGTCTGGGAGTTGAGTTCATGCGCTTCGACATGAGCGAATACATGGAAAAGCACACGGTTTCGCGCCTGATCGGGGCGCCTCCGGGTTACGTCGGATTTGACCAGGGCGGCCTGCTGACCGACGCCGTTCGCAAAACGCCCTACGCCGTGCTGGTGCTGGACGAAATCGAAAAAGCGCACCCGGATCTGTTCAACATCCTGCTGCAGGTGATGGATCACGCCACGCTGACCGACAACAACGGCAAGAAAGCCGATTTCCGCAACGTTATTCTGATCATGACCACCAATGCCGGCGCGCGCGAACTGAGCGGCAAGAGAATGGGCTTCAAACAGTTTGAACAAGGCGGCATTGGCGGCACGGGCAGCAAGGCGCAAGGCGCGATTGAACGCACCTTTACGCCGGAATTCCGCAACCGCCTGGATGCCTGGATCGCGTTTGAACAACTGAGCTTTGAAAACATCGAACGCGTGGTGGACAAGTTCGTCGGCGAATTGAAGGCGCAGTTGAAAAACAAGAACGTCGAATTGGAACTGACCGAACAGGGCCGCGCCTGGCTGGCCAATAAAGGCTTCGACAAACAGTTCGGCGCGCGTCCGATGGCGCGGCTGATCCAGGCGCAAATCAAGGAGAAGCTGGCGAATGAAGTCTTGTTCGGCAGCTTGCAGAACGGCGGCAAAGTGGTGGTCAGCGAGGAAAACGGGGAGTTGAAACTGAAATATCAGGAATGCGACTAAGCCCGCGGCTCCCCCCCTTCGGCCAACCTTCCAACTGTCAACAGCCACGAGCTGCTGGCAGTTGTTGTTTTATTGCCTTGGCTCGCAGTGCGGGCTATAGTCGCCGCGTTTGATTCGGACTTGCCTCGATCCTCAGTTACTGCATGCGCCGGAGGGCAATATGGACTTATCCAGAATTGGCCGTTACGAAATCAAAAATCTCCTGGGAAAGGGCGGGATGGCGTCCGTTTATCGCGCCTTCGATCCGATGTTTGAGCGCGATGTGGCCGTCAAGGTGCTGCCGCGCGACTTGTTGCACGAGCATGATTTTTACGAACGCTTCCGGCGCGAAGCCAAACTGATTGCGGGACTGGAAAGCCAGGCGATTGTCCCCGTCTACGATTTTGGGGAGCAGGACGATCAGCCCTACATCGTCATGCGCCTGATGGCGGGCGGATCGCTGGCCAACCGGCTGGAACGCGGGCCATTTTCATTTTCCCGCGCATCCGCCGTGCTGACCCGGCTGGCGGCCGCGCTGGATCGCGCCCACGCGCGCGGCATCATTCACCGCGACCTGAAACCTGCGAACTTCCTGCTGGACGAAGACAGCGATCCCTATATCGCGGATTTCGGCATTGCCAAACTGCTGACCGCAAGCAACACCCACCAGCGCACAGTCATTATGGGAACTCCGGCCTATATGAGTCCGGAACAATGGGGTGATGAGCCGCTCGACCGGCGATGCGATGTTTATGCGCTCGGCGTCATTCTGTTCGAAATGGTGACCGGACAATTACCCTACCAGGCCAGTTCCGCGCCGGCCCTGATGAATAAACACCTCAATTCCCCCGTGCCCCGCATTCATACGCTGCGAAGCTCGATCCAACCGGTGCTGGACCGGGCGCTGGCGAAGAACCGCGACGAGCGTTATCCCACTGCCGGGGAGTTGGCGCATGATCTGGCGGAAATTGTGCGCAAGGAAACAGCCCCGGCTCCCCGCGCGCCGCATGTCGTGGTCTGGCCTCCGATCATCGCCAAACCCACCGACCTGGGGTTTGAGCGCTCCGGGCTCATGGGCCAGTTAGTCGGCTGGTTCAACGGCGCGTTCTACGTGGCCGGAGTTTCGACCACATATCAGTTTCAACTGTTGCCACGAGCGGAAGAAGGACATGGAACCTGCGTTTTCATGCACAATCCTGCGGCCGAAGACAAGGACTTTGGCTCTTTGATGCAGCGCTGCCCCGCCGAACATCTGGCCGGACGCCGGTTTAGATTCGAGGGAGAACTGGCCACGCAGGATGTCACACAATGGGCCGGGCTGTGGCTGCGCGTGGAAAGCGGCGACAAAAAGACTCTTTTCTTCGACAACATGTGCGACCGCCCGGTGCGCGGTTCGACTGGCTGGCAGCGCTACGCGATAGAAACCGATTTGCCTGAAGACACAAAATGGTTGAATTATGGGGTGGTTTTGTCGGGGCAAGGCTTTCTCTGGGCGGACAACTTCCGCCTGACCTTTCTCGATGAGAATGGCAACTGGCGCGACCTGGATCAGTTCGCATAATGTACCCCGCCCAGAAAAGAAGCGTTACTGCTGGAAAGTGAGGTTTTATGTCCGCGGTTCCTCAAATCAAATATCTGACTCCGGAAGAATACCTGGCCATCGAACGCCAAGCCGAATATAAGAGCGACTATGTTGACGGCGTGATGTATGCGATGGCTGGCGGCAGTTGGATTTACACTCGAATTGCCGGGCTGGATCAAAGCGTTGAACTAAACACGATCACCAGTCAGTGAAAGCTCAAAGATGTCTACGCAAAGACTGAGTCTCTAAAAGACTGAGTCTCTATAAGCTGGCTGCGCACCTTCCCCCGCGTCCCTTGAACTCCCGGTTTCGGTTATCAGCCGGAATGATCTGAAACTGGCATCCGGCGGAAAAGAAAGGTCAATCATGACAGCCTTGTTGAACAATCGTTATCGCATCTTGAAGGTATTGGGAGCGGGTGGCTTCGGTGTCACATCCATCGCGGAAGACACGCATCTGCCTTCGCAGCGGCGCTGCGTGGTCAAGGAACTGAAACCGTCAACCGACGATCCGCGCATCCTGCAAATCATCCGGGAACGGTTTCAAAAAGAAGCCGCCACGCTGGAAATGCTGGGTCAGGCCAGCCGCCAGATTCCGGGCTTGTACGCTTATTTCGCTGAAAACGAGCGTTTTTATCTGGTGCAGGAACTGGTGGACGGCCCAACCCTGACCCAATACGTCGCGCAAAACGGGCCGCTTGGCGAAGAGGAGGCCAAACGAATTCTGGCCAGTTTGCTGGCACTGCTGGATTACGTTCACGGGCAAGGGATCATTCACCGCGACATTAAACCCGACAACATTCTGATTCGCCGGCAGGACAATCAGCCGGTGTTGATTGATTTCGGCGCGGTCAAGGAAACGGTAACTTCAACGCTGGATTCGGCCGGCAGGGCGACGGCTTCGATTGTGATTGGGACGCCGGGCTTCATTCCGCTGGAACAGGCAGCGGGCCGTCCGCTGTTTTCCAGCGATCTGTACAGTCTGGGGCTGACCATCGTCTTTCTGCTGACCGGGAAAGTGCCGCAGGAATTAACCAATCAGGCGACCGGCGCGATCAGTTGGATGAACCGCGCCCCGGGCATCAGCCCGCCATTCGCCGCCATCATCAACAAATCCATCGAGCCGGATTCCCGCGCACGCTATCGCAGCGCCCGCGAAATGCTGGAAGTGCTGACACAATACGTCAAACCAACAGAGCAGGAATTGGGCGGCCCAAATCGTCAGACAGTTGCAACGCCGCCGCCTTCCCTGCCTCGCGCTCAACCCAATTCGCAGGCAGGGCTTCCGTCCAGCGAAACGCAGCGCTGGACGCAGCCGCCGAACATTCCGTCTCAGCCAATGCCGAATTCCGCAGCGGGGCAAGCGCGCAATCTTCCCAGCGAGCCACAGCATTGGACGCCACCGCCCAGCGTTCCTTCGCAACCGAATCCACAACCGCCCAGCCAGGGCTATCAAAATTACCAGGGACATTCGGGCGCACAGCCAAATTCAGGGATGCCGCAGCAGCCGATGCCGCCAAGCGGTGCCAGACAGGCTCCGGCCAATTTCGAGGGGAATCGTTATCCTACGCCACCGCCGCAATATCCTCCGCAACAGCAATTCCCGCCGCAATATCCGATGCATCCAGGTAGCGGATTTGCTCCAGCGCCGGTCCCGAAAAAAGGCATGAGCACCGCCGCCAAGGTGG
This sequence comes from Heliomicrobium sp., assembly GCA_021155085.1. Lineage (GTDB taxonomy): Bacteria > Acidobacteriota > Blastocatellia > RBC074 > RBC074 > RBC074. The sequence goes on along the minus strand of JAJNQA010000040.1, from coordinate 148,326 downwards.
TCCTTGTCGTGGCTGGGTTGGGAATTCTCGGCGTGATTGGCATTGTCGTGCTGATCGCGCTGGCTCAGTTGGGCGCGTCACAGAATCAACAATCATTGACCAATGTGGAACCCACTCCCACGCCGCTGATCTCAACCTATGCAACGCCCTCAGTTCAGCCTTATGAACAAGGGACTCCGCAAGTAGTCGAAAATGTGCTGGATGTTTCCGGGCGCTGGCAATTCAATCTGACGATGCTCAATGGCGAAACCATGACCGATGTGATGAACCTGCAACAGGACGGCGAGCAGGTCGTCAGTACAGATTCCGAAGGTGATACGGCCAAAGGGACGCTCCAAGGCAACAAACTGACGCTGGCCTTCAAACAACAGCTTTCCGCCGAAGACCGCGCCGGTATGGAGTCTGCTTTCGGCGACATCAATTCGCTGGTCGTGACCATTTCCGGGAAAGTCTGGGAAAACCGCATGAGCGGCAATTGCAGCGTCAAAACCAACACCGGACTTTCCATCGGCGGCATCTGCAAATGGACGGCGACGCGGTAACGCCGGTCCCTGAAAAACAGCTTTCATCCGATTTCAAACCATGCACTTTGTAATTCCCCCGAAACAACAGCTTTTCAGTCTGCTCCGCTTCACTCTGGCGCTCACGCTTTTGACGGGCCTGACGCTGGGGCAAACTGGCGGCCAGCCGCAAAACCATTCCCGTCTGGAAACCATCACGCGCCAATTAACCGATCCGGCCTTCAACGGACGCGCCTTCAAAACCGAAGGCGGACGCAAAGCGGCGGAATTCATCGCCACACAATTTCGCGAAGCAGGGTTGAAACCGGCCGGACGCGACTTCTTGCAGCCGATTGCCGGAGGTGGACAGAACGTGGCCGGCTTGATTGCCGGACGGCTGGACGAATTCATTCTGGTCGGCGCACATTACGATGCCTTCGGCGGGCAGTTTGCCGGAGCGATGGACAATGCCACGGGCGTCGCCGTGATGATCGAACTGGCGCGGCAATTCGCGAAAAGCCCGCCGCAGCGCGGCGTCATGTTCGTCGCCTTCGACGGCGGCGAGCAACAACAAGCCGGCGCGAAGTTTTACGCCGGGCAGCCGCTCATTCCCTTGTCGAAGACCCCCGCCGCCATCCATCTGACCGGCTTCGGCGGCGGATGGTCCGAACAGTTGTATGAAACGCTGTATGTCATCGGCGCGGAATTCTCGCCGCAACTCGCCCAGGCCGCGGCGAAACACAAAGGCGGCGAAACGCATCTGGCCTTGATTGGCGAAGACGTGACGCGCTTTTTCGGCGGCGAACATTTGGCCGCGCCGCTCAAACAACTTCCGGCCATCTCCATTACGAACGGCGTCCATTACGCCTATCACTCAAAAGCCGACACGCCGAACCGCGTGAACTTCACGGCACTGGAAAAACACGCCGCCGCGCTCAGCCGAGTCATCACCGAAATCGCCAACACCTCCGGCAAGATCGAACGCCAGCCCACGCCCGGTTACGATGCCGATGAAGTCGCCGAATGGCAGCGCACGCTGACCGCCCTGCGCGAAAACGTGATCAAGGTTCAAGCCAATCAGGCCGGACAAGCCAAAATTGACGAAGCGCTGCTGGAACTGAAACGCTTCAAAGGCAGCCCGGTGCAGGACGCCAAAGCGCGGGAAGCCGTCATTTTGCGCGCGGCCAGCATCTGTTTTTACATCGCCAATCCGAACGGCGTCGAATTCAATTCCCTGCTCAGCGCGGCAAGAATGGCGGAACAGCGCGGCGACCGCGCGCAAGCCATTGCGGCCTATCAAAAACTGCTCAAATTTATGGAAGACGAGTATCGCCGCGATGACCAGACCGTCAGCGAGATGCGCGCTCGGTTGAGTAAACTGAACGCAAAATAACCCGGAGCGACAGCCATGACAGCCGATGAATTGATCGAACTTGCCAAAGACCCGCGCTTTATCAAAGGCATTCAGCAGTACTGCGACAACTGGTGTGAACGCTGCGCCTTCACCGAGCGCTGTTTCCGCTTCGTCCAAAAGCGGGCGATGGAAGACGAAGCGGGCTTTGACCCAACCGACCCCGAACACAAAAACAAACAAATGGTGCGAACGCTGCACAATTCGTTCGAGCTTGCCGCGGAATTCATCGAACGCGGCGCGGCGGAACACGGGATTGACATTCATTCGGCTGAATTTCAGGCGGACTTGGAAGATACCGACGATGACCATGAACAATGCTTTCAAGCCGCCCGCTCGCATCCGCTGACCGAAGCCGCCGAAGAATACGCCTTTGCCGTGCAGGAGTGGTTTGACCGCGCGGGCGCGGAATTGGAAAAACGGATTCAGCAGGCACCACGGAGCGAGGAAATTCACCCCGATCAGTTGCAGCCCGAAGACGTGCAAGACGCTGTTGAAATCATCCGCTGGGATCAATTTCGGGCGGTGGCAACGCTGGTCGGAATCCTGAGCATTGAAGACCCGGAAGGTCTGCTCACTGAACACCACAAGGGAAAAATCAAATCCATTTTGCTGGGGCTGGATCGTTCGCTGCTGGCCTGGGGCAAGGTGCAATTGTTATGGCCGCAAGCCGCGCGGCAGATCATGCATTTCGCCAGTCTGCTGTCAGAGCTGCGATTGTGGATGGAGCAGGCGTTTCCCGAAGCGCGCGATTTTCTCCGTCCGGGGTTTGACGAAGCGTCTCTGCATGTCATGTAGCCGCTCTCCACAAAACAGCGGCAGGGCGTTATCATCTTCAAACCAACATGCAAATTTTGCTGAAAGGAGCGCAGACGATGGTTACGAAAGCTGCCTGCAATCCGCCCCTGGTGGGTGACGATTACGATGAGTATGGCGAGATCGAAGGCCGCCCGCGGCCTCCGAAAGAGAGCTTGCCGACCATGTACGACCTGCCCAGCGAAGAGGAGGATCAACCCGGTATGCCTGACCTGTTTCACGTCTTGCAGGCGCGCCTGCTGGACGAAACCTTCCGCCCGCCCAATCACGAACCGGACCGAATCTTCACCGGCACTGACCTCAACATTTATTACGATGTGAACGACTTCAGCCGGTACAAACGCCCGGACTGGTTCGCTGTCGTGGGCCTGCCCAAGCCTGAAAAACCGGTACTACGGATGAGTTACGTCATCTGGCAGGAAGAAGTAAACCCAGTGGTCGCGGTCGAACTGCTCTCGCCAAGCACGGAAAAGAACGATCTGGGACGAACGCTGCGCGACGTTTCCTCCAGGCCGACCAAATGGGATGTTTATGAACACTGGCTGAAAATCCCGCATTACATCGTCTTCAGCGGACACACGAATCAATTGCGTATTTTTGAGTTGTCAACCGGACGCTACGATGAAGTCCTCAATCACGGCGGACGATGGTGGATTGCGCAGGCTGAACTGGGACTGGGACTTTGGCGCGGCAGCTACCTGCGCCACGAACGCCTTTGGCTCCGCTGGTACGACCGCGAGGGCAACTGGCTTCCCAACAATGAAGAACAAGTCGAATTGGAGCAGCAACACACCGAGCAAGCGCGATTTCGCGCCGAACAGTCAGAGCAACTCGCCGAACAGGAACGGCAACGCGCCGAACAGGAACGGCAACGCGCCGAGCTATTAGCGGCCAAACTGCGCGCTCTGGGCATTGACCCTGAACAATTGTAATTTCCAGTCCGGACAATCAACACAGCGCCGCCCAAAGTCCGGCACATACGCAAGCGGCGCCTCGAACCAAATCAACAAAAAACAGGAGCCTCGCATGACGATCAAGTCTGGCGCGATTTCGCGCCGTTTTATTATTGCTTTGTCCATCGCCATTGGCCTTGCCATGTTTGGCTTGGCCATTTCGACGGATACCACCAGCGCGCAACAGCCCGCAGCGTCCAACCCGCTCGCCGGTTTACGCTGGCGCAATATCGGCCCGTTTCGCGGCGGACGCTCTGTCGCCGTATCGGGCGTCGTTTCCCAGCCGAATGTGTATTACTTCGGCAGTGTGGGCGGCGGCGTTTATAAAACCACGGATGGCGGCGTGAATTGGAACCCGGTCAGCGACGGGCAGGGCTTTGGCACCGGCACCGTCGGCGCGATTGCCGTCAGCGAATCCGATCCCAACATCGTGTACGTCGGAATGGGCGAAGCCTGCATTCGCGGCAATTTTTCGCACGGCGATGGCGTTTATAAATCCGTGGACGCGGGCAAAACCTGGAAGCGCGCCGGATTGGAAGACACGCGCATCATTGGCCGCGTCCGCATTCACCCGAAAAACCCCGATGTGGTTTATGTCGCGGCGCTCGGCCATGCGGCGGGCACGAACGAACAGCGCGGAGTGTTCCGCTCGAAAGACGGCGGCAAAAACTGGGAGCGCGTGCTGTTCAAATCCAGCAAAGCCGGCGCGGTGGATTTGAGCATGGATCCGTCGAATCCGAACGTGCTGTACGCTTCGATCTGGGAAGCCAAACGCACGCCCTACAGCATGGAAAGCGGCGGGCCCGACAGCGGGCTTTGGAAATCTACTGACGGCGGCGACACCTGGAAAGACATTTCGCGCAACACCGGCCTGCCCAAAGGCGTGCTCGGCAAGATCGGCGTGGCGGTTTCGCCCGCGAATCCAGAACGCATTTACGCCATCGTCGAAGCCGAAGACGGCGGGGTTTTCCGTTCCGATAATGCAGGCAGCACCTGGACGAAAATGACCGACAACCGCAACCTGCGCCAGCGCGCCTGGTATTACTCGCACATTTACGCCGACCCGAAAAACGCAGACGGCGTTTATGTGCTGAACGTAGGCTTCCACAAATCCATAGACGGCGGGCGCACTTACACCACGCTGAATCCGCCGCACGGCGACAACCACGATCTGTGGATTGCGCCCGACAACCCGGACCGCATGATCAATGCCAACGACGGCGGCGCGAACGTCACCTACAACGGCGGAGGCATGTGGAGCGAACAGGATCAGGCCACCGCGCAGTTTTATCGTGTCGCGCTCGACAACGATTTCCCCTATCACGTCTACGGCGCGCAGCAGGACAATTCGACGGTCAAAATCGCCAGCCGCACAACCAGCTTCGGCATCACGGAAAAAGACTGGGACGTGACCGCCGGCAGCGAATCCGGCTGGGTGCAGCCGCATCCGAAAGATTCCAATATCGTCTTCGGCGGCAATTACGGCGGTTTGCTGGAACGCCTGGATCATCGCACCGGACAATCGCGCGACGTGAACGTCTGGCCGGACAACCCGATGGGCTGGGGCGCGGAAGGCATGAAGTTCCGTTTCCAGTGGAACTTCCCGATTCTGTTTTCGCCGCATGATCCGAATGTGCTGTACACCGGCGGCAACCTGCTGTTCAAAACCACCAACGAAGGCCAGACCTGGACGGCAATCAGCCCCGACCTGACGCGCAACGACAAATCCAAACAAGGCCCCAGCGGCGGCCCGATTACCAAAGACAACACTTCGGTCGAATATTATTCGACCATTTTCACCGTCGCCGAATCGCCCGTCACGAAAGGTGTCATCTGGACAGGTTCGGACGACGGTCTGGTTCACGTCACGCGCAACGGCCACGAACCCAGTCCGAAGTGGGACAACGTCACCAAAGGCGCTTCCAGCCTGCCCGAATGGGCGCAGATCAATTCCATCGAAGCGTCGCCGCACGATGCCGCCACGGCCTATTTTGCCGCCACGCTATACAAAGCCGATGACTTCCGCCCGTACCTGTACAAAACCAGCGATTACGGCAAAACCTGGAAAAAGATCACAACCGGAATTCCCGATAATGCTTTCACGCGAGTCATTCGCGAAGACCCGAACCGGCGCGGCCTGCTGTACGCCGGAACCGAAACCGGCATGTACGTTTCGTTCAATGACGGCGAGAACTGGCAACCGTTGCAACTGAATCTGCCCGTCGTGCCCATCACAGACATCGCCATTCACAAACGCGACAAGGATTTGGTCATCTCCACGCAAGGCCGCAGTTTCTGGATCATTGACGATCAGACGATCCTGCATCAGTGGAAGGATTCCATCGCGTCCGCCGACGTGCATCTGTTCAAACCGGAAGAGTCTTACCGCATGCCCGGCGGCGGCGGCCGCATTCCCGCTGGCGCCAGCCTGGGCGAAAACCCTGCGGCGGGCGCGTCTCTCTGGTTTTACCTGAAAGACAAACCGAAAGGCGACATCAGTCTGGAAATTCTGGATGCGGCGGGCAAATCCGTGAAGAAGTTTTCGAGCAAAGCCCCGGAAACACCTGTTGAGGGCGGCGGCGGACGCTTTGGCGGCGCTCCGGCCCGCGTCCCGGCGGAAAAAGGCTTGAACAAATTCGCCTGGGATTTGCGCTACGCCGAAGCCGTGCGCGTGCCCGGAATGATCCTGTGGGCGGGCAATACTGCCGGGCCAAGAGCCGTGCCCGGCAATTACCAGGTCAAACTGACGGTGGACGGCAAAACAGTGACCGAAACGTTTGAAGTCCGCAAAGACCCGCGCGTTCCCACCACGCAGGAAGAATTCCAGAAGCAATTCGACCTGCTGACGAAAATCCGCGACAAGTTTTCGGAAACTTCAGAAGCCATTCTTTCGATCCGCGACGTGCGCAAACAGGTCAACGATTACGCCGCCCGCGTCAAGGATCAACCGACCGGCAAAGCCATCGTGGACGCCGCCAAAGACTTGAGCGCCAAACTGACCGCCGTCGAAGAAGAGCTGTACCAGACCAAAAACCAGAGCAGTCAGGACCCGCTGAATTATCCAATCCGGTTGAACAACAAACTGGCAGCGCTGGGCGGTTCGGTCGCCGGAGCCGACGCACAACCGACCGATCAGCAATACGGCGTATACGAAGACCTGGTCGGACGCATCAACGCGCAACTGGAGAAATTGAAACAGGTCATGGCTTCGGACGTGCCCGCATTCAACAAACTGGTTCGCGACCAGAACGTCCCCGCAGTGTTTGTGAAACCAGCGAAGTAAGAGCGGCAAGCAGGTTTCCCTTTCCGCCTGACAAGGGCGGATGATTTTCTTCGCCGAGTAGCGGCGGTTGATTTTAGCGGGAGTCCTTCACCGCTTCCCGTGGGTTTCACCCACGGCTAAAATCAGCCGCCGCTGCGCGGCAAAGAACACTCTGGTTCAGAAGCTATGACCATCGAATTATCCAAGGACGCAAAACAAAACGCGCTCGAATCCCTGCAAAAGTATTTTCAGGTGAACCTGGATGAGCCACTCGGCAACCTGGCCGCAGGCGCGTTGCTGCAATTCATCCTGGAAGAAATCGGGCCGAGCATTTACAACAAAGGTGTGGCCGACGCCCAGGAACGGATGCAGTTGCGCATCAGCGAACTGGATTCCGAAGTCTACGCGGACGAATTCCAATACTGGCGTAATCGCCAGCCCAAGGGCCGCAAGTGAAATAAATGAGCAGACTAGAAAATCAGCAATTCGTAAAAAGCACCTTTTTCGACCAAGCCAATGTGCGGTTGATGCGGCTGGCCGGCAGGTGTGCCAATGATGCGGAAGCCGTTGTCGCCGAAGCCTCGGCAATCTTCGACGAAATGCTTCCAAGCATGGCCTACGTGGACAAGCCGCAGCATCCGCTGGCATCGGCGCTGTTTATTTGCAGCGTCAATTTGTCGCTGTATCTGGCGCTCAAAAAGCGTGGCGTGGATGTGCATGCGTTCGGCAGCGCCATGTTGATGGGTTTGACGCGCGCGCCGATTCCGGTGCCGCAGGAAAGCGATGAAGTGTTGCGGGAACGGCTGGCTCAGTTCGCGTTGCTGGCAGAAGCTTCGCAAACCAATGCCGCGCCGGGCGAAGATGTCGTCGAATTCGTCAGCGGCGAGGGAGCGGAGTTCGAGTGGGGCTACAACGTCAAATCGTGCGCGATCTGTCACGTGGCCGCAAAATACGACGCGATGGATTTGGTCCCTTACTTTTGCGCGGTGGACGATGTGATGAGCGACAAGGGGGATCAGGGGTTGCGGCGCAGCGGGTCGCTCGCTGTTGGCGCTTCGCACTGCGATTTCCGCTACCAGCGTGGCGGCGAGCCGCAGCGGTTGGCCGAACAATACCCGGAACAAATTCGTTTTGTGCCAATCACCCTGGCTTGAAAACAAACGAAAGGCCGGGGCGAAAAAGAAGCAAAGGAAGCTTCGCGCTTCAATTACGGCGGGCAGGATGCCTGCGCTCCCAGAAGGTTGATTATGCAAATCGAAAGACGGGACTTTATCGTGATGGCGGGAGCGGCTGCGGCTGCGTTGCCCGCCAACGCTTTACCGGAAGGAAAACAAAAGATGTACGGATTGATTGGAAAAATGGCCGCGGTCGCGGGCAAACGCGATGAATTGATTTCGATCCTGCTGGAAGGCGTCGCCGGGATGCCCGGCTGTCTGAGTTACGTGGTGGCCAAAGACCCTGCCGATGCGAACGCCATCTGGATCACCGAAGTCTGGGACAGCCAGGAAAGCCATCAAGCGTCGCTGTCGCTTCCCGCCGTCAAGCAGGCTATTACGCGGGGCAAACCGCTAATTGCAGGCTTCAGCGACCATACTGTCACCGAACCTGTTGGCGGCCATGGACTGGTTCCTGCCAGGAGCAAATAAACCTCCGAAATGAAACAATCTATTCTTCACCTTGCACTGGTCGTTCGCGATTACGACGAAGCGATTGCGTTTTATACGCAGAAGCTGCATTTCACCCTGGTCGAAGATACTTACCAACCAGCGCAGGACAAACGCTGGGTGGTGGTGGCTCCGCCGGGATCAAGCGAAACAACTTTGCTGCTGGCGCGCGCCGCCACGCCTGAACAGGAAGCATTCATCGGAAACCAGGCGGGCGGGCGCGTCTTTCTCTTTCTGCAAACGGATGATTTCTGGCGCGATTACCGGGAAATGGTTTCGCTGGGCATCAGGTTCATCCGGGAACCGAAGGTCGAAGAGTACGGCACGGTCGCAGTGTTTGAAGACCTGTACGGGAATCTTTGGGACCTGATCCAGCGCCGTGACCTGCCTGTTTCAGTAGCCCGCGCGTAAGCAAGGGCCCGGTCGCGCAATCATCTCCATCCCTCACGGTCGGGATACCGACACGAACAAATGAAAATGACTCCAAAAACTCCCGCTGAAATTCCGGTCATTCTGTTTGCGACGCCCAAAGACTGGGAAACCTGGTTGAAAGAAAACCAGGCCGAATCAAAAGGGCTTTGGCTGCGGCTGGCGAAGAAGAATTCCGGCATCGAATCCGTGACCTACGCCGAAGCATTGGACGTGGCCTTGTGCTACGGCTGGATTGACGGGCAGAAGAAAAGTTACGACGAGGCCACGTTTCTGCAAAAGTTCACGCCGCGCGGCGCCAAAAGCATCTGGTCGAAAATCAATCGGGAAAAAGTCGAAGCGCTGATCAAAGCCAGGCGGATGAAACCTGCCGGGTTGAACGCCGTTGAAAGCGCCAAACAAGATGGCCGCTGGGAGGCCGCCTACGATTCGCAAAGCAAGGCGACCGTGCCGGAAGACTTTCAGGCGGCGCTGGACCAGAACGAGAAGGCACAAGCCTTTTTCGCCACGCTGAAAAGCGTCAACCGCTATGCGATTCTGTTCCGTATTCAGACCGCCAGGAAAGCCGAAACGCGCGAAAAGCGCATCCGGCAGTTCATCGAAATGCTGGAAAAACACGAAACCATTCACCCACAAAAATGATCTCGATTGCCGGATCGCGGACGTTCCGTCCGCGATTGACCATGGCGTGTTGGCTTTCAAAAGCGCGGACTGCAACGTCCGCGATCCAATCAAGCATGAAAATTATCATTACAGGCGCGGGCGGATTCGTTGGCAAAGAACTTGCCAGCTTCTTCGCCGCCGATCATCAAGTCACCGCCTTGAATCATCAGGCGCTGAATATCACCGACCGCGAAGCCGTGAAAGGCTTCATCAAACAGGCTCAGCCTGATCTGGTCATCAACTGCGCCGTGCTGGGCGTGGACGTTTGCGAAGCCGATCCAACGCTGGCCGAAGCCGTCAACGTGGCGGGGCCGAAGTTTCTGGCTGAAGCCGCCGCCGAAATTGATGCTGAAATCATGCATTTGAGCACCAACTACGTGTTTGACGGCGACCGCGAGCCAGGCGCGTATTACACGATCAATGACGAAGCGCTGCCGATCAATGTGTATGGCGAAACGAAGCTGGCAGGCGAACGAGCGGTAATCGCAGCCGCACCGAAAAGCTATGTTGTGCGAACTTCCTGGGTATTCGGCGCGGGCAAGGAAAACTTCTTCAGCAACGCCGCTCGCGCGCTTGCCGCCCGGCAGCCGATGCGGGCCGTCAATGATTTGTGGGCCAGCGTCACTTATGTTCCCGACCTGGTTTCGAGAATCGGCAAAATTCTCGCCAAGGGCCGTTACGCCACGTATCAAGTGGTGAATGACGGTTTCTGTTCGCATTACGATTTTGCCGTGGAACTGGCGCGCCGCTTGAATCTGGCCAAGCCGGAAAGCGAGGGATTGATTGCGGGCATTTCCGATGCCGAAGCGAAACGCCTGGCGCGGCGTCCGCGAAATACGCCCATGCGGTGTCTGGCGTCGGAAGCGCTGGGCCTGGCGCCGATGCGCGATTGGCGGGAAACATTGCCTGATTTTTTATCTCAGGCCGGAGGCTGAAACTTTTGAGATTGCTGAAAGAGCGGAGTATCGTTAGCGTGATTTTCTTCGTTTCGATCGAACTTCACAGATTTCGAATCAATGCCGGATCAAGATACGACAGCGCAATCCAGGCTGCCGTACCGTCAAAGGAGCCCCTATGAAATGGAAACCGTTTCTGCTTTGCGCTCTTGCGGTGGGCCTGTTCCTTCTTCCACCACAAGCGGATGCCCAAAATTCATCAAGCCAAAAATCGCTGCCTGACGATTGGACTCAACCGTTCAAGCCTTTCCGCATCATCGGCAATATTTATTACGTCGGGACGAAAAATCTGGCTTGTTATCTGATTACCTCGCCCGGCGGACACATCCTGATTGACACTGGGTTGGAAGAGTCCGGGCCGAATGTGCGCGCCAACATCGAAGCGCTCGGCTACAAACTGAAGTACGTGCGGATAATTCTCTCCAGTCACGCGCATTTCGACCATGTTGCCGGGCATGCGGAGATGAAAGCCGCGACCGGAGCGCAAGTCTATGCTACAGCGGCGGACGCCACGATACTGGAAAGCGGCGGCGCGAAGGGATTTCACCCGATCGGCTCGTACAAACCGGTCAAGGTTGATCGAATCCTCAAGGACGGAGAAATTGTCCGCATTGGCAGCGTGGCCATGAAAGCGCATCTGACGCCCGGCCACACTGAAGGAAACACCACCTGGACAACCACGGTGGAAGAAAACGGAAAAAAATACGAAGTCGTTTTCGCCGCCAGCATGTCCATCAATCCAGGCGTTCGTATGGTAAACAATCCGACCTGGGCGGGCGTCGGCGAAGCGTACGCAAAATCTTTCCAGAAACTGAAATCGTTGAGCTGTGATGTGTTCCTGGGACCGCACGCGCCTTTCTTCAATATGGAAGCAAAGGTCGGACGAATGACCGCCGATGCCAAAACGAATCCGTTCATTGACCCGGAAGGTTATCGCAATTACATCGCCTCGTACGAAAAGAGCTACAACGAACAGCTTCAACAGGAACGCGCCGGAAAATAACTCAAACCTTGCTGCCCAGGCCGGCGTTAGGCGCTGAAAGAACACGATCACCAGGAAAGGACCAAACAGCAATCAAGATGTATTGTCCAAAATGCGCCACGCCGCTTTCAGAAGAACAGAAGTTTTGCCGCGCCTGCGGGTTCGACATGCAAATCGTTTCCCGCGTGCTTGGCCGTGGGCCTGCGGAAAATGCGCCTGACCAACCGGAATCTGCGGACAGTAACCCGTTCAAAAGCCGTCGGGTAAAAACGGAAATGCGGGGACTTCTGACCTTGTTTTCCGCCCTGATGATGGGCTGCCTGATTCCCATCAGCATGGGGCTTTTCCCCAATTGGCCTGGCCTGAACAATCTGATCATACTGCTGGGCGGAGTCGCCGGGTTTCTTTTGTTTGGCGGCATTCTCCAGTTGGTGTATTCGGATTACCTGCCCAAAGTTGACGGCCCCCAAGCGCCTGTTCGGACGACGCCGGTTCGGCCCTCCGTTCCAACCAATCAGTTGCCTCCGGCAAATCCATCCGAAGCAATTCCGAGCGTTGCTGAGCAAACAACGGGCTTGCTTCCCATCCCAGCCGGCGACACTTCCCGGCCCACTCGTCCGGCTAAGTTTTCCGAATAATACCTGAGTGAGAGATTCACCATGATCGTACTTGAAACTGAGCGGCTGACGCTCCGCCATCTTTGCGAAGACGACGCCGCATTTATCCTGGCGTTGTTAAACGAACCTTCCTTCCTGCAATTCATCGGCGACAAAGGCGTGCGAACGCTGGAAGACGCGCGGATTTATATTTTGAAAGGCCCGGTGGATATGTACAGCCGCCTGGGTTTCGGCCTGTACATGACTGAGTTGAAAGACGGCAATATACCGCTTGGCATGTGCGGATTGATCAAACGCGACGCGCTGGAAGACGTGGATATTGGCTTTGCCTTTCTGCCAGAATTCTGGGGGAAAGGGTACGCCTATGAAGCTTCCGCCGCCGTGCTTGACCATGGGAAAGAGGCGCTGGGACTGAAACGCATTGTGGCGATTACTTCGCCGGACAATCAGGCATCGGGCAGGCTGCTGGAAAAGCTGGGGCTGCGATTTGAACAAATGATCCGTTTGTCGGAAGGCGCGGAAGAAGTCCGGTTGTTTGTACCTCTACTCTAAGTTGGCGATTTAGGCCCGCTCAATAATCCACGATCCATGTTTCTTCCGCCTCGTATATCCCTCTACCTACCATTCGAAGAGTCTTTTCACTAACCCGACAACGATCATGAAATTGTCATTCCCGTCACGCTGAAAAGCGGCCAGCGCATTCATCTGATCGTGGCCTTCTTCAAATCCATCCCGGCCCCCCTCGCAATCGTTAAGGAGGTTTGCACCGATCTCTACGATGGGTTCATCAACGAGGCACAGGACGGAAGGTAATCACCCAGGTGATGCGGTGCGGCGGTTTGGCGGCGCGGACGAGGCGGCGCAGCAAAGAAAAAATCTTCCGGCCGCCGCGCAACTGTTCAAACTGGTCGAGCACGATGACGTGCGATTGCCGTCCGAGCGCGAAAGTCGTCTGCAAAGTTCAGACTTGACTCATTCCACGACCTGTATATCCAGTTCGCCGCCATCGCCTCCGTTTTCCGCGCGCAGCATCGGAACAACCATCAGCCGATGCAGCACCAGCGCCATCATGCCGCAAACCGCCATCACCGCCGCCATCGGCACTGCCGAATGCGCGTGGAAGGCGCCGACCATCGCTCCCGCAATCGTCGCCGCGCCGAATTGGATCGTTCCGAGCAACGCCGAAGCGCTGCCCGCTCGGTGAGCTTGATGCGCCATCGCGCCGGCAATGGCGTTCGGGAATGAAAAACCCAGACTGGCGACAAAGCCGAACAGCGGCAGCAGCAATCCCCACAATCCGCCCCAGCCGGTGAACGCCATGGTCAGCAGCCAGATTCCGAATCCAGCGACGATCAGCAGAATCCGCGACAGAATCGCATCGGATTTCCAACCCGTCAGCAGCCGGTGATTCACTTGCGAAGCGGCAATCAACCCAAACGCATTGAGGCCGAAAAACCAGCCGTAAGTCTGTTCCGGCACGCCGTAAAGCTTGATGAAAACAAACGGCGAACCGGAAATGTAGGCAAACATTCCGGCCTGCGCGATGCCGCCCGCAAACGCATAGCCGTTGAATCGCCGGTCTGTGAGCAACTGGCCGTAAATCCGCAGCGCGCCGCGAATCGGAGAGGTATGGTTGTGCCGAGCAGATTCCGGCAAGGTTTCGCGCAATCCCCCCGCCGCCGCAATCAAACAGGCAAGGCCGAAAACCACCAAAATTCCAAAAATCGCCCGCCAGCCGAAAAACTTCAGCACATAGCCACCCAGCAGCGGCGCCAGAATCGGCGCAACGCCCAGCACCAGCGTCAGCAGCGAAAAGACCTTTGCCGAAGCTTCGCGGTCAAACAGATCGCGCACCATCGCGCGCGCAATCACAATTCCGGCGCAACCGCCCACCGCCTGCACAAACCGCAGCCCAATCAGCGTTTCAATGTTCGGCGCAAGCGCGCAGCCCACCGACGCCAGCACATACAGCGAAATCCCCGCGTACAACGGACGCTTCCGCCCGAACCGATCCGCCAGCGGCCCATACAACGCCTGACCCAGCGCCATCCCAACAAAAAACGCCGCCAGCGAAAACTGGACGGCGGAGGATGTTGCCTGCAAATCTTCTTCGAGCGTCGGAAAGCTCGGCAGATACATATCAATCGAAAGCGACGCAAAGGCGGTCAGTGCGCCCAGGATCAACACCAATCGGACGGGAATTTTGGTCATGCACTATTTGTCGCGCTCTTTGGCCGCGCTGTCCAGCAAAGCCAGCACAAACCGCGTGTATTCGTCGCGCATCGGCAACTCGTAATCAATCCTGATCCGCCGCCGTTCGGCAACGACCGCTTCGCCGGTCAGCTTGTTGACCGCCTGCTTGCCATAACTTTCCCAGTACAACCCAACGCCGCGCTTCTGCCAGTTCGGAACTTCGTTGAAATTGACGCCGCGCTGAAACAACAGTTCGTTCTTTTCGGCGACGGGCATCCGTTCAAGCTTCTTCGTCGCTTGCGTGACGGTCAGCCCTTCGCCACGCAACATCCAGTAACAATGGCCGTTGAGTGCATTACGGTGCGCGTCTTCGTTGCGCCAGCGGAAGTAATCGCCGACCAAGTTTTCATTCGGCAGTTGCGAAATCCGGCAATCGAAAGCCGCGTGCGCCCCCAGCAGCAACGCGAATTTCGCGCTGGCTTCCCCCGCCAGAATCGAATCGTACTTGCGCAGCTTGCGGTGAAACGCCGTCTCTTCGGGGTGAAACAGCAGCGAGATTTCGTCCGACTGCGTGTACCCGTAAATCACCCGGAAGCCGCAGCCCATCAAATGCTCCGTCGTCGCGACCATCAAATCCCGGAACCGTTCGTCAAAGGGCGCTTTGAACGAATGCACTTCGCGCGTCAGCCGCGTGAAACTGCGCCCGTCAATCCGCGCCACCAGAAACATTCCTGGCACGGCGCATTGATCAAACGCCGTTTCGTACACACGCATCTTCTCGTCCAATTCATCAAACTTCATCGCGCTCCCCATTTACGGCAAATATTTCGTAGTGTGCCTATCCGCGCCAAACCAGAATGTTGTTCTCTCCCCGATGTGGTTTCTGACGAGGAGACCTTTTGCCTTGGACAACAACTTGCTCTGTTTCTTCCCAGTCTTTAATCCAGTCATTCAAATCGCTCTCCCAGGCCAACGGCTCGCTAAGAACCGACGCCCAGGCATCATCGTAGGGAATCCGCCCAGCCTGTTTTAGCTTGTGGACAATTGATAGCTTGGCCTTGGCGAGATAGCGATCACGTAACTCATCGAAATAACTCGTGCTATACAGGACTTCCGGCTCAAAGAAACTTGGTTGTAATGTCTTTGCCTCGCTCTTCCTTTGGCGTGCCTCTGCACGGACGTGTCGCATCTCCGTCATTGCCTTCTTTTCAGCCTCCTTGAAGACTTTAATACCCGTGGAATTTCGAGTGGCGTAGATGAGATGAAAATGCGTGCGGTCATGTTCTGGATGTAAAACGATGGCTTTGGATACGAAACTAAACCTTCCCATCTTAGCAACATTCTTGCAGTATTCCTCCACTGCTGCATCTTCACGATCCAAGCCTTCAAGTTCTTTCAGCCTATTTTTGAATGAGGCTGAACCAAACAAATTGACAAAGCTTTCTTGTGTCCGCAGATCCGATGATTCGATAAAGCGAAGGATGTGCCCGGTCATAAAGTTAATCAGCACCTCTCCCGGCTCAAGTCGCAATAGCGGTGAAATCACATCCATCCCGAATCCAGTCCATCCTGTCGGATCTATGAAGATGAAGGGAAAGGATTTCACCTTGCGAGTAAACTTCATAATATCGTCAATGGAATCTTCCAGCGCAGCATTCTTGTGGGCAATATCCACATCGGTAATACCATCGGCGAACTCTTTCAACTTGGCATATGCCTTTGGGTCTTTCTCTAAAAAGAAACAACGCAACTTTAGACTCTTCCCAAGTTTCTGACGCGTTTTCTGAGCCTTTCGCAATTCTTCGAGAGCGATAGAGAACGAGGTATCCTTCAACTCCTGAGAGCGCTCTTTCCATGGACCAGAGAAACAATCCACGTAAGTAATCGCATCCGACCAAGACCCGATGATGTGTGCGAATCTTTCGAGATAGCTTTGCAGAATTAGATGTTTGACTAAGGATTGCTCTCGACCGAGATACAAACCGCTTTGGCTGAGGTCTTCTTTACTCATCACGTCAACTCCATAGTTCTATTGGGTAGGAAGTCTCAAACGCCTTTATTAAAGTCCGCCTACCCGACAATTCTAAAACCGGCAACGAGTCCCGCGCCGGCAACTGACTATAAGTTTCCCCATCAAGCTCTCTGCCATTTTCCTTCTTTCTTACCCCGCCCCATTGCTTGAAGAAGAAAGGGACTTTGGCTTTGCTGCACTGTCGGCAAAGACTGCGAACCCACGCCGGTTGCATCTGTCTTGCCCCTGCGCCGCTTTCGCCACCAACAATGACCCAGCCAATTCCGCTCAAGTCTATTTTGCCCAAATCTTCCAACAATGGCTCTACGGAAAGGAATCGGACTTTAACTGGTGAATCACGCAAATGCTCAATGCGCGGCAAGCCATACTTGCGGTCCTCGACGCTCACGCCCCACCAAATATGCGGCTGCCCAGCGGCAAAACGAAGTTTGGTGTTGAGTAAGTCGCGCATTCGTTCTGACCGTTTAGTCAAAACCTGATAACTGTGCCAGTTGGCTTTGAGCATCAATTCGGCCACGGCCACAATGTATTCATCAGGAACGCTGACGTGGAAAAGATCGCTCATCGAATTGACGAAAACCATCTTGGACTTTGCCCAGCGTAACGGCTCGGTAAGCTTTTCGGGGACAAGGCGCAAGTCGAAGCCCTGTTCATAAGGATGGTCTTTCACTCCGCGAAAACGTTCGGCAAACGTCTCGGCATAGCAGCGCGTACATCCAGGGCTGATCTTGGTGCATCCGCGAACAGGGTTCCAGGTCGCGTCTGTCCACTCAATCTTTGAGTTATCACTCATGTCGGCATCTCCAATAGTGAAAGAGGTGCCCGCAAACCTCAGTTGTAGTTTTCCGTAACTGCACCGCTTGATTGAAATAAGAGTTTCATGAACTAGCGACACCGTCAACCTGCAAGAGTCTTAGGGCAGCTTTTCAGGCAGGCTCAACACGAGGGCAATAAGCCTATCTCACCCAATGAATCCGCAAAAAGGCGTTGGCCATAGATATTGTGATCGTGCAGTGTGCCTTTAGTCTTGGCTGTTTGCAGTGCCAATTCACCGAGCCGTTTTTTCGCAATCTCGACATATTCCGGCACAATCTCAATCCCCAGGTAACTGCAACCAAGCTTCTTCGCCGCCACTAATGTCGTGCCTGATCCGGCAAAGGGATCAAGAACAATGTTTTTGTCAGAGGCGGGAACGAACATCTCCACCAGCTTTTCCATCAGCGCCAGCGGCTTCACCGTGCAATGAACGTTCTCCTGCTCGCGTTCGTCGCGCGGGATGTTTTCGAGGATGTTGGATTGAAAAGAGCCGTCTTCATTGATCGTATGGAACAGACCGATGCCGTTCTTGAACAAGGTTTCAACGTAGTTGTTCACGAGCGGCTTTTGCACGACGACGATGGCTTCCCACTCGTTGCGCAGGCAACTATGCCAACCGACCCAGTCTTCGGAGTTTTCAACACCTTTTTGTTCCAGCTTGGCTTGCAGGTTCAACCCTTTCGGAATACCGCTCGGACGGCGATAGACAACGCAATCCCGCGCGTAAAATCCGGCGCGTTCCAGCGCTACCTGCAGATGCGCCATCGTGCGTGTGCTGTTGAAGGCTGCAACAACGGCACCTTCCTTGCAGACGCGGAAAAGCTCAACCGCCCACTCATAACACCACTGTTCGTAATCAAGGATATTTTGCCGGACACGCTCGTACCATCGCGCGTTGCGAACGCCGCCTGCCAATCCGCTGCCGTAAGGAATGTTTTTGACGAGCGTCTTGCTTTCCTGCACGCGGCTGACACGTCGTTCGATTTCCGTGGCGTCCCATTTGTGGCCGATGAATTCGTAATTGTAAGGAGGGTCGGTAATGCAGGCAGAGATTGAATTTGCCGGCAACTCGCGCATTACCTCTTTGCAGTCTCCGGTGAAAATTTGGTTTCTGATTTCCATCTATCCCGCCTCCACAATCAGGTCGTCAACCGGCGGTAAATGCCTGGCAACCGTTCCGGCAAGCTCATCACGTCATCAATGATCGTGTAGCCGACTTCGCCGTACAAATCCTTCAATTCCGCTTCGGATTCGCGGTCAATCGTGATGCAGAAAGGGGTGATGCCGGAGATTTTGGAATGGCGCAGCGCCATCTTGGTGTCTTCGCGGGCGTAGCGGGAATCGCCGTAATCGTGGTCATACGGACGGCCGTCGCTGAGGATAATCAGCAGTTTGGTGCGGGCGTCCTGTTTTTCCAGTTCGGCGACGGCATGGCGGATGGCTGCGCCCAGTCGCGTGTTGTTGTGGTAGGTGATGCCGCCGATGCGGCGTTCGACATCAACGGAATATTTTTCGCCGAAACGTTTGATGACGAAATATTTGACGTTGCGGCGGCCTTCGCTGGTGAAGCCGGAAATCGAATAGGCGTCGCCGACGGCTTCCAGCGCTTCGCTCATCAAAACCAGGCCCTGCTTTTCGATGTCTATGATCTTCTGGCCAGGGCGCGTGTACGGCTGATTCGGATGGCGCGTAATCGTGCGCGCGGTCGAAGACGACATATCCAGCAGGAAGCTCACTGCCACGTCGCGTTCCCGGCGGATGCGGCGGATGTAGAGGCGTTCGGACGCGCGGCCCGTGGTCTTGCGGTCAACGTGATGCTCGATCACGGCTTGCAAGTCGAAGTCTTCGCCGTCCAGTTCACCTTTGATCTTGCGCAGCGATTCGGGTTTCAGCATCTGGAACTGATGGCGGATGGAGGAGATGACGCCGGAATAACGGGCGCGGACCTGTTCGACAAAATCGCGCTGCCCCTTGCGGTTTTCGCGCTGAATGACGCGGCACCATTTGGCGCGGTGGTCGCCGAGTTCGCGATCCCATTCGTCGTAAAAGTAAACGACATCGCCTTCCTGCAAGTCCTGCTCGCTGGTTTCGGCGTTCATCAGTTCGTTCAGCAGGTCGGAATCGGTCGGCGTGG
Organism: Heliomicrobium sp.; assembly: GCA_021155085.1. Taxonomy (GTDB): domain Bacteria; phylum Acidobacteriota; class Blastocatellia; order RBC074; family RBC074; genus RBC074. The sequence goes on along the minus strand of JAJNQA010000040.1, from coordinate 128,898 downwards.
TTTCTTCGTTGGCCTGTGACCATTGATTGAAGAGTTCCGGGCGGCGCTGCTGTTGCGGTGTTTGCTGCTGTTCTTCGCCCTTGCTTTCGTTGTTGTCCTGATCGTCGCTGTCGGTTTCCTTCTGCTCTTCGTCGGATTGGTTTTCGGACTGCTGGTCGTTTTTGCGGCCTTCCAGCAGTTCGTAAACCATAAACGTCGCCATCAGCGTGTCGGCGACGGTGGCGGTATCGTGGCGCAGATAATCGCGGACGATGCTTTCAAATTCGGTGACGACGCCGGCGTAGGAAAATCGCGCGGCTTCGTCAATCACGCCGCCGCAGAGCGTGATCTGGAAAAGCATTTCGTATACAGCTTGTTCCACGGTCAGTTCATTGACCGGCGGGCGGCGTTCGATCAAACGAGCTTTGACAAAATCCAGGTCGCGACGGATGCCGCGGTAGGCTGAACGCAGCCGATAGTCAATCCGCCCGTTTTCCAGCGTCGTGAAGATTCGGCTGGCCAGCGTCGAATTGGGAAAGCGCCCAAGCACAGTTTTGTAATCGGCAGTTTCAACCTGAATCGGCTGGAGTTGTGGGCGCAGGCGCAATCCCAAGTGCTCGAGGTTCGAGTATTGGATAAACTCCTTGTCGTTCAATTCATCGCCGAGAGCTTTCTTCTCTTTTTCTTCAAAAAAGTGGTCAATTTCTTTCAGCGCGGTGCGGATTTCCGTGGTGCCGATGCTGCGCGTGCCGAATTCGACCTGGCCGGAAGCGTGCGCTGCCAGCGCTTTGTAAAGCTTGAAATCGTCTTCGGGCGAGCCGAATTCGGAAACCACCGAAGGCAGTTGAATGGTGTGACCGTCGCTGATGCGGGATTCTTCGGGGATGGCGCCGAGCGGCGCGATGACCATTTCGCGCCCGGTCAAACCTTCGACGTAAAGCCGCAGCAGGTGTGAAATGGATTCGAGGGCCACGCCATCGTGCGCGCCGCGCAGGCTTTCCTGGCTCGATTTCGATTCCAGCGCGTAATAGGCCTGGGCTTTGCGGCGGTCGCTGCGGTGAAGCTCCGCGCCTTCGCGCGCCCAGGCCTGAAACTGATCCAGCGTAGAGGCGGCAAGCGCACGAGGCGAACTTTTGAAACATTCCAGCGCGACGTACACATTGCGCGCGGCCAGTTCTTCGACCACATCCAGCACGGCGTTGACGCGCTCCGGCGCGCGTTTGCGCTGCGTCACGGAAAGCGTCGCCAGGACTTTCGGGGTCAATTTCAGAAAATCGTAAACAATCGCGTTGCCTTCGTCGGCGACTTTGCGCGTGACGCGGCTCCATTTGTCGAAGCTTGCGCTGCCGCCGACTTCGATCACCGAACGCGCCGAGCGGAAGTATTGCAGCGCCGTTGCGCCGCCGCGTTCCAGAAAGACCGCCGTCTGTTTGCATAATTCAATGACGCCCGCACTGCTTTCGACAAAGCCCAGGCCTTCGCCGACCGCGGACAAAAACTCCGCCGCTGTCGCGCCGGTGCGCTGCGCGAAGCTTTCGGCCAGATTCAACACCGCTTCGATTGGAGATGCCTGTGGAGAAGAAGGAAATCCTGCCAGCGCGGTCAGGGCTTGCGGTGCGGCAGTCAGGACTTCCGTGCTGTGTTTGACGGAACGGTGCGCGACTTCGACGGCGATGCCGAACAGGCGCGTTGCTGAGCCTTCGTCGCCGAGTTGCAACGCCGTGCGTGGCGCCTGACGAAAGGTCTTCAGCGCGGCATCAGGCGACAGCACAATCTGTTTCGAGCAAAGCGAAATTAACAAAGGCCGCAGCCGTTCAGGTACTGCTTGCAGCGTGTCCATCGAACCACGAAAGAATTCGCCCGCTTCTTCAGCGTTGTTGACGGCGATGCGTTTGCCGATTTCCGCCCAGGCCCGCAATTCGCCGTTTTCCAGAATGTGCGAGACATCCTGAACAGCTTTGAAAAAATCCATCGCCACCTTCGGCGAAATGCTCACGAGCGACGCGCCAATGTCCATCGCCACCCAGCCGCGATCACTCGGTTTCAGACCCATTTTCATTGCCAGCGCCTCGACGGTGTTGCGCGTCAGGCCCTTCAGCAATGATCCTGTAAAACTCTTCTTCTCTTCAGACATAACGGCAAAAACAAATCCACGAAGCAGCACGAAAGGGCACGAAGAATCTTTGCCGGACCTTCGTGAAGCTTCGTGTGGCTTCGTAGAGGAGAAGTATCAGATTACGGTTGTGACAATTTCGCGAATGCCTCGTTGCAGTTCGGCATCATCAGTGATGGGGCTGGCAATGGCGATTTCGCAGGCGGTAATCGGGTCAACTCCGCGCGCGACCATCTGCGCCGCGTACACCAGCAGGCGGGTCGAAACGCCTTCTTCCAGACCGTGGCCTTTCAGATTGCGGACTTTCTCACCGATCTTGACCAGATCGCGGGCAATCGTTTCGTTGACGCCGCCTTCGCGGGCGACGATTTTCGTTTCAGCGTCGGCGCTCGGATAATCGAATTCCAGCGAAAGGAAACGCTGGCGCGTGGATTGTTTCAGGTCTTTCAGTACGCTCTGGTAGCCGGGGTTGTAGGAAATGACGAGCATGAAATCATCCGGCGCATTCAGCAGTTTGCCCAGTTTTTCGATCGGCAGGATGCGCCGGTCATCGGTCAGCGGGTGAATCAAAACGATGGTGTCTTTGCGCGCTTCGACGATTTCGTCCAGGTAACAAATCGCGCCGTGCCGCACTGCCGTGGTCAGCGGCCCGTCGTGCCAGACGGTTTCATCGCCTTCGATCAAGAATCGCCCGACCAGATCAGTCGCGGACAAATCTTCGTGGCAGGCGACAGTCACCAGCGGGCGACCGAGTTTGTACGCCATCGCCTCGACAAAGCGCGTTTTACCGCAGCCCGTCGGGCCCTTCAGCATGACCGGCAGTTTGGCTTTGTAGGCCGTTTCAAACAACGCGACTTCGTCCTTAACATTCAGGTAGAAAGGCTCTTTGGTAACGCGGTATTTTTCGATGGATTGTTCTTTCGCTTTTGCGGTGTCGGTTCCGGTTTGATTCATTGTCTTGGTACATCCCTGCGTTGATGAGGTTCTACGTGCTAAAATCGAGCGGTCATCTTAGCATTGCCTTTTTATTTTGTCAGTCGGTACGGGGAGCGGTAGCGACCCGGTAGCCAACTTGACCGGGTCGCTACCGCTCCCCGTACTGATACAGAAGGAGTTTTATGATTGCAGTTGCCTTAAGTGGCGGCGTGGACAGTTCAACCGCCGCGGCTTTGCTCAAAAATCAGGGGCACGATTTGGTCGGGTTTTCGATGCAACTTTGGAATCAGCGGCGAATCAACGTCGGCCCGGATGGCGAACCATTGCCGAGCCGTTGCTGTTCACTCGATGATTTGTACGACGCTCGTACGGTTGCAGTCAAACTCGGATTCCCCTTTTATGTCGTCAATCTGGAAGACGAATTCGAACAGGATGTCGTTCGTCCCTTTGTTACCAACTACTTAAACGGGCTGACACCCAGCCCGTGCGTCGCCTGCAATTCGTTTTTGAAATTCGACAAACTGGTCGAACTGGCGCAGACCGCCGACGCCGAAAAAGTCGCCACTGGCCATTACGCCCGCGTCGAATTCGATGAAGAACGTGGCCGCTGGCTGCTGTTGCGCGCCGTCAACCGCGCCAAAGACCAGTCGTATTTTCTGTTTGAGCTGACGCAGGAACAGTTGCGCTACGCCATGTTCCCGCTGGGAGAAATGACCAAGCAGGAAGTGCGCGACATCGCAGAAGCCGCCGGGCTGCCGACCGCCCACAAACCCGAAAGCCAGGAAATCTGCTTCATCCCGGACGGAAATTATTCGCGGTTCATTGACCGGTATTTGGACGAAGACCGGGAAAAACGCCTGAGCGAAAATGATTTCCCCGCGGCCAATCAACCGCTGGTTCAGATCAGCGGCAAGGGCGAACTGAATGGCTTAAAGCGACCTGCATCAGGCGAATTTGTCACAACTTCTGGCGAAGTCGTCGGCACGCATCAGGGCATCCATCGTTACACCGTCGGCCAGCGCAGAGGGCTGGGAATTTCCGCGCCGGAACCGCTTTATGTCATCCAGGTGGACGCGAAAAACAATCGTGTTGTCATCGGCGGCAGCGATGATTTGCTCAAGCATGAAATGATTGTCCAGCGCGTCAACTGGATCGCGATTGAAGAATTGACCGAGCCATTGCGAGTAACGGTCAAGATTCGCTCGCGCGCCGAAGAAGCGGCGGCGATGTTGACAAAGAGCGAAGACGGCGCAGTCATTGTGGCTTTTGATGAAGCTCAGCGTGCTGTGACCCCCGGTCAGGCAGCCGTGTTTTACAATGGCGATGTCGTTGTTGGCGGTGGATGGATCGCTTAACATCGCGCTGCCGCAGATACGCTGCCGCATTACTTTCAACAGCAAACTTATGATGGAGGAAACACAGCCATGCCAGAAAACAGTTCAAACAACTCAACCGATCCATTGCCGATGCCTTCGGTTGAGGAAAGGTTGGGCAAAATCGAGATCGTGTTGACCGAACTTCTCGTAGGACAGAAACAGGTTCTTTCCGAGCTAAGCTGGATGAAAGAAGATGCCAAACAACGCTATGTTGATCTGCGCGAACGCGTTGATCTGAATAACGACAAGCTCGACGTTACCCAGCGTGAGTTCTATAAATTTGTCAAAGACATGCGAAATCCGACCTTTACCGCTGCTGACAGGCGATGAAACCTGAAACATGGCTCATTCAATTCTGATCGTTGATGACGAAGCAGGCATCCGGCAATCGCTGGGCGGCGTGCTGGAAGACGAAGGCTTCAATGTTTCCGCCGTGGGGAGCGGCGAAGCCTGTTTGCAGGCATTTGAAAAACGGCTCTTCACCTGCGTGTTGCTGGATGTGTGGCTGCCGGGGATTGACGGACTGGAAACGCTGGAGCGGTTAAAAGCCAATCACCCGGATGTCAGCGTGGTAATGATCTCCGGCCACGGGCGGATCGAAACCGCTGTGCGGGCGACGAAACTCGGCGCGTACGATTTCATCGAAAAACCGCTGTCGTTGGAAAAGACCGTGTTGGCAGTCAAAAACGCGATTCGCCAGCGCGAGTTGGAAGCCGCCAATTCGGAGTTACAGGCGAAGCTCGAACGCAGCTATGTGATGATCGGAGATTCAGTGCCGATGCGTGCGCTGCGGCAACAGATTACCTATGCCGCGCCGACCAGCGGACGCGTGCTGCTTTTCGGCGAATCCGGCACGGGCAAGGAACTCGTCGCCCGCGCGCTGCATGCGCAATCCACGCGCGCCCCGCGGCCATTTATCGAAGTCAACTGCGCGGCCATTCCGGAAGATTTGATCGAATCGGAATTGTTCGGCCACGTCAAAGGCGCTTTCACCGGCGCGACCCAGGCCAAGCGCGGGAAGTTCGAGCGCGCCGACGGCGGCACGATTTTCCTGGATGAAATCGCCGACATGAGTCTGACCACGCAATCCAAGGTGCTGCGCGTGCTGGAAGAGCAACGCTTCGAGCCGCTCGGTTCTGAAAACTCGCTTTCGGTGGACGTGCGCGTGATTGCCGCCACCAACAAACGAATTGAAGCCGAGATCGAACGTGGCCTTTTCCGCGCGGACCTGTTTTACCGGCTCAACGTCATTCCCTTTGAAATTCCGCCGCTGCGCGAACGCCTGGAAGACATCCCCCTGCTCACGCAACATTTCAACATCGAATTTTCCCTCGCCAATCGCCGCCCGCCCAAAGAGTTCAAACAGTCGGCCATCGAACGGATGCAAAGTTATGCGTGGCCGGGCAACGTGCGCGAACTGCGTAACACGGTCGAGCGCGTGATCATCATGCACTTGCGAAATGAAATCGAAGCCGACGATCTGCCCATCCTGAGCGGTGAGGCGCCGCCGGCGTCCAGTTATAACTTCGATTCCTATCGAGAAGCTTCGGAGACTTACGAGCGGGAATACATCCAGCGCAAACTCGCGGAAACCGATGGCAACATTTCCCGCACCGCCGAAATCATGGGCATTGACCGCAGCCATCTTTATCGCCGGATGAAAGCTCTGGGCCTGAACCGTAGCTGAGCATCCCCCGGACAAAAAAGCACGAGCCACCGATTTCCTCGATGGCTCGTGCTTTTTTGTCTTATTCCCTGCCCTGACTCACTTCTTGACGAATTTCAGCGAGGCCGAGTTAATGCAGTACCGCAGCCCTGTCGGCTCCGGCCCGTCATCAAAAACGTGGCCAAGATGAGAATCGCAGCGGGTGCAAACCACTTCAACCCGGCGCATGCCCAAACTGTTGTCGGTGTGCCTGCCAACGTTCTCTTTCACTGAAGGCTGCCAAAAGCTTGGCCAGCCGGTGCCGGAATCGAATTTCTGTTTGGAACTGAATAACTCCTGCCCGCAGGCGACGCAAACGTAAGTTCCCTCTTCGTGAGTGTCCCAATATTCACCGGTGAAAGCGCGCTCGGTTCCTTTTTGACGCGCCACATAAAACTGAACCGGGGTTAAAATCTCTTTCCACTCTGCTTCAGTTTTCACGACCTTCTCCCGGGTTTTGGTGTCTTTGTTTTCACCTTTTTTCGCGGCGACATTTGTCTTGGCCTGTTTGGAAGTTTGCGCGAAATAAATTCCCGAAAACGACAGGCACAATGCTAAAGCGATGACGAATTTCAACATAATCCACTCCTTGCTTATGCCTTCTTGGCGTCTGCTTTCTTCTCTTCTTGCTTGGTGTCACCCCAACTGTTAACCACGATCTTTCCATTTTCGATGACCAGCGCCAGGGAAATAATCTTCTGTTCACTCTTGGTGAAGCCTTCGTCAGTAAAGACATAAACGAAATCCTGGCGGAAGGTATTCGGATCCGTGCGATCAATGCTGGGGGTGCCTTCGGCTCCGGTCAGTTTCAGGTTTTTGAACTTACCCAGCAGGCTGTCCTGCAACGTCTTGCTCTCCGCGCTTAATTGCTGGCGCGCCACGGTGGAAAGCATCGCTTCGGCTTCAACCCATTTGCCGTCGCGAACAAAGCCGTTGAAGGTCGAATAAGCCGTGCTGACCTGCTTCAAATCCTGCAACGAAACCGGCGGCGGCGGCGGCGGCGGCGCAGGCCGGCTGTTTGCCCAACGATAAACCGCCCAGGTCCCGCCCAAAAACGCGATCGCGACGAACCACAAAACCACCAGCAGATACTTGTTTCCTGAATCCTTGACGCCGTCATCCAGATCGGCGCGCAGGTTGGTATCTTCAAAAAGTGTCCTCATTTATCATCCCCCAAATATGGTCTCACAAATTCGGCCCGGCAAACTATATCACCACAAATTTTCGATTTATTCCGGCGCTCAAAGTAGCTGACCGTTGATTCAACTGTCAATCTACTGTCCCGACAGCATCGCCTGAACGAGTGATGGCACAGCGTCTTGCAGCAGTTCGTAACAACGGCTTCAGCCGAAAAGTCTTCCCACTCCGAAATTCCGGCTGAAGCCGTTGCGACGAACTGTGCGTTGCATAAGCCGACAACGGCAGTTAAGCTTCGTCTTCTTTCTCAAACCCACTACGGAATGACAATTAAAGTCCGATTTATGAGCACGAAAACAACCCTTGGCATTTTTGGTTTGGGCACTGTTGGCACGGGCGTGGTCGCCTTGTTGCGCGACAATCCGCAATTTGACATCCGCGCCATTTCCGTTCGCGACCGCGGCAAAACGCGCGATCTGGATTTTTCCCACTTCGAGATGAACCAGGATCCGTTCAAACTGGCCGACGATCCGGGCATTGAAATTCTGGTCGAAGTCGCCGGCGGAATTGATCCCGCCTACGAGGTCGTCAAGCGCGCCATCGCCAACGGCAAACACATCGTCACCGCCAACAAGGAATTGATCGCCAAACACGGTCCGGAACTGTTCGCCCTGGCCAATCAGCATAATGTCACGATCTTTTTTGAAGCGGCGGTCGGCGGCGGCATTCCGCTGATTTCGACCTTGCAGCGCGGCCTGCAAGCCAATCGCGTCTCACGCGTGGCCGGCATCGTCAACGGCACAACCAATTACATTCTGACCAAGATGGAGCGCGAGCAAAAAACCTTCGCCGACGCCCTGGCCGAAGCTCAAGCTGCGGGTTACGCCGAAGCCGACCCGACCGATGACATCGAAGGCCGCGATGTGGTGTACAAAATCGCCATCCTGTCTTCGCTGGCGTTTCAAGCGCCGATTGAAGTGGACAAGATTTACCGCCAGGGGATCACGCAAATTACCGATTTAGACATCAAGCTGGCGCGGGAATTCGGCTACCGTTTGAAAATGATCGGTCTGGCGCAGCGTGGCGAAAGTGACGCCCTGGACGTGCGCGTGCATCCGATGCTGATTCCGGTGGGCCACCCGCTGGCCGGGGTTGATGGCGTCAACAACGCGATTTTCATCAGCGGCAGCGCGGTTGGCGAAATCATGCTGATGGGACCGGGCGCGGGACGCTATCCGACGGCGAGCGCAGTGGTCGGCGACATCATCAACATTGCCAGCGCCGTCAAACTGCCCGACTTCGCGCAATACTTTCAACTGCCGATCAGTTCCAACGTCAGCGAAGTGATGCCCATCGGCGAATCGGAAAACGGCTATTACATCCGGCTGGAAACGCACGATTCTCCCGGCGTCATCGGTCATCTGGGTTCTGCCTTTGGTACTCACGGCGTCAGTCTGCACAGCTTCACGCAGCGCGGAGTCACGGAAGACGGCACCGCGACCATCGTGCTGCTGACGCATCAAGTGAAGGAAAAACAACTGCAAGCCGCGCTTGAGGAAATCACCGCGCATCCGACCACCAAGCAGATCAGTGTCGTGCTGCGCGTTTTAAGTTAAGGAGGGTTTGTTGGCTTTGAACATAATCTATCTTGGAATTAAGGGAAACGTTGTCGCGCTCAATCGCGCAACGGGCGAAGAACTCTGGCGTACAACGCTGAAAGGTTCTGATTTCGTCAATGTCGTGCTGGATGGCAATCAGCTTTACGCCACGACCAAAGGCGAGATCTTCTGCCTGGACACCGCCACAGGCGAACCACGCTGGCACAACAAGCTGACAGGAATGGGGACGGGGCTGATCACCATCGCCACTCCCACGGGCAGTCAGGTTTTGTCTGCGCAGGAAAAACGGCAACGCGATCAAGCAGCCGTCGCCGCAGCCACCGCCGCAACGAGTTAAGACTATGAACACCGCCCCACATGTTGTCATCATCGGTGCGGGCTTTGGCGGATTAACTGCGGCCCAAGCGCTCAGAAAAGCCCCGGTTCAAATCACAGTCATTGACCGCACCAATCACCACTTGTTCCAGCCGCTTCTTTATCAAGTGGCGATGGCCGGTCTTTCACCTGCCGACATCGCCGCGCCAATTCGCTCCATTCTGCGCAGCCAGAAAAATGCCTCCGTGCTGTTGGCCGAAGCCACCGGCGTGGATTTCGCCAACCACGAAATCATTTTGGGTGGGCAGGGCGCGCCAGATGGCCAACGCCAAGAGCGGATGAAATACGATTATCTGTTGCTGGCAACCGGCGGGCGCACCAGCTATTTCGGCCATGACGACTGGGAGCAATTCGCGCCCGGGTTAAAGGATTTGGACGATGCAGTCGAAATCCGCCGCCGCGTCTTGATGGCGTTTGAAGCGGCGGAAAAAGAAGCTGATCCGAAACGCCGCCGCGAACTGCTGACTTTCGTGGTGGTCGGCGGCGGACCAACCGGCGTTGAATTGGCGGGCGCTATTGCCGAGCTTGCCAATTTCGTGCTGGCGCGCGATTTCCGCACGATTGATCCGGAAGCCGCCGAAATTTTATTACTGGAAGGTGGCCCGGGAATCCTGCCGAGCTTCGCCCCCGAACTTTCCGAAAGTGCGCTTCAGCAGTTGACGGGCCTGGGAGTCAAGGTTCGCACCGGCGCGCAAGTCACCAAAATTGACGAAATGGGCGTGTATCTGGGCGAGGAAAAAATCTGCACGGCCACGGTCATTTGGGGCGCCGGCGTGCGAGCGACGGCGCTGACGCAATCGCTGGGCGTTGAAACCGACCGCGCGGGCCGCGTCATCGTCCAGAACGATCTGAGTTTGCCCGGCCAGAAAAACGCTTTCGCCATCGGCGATATGACGCTGTTTCTTCAGGATGGCAAACCGCTGCCGGGGGTCAGTCCCGTAGCCATGCAAATGGGGAATTCGGTCGCCCGCAACATCCAAAACGATCTGGCGGGCAAACCGCGCGAAAACTTCCGCTACTTCGACAAAGGCAGCATGGCCACCATTGGCCGCAAAGCCGCGATTGCCGAAGTCGGCAAGCTGAAATTGACAGGGTTCGCGGCCTGGCTCTTCTGGCTGGGGCTTCACATCTGGTTTTTGATCGGATTCCGCAACCGGTTCGCGGTGATGTTCAACTGGGCGTGGTCTTATTTCACCTATCAACGCGGCGCGCGGCTGATCACTGGTAGACGCCTGAGCCTGCGTCCGCGACGGTCAATTGCCGAAGACGGAAAGGTAAAGCAGCGGGAAGGCGAATATCAGGTTCAGTAAAACCGATCCGCTTGATTCATGCTTCAAACAGCCCACGAAATTTGCTTCCAAAATGCCGTCGAACTGGCGCGGATGATCCGGCAAAAGGAAGTCTCTGCCGCCGAAGTGATGGAGGCCTTTCTGGCGCAGATTAGCCGCGTCAATCCGAAGGTCAACGCCATCTGCACCTTCATCGGCGAGCAAGCCGCGATGCGCGCGGCCAAAGAAGCGGATGACAGCCTGGCCAAGGGAAATCCGCCGGGAGCGCTGCACGGGTTGCCAATCGCCGTCAAGGATTTGGTGGCAACAGCGGGCATTCGCACCACTCAGGGCTCGCCGATTTATAAAGACTTCGTGCCAACCGAAGACGCGCTGATGGTCGAACGACTGAAAGCCGCGGGCGCGATCATCATCGGCAAAACCAACACACCCGAATTCGGCGCCGGCTCGCACACCTTCAATCCGGTTTTCGGCGCAACCCGGAACCCTTACGATCTGACCAAAAGCGCGGGCGGCAGCAGCGGCGGCGCGGCAGCAGCGCTGGCTTGCGGAATGTTGCCGCTGGCCGACGGCAGCGACCTGGGCGGTTCGCTGCGCAATCCGGCGGCGTTCTGCAACGTCGTTGGCTTTCGCACTTCGCCGGGGCGCGTGCCGAATTATCCTTCGGAAAATCTCTGGAACAATCTGGCAGTGCTGGGGCCAATGGCGCGAACCGTGGCGGATGCGGCGTTGCTGCTTTCGGTTCAAGCCGGTCCGGATGCGTGCGTGCCCATTTCGTTGAATGATTCCGGCGAGATGTTTTCCCAACCGCTCGAACGCAATTTCAAAGGCGTCCGCATCGCCTGGAGCCGTACCCTGGGACGCTATCCGGTTGAACCAGCGATCAATGAAGTTTGCGACAAAGCGCGTACAGTTTTCGCCGCGCTCGGCTGCCAGGTCGAAGACGGCGAGCCGGATTTCCAGGACGCCGATGAAATCTTTCAGACGCTGCGCGCATGGTCATTTGCGCAAAGCAGAAACGAAGACCTGAAACATCACCGTGATTTGATGAAAGACACCGTCATCTGGAACGTCGAAAAAGGATTGAAGCTGACCGGCCTCGACGTTTCGCGCGCCGAATTGAAACGCACACAGCTTTACTCCCGCGTGCATGCGTTTCTGGAGCGCTACGAATTTCTGATGCTGCCAGTGACGCAGGTCGCGCCCTTCCCGGTTGAATGGGACTGGGTGCGGGAAATCAAAGGTGTGAAGATGGAAACTTACATTGACTGGATGGCAACTTGTTACGCCATTACATTGACCGGGCTGCCCGCGATTTCCGTCCCAGGCGGATTTACGAAGGAAGGTTTGCCCGTCGGCTTGCAGATTGTCGGACGGCATCAGCAGGACTTTGCCGTCTTGCAACTGGCGCATGCGTTTGAGCAGGCCACGCAATTTGGCAAAAGGCGGCCTGCTGTGGCGTTGTAACGGGCGCTTATTTCACCGCGGGCGGAGCGGGCGGCGTGATCATAATGTGCGCACCTGGCGTTCCGGCATCCATCAGCCAAGGTTCGCCGCGTTTGGATTTGGTGGACAAGCCAGTGGATTCGGCGGTGGCGTAAGGAACATAGATCACCCAGCGGACGGAACCATCTGTGACCTTTCCGCTTGCCGCGTCGTAGCCTTTGCCGGAAAGCACGTAGAGCATCCGGGGTTCCTTCGGCATTTTCAGCTTCCCTTCCTTGATCTCCTTCCAGCGGTAATTTTCGTTGCGCGCACCGCCGGCGATGCCCTGGGCGGCAAGCTCGCGGCCTCTGGCCATAAACGGTTCGAGGTCTTTGTGGTAACAGGCGGCGCTGAAGCGACTGTCTTTGGGATCGTCGGCCAGGCAGATCAATTCGTTCGTTCCTTTGCGCAATTCGGTCAGTTTGCCATCCGCGCCGTATCCGAGCACGGCGGCGGCCGCGCGCAGTTCTTCCGGCGCGGCTTGAATCGTTGCGGCAATTTGATCCGCCGCCGATGGCACAGGGGTCTGCGCCGCAGCCGCAACCGAAACCAGCACGAGCAGAGAAAGCAAAATCGAAACTTTCATTTTCCTGATCCTCCAAATCATTTAGCGAGACGACCGGCAGCCTGTCCGGCCTGCAACGCGATCGTCAGTGGTTGATGGTAATCGAGTGATTTCTATCTGGGACGTAACCTATGCCCGGATACCGAAGCTGTCAAGAAGACGCCGTCTATGTGTGCTCAGCGCCCAGACAAACGCGCACGCACAGCGGCCAGTTGAGCGCCAAGCCCAGCCGAAGACGCTGAGCCAAAATAGTAAGCCAGCCGGTAAACCTGCGGTTCCGGCCTGGTGAAGGGTTTGAACTTTATGTTTAGCAGCGAAGAAAACTCCTTCATTTCGACTTCAGCAGTTTGAACCTCGTCTGCGTGCCAGAGCAACGCGAAAGTGTTTTCGGGCGGAAGCGGCGCGGCCAGCCAGCCGCCTGCCACCGGCAAGGCGTGTGTTCGCATTGCCGCAAAATCGAAGCCGCTGCCTTCAGTGACAAATCGGCGCGCCTGATTCGCCGGATCGCCGACCGCGATTGAACTCGCAGCCCAGAACGCCTGTTTGCCATCCACTGTTTTTTCACCGGGTGTGATCCGGTACTCGACCATGAAAAACTCTTCCCCGCCCTGCAAAGTGATGGTGCGTTCGATCCGCGCTCCCCCCGGATAAACCTCCGGCGCGCTGTAAACAAACTTGAGAATTGCCTGGCGGCCCATTCCCGTGATGATTTCCGCGGAGTATGGGCGATTGAAGGTTCCGTATGCGCCGCGTTTACGGCGCGGATTGCGTGTCGGATCCGCAGGGTCCAGTTCGACAAACTTGTCGCGCAGACCTCCGACGCTGGTGAAGACGTTCGCGCCCGTGCGTTTATTGATCAGCGCAAAGGACCGCGCGCCGGCATCCGGCGAAACGATCAGCCGCAAAAATTCATTTTCCAGCACGTAATCGTCAAAGCCGTCGCGATCCACGTCATAGGAAAATGCGACAGCTTCCCCCTTGCGCAGAGTGAGCAAATGAACCTTGACCGTTTCCGCCAGTTTGCCGTCGCTGAGATTGACGTTGAAGGGATTCAACGCCGATTTTTCGCCAGGCGCGTAATTGTAAGTGTATGTGCTTTGCAGTTCCTCGTCCGGCGCATGTTTCAAGGGCAGTGCCTTGAGCAGCATCGCTTCGCGCGAAAGCGTCATCGGCTGCGCGGTATTGTTGCCCGTACGGACGCTGAACTGCGCGGAAGCGGCATTGGCGTCCGCAGGCAAAAACAGCGGCGGTTGGATTTCCAGTTTGGTGTCGGCGCGCAATGGAACCGCGACTTTCGGAAAGACCTCCCAGGAAAATCGCGGCGCAACATCGGCAGCCAACGAAGGCGAAGTGTGCGTGGAAGCGCCGTCATTCAACGCGGCGCGCAGGTTGACCAGATCGTAATCCACCGCCTTTGGGCTGACCGGCAGATTGAAGCTGAACATCCGCGTGGTTTGGGGCGGCAGTTCGACAGTTTGGTCGAATTGGTCGGTTCGCAAACCGTGCTGTGCCGACAGCGCCAGTTTGCCCGCCAATCGTCTGGCGGTGCGATTGGCGATTTCGACGGTCACCGGATTGGTTTCTCCGATGATCAGCCGCGTCGTTTTGACGGTCAGTTGCGGCAGAGAAGTTTCGTAAACGATTTCCACGTCGAGTTCATGTTCGCGGCGGCCTGCCAGTTCATCTTCATCGGTGGAATTGGTCCGGCGGCGCGGCGCGGCAAGTTTGATGGTCAGGCGTTTGGTTGCCGCGTCGAAGCTGGAAACAGCAGACTGGCCGTTGATCGTCACAGCGCCTTGCGGCGCATGCGACAATCTCAACAATGCTTCGGCAGCGTCTGGAGCGTAAAAGCGCATCGTAATTTTGCCACCGGCCAGTTCACGCTTCACCAATTCAGCGGTGGCGTAAATGATTTCTTCGTCTTGTCCAAGCGGCAGGCGCAGCGGCAGCATCAAGGCATCTCGCGCGCGCAAACTCAGTTCAGACAATTCAATCCTGGCGCTGGCCGAAGCCGGATCAGCAACATTCAAACTGACGCGCATCGCCCGTTTATCGTCGAAATTGGCCAGACTGACAAAGCCATAACCGCGGTTGCCTTCATCAGCGATCAACTGCGTGGCGATGAAATCGGGTTCAATGCTGGCTCCGGCGGAAGCGGCGGCGGGAAGTTCAACGCCTTTCGCCACACGTGCCTTGATCCGGCGATTGACGCCCAGCCGCGATAACCGGCTGACAAATTCGACGGCGGAGCTTTGAACGGCGGCTTGAACCTCTTCGCGTTTTGCCTTTCCCGGTTCAATCGGAATCGTTCGCCAGAAATCCGGCACGACGATCACCCGCGAAGCCAGCGGCGCGGCTTTCAATTCATTCAACAACTCTCCCTGCGGCTGCGAAGGCGTGCAAACCAGAATTCCGCCCCCTTTGACAAACTCCACCAGCTTCCGCTCCGCTTCAACAGAAAGCGTCAACTTCTTTTCGCCCCGTCCCCCAGTCTCCCTGTCCCCCCGTCTCTCTTCATTCGCCGCCGTGATTTCCTCCCGGCCGGTGGCTGAAGTGTTCTTCAAAGCGTCGCCATCGAATGTCGGCAGCAAAATCGCTTTGTGCCGTTTCAGGTGTTCGAGCGACTGGAATTCCAGATCGAGGTATTCGACCGACATCTGGTTGAGCTGGCAGAACTGCTGAATCTGAAGCTGTGCGCGGGAAATGCGCAGGACGTCTTCGCGGGTCAGGCTCGCTTGATCAAAAGAACTGATCGGATAAACCAGACCGAGGTCGGCGGCCTTGTGCGCGGCGGCGAGTTCCTTTCCAAGCCCCGCAATCAGCCTTCCGTTGCGGTGAACAGCGGCAGCGCGCGGACGTTCTTCGCGCGCCAGGTTCAGCGCCGATTCCCAGGTGTAGTAATGATTCGCCCAGGGAACCTCGTAACCGGCAGGGTACAGCGTGTCCTGTACCGGAAAGTAATTCAGCCCGCGCAAACCGTGGCCGATCATCACGCGCGAAGAAAGCAGTGTATTGGTCGGATCGGCGGTTTTGGCATAACTGTCTTCGCCCGTGCCGTACCAGCCGGCTTGATATTCGATAATCATCGGCGGGAAGTGCGGCTGGGTTTTCAGCGTCTCCGTGTAAAACTGCAAAGTCGCGGTGTCTTCCCAGCGCAGGGCAGCATCCGTGCCGAAATTGAAATACCACTGGCCCATCGCGCCGATGATGTGCGGCGCTCCGGCGGCGGAAACGCGCATGTCTGTGGGGTTGATGTAAACCGGCACGGTCGCGCCCGCTTCGCGCAAGGCAGCGGCGAGCGAGTTCATGTACTGCCAGAAAATCGGGCCGTTGTAATTCGCGCGATTGATGGCCTGATCGTCGTCGAGTTGGATGGCGATAACATTGCCGCCCCCCGTATTGCTGGATGCTGATTGCTGTTCTTTCAGTACATCGCGCATCACGTCGGCAAACCATTTCCGCGTGTAGCGCATATGCGTTTCGTTCGCCATCCACTGCCGGCTGGCTTCTTCGGAATTCGACGCGCCCAGCCCTGATAGCGGCGGGTAATGCCCATCGAGCCGCGCAACTTCGTTCATTTGGTATTCAGGCCGCGCCAGCAGCCAATCGGGATATCCGCCGTTGCGCCATTCATTCAAAATTACCGGGCCGGGGCGGACGATGACGGCGAATCCCATGTCCGTGACCATCTCCATCAGCCCTTTCACGTCGCGGCGCGGATTGGTGCGGCCATCGAAATCCAGCCTGCCTTCCTGCGGTTCGTGCCAGTTCCAGGCAATGTACAGGTCAACGGTGTTGATGCCCATCTCCTTCAGCTTGACCAGCGAAGCCGCCCATTCGTCGCGCGGAATGCGGTTGTAGAAAAATGCCGCGCTGTGGGCGAAAAAAGGCTGGCCATGAAGTTGGAACCGTGGGTATCCCTGACTCAGTTGAACTGAAGAATTTGACTGGCGATAAACTGGCAGACGGATTTGCGAATGACTGGTGCGGATGATCAGCAGCGCGACGAGAAGAGCGAGCGAAACAGAGAGAATGAATGATCTCGGCATGAACTTTTCGCCAGCGGGATGCCGGCGCTCCCGTGGACGACCCCGGCGCTATTTTTCATTGAGCCGGGAAACAATGCGATACATGGCGGCGAAACCACCGACTGAGCCAAGCACGATTCCGGCCAGCAACAGCCAGGGCGTGGTGTTCAACCAGCGATCCAGCAAATAGCCCACGACAATTCCGCCGACGATGTTTGAGACAAGGACTGTTCCGACGGAAAGGGCGAGGGCCAGTTTGCTTGGATCGGTATTTTTGATCATTACTTTTTGGGCGTCGCCTGCGGCTTGACGCCTTGCGGCGCAGCCTGCATGCCCTGGATGCGTGCGCGAACTTCGGGTGGCATTTGCTCCAATGCTTTCTTCATTTCTTCAGGATTCAATGGACGGCGCATGGATTCAGGCACCGAGATGGGAACGCCGGGATTTGCCTGCGCCTGCTTCATCAACGGCAGCAGCGTCGGTGAAGGCGTGGGCTGCTGGTTCTGTCCGGCGGATGCTGGGTTGACCGCCGCCGGAACCGTTGCCGGAGCGCCCACCGCATTCGTCACACTTGCCTGGGAACTGGCCGTTTGGAGAGAGCCGGATTGCGCCGGCGCGGATGAATCGGAAACGACGCTGTCACTCTTGCAACCCGTCAGACCGGCGGCCAGCAACAACAGCGCAGGAAAAATAACTTGATACGACAACTTCTTCATAAACGAATGATTCCTTTGGGAATTTAATGGTAGGGATTGGAAATGGAAAAGCAGCCAACGAAGCAAAACAGAGAACTCGGCGAAAGATTCCGACCTCATCCCTGTCGCACCTCGGTGGCTGCCTGAATTCGCAGTCAGTTATTGGCGGATTTCGACGACCACACCAAGCGAGGTTTTCAGATCGCGCAGATCGAAATCCTCTTCCAGGGTATTTTCGCGATCCAGCACCAGGAAGGTGGCGCTTTCGTTCACGGGGAAGGCACTGACGTGCCAGGTTCCGCGATGCAGCTTAAAGGCGTTGCCGCCATCCACCAGAAATGCGGCCATCCGGCTGGCGTCCGGCACGGCGGAGCCGTTCTCGCAAGGCGGCGCGACAGCGAGAATGGATTTTGCACCGCCCAGTGGCGCGAAGAATTGTTCGCAGCGCAGATGGCGGCCAATGAAATCGAACTTCATGGGACGTGCTTCGACAGTTTGCGCGACGACATTGGCATTCCCACCGTCGAGATCCAGTTCGACACTGCCCCGTTCGTGGATGATTTCGCCATAGGGCGCAAAGGTTTCACGCGTCATCGGCTGGACGATCAAGCTGATGGTGCGAATCAGGTGTTCGCCGGTCGCGGATTCGCGCTCAACCGCGAGCGCAGGTGCTGTTGCTGTCATTGGAATTTTGCCTCGCTTTCCTTGTTTGAGAGTTGATGGGGAAAGAGTGTCAATGCGACATTACTCACGACGGCCGGTCGTGTGTTTTACGAGCTTCGGATTTGGGGCGGCCTGAAATCGTAATCAAAAGAGTTAGCAAACAAGCGTTGGGAGTAATGAGTTAGTGGCGTCTTGTAGCACAGCGTTCGGCAGAGTGTCAAAAGAGTTCTTCTTCCCGCATTCTCAAAGCGGCGAATTTTTTACCCGGATTTCAGGCAACAGATTTTTGTTGAAAAGTCATCAGAGACCGCTTTAAGATCAAATCCGCCACCCGGTCCCCGAAACTTCAGATCCTGCGATCTTCCGTTTGATTTCAACTCAGCAGTTTCCTCTTGAAACTGATTTTAGTCACAGCCCAGTCTTTCGTCAGCTTCCGGTTCGCCCGACTTGAAAGACTGTGATCCATCAGAAAGGTGATCTGTTATGAAATTTAGCCGACTGCTTGCCCGCCAGACTTTTGGTCTTTCCGCCTTGCTTGGAGCCTGCCTGCTTCTGACTTCCGCGTCCGCACAATCCATGCAGTGGAAACCTGTAGATCCGACGCATCTGGCCATCAAAGCGCCGATGGTCGAAAAGGATGCCGACGCCGAGGCGTTGCTGTGGGAGGTATACATCAACGATTCCTCGGATACGACAACCGACTTTACACATTTTCTGCGGATCAAAATTTTCAGCGACCGCGGCAAGGAAACGCAGAGCAAGATTGACATTCCTTACCTGAACGGCGTTTCAATCAAGGATATCGCCGGGCGCACCATCAAACCCGACGGCTCAATCATTGAACTAAAGAAAGACGCCG
Source organism: Heliomicrobium sp. (assembly GCA_021155085.1). Classification (GTDB taxonomy): domain Bacteria; phylum Acidobacteriota; class Blastocatellia; order RBC074; family RBC074; genus RBC074. The sequence goes on along the minus strand of JAJNQA010000040.1, from coordinate 110,074 downwards.
TCTTTGACCGCGAAATCGTCAAGTTCGGCAGGTTCCGGCTGAAAGCAAAATCCTTCGCCATGCCGGGCATCGAGCCGGGTTCGATCATCGAATACCGCTGGCGCGAGGTTCACAACGGCGGAGCCAATTACGTCAAGCTGGAGTTCCAGCGCGAAATTCCGGTGCAGGCCGTCCGCTATTACCTGAAGCCATATCCATATGCTTTGCATCCAATGAAAACGATCACCTTCCAGGGCAACCCGACCTCATTCGTTAAAGACAAAAGCGGATTTTACGTTACTGAAATGACGAACATGCGCGCTTTTCAGGAAGAGCTTCATATGCCGCCCGAGGATCAGGTCAAGACCTGGATGCTGGTCTATTACTCGCCCGACGTGAAAAAGGATCCGATGTCTTTCTGGAAAGACATCGGCAAACAAACCTACGAAGCGCGCAAAGGCGACATGAAGGTCAATGACGACATTCGCAAAGCCGCCGCCGAAGCCGTTGGCGATGCCGCGACGCCGGAACAAAAGCTCGAACGGCTCTTTAATTACTGCCGCACGAAAATCAAAAATGTCAACGACGACGCTTCGGGAATGACGGCCCAGCAACTCGAAAAACTGAAAGACAATAAATCGCCCGCCGATACGCTCAAACGCGGTTACGGCTCCGGAACCGACATTGACTTCCTGTTCGCCGCGCTGGCTTCTGCCGCCGGTTTCGAGGCTCGCTTCGCCAAAACTGGCGACCGGGGCCGCAAATTCTTCGATCCGAATTTCACGGATGATTACTTCATGCGCTCGTACCACATCGCGGTGAAGGTCGGCGATCAGTGGCGCTTCTTCGATCCGGCCAGCACTTATGTTCCCTTCGGAATGCTGCGCTGGCAGGAAGAAGGCATTCAAAGCCTGGTGGCCGATCCGAAAGAGCCGGCCTTTGTCCAAACGCCGATTTCTTCGCCGGAGAAATCGGTCAAGAAGCGCACGGCCAAACTTCGGCTTTCAGAAGACGGCACGCTCGAAGGCGACGTGCGAATTGAATATACAGGCCATTTCGCCGTCGAGATGAAAGAGGACAACGATCAGGACTCTGTCGAACAGCGCGAAAACAAGCTGCGAGAAACGGTCAGCCGCCGTTTGAGCACCGCCGAATTCGCCGATGTCAAAATTGAAAGCGCCAGCGATCCGCTCAAACCCTTCGTCTATTCCTACAAAGTCCGCGTGCCGGGATACGCCGAACGCACTGGCAAACGGCTTTTTCTGCAACCCGCCTTTTTCCAGAAAGGAATGGCGGCGATGTTCGCGGCCAGCGAACGCAAGAACGACATCTACTTTCACTTCCCCTGGTCAGAAGAGGATCACGTGACGATTGAACTGCCGCCAGGGTATCTGCCGGACAACGCCGAACAGCCCGGTTCGGTCAGTTTCGGCGAGTCCGGCAATTACCAGGTCGCGTTGGGAATGACAAAAGATGCCAAGATGCTGGAATACAAACGACACTTCCGGTTCGCGACGCTAATGATTCCCAAATCGGCCTACCCAAACCTGAAGACCATCTTCAACGCCATTCACGAATCGGACAACCACGCGATTACGCTGAAACAAGGCGCGGCGGCCTCCGTCAAACAGTAAAGCCAAACCAGGAGCGGCAGGCATATCACCGTGATCGTGTTTTGTCCGCCGCTCCTTTTTCCTCTGCTAAGGAAAGACCATGAAAAGCCTGCACCACCTGCGAACCTTGATTTTTTGCCTGGGCGTTCTTCTGATGCTGAGCCGCGCGGCGGTTGCGGATGACCCGCCCGCCTGGTTGAAACAAGCCGCTTCAACAACTTCGCCGAGTTACGGCAAGGAAGTAAAGGCCGTTGTGCTGCACCACGAACAGCGCAAAAACGTCGAAGAAGACGGCAGAATCACAACGACCACCTGGTACGCCATCAGGATTCTGGCCCGCGAAGGCCGCGAAGAGGCTGTTGCCCACGCGGTTTACAACACCGGTTCCGAAAAAGTGAAGGAGATTCGCGCCTGGCTGCTGCGTCCGGCGGGGGATTTCGTCAGCTATGGGAAGAAGGAAACGGCGGATGTTTCGCTGGCTGAAAATGATGTGTACGACGAAGCCCGTGTGCGTATGATCTCTGCCAAGAGCGACGCCGACGCCGGATGTGTTTTCGGCTACGAAACCGTGACGGAAGAGCGCTCCGTCTTCTCGCAGTTCCTCTGGAGCTTTCAGGACAACAATCCAACACTGCTTTCGCGCGTCACGCTGGTGATGCCACAAGGCTGGCGCGCCGAAAGCGTCACGTTCAACCGCGACAAGCTGGAACCGGTGGTCAACGGCACAACGTACACCTGGGAACTGCGCAACCTGCCCTTTATCGAAGACGAACCCGCCAGCCCGGAGCTTTCCAAACTCGCGCCTGCCCTGGCCGTCAATCTTTTCCCGCCACAGGGAAAAGCGACCCTGCTGCGGCCTTTCGCCAGTTGGAAGGATGTTTCGCGTTACAACAGCGAATTGAGTGACCCGCAGGCCGCTTTCAACGAACCGATTGCGGCGAAAGCGCGCGAACTGACGGCCAGCGCCAAAACCGAATACGAGCGCATTCAATCCATTGGCCGGTATGCGCAAAACGTCAACTACATTTCCATCCAAACCGGTGTTGGGCGCGGCGGCGGTTATCGTCCACATGCAGCGGTGGATGTCTTCAACAAGAATTACGGCGATTGCAAAGACAAGGCGAACCTGATGCGGGCGATGCTGAAATCGCTCGGCATCGAATCCTATCCGGTGGCGATTTATTCCGGCGATCCGAATTTTGTGCGGCAGGACTGGCCCTCGCCACAACAGTTCAATCACTGCATCATCGCCGTCAAGGTCAGTGATGCCACCGACGCGGCAACCATCGTCAAACACTCGACGCTGGGCCGCCTGCTGATCTTTGATCCGACAGACGACGACACGCCAGTCGGCGATTTGCCCGATCATGAACAGGGCAGCTACGCACTGATCGTCGCCGGTGAAGCGGGCGAATTGATGAAAATGCCTGTCGCGCCGCCCGAAGCCAATCGTCTGGAGCGCGTCATCGAAGCCGAACTGACCCCGGAAGGCGCGCTGACCGCCAAGGTCAGCGAACGATCCTTTGGCCAGGCGGCGGTCAAGGAAAGGCGCGGTTTCAAACGCGCTGCGCGCCCGCAATACAACAGCTTCATTGAACGCTGGATCACCGCCACCGCACCCAGCGCCAAGGTGTTGAAAGTCGAACCGGCGGACGCCGCACGCAGCGGACAGTTCGCCCTGGACGTCGAATTCCAATCGCCGGCCTACGCGCAATCGCATCGCGGCAAGCTGCTGGTGTTCAAGCCCGCGATTGTTTCGCGCCGTTCGTCGCTGTTTTTGACCGCGCCGACGCGCAAACATCCGGTCGTGCTCGAAGCCGCCGCTTACAACGAAACCGTGAAGATCAAGCTTCCCGCCGGTTTCGAGGTGGACGAACTGCCAGACGCCGCGGAACTCAATCAGCCTTTCGGTAATTACGCTGTAACCTATGAAGTCAAAGACGGCCATCTGGTCTTCAAACGCACGCTGGTATTGAAAGCAGCGATGATCTCAGTTGACCAGTACGCTGCCGTCCGCAGCTTTTTTGAGCGCATCCGCGCGGCAGAACAAGCGCCCGTCGTGCTGGCGAAAAAGTAACCCAACCCGAAAATTCACCACAAAAAGCACAAAAGGCACAAAAGTGATTTTATTGATCTCCTTTGTGCCTTTTGTGCTTTTTGTGGTGAAGGTCTGTTGCGGCAATTGGCAATCCGCTTATCTTGTATTTGCCGTATCATCTGGCGAACTCGATCAAGCCCATTTGGAGGAAAAATGAGAACTTCTGCTCGACCTGCCTTACGCAAACCACGCCGCCTGCGCTGGATCATTTTGGCAATTTTACTGGCTGGAATAGCCTGGCTGGGATTCGATCTGTACGGCCCGCGCCATCATAATTTGCGGGATTTTGATCCGAATGAAGTCGCCCGGCTGGAAACCGCCATGTGGCGTTCGTATTACGCCAAAGAGCAGGTCAAGCTTTTCAACCAACTGACGGAACTGTTGCGGACGCAATACGGCATGCCGTTTGCGACTTCCAATACCGTTGCCTATCAGGCCGCCCAGGCCGCGTTTGTATTTAAGGCAGGCAAAAAGCGCGAGGACTATGAAAAAGCTTTGCCGAATCTGGTGAAGTTCTATCAGGCGATTCACGATGGCGCGGATATTGATTTTGACGTTCAGAAGGCGGCCAGACTGGAATTGGAATGGTGGATTATTCATCGTCAGCGCGCCAAACATCAGCCGGGCGATCTGGATCGAGCCTTGGCGGAACTGCCTGCGGAACTTTACCGCGTGCCGGCGGAGCGTTTGATGGAACACGCCCGGTTGCGGCAGGAAGCGATGACCCTCCGCGATCAGAAGGCCGAAGCAAACGGCGTGACGGAAGCCGATTGGGTAAAGATCGAAGAGCTTTTACGTAGTTCCTGGAAGTCGCTGTGGACAGTTGTGAGGACTTGAGAGGCCGGTAGCGGGCGGGTGATTTATCGTGTACTTTATGGCGTCCCCTGTTCACAGAAACAAGAAAGTAATGACAAGGAAGAAAGATGATGAGAAGGAGTTTGGATTATTTTGTTCGCGATTTTGGGGGGCGTCTTTTTGCTATCGTGATTCTGGCTTTATTTCTCCCCGCTGCCCAGGCGCAGCAGACGCGCACACGTTTGCGTGTCACAACAGAGGATGAATTGAAGCAGCCGGTGGCCGGCGTCGCCATTCAGATTAACCTCAACAAGACAATCGTCTCGACCGTCGTTTCCGATGAAAAAGGCGAGGCAGTTCTCTCCAGCTTCCCAGCCGGCACCTATGAAGTCATCGTTTCCAAAGAAGGCTTTGAAACCCGCACGCAGAGCAACGTTGCAATCAATCCCGGCCTGGATGTGGAGATCAAGTTCGTGATGGTCAAAAAGCTGGAGGTCAAGGAAGAAGTCAACGTCACTGCCACCAGCGCCAGCAATACGCCGGAACAAACCTCTTCGACTTCAGCCGAACTGCAAAGCGCGACGCTCAAACAACTGCCCAACATCGGAACGCAGGCGGCGGACTTTCTGCCGTTGCTCCCCGGCGTTGTGCGTTCGCCGCAGGGCGAAATCAAAATTTCGGGCACAGGAGAAAACCGCAGCGCCTTCGTCGTCAATGCGGCGGATGTGACCGATCCGGCAACCGGACAGTTCGGCATGACCGTGCCGGTGGACAGCGTCCAATCCATCAATGTGTTCAAGACGCCTTATCTGGCGCAGTACGGACGCTTCACGGCGGGCGTCGTCGCCGTCGAAACCAAACGCGGCGGAGACAAATGGAATTTCGAGTTGAACGATCCGTTCCCGGAATTTCGTTATCTGAACAGCCGCCTTCGCGGGTTACGCGCCGCCACGCCGCGCATCGTCTTCAACGGCCCGCTGATCAAAAACCGCCTGTTCATTTCCAACGGCACGGAATACCTGATTAAAAAACGGCAGGTGCAAACGCTGGAATATCCGAACAAGGAAACCAAAAGCGAGTCCATCAATTCCTTCACGCAATTCGATTACCTCGCTTCCGGCACGCATACGCTGACAGGGACTTTTCATCTGGCTCCGCGCAAAGACAGTTTCCTGAATCTGGATTTTTTCAACCGCCGACCGGTCACGCCGAACTTCAGCGGGAAGGATTACACCGGGACGCTGATTGACCGCCTGACGCTGGGGGAAAACCTGCTGGAAAGTCTGATTTCGGTCAAAGACTACACTGCGAACGTCTGGGGCCAGGGCCGCAGCGATATGTTTTTGACGCCGACCGGCAATTTCGGCAACTACTTCAGCGAACAAAACCGGCAAGCCACCCGCGCCGAATGGACGGAAACTCTGTCAGTAAAACCCATCCGAAACATCGGCACGCACAATCTGAAATTCGGCAGCATCATTGCCCGCACGACCAATCGTGGCGAATTCCTGGCGCGTCCGGTCAACATTTACGACGGCCAGATGTGCGTGCGTCCGGCGATGATCGGCAGCGTTCCCGCGCCAACTGAAGTGACCGGCTGCCTGGTTCGCCGGATCGAATTTACCGGCGGCTCGCCCTTCGATTTGACCGATCTGGAAACGCATTTCTTCGGCCAGGATCACTGGAACGTCACGCCAAAACTGTCGCTGGATCTGGGGCTGCGATTCGAGCGACAACGGATCAGCAAGGTCTATCGCTTCGCGCCGCGCGTCGGCCTGGCCTGGACGCCGTTCAACAACCAAAAGACAGTCTTCCGCGCCGGATACGGTTATTTTTATGACCGCGTTCCGCTGGGCGTTTATGCCTTCGATCAATATCCGGAACAGGTGATGACGGATTACGATCCGTTGACGGGCGCAATCGTCAACGGCCCGCGCCGGCTGGTCAACATTACAGGCCGCGTGTCGAACAACAATCCGTTTCTGGTCAGCGGACCGAACAACGGCAACTATTCGCCGTACAGTGAAACCTGGAACATCGAACTGGAACACGCGCTGACCCGTCACCTGAAACTGCGCGCCAACTACCTGAGCAGTAATTCCCTGGGCGTGGTCGTCGTCGAACCCAAAACCGTGCAGGGCCAGGACGCGCTGCTGCTGAACGGCAGCGGCAAATCCCGCTACCGCCAATTCGAACTGACCAGCCGCATCACCTGGGGCGAGGAAAAGCAGAGCCTGTTTCTGTCCTACGTTCGCAGCAGTTCGCGCGGAAACATCAACGAATTCAATACCTACATCGGCAACACCCCTTTCCCGGTCGTGCGGCAGGATCAAAACGCCCGTCTGGCGGCGGATTTGCCGCATCGTTTTCTGGCTTGGGGAACCTTCCAGTTGCCGTGGAAACTGCGGTATTCGCCGATTGTCGAATATCGCAATGGATTTCCGTACACCGTCACCAACGCGAACCAGCAGTTTGTCGGCGAAGCCAACGCACAACGCTTCCCGAAATTCTTCTCGTTCGACAGCCGCATTTCGCGCGACTTCCAGGTGCATCCGAAATATGCGTTCCGCTTTACGCTAAGCGGATTCAACCTGACCAATCACTTCAATGCGCTGGATGTCCGTCGCAACACATCCGATCCGCAGTTCGGACTTTTCTTCGGCAACTTCCAGCGCTTCGTCCGGCTGGATTTTGATGTAATCTTTTAACCTGATTCGGTACCGGGAGCGGTAGCGACCGGATGCTTCCGGAGAGCGCTGATTTCGAGCCAACCCGGTCGCTACCGCTCCCGGTACCGAAACCTTCCCTAAATGCTCATCACCAGTCCCGCCAATGAACGCTTGAAACACGCGCGGCGCGTGCGCGATGGACGCGTCCCCGGCCTGATTTTCGTCGAAGGCGAACGCCTGGCGGAAGAATGCCTGCAAGCGAATCTGGCACTGACCGCCTGTTTTCACACTGCTGAACCTTCGGCACGCGCGCGAACCATCCAGAAAGAGATCGAACAACGGGGCTGCCCGTCGTTCGCGGTTGCGGAATCTTTGCTGGCAACGGTCAGTGACACGGTCAACTCGCAAGGGCTGATTTTGATCGCCGAGCGTCCGGCGGCGACGCTGGCACAGGCCCTGAACCTCAAAGACGAAGCTGCATTGGTTGTTTGTCTGGACGGAGTGCAAGACCCCGGCAATTTCGGGACGATTGTGCGAACTGCGGAAGCCGCCGGAGCCAGTGGCGTGATCGCGCTGAAAGGTGCAGCGGACGCCTTCGCACCCAAAACCCTGCGCAGCGCGATGGGATCAGCGTTTCGTTTGCCAATCGCAACAGATGTCATGCCGGAAGAGTTCCTCGCGCAGGCTCGCGCGGCAGGATTGAAAGTGGTTGCGGCGGCGGGAGGCGGCGAAATCGTCCACAGCAATTTCGACTGGCGGCAGCCAGCCGCGCTGGTGCTGGGCAATGAGGCCAACGGAGTTCGAGGCGGGTTGCTGGAAAAGTGTGATGCGCGAATCAGCATTCCGATGCGCGCACCGGTGGAATCATTGAACGTCGCGGCGGCGGCGGCGGTAATTCTATTTGAAGCGGTGCGGCAGCGAAACTAACAGGCAGGCGTCGCTTCCAGCCTGCGACATGGCGGTTTGTTTTTTCCTCAAAACAGGCTTTCAAGTTTATATTGGTTTTGTGAAAGCTTCTGGTGAACGCACGACCTCAATACCAACTGAAATATGGCCGCTGTTATTTTTGAAAGCGCCGCGTCTGGCGATTTGATCATTTACACTGATGAATAACCAACCGTTCGCCGCTACCCTTTGTTGCGGGTAGTTCATCCCAAGTTTGAATGGATTTCGACTGCCAATTTTGCCAATGAAAGAACGCGCGTTAATCGCTGGCGCCAGCAGCCCCTCAAGTTTATGGGTTGAACCATTCAGGTCATAAAGCTCTCCGCCCGCCCAATAGGAAACAGTCCCGGCAGAAGTAACGGCAAGCGTGTCATCTTTATGAAGCATGACCAGGCCATTTCCCCAGGCCGCCTGTACATCATTCTCCTCGGCAGAAATTTCAAAGGTGCGATTTAAGGTAACGGCGACAAGCAGACCGCCGCGATTATTGGCGTATTCATGCCGCCAGTCATTGACTGCAAAATAGAGAAAGCCGCTTTTATTAGCCGTGATGGGACTGCCTTTACTGACCTGAAAATAGTCAGTTTGATCGGCTTCAGTTGTGCCAACCCAACCGACTAATGACGAGGGATCAGCTTTTTGGAAAGTATAATTGCCGGAGACTTTCGTCGTCTTATCTCCTACAACTGTAAAGGTTTGTCCATTACCAGTTTGATGTAGCCCCTCGGCGCCAACCATGATGGTGTCTCCTGGCAGAACTCTGATTCCGGCCTCTATTGCCTGTTCGGTGGCATCAACCGCAATGTTTTTAATCGTGATCGTTGCGTTTACCCGCAAAGCGGCAGCCTGCGCGGCAGTGTCAGGAGTTTGCGTGTCAGTCTGAGGAGTGTTTCGAGAACGAAGATAACTGCTGCCAGTGATTGCAACGCCTGCAATCACAATGAAGAGAAGTGCAAAAAGAGCAAAGGGACGACGGCGCGACGGCACGTGTAGCTTTTGGAGTTCTGTCGTTTCTCCTGCTTCAGGGCTTTCTTTTTCTTCCTGTTCGGCAATCGCTGCATCGTCAAAATGAATGGTTTCCTCACCGCGTATTGCCAAAGCGGTTTGGGTTTCGCTGCCAAGGACGGCTGGGTCTGCGGTAGCGCGCGTCAATTTCGCGGTAAAGCGATAGCCGAGTTTCGGCACGGTTTCAATAAACGTCTCGCCAGCAGCGTGTTCTTCGAGCTTGCTTCTCAGCCAGGAGACATTTCGCGCCAGCGTCGCTTCCTCAATATAAGCGTCAGCCCAAACCGCATCGAGCAGATCGCTCTTTTTGGCGATGCGCCCCGCATTTTCGACAAAATACGCGAGCAGGTCGAATTGTTTGGGCGTGAGCGAAATTAGTACATCCTCGCACCACAAACGACGCTCCGCCACCTCCATCCGAAATATGCTAAAGCAATAAACACTTGCTTTTTCTATCGGCTGGGAGTTCATAACTAATTCCTTCCCGTTGGTTAAATGTTGCCGCTATCCAACAAAGATCCGAAAAATCCAGACGGTTAAGCTGAACCTTCGTTCGTAAAAAGCTTGCTAGCATCAACCAATGCCGCCGCCTTGTCAAAATCCCAAAAAAATCCGGCAAATATCCGATAAATATCCAGCATGATTCCAGACTCTACCGACGAAACGCCGTAGAACCATCCGCGCTGGTTCAGAGGAAGTGGGAAGCGGTTAAATTCATTCCGTTCGCATTCGGCAAAAGCTTAATTCCTCAATATGAACGTGACAAGTTCCCCCTTGGCTTGTTGCGCTGATGGAGTTGCTCCCTGTCAGCAGGCAGTTTGCCTCGCTCAGGCTTGGGTGTAAGGCAGACTCACAACCAACTCACAATTTCGGAGGCTCAGAAAATGAAAAAGTTCATGTTTTTAACGATGATATTCGGTTTGATGATTGCCGTAACCGGTAGCGTTTCGGCTCAAAATAAAGGGAATGGCAGGGTTTTAGCCGTCAACGACGACAATGTCCCTAAAACTACTGAGTTTAGCGCGCGCTCGGGCGATCAAGTCGTGGCCTCAATCGTGACAAGCAATGGAGAGCGTGGAATGCCGAAAGGGTCGCAATACTCACGAATTGAAGTAAGACAGCCCAGAAAGATCATGTACATTTACTATGCTGCCGATACCCCCGCAGTTCAGGATCAAATCAATAACAAGCGAGCCGGCAGAAGCACCAAAGTTACTGGCGTTTGCACAAATCTAAAACCCTGGAAAGCGGAAGATAAGGTCACCATTCAAACGCAGCCTGCACAAGGAGGAGGCACGGACGTAACTTTCACTGTTCAGGGTAAAGGGTGCCTTTCGTTTGTAGCCAAGTAGTTTTTGGAATAACCGCGACTTCACCGGTCATGAAACCGCATAAAAGCGCCTATCGCTTCAGGTAGGCGCTTTTTGTTTGAAACCTTTCCTGGAAGGAGTAAATCAATGAAAAAGCTAACGTCATTAACGTCACTAATGCTGTTGTCAGGGCTGATGCTGGCCGCAACTTTTACCGCCTCAGCGCAGAATGCCTGCTCTAAACACGTGGATGACAAAGAAGTCGAAATCAAGGTTATCAATAAAACGGGCAAGCCGATGACCGTTAATTGGGTTGACTTCGAATGCAAAGAAGAAAAGTTGGATCAGCAGGTTGCACCGGACGAGACCTTTGCAGGCCTCTCAGGCAACGGGCATGTTTTCCGCGTTCGTGAAGTCGGCACCAACAAACTGCTTCAGGAAATCGTGGTCAATTCTTCCAAGCCCGTGACGACCGTCAGCGCACCAGCTAATCGTGCAGCGGCGCGACCTGCGGGCAGTCCAGCGCCGCCAGCGCCATCCGGCAATGTGGCGACGAACTTTCCCATCGCTGCCGGAACCAGCCTGAAGCGAGGCATGAAATACACTTCTCCATCAGGCAATCACTTTCTCGTTTTTGCGGATGACGGCAATGTGGTGGTCGCCACTACTAGAGGTGACGGATTTGTTTGGGGGCTGAATCAGGTCTCAAGCAGTTTCTCCCAGTCGGCTCGCGTCGAAGTTACACCGGAAGGCAGGCTCGCAGTCTATGACGCGAAAGGAAAAGCGATTTGGACATCTACGGGAAATCCCGACGCCAACGCGAAGCTGAACCTCACGTTTGGCGGGGCGCTTCAGTTGGTTTCCGCCACGGGCGAGATTCTGTGGGCCAGCGACGGGAACATCAGCCCAGTCACCAGTGTGATTGTGAAAGCGAATGTAAAACCCTGTCAGGCAGACGCGGTGTGGTCGAAGTGTATCGAGATTCCAGATCCCAAAATTACGATCAGGGGAACGAAATTAGTAGGTGACTCGGCAATGAATGCCGTAGCCAATGTCTATACTGAACTCACCAAGCGATTTAAACCGACGTACCCGCGGGGCACATTTGACGGCTTCCTGGTTTATATGACAAACGGGGAACCTGGAAGTCAGTTGGATACGATCAAGGAACTACAAACTTTTGGGCAGAATGGAATGGGTTCCAACAGTAGAAACCTGGTGCGTGGAGGAGCCAATTACAATCTCCTTTGGATTGAGGAACAGATGATCTGCAAAGCAGGCGTCAGGACTGTCAACGAGGATTATCCAGACAAGGCCGACTATACGTTGAGAACATACGACCAGGTCATCCATGAATTCGGTCACGCCATTGACCAACGATACAAATTGGGTCAGAGGATACAGAATACTTTCCCAGGCAGTGCGCCTGGAGAGGATTTCGCCTGGGCAATCCAGCGATGGTTCGGCTCTCCCGGCGGTGCCTCGCCCCCGAATCAGGAAGCGTTGATGAAAGAAATCTTTACTTCGCGCGCGACATTCTCCTGCGAGGGACTCAAGCCCTAACAGCGGGCGCATTCCCACAACCGGAAACCTGACACCGCGACTGCCAATCACGCTTTGCTCTTCCTTCGCGAGCAGCATTATTCGATGATCCGTATTCAGGCAAAGCCATCGGAGTTTTACATCCCTCGGTGGCTTTGGTCGGTTGGCTGAATATCAACACCCCTCGTCGAAATGTCGCCAATGCTGCCAGTGAGCGCGACGCAACCGATCACAAAGTGAGAAGCCTGGGGAAATACGCCGGAAAAGGAATTCTTTGCTTCATTGCGGCGATCCGAGCAGCCTGCTTTCTATCTCAGCTTCTGCAATCGCTCCGCCGCCGCCGCCAGCGTTTCGTCTTTCTTGCAGTAACAGAACCGGACTTGCTGGGCGCCGAGGTTCGACTTGCGATAAAAACTGCTGCCGGGCACGACCGCCACGCCGATGTCCTTGATCAGGTGTTGCGTGAACTTCACGTCGTCTTCAAAGCCGAACGCGGAAATGTCCGTGATGATGTAATACGCACCATCGGGCCGGTAGCATTTGAACCCCGTCTCTTCCAGCACGCCGAGCAGAAAATCCCGCCGCCGCTGATATTCGGTTTGCAAATGGTCGTAGTACTCTCGTGGCAGACCCATCGCGTACACGCCGGCTTCCTGCAAAGGCGCGGCGGCTCCAACGGTCAAAAAGTCGTGAACCTGGCGGATGCCGTTGATCAAATCCGGCGAGGCAATCGCGTAGCCGACGCGCCAGCCGGTCACTGAATAGGTCTTCGACAAACTGTTGATCGTCACCGTGCGGTCGCGCATGCCGTCGAGCGTGGCCATCGCCACGTGCTCGATTCCTCTGGCCGCGTCCGGGTACCAGATGTGTTCGTAAATTTCGTCGGTCAGCGCCAGCGCGTCGAATTCGATGCACAGGTCGGCGATGAAACGCAGTTCATCGCGCGTGAAGACCTTGCCTGTGGGATTGTGCGGCGTGGTGATGATGATGGCTTTGGTGCGTTCGTTGAAGGCGGCGCGCAGTTCGTCGCGGTCGAAATGCCAGGTCGAATCCGTCTCATCCGGCGCGTGCAGTGTGACGTAGCGCATCACCGAATCCGACAAAATCGCATCCGGACCGTAGTTTTCGTAATACGGCTCGAAGACGATGACTTCGTCGCCCGCGTTCATCACGGCCAGCATCGTGGCGATCATCGCTTCGGTCGAACCGCAGGTGACGACGATTTCGCGGTCGGGATCAATGTCCAGCCCCAGATGCCATTTGGTCTTGGCGGCGATGGCGTCGCGGAAGCGTTTCGCGCCCCAGGTGACGGCGTATTGATTGATGTCGGCTTCGATGGCGTCGCAGGCGGCGCGTTTGATGTCGGCGGGTGCGGGAAAATCCGGGAAGCCCTGCGACAGGTTGATTGCGCCGTGCAGCGTCGCCTGCCGTGTCATTTCGCGAATCACGGATTCGGTGAAACTGGATGCTTTGCGGGAAACGCGCGGTTTCAGGTTCATGACTTTTTCTTTTTCTTCAACGCCAGAACTTTCTCAACGTCCTTCAGCGCTCTTTTGGCGGGAGGATAATTCGGATCAATTTCCAGCGATTTCCGAAAATTATCCGCCGCCTGCTGTAAACGCCCTTCTGCCCGCAAGACGAGTCCCAGGTTGAAAAATGCTTCGTCAACCGGGTCGCTGGCCAGCTTGATCGCCTTGCGATGGCATTGTTTGGCTTCCTGGAACTTTCCCTGCTTGGCCAGACAGCCGCCCAGAATCACCAGATTCAGCGTATTTGGGCCGTCTTCCTTGATGGCGCGGCGATACCATTTTTCGGCGCGAACGTGGTCGCCTTTTTCACGGTGCAGATGGCCGACCAGGGCGCAAACGGCTCCGACGCGATATTCAGGCGCCAGCCGCAACGCTCGTTTCAGTGCGGCATCCGCCTCCCGGTAGCTGGCAAAATCGGTCAGTCCATCGCCGAGCACCGCCCAGCCGTAATAATCTTCCGGGTAATGTTTCGTGAAGATGCGGGCGTAATGGATCAAACAGGCCACTTCGTTGGCCTGCCGAATCGAAACCAGCATTTTCTTGAATGCCGCTCTGTTCATGGCCTTTGCGCGTCAGGGTTGCCGCCAGCTTACCTGTAAATGCGGGTCACGACTTTGTTGCCCGCGCCTCGTTTGACCGTCCGTTTGACGAACTGTTCGATATTCTGGCGGAGTAGCCATTTCGCGCCATCCTGATCAATCGTGCGCAGCGAACCATTCGCCACGGCCATTTCCAGCGTGGTCACGGGTACGCCAAACTCGCGCTCGACGGCGTTGTAACTCATTAAATCCTTGCTGTCATAAACACTCATGCAGATGTCTCCTGTTTGTTTGCGGATTGTGTACGGATCGTAAAGAAGCCGGGATGATAGAAAGCAGTTTGCGTTGTGTCAAAGCGCGATTGAGAAAGTCTGGCTTTGACTGGCACCATAAGTTCTTCTCAAGATCAGTTCACACTGACTGAAGCTTCCAAAGTGTAAAAATCCAGTCAAATACTTGTGCGAAAAAGTACCCTCATCTATACTCCGGCCCGATGGCATCGGTTCTCCAAACTTTCAAAAAGCAAATCGAAAAAATTAGTCATCCCAATCTTCGCTGTTGGTGTTTTTCGTTTTTTTGATTGCATTATTTCTCTCCAAAAGCCTTTCATCTGGGGGTATTCAAACTTTCTGTCATTCCCCAGGAAGTTTGAGACTGGCAGCGATACCGTATGCTGTCAGAAATGATTTAGTCATAGGTGACGGTGGCAATTGCATTAAAGGCTTTCCCAGACATTATGGCGCACGATCCCAGACATAACAGGTTTCATTTCGCCGATAACAATCAAGTCTTTCAACCCCATTGAGCAGAAGAACGCTCATCCAATAACTTAGCGTCTTAGACAGGCAAGGTCAGAAGTCTTTTCGCCTTCTACTTCGTATCACTGTGCGTCACAGACCACGGATAATCCTGCCCGGAGAAGAAAAGCATGTCTCGCAGCACACTACATACAAGCCTCTTTCAGAAGAAAAACCAGATCGAGCGCCGT
This sequence comes from Heliomicrobium sp., assembly GCA_021155085.1. Classification (GTDB taxonomy): domain Bacteria; phylum Acidobacteriota; class Blastocatellia; order RBC074; family RBC074; genus RBC074. The sequence goes on along the minus strand of JAJNQA010000040.1, from coordinate 95,062 downwards.
CTTCACCGCTTCGTCCAGGCGAAAGCCCAATTCAATCGAACGGGGCCAGGAATGACTGAACGGCATCAGAGGTTGTGCCAGCGGCTGATCAACCTGGCCCTTTTTCTTTCGATCCTGGGATTGGCCAGTTCAACTGCACTGGCGCAGGTTATCACGCCGTTTACGTCCCGCTACACGACGAACGCCAAAGGTGACATTGCAGCCATTGGCAACACGCTGATGACCTGTCCGGCAGGCGCAACCTGCACGGCGGCGCAGGCAGGGACAGGCACGACGCTGAACAATAATGATTTCACCATGATCCACGTGGATGTGGACGGGAATGCGACGACCTTCAATTCCAGCCGGGCGACGCTGGCGTTGCCTTCGGGAGCAAGCGTGCTTTTCGCGGGGTTGTACTGGGGTGCGGACACCAGCGCGGGTTCGAGCGGTTCGGCAGCGCCGAACGCGGCATTGCGGACGCAGGTATCATTTCTGTCGCCGGTGGCCAGCAGCTACGCAACCTTGACTGGCACGCAGATCGGCATCAGCGGCACGCGCTATCACGCTTTTGCCAATGTTACCAGTCTGGTGCAGGCGGCGGGCAACGGCATTTACACGATTGGCAATGTGCAGGCGGGAACCGGCGCGGATCGCTATTCGGGCTGGTCGCTGGTGGTGGTTTACGCGGATGCCACGCAACCGCCGCGTAACCTGACGGTATTTGACGGTCTGGCCATTGTCAGCACCAGCGCCGCGAACGTCAGTTTTTCGGTCAGCGGATTCCTGACGCCGCCCAGCGGTACCGTCAACACACGGCTCGGCACGGTCGGTTACGAAGGCGATCTCGGGTTCACTGGCGACACGCTCAGGCTGAACAGCACGAACATCACAAATTCCCTGAATCCTTCGACCAATTTTTTCAACAGCACAACTTCGCGGCTGGGAACGCGCATTACGGCCAAAACGCCGGATTACGTCAACAATCTGGGCTTCGACATTGATGTGTTCGATGCCAGCGGCATTCTGGCCAACAACGCCACCAGCGCGACGATCAGCCTGACCACCAGCAACGAAACCTACTTCCCCGCCGTCGTGACTTTTGCCACGGAGCTGTATGCGCCCAATCTGAACACGGTCAAAGGCGGAACCAATCTGACGCGCAGCACGGGCGAAAACTTCCCCGGCGACATCATTGAATACACGCTGACGGTAAGTAACTCCGGGCAGGACGGAGCCAATACCGTCGTGCTGAACGACGTGATCCCGACGAACACGACATATGTTCCCGGCAGCATGAGCATTACCAGCGGCGCGAACGCCGGAACCAAAACGGACGCCAGCGGCGACGATCAGGCCGAATTCGATTCCGGCAACAATCGCCTGGTCTTTCGATTGGGAACCGGCGCGACGGCTTCGGCTGGCGGCACGCTTGCGCCCGCCGCGACCACCACGCTGAAGTTCCGCGTGCAACTCAACGCGAATGCGCCCGTCAACAATGTCTTCAGTAATCTGGCAACTCTGACCGCCGTAGCCGCTACGCTGGGACAAACACTGACCCAAACCAGCAATCAGGTGGATTTCACCATCAATAGCCCGTACGCCGATTTGTCGCTGTCGAAAACCGTCAGCAATCCCAATCCCAGCATCGGCACGAACGTCACGTACACCGTGACGTTGAGCAATGCCGGGCCGCAGCAAGCCACAGGCGTTGTGGTGCAGGATCAATTACCCGCCGGAGTCAGCTTCGTCAGCGCCAGCACCAGTCAGGGGACTTTCACACCGGGCACGGGGGTGTGGACGGTCGGTTCCGTCGCCAGCGGCGGCAGCGTGATTTTGCAAATCGTGGCGACGATCAATTCCTTCGGCCCGCTGAGCAACAGCGCGCAAGTGACGGCCAGCAACCAGCCCGACCCGGATTCCACGCCCGGCAACGGTTTCGGCAATGGCGAAGACGATCAGGCCAGCATTACCACGCCGCAAAACACAGCGGATTTGCGCGTGACCAAAACCGCCAGCACGACGACGCCAAACGTGGGCAGCAACACGACATTCACCATCACCATAACCAATGTCGGACCGGATACCGCGACCAACGTTGCTGTCAGCGATCCGCTGCCCATTGGATTGACTTTCGTCAGCGCCACGCCCAGCCAGGGAACCTATAATTCCGCGACCGGCGCATGGATGGTCGGTTCGATTCCGGCCAGCGCCAGCCGCACATTGCAAATTGTCGCCACCGCCACGCAAACCGCCGCCGTCACCAACACCGCACAGGTGTCAGCCAGCGATCAATTCGATCCGAATTCCACGCCGAACAACAACAATGCGGCAGAAAACGATCAGGCCAGCGTCACCATTACGGGGCAGCAAGCCGATCTGTCACTGGCCAAAACCGTCAACCAGTCCACGCCGAATGTCGGCGCGAACATCACCTACACGCTCACGCTGAGCAATTCCGGCCCAAGCACGGCCACGGGTGTGCAGGTGCTGGATCAATTGCCCGCCGAAGTCACTTTTGTCAGCGCCACTCCGAGCCGGGGGACATACAATCAGACGACCGGCGTTTGGAATGTCGGCTCTGTCAACGCCAATACCAATGCCACGCTGCAAATCGTCGCCACCGTCATTGCGCCAACGGCCATTACCAATTCCGCGCAGGTGATTGCCAGCGACCAGCCCGACCCGGATTCGATGCCCGGCAACGGCCTGTTTAACGGCGAAGACGATCAAGCCAGCGTCACCACGCAGCAGGGCATCGCCGACCTGAGCGTGCAAAAGACGGCCAGCACGCTGGCGCCCAACGTCAGCGGCAACATCAGCTTCACCGTGACGGTGACGAATTCCGGGCCGAACACGGCAACGAATGTTGTCGTCACCGACTCGCTCGACGCCAATCTCAGCTTCATCAGCGCCCTGGCCAGTCAGGGGCTTTACAATCCTGCAACTGGCGAATGGACGGTCGGAACGCTGGCCAACGGCGCATCGGCCACGCTGGTCATCACCGGAACCATCCTGGGGCCGCAGCCGTTCACCAACACGGCGCAGGTTTCCGATAGCGACCAGCTCGACCCGAACTCCACGCCGAACAACAACAACCCGGCGGAAAACGATCAGGCCAGCGTTTCCATCACACCGCAGCGCGCGGATTTGTCGTTGGCCAAATCGGTCAGCAATTCACAGCCCAGCGTCGGCCAGCAGATTGTCTACACGCTGACCGTCAACAACGACGGACCGAACACCGCGACCGGCGTCGTGGTCAAAGACCTGCTGCCCGCAGGCGTCAGCTTCGTCAGCGCCACGCCAAGCCAGGGAAGCTACAACCAGGTGACGGGATTGTGGACAGTCGGCGGCATCGCCAACGGCGGAACGGCAATGCTGCAAATCACCGTGCTGGTCAACGTCCCAACAACGATCATCAACACCGCCGAGATTACGGCCAGCGACCAATTCGATCCGGATTCCACGCCAAACAACGGCGTCGGCAATGGCGAAGACGATCAAACCACCGTTTCGACGCAACAAGGCATCGCCGATCTAAGCCTGACCAAGGCCGCCAACATCCCCGCGCCAAACGTCGGCGCGAATGTCACCTTCACGGTCATCATCTCGAACGCCGGGCCGAACACCGCCACCAACGTCGCGGTCACAGATCAACTCGCCGCGGGCTTGAGCTTCGTCAGCGCCACGCCCAGTCAAGGTTCATACAACCCCACAAACGGCGTCTGGACGATTGGCTCGATTCCCAGCGGCCAAAGCCGCACATTGCAAATCGTCGCCACCGTCACGCAGGCCGGAGCGATCAGCAATACGGCGGAGGTTTCAGACAGCGATCAGCCCGATCCGAATTCCACGCCGAACAACGGCGTGCCAGGGGAAAACGATCAAGCCACCACAATCGTCACCGGACAGCAAGCCGATTTGTCGCTGGGCAAATCCGTCAGCAATTCGCAGCCGAACATCGGACAAAACATCACCTACACCGTCACGCTCAGCAACAACGGGCCAGGTGTGGCCACAGGCGTGCAAGTGACGGAAGCAGTTCCCGCCGGGACGACTTTCGTCAGCGCGGTTCCCAGCCGAGGGACGTACAATCAAGCGACAGGGCTTTGGAATGTCGGCAGCATCAATGCGGGCATCAGCGCCACGCTGCAACTGACCGTGACCGTCAACACCGCCGCCGCAATCTCAAATACAGCGCAAATCATCGCCGCCGATCAACCCGATCCCGATTCGACGCCGAACAACAACAATCCGGCGGAAGACGATCAAGCTTCGGTAACAACGCAGCAAGGCGTGGCTGATTTGAGTCTGACCAAAACAGCCAACACGACTTCGCCCAACGTCGGCGAAAACGTCTCGTTCACCGTCAGCGTCTTCAACGGCGGGCCGAATTCGGCAACCAATGTTCAGGTGCTGGACAAACTTCCCGCCGGTTTAAACTTCGTCAACGCCGCGCCCAGCCAGGGAACGTACGATCCGGTCACGGGAATCTGGGACATCGGCACATTACCCGCAGGCGCGACGGCGACACTGATTCAAATCACGGCGACGGTCGGCAACGTCGGCCCGTTCACCAACACGGCGCAGGTTTCGCGCAGCGATCAGTCCGATCCGAACTCCACGCCGAACAACAACAATCCGGCGGAAAACGATCAAGCCAGCGTGGTCATCACGCCGCAGCAGGCCGATCTGGCATTGGCCAAATCGGTCAGCAATTCGCAGCCGAACATTGGCCAGAACATCACCTTCACCGTCACGCTGACCAACAGCGGGCCGAATGCGGCAACGCATATTCAAGTGCGCGATCAGGTTCCCGCCGGAACCACGTTCGTCAGCGCCAATGCCACGCCCGGCAGTTACGATCCAATCACGGGCGTCTGGACAATCAGCGGTCTGGCTGGAGGCGGAACCGCCGTGCTGCAAGTGACCGTCACGGTCAACACCGCCAGCGCCATCACGAATTCGGCGGAAATTATCGCGGTTGATCAGTTCGATCCCGATTCCACGCCCAGCAACGGCGTCGGCAACGGAGAAGACGATCAGGCCACCGTCACCACGCAACAGGGCGCAGCCGATTTGAGTTTGACCAAAACCGTCAACAATCCCGCGCCCAATGTCGGCGCGAACGTGACGTACACGATCACCGTCTCGAACGCCGGGCCGAACACCGCCACCAACGTTGCGGTCACCGATCAGTTGGCCGCCGGATTAACCTTCGTCAGCGCCAATCCGAGCCAGGGTTCGTACAATTCAATCAACGGCGTCTGGACAATCGGCGCAATTCCTTCGGGACAAAGCCGCACACTGCAAATTGTCGCGACCGTTACGCAAGCCGGGGCCATTGGCAACACGGCACAGGTTTCCGCCAGCGACCAGACCGACCCGAATTCCACGCCGAACAACGGCGCGCCGGGCGAAAACGATCAGGCCAGCACCACAGTGACCGGCCAACAAGCCGACCTTTCGATGGCGAAATCCGTCAGCAATTCGCAGCCGAACATCGGACAAAACATCACCTTCACCATCACGCTCTCGAACGCCGGACCAAGCGCGGCAACGGGCGTGCAGGTGCTCGATCAGGTTCCCGCCGGAACGACGTTTGTCAGCTCCACGCCCAGCCGGGGAACTTACGATCAAAACACTGGGCTGTGGAATGTCGGTTCGATCATGTCTGGCATCAGCGCGACCTTGCAGGTGACGGTGACCGTCAACACGGCGGCGGCAATTACCAACATCGCGCAAGTCATCGCCGCCGATCAGCCTGATCCAGATTCCACGCCGAACAACAACATTCCGGCGGAAGACGATCAGGCAACGGTCATTACGCAGCAAGGCATCGCCGATCTGAGCCTGACCAAAACCGCCAGCACCACCGCGCCGAACGTCGGCGAGCAAATCACTTTCACCGTGACGGTGACAAACGCCGGACCCAACACCGCGACCAACGTCGCCGTCAACGAACAGCTTTCCTCCGGCTTGAGCTTCGTCAGCGCGACGCCCGGACAAGGACAATACAATTCGGCGACCGGCCTTTGGACGATTGGCTCGATTCCCGCCGGAACCAGCGTCACCCTGCAACTGACGGCGTTGGTGACCAGTCCGCACGCCCTGACCAATACCGCGCAGGTTTCCGACAGCGATCAAGCCGATCCGAACTCCACGCCGAATAACAACAACCCGGCGGAAAACGATCAAGCCAGCGTTTCCATCACGCCGCAACAAGCTGACCTGTCGCTGGCCAAAACGGTCAGCAATTCGCAGCCGAACATCGGCGATCAGATCACCTTCACCGTCACGCTGACCAACCACGGGCCGAGCGCGGCCACGGGCATTCAAGTGCGCGATGCGATTCCGCTGGGCACGACGTTCGTCAGCGCGGTTCCGAGTTTGGGCGCGTATAGCTCAGCGACGGGCATCTGGACGCTCAGCGGTCTGGCTTCGGGCGGAACCGCGACGTTGCAGGTGACGCTGACTGTCAACAAAGCCAGCGCCGTCACCAACACGGCGGAAGTGATCGTGGCGGATCAGTTCGACCCCGATTCCACGCCCGGCAACGGCATCGGCAACGGCGAAGACGATCAGGTCAGCGCGACCACGCAGCAGGGCACGTCGGATTTGAGCCTGACCAAAACCGCCAGCAGCGGCACGCCGAACGTCGGCGCGAATGTCACTTTCACCATCACCATCTCGAACGCGGGGCCGAACACTGCAACCAACGTCGCGGTGACCGATCAACTGCCATTTGGCCTGACCTTTGTCAGCGCCAATCCCGGTCAGGGTTCGTACAATTCGACCAACGGCGTCTGGACCATTGGTTCCATTCCCAGCGGCCAAAGCCGCACCTTGCAAATCGTCGCGACGGTGACGCAGCCCGGCGCAATCGCCAACACGGCGGAAGTCACGGCCAGCGATCAGGTTGATCCGAATTCCACGCCGAACAACGGCGTCGCAGGCGAAAACGATCAGGCCAGCACAACGGTCACAGGGCAGCAGGCGGATTTGTCATTGGCCAAAGCGGTCAGCAATCCGCAGCCAAACATTGGCCAAAACATCACGTTCACGATTACGGTCAGCAACGACGGGCCGAGCACGGCCACGGGCGTGCAGGTGCGTGATCAGGTTCCCGCCGGAACGACTTTCGTCAGCGCCACGCCCAGCCGTGGAACGTACGATCAAAATACGGGCATCTGGAACGTAGGTAGCATCGGGCCGGACATCAACGCGACCTTGCAGCTTGTGGTTACGGTCAACATCGCGGGCGCGGTCACCAACACGGCGCAGATCACCGCCGCCGATCAGCCCGACCCGGATTCCACGCCCGACAACAACGACCCGAACGAAGACGACCAGACCAGCGTCAGCACACAGCAGGGCGTTGCCGATCTGAGCCTGACCAAAGTCGCCAGCACGACTTCGCCAAACGTAGGCGACAACATTTCGTTTACCGTGTCGGTTTTCAACGGCGGACCGAACACCGCGACCAATGTGCAGGTGCTGGATCAACTGCCCGGCGGGCTGGCCTTCGTCAACGCGATTCCCAGTCAGGGAACTTATGATCCGATCAGCGGCATCTGGAACATCGGTTCCCTGCCCGCAGGCACAACGGCTTCGCTGATTCAAATCACGGCGACGGTCAGCGGCGTTGGCCCCTTCACCAATACTGCGCAGGTTTCCCACAGTGATCAGTTCGACCCGAACTCCGTGCCGAACAACAACAACCCGGCGGAAAACGACCAGGCCAGCGTGGTCATCACGCCGCAACAGGCCGATCTGGCGCTGGCCAAGACGGTCAACAACCAGCAGCCGAACATCGGCGAAAACATCATCTTCACTCTGACGCTGACCAACGCCGGGCCGAACGCAGCGACCAATATTCTGGTGCGCGATCAAGTGCCGCTCGGAACGACTTTCGTCAGCGCGAATCCAAGCCAGGGCGTGTACAACCCGGCAACGGGACTTTGGACAATTTCCGGACTGGCAGGCGGCGGAACCGTGACGTTACAAATCACCGTTACCGTCAACACGGCCAACGCCATCAGCAACACGGCGGAAGTCATCGCCGTGGATCAGTTCGATCCCGATTCCACGCCCGGCAACGGCACGGGCAATGGCGAAGACGATCAGGCGACTTCATCCACGCAACGCGGCGTGGCGGATCTGAGCCTGGCCAAGATCGTCAACAACGCCGCGCCGAACGTCGGCGCGAATGTCAGCTACACGATCACGATAACGAACGCCGGGCCGAACACGGCGACCAATGTCGCGGTCACGGATCAACTGGCGGCGGGGCTGACGCTGGTCAGTGCGACGCCAGTGCAGGGTTCGTACAATTCCATCAACGGCGTCTGGACGGTCGGCTCGATGCCCTCCGGCCAAAGCCGTACGCTGGTGATCGTTGCGACGGTCACACAGCCCGGCGCGATCTCGAATACGGCGGAAGTTTCCGCCAGCGATCAGTTCGATCCGAACTCCACGCCGAACAATAACAATCCGGCGGAAAACGATCAGGCCAGCGCGACCATCACCGGGCAGCAAGCCGATCTTTCGATGGCCAAATCGGTCAGCAATCCGCAGCCGAACATCGGACAAAACATCACCTTCACCATCACGCTGAGCAACAACGGCCCCAGCGATGCCACAGGTGTGCAGGTGCGCGATCAGATTCCCGCCGGAACGAGTTTCGTCAGCGCCAATCCCAGCCGAGGCACCTACGATCAGACTACCGGCGTTTGGAATGTCGGTTCGATCAGCGCAGGGATCAGCGCCACGTTGCAGATTACGGTGACGGTCAATACCGCTGCCGCGATCACCAACACCGCGCAGGTCATCGCGGCGGATCAACCCGATCCCGATTCCACGCCGAACAACAACGATCCCAACGAAGACGATCAGGCCAGCGTCAGCACGCAGCAGGGCATCGCGGATTTGAGCTTGAACAAAACGGCCAGCACCACTGCGCCGAATGTCGGCGATCAAATCACCTTCACTGTGACCGTGACGAACGCGGGGCCGAACACCGCCACCAATGTCGCCGTCAGCGAACAGCTTTCGCCGGGATTGAATTTCCTGAGCGCAACGCCGGGACAAGGTTTGTACAACAGCGCGACCGGCATCTGGACCATCGGTTCGATTCCGGCGGGCGGCAGCGTCGCGCTGCAACTGACTGCGCTGGTCAGTGGACCTGGGCCGTACTCGAACACCGCCCAGGTTTCGCACAGCGATCAGTTCGATCCGAACTCCACGCCGAATAACAACAACCCGGCGGAAAACGACCAGGACACGGTCGCGATCACACCGCAGCAGGCCGATCTGGCGCTGGCCAAATCGGTCAGCAACCCGCAACCGAACATTGGACAGAACATCACGTTCACCATCACGCTGACCAACAGCGGCCCGAACGGCGCGACCAACATTCAGGTGCGCGATCAGGTTCCACTGGGCACGACCTTCGTCAGCGCCGCGCCGACGCAAGGGAGCTACAATTCGGCAACCGGCATCTGGACAGTTCCGGGGCTGGCTTCGGGCGGAACGGCGGTGCTGCAAGTCACCGTCACCGTCAACATCGCGCAAGCCATCACCAACAGCGCCGAAGTCCTCGCCGTGGATCAGTTCGATCCCGATTCGGTTCCCGGCAATGGCCTGAACAATGGCGAAGACGACACGGCCAGCATCACCACGCAACAAGGCACTGCCGACCTGAGCCTGACCAAAACGGCCAGCAACGCCGCGCCGAACGTTGGCGCAAACGTGACGTTCACTATTACCGTTTCCAATGCCGGGCCGAACACCGCAACCAATGTTGCCGTGACGGATCAATTGGCTAGCGGACTGACCTTCGTCAGCGCGAATCCGAGCCAGGGTTCGTACAATTCAATCAACGGCGTCTGGACAATTGGCTCGATTCCTTCCGGCACGAGCCGCACCCTGCAAATCACCGCGACCGTCACGCAACCCGGCGCGATTGCCAACACGGCGGAAGTTTCCGCCAGCGATCAGTTCGATCCGAATTCCACTCCGAACAACGGCGTGGCGGGCGAAAACGATCAAGCCAGCACTGCCATCACCGGCCAACAGGCTGATTTATCGCTGGCCAAATCGGTCAGCAATCCGCAGCCGAATGTCGGGCAAAACATTACGTTTACCGTCACGCTCAGCAACAACGGGCCGAGCACGGCAACCGGCGTTCAGATTCGTGATCAGATTCCCGCCGGAACAACTTTCGTTAGCGCCAATCCAAGCCGGGGCACTTACGATCAAAACACTGGAATTTGGGATGTCGGTTCGGTCATGGCGGGGATCAGCGCGACGTTGCAGGTGACCGTCACGGTCAATATTCCCGGCGCGGTGACCAACACGGCGGAAGTGATTGCCGCCGATCAACCCGATCCCGATTCGACGCCCGACAACAACGACGGCAACGAAGACGATCAGGCCAGCGTTTCGACGCAGCAAGGCGTGGCCGATCTGATTCTGACGAAAGCGGCGAACACGACTTCCCCGAATGTCGGCGGACAGGTTTCCTTCACGCTGACGTTGTTCAACGCCGGGCCGAACACGGCCAACAACGTCACAGTGCTGGATTTGCTGCCGCCCGGTTTGATATTCATCAACGCCATTCCCGGTCAGGGAACCTACAACCCGGTGACCGGAATCTGGAACATCGGTTCCCTGCCCTCCGGCGCGACCGCCACGATGATTCAATTGACGGCGGTGGTCACAGGCCCCGGCCCGTTCACCAACACGGCGCAGGTTGCCAGCAGCGATCAGTTCGATCCGAACTCCACGCCGAACAACAACAACCCGGCGGAAAATGATCAATCCAGCGTGGTCATCACGCCGCAGCAGGCCGACCTGTCGCTGGCGAAAACGGTCAACAATCAACAACCGAACATCGGCGACCAGATTACTTTCACCGTCACGCTGAACAACACCGGGCCGAATGGCGCAACCAACATTCAGGTGCGCGATCAGGTTCCGCTGGGCACGACCCTCGTCAGCGCGAATCCAAGCCAGGGCGTGTACAACCCGGCAACTGGCATTTGGACGTTGACCGGTTTGGCCGCTGGCGGCACGGCGACATTGCAAATCACCGTGACGGTCAACACGGCCAACGCGCTGACGAACAATGCCGAAGTCATCGCCGTGGATCAGTTCGATCCCGATTCGGTTCCCGGCAACGGTTTGAACAACGGCGAAGACGATCATGCCAGTGCTTCCACACAACAAGGGGTCGCCGATCTGAGCCTGACCAAAAACACCAGCAACGGTGCGCCGAACGTCGGCTCGAACATCACTTTTACGATCACCATCTCGAACGCCGGGCCGAATACGGCGACCGACGTGGCGGTCAGCGATCTGCTGCCTTCCGGCCTGACGTTCGTCAGCGCGAATCCAAGCCAGGGCAATTACAATTCGGTCAATGGCCTGTGGACGATCGGTTCGGTTCCGGCGGGTGCAAGCCGCACGCTGCAAATCGTCGCGACGGTCACGCTAGCCCAGGCAATCACCAATACCGCCGAAGTCGCGGCCAGCGATCAGTTCGATCCGAATTCAACGCCGAACAACCACAACCCGGCGGAAAACGATCAAGCCAGCGTCACCATCACTGGCCAACAGGCCGATTTGTCTCTGGCTAAATCGCTGAGTAATCCGCAGCCGAATGTCGGGCAAAACATCACCTTCACCATCACGCTGACCAACGCCGGGCCGAGCACCGCAACCGGCGTGCAGATTCGCGATCAGGTTCCCGCCGGGACGACTTTTGTCAGCGCCACGCCCAGCCGGGGAACTTATGACCAAAACACCGGCGTCTGGAACGTCGGCAGCATTGGGCCCAACATCACCGCGACGTTACAAATCGTCGTGACTGTCAACATTCCCGGCGCGGTCACCAACACCGCGCAGGTCATCAGTGCGGATCAACCTGATCCAGATTCCACGCCGAACAATAACGATCCGAACGAAGACGATCAGGCCAGCGTCAGCACGCAGCAGGGCGTGGCCGACCTGAACCTGACAAAGACCGCGAACACGACTTCGCCGAACGTCGGCGATCAAATCTCTTTCACGGTGACGGTCTTCAATTCCGGACCGAATAACGCCACCAACGTGGTGGTGCTGGACCGGCTGCCTGCGGGTTTGAACTTCGTCAATGCGATTCCCAGCCAGGGCACCTACAACCCTGTGACGGGCGTATGGAACGTGGGAACGATTCCGGCGGGCGCGATGGCCACGCTGATTCAAATCACGGCGACAGTCAGCGGCGTTGGCCCATTCACCAACACCGCGCAGGTGGACGCCAGCAATCAGTTCGATCCGGATTCCGTGCCGGGCAACAACAACCCTGCCGAGGACGATCAAGCCAGCGTGACCATTACGCCGCAGCAGGCCGATCTGGCGCTGGCCAAGACGGTTAATAACGCCAACCCGAACGTCAACGATGTCATCACCTTCACCATCACGCTGACCAATGCCGGGCCGAACGGTGCAACCGGCGTGGTCGTTCGCGATCAGGTTCCGCTGGGAACAACCTTCGTCAGCGCCACGCCCAGCCAGGGAACTTACAGTCCGGCAACCGGCCTGTGGACAGTCGGCGGGCTTGCCGCAGGCGGAACAGTCACGTTGCAGGTCTCGGTGCGCGTCAACACCTCTGCACCGCTGATGAACTCGGCGGAAGTCATCGCGGTGGATCAGTTCGACCCCGATTCGACGCCAGGCAACGGCGTCGGCAATGGCGAAGACGATCAAGCCGTTGTGATGACCCAGCAGGGCGTCGCCGACCTGAGCCTGACGAAATCCGTCAACAACCCCGCGCCGAATGTCGGCACGAACGTCACCTTTACGCTGACAGTTACAAACAGCGGCCCGAACAATGCCGAAAACGTGGCGGTCACGGATCAACTCGCTGCCGGGCTGACGCTGGTCAGCGCCACGCCGAGCCAGGGCAGTTACAATTCCATCATCGGTGTCTGGACGGTCGGCACGGTTCCAAACGGTCAAAGCCGAACCCTGCAAATCGTCGCAACGGTCACGCAGCCCGGCGCGATCACCAATTCGGCGCAGGTGACCGCCGCGGACGAAGCCGATCCGGACTCGTCGCCGAACAACAACAACCCGAACGAAGACGATCAGGCCAGCACCGTCGTGACCGGGCAGCAGGCCGATCTTTCGATGGCCAAATCGGTCAGCAATCCGCAGCCGAATATTGGCCAGAACATCACCTTCACCGTCACGCTGAACAACGAAGGCCCCAGCACGGCAACTGGCGTTCAGGTGCGCGATCAGATTCCCGCCGGGACGACTTTCGTCAGCGCCACGCCGAGCCGTGGAACCTACGATCAAAATACCGGCTTGTGGAACGTCGGCAGCATCGGGCCGAACATCAGCGCGACGCTGCAAATCGTCGTCACGGTCAACACGGTCAGCGCCATCATCAACACTGCACAGGTCATCGCCGCTGACCAACCCGATCCGGATTCGACACCCAACAATAACAATCCGAACGAAGACGATCAGGCCAGTGTCAGCACCCAACAAGGTTCAGCCGACCTGAATTTGACCAAAACCGTGGACACAACCGCGCCCAACGTCGGCGACCTGATTACCTTCACCATCACGGTGGCCAACGCCGGGCCGAACACGGCGACCAACGTGACGGTGCGCGAATCGCTCCCGGCGGGCTTGACCTTCGTCAGCGCCGCGCCGGGACAGGGTTTGTACAACAATGCCAACGGCATCTGGACGATTGGTTCTATCGTGAGCGGCGGCAACGCCTCTCTGCAATTGACAGTTCGGGTGACAGGCGCGGGTTCCCTGAGTAATTCCTCGCAGGTCGCCACCAGCGACCAGTTCGATCCGAACTCCACGCCGAACAACAACAATCCGGCGGAAAACGATCAGGACACGGTTGTCATCACGCCGCAACAGGCGGATCTGGCTTTGGCAAAGAGTTTGAGCAATCCGCAGCCGAATGCGGGCAGCAATCTGACCTATACGCTGACGCTGACCAATATGGGGCCGGACGCGGCGACCAACGTTCGCGTCAGCGACCAACTGCCGCCGGGCGTGATTTTCGTTTCGGCAACACCGAGTTTAGGCACGTTCAACCCGGCGACGGGTATTTGGACAATTGCGACCGTTCCGGCGAATGCGACGGCCACGCTGCAAATCGTGGTGACAGTCAATATGTCGCATCCGATCACCAACAGCGCGGAAGTCATCGCCAGCGACCAGTTCGACCCGGATTCGACGCCCGGCAACGGCTTGAACAACGGCGAGGACGATCATGCCAGCGTCACCACGCAGCAAGGCCAGGCCGATCTGAGCCTGACCAAAACCGTTAACAATCCGTCGCCCAGCGTCAACACGAACGTGACCTTCACGCTGACGCTGGCCAACGCCGGGCCGAACAACGCTGAAAATGTGACGGTGACCGATCAACTTCCTGCCGGGCTGACCTTTGTCAGCGCGACGCCCAGTCAGGGAACGTATAATTCGGTCACAGGCATCTGGACGGTCGGCACAGTTCTTTCGGGTGGGAATCGGACACTGCAAATCACCGCGACGGTCACGCAATCCGGCGCAATCACGAACATGGCGCAGGTTACGGCGGCGGACGAATTCGATCCGGACTCCACGCCGAACAACAACAACCAGGCGGAAGACGATCAGACCAGCGTGACGCTTTCGGGACAGCAAGCCGATTTGTCGCTGGCCAAGTCCTTGAACAATTCGCAGCCGAACGTCGGCAGCACGCTTGTCTACACGCTAACTGTCACCAACTCCGGACCAAATCAGGCGACCGGCGTGGTAGTTTCCGACCCGATTCCAGCGGGAACCACGTTCCAAAGCGCAACGCCCAGTCAGGGATCGTACGTTTCAGGAACCGGCGTCTGGACAGTCGGAACCATTGCCAGCGGCAGCACGGCGACCTTGACGCTGAACGTTCTGGTCAACGTTTCCACGCCCATCACCAACTCGGCACAAATTACGGCCAGCGACCAATTCGACCCGGATTCGACGCCGAATAATGGTGTGAATAATGGCGAAGACGACGAGGCCAGTGTTACCACGCAACAAGGGCAGGCTGATTTAAGTCTGACGAAAGCGGTCAGCAACGCGACGCCGAACGTCGGTTCGACCGTGACGTTCACGCTCACTTTGTCGAACGCCGGGCCGAACAACGCCGAAAACGTCGCCGTGACGGATTTGCTGCCGCCGGGCCTCAACTTCATCAATGCGATTCCGAGCCAGGGTTTGTACAACGCCGCGACCGGACGCTGGACAGTGGGAACAGTACCCTCCGGGCAAAGCCGCACACTGCAAATCATCGCGCTGGTGGCAACCGCCGCGCCCGTGGTCAACACGGCGCAAATCACCGACGCTGACGAATTCGATCCGGATTCCACGCCGAACAACAACAATCCCAACGAAGACGATCAGGCCAGTGCCGGAATCACGCCGCAGCGCGCCGACCTGAGCCTGACCAAGACAGTCAATACCCTGATGCCGAGTTTGGGCACGAACGTCACCTTCACCATCACGGTGACGAATGGCGGGCCAAACGCGGCGACAGGCATTGTCATTCGCGAACCTTTGGCAGCGGGACTGACCTTCATCAGCGCCACGCCCAGTCAAGGCGCCTATGATCCGAACACGGACCTCTGGACGGTCGGCGCAATCCCGGCGGGACAAAGCCGCACGTTGCAGATCGTCGTGCGCGTTGACACCGTCAACCCAACCACGAACACAGCGCAGATTGTGGCTTCCGATCAATTCGATCCTGACTCCGTGCCCAACAACGACGATCCCACCGAAGACGATCAGGCCAGTGTGACCCTGATGGCCACGCAAGCGGATTTGTCCCTGACCAAGGTGGGCAGCACGGCATCGCCCAGCGTCGGCGGCAACGTGACATTTACGCTGACGGTCAACAATGCTGGCCCGAGCACCGCGACCGGCGTTGTCGTCCGGGACGTTCTGCCAGCAGGTTTAACCTTTGTTTCCAGCCCGAACTGCACGCACGCCGCTGGCGTGGTGACGTGCAATATTGCCAGCATTGCGGCGAACGCCAACGCATCGGTTAGCTTCATCGCACAGGTGACAGGCAACGGCTCCATTACCAACCGCGCGGAAATCTTCGCCAGCAATCAGCCCGACCCGGACTCCACGCCAGGCAACGGCACGAATAACGGCGAAGACGATCAGGCGGCTTTTGTGCTGACGATCAGCGCCGATCTGGCGGTAACCAAAACAGCATCGCCCAATCCCGTCATCGCAGGCGGAACAGTGACCTGTTCATTGGTGGTGACGAATCGAGGGCCATCCGTGGCGACCGGCGTAAATCTGGTGGATGCGCTGCCGCCGGGTGTGAACTTCGTTTCGGCATCGGCGTCGCAAGGCACTTGCAGCGGAACGGCAACTGTCACGTGCAATCTGGGTTCGCTCGCCGTGAATGCTTCGGCGACGGTCACGATTCAGGTGAGCCTCCCGCTGGGAACGCTGGAAGGCCCAATCGCCAACACAGCCTCTGTCAGCAGTAACGAATCCGATCCCGTGACCAGCAACAACACCTCCGGAGCGACCATCCTGGTGCAAGCGCCGCCACCGGGACCGGGCGGCCCGTTCCCGCCGACTTCGGCGGTCAGCGGTCAGAAGCCGGGGTCGGTGCTGTTCTTTAATGTCTACACGTCCAGCACATCGAATCCCAACGCGCAGAACACGCGGATCAACATCACCAACACTGATCCGCAGCGCGCGGTCCGCGTGCATCTGTTCTTCGTGGATGGTTCCAGTTGCAGCGTGGCGGACGCCTACATCTGCCTGACGGCCAATCAGACAACCACCTTCCTGGCATCGGATTTGGATCCGGGAACGACTGGCTATTTGATGGCGGTGGCAGTGGATGAAAACGGCTGCCCGATCAACTTCAATGCGCTGGTCGGCGATGAATACGTGAAATTCGCATCCGGCCACGCGGCCAATTTGGCGGCGGAATCCTTTGCGGCGCTGCCGGGCGGGCGTCTGGCCTGTAACGACACTTCCTCAACGGCGGTGTTGCGATTCGACGGCGTCAGTTACAACCGCGCGCCCGCGGTCCTGGCGCTCGACAACATTCCCAGCCGCGCCGATGGCAATGACACCTTGCTGATCGTCAACCGGCTGGGCGGAAACCTCGGCATTGGAGCCGCGACGCTGACCGCCATCTTCGGGTTGTTTTACGATGATGCCGAACGGGGAGTGAGCTTCGGCTTCACGCCTGGTAGTTGCCAGTTCCGCAGTTCCATCACCAACAACTTCCCGCGCATCACGCCGCGCTTCGAACAATTCATTCCGGCGGGACGCAGCGGCTGGCTGAAGCTGTCACAACAGGATGGCGGCGCAATTCTGGGCGCGGCCATCAACTTCAACCCGAACGCCGGAACCAGCGCCGGAGCCTTTAATCAAGGGCATAACCTGCACGTGCTGACGTTATCGGAAAGCGTCAGCATCACGATTCCGGTCTTCCCGCCGAGTTGCTAAAGGATTTTCCCCGGCAACTCGATTTGGAAGCGCGAGAACTTTTCATCGCAAAGGAACAACGGTTCAAAGGGACAAAGGCAAAAACAGGTAGAAGAATCTTGCCTTGCGACTTTGAACCTTTGTTTCTTTGAGCCTTTGTGTTGATTGGTCATCTTCCATCGCGACTTTCAAGCCACTTAACGAAAGAGGCGGCTCGCAATGAGCCGCCTCTTTTTACTTCCTGAGATTGGACTTTCTTATTTTGCCGCGCCAACTGCCGGAGGCGTTTTCGGCGGCATGGAAAATGGCAGCACATCCGGCGTCACGCGAAGGCCGGTCGTGAATTTGAACGGATACTTCCCGCCGCTCGGAAAGGTCATTTCAACAAAGTAAGCCGTGAAACCTGCTTCCGGTTTGGCCATTCGCCCAACGTAAACGCCTTCCTTGACCGGCTGAATGACTTCGCTCTTGAAAGCTTTGCCGATGATGTCCAGACGGAAGTCGCGCGCTTTCGGATTGGTCGCCTGCCACAAACGAACCTCGGTCGGTTTGTCCTTGGTGTTGACGGTGATCGAACCGTCCTTTTCCATCTTCCAGGTAAAGCGCGGGCGCGGCGTGCCTTTCTGGACGGATTCGTAAAACGCATCCAGCGTCTGCGGCGCGTCGGAGCCATTCAAATCGTGCTTCGTGTTCGGCACGTAGCGCAGATACTTTTCGCCCGGCAGATCGTCGTAATAAAACTGCCAGGAATCAGGCAGGAAGTATTGATCGCCGGTCGAATTGACGATCAGCTTCGGCATCTTCAGCCGGTCGCGGTAGCTGTACGGGTCTTCGATTTCCATCAGCGCTTTGTATTGCGGCGTCCCCGCCCAGTTGTGCAGCTTCCAGTAATCGCCAATCGCCGGCGCCCAAAAACCATAGGCGCGGTAATGATGATCCATGGATTTTTCGTTGTTCAGGCAGTCAATCACGTAGGGCACAATGGCCACCACGCGATCATCCACCGCCGCCGTCGTCCACGTCGTCCAGCCGCGCTTCGATCCGCCGGAGACCATGAACTTCGTCACCGTCGCTTTGGCTTTGCCGCCTTCGGTGCTGGCCGCAAACGAGGTAATGGCGTCCATCGCGCGCACGGAAGCCTTGGTCATCGGCAGCCGTAGAGGCCAGGTTTCATCGCCCGTCGTCAGATATTTTTCCCAGGTGTAAGCGATGATTGCGTCTTCCGTTCGCGACCGGGTTTCGCCCGTAAAGGTCAGCGGTTCGTTCGGAATCATTCGCAGTTCAGCCACAACCGATTTTGTGCGCACGGCCATGTCGGTGAAGTTTGGAGCCAGCGATTCGGGCGCTTTGCTGTTCATCGAACCACCCGTAATGAACAGAAAGCCCGTCGGAGAAATGACCTGATCCGGCTGCGCAATGGTCAGCCAGTGCTCCCACAGCGTGCGATCCACTTCCGATTCGTTGCGCCATTTCTGCGATGCCATCCGCAGCACGTAAAGCGTGAAGCCTTCTTTCTTGATTGTGTTGACGAGCTTGTAGCTGTAATTCGGATCGGCCTTGGCGACATAACGATCCAGCGCGGTCAGCTTTTTGGCTTTGCGCTGTTTGGCGTCGGTCTGACCGACGAAGCCGAAGATCAGTGCGAAGACTGCAAAGTAATACAGAAACGAACGGCGATTAGCGATCATTTGGGAAGCTCCGATTGTTGATTTGGGTGCGGTTAGAGAGAGAGTCAGAGTAAGAATACGGAACAAACGGAAGGAGTTTCTTTTGTTGAGACTTTCCGTTTGTTCCGTATTCTCTCGTGTTTTTGATCTTTACTGCTTCAGCTTTTCAGCTTCGGCGGTCAGCGCCGGAACGATTTCGAACAGGTCGCCGACGATGCCGTAATCGGCGATTTCGAAGATCGGCGCTTCCTTGTCCTTGTTGATGGCGACGATGGTGCGTGCGCCTTTCATTCCGACCAGATGCTGAATCGCGCCGGAAATGCCGACCGCCAAATATAACTTCGGCGCAACGGTCTGCCCCGAAGAACCAATCTGGCGATCCATCGGCAGCCATTCGTTGTCACAAATCGGTCGGGAAGCCGCCAGTTCCGCGCCCATTGCATCGGCCAGTTTTTTGACGAGTTCGATGTTCTTCTGTTCCTTGATGCCGCGCCCCACGGAAACGATCAGCGGCGCTTGCGTCAAATCCACGGCGGCTTTTGCTTCCTTGAAGCGTTCTTCCGGCTGCTGGCGGACGACATCAGCGTCCAGGTTCACCGTCAGCGCTTTGACTTCAGCCTGCCCGGCTTCGCATTCGTCGCCGCGAAAGCTGCCAATCTGGAAACTGACGAAATGCGGTTTGTCGCCGACTGGCACCACGTCGGCGGCCATCTTGCCTTGAAAAACCTGCCGCGTCAGCACCAGTTCGCCATTTTCAATTTTGTGCCCGATGCAATCACCAACCAGCGCGCGGCGAAGGCTGGCCGCGAGCTTCGGCGCGAAGTCGCGAACTTCGTAGGTGTGCGTCATCAAGACCAGTTCGGGCTGCAACTGTTCGATGACCTGTTTGAAGGCTTGTGAGTAGCCGTCGGCGGTATACGACTTCAGCCATTCGCTTTCGACGGTGTGAACCGCATTAAGTTTTTTCGCGGCGACTTCGGCGGCGGCGCTGCCGATGCCCTGCCCGAAAACCACCGCCGAGATGGTTTGTCCGGTTTGCCCGCCAATCAACTGTGCGGCGCGCACGGCTTCGTAGGATGCTTTGTTGATCTTCCCGTCAACGTGTTCGATGAAAACTAAAATTCCTGCCATGGTTCCTCCGGCTTAAAACACTCTTGCTTCGTTTTTCAGTTTGTCCACCAGTTTGGCGGCGATTTCCGCCGGGCTGCCTTCGATGAACTGGGTCTGCTTGGATTTTTGAGGCACGTAGATGCTGCGAATCTGCTGCTTGGGCGCCAGGTCTTCCGCGGACAAACCCAGCGCGGCGGCGGTCAGCTTCTTAATCTCTTTCTTCTTCGCCGCCATGATTCCCTTCAGCGTGGCGTACCGCAGCGTGTTGATGCCCGATTGAATCGTCAGCACCGCCGGCGCGGGAAAGCTGACCCACTGGAAAAATCCGCTTTCCAGTTCACGTTTGACGCGGATGGTTCCGTTTTCCGATTGCACATCCATCACAATCGTCGCGTGCGGCACGCCCAGCAATTCCGCCGCGATCACGCCCGTTTGCGCGTAGCCATGATCATCCGATTGCAAGCCGGTCAGCAGCAAATCAAAACCTTCCGCTTTGGCCGCCGCCGCAATCGCTGACGCCGCGCCGAACGCGTCCAGATGATCAAGCGCCGCGTCTTCCAGATGCAGCCCGCGATCCGCGCCACGCGCCAAGGCTTCCTTGATCACCGATTGCGCGCGCGCCGGGCCCAGCGAAAGTGCGATCACTTCGCCGCCGTGCTTCTCTTTCAGTTGCAGTGCGGCTTCCAGGCCGTACTGATCGGATTCATTGATCTCATAAGTCAAATCGCGATCCTGAATCCAGTCCCCTTTTTCGTTGATCCGAAGAATCGAATCGTTCTTCGGCACTTGTTTCAGACAAACAATAATTTTCATAACGACTCCTGCCGCTGGTGTGAATTTCCCATTTGAATTGTTTGGGATTAAGACGTGTTCTCGAGCTGAATGAATGCTCATTCAGTCAAAGTTTTATACTTCATCAAAGCTGATCCGGCAACCAACTTGTTTGAACCGTTTTTACTTTTCCGATTCTTCCAATCCCTTAATCGCATCCATCGCTGCCGCTTTCAACTGATCCAGACATTCACGCTGTTTCGCTTCGCGCAAGGCGGGCAGCGCCCGTTTGTTGCCGATTTTGCCCAGGGCGCGAATGGACGACACGCGAGCGCGGATGTTTTTGTCCTTCAATAGTTCGATCAAATGATCCACGACCTTGTCATCTTTGCCGTCCTTGTTCAGTTCCTTGCCGAGCGCGCCCAGACAGCCGATGGCGGCGACGCGAATCGGTACGGGTTTGCCGTACTTACTTTGTTCGAGGGCCAGATCAACGGCTCGCTTTTCTTTCGCGTGACTGAAGCCATGAAAGACCGAAGCGGCGATGACTTCCTGCCAGGACGTGCGGCTGATGGAATTCGTCAGCGCGTCGTAGGCTTTGTCGCCGCCAATGCTGGCCAGCGCGCGGGCGGCGGCAACAGAGGCAAAGTAACTTTCGTCTTTCCCCAGGGCTTCGCGCAGAAGGTCAGTCGCCGCCTCGTCCTTGAAATTGCCGATGGCCCACAGGCAGGCGCGGCGAATTCGGGAATCCGGCAAAGCGCGATAGCTTTCGGTCAGCACATTTCGCGCGTTGTCGCCGGCGATTTCACCCAGTGAAATCGCCGCCGCCATTCGCACGCCGTAAAAGTCTTCGCCGCCGAGACAATCGCTTAACGTTTTGACGATCTCTTCGCCGTTGAATTGCGAAAGTTCGCGGGCGGCGCGCAGGCGATCCATCACGTCCTCGGCTTTGGTCAATTGAAAGGTCAGCTCCTGCGCCGATTTTGGAAACTGCATCAGCTTGAAGATGCGATGGCCTTTATCAAACAAAACCATTTTCGGCTTGGCTTCACAGGGGAAGTAAAAATCCTGTTCTTCCTTTTCGATGGTTACCCGGTAACTCTGGCGGCGTTCGGTTTCGATGATCTCTTCGGCCTCGACCGTGGTGATTTCGAGTTCGACGGGAAAGCGGAAAATCGGCGTTTGGTTTTCTTCGTTTTCTTGAACCTGTTTGACCGAAACGCGCAGCATTTTCTGTTCGCGCTGCCATTCGTACAGCACTTCCAGTTCGGGATAGCCCGCGCCGTGCAGCCATTGATCGAAGAACCAATGCAGGTTTTGTCCGGTGGCTTCTTCGATGGAAACCCGGAAGTCGTTGGTTTCGGCGACACTGAATTCAAACTTGTTCAAGTGATGGGCGAGCGAACGGAAAAAGCCTTCGTCGCCCAATTCCCAGCGCAGCATATCCAGCACGCAGGCGCCTTTTTCGTAAGCATGGCGATCCATGACTTCTTCGGAAAAACGATACTTGCGGCAGACAATCGGGCGGCGATGGCTGGTCCAGTCTTCGCGCAGGTAGGTCAGAAAGTCCTGGAAGATGGCGAAACGCGCTTCGTCGCGTCCGCGCGAGTGTTCGCGCCACAGATATTCCGAATAGGTCGCAAAGCTTTCGTTCAGCCAGATCTGCGTCCAATCCTTGCACGTTACCAGATCGCCCCACCATTGATGCGCCAGTTCGTGCGCGACGATGTCGTCATAGTTGATGTCGAGTTCCGCCTGCGCGTCCAGCAAACAGCGGTCGGTCATCGTCGTCGCCGAAGTGTTTTCCATCGCGCCAAACAGAAAATCATCCACCAATACCTGGGAATACTTCGGGTACGGGTAGGCATACCCGTATTTCTCCTCGAAGAAAGGAATCATTCGCGGCGTGTTGGCGAAGAGCTTGCAGCCGGCTTCCTGGCGGTCCTTGTAAACGTAATAGTCCACCGGCAAGCCGTCGTAGCTTTCCTGAATTCGTTCATATTCACCGACCACCAGTGTCACCAGATAGGCCGAATGTGGCTGGGCCTGGCTCCAGTGAAAAGTTCTTGTGCCATCTTGCGGGTTGTCGAACGTGCCGACGAGTTCGCCGTTGGACAAGGCAAAGTATTTCGCGTTGACGGTCGCGATCAGTTCGGTCGTCATCTTCTGATTGGTCACATCGTGACAGGGAAACCACCAATGCGCATCTTCATTCTGGCCTTGCGACCAGATTTGGCGCGGTTTGTCGGGATAATCCTCGTCGGGTTTGATGAAGTACAGCCCTTTGCGCGGAGAGCAGGAATAAGCCACGGCGATGGTCAGGCGTTCGTTGCGGGCGTAGCCGCGGTCCAGTTCGATGACCAGCTTTTCCGGGCGCGTTTCAAACTCCAGGCGCTTGGCCATCTGCATCGCCGAACGGATCAAATCGCCCGTGCCCCGCTGTTCGATGGAAAGCAGTTTGACGCTGGCAATCCGCATTTCGGCGATGTCCAGTTCGAAATGAGTGAAGCCATCGTTCAGCGGAGAAATGGTGACGGTGGCGGTGCCATTCACCGATTGCCGCTCGTCGTCAACTCGCAAATCAAGTTTCAAGTGTCTGAGCGCGAATTTGCGGTCGGGCGTGTGATGCTCATCGCCTTCGATTTCACAACGGTCAATGTTGATTGCCGTGTCGTACAGATTGACATCCGCCCACATTCGCGGGTCGAGTAATGCCGGGTGAATCAGTTTGTCAGTAGTGCTCATGGCCGCGTAGTTTCGTGGTTCGGAGGGGAAGTTGCAAGAATCAGGCGCATTAGATTGGCCGGTTGCCTTTCCCACTTCCGGCTAATAAGATTGCTGGCGACAGACCGACAGACACATCACCGATTTGACACAAGAATCAAAGACTTAGCTAGGCTTCGCGGGGAAATCACCAAAAGACTTGCAGGTAATGCAGGTTACAAAAAGCGCACTTTAACTCAATCCCGAATCCATCAACTTGCGGGCTGCAACCAATTCTGAATTGACGCTGTCACGCGCGGCTCGCTTCTACCAGTACCGGTGAAGGAGATACTCCATGAGACACAAGATGAAATTGGCGGCCATCGCCATCCTTGCGGCGATGGCCGTAACGATGGCAACCGCGATACCCACGTTTGCGCAAGCTTCCGGCTCAACCGCCGAAGTGCGCGGGCAGGTGACGGACAGCACGGGCGCGGTCATTCCCGGCGCGAAAGTCACACTGACCGATGCCAACAAGGGCACGGCGCGCACGGCCACAACCGACGCCGAAGGCAATTACAATTTTCTGGGTTTGCTGCCCAGTGCATACGATCTAAAAGTGGAAGCCTCGGGCTTCACAGCCAGTTCGACCAGGCTGGAATTAACCGTCGGCCAGCAAGCCAACATTCCCATCCAACTCAGCGCAGGAAATTTTGAGGTCAAAGTAGACATTGTGGCAGGCGCGGAAGTTGTCGAAACGGCACGCACGGAACAGTCGGCGGTGGTGGACAACAAACAAATCACCAATCTGCCGATCAACCGCCGGAATTTTCTTGATTATGCCCTGCTGACGCCCGGGGTGGTGGACAGCGACAATATTGCGGATGCATCGGATTACCGCGTCGCGCAAACTCCGCAATCCGGATTGTCTTTTGGCGGCAACAATGGGCGTGGAAACATGGTTTCGGTGGATGGCGCGGAAACGCTGGGCGCTTCGGGCGGCGTACAAGCGACGATCAGCCAGGAAGGCGTTCAGGAATTTCAGGTCGTCCGCAACAGCTACAGCGCCGAATTTGGCGGCGCGGCGGGCGGGGTGATCAACATCGTTTCCAAATCCGGCGGCAACCGGTTTTTCGGCAGCGCGTTCGGGCTGTTCCGCGACAAAATCTTCGACGCGCGCAATGCGTTCGACTTCAATCCCGACGGGCAATCGCCTTTCAATCGCCAACAGTACGGCGGTTCGTTCGGCGGGCCAATCAAAACCGACAAAACCTTCTTCTTCCTAACCGCCGAACGGTTGAGCCAGGAGCGCACGGCCTTCGTCAACCTGCTGAGCGATCCCAACATCTTCCAGCCGACAGCGTCGCAAAACTCGCTGCTGAATTACCTGGCGGGTGTTCCGGCGTTCGCGCCGTTGGCGACTGCCGCGCGTGGCGCGCTGACAACCACGGCGGCGGCGTATCCGCGCACGATCCAGTTGTTCAGCGGCGCCAGCGGCCAGTTCCCTTTCAGCGAAACCCAGACGCAATTTTCCGCGCGGCTGGATCACAATTTCAGCGACCGCAGCACGGGCTATCTGCGGTTCAACATTACGGACGGCGTCTTTGAAAATCAGGCGGCGGGCGCTTTGACGGCGGTTTCACGCGGACGCACTTTCGACGGCTTCAACGGCGGCATCGTGGCATCGCACAACTATCAAGTCAGTTCAACGGCCTTCAATGAACTGAAACTCCAATTCAGCCACACGCGTTCGGGCTTTTTCCCGAACGATCCGAACGGGCCGGAAATCAACATTGAAGGTTACGGCAATTTCGGACGCGACATCTTCCTGCCATCGGAAACCATCGAACGGCATTACGACGTGTACGACAACTTCACCAAGATCTGGGGCAATCACAACGTCAAATTCGGCGGGTCGCTGTTCTTCCACGACATTTCGGCCAACAGCGAAACCTTCTTCGGCGGGCGTTTTAATTTCGGCGCGGCGATTCCGCTGTCGAATGTGATTGCGCTCGATCCGCGCCTGGGACCAACTGTGTTGACACAGTTGACGCAGTTCCTGACGGCGAACCAGCCGGCGTTGTTGCCCGCGCTGGCCGCGCCGATCAACGCGCTGCAATCCTACAATCTGGGTCTGCCCATCGTGTACCAGCAGGGCTTCGGCGACGCTTCAGCCATCGGCTGGGCGAATCGCTACGGCTTTTACGCGCAGGACACCTGGAAAATCGCGCAGAACTTCACGCTGAATTACGGGCTGCGCTATTCACTTCACGACGAACCTTTCCTGATTCCGACCTACAAACGCGACTGGCAGCCGCGCGCCAGCTTTTCGTGGGATCCATTCAAAGACGGCAAGACCGTGATTCGCGGCGGCGCGGGCATCTTCGTGGGCTTCCTGCCGAACCCGGTCGCCAACGTGACCACGGAACTGGGCGGCTTCGGCGATCCGGGCAACATCAACATTGTGCTGGCGACGGCCACTTCCGGCGCGCTGGGATTGCCGACTTCGTTTGCGGTTTACCAGACGCTGCTGGCGCGCGGAGTGCTGGGCACGCGCCCGATTGCACTCTCTGACATCACCGGCGCGCCCCTCAACCTGAATCCGCGCCCGGGCGCGCCGCTCGAAGTCCGCTTCCGCCTGGGCGACAACTATCGCAACCCGACAAGCTATCAGGCCAGCCTGGGCGTGCAGCGCGATCTGGGCGCGGGTCTGTCGCTGGAACTGAGCTATCTTTTCGTGCGCGGCCTGCACATTTCGCGCAACCGCGACATTAACCAGTTCAAGGCAACCGGCCCGGTCAACCCGCTCAATCCCGCGGGCGGCCCAACTTTCATTCGCTTCCCGACAGCGGCGCAAACAGCAGCAGGGCTGACCAGTGATTTCCGCAATCCGCTGCGGTTGCAGGACAACGTGTATGAAACGACGGCCAATTCCTTCTATCATGGCTTCACGGCGCAGGTGCAAAAGCGGTTTGCCAACAGTTTCAGCCTGAACGCGCATTACACCCTGTCGAAGGCGATTGACGAAGTCACCGATTACAACAGCGATTTTTCGGCGCAAAATCCGCTGAATATCGGGCTGGATCGCGCGCTGTCATCCTTCGACCAGCGCCATCGTTTCGTTGCCAGCGGCGTCTTCCAAAGCAAGGCCGAAAATCTGCTGTTGAAAGACTGGTCGGTTGCGCCGATTTTCGTCGCGCAAAGCGGCCGCCCCTTTAACCTGCTGCTCGGCTTTGACGGCAATGCTGACGGCCGTTCCCAGAGTGACCGCCCCGGTCAGGCAGGACGCAACACCGGACGCGGCGAAGCTTTCTACAGCTTCGACATGCGTTTCGCCCGCCGCTTCCTGGTCAAGGAAAGCCGCTTCCTGGAATTCACGTTTGAGGCATTCAACCTTTTCAACCGCACGAATTTCCAGGGAATCAACAACGTCGTCGCCAACACCTTTGCCACGGCGACAGACTTCAGCGTGCGCGGCAGCAGCGACCGCAAGCCGACCGAACCGCTCGGCTTCACGTCGGCGGCGGACGCCCGCCAAATCCAACTCGGCATTCGCTTCAATTTCTAAGGGAATTGCTGAAAGGCTGAAATGGGAAAGGGAGCCGTGGCAAACGCGGCTCCCTTTTTTGCTGCTTGCTCGAAAAACTACGCTGCCCGATCTTCCAGAAGCGCAACGCGCTGTTCCAGTAAGCTGTGTTCAGCGCGAACAGCCAAAAAGTCATTGTTCAGGTGCCCTAGCTTTTGATTCACCATCCGGAAGTTGTGATTAGTTTCTGCCCGGAAGCTCGTCACGTCTTCCTGCACCTTCGCGAGTTCATCGCTTAGCTTGTCCACCTTGTCATCCAGTTGATCGAATCTGGCGACTACCTGCGCATCAAATGGTCGCGTGGTGTTCAATCGCGCCTGAATGATCTCTTCGACGTTTGTCATTCTAGCAGCCAGTTCCTGCTGGTTGGCTGCCAGTTCCTGAAGAATCGCCAGAATCTTGTCTGAATTGCCGTTGGTTGCCCCATGATCCTGAATGCCGTGCTGAGTGTTGTCTTCATTTGCCATAAATGTAGCCTCCTTTGCTGAAGTAGTTTGCCATCAGGCGGGATTTTACACCAATTGCAATGAGACGGAAGCGCGTTTTGGCAAGCTTCGGGAAGTGTGCGATGATTCGCGCTGAACCCACTGCGGTGAATTCCAACAACAAACTTTCGACAATTTTTCAGGCAATGATTCGTCCATCGAAGGAGGCTAAAGCTATGGTTTCAAGGCGAGTGTTCGCCATTTGTCTAATGGCGCTGCTGGCTTTGGGCAGTGCTGCGTGCGGGAAAAAAGAAGAAGCAACGGCTCCGGCCAGTTCCGCCACCACCTGGAAGCCGGCAGGCAACGAAGGCAGCATCAGTGGTGCAACCGCTTTCACCGGCACAGTACCCGCGCCGCGCAAGCTCGACACCTCGAACGACAGCGCCTGCGGCGAAGCCCTGGCCGATGACGTGCTGGTCAGCGGCGGCAAGCTGCAAAATGTCTTCGTGTATGTCAAAAGCGGCCTGCCGCAAGCTACGTTTGAAGTTCCGGCAACCGAAGTCGAACTTGATCAAAGGGGCTGTAAATACGTCCCGCGTGTTTTAGGCATTCAAGCCGGACAAACACTGAAAGTCGTCAATTCCGATCCGACCAGTCACAACGTTCATCCCATACCGAAGGTGAACCGGGAATGGAACGAATCGCAATCCAAAGGACAAGGCCCGATCACGAAAAAGTTCACCAAGCCGGAAACGCAGATTCCTGTCAAATGCAATCTGCATTCGTGGATGCTGGCGCACATCAGCGTGCTGTCGCATCCGTTTTATGCCGTGAGCGCCGCCGATGGCACGTTCACGATCAAGGGATTGCCGCCCGGTGAATACGAACTCGAAGCCTGGCATGAGAAGTTCGGCGCGAAAACGATGAAAGTCACCGTCACCGAAAAGGCTGATGCCAAAGCTGATTTCTCCTTCGACGCGGCGACGGCGTACAAGGCAAGTTCACTGAAAGTTCAACCCGCGCTGGTGTTGCCATAAGAGGGATGAGGGATGAGGGGAAATTGATCCCTTCATCCCTTCATCACCTTCATCCTTCATCCTTTTTTATGGGACGTTTCCTCGCAATTCTGATCTGGCTGGTCACGGGTGGTACGGTCGCTTTTTTTGCGTGGTCGAAAGCGAAAACCGGCTGGTGGTTTCCCGAGGCCATCTCAACGCACGCCGGAGCGATGGACCGCCAATTCAATCTGACCTGGGTGGTGGTTGGCGTCGCGTTCTTTCTGGCGCAGGTGGCGCTGGGATTTGCCGTCTGGCGATTCCGCGCCAAAGGCGACGAGCGCGCGAACTATTCCGAAGGCAACACTCGGACGGAGATGATCCTGGTGGCAGTCACCGCAATCGTTTTCATCGCGCTGGCCATTACCGGGCAGCGCGTCTGGGCCAGCCTGCATTTGAATCAAGCGCCGCCCGATGCCATCCAGGTTGAAGTCACCGGGCAGCAGTTTCTATGGAATTTTCGCTATCCCGGCCTGGACGGCAGATTCGGCATGACGAATCCGATGCTTTATAACGACGCAGACAATTCCATCGGCTCGCGTCCCGGTCCCTTGGGTATTGATCCCAGAGATCCATCCGGCAAAGACGATGTGGTTTCCGGCCTGATGGTTGTTCCGGTCAATCGTCCGATCAACGTCACCCTGCGCGCCAAAGACGTGACGCACGATTTCTTCGTTCCGGCGTTGCGATTGAAACAGGATGCCGTGCCCGGTTTGAAGATCAACATTCACTTCACCGCAACGAAAGAAGGCCGCTACGAAATCGCCTGCGCCGAATTGTGCGGGCAACTGCATCATCAGATGCGCGCCTACCTGGAAGTCAGATCGCAGGCCGAGTTTGAAAAGTGGCTCGGCGAGCGAGCGCCGAAATAAAGACGATGGCCGAACCAATCCAAACAATTCACCCGGCCCCAACTGGATTCATCCGCCGGTATGTTTTCAGCACCGATCACAAAGTCATTGGCATTCAATACTTCTTTCTGGCGCTGACGGCTGCGCTGGTCGGCGTGGCGATGTCTTTGTTAATTCGGCTGCGGCTGGCCTGGCCGACGACGCGCTGGCCGATGCTGGAAAGCATTTTTCCCGAAGGCTTCAAGGACGGGCTGATGCAGCCGGAATTTTATCTGGCGATGGTCACGATGCACGGAACGATCATGGTTTTTATGGTGCTGACCACCGCGCCGCAGTCTGGTTTCGGCAATTACTTTCTGCCGATTCAGATCGGCGCGCGGGATATGGCCTTTCCCGTGCTGAACATGCTTTCGTTCTGGATCACGTTCTTGAGCTTCGCCGTGCTGATCGCGTCGCTGTTTGTGGCGGGAGGTTCGCCGCTGGGCGGATGGACGTTTTATCCGACCTTGAGCGCGATTCCTTCGGCCGGACCGGGACAGGCATTGGGCGCGGATTTATGGATTGTCAGCATTGCGCTGTTTTGCGTCGCTTCCCTGCTGACGTCGCTCAACTTCATCACGACGACTTTGAATATGCGCACCGAGGGAATGTCGCTGATGCGCATGCCGCTGACTTGCTGGGGCTGGTTTACGACGGCGGTCATCGCGCTGCTGGCGTTTCCCGTGTTGCTCGCCGCCGGAACGCTGCTGCTGCTGGATCGCAACGCGGGAACGGGCTTTTTCATTCCAGCCGGGATTTCGGTTTCGGGGATTCCGGTTCCGGGCGGCGGCGGTTCGACCTTGCTGTGGCAGCATCTGTTCTGGTTCTTCGGCCACCCGGAAGTCTACATCGCCATTCTGCCGGGGATGGGCGCGGTTTCGCACATTCTGGCGACCTTCGCGCGCAAGCCTGTCTTTGGTCACAAATCCATGGTCGTTGCGCTGCTGGCCATCGGGCTGCTGGGCTTTCTGGTTTGGGGGCACCACATGTTCATCAGCGGAATGAACCCGCGCGTGGCAATCGCGTTTTCGGTGCTGACGCTGGTCATCGGCGTGCCTTCGGCGGTCAAGACTTTTAATTGGATCGGCACGTTATGGGGCGGGCGAATTCGCTTCACCTCGCCGATGATGTTCGCCATTGGATTTGTGTCGCTGTTTGTCGCGGGCGGAGTCACTGGATTGGTGCTGGGACAAACGGCGCTCGACATCGTCTTTCACGACACGCACTTCGTCACCGGACATTTTCACCTGATTATGGGCGTGGCGGCGGTTTTCGGCATTTTCGCCGCAACGTATTTCTGGTTTCCGAAAATGTTCGCGCGGACAATGAATGAAAGTCTGGGAAAACTGCATTTCTGGCTGACGTTCATCGGCGTCTACGCGATCTTCATTCCGTTTCACGTGCTGGGGATTGTCGGGCATCCGCGCCGGTACGCGGATTCGACCGGCTATGAGTTTTTGCGGGCGCTCGATCCGCTGCATGTGTTCATCACGGTGGCGGCGCTGGCGACGGCGGCGGCGCAATTGATCTTCCTGGCGAACTTCTTCTGGAGTTTGTTCAAGGGCAGGAAGGCGGCGGAAAATCCCTGGGAAGCGACAACGCTGGAATGGGTGACGCCGACGCCCGTGCCGCACGACAATTTTGGCGAAATGGTTCCAGTCGTGAACCGCATGCCTTATGAATTTTCCGTGCCCGGCGCGGCCAAAGATTTTCTGATGCAAAATGAGTAGTATCGAAATATGCCTGCAACAATAACCAAGACGGACGAACCAATTCCCGGCAGCGGAGACGGCAGCGGAAGATTTGACGATTTGCCGGGTTATGGTGGCGATGATGGCGAAAACCGCAAGCCGGAGCCGGAGCGCCAGCCGCCGCCGGAAGGGTACAAGATCGGCATGTGGCTGGTGCTGACCAGCGTGACCATGCTGTTTGCGGCCCTGGCCAGCGCATACATCTTCAACAGCGCGCAGCAGATGCCGATCATCATGCCGAAAGTGCTATGGCTGAGCACTGGGCTGATTCTGGTCAGCAGCTTCACCCTTGAAATCGCCCGGCGCGCATTGAAACGCCGCACCGAAGGCAAATTCAGATTGTGGATCGCCGTGACGACCGCGCTCGGCTTTTGCTTTCTGATCGCGCAGTTGATCGCCTGGCGGCATTTGAGCGAAAGCGGGTTTTACGTCAATCGGAATCTTCACAGCGCGTATTCGTATCTGTTCACGGGCCTGCACGGCGTTCACCTGATCGGCGGACTGGCGGGACTGGCGTTCATCACACTGCGTCATCCGGCCAAATGGACGGCGCTGCGGCGGCGCGTCGCAACGGATGTGACGGCCCTGTACTGGCACTTTCTGAGCGGCCTGTGGATCATTCTTTTCGTCATGCTTTTCTTCTGGAAATGAGATGAGCGTATCCAACCTGGAACAACCAGTGACGGCATCACAGATTGGCTGGCGCGGCGGCGCATCGCCTTTCGGCATCGGGCGCCGGAAATTGGGGATGTGGCTGTTCATTCTGTCCGATTCAATGACCTTCGGCGCGCTGCTGGCGGGCTATGTTTACCTGCGAATGGCCAGTGAAGAATGGCCCAAACCTTTTGCGCTGTGGCCGGAAATTACACTGGCCACAATAATGACAGTTTGTCTGCTCGCCAGCAGCCTGACCATGAGCAAGGCAGTTTCCGCAGCCTCGTCGGGCGAGCGAAAAACAATGCGCCGCTGGATGCTGGCAACGGTTGTTGGTGGCTTAGCCTTCGTTACGTTGCACCTGTTTGAATGGCACCATCAGCTTGGGGAGGGCCTGAGAATTTTCCCGAAAATGTACTTCGTCCCGGACCAGGCAGATATCCCCGAAAACATGTTTGGCCCGACATTTTTCACTCTTACAGGATTTCATCTGTTGCACGTGTTGTCTGGATTGATTTACATCGGTGTCATCGCCCTGCGCCGCAAGGCAACACGGGAAGACGTGGAAACCTGCGGATTGTACTGGCAATTCGTTGATGCCGTCTGGCTGGTTATCTTTGCGGCGGTCTACTTGTTTTCAATGAAATGAAATTCTACCGAATCGCCAACTTTGCATTCAGACTCGGCGCTGTCACGATGGTATTGCCGGTGACCGCGCTGGCGCAGTGCGCGATGTGCAAAGCGAACATTACCAATGCGGAAAACGCCGCCGAAGTTTCCGGCACGATCAATGCGGCGGTGCTGGTTTTGCTGATTCCCACGCTGCTGGTCATCGGCGGCCTGGTCCGCCTTGTTTTCAAATATCGTCATTCACCCAATTCTTATGTCCATTTCAGATCTACCGACACTCAACGCAATTTTGAATAGTATCAGCGCCATCCTGCTGATGGTTGGCTATGTTTTCATCAAACGGAAAAACCGGAATGCGCACCGTAACTGCATGATTGCGGCGTTCGCGACTTCGACGCTCTTTCTGATTTCCTATTTGATCTACCATTACAATGTCGGCTCCGTGAAGTTCCAGGGCCAGGGCACGGTTCGCACCGTCTATTTCGCGATTCTGCTGACGCACACCATCCTGGCCGTGGTCATCGTGCCGCTGATCCTGCTCACATTTTCGCGCGCTTTCAAAATGTGGTTCGACAAGCATCGGGCCATCGCGCGCTGGACATTGCCGCTGTGGCTGTATGTTTCGGTCACGGGCGTGGTGGTGTATTTGATGCTTTATCACCTGTATCCGGCGGGATAATCTTCGATATGCTGCGCACACGGCTCGACGAGTTCAAAGAGTTCAAACGCGAACGCGCTGCCAAATTGGAAATTGGATGATACGCACGTCTGTATCCGCGACGTGTCGCAAGTCAAAGCCATCAGTTAGGAAGTCAACGCTGATCTGCCGGCCGATGTGTTGTATTTACATCCATTTGCCGAAAGGATGACTTGACATAAAAGGTATGATTGTTTGGCATTATCGAAGCATGGGGAAAGTTGAATTGCTGTTGCACCAAATCACTTCCGTTTATAAGATTCTGCCCGCCTCAAGTCGGCGGTTTCACCTGTTCAACAGGTTTGGACTCTAAACAATACGATTTCGGTTTGTCCATATCAGACGGCAAGCAGGACAGATGGCTTGAAGATAAGGCAGGCGTGTGACCCGGTTTGAAGACGTCGGCCCCTTTGGCAAACACTGAATGGTGACGCATAACCTTAGCCGGATTGACGAAAAACTATGGCCCTTCCTACTGGCGACGGATGAGGCAGCGGAGGAAATGTGCATTGAAAGCCTACTTACCAAGCAGGCCGAGCCGGTGATCCGGCAGATCATCACCTACAAACTACGCGCCTACTCCAGTCGCAACGGCCCTGGTTATAGCGATCACGAGGCTGATGATTTAAACAGCGAGGTTTTTGTAAAGTTGTTGGACAGCCTCCGTTCGTGTAAAGAGAACCCACAGGAGAAGGGGATCGCGAATTTCCGCGGCTACGTCGCGACCACCGCTTACAACGCCTGCGCCGAGCGCCTGCGCCGCAAACGCCCGCAACACTACAACCTGCGAAGCAAGCTCCGCCGCCTGCTTACGACCATGCCGGGGCTGGCGCTTTGGCGAGACGAGCGCGACGAACTGGTCGGCGGGTTCGCCGTCTGGAAAGAGAAGGGCATGCGGGTTTCGCGCAACGCTCGCTACCGTCAGTTGTGCGACGATCCGCAGGCGTTCAGCCACCAGGCCTTGCCTGGAAAAGACGTGATGCGGATGACTCTGCCCGACCTGGTCGCCGCGATGCTGGATTGGGCGGGCGGCCCCGTGGAGTTGGACGATTTGATGGCTGCCTCGGCTGCGCTACTCGGCGTCAGGGAGCAACAGGAGCAACTCGATGAGAAAGAAGGCTTCGACGGTTCTTTGACGATGCAGTTGGCCGACCCGAAGGCGGATGTCGCCGGTGAAGTAGCCAAGCGAATCTATTTGCGGCAAGTCTGGGAAGAGATCTGCCAACTCCCTGTGCCGCAGCGAATGGCGCTATTGCTAAATCTGCGCGACGAAGGCGGCGGCTGTATCACCGTTTTGTGGGATTTCACCGGAGTCGCTCCTCTTTACCAAATTGCAGAAGCACTGGAACTTCCACCAGAAGAATTTTGCCGGATTTGGGGGAATCTTCCACTGGAAGACCTGAAGATTGCAGAACTGCTGGGCATCAGCAGGCAGCAAGTCATCAATTTGCGAAAAGCGGCCCGCGAGCGGCTGGCGCGGCGGATGAAAGCGGCGGGAGCGTAATTTTTTTTCGCCGGGTGGTAATATCCTCCCCCCAACCACGCCGTTACAGGTTGGAAAGCCCCGCCTTATCATAAGTTTAAGGTCACGTCAGTATATTATTGGGGGCGAAAAGCGCGAATTTTCAAGGCGGGTACGTTGGATATGACTGAGCATCTGACAGAACAAATGATGGAAAATTACCGCACGCGCAGGATGCCGGTGACGGAATTGCCAGCCGCCTCCGACCATCTGGCGGGATGCGCGGAATGTCGTCAGCGGCTCGGCCAGTCTCAGGCGGTTGATACGCTCGTCAATTATTTTCAGACAAACTTTGCGGTTGACGCCGCAGAGGATGTTCACCTCAGTTATGAGCAAATCACCGATTACCTGGACGGGAAGCTGGCGGTTGCCGAGCGGCAGGCGGTAGACGCGCATTTACAGAGCTGCCCGCAATGCCTGGACGAAATGCAAGAGCTGCGGGCTTTCGACACGCAGATGGCGGCGTATCCTGAAAAGGTCTACGCCCCGTCAGCGCCCGCGCCGCTCTCGCAAAGAGTGCTGGCGTGGGCAGGCTTCGAACGCTTTCAGAATTTGACGCGAGCAATCGCCGCCATTTTTTCCTGGCGGATCGTTGGCGCGCTGGCGGTGATCCTGTTGGCCGTAGCCGTTACTTTGCTGTGGCGGGCGGGGCGGGAAAGAGAGGAATCGCCGAACATCGCCCAAGGCCCGAACCCGACAATGCCCTCGCCCGTCGTCTCGCCGGCGCCGGTGACTGATACGGTGCCTTCTCCGCCGATTGACCAACCCGCCGAAACAAGTCCGCTGCTGGCTGGGGTGACTTCGCCGCCGCCTGCGGTCGAGGCCGCGTTGAACAGCGGGCGTGTTCGAATTCCGGCGGCGGTTAAAGATTTAATTGGAGAGCGAGGACGCTTAATGGGCGGTTCCGGCGGCAAAGAAACTTTCAAGCCGCTCGCGCCCGTCGGCATGGTGATCAGAGAAAACCAGCCCACACTGAGTTGGATGCCGCTTGAGGGAGCCACAGGTTACCGTGTTTATGTCTTCACGCCCGAATATGATGAGGTTGATAGAAGCGATCTGATCACCGACACGAAATGGACTTTGGGGAAATCGCTTGATCGTGGCAAGACCTACATCTGGCAAATCAAAGCGGATAAAGACGGCCAGGTTGTCACGGCTCCCACCAGGCCCGATCCGGAGGCGAGGTTCAGAGTGTTGGAACAGACGAAACTCAACGAACTCGCGCGCGCCGAAAAATCATATTCCGGCAACCATCTGGCGCTGGGCGTCCTTTATGCCGAAGCCGGGCTGCTAGCCGACGCCGAACGCGAACTGCGGGCGTTGCAAGCCGCGCACCCGAACGACGCGACGGCCAGAAAGTTGGTGCTCAGCCTGCAAACGCAGCGGAACGCCAAGCCGAGCGCGAAATAGGGGCACTCACCTTCCATCCCCTACCAGCACGAATCCGGCCCAGTAAAATGGGTGGCGGTACTTCTCCTGTTTGAGTAGTTTCAGCGAAGCTTGCCGCAAGGCCTCGGCTTTGCCCTGTTCCGGCTTGGTTCTTAACTGTCGGTGAAATTCGACCATCAACTCTTGTGTGCTGGCATCGAGCACTTTCCATTGGCTGGCCACAGTCGTCGGCACGCCGGCAACAAACAACGCCCACGATAACCCGATCACGCCCTCACCCACGCCGATCCGCCCGCGCGCCGTCTCGCAAGCTGACAGCACTGCTAGATCGGCCTTCAGGTCCAGGTTCATGATTTCCCAGGCTTCTAGCAGCCCGTCCTCTTTTTCGCCCGCGCCAGTCTGCGAAAGCAGTACGTGCGAGTACATCGGGCTGCTGTCGTTGAGCACGCCGTGCGTGGCTAGGTGCAGGACGCGGTAGTTTCCGGCCTCCGCCTTGAACCGCTCCTCCAAAGCCTCCGCGCCAATCATCACCTTGCTCTGCTTCGCGCCGTAAAGGCCGGCGAGCACCTGCGCCTCTTTCTCGGCCAGCGGCAGCGGTTCCAGCTTCTCGTCGCGGCGGCCGGATTGGGCGCGTGCGATGGTCTCTTGGCCCAGAGCCGGGTTGCCGATGGCCAGCAGGCTTTGCGAGATTTGACCGCGCGAATCGCGGCGTCGGGCCTTCGCCATCTCGCGCAGGAAGGTGAGCGAAGGGGCGTAAGAGACGGCGCTCTCTTCGGCCAGGAACCGCTTGCCGGGTGTGATCATGGCCTGGAACGGCAACTCCCAGAGCGGCCCGTCGGGCACAATGACGATCGAGGACTTGCCTTCAATCAACGCCTGCGCGGGTTTAAGCAGCAGGTCGTAGAGCGCGGCAGCCTCCTTCTTGAAATCCAACTCGCGCCCGGCCAGCAGCCCGCGATACTTCTGTACGACCTCAGCCAAGTCTTTCCGTTTGATTTTGATTGAGGCGACCTTTAGATCGATTTTGTCTTGAGTCTCTGAACCACCCCTGCCGATCACAAACAGGAAAAGCTTGCTATCTCCTACTACATACTCAAGGAAAACGGTGTTGTTATCCGGCAGCATCTTGCTAATCTCATCAAATGTCACCGGTAGCAGATTTCCACGCTTAGCTCGCAACTCTGGATGAATGGCAAACAGCTTGGCCTCAAAATCTAGATAGGCCAGCCGCACCTTTTGTAGCTGGGCCTTAATCTCCGACAATCTTTTCTGGTCGGGCTGGGGAACCTGGCTCTCGCGGGTCAGCTGAGTGTTTAGAGAGACCAGTTGACGCCTAAGGTCATCCTCTTGAGCCATCTCCTGCGCCGTCGTGGCTTTGGGCGCATCCATTTTGCTGCGACTCAGCACGTCGAGCAATACCCGAGCCTTTGCGCGCTCAGCATATGAGAGAGCCTCGGCAGGAGAGCTTTGTGAAGTGAGCAAGCCCACCATGCCAAGATAGGGACTGAGCTTGTTTTCAAAAAATTGTTGATGCTCTTGATCGCCCCCCACAATGGCAGTGCGAATGGATTCAATCGTTGTGATAGCACTGTCGAACGCTTGGCGTGCTTTCGACACTTTGCCCAGCTCTTGGTTCGCCTGCCCCAGCACAGTCTGAATGCGCCAAGTAGTTTCTCGGTCGTTAGTCTGCATTGCTAAGGCTAGTGCCCGTTCGGCCGACTCCAGCGCAGCCATATAGTTGCCATTGATGACCTGCATATCACCGATGGCCGAGAGAGTTTGCGCTAAGCTTAGTTTATCGTCTCCCTGCTCGGCTTCGAGGCTTTTTTGATAATACTCCACGGCTTGATCATACTTCCCCTGTTCACGGTAAAGCATTCCAATGTTAAACAGCACCATTGATTGAAGCCGCTTATTTTTCCACGATTCCGCCAACCTTAAATTGTCTTGGTGAATTTTCAACGCCTCGTCATACCTGCCTAATGCAGTGTAGACATTGGCAATGTTGTTCGATTGCTCCTTAGTGCCGACTTTTTGGTAGTACTCCAAGGCCAACTCGTAATTACCCTGCGCAAAATAAACCTCGCCTATGTTGTTTAGAGTAAGGCGATGCCATCCTGGATTCTTTATCTCCTCAGCCAGTTTCAGAACTCTAAAATAGAGTTCCAAAGCCTCTCTGTAGTTGCCCCGCAATTTGTGGACGTTGGCCATATTTCCGAGAGACCTGGCAATGATACGAGCACTTTTCAGATCCTCTCCTAACGTAAGAGATTCGCGATGATGTTTAAGCGCTATATCGAAATCCCCGAGCCCTTTGTAATCATTACCCAGGTCACTTAACGCATCTGCTACACCACTTTTATCGGCAGCTAACCGGGCGGCGGCCAGACCCCGTTCATGAATTGTCAACGCTGTCGAGTAATTTCCCTGTCCTTGGTAGAGATTACCGAGATTGCTAATGGCATGGAGGTAATGCGATTTGTCCTCCAGTCTTTCGCTGATTTTGATACTTAGCTGGTAATTCTCTATCGCCTCGGACGTGCGACCGGAAGCTGATTGCATAAAGGCTGTGTTATTGAGGGCAATTGCTAGGGCCGCACTATTGTTGACTTTCTCTGCCAGGTGGCGCGCCACATCCATTACTCGTAGGGCCTGCTCATAATCCTGCTTTTCATGGAATCGGTTGGCCTGGTCAAACAATCCCTGAATAATGTTAGCCGTTGGTATTTCTTTCTCTTCCGCCAGCAAAGCTTGGCGTTCCCCCTCGGTTTGGACGGCGATTAGAGCTTTGGCAATCTCATCAGCAGCGGAGCCATACATCCACATTTTCCACTGACCGTCTTCGCGGACGAAGCTGATCTGACGCACCATTCGCTCTTCCCTAGCTTGCTTGCTCTGTGCTGATTTCGCCTTCAAGTCAACGCTGACACGGAGACCTGCCTTCGAATCCTCAATCTTCACGTGTAAGCACCTAAGACCGGAGAAAGTGTGGTCTTCCGTC
This sequence comes from Heliomicrobium sp., assembly GCA_021155085.1. Lineage (GTDB taxonomy): Bacteria > Acidobacteriota > Blastocatellia > RBC074 > RBC074 > RBC074. Next base: position 55,730 of record JAJNQA010000040.1, on the reverse strand, counting down.
GCGAACAGTCGGGACAGCGCCTCTTTGCGATTAGCGTACTCTGGCGATTTCTCACTCCACAGCCTCATCACTCCGTCCAGGTCCTCCTTCGCATACGCCGCGAAGAACTGCTCGACCACGGCCAGCAGCTCCGCTTCATCTTTCGCCAAAGGCATCGCTGCTGACTGCGGCGTGGGAGCGGATGTGGCAGGCTGGGCCACGCACCAAACGGTCAGACAGATCAACAAAACAAATAGGGAAAGGATGCGGAATGGATTCATCTGCACAGGGGACCTCCAGAGTTGGCTATGAATCTTTGTTGTACAGAGAAAGGTTGATTGCACCGAGAGCGGGATTATACGCCCTCATCCTCATAACGCGAATTCCATGGACAAAATTGGTCATGGCGAAGAAAAAAATCTGCCTTCAGTGACGCAAAGATTTTTTTGTTCGCTGGTAATACGCCGCTTCCATTTCCGCCGATTACGGGCGTGAGCGAAAGAGAGCTTGTCTGCACGGGGAATGTGGTCTTCGAGGTGTCGAGTACACACGGATGCCGCGTTAACGTTTTTCCGTTCTGCGGTTGGTCCTGATTCACGCAAAAAAATTACCCGAGCGGTGCTCATATTGAGCGCATCTTCCCGCCGTTACGTGATGAAGGCAGCAGGGCTGCCGGAACGGAAACGGAAAATGACACGACAATTCCATAAACCAATAAGGAGATTAAAATGAAAAAGCACGTTTTCAAGAATCGCATCATCGCCGCGACTTTCTTCGCACTGGTCACCCTGCTTCCCGCCGGAGCCTATGCGCAGAACTATCAGCACCGCTGGGACGGAACGGCGGTCGTACAGGTCGGTAACAGTCAGAACCAGCTTCCGATAAGTTTTTTGATTTCCACCGACCGCATTCCAGGCGATTCCAATCCGCTCCATATCCTGGTGGCGGTGGGACAGCGCCAACCCGGAGGCAGCGTGTTGGCGAGCACGATGCGGTATGCCACTTCGAGTGGCTACGTCAATCTGAAATACATGACTGTCACCTCGCTGGGCAATAACACTTACCGCGCTGTGTTGAACAGCCAGCGTACAGGCGAGGCAGCGGCCATCAATACCTTTTTCACCTCCTGCATCTCGCAGTATTACGTGCCGCCGGTTTACCAGCCCATTGCGCAATCAACCTGCCAGGCGCTCGGCGGGATGGAGATGTTCCTGTTCGCCCCGGGAACCACTATCACCTTCCGGCTAACGAGTAACGGCGCTGCGATTGATGGCCAGATCAGCGGGAGCGGGAAATTGGCGGCTGCTTCGATCTTCCCGTTGCCCAACATCCCGTATACGGCCAGATTCCAGGGCAGGCGCAGATAACACGCCACTAGGTGGCCAGCGACGACTGATTTCGGCAAGCAGTTACGCAATTAGGCGTGGGCGTGTTGCGCCCACGCCGATCATTCAGGAGGAGACGATGAGAAAAGTGTTTGGTTGTTTTTTGATTCTGGTGATGTTCGCAGCTATGGCGTTCGGACAGGATGCCGCAAGCGAACGGGCAAATCCCTCGTCAAAACCTGTTTCCGGCACGGGGGAAGTTCGGGCCAAGGCGGGTGCGGACAAAGAGGGGCGGCGCGCGCGCGTCTTATCGAAATTAAGCGAACTGATCGCAGCCGCTGAAACGAGCGGCAACGCAAACCTGAAAAGTCATACGTTGAAGCGGGCCGCCGAGATGTTCTGGGAAGCCGATCCTGATCAGTCACGCCTGTGGTTTGAGCAGGCGCTCCACGCTAGTGACGCCATTTCGCAAGTGGCCCGGTGGCGCGATGCTTCTCCCGACTGGATTGGGGGAAATCCACGGTATCAGATGAGGCTGGAGATACTGACCAACGCGTTGTCGCGCGATTCTCATCTGGCGGCGCGATTGGCCGAATCACTCGGCTCTGAAAACTTCCGATCCGACGCCACGAACCGCGGTCCAATGTCTGATGACGCTGACGAGCGCATCCAGCTTCTTCTGGAGGTCGCGGCGCGGCTTGCTGTGAGTCTTCCGGAGCGCGCCAACGATTTGGTCAAGACGGCGCAACGGCTACGCCGCCATCCATTTTCAGGCGATCTGCTTTACACCGCCGTGACGGAGCGGCTTAACCCAACAGCAAGCGAGGACGGGAACAACCCGCGAAAATCCGGTTTCATCCCCCCGGATATCGAATCACTGCTCGGCACGTATCCAGCCGCGTTAAGGCTAGCGGGTGAGAAAAAAAGCGCTGGTGAGGATACGCCGTCGCGGCAAGCTGAGTGGCGGGCTGAGATGATGGGGCCGATTATTGACGCCGGGTTCGAGCGCCACGAATTCTGGCAGGCACTGAATGCAGGCAATTACGGGGAGGCTTTGGCCTTAAGCGTTCGGGCTGATGGCGAAACCCGCTCACGGTTGGAATCACTGGTGCGTTGCCGGGAAGCGATTGCGGCGCTTGATGCCGGCGACTTCAACGCCGCGCTCGTCCAGATAAGGTTGATTCCCGACCTGCGGCAGCGCGCCGTCGTTTTTACTCGAATCGCCGCATTGTTGCGCGAAAAGGATGAGACGGAGCGTGCCGCCGAGGCAAAGGATGAAGCGGTTCAACCGATACTCGCCGCCGATGACTCACGTGGCAAAGCGCAGGCATTGCTCTCGCTCGCTGAAGCTAATTTGCCCAATGACGGAGCGCGCGCGGTTGGGTTGATCCGATCGGCCGTGGAGGTCCTCAACCGGCTGGCGGACCGTGATGAAAAATCGGCCGAATCGTCCGCGCCACTGTCTGATTTGGAGCGGGTCATCCTGAAACTGTCGCACGATGATTTTCATCTCGCGTGGCAATTGGCGCAGGAGATTCGTGAGATCGGAGACCAAGTCCACTTGAAGCTTGCGATCTGCGCCGCCGCGCTGGATCACGCCTGATCGCGCATCTACTTGCCGTCGCCAACCAGCACGAATCCGGCCCAGTAAAATGGGTGGCGGTACTTCTCCTGTTTGAGCAGTTTCAGCGAAGCTTGCCGCAAGGCCTCGGCTTTGCCCTGCTCCGGCTTGGTTCTTAACTGCCGATGAAATTCGACCATTAACTCACGCGTGCTCATGTCCAGCACCTTCCACTGGCTGACGACTGTCGTCGGCACGCCGGCCACGAACAACGCCCAGGACAACCCGATCACGCCCTCGCCCGCGCCGATGCGCCCGCGCGCCGTCTCGCAAGCCGACAGCACGGCCAGATCGGCCTTCAGGTCCAGGTTCATGATCTCCCATGCTTCCAGCAGCCCGTCTTCTTTCCCGTCATTGTTCGCCTGCGAGAGGAGTACGTGTGAATACATTGGGCTGCGGGCGTCGAGCACGCCGTGTGTGGCCAGATGCAATATTCGATAGTTGCCGGCTTCGGCTTTGAATCGCTCTTCCAATGCCGCCGCACCGACATAGACTTTGCTCTCGCCATGGCCATAGAGCTTGGCGAGTTCCAGCGCCTCTTTTTCGGCCAGGGGCAACGGTTCCAATCTCTCGCCGCGCGTTTGGGATTGAGCGCGAGCAATCATTTGTTGCGTCAGCGCCGGATTGCCGATTGCCATCAATGATTTCTCCGTGACGGCTGGTCCAGGCGGGCGTTTACGGCTCATCTCGCGCAGGTAGGTGAGCGACGGCGCGTAGCTGATTGATACATCCTCGATCAGGAAGCGCTGCGCGTTGGTGAGCAGCGCCTGAAACGGTAATTCCCACAGCGCGCCGTCCGGTACGATGACGAGCGAAGACTTCCCTTTCAACTGAGCTTGCGCGGGTTTGAGCAGCAGGTCGTAGAGGACCGCGGCCTCCTGCTTAAAACTTAGGTCGCGGCTGGCTAGCGCTGCGCGAAATTGCTGCGCGCGTCCGGCTAGGTCCTTTGCTTTAAGAGGAATAGTGAAGATTTTCAAGTCAGGCGTGGTTTGTGCAGCGGCTTTGGTCAGAACAAAGAGCAGCATCTTATCTTCGGCGACGGCGAATTCCAGCAAAGCTGTTTTGTCGTCCGGCAACAAGGCGTTGACCTCCTCGAGCGAGAGTGCGGTTAGTTCTACACGTTGCGCGCGGAGTTGCGGATGTGTGGCGTAGAGCGTCGTGAGGAATGATTCGTAATCACCGCGCGCCCGATCAAGGCTGGCGTTGAGTTCGGCCACCAGCTTTCCGTCCTCGGGTTGATTCTGCTTTTCGCCGGCCAACTGCGCGTTGAGTGTAACCATGCGGGCGAGCAATTTCTTCTCCTGCTCCCGCTCCGCTGGGGTCATGGCCTTATCCGGCCAGAAGCGCCCGGACTGAAGCGTGTCGAGTATCACTCGGGCTTTCGCCTTTTCGGCCAGGGCCAGTCCGGCAGCCGGTTCCTGCTGCTCGACCAGCAACTCGATCAGGGCAGAGTAGGGGCTGAGGCGGTCTTCGAAAAATATCTGTCGTTGCTTTGGGTCGCCGGCGATCTGCGACCGCATCCTTTCGATGGTCGCGATTGCGCCGGTAAACGCCTGACGCGCTTGTCGCGTCCGGCCCAGTCGGCGATAGGCAATGCCTTCCGTGTACTGAGCTTCCCAGAGCACGTCCGGGCGGCCGAGTTGCTGCGCGATCGCTGCCGATTTTTCAGCGGACTGCCGCGCCTGCTCGTAGTCCCCCAATGCCAGGCAGGTCACTGCGATGTTGTTCCAACAGTCCGCCGCGCCTGTCAGTGAGCCTATCTCTTCGTTCAGGCGCAGGCTGCGTTGGTAATAGGCCAGCGCCTGATCGTTTTGGCCCTGATCCCCATAGATGTTGGCAATGTTGTTGAGCGTGGCGGCGATGCCCGCTGGACTCTCCAACTCCTGATTCAACCGCAGGCTACGTTGCTGGCTCTCCAGCGCTTCGGCGAAACGCCCTTGCTTGCGCAAGACGCCGCCCAGATTGCCGAGTGCCCTGGCCATCAAGGACTTGTCATTCAGTGCCTCGCTCAGCCGCAGGCTCAGCTGGTAATGTTCGACCGCCTGGGCGTAATTGCCTTGCGAGTCGTAGACGTTCCCTATGTTGTTCAGACAGGCTGCGCTGACAGCCTTGTCGCTGAGCTTCTCGGCGATTTGCATACCCTGTTTTAGGTAAACCAGGGCCTGCGTGTAATGGCCTTGAGTTTGTTTGACGCTGCCCAGATTACTCAACGATAGCGCCAAGCCAGCCTGATCGTTCAGTTCTTCCTTAAGCCGTAGACTGTTCTGGTAATGTTCGAGGGCCTGCGCGTAGTCGCTGAGGTCGAAATAGACATTGCCGAGATTGTTGAGTGATCTCGCGATCCCGGCCTTGTCGTTTAACGTCCGTTTGGCTTGCAGGCTGCGTTGATAGTAATCGAGCGCCTGTGTGTAATTACTCTGCGCATAATAGATCGCGCCGATGTTGTTGAGTGAAGCCGACGCCCCCTGCTGGTCGCCGGCTTTCTCTGAAGCAGCCAGTGAGGGCGAGAAGATTTTTAGCGCCGCCGCATAGTTCTGTTGTCCGTATTCGCGGCCGGCCTGCTGCCGTAAGAGCGCCGCCACAACGATCAGATCAGCGGCCTGCTCCTGCTCTAACAGGGCCTGTTGCTCCCCGGCGGACTGGGCGGCCAGCAGCGCCGCCGCCACTTCCTGCGTTACAGGCTGGTAGCTCCAGAGCCGCCAGCTACCCCCTTCATTGACCAGTTTTAGAGCGAGGGCCAGCCGCTCGGTCCGCGCCTGTTTTGTTCCCAGGTTGACGGCCCCTCGCTCTAGGGTCAGGCGCAAGCTCGCCTTGGCTGATTCAACCTTCACTCGCGTCAGTACCAAGTCTCTGAAGCTATAATCCTCCTTGGCGAACAGATCGGCCAATGTTTTCTTGCGTTCCGCATAATCGGGCGATTTCTCACTCCACAGCCTCATCACTCCGTCCAGGTCTTCCTTCGCATACGCCGCAAAGAACTGTTCGACCACCGCCCGCAACTCCGCCTCGTCTTTCGGCGAAGACGCCGCCGCAGACTGTGGCGTGGGAGCGGATGTGGCGGGCTGGGCCACGCACCAAACGGTCAGACAGATCAACAAAGCAAATAAGGAAAGGATGCGGACAGGATTCATCGGCATAGGGGAACCTCCGAAGATGATGATGGGTATTCGTCGTACAGGGACAAAGGATTGATAGCACCGAGAGCGAAATTATACGCCCTCACCTCTATAACGCGAATTCCGTGGGCGAAATTGGTCGGGCAAAGAAAAATTTTATGCGGTACTCATATCCCGGCTTTCTTTCCGCCGTTACCCGGTGAAGGCAGCGAACCGGCTGTCAGCAAAACTCAAATTCAACTTCAAACGGAGGAAACGATGATGAAACGGATAGCGCGTAACATGGGATTTTTGGTTCTGGTGATGGCCGTCGCTCTGCAATGCATTCAACCGGCGGCGTTTGCGCAAGGCGCGCCGAAAGTGAAACTGGAAGAAGGCACGCAGGTGCGGTTGAAGCTGATGGAACCGCTCAGTTCGGCGACAGCGCAGGCTGGGCAGGTGGTCAGCTTCGAGGTGTTGGACGAGGTCAAGGTCGGCGACGCGTTGGTGATCGCCGAAGGCTCGACTGCCTGGGGCACTGTCATCGAAGCGGAAGGGAAGAAGTTTATGGGCCGCGCGGGCAAACTCGCCCTGCGAATTGATTACGTCAAAGCCGTGGACGGCACCAAAATTCCGCTGCGTTCGAGCAACCCGACCAGCCAGGGGAAGGGCAAAGGCGTGGCGACGGGTGTCGCGGTGGGCGCGAGCGCCGTGCTGTTTTGGCCCGCCGCGCCCTTCTTCCTCTTGATGAAGGGCAAGCAGGCGGAGATACCCAGAGGCTTCCACGTCGCCGCGTTCGTGGACGGTGATCGGATGATCGCCGCGCGCTATACCGGGGAGGCGCCGACAGTCTCGCCCGGTACCATCTCAACTCCCGTTTCATCCATGCCCGTTACGGTTCAGGCTGCGCTGCATCCGGCCGCCAGCCCCGCGCGTCCGAACTTGGCCGAATTCGGCGAAATCAACATTACATCCACGCCAGTCGGCGCCGAAGTGGAGATTGACGGCGCGTATTACGGCAACACGCCAGGGCTGATTCGATTGGCCTCCGGGTTGCACACGATCACGATCCGCTCGGCGGGCCACGAAGTCTGGAAACGCACGCTGAACATCGGTCCTGGCAGCAGCCTGTCCGTCAAAGCCGATCTGACAAAAATCGGCTTTCAGGCGGCTCGGAACAAATAACCAACTGTAAGTCCTCAGTCATCCAACACAGTGCGCGGGGAAACGCGAGTGGGCGCTTCCCCGCGCACTGTGCTTTTTGCCTCAAATTCAATTCCACATTCATCCTCGCCTGCGATTTCTTGCCTGAATCAATACGCCTCTATTTCGACTCCGATTCATGACCTATGCGGTTCAAACAGTCTTCCTTCAAAAGCTGGTTCAGTCGTTCCCTGCAAGGCAAGTTCGGATAGCAAACGGAGGCGAGCAGAAAAATTATCAAGCGGTACTCATATGCCAAGACCTGTTCCGCCGTTACAGAGTGAAGGCGGCAAAGGGCCGCTGAAAGCTAAGAAGTGAATTGAACGTTTCGCATCAACCTCAAGGAGAAAGATATGAAAACTAAAACCGAAGCAAGACAAAAAGCGCAAGACATCGTTGACAACTGGACTACAGGGGCATTCCTGACAGGGTGGATTCCTGGCAGCGCCATTTTCTTGACCGCCGCTGACGCGATGATGATCCGGCGTGTTGCAGACACCTTTGGTGTTGGAGTATTCGACATGGATGCCGTCAAAGCCCATCTCGGCGGTGTGCTAGCCTCAGCAGTTGCTGGCGGTGTCGTGAGCGAACTCGTTGGTCTCATTCCTGTAGCCGGGTGGTTCGTCAAAAGCTGTGCGATGGCTGGGAAGGCCGGAGTGATCGGAGATGCCGTGATGGACTACTTTGAAGAGCGCAGCCCGCTCTCTGCATGATGCCCTGACGGTTTACCCGCCTGATAGTAGCCGGGCACAGCGCGGGCGGCGCGTTGGCGACGCTGGCGGCCAGGAGGTTGAGCGAAGACGGGCTGCCGGTCGAAGGCGCTTACGTCTTTGCCTCACCCAGAGTTGGCGACCGTAGTTACGCCGATTCCTATGACGTGCCGTTGTACCGCTTCGAGTATCAGGACGACATTGTCCCCCACGTGCCATTCTCGCCGTCCGTAATGGCCATTCTCGATTCGATCGTCGAGGATTTTTATCCGGTCATCGAGACGTTTTTCCCGAGTCTGATGAACTACACACCGGGGAGCGTTGAGTACGTGCATGCCGGGCAGTTGTTCTTCGTTGATTGGGACAATGACCTTTACAGCAGCGCAGATTTCTGGGATTTCCTCGATACGCTCTTTGAAGACGAATCTCCCTCACCATGGCAGCCGATGCCAAAACCGCTTATGGATGTTGGCCGTTTCCTGAACACGATGGGCAACATCAAAGAGTTTTTGAGCCAGGGGAGTTTCGAGTTCATCAAACATCATCATCTGAGCGGCGTAGTTGATTTGATTGGCAGACTAATTAAGGGAAGATAGGAGAAGGCGACCGGCGGGCGCGGGGCTATCTCTCGAAACCAGTGGCTCCGCGCTGGAACGGTTGTACCTCTTAGTCCCTACGTCGCGTCAACGACCATCTCCGACCAGCACGAAACCCGCCCAATTAAACGGATGGCGGTACTTCTCCTGCTTAAGAAGTTTCAAGGCGGCTTGACGCAGCGCTTCGGCTTTGCTTTGCGCTTTGCGGTCCTGCAATTGCCGGTGGAATTCGACCATTAATTCTTCTGTCGCTTTGTCGTCCACGCTCCACTGGCTGACTACGGTGGTCGGCACACCCGCCATAAACAACGCCCACATCAAGCCGATCACCCCTTCACCGTTGCCGATGCGCACACGTCCCGTTTCGCAGGCAGAAAGATTTGAACAGGCAATTCCCAGAGCGGGCCATCCGAGCAGAGCGAAATCTCAAATAAATTCGACCGCTTCGCGGGGGGATTTTGTCCTCTCCCGACGCCGTCTTCTTCCTTCCACGCCCGGCAGTTTCATCTCCGCTTCGCCGCTCCGGGATGGCTTCGCACTCCCTACGCGCTCCGCTACGACTACACTGCCTATCCACAAACAACGTGGAAGGGTAAAAGGGTAACAGGGCTACAGCGTTACCTGCCGATCCTCACGAGGCGGAAACCGCGATCGTCGACGCGATTGCCGGGCGCGCTGCCGCTGCGATCCGCCGACCGGCAGTCGACGGCGCCGCCGCCCCAACCGCCGCCGCGTATGACTCGGTACGAGCCTGTCGCAGGCCCGGTGGGATTCGTTACAGAACCGCTGGAATAAGTTCCATACCAATCCTCGCACCACTCCCACACATTGCCGTGCATATCGAACAGTCCAAAGACATTCGCCACGCCCAAACTTCCCACCGGCACGGTCTTCCGCCGGTAAGTTCCCTTCGGCGCTCTGGCGTAAGGATTGTTGCCGTCATAATTGACGATCTGCGGCGTGATCGTTTCGCCGAAGGCAAACGGCGTGGTCGTTCCGGCCCGCGCCGCATATTCCCATTCGGCTTCGGTGGGCAAGCGGTAGTTTTTGCCCTGTAGATTCGGTTGGGCATTCAGCTTTTTCAGAAACTCCTGCACGTCATTCCAGGAAACGTTCTCCACCGGCAGATTGCCGTCGCCTTTGAAATTGGAAGGATTATTGCCCATCACGGCCTGCCACTGCGCCTGCGTCACTTCAAACCTGCCCATCCAAAAGGACGAAACCGTCACCGAATGCACAGGCTTTTCACTGTCGTATTCAGTTGATCCCATCTGAAAAGTCCCGCCGGGGATTTCCACCATCTCCAGTTTGACGCCATTGCCGATGTCTTCCGCCAAGCAGTTTTTCTGTCCACGAGTGCGCGAAGTTTCCTTGCCGCTTTTGTCCAGCCGGACAGTCTCGAAATTGAAGCTGGGCAAAGTGGATACGACGGGCGGCGGCGCGCTGGTGGAATTATCAGAATTGCCAGAACCAGGCGTCGTGGCAGGCGGTTCCGGTCTGGGCGTCAGACGGCGCAGGCGAACGCGGGCGGCATTGGCATATTCGCTGTTCGGGTGTTTTTCCAGAAAGTCGCGGAAGTCCTGCGGATCGGTGCTGTCTTCAATCGCCCGCCAAAAAGCGTATTCGCCGGTCGGGCGGTCGTCTTTGCGTTCGGGCGGCGGCGCGACGAAATAAAAATCGCCACGCAGCGAAGACGATTCCCAGGGCGTTTGCTGGCGGTTGGTGCGCGTTTCGACACCCAGCCGGACGCGCTTGAAGAAATCTTCGATCTTCAACCCGGGCGTGCGGATGTGTTGCAGTATTTCGGTGGTGTAGGGGCTGTTCGATCCGGTTCCGTCGGCGGCAGTGTCGTCCGGCGCAGTGGCATAAGCGATCAAGGTTCCAGACAGCGCCCGCAACTGCGCCAACCCGCGCGCGCCGGAACGTTTGAATCCGCGAAACGGATTGTCGCGACAGGCATCCAGAATCACCAAATTGATGGGATTGTCCGCCGCATACATTCGCGACAGCACCTGATTGGCGGAAACCGCTTCCGCGTCCACATCGGTTTCGGTTTCGATGTCCGCGCCAATCGGAATCAGGTAATTCACGCCATTGACCTGCACGCCATGCCCGGCGAAGAAGAACAGTCCCACCGTGCTGCCACGCAAACTGGCTTCGAAGGCGCGCAACTTCTGCTGCATTTCCGCCCGCTTCAGGTTTTCGCCGGAGATCACTTCAAAACCTAGGTCTTTGAGCGCCACCGCCAAAGCGCGCGCGTCGTTGGGCGGATTGGCCAGCGGACGAACGGCGTAATTGCCGTTGCCGATGACCAGCGCCACGCGGCGTTCCGGCTTGGCCGCGCCGACGGGTTTGACGCCTTGCCCGCGGTCAGCTTGCTGCGCCGACGACTGGCGTTCAAACACGAGCGGCAGCGTTAAACTCGCCAGGACAAAACCGGCCAACAATATTTTCATTTGGATCATTGGGCGCACAGGGAAACCTCCTCACCAGATTAGAGCGCGGAAACGTCATGAAATGGCTCACGAAGTCCGAGGAAAATCGGGCGCGGGCATTATTCGCAGGCATGGTTGAAGTGACAAGACTCAGTACGCAGGGCTGTCAGTGTTGCGCGAACTGTCAGTTTGCGTCGTGGGAGAAAGGCAAATTCAGGAAACTTGAGGTCTCGGCAAGTTGCTTGCTGGCCACGACGCAAACTGACAGTTCGCGCAACCTTCTGCTGCCTCGACCAGAGATTGTCGGCGTCCGGGTCTTTGGGTATAGTGGCGCGTCTCGCAAGCGGTACCAACTTAAAAGGAAAAGGCTTTCAGCCGAATCAGAAAATCGCATGACAGATTACGTCAGCCAAGTCGCCGAACACATCCGGCGCGAAGTTCACAAGGTCATCGTCGGTCAGGATGCGGTCATTGATCAGATTCTGATCTGCCTGTTTTCCGAAGGCCACGCCCTGCTGGAAGGGGTGCCGGGAACGGCCAAAACGCTCACCGTCAAAACGCTGGCGCGGGTCATCGGCGCGGGATTCAATCGCATTCAATTCACGCCCGACCTGATGCCTTCGGACATTACGGGCACGAATGTGTTTAACGTGGCCACGTCGCAATTCACCATGCGGCACGGACCGGTTTTCACGGACATCCTGCTGGGCGATGAAATCAACCGCACGCCGCCGAAAACGCAGGCCGCCCTGTTGGAAGCCATGGAAGAGCGGCAGGTGACGGTTGACGGCGAAACGCATCAGTTGTCGCCGCTGTTTCTGGTGCTGGCGACCGAAAACCCGATCGAATACGAAGGAACCTACCCGCTGCCCGAAGCGCAGCTTGACCGCTTTCTGTTCAAGATTCTGATTTCGTATCCGAGCGCCGAAGAAGAACAGGAAATCGTCGCCAACTGGCAGGCGGGCTTTAACGCCCGCAAGCTGGAAAAGGTGCCGCTGGTGGTGATTGACGATCCCGCCATCATTACGCAGTGCCGCGCCGAAGTGCGCGGCATCAACGTCGAAGCCAGCGTGCAGGCGTACATCGTCAATCTGGTTCGCCGCACCCGCGAACATCCCAGCCTGCTGTGGGGCGCAAGTCCGCGCGCTTCGGTGGCCTTGCTACTGGCCAGCAAAGCGCTGGCGGCGATGCGCGCACGCGATTTTGTCACCCCGGATGACGTGCGCGACGTGACGCATCCGGCGCTTCGCCATCGCATCCTGCTGCGCTCCGAAGCCGAAATCGAAGGCGTCACCGAGGAAGCCGTGCTGGATGAAATCGTGACCTCCGTCGAAGTCCCGCGATGATTTTCACCCGACGATTTTTCATTTTGTTCGCGCTCGGCGTGCTGCCCTTGCTGGCGCTATGGACGACGTTCGCCGCCCGGTCGAATTTGAAATGGGGGTTGCTGGCTTACGATCTGGCCGTGCTGGCGGCGGCGGCGCTCGATTACAGAAGAACAGAGAAGACTTCGCAGCTTACAGTTGAGCGCCTGATGCCGCGCCGGTTTATGATCGGCGAAGAAAACGAAGTCCAGCTTCACCTGATCCTCAAAACCGCCAGACGAAAGACGCGCGCCGCAACCTTCACCATCAAGGACGAATATCCGCCGGAACTGGAACTGCGCGGCGAACGGCTGCTGATTGCCAAAACCAAACGGACGCGAAGCCGTGAAGCGCGCGCCGAGGTCGGTTACAAACTGTACGCGGCTTCGCGCGGTGATTACGGCTTCGGCGATCTTGTGCTGCGATGGCGTTCGCCCTGGGGATTGATCATCAAACAAGCGCGGATTCCAGCGGCGGAAAACGTCAAAGTTTATCCGAACATCAACGAAGCCAAACGCCATGAACTCTTCGCCCAGCGCAACCGTCAAATGATGTCCGGCTTGCGCAAAACGCGGCTGCGCGGCCAGGGGCGCGAATTTGAAAGCCTGCGCGATTATGTGCTCGGCGACGAATTGCGGCACGTTTCCTGGACGGCGACGGCGCGGCGCGGAAAACTCACCACGCGGCAATACCAGATTGAACGCAACCAAAGCATCGTCGTGATGATTGACGCCGGACGCCTGATGACTTCGCGCATCGAACATTTGTCGAAGCTCGACCACGCGATCAATGCGGCGCTCGCGATTGGCTACGTTGCAACCAGCGGCGGCGACAACATCGGCCTGCTGGTTTTCAATCGGCAGGTCGTCACGTACCTGCCGCCAAAACGCGGTCACGCGCAACTGGCGGCAATGACCGAGGCGCTTTACAACGTCAAGCCGCAGATGATCGAACCGTCCTATGCGCGCGCTTTCCAATACCTGTCGCAAAGCTGCAAGAAACGTTCGCTGGTGGTGATTTTGACCGATCTGGTGGATCGAGACGCTTCGGCGGAATTGCTGGCGTACACGGCAGCGCTGCTGCCCAGGCATCTGCCGCTGATCGTCACCATCGGCGACAACGATCTGCGCGCGCTGGTCGCGCAGGAGCCGAAAGTCGTCGCCGACGTTTACAAACAGAGCGTGGCCGAAGAGTTATTGCAGCAGCGCGAAGAAGCCCTTGCGCGCATCACGGAACTGGGCGGGCTGGCGCTGGATGTGCCCGCCGGGCAATTGTCGTTTCAGTTGGTCAACAAATACCTGGAAGTAAAAGAGCGAGGGCTGCTGTAATCGTATCCTCCACTTGGCAGTCATTCCCAAGGAAGACATCGTAAGTGGCTTTAATCTGCCCAAAATCAGATCCTATACCGAGTATACAGTTGCTTGACTGGCTACTCCTTTAGTACAGCGTTTAAGAACTCAACCACATCTTTTGTATCAAAGATATCATCAAGTCTTTCACCATTGGCCAGTTTAGCGCTCAAGTCGAAAACTCGCTCTAACTTGAGTTTTTTGGAACTTGGAGCAAGAAAACCCTGATCCTTTGATAAGTGCTCAATTTCAGCGTTTAGGATCCCTATCCCTCGCTGCCTCAGTTCGCTCAGGTAGTCAAGTAATCTTTGCTCGTTGAAATCAGATACTGATTTTGCTTGGTAAAACGCCTTCTCATTTATCTTCTTTAGGTAATTCCTTGCTTTTGTAATCCGGCCAACAGCCTTATTTCCTTCATGTCCATAAACGTGTGACTGCGAAAAGAACTCAAGGCCACAGTTCAAAATACTCTCATGACTTTCCGCATCGTACTTTTTTCTCTCTTCAGCTTTGTCACGCAGGAAATAGTCAAAATCAGCAAATACAAAACACTTCAAGCCCAATTTCACAACAAGTTTTACGAGTTGAGAAATTCTATCTTTTCCACCAACACTGACGATGGAAACGTTCTGTTCATCAAGGAGCTTACCGAAATGATACTTGGCAATCGCTGTTAGCACGTAGCTATCCAGCCCTTCACAGACAATCACTTTATCCGCAAAGAACAATTCGTTTTGGCTGTTATCGAGTAGCAGATGTTTGAATTCGTGAATTTGGACAGGTTTGGCTTTCGTCCCCTCTTCTGTTTGCTTGCCGACGAGTATAACGTTTAAATCTGCTGAAGTTGTTCGCAGAAACTCTGTGCTGTGCGTGGTCAGAATAACTTGGTTGTTGTTATTGTTAAGAAAGTCGTCGAGCCGGTCGCTAATGACTCTGCGGGCATGAGGGTGCAGGTAGAGTTCCGGTTCTTCGATACAAAGCAGGGCCGATGTTACCCTGTTGACGTGTTGTGTGTAGTAATTGAAAAGCCCGATGATCGTGGCGCTTTGAACACCTGATCCCTTATCTGTTAGCAGGGACCGAAATCCATCATCAACGTAAAGAACACAGCTTTTGTAAAGATCGGTCTTGGTGTCTGCGTTGAATTGAAAGAACAGTTCAGTTCCGGGGAATGCGACATCAAGTGATGACCGAGCAACAGTGTCTTTCACTGTTGAAAATATTCCGTCTGCGACATCACGTACCTTATCAAAGGCTTCTTGTAATTCTTGGGACTGTGAATGGTTTGCAATCAGATGCTTCATCAATTTTCCATACCAAGTCCAATTTGTCAGCCTGAGTTGGTTTTGCGGATCACGAAACGAGGGAATGATTGCGCTTTGGAGAAGTTCACAGCGAATTGGTGCGGTAAAACATAGAACCCAGTCTTTGACTCGGCTTTCCCGATATAAAAAACGAATTTCTTTATGAATTTTTGCACTGTCATCTTTCCAAGCAAAAAAGGCGAATGCAAAACAATACTTATTATCCAGTTGCCGACGAAAAGGGTTTTGGCTTCGTGGTTTTGAGCTAACGTAGAACTTTTCATCATTTCCGTCCGCCGTAATTTCCAACGTTCCATCTGCCGCTAGGTTGAAGATGGTAAGAGGGTTCTTTGGCAATTCTTCCGAAGGGATTCTTATAGGAAGCCTCTCTGGATAATCTATCCTCTTACCATAAACATAGTACCCAGCACATTTATCGATTTCAGAGTAGTCCAGCTCTTCTTCTGGGTCGCGGGTTAACTCGCACCATATGAAAAGCTTGTCAGATGATTTTTCTATGAGCTTTTCATTGTCATTTTCTTTCCAAGAGTGAAAGTCCTTTTCTGTAATGTTCTCCGATCTTCCCCAAGTAGGACTATTTTCGCCAAATATCAAATCCAGGGCTTTAACAATGTTGCTCTTGCCAGCGTTATTACGACCGACAATAACGTTCTTGCCTTTTGCGAACTGAAGATCAAGCTCTTTGATCGAGCGATAGTTTTGTATGAAGAGTCTTGAAAGATACATAGGGGAGAACCTGTAATGAGCACGGAGTTGAAAAGCGCTGATTCGACCTATTTCTAAGGCGCGTCCAACTGCTCTTTTATAATCTTTCGTCTGTGTAAAACTCCGTATGGTTTGGGATGCTAGACGCGGGGCGGCGGAAAATATACTCCTGCGTCGATAGCTAGACAATCACTTTTCAATTTTGCGCGAGACGCTGCCGGCCAGCACCAAGGTATGTTTATTGATGTCTTTCGTCAGACTTGATCCGGGTCTTGGCCAAGTTGCCGCAACATTTCCGCCAATCGTTCAGCGCGCTGCCGTTCTTGCTCCCCTACTTGCTCTGCCTGTTCAGCCCGCTGGCGAAGTTGGGCTTCGCGCAAAAAGGCGGCCTCTTTCTGCTGGCGTTCCTGCTCGGCGCGCAAGCGCTCCTGCGCGATGCGTTCGTCGGCAAAAGGAATCCAGTTCCCCTGCGCGTCGTACCAGCGCAGCCACAGCCGCTCTTGCCCGTGATAATTGCCCTGCCACAACCCCAATCCAAGCTCCGCTTCGGCAATCCAGAAGCGTCCGCCGTGATCGGTCACTTCGGCGTAGCTTTGGCCGCTTACCTGGAAGATGCGCAATTCGTTCGCCTCGCGGCCAAACACGGCGTAATACGGCACGCGCAAAATCCGTTCGTAAACTTCCCACTTGGTCGGGGGAGCGTTGGCATCACGCAGCCGTTGTCCCAGGTCTTCTTTCTCGGTGCCGGGCGAGAGCAGTTCCACCACGATCAATGGGTCAACGCCTTCCTGCCAGACAACATAACTCAGGCGTGATTCGCGGCCTTCGTAAAGTCGCGGCACATGGATGACGCCGAACCAGTCAGGGCGCTTGTACCAGAGCGGGTGGCGCACATCGTAGTAAAGATTCAGGTCCATGGCGGAAAAGACTTCATTGGGCGGAATGGCTGGCGGCTGGAAAGTTTCATCCAGCAGGCTGGCTTGGTGAACGTGGTATTCGTCGGGCATACCGGCATCTCCGATCTCTTCGCTCGGCAGGTCATACATCGTCGGCAGCGTTTCGCGCGCCGGACGTGGCGGGTCAGTTTGGATTGGCATTGGCATCTGTCATTTCTCCCTTCACGCCCAAAATTGTTCAAGCCGCTGCTGCCGACTTTGTGCTGAAGAACCGGGGTGGCACGAAATAATAGGCGGAGTCGCGCGCCGCTGACAAACTCAGCTATTCGCCGCTCACGGATTTCCGCAATGTCCGCCCAGCCAGCGCGCCTGTGTATTTGCCGCCATCCACCGCCAACTTGCCGTTGACGAAAATAAAGCGAAAGCCTTCTGCCTGAAGTTCCGGCTGCTCATAAGTCGCGCGGTCGGCGATGGTCTTCGGATCGAAAATAATCACATCGCCAAACCAGCCTTCGGCGATCTTGCCCCGATCTTTCAGCTTGAACGTCTCGGCGACTTGCAGACTGCTGGCTTGAATCATCCGTTCCAGCGAAATGACTTTGCGGTTGAAGACGTATTCGCGAATCTTGCGCGGGTAGGTTCCAAACTTGCGCGGGTGGCCGCCGGAACCGTCCGAGCCGGTCATCACCCAATCCTGCTTCATGAAAGCTTCGATGTCGGCTTCGGTCATGTTGAACGAAGCAACGCTGGCGCCGCCAGTTTTGATGATGTCGAGCGCGGCGTCTATCGGCGATTTCTTCCAGGTGGAGGCGATGGCATCCAGCCGTTTTCCCGCCAGACTGCGGTCTTTGGCCGAAGTGATCAGCAGCGAATTTGCCCCGCCCCGGCGCTTCAGGTTCTTTTCCATTTCGGCGATCAGGCGCGGGCGGACCGCCGGGTCTTCAATGCGTTTCAGCAACTGGGCCGTGCCGCCGTCTTCCGCCCAGCGCGGAACCAGCGACGCCGTGATGCTGGTTCCGGAAGCGGTGTACGGATACTGATTCGCCGTGACATTGACGCCTTCGGCGCGCGCGCGGTTGACGAGTTCGATGGCCTGTTTGCTCTGTCCCCAAACGTCCGTGCCGAGGGCTTTGATGTGCGAAATGTGAACGGGCAAGCGGGCTTCGCGGCCAATACGGATGACTTCTTCAATCGAACCGAGCAGGCCGATGTTGTACGAACTTTCATCGCGCATGTGCGAATCGTAAATGCCGCCGTGTTCGGCGACGACTTTCGATAGTTCGATCACCTCTTCGGTTTTGGCAAAGCTGCCCGGCGCGTAATACAACCCCGTGGACATGCCGAATGCGCCTTCCTCCATCGCCTGGCGAACCAGCGATTTCATCTTGTCCAACTGTTCCGCCGTCGGCGGTTTGTCCGCCGCGCCAACGACCAATCCACGCACCGTGCCCTGACCGACCAGCAGCAAGGCGTTCGATCCGATGCCTTGGCGTTGCCATTCGTCAAGGGTTTTGCCGATGGGGAACGGGCTGCCGCCGTCGTTTCCCGTCACGACCGTAGTCACGCCTTGAAAGAGAAAGGCCTGATTGCTGCTGCGTCTGGGGGCGCTCAAATCCGCCGCCGCGTGCGTATGCGGATCAATGAAACCCGGCGCAACGATCAGCCCGCCGGCGTCAATCACTCGGTCGGCTTGCAGATTTGCCGCTGCCGCGTCTCCAACGAAAGTAATCCGGTCGCCAGTGATGCCGACATCGGCTTTCGCCGCCGCGCTGCCCGTGCCGTCAATCACACCGCCGCCGCGAATCAGCGTGTCTACTTGGCAGTTCAACGTGGGACAGACTTTAGTCTGTCCAATTCGGCCAGGGACAGACTGAAGTCTGTCCCACGTTTTGTTTTTTAAATGCCGCTCGAAGAAATCGAACGAGGCTTTGTAAATTTCCAGCCAGTGCCGGTGAAGCAGAAAGTCGTGAACTTCGTCGGGGTAGACGATGACTTCGTGATGGACTTTCAGTTCGCGCAGCCGCCGCACCAAATCCACCGTTTGCGAAAACGCCACGTTGCGGTCGTCGTCGCCGTGAATCAGCAACACCGGCGAACGCCACTTTTCGACCGAACTGACCGGCGAAGCTTCAAAGGCAATCTTGGCCGCGTCGCGATTGCCGGCTTCGCTTGCGGGAATGCCGCCGATGCGCAGCGACCAATCGTGAACGCCGTGAATATCCACTCCGGCGGCAAACAGGTCGGAATTGCGCGCCAGTCCCATCGCCGTCAAAAAGCCGCCGTAACTGCCGCCCCACAATCCGATGCGCGCCGCGTCAACATCGCTTCGCCCGCGCAGGTATTGCGCCGCCGCGACAATGTCCTGATATTCCGAAGCGCCGCGCCTGCCGCCGTTTTTGGCCGTGCGAAACGCCCGGCCATAACCAACGCCCAGCCGGTAATTGACCGACAACACCGCGTAGCCACGGCTCGCCAGATATTGATTGAAGCCGTAAGCGTTGTGGTAGTAGTAGCGATTGTGCCAGCCTAAAAACATCTGCCGCATCGGACCGCCGTGCGAAAAGATGACGGCAGGAAGTTTGTCCGAAGGCTTGGCATTTTTCGGCAGGAAAAGCTGGCCGTGGATTTCCAGCCCGTCGGCTGCTTTGAAAATCATTTGTTGCGGCGTTACGAGTTTCGCGGCTGGAGAGTTTTGCTGCCAAGCACCCGGCCCGGAGATGGGTTTGGAAGCGGTTGCGCTGCTGCCGGCCGCTCTGATGTTGACAACCGCCGGGTATTGCGCGGTTGAAGCGATAAATCCGATATTGCCGGAAGTAGCAACCGGCCCCCATTCGATGCCCGTGCCATTGGTCAGTGGGGTTTGCCCGGCTGTTGCGATATTGACCTGCCACAAATGCCGCCGATCAATGTCACCGCAATTCGATGAGTAAATGATTCCGCGCTTGTCCGCTGTCAGCGACATACTTTCCCATTCGCAGCCGGTCGGAGTCAGCGCCTTCACTTCGCCACCACTGGCCGCAATGGAATACAACCGCAGCCAGCCATCCGCTTCCGAGGCAAACACCAAACGATCCTCCGCCGCCCACTGCAAGATGTTCTCCCCGGCATTTCGCGGGATCGAATCATTCACTTCCTTGCCGCTGCGCCAGACTTCATTCGCCTTTCCACTGGCCGCATCCGCCACCCAGATCGTCCACGGATCAGCCTGTTCCTGAGTGGTATTGCGAGGCTGGTTGCCGCGCGCGAACTGGCGAATGAAGGCGATCTTCTTTCCGTCCAGCGACCAGCGCGGCGTCGAATCGCGATCCACCGAAGGCGCGATGTAGCGGATCGTCTGTTTTTCAAAATCATAAACAGCAATGTAGCTGTGCGAACTGCGCGAACTGTTAAACGCCAGTTGCTTGCCATCCGGCGACCATTGCGGCGAAAAGTTCGCTCCGCGCGCGGCGAAAAGCTGGTGCGGTTCGGAACCGTCCACGATTTCGACCAGGTGAATCTGGCCGTCTTTGCTGAAAACCACGCGCGCGTCGGTCGGCGAAACCACGGGCGATTCGCCGTAGGCCAGCTTTTTGACGCGGCCATCGGCGACCGAAACCGCGTGAATCGCCTGCGAAGCGCCTGCCGGATCGCTGGTCGGATTGGGAATCTCGCCCGCCGAATTCGGCTCGCCGCCCCGCACGAAGACAATCCACCGGCCGTCGTGCGTGAAGGAAAGCTGCGTCAATTCCTGTCCGGTGTCTTCGTTGTATTGCGTCAACTGGCGCGCTTTGAAGTCCGGCCCGTCGGCGACCCAGATGTTGCGCCTGCCCTGGGCGTCGAAGACCCAGGCGATGCGCTCGCCGGTAGGCGCGGCGATCAAGTCCGAGGGAAACGGCGCGCTCAATACCTGCTCAATAGTAAAACCATCGGTTTGTTGAGCAGAACTTTGATTGAAGCTGACTGCCAGCAACAGTGCAGCAACCAGCAAAAGGC
Organism: Heliomicrobium sp.; assembly: GCA_021155085.1. Lineage (GTDB taxonomy): Bacteria > Acidobacteriota > Blastocatellia > RBC074 > RBC074 > RBC074. The sequence goes on along the minus strand of JAJNQA010000040.1, from coordinate 35,155 downwards.
AGGCGCCAAGCGAAACAAAGATTCGATTGATCTTCATAGCGATTTTCCGGGAATGTCGGTTGATGTTTCGTGAATGCGATTCGACGGGAACGATAATACAGCCGCCAGCAGGTGACAACGCTGACGCAATCGTTGGCAGAATCAAGGCCGAAAACTATAATCCAGTTCCAAGCTTACTTGAGGAGTTCACTGTCAATGGCTTTACCAAAAGAGATTGCCGACCAATTGTCGAAACGTCCTATGCCTCAATCGCGGCCTCGTCTTGCCGCAGCCATTCCGCCTCTGGAAGCAGGCGACCGCCTGACGCGCAGCGAGTTCGAACGGCGCTACAAAGCCATGCCCCATATCAATAAAGCCGAATTGATCGAAGGAGTCGTTTATATGCCTTCCCCCGTACGTTTTAGAAAACACAGCGAACCACATCAGTACATGGTCACGGTACTTGGAGTTTATGTCGCATACACTGTTGGAGTTCGCGCAGGTGATAACGCAACCGTCAGACTCGACTGGGACAATGAGCCGCAGCCGGATATTTCACTATTGATTGATCCGCAATTCGGCGGACGCACCAGCATCAGCGAAGATGATTATCTGGAAGGCGGCCCGGAACTGCTGGTCGAAATCGCGTCGAGCACGGCCTCTTACGACCTGCACGATAAATTCAAAGCCTACCGTCGCAACGGCGTGCAGGAATACATTGTCTGGCGCGTGGACGAGGGCGAAATTGACTGGTTCCGGCTGGAAGCGGAAGTCTACGTGCGAATGCAGCCGGATGCGCGCGGCATCATTCGCAGCCAGGTCTTCCCCGGACTTTGGCTGAACATCAGGGCGCTGCTTGATGAGCAACTCGATAAGGTGCTGGCCGATTTGCAAAAGGGATTGAAGAGCAAGGAACACTCCACATTCGTAAAACGCCTGTCGAAGATCGCCTCCGTGAAATCACCGAAGCCAACACGCCTTTAAGTTTCTTCCAAAATTTTCTATTGGAGTTTTGCAAGAAGCTTTTCAGCCTGCCGTTCATCCGTCACCAACTCCGAATTCACTGGTATCAACAAACGTCCACAATAGCTTGGCGATGACTTCCCGTCGTTGGGCTCAGACGACAATTTCAAAAAACAACATCAGGAGACACGTGTATGAAAGTCTGCCCGAAGTGTGCCCGGAGCTTTGCTGAAGGATTCCAGTTCTGTCCGCAGGATGCGAACGAGTTGGTCAAGTACGACCTGCGCGCCGATTTGAAAGCGCAGGACGAATTGCAGTTTCTGATTCAGGAAGAAAGCTTATGGACAAGGTTGCGGCGCGAATTGTCCGCCGCACGTGAAGAACTCAAGCACAATCCACGAACTTTTTTCGCCGGCTTATTTCACGGCGAAGGTAGTCCGCGCCGCCGCAAACGCCTGCTGCAAACCGGCCTGGCTTCAGCGGTGATTGCTTATGCAGTAATCATGATGGCGGGTTTGCTGCTGGGCCTGTTCACCTCGCCCATTCAAATTTCCGAAGCCGGCAAACCAGTAATAAGAAACGTCAGTCACGATCCTGAATTCGTCGTGCCGCTCTTTATCACCAAACCGGACACCGCAAAAAGCGCGGCGAAATCCAATCAAGGACATTTGGGCGGCAGCCTGCAACAGCCACAACGGGCACAGGGCGGCGGCGGGGCCAACAACAAAACGCCCGCCAGCAAAGGCGGCCCAACGACGGCATCGCTCAAGCAGCAACTAATGCCGCCGGATTTGCGCGTACCGACAATTCAGAATCCAAGCTGGTTGGTGACGCCGACAATCTACGCTGATCCGAAATCGTTTTTGAAAACGAATGGTCTGCTGGGCCTTCGGAATAGTCCGATTGACGATCCGTCGCTGGGGAATGGGTCGCAAAACGGCATTGGCCCTGGCAATGGTCCGGGTTATGGCCAGGGCAAAGATGGAGGTGTCGGCGGCAGCACATTTGCGCCGAGTGGCGGCCAAACCACAGGCAACGGCATTTATGATGCAACGCCCAACCTGCGGGCAACGATCATCTACAAAGAGCGCGCCAAATACACCGAAGCCGCGCGCGAAAATAAAATTCAAGGCACAGTAGTCCTCAGCATGGTCTTCGGCGCGGATGGTCGCATCTCCGACATCCGCGTCGTCCACGGCCAGCCATACGGACTGACGGAAGAAGCGATTGCGGCGGCGCAAAAGATTCGCTTCAATCCGGCAGTTCGCGAAGGCCGCGCGGTCAGCGTCCGTTCGCGGCTGGAATACAACTTCACGCTGTACTGATTTTCCCATCTGCTTTTCCTTCGATGATTCTCCAGTCTCGCATTTGACGCCGTCTCCGGCGTCGCCGCAGACATCGCTGGCAGGGAGGAGTTGGACAAAGAGAGGAGTCTATGCAGGCATCATTCTCTTCTGTTTCCCTGTCCGCGGTGTCTGCGGCGGCGCCGGTGGCGGCCTTTTTACGCTCAGCCGCAAGTCAATTTAAGCTTCGTTTGATGGCGGCGCATCCGAAATTCCGCTACATTGCCCGGCGAATTCTTAAACCCAATCGAAGGAGCCGAGCACGTGCCCGAACAAAACGCGATTTTTCTGATCAACAGCGACACTTTCAAAAAATCCTTTCTTTCCGGCAGCGGCCAGTTTGAACTGCAAAGCGACCAGAATTTGTGGATGACGCTGGTGGCGACCGGCGGAAAGTTCCTGCCGACGATTGACCGCATCGCCGATGTCAGTTTCAGCCTCGCCAACAATCAGAAGTTCCAGTTCGGCGACAAAGCCGGCATGAAGCTGGGCGTCAGCGCCAGCGCCGCCAATCAGATTCATCTGATCTGGCCGAAGCAGAGCGACGATGACGAAGACGAAAAGGTTTTGAAGGCGTATGGGCTGACGGATTTTCTGACCGACGGCAAGCTGTATGTTCGGTTGCTGTTCAGCGCGCAGGCCGGCGCAACTGCTGATGCCAGTGTTCCGATTGGCACGCTTTCGGCGACCTTCGGCATCGGCGCGGGCGGCAACGTGGCGTATGAACGGTTGAAGCTTTATGACGAAGAAACTTCCGCCAAAACAATTCTGAGCGATCTGTTCGCCGGAATTCGTCTGCCGCAGCAAATCCAGTCCGTTGCCGACATTCCTGCGCCGGGCGAATTGCTGGTCACCCGCTTTGGCGGGTATTTGCAACTGCGCGCCGGAATGAACTGGGGCTATCAGATGGCCGGTTCGCGCTCGTTCGAGTTCAATCAGTTGAAGCTCGATCTGGATTACGCGCTGCGGACGATGGCTTCGGTTTCATTCGGCTACAAGCTGGCGGGCGATTTCAGCATCGAAGCGCGGCGCGGCGCAAAAGACGGCTGGGCGCGGTTCGTCGTCCGCAAAAACCGCGATTCTCAGTTCAACTTCACGGCGGATTTCGCGCTCGATACGGATCATGAGTTGAAAGGTTTGCCCGCCAGCGCCGATGAATTCCTGACCCGTCTGATCGGCGCGGACGCCGAAACCGTGCTGGGATATTTTCAGAAGGCGCGAAAATACGCTTCGCTCGATGAACTGGAAAAAGCGCTGACGCCAATGGCCAAACAGTTCGTTCACGAATGGTCTCTGGATTTGATTGGCAAGGCGATTAGCGACCAGACGCTCAACGAATTCCTGACCGCCGCCGGCAAAGTCGCGGACACTTACGCCAATCTGGATGAACGTCTGGCGGATTTGTACCACGCCTATCTGGGCAAAACGCCGCAACTGCAACAGGCATTGAAACTGCTGACCGCCGTGACCAATCCGGCGGAACTGGCGCTGGCTTTTGACGAAGACGAAAAGGCGGATGAATCGGATTCAGTCAGCCTGATTGAACTGGCGCAAATCATCTGGGGAACGAACCTGTTCCCGCTGCTGCTCCAAAACGAAGAGTTTTTGAAATTTTCGCAGCAGGCCAAGAAAGCGCGGGATTTCATCAACGACGGTGCGACGAAACCGCTGCGCGATTTCGCCGACAAGCTGAAAGCATTTTTGCCGCTCGATTCGCTGTTTGCGCAACTGGGCAAAATTCAGAACGCGGACCAACTGAAGCAACTCGCCGACACCAAGCTTCAGGATTTGGCCGGGCGGCTGATCGGCAAGTCCTTCGCCGAACTGAAACAGAGCGAACTGAACGACGCGCTGAAAACCCTGCAGGCCAGCCTGAACAAAATCGAAGCTTTCAAAAACAACTGGTACGCGAAACTGACCGCAGCCGTGAATCAGAAGTTCACGGTTGATCTGCACTACGCCTATTCGCGGGCGACGCGCAATGCGCAGTTGCTGGACGTGGAATTCGATCTGAACACAGACGACGGCAAACGGCTGGCGCGCGCCGCCGCCGGAGGCGATTTCGCCGAGGCGCTGGCCAATTTTTCCGCGAAATATGTCCGCGTCAATCAGGGCGTATTCAGTCACGCGCTGACCAAAAGTGCGCAACTGCGTATCAATGTCATGGGCTGGAGCTACGACAGCTTGAAGCAACTGGCGACCAGCGCCGAACACACGATTGAACCGACGGCGGGCGGTTTGCTGCATGTGTTCGCGACTGAAGCTTCGATCAAGGAGCGCGTCACCAAAGGCGGCAAGTTCAAGGAAACCGTCGAAAGTAACTTCCTGCTGCGCGCGCTGGGCGAAACTTTCCAAGGCGACGGCCAAGGCAACCCGACGAATTCAGCGGTTGATCCGAAAACGCGCGATTACCTGATTCAGACATTGCGTTCGCTGGCTGTGCAGTACGACCTGTTTCAATCCGACGATCAAACCAGCGCCGATGAATTGACGCGCTACCTGGATTTGGCGGTCTTTCTGGGCGTGCTGACCAATCAAGGCCGCGCCGCGCTGGCCGCCGATCTGACTAAACAGTTCCCGAACGGCCTGGGCAAAGTGACGGTGCAATACGCCGTGCGTTACGACGAACAAATGTTGAAAGAAGCGTTCAAGGCGCTTTCAAACAACGATCTGGCCGATCTGGCCAAACAGACCATGCGGCAGGTCATCGCCTCGAAATACACGGGGATGAAACAAACGAACTGGCTGGCGCGCGTTGGCTTCGCCTACCTGGCGCCTGCGCTGCACGACCTGTATGACCGCGAAGGTTTCACGGCGCTGCAAAAACTGAAGACCGTGACGCTGCCGGGCTGGTTTACCAAAGGCGCGCCGATGGAGGCCAGTTTGTCCGCCACGAACATTCAACTGCTGATCACGCTGTGCAATCTGGAAATCAGCTACGCCAAACGCATCGTCGCGCTGAACAAAACGCTCGGCAAAAAGCCGATCCCGCAAAAGGATTTGCAGGACGCTTCGCGGAAGTTCGTTGAAATGGCCGATGATTTGAATGACTGGCGCGAAAATGCCTTTTTCGCCATCTTCGACAAGATTGTCCAGGAAGCTTTGCGGCGCGGGAATGATGCCAGAGCGTGGCGGCAATCCTCGCTGATGCTGGAAATTCTGCCGCCAGGCGCAACGCAAAGTGTCAAGAAGATTTTGATGCAGCAACGATAATGGCGGGCAAGATGCCCGTCACCCCATGCGAGCGGCCAGACGTAACGCTCGCACTCCCAGGAGAAAAATCATGATGAAACTGAATCAGCCTGTTTTGTTGATTGCCGTGTTTGTTTTGCTGGCTGGGCTGCTGGTTTTCGCTCAGCCGGGTAAAAAGAAGATTCTGGTCGCGCACCGCGGCGCGTCGGCGTATGCGCCCGAACACACTGCGGCAGCGTATCGGCTGGCCATCGAACAAGGCGCGGATTTCGTTGAGCAGGATTTGCAGATTACCAAGGACGGCGTTTTGGTCTGTCTGCACGATCTGACGCTGGAGCGCACCACCAACGCCGAAGAACTTTTCCCTGACCGTTTCCACACGGACGTTACCGAAGACCAGCCGCAAACCGCGTCCCCCGCGAAGCACTGGTACGTTTCGGATTTCACCCTGGCGGAAATTAAAAAGCTGGACGCCGGTTCGTGGTTCAATGAAAAATTCAAAGGCGAGCGCGTCCCCACCTGGCAGGAAGCGATTGCTCTGGTGCGCGGCAAAGCCGGAATGTACCCCGAAACCAAAGCGCCCGAAGTGTACGGCAAGCGCGGGTTTGACATGGAAAAACTGCTGATGGAATCGCTCAGGAAAAACAAGCTCGACCAGCCAAATGCCGATCCGAAAACGCCGCTGGTCATTCAATCCTTCAGCGCCGCCAGCCTGCGCAAGCTGCGCGACGAATACAAAACCAGACTGACGCTCACCTTTCTGATCGGCGGCGACCCGCAAAAACAATGGCTGACGGAAGACGGCTTGAAGAAGGTCAAAGCCTTCGCTGAGGGCATCGGCCCGTCAAAAGGCTTGCTGGACCGCGAACCGAAAATCGTCGAATGGGCGCACGCGGCAGGCTTGACCGTTACGCCCTACACCTTCCGGTCGGCCAGCACGGGCAAGTTCAAGGACGTGCGCGAGGAAATGACGCACGCGCTGTTCACGCTTGGTGTGGATGCGTTGTTTACTGATAATCCGGATCAGTTTCCACGCCGCTGATTGAAATAGCTACTGCTCGCTCTTGCTGGTCAAAATGGAATTGAACAGCAGCGGCAGCGTCGCCAGGCTTTGCGCGCGGTATTGCGGGCGGAAGCCGAAGAGAATCACGCGGCCTTTGCCCAGCCTGGCTTCGACCATGGCCGCTTTGCCGCGAATCAGCTTGTCGCCCAGAATCCAGCCGCTCAGCAGCGGATTGGCGTTTTCCGGATATTTGGCAATTGCTTTGACGGTGGCCGGGTCGGTGATTTCAAACGCGGGACTGCTTTCAAACCAGGCGACGGATTCCTTTTCCGCGCCAAAAGTCAGATTGGAGGAAGCGTCCAATTCCGTGCGCAGAATCGAACCGGGGCAGTAAAAATCGCGCGGCCCGACGCCTTTCAAGACGTTTTTGACCGGCACGCCCAGCCGTTCGATGGCGAAGTTCGAGGCGTTGTTGAAGGTAATAAGCGTACCGCCTGCTTCGACAAATTCGCGCAGGGCTTTGACGCCCGCTTCGCCCAGACCGCCCGCGAATTCCGCCGGGTAGCCGCCGGCGCCATCCGTTCCCGACGGCAGGCCATTGACCAGCGCGGCAACCGATTGATCGGGCAGAATGATCGTGTCGTATTTGCCGGCCAGATTTCCGGCGCGCGCTTCGTCCTGAAGCAGCGATTTGAACTCGAATTTGTATTGGTCGAAAAGCCAGCGCGTCCAGCCTTCATCCATGGCCGCCTGATAGTTTTTGTACATCGCCACGCGCACGCCGCCGCTGGAACGCACGCGGGATTGGATGACCAGCGCGCCGGGTTCCGGACGGGATTCGACGGTGAAGGCTTCCTTGACGGTGACGGCTTTGACGTTCATCAGCAGCGGCAAGGTATGCGCCGTCACGTCATAAGGGCGTTTTGGCGGGCCGCCGGGATATTCGCGCAAGTCTGGGTAAACTTGATTTTCAAGCAGTGTTTTGGCGAAAGCGGCGTAAGGCTGCTTCATCAAAACGATGTGCGTGTTGGCCGGATAAGTTTTGCCGTCGGCGGTGAAATCCTGGCTGGCGCGGTGAACTTCGACGCCGCCGCGTTTCAGAATTGCCAGCACCCGGTCCAGCCCTTCGGTTTTGAAGTAGTAATTCACCTCTTCGCTGGTCGAAGGCTCATCGGTAATTTTGCCGACCACGGCTTCGCTCTGTTCGTGTTTTTGTTGTTCGGTGCCGCTGACGTTTTTCATCCCTTCTTTCATGCGTTTGAAGGCGTCGGCCAGCGATTTCGGCACTTCGGGTTCGGGCAGCAGAATCGCATAGGGCATTCCTTTCGCTTCGACCGCGCGCTTGCTGATCTCGTAAAAGTTGCGCAGGTAGAGTTCGCGATTGCGCGCGGCGTGATTGAGCAGGGCGACGGCCCCCGCCAGTTGATAATCCACAATGTCGCGCAGCGTCCAGCGACCCCCCGTCCAGGGTTTCGGAAAATTCCATGAGGAAACCTTGGCGTTGTAATTGAAGCCGCCGCCCAGGCGGTCAAACGGGACTTCGACCGGCGTCGCCAGGCGGGCGCTGGCCGTTTCGGACAAAATGCGCAAACCGGCGTGGTAATGCGCGTAAGCTCGCGCAGGCGTCCAGGCGTCGTACATCGTGTTGAAAACCACGCCGCCCTTGCCGCCGGCAGTGATTTCCCAGGCCATTGAAGTTCCCAGCGCGTTGACGCCCGCGATCAATGCCGGGTCAACATTCGGCTCCCAGGGTTCCATGTAGGGCGGAACGAACAGCCGCGCGCCCGCGCCGCCCATTTGATGAATATCGTGCAGGATTTGCGGACGCCAGACATTCAGCAGCTTGTCCACGGTCAGTTGGGTTTCGACCTGCGTAAAGGCGTACCAGTCGCGGTTGTTATCGTGGCCGGTGTAATGGTGATACAGCTCCGGCGGCGCGGTTCCTTCGGCGGGTGTGCCCAGCGTCCTGCGATACCAGTCGGTGACAATGTCCGTGCCATCCGGATTCAGCGATGGGACCAACAGCACGATCACATTATCGAGAATCTGTCTGGTTTCGGGCGTGTTTTCCGACGCCAGTTTGTAGGCCAGTTCGGTGGCGGTGAAAGTGCCGCCGACTTCGGTCGAGTGAATGCTGCAAGTAATCACGACGATGGTTTTCCCCGCGCTGATCAGGTCCCTGATTCCGGCTTCGGTGGCGGTGTCAAGCAGACGCGGATCGGACAGGCGCTGCTGAATCCCCTTGAACTCTTCCAGCCGCCGCAGATTCTCCGGCGACGAAATCGTCGCCGCGACAAAAGGCCGTCCGAGCGTTGTTTTGCCGAGCGTATCGAGTTTGATGCGGTCGCTGGTTTCCGTCAGTTTGCGGAAGTAGGCGAGAAACTGATCCCATTTCGCCAGTTTGCGGTCTTCGCCGACCTTGAAACCGAGCACGGTTTCCGGCGCCGGAACCGTGGAAACCTGGGCGTTTTGCGCGGCGGGTCTGCCCGATTGCGCCAAAGTCGCCGGAGAAAGGGAAAGAAGCAACACTACGACCAGCAGGAAACAAAGATGACGTCTGAGCATTCTGATTAACCTCTTGGCTTGATTTCGTTGCAATGCGCCGGTAATTTAGCACTGCGTTTGAAAGAAACAAATCTGCACTCAATTTCCCCAATAACAAAAAGGCTGGTTTACAGAACGAGAATGAAACGATTGCCCCTTCTCCTTGCTCTGCTGCTGACTGCCTGCGCGACGGCTTCGACGCGGCAGATTCAACTTTCCACCGCGCTGCTGCCCGCCAACAGCGAAAAACCCGGCAAGCCGGTCAAAGGCTATGTTGCGCCGCAATCCCTGACTGAGTTTCTGAATCGTTTGCAGGCGGAAGGCCGCAGTCTTCAGCAGCATGGCGTGTACGTTGAAAAGCGGTATGGCGGCGAGCCAGTGGCAATGCTCAACGAAAACGTGACTTTCAATCCAGCCTCCGTCATCAAGCTGGCAACCACGCTGGCCGCGCTGGAAAAGCTCGGCCCCGCGCATCGCTTCCGCACCGAATTCCGCGCGGGGGGCGAACTCAATTTGCGCACAGGAGAATTGCAGGGGGATTTGATTTTGGTCAGCGGCCGCGATCCGGCGTTTTCCATTGCCGACGCTCGCACCGTCGGCGATGAATTACGCCGATTGGGCGTTCGCCGTATCAGTGGCAGTCTGGTGGTGGCGGGCGATTTCGTCTGCAACGAAAATTCGCAGACGGACATTTCGGCGGGCGTTTTCCGCCGCCAGTCGAAATTGGCATTTCAGCAGCCGACGAAATTTGAAAGCCGCCAGGCCCAATTCGTGAATACGCCGCTGCTGCTGACGGTCGAATCCGATTCGCTGCTGAACATTGTCCGTTATCAAAATGCGCACAGCGTCAATGCCATGGCCGATCTGCTGGCCAACCACGTCGGCGGTCCCGAAGGCGTGCGGAAATTTTTAGTTGAACTGGTCGCCGTGCCGCGCGAATCCGTTTATATCTCGCATGGCTCCGGCCTGGATGTGAATCGCCTGACGCCGCAGGACACCGTCCGATTGCTGCGCCGGCTGGTGGACAGGCTGGATGCCCTCAACCTGCCGCCCGAAGCCGTGATGTCCATCGCCGGGACTGATTCAGGCACGTTGCTTGACCGATTTTCCGAAGAAGAGTTCACCGGCAGCGTCTTGGCCAAAACCGGCACACTGCACAGTACGGACGACGGCGTTGCCGCATTGGCCGGCGTGATGAACACGCGAAAATGCGGTCAATTGCTGTTTGCGGTTTACGATATGGCCGAAGGCCGCCGCGTGCTCCATCTGCGGCAGGTGCAGGACGATTTTCTGAAACGGCTGGCCCTGGAATGCGGCGGTCCTTCGCCAATGGCCCGCCGCAGCGAAGAAGATGCGGTGTTTCGCCCGCAAAGCCGCCTGGAATCCTCTTCGAGTCTGAGCCATGGGCGATGATGAGTGTGCGAAAGCAACCAATCCGCAGGATTCAGAACAACGGTTTGCCCCCCCTCTTTCCCCTCCTCCATTAAGTTTGAAAAATACCGGTTGAATCAATTTGCCGCTTGGCGGCGCGTGAGATTGTGCTATTGTCTGGTTTGGTCACGGTTACCAAAACCGAATCGCAAAAGAAAGAAAAACCTGAGAGAAGCCCGAGAGAAGAAGTACGATGAACAACGGGATCGTCATTCGACTGGCAGGCGTCGAACAGCCCGCTACCAGAATCTTCCACCAAGAAGTCATTTCGATTGGCACCGCGCCGGATTGCGACATCAATCTGAACTCGGACAATTCGGCGTTGCCGCCGGAGGCCATTCTGTTGACGCTGCGCCAGCGTGAGGAAGGTTACCGGCTGACAACGGTTGAGGCCATGGCGGGCATTACGCGGGATGGCGAAACCGTGGCGGTCGGAGAAGCGGTCCGAGATGGCGACACTTTCTTTTTTGGCGCAACGGGCATCCGGCTGCGCTTCTTCGCATTAAGCGAAACGGCGGATATCACCGAGTCATTGAAGCTGGGCAGCGCCGTTCTGGCCACCGCTCATACGGCGGATTCCGGCCTTGCGGAAAGCTCCCGCCGCAAGCGAATGATGCCGCGCACGGACGTGGCCATTGTTTTCGTCAAACAACTGCTGCGCGAACTGGTCTCCGAAATTCCGCGCCGCGTGCTTTATGCCATTGTCAGCATTGCGGCATTTATCCTGCTGACCATCATCTACTTCAATACACTGGGCTTTCTGGAAGGGCGGCGCAACAACAAGGCGATCAGCGAATTGAAAGACAGTGTCAGCGCAATCCGCAGTGAGATTGACAAAACACGCGAAGAATTGGTCAAAGCCCGTGAACAGCAGGCCTCGCTGCAAGCTTCGCTGTCGCTGCCGGAAACCGTCGTCAATAATTTCGGACAGGGCGTTTGTCTGATTTACGGCAGCTACACCTTCGTGGACCCGCGCGTTGGCCGCGAAATCAAGTTCAAAGAGCCGAGCGCGGTGGATAACCCCATTGGCCCGGACGGAACCATCAATTTGAGCGTGGACGGCAACGGCAGGGTGTATGAAGTCGAGTTTATGGGCACGGGCTTTCTGGCCGAGAAGGGCTTGGTGCTGACCAATCGCCACGTGGTGCAAGCCTGGGAAGAAGATGATCTGGCAAGTTTGATCCGGATGCGCGGTTTTCGCCCGAAATTGAAGGAACTGCTCGCCTACTTTCCGCAAACGCCGCAACCATTCACGCTGCGTTCGCTGGAAATCATGCAGGATCAGGATGTCGCGCTCTGCGCCTTCGAGGCGGGTGACACGCAATTGCCTGTGCTGCCGCTGGACGAACAGGGCGAAAGCGTTGCCAGCGGTCAGCCGGTGGTGCTGCTGGGTTATCCGGCGGGGCTGGAAGGATTGAAGGCGCGCGTGGACAAGATCAGCCGCTCCGGTTACCTGCGGATGGGCAACGTGCCCTACAAGACGCAACTCAACGAACTGGCCGCCAGCAGCAAGATTCGCCCGCAATCCACCCAAGGCCATATCAGCGATGTCAACCCGCAACTGGTTTATGACGCCCGCACGGACGAAGGCGGATCCGGCGGTCCGGTTTTCGGAGCCAATGGTAAAGTGATCGGTATCAATCAAGCGGTGCTTCTGAGCACCCAGGCCACCACCAATTTCGGCGTGCCGATTCGCTACGGCTTTGAATTGGTCAAAAAGCACAGGCCACCCGTCGAAGCCGCCGCCAATGCTCCGCAGGGCTGATCAGCCATCGCTTCCACGCGAAGCCAGCTTCCGCAATTTCCAAACCCGCCACAAATTCGCGGGCGACAAGCCCGTCCGGTTCAATTTTCGAAGTAAGTCAAACGGCCGGCGCAGGTAATTCACGTAAACGCTTCCCTGCGCCGATGGCCCGTAAAGCTGCGCCAGATGCTCGCGCGAAGTGAACAGCAGCGAGAAGAGATTGCCGAGTTTGGCCATTGGCTTGCGCCCAAAATCGAAATACTCGAACAGTCGCGCCGCATCCGCCACCGGCAGGGAATCATCCAGCCAGGCAGTTTCAAACAACAGGGAAAGACGTTCATCCTCCACGGCTTCGTCCAATTCGTCCAAAGTCCCCCCGGCCAGCAGCCGCTCAATCTCGTCCGCCAGCATCGCCGCGCCGGCAAAGCCGAATTCGCCTGCCTGCCGCTTCATCTCGTCCCGCGCTTTCGGCTCGCGCGCGAAGATAAAATGAAGATCGGCGATGGTTCGCCAAATCGCGCGCGTGGTTTGTAAATCCACCAGTGTGTGGTGAACCAGGTGAAAAGCCAGGTCCGTTGGCGAAGGCAGCAGCAGGGAAACTCCGGCGGCATCGTGCCTGACGGCTCGCGCGTTGACTTCGGCAAAACTGAAGTCGCGTTCGCGCCGGGCATACTGAAACGCGCGATGGTGAAGTTCCAGAATCAACCCGCCGGGTGAGCGCCGCGGCCACAGATGATTCAAGTCATTGGCCAATCGCTGCCGGGGCCGCGCCGACCGTTTGCCGGGAAGATGCGCATATCCGTTCCCGGCAACTATTTCATCGGCCCGTTCGAGGTGATACGGGTCCGCCAGCAGGTCAATATCCGTTGCCGCCCGCAATCCGGCCTGTGGATAATATTCGCCGAGCATCAAGGCCGCGCCTTTCAATGGAATCGCGGTCAGGCCTTCTTCCCGCAACATCGCAATCAAGCGCGCCGCTTCGCTGACGTAAGCCAGATGACGCGCCGCCCAGGTCTGGCTGATTTCGCGAAGCTGGTTTTGCGATTCGACCGGCAATCGGTCCAGCGCGCCAACGCGGGCCAGATTGAACCGAAGCAGCGAAGCGATGTGGTGAAAATCCGCCCGGCGAACCGCCAGCGGCCAATCAATGCCCTGCTCCGCTGCCAGCAGTTGGCGCAATCGTGCGTCGCTCGCCGTGGTCGGCAGCAGACAACTCAGCAGCAATTTGTCCGTGACTGTCAGTTGCAAGAAACCTTTCCGCCTAAAACAAAAGTTGCGGGAAGGCTGATCGTTTTGTCAGCCTTCCCGCAACTTTAATCGGTCAACGCGAAAGTTGAAACCGGAACCTGTTTTAGTTGTCTTGATTCAGCGGCGGGCGATTCGGCGCGTTCGGGCCCATCCGCCGCAGTTGCTGCTGGCGCAATTGCTGCGGATTGACGCGGCGCTGCGGCATCACCATTTCGCCGATCAAAAACTGAAAGACATAAAACTGATCCGGGTTCAGAATCTGGCGGAAGCGCGCCTCGATACTGGCTTGCAATTTGATCACTTCGCCCTGTTTTTCGGCGGCTTGCGCGGCCAGTTCATCCACCCGTTCGACAGTGAAGTTCTCGCCATAAATCGTTTCTTCGACCTGCTGTTCCAGTTGTGCGCGCTCCCGTTGCAATCGCCCCAGCCGGTCGCCGACGCGCAATCGAATGGCCTTGATCTGCTCCTTCTGCTCCGGCGTCAGTTGCAGTTGGCGAAAGATAATCAACAAGGCAGGCGGCCTGCCAAATCCGGGAATGATCAGTTGCGCTTCTTCCCGGCTGAACATGGTCAGAATGTTGCGATCACGAATGCCATTCAGACTTGGATATTGCGACTGCCCGAAGTCCTCTTTCACAGCCGTTTCCGGTGATTTTGGGGAAGTGGCCGGCGGCTCGCTATTCGGGTTCAACTTGTTTGCGCCCTGCTTGTCCAGTTTCTTTTGAATCTGCCGCTGGATTCTTCCCGGACGGCGAATCGCCTGCGCGGAAGTCTCGGTAACGGCAAACATCAACAACCCGGCGAGCAGCGCCAATGACCAGAAATGCGGCAAAAAACTGGATCGGGCAGCGAGATGTTCAGGGGGATACGGCTTGATGCTCATTTTACGTCACTCCAGGGATCCTGCTGTTCATCGCCCAGCGCAAAGAACGAGCGAATCGAGCCGCGTTGCCGGTTCGATTTCTGAATTTCCTGCTTCAGATTTGCTTTGACGGCTTCCAACTTGATGCGATGTTCCGCGCTGATGGCTTGCAGTTGCGCCTGATGTTCGGCGGCAAGCTGCTCTTTGAAACTGGCAAACTGCGATTGAGCTTCCTGCTGCATCTTTGTGCGCTCTTCAGCAAGGGCATTTTTGACCAGCGCTTCGATCTGTTGCTGGGAAAGTGCCGCCTGCTGACCGCTCGACGCCAGATTTTCATTGGCCGCGTTTCCGCCATTCACCGCCAGTGCCAGCAGAACCACTGCCGCCGCCGCGCCCGTCATCGCCAATCCGCGCGCCCAGACCGGGAAGAGGCTGATGAATTCACGCAACACTTCCATCTTGCCGCGCGGCAGGACCAATTCCGTGTGTGGCGCAAATCCCACCTGCCAGGTGCTCATCTCGTCGCGCACGCGACCGAAAGCGTTCAACTCCTCGCCGCAGGGCTCGCATTCACCCAAATGACGCTCGAACGAAGCGCGCTCGGCAACGGTGGCTTCGTCGTACAGATAAGCGACCAACTCCTCTTTCCGGTTACATTCGACCTGGGGGTTCATCTTGTTCGTATTTCTCATGGCGTTACGCCTCCTTACCTTCCTTCTTGTTTCATAATGCGCCGCGAATCTTTTCCAACCGCGCGCGCATCTGCTGAAGTCCTGTATACAACCTGGATTTCACCGTGCTGACCGGAACGTTCAAAATGTCCGCGATTTCGGCAAAGGTCAGCTCTTCGTATTCCTTCATTACGATCACCTGCCGCATTTCGGCGGGCAAAGCCTGCAATGCTCTACGAACGGCTGTCGCGCGCTGATCCCGATGCATCCGGTCGGGCATGATTTCCGCGCCGTCATCGGCCAACTCGAATTTGCGCCCGTCCTCATCTTCCTGGTCAATTGAATGCTCAACCGCGCCGTTATTTTTGCGAAGCTTGGAATGACAGGCGTTGAGCGCGATCCGGTAGAGCCAGGAAGAGAATTTGGCGTCCCCGCGAAATTTCCGCAAATTGCGGAACGCGGCCAGAAAAGTTTCCTGACAAACATCGCGCGCATCTTCATCACGCCCCAGCATCCGCAAGCTAAGCCCGTAAATCGGACGTTCCCACCTGCGCACCAGCAGGCTGAAAGCGTCAGTATCACCGGCAAGAGTTCGCTCGATGATCTGGTCGTCGGTGATCTCCATAACCTGAATCAGATTGTCTACCTCATTCGCTCAATCATTTTCGGCCATTTTCGGCGTGTTGAGCATTTTGTTTTACGGGTCGCTAAAAATACGAGGCGGCGACGGTCCGAAAGCCAGCGTTTGTCGGCAGTTTTTCGCTGCCGTGAGCTTAGACGGACGAGCATTCTGGAAAGTCGAAATATTCTTGGTTCGGCGCTGAGAAGTTTAATGACTGACTTTTGAAGAAAACCGGCTTATGCAGTTGCCGCATCCGGCTTTTGCCCTTCGACCCAGGCTTCCCCGTCCTCGAAGATTTCTTTTTTCCAGATCGGCACGGTCTGTTTCAACCGGTCAATCGCGTAATGACAGGCTTCAAACGCCACGCGGCGATGCGGCGAAGTGACGACAATGACCACTGAGGATTCCGAAATTTTCAGTTCGCCGAAGCGGTGAATGACGCCGATGCGGTCAACCTCAGGCCACCGCTCGCGAATCTCTTCGCCGACGCGGCGCATCTCCTTGACCGCCATCGGCGCATAGGCTTCATATTGCAACGTCACGACGCGGCGGCCTTTCGTGTTGTCGCGCACCACGCCGTCAAAAGTCACAATCGCCCCGGCAGCGCCCGTCAGCAGCCGCTGTTCCAGGCCAATCTTATCTATCGGCTCACGTGTGATTTCGTAAACATCCTGGCTCATTTTTCCTCCTGCTCGCTGTACGGGGCAGCAACGTCTTCGATGAATTTCTTTTTGAAGCGGACTCGCTGGCGGGTGTTTGAAACGGCAACCTCTTTATCCGTTTTAGGATTCACTTTTGATTTTGTGGTGAGTTTCACGCTGGTTAGAAAATTGCTGCTTTCCATCAGCGATTCGCCCGTCAGCCGGTCGTAGCTTTTCACATCTACCCCAATGAAAACAAAGCGTTTCGGCTCCGGATCGTACCGAAAACGCAGCGTCTCCTGCGTAACTTCGCGGGAACCATACTCCTGCTTGATGACGATTCCGCCATTGTTGATTTCAACATTCGACGGCGTTTCGACGCCGCCGAAAAAAGCGCCTCCGCATCGTGTGCATAACAAAACCTTTTCGGCCAGCGCCGCTCGGCTGAGCCTGCCATCTGGAGTGTTGAAGAGGATCAATAATGCGCGCCCCCGTTCTGGAGGCCCTCCGGTTGAAATGCTTTTGTCAGCGTCGGCAGGCATTTTCTCAACCAGCGTTACAGCCAAATCGGGAATGGAATCGCGATTCAAATCGCCTTCGGTTTGCGCCTCGATCAGCCAGCCCGGCGGCACGAATTCGCGCGCCGTTGCCGCAACGGATGGAAGCCTGGCCGAATCAATTTTTTGCCCCGTTTGAGCCTCCGCGCCCGGCAGGCAAAACCAGAAAAACAACCCGAGAAAGGTGAGCATGAAATTCCTCCGGCCTAACCGCCCGAAACCGGCGGAAAGATCGCCAGAGTATCGCCGTCGTTCAAGGGCTGATCCATCCGCGCGTGCTCTTCATTGACGGCGACCAGCGCGTTTCGCTCAAAGCCTGCCAGTGCTGGAAAACGCCGTTTGAGTTCGCCCCAGGCAGTGGCGGCGGTGGCGGGCGAACTCAGTTCACAACTCAATTCACCTGTGCCCGCCGTTTCGCGGCAGGCGCCAAAAAGTAAAACGCTGATTTTGATGGATTCGTTGCTCATCAGGCTAAAACCCTGTGGCGGGGATTCCGGCGCCACCACTGGCAGTTGCGGCCTTCGCAACATCGGCGATGGGCCGGTTGTCACCGTCACTGACCAGATTGACTGCTTTGCCGCGAAATCGCAGCGCCTCGACCAGGAAATTATCGAACAGCAACCGGCCATCGCGGCTTTCGTTGCGGTGATCCCAGTATTTGTCAGCCTGCCAGTCCTGGAAGGATTTTTCGATATGAAACTGCACGCCGTAAATCAATTGTTCCGAAGTGCGGCGAACCATCATTTGGACTTCCGACAGATACCCGCGCGCAAGCTTCACAAATCCGTCTGGCAACCGGTCCAGCCGCAAACCGTGATTCTGCCAGATGCGCAGCAGATGTTTGCGCTTGGTGTATTTCTGCCACCGCGCATCCGGGCGCTCTTCGATTCCGGCAAAGATCGGATCGTCGGCATCCGTGATTTTGACAAAACGGTACTGATATTCGATCAACCGCCCGTTGCGTTTTTCGCTCGGCAATTTGTTATCCAGCGTGGTGATTTTCGCCCCGAACGCCTGTCCGACCAGTTGATGCCCGCCGCAGATGGCCATCACCGGCACCTTGGTCTGCCGGATGAATTGATTGAAGCGTTCGATCATTTCCGGCGAATACAAATCGAAATCGCGCAGCGTTCCGCTCAAGACAATCGCGTCCGGATCGAATTCGCGCACGGTCTGTTCGTTCAACTGCGAGAGATGAACGATGCGGACTTCCGGCTGGCGAACCAGTTTGCGGACATTGTTTTCGATATTGCTCATCGCCATGCCGGCAATCATCCGTTCCAGCCGCACCCACTTGCCGGCGTGAAAACCCGGCTCGTGATGCGCGACCTCGGAATATTGATTTTCGTCCGCGATCAAATTGTCCACCAAAATGACCCGCATTGTCTGAATGCGCGGCGTGATCAACTCAAAGAGGCAATATAAGTTGCTGCTATTTTCGGGCGATTTTTCCATAAGTCCCACGCAGTTTTGGAA
Organism: Heliomicrobium sp.; assembly: GCA_021155085.1. Classification (GTDB taxonomy): domain Bacteria; phylum Acidobacteriota; class Blastocatellia; order RBC074; family RBC074; genus RBC074. Next base: position 16,879 of record JAJNQA010000040.1, on the reverse strand, counting down.
TTCGAGGCGGGCGCAGTTTACTACAAAGGGGGAAATCATGGGGAGTGAAGCAGTGAGCAAACGGCTCGTTATATGGCTGGTGAGCGTAATGACCAGCCAGTCCCTTCGTCTAGGCAATACTCCCGCGTCCCACGTTTCAGCCATCAACAATAGGGAGAATAGTTCCCAGTCACCAAAGACGATGCAGATTAATGAAATGTTTTTTACGCAACTCTCACATGGTGAAGAGAGAACTAAATGAGTCTCGCTAACAAAATTGGTTCGGCAAGTTGCTATAGTTACTTCACTGTCTCTGGACTAAAGATATTGCAAGAATCGGCGAATTTCTTTCGCGAGCAATTGACAGGCCGAGAGGCCCGACGTACAGTTCCGGCTGTTCCCAGCTTTGCCATATCTGCTTTGTCAAAAGCCATTTGTCTTTGGCCACGTAGACACAAAATGGGAAACACTCTTCGTCTTACGAGCGCTTTATCAAAAAGCCTGAGAAGTTGCAGTAGGATGCGCCCAACAGTTCGATACATCGGTTTAAGTGGATGCAGTCATAGCCGGAAATACTTAAAAGTAACTCATGCCCTCGCGCCGAGTTTGATTTAGTATCATTCAATATTGGGGTACAAACATTCGAAGACCTGAGGTGATTATGGCTAATAAGAATAAAAAACAAGTAGCGGTTGTAGAACAACAACCAGAAGTCAAAGCGGATCAGCCAGCGGTTTTGAATCAAGAAACACGATGGAATGTGTTGATCTATATGGCAGCAGACAATAATCTCACTGAGGAATGTGTATTTTCATTGTCTGAAATACTGAAAGCGGGCATATTGCCGGAGATCAATATTGTTGCTCAACTCGATTCAGGTGATGCCATTACCCGCTTTAACTTCAACCGGTTGATGAAAGGAACGAACCCGGCGACACGAATGCTGGACAGCATTCGTGAGGAGATTCTGTCTGATCCGAAAGCTCTTCAAAATGTGTCTGACGCTCAAATGCTAGGCAATTTTCTCGACGATAAGATAGGAAAAGCGGAAACTCAAACCTATAACATGATCATTTTATCGGGACATGGCAGTGGAGCCGTAGGTGATTTTCTGAAAGCAGACAACCCTCCGTCCGCACTTAGTATTCCCACACTGAAGTTGGCTCTGGAATCAGCAAGTGACCGAGCCGGGCGAAAAATAGATATTCTGGGAATGGATAGTTGCCTGATGAGCATGGTTGAAGTCTGTTATGAGTTGCGCAACCAAGTTGACTTTCTGATTGGGGCTGAAGGTTTCGAGAGAAATGCTGGCTGGCCTTACTTTGAGATTTTAGAAGCGCTACAAAGGAGTTTAACTGCGGCTCCTGAGACAATGCTCGAGAAGTTAGCCTCTGACATTGTTAGAACATATGTAAACTACTACTTTCAATACCATATATCTGGCGTTTCTACAGACATGGCGGCCGTTGACCTACGCAACAAAGATAATATCGAAATGCTAAAAACTGCAATCAGTAACCTGGCGAGAACACTACGGGATAATATCATCAATCCAAAAGTCAAAAACGCCGTTCTGTTAGCTCACTGGAAAGCGCAATCCTATAAGTTCGAGCAGTATGTTGATCTTTGGGATTTTTGCACGCTGTTAAAGCATGATCTGGCCGTCGGAATTTATGGTCAAAACGAAGAAAATACAGACTGGGATGATCTTAAAAGTCAAATCGAAGATGCTTGTCGGGACGTTATAGCGGCCGTTGATAAGGTAATTACGATTTCTTGTTATAGTGGGGTGGCATTCCAACACTCACATGGGTTGTCGATATATTTCCCATGGGCAAAAACCGACATTGACAAAGACCTTGAGCATTACAGAAAACTCTCCTTCGCGAAGGCTACGGAGTGGGATGAATTTCTTGAAGTATACGCTAAAGAGACTCAGCGCGAGGTACGCGGACAGGCAGAAGGAAAGCCTTTGCTGACTATGACTTCAAGAGATGATTTGGAAGCGAGTATACGAGTTAATCCAGAGTCGGGTAAGGGGGATCGAGTGAAAGTGGCGCGCGTAAAAAACCCACCCACTCAGTTTTGTAAGGATGACTGCGTAAGCTAACCTGCGAAATTTGCACCGTAGGTCGGCACTATCTGCCGCCGGAAAAATTGCAGGTCGAATTGGCAGGAGCTTCATACAAACTGACGAATCAGGGGGTCATTTAGAATGATTCTAAAGATTCGAAATTATAGAGAGTTGCTTAAGATAATAGTTACCTGGCTTAGAATTACCATCCCCCTCGCCAAACACGCTAATCATCCGGAGTCTCACCCGTCATTATTACGTGTCCTCACTCCCACTCACATTTCCTTTTTTTACCTCTGGCATCGCAATGCAGCCCTGGTCTTGTATCTTATTGCCCTTACATCATTCCTATTGTTGGAAACGAGTTGCCACAACGAGAAGGCAGTTTCAAATACTGGCTCCACGCCACTTAACTTGGGTCAGATAGTCCAGAAAAATCTTTCTACCAATGAGAAACATTTTTATCACATCAGCCTCGACGCCAAGTATTATGTTCGTGCCACTTTTAGCCAAATTGGCATTAATCTCTGCGCAACGCTTTACGGGACAAGCGGGGATAAAATTGCTGACTTTGTTGCAGGAGATAACGCATCGGCCACCTTATCTTTACTTACTGAGACATCTGGAAGCTATAAGCTTGAGCTGCACCTTCTGGACATTGGGGCAACCACTGGAAGCTATGAATTAAAGATTGAGGAAGCCAGGCCATTCACTTTACGCGACGAACCCCGCATCGCTGCCGAGTTGGCTGTTGCTGAAGGCAACAGTTTGTGGGTGGAAGGAACAGCGGAATCTTTCCGGAAGGCTATCGGCAGATATGAAGCAGCAGCTTCTTATTGGCGCGCAATAGGTGAAAAAAAAGAAGAAGCCATAGCGCTGCAACGAATAGGAAAGAGTTACCACTTGCTAGGAAGGTCTAAGGAGTCTCCAGAATATTATGAAAGAGCATTGCAGCTCAGCAATGAGGCAAACAATTACGAAGCGGAAGCCGAAATACAAAACGCCTTCAGCGAAGTTTATGTACGTCTGGATAGACATCAGGACGCGCTGGACCACGCGACGAGCGCGTTGAATTTAAGTCAGAAAGGAGGCTACAAGCGAAGCGAAGCTCAGGCATTTAATAACCTGGGTGAGGCATATTATTCATTTGGACTGAGGCAACAATCTCTTGAATATAACCAAAAGGCCATGTCTTTGTGGCAACAATTGAGAGATCTTCAGGGACAAGCCCAAACGCTCTTGAACTTGGGTTATGTTTACTCCGACTTAAGTGAAACGAAGAAAGCCTCCGAGTCTTATGAACAAGCATTGAGTATTTGGCGTGCGGTAAGCTCTCGGCGTGGCCAGGCCCAAACTCTAGTCGCTATCGCACATCTTTACTCTAAGCTTGGCGTAAAGCAGGAGGCCCTTCTGCTTTATGACCAGTCGTTGCCTATTCTCAGAGCAATAGGAGACCGGTTCTGGGAAGCTAGCGTATGTCTCGGCAAGGCTTATGTTTACAAATCCTTTGGGCGAACAGATTCTTCATTATTCTATTACGATCAAGCTTTGACTATATTTAAGGATATTGGCTCTCAAGTGAATGAAGCTGACACGTTAGTCATGATAGGTAAGGCTTACGCTCTTTCCGGGGATCAGCCCAAAGCGATGATTAATTTTCAAAGTGCGTTATTAGTCGGACGAGACCTCGCGGATATGAAATTAGAGTCGTTGGCGGAGAGGCACATCGGGGAAACATATACCGCCATGGGCAATGAGAAATTAGCCCTTCTCCACCTAAACCGAGCGCTCTCGTTGTACAGAATAAGCAAGTTCCCACGCGGAGAGGCCGAAACACTTACCAGTATAGGCAACACTTACTCCGGGCTGGGTAAGAAATGGAAAGCGCTCCTTTATTTTAACCGGGCGTTAAGACTAAATAGGTCGACCGGTGATCGTTTTGCTGAGACTAGGACTCTATATCAAATGGCGCGAGTGGAACTCGATTCCGGCCATCTCGTAAACGTTAATCTCCACCTTGAAGCCGCGCTTAACATCGCCGAATCGCTGCGAACCAGTATTGCCAGCAATGACTTACGAGCCTCATATTTTGCCTCCATCAGGCAATATTTTGAATTCCATATTGATTTACTTATGGGTAAGAATAAACGATTGCCAAGAGGTGGCTTTGACATTTCAGCTTTTGAGCAAAGTGAACGTGCCCGTGCGCGTAGCTTATTGGAACAATTAATCGAGACTCGCGCCGATATTCTCCGTCAAGGGGATACCGTACTTGTTGCGCGTCTGCGTAATTTGCAGCAACAGATCAATAATAAAGCGACCCTCAAATTGCATTTTCTCAACACGGGGATACCGGGCGAAGAAGTGTTATCCATTACTAAAGAAATTACATCTTTAATCATGGAACGTGAGCAGGTGGAAGCCCAAATCAGATCTAGCAGGCCTCAAGCGCAGCCCCAGCCATCTAGTCTCAAAGAAATACAGCAATTACTTGATGATGATACGCTGCTATTAGAATACGCATTAGGTAGTGAATGCAGTTACCTTTGGGCTGTAACGCGCAATGGGCTGACTAGCTATTCACTACCAAGCCGCAGCAAAATAGAACAGGTCGCCCGCGCGATTTATGAATTGTCCTCTCCCCCGGAATCCTCACCAATCCTCTCTGAGCAACAACGCGAGGTCGAGTACCAACGTCAGGCCATTTTTTTAAGTGAGATGATACTCAACCCAGTTGCCGCACAACTTGGGAACAAGAGATTACTGGTTGTTGCTGATGGAGTATTGCAATACATCCCATTCAGTGCTCTTCCGATTCCTCGGAACGGAAGTCGAGGAGGCAGTCAAGCCCGCAATTCGCAATTTGTTCCACTGATCGTCGAACACGAAATCGTCAATCTGCCTTCGGCGTCCACACTGGCAGTGTTGCGGCGAGAAACTTCCGGTCGGCAACTTGCTCCAAAAGCCGTGGCTGTGATTGCCGATCCGGTCTTTGAAACTGACGACATGCGCGTGCTGGCGGCAACCGGGAAAGTCAAAAGCGGCGGTTCGGCGAATCAGGTGACAGCGAATCTCTCGCTTCTGCGCAGCCGCCGAGGAGGCAATTTTGCACGGCTGCCAGCGACGCAGAACGAGGCAAGGGCGATTGAAGAGTTTACCAGTCCAGCCGACCGCTTGATTGCCAAAGGGTTTGACGCCAGTCGTGCGCAAGCCATCAGTTCGGCGCTGAGCCAATACCGCATCATTCATTTTGCCACGCACGGGATTCTTGACCGTGACAACCCGGAACTTTCGGCGATTGTCCTGTCGCTGGTTGACCGGCAGGGAAACACACAGGATGGGTATCTGCGATTGCACGACATTTACAACCTGAATTTGCCGGCGGAATTGGTGGTGCTGAGCGCCTGCGATTCGGGCCTGGGCAAAGAGTTCAAGGGAGAAGGCCTGGTCGGACTGACGCGCGGATTTATGTATGCCGGCGCGTCGCGCGTGATGGCCAGTTTGTGGAAGGTCGAAGACGAACCGACAGCCAAACTGATGAAGCTTTTCTATCAAGGCATGCTGAAGGACAAATTATCCGCCGCCGCCGCGCTCAGACGGGCGCAAATCGCTCTGTGGCAAGACGCACAATGGCACGCGCCGTATTTCTGGGCGGCATTTACGCTGCAAGGCGAATGGAAGTGAGAAACTTTGGCAACAAGTCACAACCGCTTCCCTCAGTTATCTTTATCCGATCTTTGTTTTTTTGACTGCCTGCCGTCTCGCGGATAGAATCGTTGCGGTTTCAAGAATTAACGGCAATCCACGAAAACAAAAACGGCATGGCGACTTCCCCTCCGACCCAGGAAACGTTTGACAAGCTCTTGCTTTGTCTCCACCCCGACCGCGAACGGGCGGGAGAAGAGTATGAATTTTTGCGACTTAAATTGCTGGAATACTTCAGATTGCGGGCTTGCCTGAGCGCTGAAGATCTGGCTGACGAGGTGTTGAATCGCCTGGCGAAAAAGATCACCGAGGGCGAAGACATTCGCGATATTTCTCGATATTGCTATGGTTTGGCGCGTTGGGTCTGGATCGAGTACCTGAACCGGCCTGGCGCCAAAAATGAGCCGCTTGATGAGACGGTCATACCGGGATTTACGCCGCCGGATTCTTTAATCAGGGAAGAACGAGAAGCCTGCTTTCAGCATTGTTTGCAGAAACTTGCGGCTGGAGAACAAGAACTTATCTACGAATATTGTGAGCACAAAAATCAGCCATATCACAACACGCGCCGGGAAATGGCAAAACGTCGTCAACTGACGTTGGTGGCGCTCAGGCTTCGCGTTTGCCGGATCAAAGACAAACTGAAAGTCAGTTTTGCCACTTGCCTGGAGAAAGGTCTCCCAAAATTGAAATGATTTCAGCCATCTCACCACATATTTAGGGAAGGAAGATTTTTATGGGTGAACTATCTCGCAATTCTGTTTTACTGACTCGCTATCTGTTGGGCGACCTGCCCACGGCGGAGCAGGAACAGCTTGAAGAAGAATATTTCAGCGACAACGACCTTTTCATTGAGTTGCTGGATGTCAAGGATCAACTCACAAGCGATTATTTGGCGGGCCACCTTGCTCTCGCCGACCGCGAACGTTTCGAGCGAAAATTCCTTGCTCAACCGGATTGCCGTCAGGATGTGGAACTTGATCAGTTTCTTCAACCCGCGTTGGCACGGAATTCTTTGCCTCGACAATCAGCGCCACAGGAGAAAACGCCGACGTGGTGGCAAACTATTTTCATCACGCTGCACGCCAATCGTCCATTAGCCGGAGCCGCCCTTGTCGCCTTGTTGATCACAAGCGCCATCGGTTTAAGATCCGCTTTGCAGCCAAGCCCGAAAACATCTCCAGCCAGCCTTGCTCAGGCAAGTCCAACGGCATTTGATAGCCCGATCACTGTTTCTCTTTCCTTAAAGTCCGGACGGCAAAGGACCGTTGGCGTCGTAACACCTACAGCAGCCGTCGGCGCGAATACCCAAACGATTGAGCTGCAACTTGAAGTGAACGGCGAGAATTACGCGCGCTATCAGGCCATTTTGCTGAGAACCGATGAAACGACGAGTACAGAGGTACTGACCGACAGCGCGCTCAAGGCCGAAGCTGCGGCAAACCGGCCACAGACCGTGACCTGGAAACTGCCTGCCGCCAAACTCTCGATCGGAGATTATCAGGTCAAGCTGAGCGGAATGAAGGCAGACAACTCTACTGGCCAAACTGCAAGCTACGATTTTAAGGTACGCAACCAGTAGCTTTTCCAGAAAGCTCACGGTGATTTTTCACCGCACCGGCTTCCCTTCCCGCCTTTCGCAACCGGCAGAGACCCCCACCAACAATATTTTTTCGTCATCGCCGAAAAATTTCCGAAATGTTTCTCCGTTGCCGAACACATACAAGTAGAACGGCCAAGTAGAGCGGCAAGTTAGGTGGACAAAGCCGATCCTGGCTTGATCTTATCGGGCAGATATTTGCAATCGAGCGATTGAACGTAAGTCGTCCTCAGCATTCACTGTTAGTTTTTTGCGGAACCGGCAAGTAAGGTGATAACTGTTGAACTGTTCCTGGCACAAATGGAATGAAGCCCCTCAGCAGTGACGTGTCATCGGGCATAGTGCTCCAGCCATCGTGAATGACATGCCGCCTCGGCCAGCTTGCCGGTTCCGTTTTTTTGGCCAGATTGCCTGGCTCTTACGCGGGTAACACGTGAAAAACGAAATCAATTTTTGTCGCCTTCAGTTTACGAAGTCGGGTCATTTGCACATTCAGCCTGTAGTGGCTCAGCCAACTTTGCGGGCTGAGGGCGACAAAAACCAATTTCCATTCAACCAATCAGTCAGTTCAACGAAAGGAAACCAAGATGAATCTCAATCCAACGCCATTGCCATTCCCCGGCAGACTCATCAAGAGAGATGAAGAAGACCGGGCCATCGTGCTTGCCGTTCAGCAGCGGCTGAATCAACTTGGCTGCGGCCCAATAGACGAAGACGGCGAATTCGGCGGACAAACATTCGGCGCCGTCCGCCTCTTTCAGTCGCGCTTCACCGATGCCGAAGGAACGCCGCTGGTGGTGGATGGGGAAATTGGCGTGCTTACGTGGGAAGCGCTTTTCGGCGCAGCTTCCATACCCAATGTCACGGGAGCTTCATCGCCGCTGCTGACAGAAGTATTGGCGTTCGCGGTCACACAAATTGGCGTGCTGGAAGTCCCGCTTGGATCGAATCGCGGCCCGCAGGTTGACAAATATGTCCAATCCGTCGGCCTTAGCCCTGCCGGGCAGCATGCCTGGTGTGTGGCGTTTATGTATTTCTGCTTTGAGCAGGCGGCGAAAAAACTGGGGCGGGAAAATCCGATGATCAAGACCGGCGGCGTTCTGGCTCACTGGAATCAAGCCGGAATTAAAGGCATTCCGCGCATCAAGGTGGAAAGAGCCGTCAACGATCCGCAACTGGTTAAACCCGGCCACATCTTCGTGATTGATACCGGAGGCGGGTTTGGCCACAGCGGCCTGGTTGAACGCGTCGAAGGCGGCAAGCTCGTCACCATCGAAGGCAATACCAACGACGGCGGTGTCCGGGAAGGAATTGGCGTTTTCCGCCGCAGCAGCCGGAAGATCGCCACGATTAACCGGGGCTTCATTGACTACAGCAATGCTTGATTGATGGAGACCGGCGTCCATGGACTGGCGTTTGTCAGTCCTTCCTACGGTCGGCTAGAATTCGTGATTCTTGTCCACTCTAATTATTTCACTGGCGCTGACTGTGTGAATGGGTCAGCGCTGATGATGGACGAAAGCAGGAGTTTGGATGTCGAATCTCGAAGCGATCACGGTGCGCGGCGCGCGCGTCAACAATCTGAAAAACATCACTTTTTCAATCCCGCTCAACCAGTTGACGGTCGTCACGGGAGTGAGCGGCAGCGGCAAATCCTCGCTGGCCTTTGACACCCTCTATGCCGAAGGCCAGCGCCGCTACGTCGAATCTTTGTCGGCGTACGCGCGGCAGTTTCTGGAACGGATGGACAAGCCGGACATTGATGAAGCCATCGGCATCTGTCCGGCCATTGCCATTAACCAGAAAAATTCGACGCGCAATCCGCGCTCGACCGTCGCCACGCAAACCGAGATTTATGATTACCTGCGCCTGCTGTTCGCCCGCATCGGCATTACCCGCTGCCGGAATTGCGGCGCGGAGGTCAAACGCGACACGCCGGAATCCATTGCCGACGAAGTGATGCAATTGCCCGAAGGCACGCGCTTTTTCGTGCTCTTTCCGGCAGCGGCGGGAACCGAGTTCACCGAATCGGAAGAAGTCGTTGCCGCAGCCGCAGCCGGAACAAAGACAAAGCGCACACGCGCCAAGCCCAAAAGCACGATCAACATTAAAGCTCACTTGATGAGCCTGATGCAGCGCGGTTTCACGCGGCTGTACGATGCGGCGAAAAACGAAACCATTGAGTTGCAAACGCCCGACAGTTTCACCGGCAAGAGCTTCGACAATGTCTTCGTGCTGGTGGATCGTCTGGTGATTCGCGCCGATACGCGCAGCCGATTGGTGGATTCGCTGGAAGCCTGCTACCGCGAAGGCCACGGGCAGGCCGTGATTCAAACCGTCCCTTCGGGTGATCAGGTCCAACCGCAGCAACTGCCCTTCTCTGAAAAGTTCCAGTGCAAAAACTGCAAGTTGAATTACATCCGGCCTGAACCGCAACTGTTCAGTTTCAACAACCCGTTCGGCGCGTGTCCGACCTGTCAGGGTTTCGGAAACACCATCGGACTGGACATGAATCTGGTCATTCCGAACCGCGAGTTGTCGCTGGAGCGCGGCGCGATTGAGCCGTTCACCAAACCGCAGTTCGAGGACTGGCGCGACGAATTGAAGAAATTCGCCAAACGCGAAGGCATTTCCATGACCGAGCCGTTCGCAGCGCTTCCGTCTGAACAGCAGGAAGTGGTGATCGAAGGCAAAAACGGCTTTACCGGCGTAACCGGCTTGTTCGATTACCTGGAAACGAAAAAGTACAAGCTGCATGTCCGCGTCATGTTGTCGAAATATCGCGGCTACACGCGCTGTCCCGATTGCAAAGGCGGCCGGCTGCGCCAGGAAGCGCGCGATGTTTATGTCGGCGGAAAGACCTTGCCGCAGGTTTCCAGCTTATCCATCAAAGACGCGCGGGTCTTTTTCGACGGGCTGGAATTGACCAAAGAGCAGATGGCGATTGCCGACCGGCTGTTGAAAGAAGTTCAGTCGCGGTTGAAGTTTCTGGATGATGTCGGATTGGATTACCTGAGCCTGGACCGGCTGGCTTCGACGCTGTCGGGCGGCGAAGCGCAGCGTATTCAACTGGCGACGCATCTGGGTTCGTCGCTCGTCGGCGCGTTGTACGTGCTGGATGAACCGAGCATCGGTTTGCATCCGCGAGACAGTGCCCGGCTGATCGCCCTGCTGGAAAATCTGCGCGACATCGGCAACACCGTGCTGGTCGTTGAACATGAAGCTGAGATGATGCGCGCCGCCGATTACATACTGGACATCGGCCCCGGCGCGGGCGAACTGGGCGGCGAAGTCATTTACGAAGGAAATTTCGAAAATCTGCTGAAAGACGAACATTCCCTGACCGGCAAATACCTGCGCGGCGAAGCGCAAATCAAAACGCCCAAAGAACATCGCCAGCCGGGAAAGCATCAATTAGCTATTCGCGGCGCTCGCGCTCACAATCTGAGAAATATTGATGTGACCATTCCGCTGGAAGAGTTGGTTTGCATCACTGGTGTTTCCGGCTCCGGCAAATCCACGCTGATTCATGAATGCCTGTATGCCGGGCTGAAAAAGCAGCGCGGCGATTGGACGGGCGCGGTCGGGGATGTTGCCGGCATCGAAGGCGGCAAGTTTCTGGACGACATCATTTTGGTGGACCAATCGCCGATTGGCCGCACGCCGCGCTCGAATCCCGTCACCTACATCAAAGCCTACGATGCGATTCGCGAAACTTTCGCGGCCACGCGCGAAGCGCAAGCGCGCGGCTACAATCCCAGCCATTTTTCGTTCAACGTGCCCGGTGGACGCTGCGACGTTTGCGAAGGCGACGGAACCGTCACCGTCGAAATGCAGTTCCTGGCCGATGTCGAACTGGTTTGCGAAGAATGCGGCGGCAAACGCTTCAAGCAAACCGTGCTGGAAATCAAATATCGCGGCAAGAACATTCACGAAGTTCTGAGCATGACCGTCCGCGAAGCCCTCGGTTTCTTCTCTCAGGTTCCGCGTATCGCCGCCAAATTGAAAGTGCTGGAAGATGTCGGCCTGGGCTATTTGCGACTGGGACAATCAGCCACAACGCTTTCGGGCGGCGAAGCCCAGCGCGTCAAGCTGGCGTCGTACCTGTCCAAAAAGGCGGGCGATCATTCGCTGTACATCTTCGACGAGCCAACGACGGGATTGCACTTCGACGACATCAACAAACTGCTTTCGTCATTTCGGCGGTTGCTGGAAACGGGCGCTTCGCTGATCGTGATCGAACACAATCTGGACGTGGTTAAAACCGCCGATTGGATTATTGATCTGGGACCGGAAGGCGGCGTTGGCGGTGGACAGGTGGTCGCGGTTGGCACACCGGAAGAAATTATGCAGGTCGAAGCGTCTTACACTGGACGTTTTCTAAAAGCGCATCTGCAAGCCTGAGCAATTAGCATTGTCCCTTTTCCATTTTTCCTTCTCCATTGTTGTGCAGAAAAAGAAAATTCTCCTTCTGCTCAACAATGAAAAATGGAAAGTGGTCAAGGGACAATGCCGTCAGTTGATGACTTCAACACCAAGATACGGAACCAGCGCCTTCGGCACTTTCACCGACCCATCCGCCTGCTGGTAATTTTCCAGAATCGCCAGCCAGGTTCTGCCAACAGCCAATCCAGAACCATTCAGCGTGTGAACGAATTCGGTCTTCGATTTGCCTTCGCGTTTGAAGCGAATCTGCGCGCGGCGCGCCTGGAAGGCTTCGCAGTTCGAGCAGGACGAAATTTCGCGGTAGGTGTTCTGGCTCGGCAGCCAGACTTCGATGTCGTAGGTCTTCGAAGACGAAAAGCCCATGTCGCCAGTCGAAAGCGCCACCGTGCGGTAAGGCAATTCCAGCCGCTGCAGAACGGTTTCGGCGTCGCGGGTGAGCTTTTCCAATGCTTCGTAGGAATCTTCCGGCTTGGTCAATTTGACCAATTCGACCTTGTCGAACTGATGCTGGCGGATCAAACCCCGCACATCGCGCCCGTAGCTGCCGGCTTCCGAACGAAAGCACGGTGTGTAGGCCGTGTAGCTGATCGTCAAATCCTTCTCTTCCAGAATCTCGTCGCGGTGCAAATTGGTCAGCGGAACTTCAGCGGTCGGCACCAGATAGTAATCGCGCTCGAAGCGGAGTTTGAATAAATCCTGCTCGAACTTTGGCAACTGGCCCGTGCCAAACAGGCTGTCATCATTAACGATGAACGGTGGCAGCATTTCGCGGTAGCCGTGTTCGGTCGTGTGCAGATCAAGCATGAAAGCGATCAGCGCGCGTTCGAGCTTCGCGCCGATTCCGCTCAACACCGAGAAGCGCGCGCCGGTGATTTTGGTAGCGCGTTCCGTGTCCAGAATGCCGAGCGCGGTGCCGATGTCCACGTGGTCTTTCGGCGCAAAGCCTTCGGCCTGAAAATCGCGCGGCGTGCCCCATCGGCGGACTTCGGCGTTGGCGGCTTCGTCTTTGCCGACCGGCACGGATTCGTGCGCGAGGTTGGGAACGCGAGTCAGAATGTTGCGGAATTCGCTTTCCATTTCTTCGACGCGGATTTCGGCAGCCTTGATTTTTTCGCCAATCTGGCGGGATTCGGCTTTCTTGCCTTCAGCTTCTTCTTTTTTGCCTTCGCGCATCAAAGCGCCGACTTCCTTGCTGATGCGGTTGCTGGCGGCGTTCAGTTCATCGCGCTCGCGAATCAGCGCGCGGCGTTCGGCGTCCAGCTTCTGGAAATCTTCCAGCAGCGCGGGATCAAAGTTGCGCGCGCCGAGCCGCTCGCGCACCTGATCGAAATTCTCTCGGACAAAATGTAGATCGAGCATAAAAACCTCTTGATAAAAGTCGCTACGGAACAGAAGCGGACAAAGTACGGATTGCGCCGGAGACTGTCAATTGCAAAAGGGTTGCGCGAACTGTCAGTTTGCGCCGGTCAACGAAGACGGCATCTGAAACCGGGGAGAACATCAAGAGGTTCTTTTCTCATCGAGTGGTATCCGGCAACGGCGCAAACTGACAGTTCGCGCAACCTGTGGTAGCGTTTTACCGCTGTCACATCCCATCACATCGAGGCACCACCATGAAACTTTCCATCGTCAAAAGCGCTTGGCTCACAGTTGGACTCTTTTCGATTTTGACAGGCGTGGCAACTGGCGTTGCTACGCAGTCTCCCACTAAACAAACCGCGCTTGACCGCTACATCGCCCAGCCCGATTCGGTCTATGGCTGGAAACTGGTCAACACCATCGAAGGCGCGGGTTATCGCGGCTTTGTGCTGGAACTGACCTCGCAAACCTGGCGCAGCGAAAAAGACGTGGACCGGCCCGTCTGGAAACACTGGCTGACCATCGTCAAGCCGGAAAAAGTTACCAGCAACAAAGCCCTGCTGTTCATTGGCGGCGGCAAAAACGGAGATCCCGCGCCAGCCAGGGCTGCTGACCGAACAGCGAAAATTGCCCTCGAAACAGGGACGGTCGTTGCCGACTTAGGGATGGTTCCGAATCAGCCGCTTTTCTTTGCTGATTCAACAGACAAAGGGCGTTCGGAAGACGACCTGATCGCCTACACGCGCGTCAAGCATTTTTCAACCAAGGATGATTTCTGGCTGGTGCGGCTGGCGATGGTCAAAAGCGGCGTTCGCGCGATGGATGCGATTCAGGAGTTTTTGCAAAGCGACGCGGGCGGCAAAACTCGCGTGGATCAATTTGTCGTCGCGGGCGGATCGAAGCGCGGCTGGACCACCTGGCTGGTCGGCACGGTGGACAAGCGCGTGGTCGCGATTATGCCGATGGTGATTGACGCGCTGAATTCCGAAGCCATCACCAAACATCATTTTGAAGCGCTGGGATTCTTTTCACCTTCGCTGAAGGATTACGTCAACCACGGATTGTTTCCGCACAAGATCGGCACGCCGGAATACAGGTCCGTCCTGGAGATCGAAGACGCCTACCAGTACCGCCATCGCGCTGCCTTGAAGATGCCGAAGTTCATGATCAATGCGGCGGGCGATGAATTCTTCCTGCCGGACAATTCGCGGTTTTATTACGGCGAGCTACCGGAAGAGAAACACATCCGCTACGTGCCGAACGCCAAACACAATCTGGCCGGGTCGGACGCCGTCGAAAGCATGATCGCGTTTTATCAGGCGATTTTGACGAACACGCCGCGCCCGCGTTTTTCGTGGAAAAAAGAGCGCGATGGTTCGCTGGTCGTCAAGCCCGCCAATCAAGGCGCCAAACCAAAAGAGGTGAATCTGTGGCAGGCGACCAATCCGAATGCGCGCGACTTCAAGCTGGATTTGATCGGCAAGGCGTACACCAGTTCGCCGCTGAAAGCTGAAAAAGACGGCTCCTACGTTGGCCGGGTGGCGAAACCGGAAAAAGGCTACACGGCGTTTTTCGTGGAAATGGTTTACGACGGCATTCAGACCAATGGGGGGAAATATCCCTTCAAATTCACGACGGAAGTGAGCGTCCTGCCAGATGTGCTGCCGTACAAGTTTGAAGACGCGGCCAGGAAGTACGCGGACACCGCGCCACGGCGCTGAAGGTTATACGGCTGAATCAGGCCAATGACGGCGCTTTCAATCACTTCCTTGAAATCGAATGCATCAGAGTCGAACGTCGCCCCCAGAGTGGCTCATTCCGCCAGCATAGGGGCGACCGGAGTCAGCCGCAATTGCGGGTTGTCCTTCTCGACACTCCGCAGATGCCAGTCGCTGCGGAAAAGCAGCACGGGCCGGTTGAATCTGTCTTTCGCGGTGAAGGTCTCGAACAGACGGCCCGCGCGCTCAAGCGCTTCCCAGCCATCCGCCACCCAGCGCGCCGCCGTAAACTGCAATGGTTCCAGCCGCGTCTTCACGCCGTACTCGGCCTGAAGGCGAAACTGCACCACCTCGAACTGCAACTGTCCGACGGCGGCCAAAATTGGTTCCTGCGTGGCGGCATGGATCGGGCGCAGGATTTGCACCGCGCCTTCCTCTTCAAGCTGCTCCACGCCTTTTTGAAATTTCTTCGCCTGCGACGGATCAGGGTTCCGCAGGTGGGCGAATAACTCCGGCGAGAAGGAGGGGAGTCCGGGGTAAACCAGTCTCGGCCCGGTATAAATCGTGTCGCCAATGGCAAAGACGCCGGGGTTGTTCAGGCCGATCACATCGCCGGCATAAGCCTCTTCCACCAGTTCGCGCTCGCGGGCGAAAACCTTCTGCGGTCTGGCCAGACGAACCTGTCTGCCCGTGCGGGCATGCGTCACCGTCATGTCCTTGGTGAACTTGCCGGAGCAGATGCGGACGAAGGCGAGGCAGTCGCGATGGCGCGGGTCCATGTTGGCCTGAAGCTTGAATACGAAACCGGAAAACTCCGGATAGGCCGGCTCAATCTGGCCGCGACTGCTTTCATGCTGCCCCGGAGCGGCGGCGCATTCCAGAAAGGCCCGCAGAAAAGGCTCCACGCCGAAATTGGTGATCGCGCTTCCAAAAAAGACAGGCGTCAGGGTTCCGTGGCGAACGGCTTCCAAATCGAACGCATGGCCAACGCCGTCGAGAATCTCCAAATCCTCCTTGAGCTGTGTCATCAGCGCCGGAGGAATGGCGGCTTCCGCCTGCGGGTCGTCCAGGGGAAGGATCCATTCCAGCGCCTGCCGCTGCCCCTGAAATTGCCGTTCAAACAGATGCACCATCCCCGTGCGGCGGTCATAAACGCCACGGAAATCCGCGCCCATCCCAATCGGCCAATTGAAGGCGTAAACAGCGAGGCCGAGTTCCCGCTCGATTTCGTCGAGCAGTTCGAGCGGACTTCTGCCGGGACGGTCGAGTTTATTGATAAAGGTGAAAGTCGGCAGCGCGCGCAGACGGCAGACCTCGAAAAGTTTTCGGGTTTGCGCTTCGATGCCCTTGGCGGCGTCTATCAGCATCACGGCATTGTCGGCGGCGGCCAGCGTCCGGTAGGTGTCTTCGCTGAAATCCTGGTGCCCCGGCGTGTCGAGCAGGTTCAGATGAAAACCGTCGTACTCGAACTGTAATACGGTCGAGGTCACGGAAATGCCCCGTTGTTGTTCGATGGCAAGCCAATCGGAAGTCACCTGGCGGCGGCTGGCCTTGCGGTTCTGTACCATCCCGGCTTCCTGAATGGCTCCGCCGTAGAGGAGCAGTTTTTCCGTCAGCGTGGTTTTTCCGGCGTCGGGATGGGAAATAATGGCAAATGTGCGGCGGCGTTTGACCGCCGTACTGATCTCGGATTTCGGTTCAATCATGTTGCGATAAAAGTCCTGTCGCCGGTAATTCCACGCGCGGCGCGGGGTTAATAGTGATGCGGCGCTGGCTGGCACGGTTATCTGATGGAAAGTGGTTCATATTCCCTTGAGAGAAATTTCAAGCTTACAGAGATTTTCTCTTACCGTAAAATCTTTGTAACTGCTCAGCCCAGTCTGCGAGCAAGCAGACAGACGAGCAAAAGAGTTTAGCGTAAAAAGCAAGCATGTTGAGTCGCGAAGAAATCAAAGCCGTTTACGATCAGGGCCCGGACGCAGTGATTGCGCTGGTCGA
>JAJNQA010000023.1 GCA_021155085.1 Heliomicrobium sp. | reverse complement strand
CAAACAGCGCGTAGACTTGCTGACGAAAGTCCGTCAGTGAATTAAGATGCGTCGGGGTCGGTTTGTTTTTGTTCACACATAACAACTACCCCAAGCGCGGCTGGGTTCAAAGCCCAGCCGCGCTTTGTCTAAAGTCGAATTATTGGTCATGAAGTTAGTGAATCAACGGCTCCCGCTTCACCTGCCGCACGGCGAACCAAAGGCAAAGACACGAAAAGAGAATCCAACCGCCAAAGGCCGTCAGCGCGACGCGCTGTTGTTTGATCGCCCAACGCACGTTCGGAGTTTGGTAACGATAGGTGGGAATGCGCTGCCAGACGGCGGCATCGGCGCGAAAGGCTTTTTCTCCGGCCTTGCGCGGATGATCGCGTTGCTCTTCATTCAACATCCGCACCATCACGCGCCGATGCGCTTCGGCGGAGTTGAGAAAATGCAGGTAATGCGCCAGATCAGAACCCGCCAGCGTCATCGAGACCTGATCCATCGCCAGTGTCGGGCTGAGCCAGGACATCGCGCCAACCCAACGCGCATTGGCCGCGAAGCTTGTATCGAGTGCCTTGAAGTGGCGGTCAATCAACTGATCGGTGCGCTCTTCGGCATAGAGCGCGGTTAAGCCGGAAAAGTTCACGGGCAGGTCTTCGATTTTGCTGACGCCATATTGCTTGAGAATTTCCTGTTTGAAAGCTTCGTATCTTTTCGCGCCCATACCGCGGCTGGGGTCTTCGGCGATAGCCTGATCAAATTCCATCACGCGTGGCGTCGGATGCCGCCAATACGCCACGTCGGTAATCGCACGCGGCGCGGCAATCGTGCTCAGCACCCAAAAAGAAACCAGAATAATACGTCCTGTGGCAGGCGTCGCTACACAGGCGCTCACCGCCAGCGAGAGCGAGAGAAACACGAGCGTATACAGCCCATACGACAAGCCAAACAGCAAAGTGCGCCACACGAAATCCGCGCTGGTACTTTCGCGGGATACGCCAAAAGCAGTCGTCGCAAGCAGCAAAACCGCAGGCACCAAAACCACTGCCAGCAACGCGGCGACGCCGATGAATTTGCCGCCGACATACGTTTTGCTGCTGACCCCGGTAGCCGCAATCAACCCGAACCGCCCGGCTTCGCGTTCGCGGCTGAACGCAGCGTGCGCCAGCAAAATCACCAGCAACGGCAAAAACAACCGCAAGACCGTTGCGGCGGAAAAATGTCCGAGCAACGGCATCTGTGCGGCATCGGCGACCCAGGCGAAACGCGGGAACTTGCGCTTGTGCGATTCAAGGAAGATGGCCGAACCCGCGAACGGATTCACGCCCGTATCCAATGCCGTCAGCGGCGCATTGGCATGAAAAGCGGTTTGCCCGAAATGCGTTGCCGAATGCGGATCACGCGGTGGTTGATTGAGCCAGCGCGTGCGCTCGCGTTCGACTGCTTGATCTACAACGGATTGCACGCGGCGGTAATGCGTGGCTCCGGCGATTAAGCCAGCCAGCAACGCAAGCGCAAACAACCCGGCGCTGACGCGAAAAATGCCTTCGCGCGTCAGGTCGCGCATTTCGTTTTTGGCAATGGTAAAAAGCCGTGACATCAGAACACCCAGCTGGTTACGTCCACATTCAGACATCAATTCATTGCGATCCAGAAATCGTTTTTAGGCTTCCGATTTTTGGCAGACAATTTTCCAAAACCTTGTTGCTGGTTTTCCATTTCCTGCCACGTCAATCATTACCGCCTCAATCAATCCAACCGCTCCAAATTCTTTCTTGATAGCTTCTTCGTCGTAAAAGTAGAGGTTTACTCCATCTTTTGTTCTATACCGATCCGTCCCTAATTTCTCACCAACTCCGTATGTACTGGCCTCCTTCGTTATTGCGGTGAAGCACATCATTCCGCCGTGACGGAGTTGACGGTGACAGTCCTGGGTCATTTTTTTTCTTTGGTCTGAATCAAGCAGGTGGATCAATGCGTGACAAAAAATTCCGTCATAGACATCTTGATCAAACGGCATCTCCTCGACCGATCCATGAAAAACTCTGATTTCTCCGCCCCATAATTGGCGGGCAAGTTCTATGGCTGTGCCAGAGATTTCAATCCCCGTGACTTCAAACTCCTTCTCATAAAACGGCTTTGCATTCCTTCCGTAACCAAATCCGGGAATCAATACTTTCCGCAAACCGAGGTTCTGAAAAAGCTCAGCAACCTCAATAGCTAAGGTGATGGGTTCTTCCCCCCACATCATTTTCTTTTCCTGGAAGGCATCCTCCCAAAATTCACCCATATTCGAGCTTATCCTCTCAATTCATTATGAGCCGACCTAAATCCAGCCTACGACCAGTTTGATCAATCCTCAATTCCCAGCGTCACCACGGCCAACTGGAAGCCTTGACATCAGAACACCAATTTCAAAGAGAGTTGCCCGGAGCGCGGCCCGCCGATTTCATAGAGCGGACTCAATCCGCGCAATGAACGATTGAGCATTTGGGTGGCGACGCCAAATGTTGAAGACGTAATCGCACCGCTCGGATTGGCGAAATTGGGCGTGTTGAAGACGTTGAAGAATTCGACGCGTAACTGCAATGCCAGGCGTTCCCGCAAGGCGATCTCGCGGCGCATTGCAATGTCAATTTGCTGTGCGCCAAAGCCCCGCAGGAAATTGCGCGGCGCGTTGCCCTGCACGCCGACAGCGGGAAGCGTAAAGGCTGCGACGTTGAATCGTTTGCCGCCTGGCGCGGCGGGGTCATCCAGATACAACGGCACGTTCGGCACAAGATTCGGGCGCAATGTGCCGTTGAGCGGCGCGGCGAGCGTTCGCCCGGTGACATTGACCGGCGTGGCGCTGCGGCCTTTGAGCAAGGTGTCAATGGAATAGCCGGAAAGCAACGCCTGCCAAACGCGCGCGCCGGAACGCAGGCGCGGCAAGTCATAGCTCACAGCGGCGGCAAAGTTATGGCGTACGTCGAAATCCGAAGCGGCGCGACTGGCAGCGGCTTCAGCAAAAATGACGGGGACGTTGGTGATGACCGCTCCGGTTGAAGCGGTATCCTCGGAACGAGAAAGCGTGTATTGCGCGCTGGCCTGCAACCCGGCCGCCAGTCGGCGTTGAAATTGGAATTGCAGCGAGTGGTAGTCGGAACTGCCTTCGTTGCGCGTGATGCCGACCGTCGTGCTGAATTTGGCATTCGGGCGATTGAACGCTTCCGTGCGCGTTAGTTTGCGTCCTGCCGCGCCCACATAGGCGATAGAGAGGTTTTGCTTTGCGCCTAATTCCTGCTCCAGCGTGACGTTCCATTGCAGCGTGCGCGGCGCCACGAAGTCCGGCACGAAGCCATACGCCGTGGTGTAAGGCGGCGTCGTGACAAACGCAGGCAGCACGACGCTGGTGGCAGAGGCAGGCGGAAACTGCACGTTGGCGTAATTCACCGTGATGCGATACGGATAGCCTTCATAACCTTGCAACGCGATGGACGTGCCGAGGTCGTAATAAAGCCCCGCACCGCCACGCAAGGTTGTGCCCCAGTTGGGCCGCCGCACCAATTGATAGGCAACGCCAAGACGCGGTGCGACGTTGCCATAACGCATCGGGAAAAACGGCGTTCCCGCCGGAGCAATGTCCAGTGCGGCCAGATTGTCTGTGTTGGTCAGCGTCGTTAGTTCGTTGCCGTTGCCATCTGCGGGCGGCGGATTGAGTTCCCAACGCAATCCATAAGTCAGCGTCAGCCGCTTGCCTGCGCGCCAGGTGTCCTGTGTAAACAACGAAGTATTTTGAATGACCGGACGCAAACCCGGTTGACGCGCCGTGATGGACAACGACGGCACCATGCCGGATTGCAATGAGGCGATGGTTGGGAGGTTCGGACTGATGCTGGTGTTGACCCTGAAATCAATATCGAGCCGACGGTAATCCACGCCAAACTTGAGCGAATGCGCGCCCCGGTCGAGTTGCAGGTTGTCAACCAGATTGAGTTGCCGCGTTGCATTGTCAGAAGTCAGCCCCGCCGTCAGCGAAGGAATTTCCGCGCCGAAATTGACCTGAAACGTCATCCCCGCATTCTGGCGATTGGCGAACGCGGGATACCACGCCGCATCCGGCGCGGGGACGGCTCCGGCGCGAGAATCGAGCACTGAATCAGACCAGCCGCTGGCCTGCGTCACGTTGGCGCGAAATTCGTGCGCCAGCGAGGCCCCAGCCCACGTGTGTCCCATCGTGTAACTGCGCGTGTTGCGTTGTGTCGTGCGCGGATTCGACATACCCAGCGTGCGCGTGAGCGCGTTGGAGGGCGAGTTGCTGAAACGACCGAACAGTGTGCCCTTACGCTGGAACTGATGATCCAGCCGCAAACTGAAGGTGTCGAGGTTGGTGGGGTCTGTGTAGCTGGTGGCAAACACCGCTCCCGCGCCCGCCACGCCGCCAGCGGTGACATCTGCGCCGGTTGGCAAGGGATAAGCATTCAGAATCGCCTGCATCGCAGGAATCGCATTACGGCGTGTCGTCAGCGAAGGAACAATCGTGTTTGCCACTTGCGGTTGACGCAATCGCAATGCTTCATACGAAGCAAAGAAGAAAGTACGGTTGCGCCCGTCATAGCCCGGCAGCCACACCGGCCCACCCAGCACACCGCCAAAGTTATTCTGTCGTGTCGGCGGACGGCCAATTTTATTGCGATTGGCAAACCAGTCATTCGCTTCCAACACTTCGTTGCGCCAGTACTCGTAGGCCGAACCGTTGAACTGATTCGTGCCGGAGCGTGTGACCAACGAAACCTGTCCGCCGGAAGTGCGGCCAAATTCCGGCGCATACGTCGAAGTCAGAATCTTGAATTCCTGCAACGCATCCAGCGAAACCAGCGTGTGCGTGGTGTTGAGCGCGCTCAGCGAAGGCAGTTGCCCGGCAATGCCTGTCGCCGTCGGCAGCGCTGAGATGTTGACGTTCGCCCCCACGCCGTCCACCAGAAAGTAATTAGCGTCGGCGCGCTGGCCGTTGACGACAAACTGACCGCCTTCAATGCCGGCGGAACGCAAGACGCCCGGCGTCAGATCAAAGAGCGATTGCAAGGTGCGCCCGCTGAGCGGCATGTTGGCAATGAATTCACGATTCACGACTGTGCCGACCGCCGCCGATTCCGTCAGCAAAGAATTTGATTCCTGGACATGCACCGTCTCGGCCACATTGCTCACGCGCAATTGAATCGTCAGCGACCGCTGATCTCCGATATTCAAAATCACATCGCGGTTCGTGATCGTGGCGAAACCCATTTGTTCTACCGTCAGCGTGTAATTGCCGGGCGGCAGCAACGGCACGGTGAACCAGCCGTCACCGTTCGTCGTGGTGTTGCGTTTGATGCCGGTCGCGGCGTTTTGGACTGTGACTTTGGCTTGCGCAATGTTGGCTCCGGCTGGATCAGTGACGGTTCCGCTCAACGTGGCGGTCGCCAGTTGCGCGCGTAAGCCGACGCTCAGCATCAATAAAAACAGGGGCAGTAAAAACAGACGATAACGCATTGCTTTAGGGTTCCTTCTCGATTTGCTGTCTGGCGTAACGTTCGATTTGCGAAGCCAGATTTTCAGCTTCGCTTACCGTGCGCCAGAACGCGGGTGATTTGACAGTGGTCGTGCTGCCCGGCTGGTTCGCAATCGTCAGCGATTGATCCAGCGCGAGGGCAGCGGTTTTGCCGAGTGCACTCAGTTGTGTGATGGCGCGATACAACTCGGCGGTGTTGTGAAAGCTTGCGGGTGTGGCTGAAGCGGACACCGCGACGCTCAAAATAGCGGCGAGGTCTGTGCGCCAGTGTTGCGTTTTGGCGTTGTAACCTTGCGCGTGATGAGTCAGCAGTCCCAGAAATTTTACCTGGGCGTTGCGGTCAAGCGCGTCGAATTGCAACGGTGAAACCTGTTTCGTCAGGCGTTGCAGCGCGTACAAATGATCGAACGCGCGCCGTGCTTGCGAGTGCAAGCGTGCGGCCAGCTCTTGCACTTCGGTGTCGCTCGCCGCGCTGCCACGTGCCTGTAAATAGGCTTGCAAATCAGCCGCGATGGGCAACGCGGCTTTTTCAACTTCGATGCGGCTGGCAACAGCGGGCGAGGTATTCGCGGCGTTATTGGGTTTGGCTTTGCGTTGTCGCGCCAAGGCTTTGGCAACGGTTTCAATCTGAAAGCGAACGGCTGGATGCGCGAGCATCGGCGTCAGCGTGCGTTGCAATTCCGCTTTGCGCGCTTCTGATTCCACCAGCCCTTCGATGCGCAGTTGTCCTTGCGCCGTGCGCTTGACTTCAATCTGCTCGCCCAGATCGGCTCCGGCTTGTTGCAATAACTGCAGGGCTTCGATTTCCATTGCGTCCGTCGCCGCTGTGCTGGCAGCGGAAGGCGCAGGCGAAGCGGAAGATGTGATCGCGGGCGAAATCGCTGGTGCGTTGACTGAAGGCGCAAACGCAGGCGAAGCGACTGGCGGCGATTCTCGCAAAGGTTTGTCGGAAGGCGCAGCGTGCGGCGTTGGCGTCGTCGTCGGTTTCGCAGGCGCAAACCACCAGCCCAGCTTTTGCCCCGCGACGGCAGTAATCAGCAAGGCCGCCAGCAGAATCGTGATAGTGACCCAACGAAACGCGGAGCGCGGAATGCGGAGTGCGGAATAAAGGCGGGACAAAAGTCCTTGTTCGAGCGATGACTCTTTCAGCAGAGGCTGCGGCGCGACTTCTTTAACTTCGCATTCCGCACCCCACGCTCCGCACTCATAAATGATTTCCAGATGCGGCCACGAACCACAGAAATTCAATTGAGCCGTCAGCTTGCGGCCTTCGCTGAATTCGGCGCTGACGTGCTGTTCAAATGCTCCGGCGGGCGGCGGCACGACGTGCAAGGCCATCAAGCGCACGCCTTGTTCGCTCAGGACTTCGATCAACGAGAGTTCTTCGGCGACTTCGATGCCGAGTGTTTGTTTGTGAACGGCGGCAGTGATTTCCTGCCGCGCCAACACGAAGCCGTTGACGGCAATGCGCAATTCCTGCGGTTCGTGTTCGTAAACGTCACGCAACCGCCGCCGATATTTCTTGAGCATTCGCTGGCGTGCGCGGGTTTTGGTGGGCGCTCCAAAAGGCGTGACCCTGGGATTATCGTGGCCGGCTTGTGCGCCGCGATCCGGCCCCAGCATATCGTTGGGATCGCGGTCTGAAAGCGGCGGCAGTTTGAGCAGCCGGTTCAGTTCTTCCAAACAAGACGGGCAACTGACCAGATGCGCGAGCAAGGGCACGGTCAGCAATTCAGGCTGTGCCGCTGCGTAAATTTCGGCAAGATGCTGCCGTTCCAGACAGCGTCCTTGCCGCGCCGCAAAGATCTTTTGCCGCAAATGCGCCAGCGTTTCCTCGCGTGATGCGCCGGACTTGATTTCAGCGGCTTTCGCTGTCTCGCGGTGGAAGCTGAGTTTTGCAGGGGCCTCCAGCCACAACCTGGCCTCGCTGCGCGCCATCCGCAATAACTCTTTGACCGCCGGACGCGACACGCAAAACAAGGCCGCAACTTCGCCGGGATAATAACCATGAAAGAATCGCAGAATCAGGGCGCTGCCTGCCTTGGAACTTTCCTTGCGCGCGCAGGCATACCCGCAAACCAGTTGTAACTCTTCGACCGCCTGCCAATTCGGACGGGGATCAGCCGCCTTCAATCCGGCAAGCGCCGAGTCGTAATCCACCAGCATTTCCGGGCCGAGTGGGCCGCGCATCGCCCGCTGCATTTGCGACCGATGCAAATTGCGCAGCACAACAAACAAATATCCGTCCAGATTTTCGATGGTCTTGAAATCTGGCGGGCTGAGCGTGAGTTGCACAAAGGCGTCATGCACCAAATCTTCGGCCTGCGCGGCGCGATGATCCGCCCCATGCCCAATAAGATGCAACGCCCATTCCAGCATTTGATCGTAGCGTTGCAAAAACAACTCTTCGATCAATGCCTCTGGCACCTCCGGGCGCGCAATACCTTGTGCAGCTTTGTGAAACATAGCGATTCTACCCAGAAAGAGTGAAGGCTATGGCTTGAGGGCAGATTTCAACCGGAGTTTTTTATGGGCTGATGAAAACGGGGAACGAGCGGGGAAAATTAGGCGATGAATGGATTGCATTATCCCTTCACCGTCAGCCAAGCCCGCAGCCACAAGGCGTGAAAAATGCGCGTGATTTGATCAAAGCCTGCTGCTCGCAGTAATTCCAGTTCGCGCTCTTCGGGAACGCAATGAACCTGCGTTGACATCATCTTTACGGCTTCCGTCAAAATTTCATCCGGCACGCCGTTCAGCTTCGCGTGCGCCTGGTAACATTCCATATGCCACGCAAAGTCGGCAGCCTGTTTGTCAAAACAACCATCGGCCAGGATGAAACGGGCACCTGATTTTAAGCGGCTGTGGATGGCTTTCAGGAAGTCGAGTTTGGCTCCGTCGTCCGGCAGAAAGTGCATCACCAGCATCGAGGTTGCCGCGTCAAATTGGTTGGTGTCGAGGTTGTCAGTCGTGCCTTGATGCAGCGTGACGCGCGCGGCAATCCCTGCCTGTTCGGTCAAACCTTGCGCGACGGCAAGCATTTTTTTCGACGGATCAACGCCCGTCAGTCTGGCTGAAGGAAAGGCTCGCCCAAGCGTCACAAGTTCTTTTCCACCGCCCGCGCCAACTACCAGAATCTCCGCCTGTGCAGGCAATCTTTCGGCCAACAGAATCCGCATCAGCGCATAAAGTCCGTCGTAGCCGGGAAGGAATTTGCGCGCCAGTTGTTCGTACTGATCCGCCGGAGGCGCATTATCCCGATCAAAATCCACATGTTGTTTATTCATTGTTCTATCGTCTTCCTGATTATTCCTGTTTCAGACAAGCCAGCAATTCCGTCAATGATGCGCAATGCGTTTTGGTTTGCGAAGTCGTCAACTGCCAGCCTGCACCGTTGGGCAACACGTTGACGGAATCTGCGTCGGGCGTTCCCTGGGTGACCACGCGAAAACCCTGTCGTTCCAACGCACGTTTTGTCCACAGCGCCGATTCGCCTTCGCCTGTCACGACAATGTCGCGCTGGTTCGATTGAGCAATGCGAAATGCGCCAAGTTGTGAGTCAAATTCTACGCCTTCACCTGCAAACGCTTTGGCAAAAGCGCCGTTCAGGACGAGTTCTTCCGGCGCCCCGACTTGCAGTGCGCCGCCTTTCGGCAACAACCAGATCACATCGGCGCTGCGCAGCGCCAAATCCAGATCGTGCGTGGAAAGCAGAATGGCACGATTCGTCGTGCGCGCCAGTTCGCGCAGCATCTGCATGATTTCGACGCGGCGCGGCAAATCCAAAAACGCCGTGATTTCGTCCAGAATCATCAACTGCGGTTCCTGCGCCAATGCCCGCGCGACCATCACGCGCTGGCGTTCGCCGTCGCTGAGTTCGCCGATGTTGCGATTGGTGAATTCGCTTGCACCCGTCGTTTGCAACGCCCATTGAATGATTTCGTGATCTTTGTCGTTGAGCGTGCCTGCCCAGTTTGTATGCGGATAGCGACCGAGCGCGACCAATGAATAAGCCGTCATCGCGCCGATGCTGATGCGTTCGGTCAGCACGACGCTCAACTGTTTTGCCAGTTCGCGAGCGGGCAGTTCATGGATGTTCACGCCGCCGAGTTCGACCGCGCCGTCCAACGGTTTTTGCATTCCCGCCATCGTGCGCATCAACGTGGATTTGCCCGCGCCGTTCGGCCCCAGCAAACAAACCAGTTCGCCCGCGCGCAGGGTTGTATTGAGATTGACGGCGACGACTTTGGTTTCTTTGCGCGATGGTTTGTAGCCAATCGAGAGGGCGCGCAAGGCGATAGTCGCGGCAAACTGTTTTGAGGTAGCAGTGGTCATAGGTTAATCGTAATTCGTTATTCAAAGCGGATGCCGCGCTTGCGGTTGAGCAAGGCCCAGAGCACGAGTGGCGCGCCGATCAAGCCGTTCACCGCGTTCAGGTGCAGGAAGTGGCGGCTCCACGGCAGGTGCGTAATCAAGTCGCAAAGCAGTCCCAGCAAACCGCCGAGCAGCAACACGCCCGGCATCAGCACGCGATGATCCGACGTGCGAAACAGGCCGCGCCCCAGATGCGCAGCGACGATGCCAAGAAACGCAATCGGGCCGCAGTAAGCCGTAACCAAGCCCGCCAGCACGCCCGTCGCAATGAAGCCCAGCCGCTTGATGCGCGTCACATTCAGCCCCAGCGATTGCGCGTAGTTCTCTCCCAGCAACAGCGCGTTCAGCGGTTTGACCAACACCGAAGCCAGCGCGATGCCGATGACGATGCCGGGCAACAGAATCGAAAGCTGCTGCCGTGTCGCCCCGGCGAAGCTGCCGTCGTCCCAACTGCCGAAGGCCTGCGCCTGCGTCTCGTCAATGAAGTGCAGCATCACGCTGATCAGCCCGACGCACAGATAACCGAGCATCAAGCCGACAATCAGCAGCGTCACCGTGTTGACGCGCCTGGCCAGCGCCGCCAACAGCAGTAAGACCAGCGTCGAGCCGAGCGCCGAAGCCAGCGCGATGCCGACATCCCCGCCGACGCCGTATTTGTAGAGAAACGCATTGCCGGCCAACCCCGACGCGACGACCAGGAGCGCGACGCCTAAACGCGAGCCGTGCATCACGCCCAGCACGAACGGGTCGGCCAGCGGATTGCGAAAGAGCGTTTGCAGCAGCAAGCCGCACGCCCCCAGCGCCGCGCCCGAAAAGAGCGCATTCACTGCGCGCGGAAAACGAAAGGCAAACAGGATGTTGCTCCACGTCTCTTTTTCGACTGCCCCGCCGATGAGTAGTTGCCAGATGGCCGCCAGCGGAATGCGCACCGCGCCGATGGTCACTTCGGCCAGAAAGGCGGCCACGATCAAGACGACGAGCAGCGCGTACCAGACGGCGTGATTCATTTTTGGCCGTGCGATGGTGGTTTGAGACAGGTTTTGCGGCAATTGCGCCGACAGTGTTGTTTCAGTCATAGCTTCAATTCAGTTTCTGCACGAAGCGAGTTTCCCCTTCCGGCAGCAGTTCGGGATGCAGCGTGCGCAGTAAATCTTCCAGAATCCGGTGCGGTTTGGTCATGCCTTGATCTCCCCACGGATAGCGCCACATACCAAGCCGGCCTTTGTCGTGGGCGAAAACGCGCTGCTCGCGCACGGGACGAAACCAGTCGTTGCGCGGGTGTGAATCCCTGAAAGAGCGCAGGTCATTGAAGTTAAGCATGCCGCCGATCCAGAAAGTGGCATCTTCCGCATTGGCGTACACCTTCTCGAAATTCGTTGGTGCCCAGCTTCCGGCGATTTGGTCATGCAGGAAAAACTGGCCGCCCGCGTCATACACCAACCGCGCCAGGTAGTTGCGCCCGCCGTGCCGTTCCCAAGTGTCGCGCCCCGCGTTGCGGCCAAACATCACCTGCGGGCGCGTTGCCACGTTCGCCGCCAGCGCGGCCAGTTCCTGATAGCGTTGTTCAATCGGCGCGAAAAGCTGATTGGCCTGTGCTTCCTGATTGGTGAGCAGCGCCAGGAATTTGAGCCATTCGGCGCGCCCCAACGGATGCGGTTCCATGTGGTCAGCCTGTCCGACGGCTCGGACGCCGATTTCCCACAGCTTGGGATGTTGGTTCGTATTTGGTAAGGCGGAATAGAACGTGAACAGCACATCGGGGCTGGCTTCGAGAATGCGTTCAATCGTTGAATGCGTGCCGCCACCAACATCCAGAATCCTGCCCGCCTTGATGCGCTCGGCAATCGTCGGAATCGTCACGGCACGCGTATTTGAGATGCCGACCAGACGGTCTTCGAGGCCGAGGTCGGCCACTGCCGCGAGCATGGCAAGGTTCTGTGTGACGAAGCTGTTGATCGGAACGTTGATCGTGACGGCTTTGGCAAACCCAGAGGGGCGCGGCGCACCGCATTGCACCAGCAGATACTCAAGCTGCTCGCCCGTATCCACCGCAGGGTTGTAGCGCACGATTTTGTAATGCCCATGATACTCAACCGACAGTTGCGCCGAATGCCTGAATGTGAGTTTGTCAGGAAAATAATCATAGCCGTCTTTGAAGTTCTCGACGCAATGTTGAGCGAGGTTGGCGCGCGGGGCTTCGTTGACGGCACGCAACGGCAGCTTGCCACGCGAACCCACTTCGGGTTGCGCGCAAGCTGCCAGCATCAGGCTCAAGAGCAGGCATAACCAGCTTGTCAGGATTCTGCCGCGCATTAAAAGCTCACCTTCAACCCGAACTGAATCTGGCGCGGATTCGTGCCGAGCAAATTGCTGGTGATGCGGCCAAACAGCGCATTGCTCAGGTTGCTGACCGGCGCACCGAAAATGGAGCGATTGAAGACGTTGAAGAAATTGGCTTCAAAGCCGACGTTGTAACGTTCTTTCACGATAAAGCGTTTGAGCAATGCCAGGTCGTAAAACATCACGCGTGGCGCACGCAGCGCATTGCGCGCAATCATTGCTGTCGGATCAATCGTCGTCGGCGTGGCCAAGCGTGTCAGCGCATCAGCCTGAGTGACGAGGAACTGCGTGCGCTCGCCGGAACCAGTGCGATAGAGATCGTTCAGGCTGCCGCTGATGAGCGCGGGGCGATCTGCCGTCGCATCGCCGTCGTCGTTGAAATCCATACCGCGCACAATGTTGATCGGTTCGCCCGAACGCAGCACCGCCAACCCGTTCAATGCCCAGCCGCCCAGCAACGCATTCACGAAACCATTCGCATCGCCGAGCAACGCGCGCCCGCGCCCGACAGGTAATTCCAGCACGTGCGTGAAGGTCAGGTTGTGGCGAACGTCAAATTCCGACAGCCCGAAATCTGCGCGCGGATCGCGGGCGACGACGTTCGCGCCTGTGCCCTGCACGCCGGATTGCGCGGGATTGGCGGCGGAATTCAGGAAGGTCGGGAAGGTCGTGAACGAATCCCGCGAGTTGTTGTCTTTGGCTTCGCCAAAGGTATAGGCCGCCGTGAAATCCAGCCCGCGCGCGAAGCGGCGTTTGGCGGTGATCTGCAACGCGCGATAGCGCGAAAGGTTCAGATTGTCTATTACTTGCTGCGTTGTGAAGCGCGGATCGGGACGCGCCGCCGTCGGGAATCCGCCAAAGCCATTCGGTTGCGCTTGTGAATACAGGTTGTCCGTGCGCATGCCGACGTATGCAACCGTCACGCTGGTATCCTTGCCGAGTTGCTGCTCGACAGCGATGTTCCAACGGTCGGTGCGCGCGTTTTCGATTTCAGGATTCACGGCGGTGATGGCCGGGTTCGCCGCCGCAGTAATCGGCAACGCCTGGCTCAGACGAAACGGCACATTGGCCGTGTTGCTTGAAATCGCATACGGCACGTTGCCGACGGCGGCGGTGAATTGAATTTGAATCAACCGGTCGTAATACCAGCCATAGCCTGCGCGCACGATGGTGCGGCCTTTGCCGAACAGGTCATACGCGAAACCGAGGCGCGGCTGAAAGTTGTTGTAGTCGGGATTGTAGTAACGCAAATCATCCGTCAGTCGCACGATGCGATTTTGCGTGCGGCCATACTTGAAGGGGTTTACGTCCGGCACGAGGTTGCCCGCCCCATCCACGGCAAACAGATTCGACAGCGCGTTGTTCACTTCGCTCCACACACCGAAAAAACTGTACCGCAGGCCGAGATTCAGCGTCAGGTCGCGCCGCACGCGCCAATCGTTTTGGACAAAGTATTCCTGCTGCCGCGAACGATAACCCCGCATCGGCGTGGTCGGGCCACTGCCGTTGTTGCCGTACGAAGTCAGCCGCGTGGAAACCGTCACGGTGTCCGTCGCCTGCAGGTTCGCGCCGTAAATTCCGTTCACGCCAACCAACGAATTCGTGAACTCGAACAACGGCTGGCCGGAACTGATGTTGGCGACGTTGTTGTGAATTGAACGCAGATCCGCACCGCTGCGCCACGTCATGTTGCCGCGCTGCCAGGTGTGCAGCACCGATAGTTGCGGCGTCGTTTGATTGTCAATGAATGCGCCGTTGACTGCCGCGCGAAAGAACGGCGCGGACGATGGACCGGCAGTCACCAGAATGCCGTATTCGCTCGAAACGCCGAGCGCTTGCAGGCG
This sequence comes from Heliomicrobium sp., assembly GCA_021155085.1. Classification (GTDB taxonomy): domain Bacteria; phylum Acidobacteriota; class Blastocatellia; order RBC074; family RBC074; genus RBC074. Next base: position 4,617 of record JAJNQA010000023.1, on the reverse strand, counting down.
CTGGTCAATGCCGCCTTTGGTGAATTGCTGAAAGCGGTTGCGCAACACGCCGCCGCGAATTTCCAGCACTTGCGCGGGCGTCAGATTGTAATTCAACTGGATCGCCGCCGATTGGTACTGACGCGGCGCGACTTGCGTGTCGAGCGGCGTGGCTGATCCGGCAGTCACGAATGAACGCGCAAAGCTGTAACGCACATTCGCGGTCAGCTTTTCACTCAGGTGATGATCGGTGCGCACCAGAAACGCATTTTGCTCAATGTTGATGGGCGGCGCGGCGCTGATTTGCACGGTTCCGGCTTCGCCATTCGCAGTGTTGCCGTCAAAGAAAGCCGTCGGGAAGCCCGCCGCGACGATGGTGTTGCGTTCGGTCGCGGGCAGCGGCGTAAACGTTCCCGCCGGATTGCCGGTGGCAGGAGTGATGCCGCGATCAATGAAGAAGGTTTTGAAAAATCGCCCCAAATCGCCCGGCACAAAGCGCAGCAAATCCGCGTTCGGCACGACTACGTTCGACGCCGTTTGATTCAGCCGCCGCTGCTGAAAGCCTTCGTAACTGCCGAAGAAAAAATGCCGGTCACGAATGATCCTGCCGCCGAACGTGCCGCCATAAAGATTCTGTTTGAAGGGCGGCGTTTTGGCTTTGCCGCCGGTCGTGACGAATTGCGGGCGCGGGTTGGCTTTGTAAAAGTAATCCGCCGCATCCAGCGCATCGTTGCGCAGATATTCATACGCCGAACCGTGCCACCGATTGCCGCCGGATTTCGTGACGAGGTTGATATTACCGCCGCTGCCGCGGCCAAACGTGGCGTCGGCGTTGGAAGTGATGATGCGATATTCCTGAATGGCTTCGGTCGAAACCAGGTTCGGCACGTTCTGGCCAAGGTCTGTGTTGGAGCCGTTGATGCCGACAAAGCCCGTATTCAAGCGTTCATCGTTCGAGCCAATGCCATCCACGACGTAACTGTTCGTTACGGCACGTCCGCCGTTAATGGACGGATTGTTGGCCGATCCGGGATTGCCGACGCCAGGCGCGAGTTGCACCAGCTTGATGAAGTTTCGCCCGTTGAGTGGCAATTCCTTGATGCGCCGTTCATTGACCAACTCGGAAAGCTCCACGCTTTGCGCCTGCACCAGCGTCGCGCCCGCTTCCACCGTGACGGTTTCGCTGATTTGCCCAACCATGAGCACCAGATCGGCGATGGCGTTTTCGTTAACGGCAATGACGATGCTTTCCCGCTGCGCGCGTTTGAATCCGTCCTTTTCCGCCGTCAGCGTATAGATGCCGGGTGTGACACGAGCGAATTGATATTCGCCGTTGCTGTCGGTGTTGGCCTTTTGTGTCGTGGCTGTCGCGGTGTTGGTGAGCGTCAAACTAACGCCGGTTAATCCGGCTGCGGTTGGGTCGCTGATGCGTCCGCGTAACGAACCGTTGATGCTGACCTGAGCATAAGTCGTCAATGAAATGAGGAGCATGGTGCAGGGCCATGCCGCAAAGTACCGAAGTCGCATGAAAGTCTCCTTCTCGTCGAACAAGCAAAAATAGGTGGTATGGATTCGTAAGGTGGGATCGTGGCAGGACTGAGAAATCGCCGCGATGGATTTTCAATCAATGGCTTCGAATCGCCTTTGACTGGCTGAATCTGAAGAACGAACTACTTGTTGTGCAAGACCTGCTTCATTAAAGCGGCAAAATGATCCAGTTGCTGAAGCGAATGAAACAACGCCGTATTGCACAGTGTGATTTCGCGCCACGTTTCCAACTGGCCGAACTCGCCATTCACATACGCGCCACCCGGCAGGACTCGGATCAGGCGGGATGTCGGTGGCGTACACGTTGTGCAAATTCCGGGTAATTCAAGGAAGACAGATGGCGTCACCGCACGAAGTAAGGGGCGCGATTGGGCTAATTGAACGCGCCCTTGCTTCCTGCGGGTTTCCGCCTGTTAATCAACCAATAAGCGCACAAACCGCTCGCGACGGTGAGCACGGTGCCGAGCATTTCCCACGGATTGCGTTTGAGCGAGAGCGCCGCGAAAACGAGGACTGCGCCGACATACAACACGGGCGTGAACGGATAGCCTGTTACATTCAAAGCCTCTTTGCGGCGCACCACAAAAATCGAAGACACCGTCAGCGCCGTGCAAAGCGAAAGCGTCAAGCCGAGATAGCCGAGCAAGCCTTTCAAGCTTGAGACGAGAATCACGAGAATGACGAGCGCCGATTGCAACAGGATGGCGGCGCGCGGAACTTCGCCCGTGAAGCGGAACATGCGCGGGAAGACGCCGTCGTTGGCCATGCGCGCATACACACGCGGCCCGGCCATAATCATCGAAGACACTGAAGTGCAAAGCGCCAATGCGATGATGACGCGAATGAAGGCCGCCAGTTTTTCCCCGCCGATGGCTTGCGCGGCGGCTGCGGCTACATCGGGTTGGCCGACGACGGTTTGAAACGGCGGCAAATAAACGAACGCCGCGTTTAGCGCGAGATAAAAAAACATCGTGATCAAAGTGCCCAGCCACAGCGCGCGCGGCACGTTGCGCCTGGCGTCTTTGGCTTCGTCCGCAATATAGATGGCCGCGTTAAAGCCCGAATAACTCAACGAAATCCAGACAAGCGATCCGGCAAACGCCAGCAGCGAAAACGGCGCGACCGGATGCGGCGCAGTGTTGGCCGAAGGCGAAAAGCCCACGATCACCAGGAACACGACGAGCAGCACAAGCTTGAGCAGGACGATGGCGTTTTGCGCAACTGCGCCGAGCGCCAAGCGAAAGCTATGCAAGGCGGTGAACAGCAACACGCTTCCAATTGCAATCGCGCCCGACGGCAACCATGCGGGACGCAGGAATGACAAATAGGTTTCCAATCCCAAGGCCGCGAACGCCGTCGCTCCGGTAAAGCCCGCGAGCAATGAAACCCATCCGGCCAGAAAGCCTACGACCGGATGAATGAAGCGGGCGAGGAAAAGATACTCGCCACCCGATTCGGTCAAATGGCGCACGAGTCCGCCGTAACTGAGCGCGCCGCATATCGCGATTAATCCGCCGACCAGCCAGCCCAACATTACCCACTTGGGTGAACCCAAATCAGCCAGCGCAAAGCCCGACGTGGTAAATACACCGGCACCGATCATGTTGGCGATGACCAAGCTGGCCAGCGTTAAGAGTCCGAGTTTTTTGGATGGATCACTCATTATTTTACGAAACGCATGACGTAATTTTCTTTCAGGGATTCGACTTTCACGTCTTCTTTGTAGGTGAACCCGGCGGTCTCGATTTCTTTGCGAAAGACGGCTTGCGAAGCGCGAATGTGTTCCAGGCTGAAGGCGCTCGACTTGCCCGGCTCGCGGATGAAATCCACCACGACGAGCGTGCCACCTTTTTTCATCGCTTTGTGAATCGAAGCCAGCACTTGTTCGGGCTTTTCGAAATGGTGATAGGTGTCGCAAATGAAGACCGCGTCAACCGTGTTGGCCGGCAAGGTAATGCTTGTCGTCGCACCCAGGACCGTCGTCACGTTCGCGTGTTTGCCGGCCTCGGCGCGTTCGCGAATGAGTTCGAGAAAGCGCGGCGAAATGTCTACGGCAAAGTAATGGCCGCTGCCGGTGACTTGCTTGAGCATTGCGGCCATAAACGCGCCGGTACCCGCGCCGACATCGGCGACGCGCTGGCCTGGCTTGAGCTTGAGCGCCCCGACGAGCGCGTCACGCTGCGCATAGACTTCGCGGCTTTCCACCTCGAAACGGTTCTTCCACATTTCGAGATCGAGCGCCTTGTCTTGAAACTGTTTGTTTTGTTCGGCGATTTTCTTGCCGCCTTCCACAGGTTGCTGAGCAAGCGCCAACGCCGCCAAAACGAATAACAAACCCAACAGCCCAACTATGCGAAACATTGATGGATGAATCGTTCTATTCATGATTATTCCTTAAAGTGAGGTTCGATTTAGCCACAAATATGTGCAGGAAACACAAAGAAATCTTGTGTCTGTTGTGCTTTTTGTGGCCGAAAAAGCATTGGCTCTATTCGTTACTTCTTCCCAACACTGAATGAAATGCCGAAGCGAGTGCTTCTCTCACCCTCGACTTTATCCAGAACCGGCACTCAACATGAGCCGATCCTGGATAAAGTCGAATCATAGGGATAAGCGAATTCGTGATAGAAGTCCACCGCCAGCACAACATCTGCGGTTGGGAATTAGCGCTTCAGCAACTTGTAGGCACATAGGCCGGTAAACGACGGAAAGGCGAATAACAAGAGCACAGTGATGTCAGGCGCGAACTGAAGAGGGCAGGCAATGGCGGAGTTTCGACAAGAAAGACGGAGTCGTAATCGCTGGGCGCGATAGCTTTTAAGAAAAGGGAATGCACAGCCGACTGTTAGCCGGCTGTGGTCGTTGCGGGCAAACCCTTTGGATTCAGAAAAAGAACTTCTCAGAATGCTTCCGCGGACTAACAGTCTGCGGTACGTCTTTTTCTTGAAGTCTCAGTAGTTCCAAAATTTATAATAAAGGTACTGAAGGTGCCGAAATTTCAGTCACACGCCCATAAAGATGCTCCAAGGCGCTTTTCAAAAAGTTGCAAAAACGTTCCTGCCGAAACAAGGCGGCGTGCAAATAGCGCCG
>JAJNQA010000017.1 GCA_021155085.1 Heliomicrobium sp. | reverse complement strand
TCGTTCAGCTTCTTTTCGTTCAGCTTCTTTTCGTTCAGCTTCTTTTCGTTCAGCTTCTTTTCGTTCGGCTTCTTTTCGTTCGGCTTCTTTTCGTTCAGCTTCTTTTCGTTCAGCTTCTTTTGTTACAACCGCGATATCGGGTAATTGTCTGGTATGGAAGCGATCATCAAGTGCATCGGCGAGTTCACGGCCAAATTGTTCGGCACTGGGAACGAGTCTCTCGCGGTTTTCCCAATTATAGGTTAGCCCCTTCAGTAACAGCGCCTGTGCTTTTTCAAGGAGAAGAAGTTGATTTTCCGGTAATTCCCGGCGCAAATCCTTCAGACTGAGAATAAGGGAGAGGTCTTTCTGCCCCGCGTTGAGCGCCTGCGGATTGTTGGCCAGGAAAGGACGACGATTGGCAATCATTTCGTAGGCAACAACGCTGAGGCTGTAAATATCCGTCCATGTGCCCAACGGCCCTTCGGGTTGTTCCGGTGCGGAATACTCCCAAGTCCCCCGTCCCGCGTAATTCACGGAAATCTGACTACGCGGATCCACGGTGGCGACAACTCCAGCCGCTCCAAAATCAATTAGTTTGACCCACTCGCCTGGCCTTCCGCTCGTTTGCAGCATGACGTTGGAAGGTTTCAAGTCACAATGAAAAATTTTCTGTTGGTGAGCGGCGCTCAACCCGTTGCCGATTTGCCGGATGATTTCAGCTACTTGTCGAAGCTCCAAGCCGCTCTGTGGAATTGTGTTCTTAAGGGTCTGTCCTTCAATGTACTCCAAAACCACGTAAGAGACGTTATTGGCTGTTTTACCATAATCAAATATCTTCACGACGTTCGAGTGGTGAATGCGGCTGAGCGCTTCCCGCTCTTGGGAAAATTGCCTTTCAATCCAAAACCGATTGTTGGGATCCTTGCTGACGCGTTCAACGCGCAGTGCTTTCACGACCACTTTTCTGTTTGGTTGGAGTTGCTCGGCCAAGTAAACATCACACCAACCACCATTGCTAAGTTCGCGTTCAATTCGATAGCTAGCCTCTCTCCCGGTAAGTAGCCAGCCAGGATGAAATTCCTGAGATAAACTGGAAGTGGGCCTGCTCTTCTTCTTGCTGGCCATGAGCACTCTCCCCCATAAAGCAGTGTTTCCATTATTTTTCGGCTACGCAGTTACTTCTTTGAAGTGTGTTTAGTAGTAGGCAGTCACTGCAAGCTAGCTTTAGATTAAGACGATTCATACTGTATTGATGGTCACAACACCTGTCAACACATCTGCACCGGAGCTTTGCCAGTTAAGTCAGTACATGCATTTAGTTTAACGTCAATTTAACATGCGACCAGTCCCAGCCTTCCAGTCCGCGCGCATTGACAGCTTTGACGCTGACAGTGGTTCCGGGCTTCACGCCGCGCAAGCTTGCGGTGGCGCTACTGACTTTGGTTTGTTGCATTTTGCCGTCAGCGGCGGTGAAGCTGACCAAATACCCGCGCACGCTTTTTTCCGGCGAAGGCGTCCAGGAAAGTTTTGCGGTTGTGCCGTCAAAACTCTCCACCTTCAAATCCTTCAGCCGCGACGGACTGGAAGCAAGCATCATCAGCGTGGCGGCGGTCGTTTTGCTGGTTTCAGCGATTAGTTGATGATTGATGGTTTCCAGCAAATCGGTCGGCTGATGATAATGCGGGTTGCCGAGCACCGGATATGAACCGATGCCGCCGACGATGTCTCCATATACTTCATAAAACGCCGTCGCGTCGGTGCCGCGATGCCAGCGCGCGTCGTAGGTAATCAGCCGCGTGAACAAAAACGCCGCCGCGTGCTGAATGTCGCGGATGCCGTCGTTTGAATAACGGATGGTGTTGTCCAGCCGATTGTCGTTGGCCCAGCCGATCATGTCGTTATTGAGCACGCCGACGATATTCATCTTGCCGGCTTGCGCGCGGCGGACGAATTCGCGGCTGCCCAGCAAGCCTGCTTCTTCGCCCGTGAACGAGGCAAAAATGATCGTTGCGGGTTGCGGATGCTTGGCCAGCATTCGCGCGGCTTCCAGCAGCGCGGCGGTTCCCGAAGTGTCGTCATCCGCGCCCGGTCCGATTGGAACGGAGTCGAAGTGGCTGCTGACGACGTAAACCAGTTCCGGGTTTTCCGTGCCGGTCAACTTCGCGACAACGTTGGCCGTTTTGCCTCCGAGCGCCTGGCGAAGTTCAAACCATTGTTGCTCCGGTTCGTAGCCGAACGATTTGTAAGCAGAGGTCAGATATTCAATCGCCAGTTTGTTGCCGGGACGGGAAATGTGTTTGGAGTCGAAATCGAAGAGCGCCTTTTCGTGTTCATAAACGCGATTGACCGAGGCCGGTTCCAGCGCCTGGCGAACGTCGGCGGCGATGGGTGCAAAGATGCGCTGGCCTTCGTTAAACAGCGCGGTTTCGGCGGCAAGCTGTTTTTCCAGCCGCGCGATCAATTCGGCTTTCGTCACTTTGCGGTCGAGATGAACCAGATAAACGCCGCGTTCGGGCGAAACCGTGTTGCCGTCGCGATCCGCCTGAATCAACGCTTTTGAACCATCCGGCGTCGCCGCCCAGGTGTATTCGGGCGAAATCGTCCGCACCGAGTTGTTATGAAAAAGCCGCGTCTGCGTGTTGTTTGCCAAATCGTACAGGTACGCGCGGCGATGGCGCGGTTCGCCGATCATGCCGATCAGACGGTCTTTTGAAATAAAGCGCGGCAGAATGTCGTGCTGAATTTCACGCGTCAGCCGCGTTTCGTTTTTGCCGTCGCGCCCGATCAAAAACAATTCCCAATCGTCATCCGTCATTCGGGAATAAACCAATCGTCCACCGTCAGGCGAAAATGCGGGGGAATCCAGCCGATTCGCCGTCTTCAAGACCGCCAGGGGTTCGCCGCCGACGGGCAAGACAAATAAAGCGTTTTCCTGCGGCGACCGCGTCAGGTAAGTAACCGCCGAGCCATCGGCGGAAAACGTGAAGGCCGTTCCGTTAACCGGAGTCATTTTGCGAGTCGCCAGATCAACAATGCCGAATTTCGTGGCAGCGGCTTGCGGGCCGCCACCGCCACCACCTTGCGGACGCTGTCCTTGCGCATCGGCATTGCTGCTTTCTAGTTTGCGCAGCGGCGGAAAAGGAGTGGTAAGGGGAATGGTTACCAGCAAGGTTTTTCCTGACGGACTGACAACCGGCGCGGTTTTGAAACCTTCAGCGTCGGTGACGGCAACTGGCTGAGAAGCGGGTTTAACCACATAAATATCATTGCGATTTGTCTCGTTTTCACTCGCGCCGACGAAGTAAACCGTGTCGTCATCCGCGCCAAACACCAGCGAAGATTTCAGCAAGTTGCCAGTGGACAATTCCGTTTCCTGCCGCGTCGCCAAATCCCGCACGACAAGGACGCCAAGTTTTGCTTGCAGCCAACTGACGTTTTGAAACGCGGCAACACGTGTGGCAAAGGGGGTGGCAGAATCTTCAACAATGGCCTGCGTTTTTTTGAGTTCTTCGTTTGGCGTTACTTTCAAATAAGCCGCTTTCTTTCCCGAAGGTGAGATGGCCACGCCAATCGCTGGAACTTCGCCCAATACCTGATGATTGCCCGCCGTGGCAACCAGTCTTGTAAAGGCATTAGGTCCGCTGCCGGTTTCATAAACGATCAAACTGCCGTCCGGACTCAATCGCGGCACGCGCCCGTCGGCGGTGATCTCTTCAGTGTGGAAGAGTTCACCGGTTTGGCGCGCAATCGGCTCCACAAACTGTTCGCCCGCGGGGCTGTTCACCAATCGCAAATAGCCGCGAAGCGCATCCGCGTATTTGCCGCTGTTCCAGGCGTCGTTTGCCGCAGCCATTTCGGTGGAACCAATTCCCTGCCCCCTGCCGCCCGCAACCGGCAGCAGCAAAAACAGGGCGACGGTCAACACGATCACTTTTCTCTTCATCTTGTTCTGGTTTTCCTTGGTATCGAAGAAGTCGAATTCACCGGAAGCGGGGGG
>JAJNQA010000005.1 GCA_021155085.1 Heliomicrobium sp. | reverse complement strand
CTTCGACCAGCGCAATCACTGCGTCCGGGCCCTGATCGTAAACGGCTTTGATTTCTTCGCGACTCAACATGCTTGCTTTTTACGCTAAACTCTTTTGCTCGTCTGTCTGCTTGCTCGCAGACTGGGCTGAGCAGTTACAAAACTATAACTTTCCGGCAGTCCGGCGACTTCGAGGACAGGGCGGACTTCGACAGTGCCGATGCGCGCGCCGGGAATCCGCGCGGCAATGTTGACGGCTTCTTCCTGATCATTGGCGGTGATGAAAAAATAGCCGCCAAGTTGTTCGCGCGTTTCGGCGTAAGGGCCATCGGTCACGATTCGCTTGCCTTCGCGCACGCGCACGCAGGTCGCGGTCGAAACGGGATGCAATGGCGCGGCGTCCAGATATTGCCCGGTTGAATGAATCTGATTGCAAAGCGCGACGGATTCGTCACGCATTTTCCCCAATTCGGGTTCGCCCAGATCGCCGAGCACTTGTTCCTTGTGATGAACCAGCAACAGGTATTTCATTTTTTCTCTCCACTGCGTAAGTCGAACGGGGTTTGCCAAAAACGACAGCCCGTCAATCTAAATTTCAGTTGGTTTGCCGCTGCGGCAGGCCCGGAAGTTCGATGACCGGACGAATTTCCACCGTGCCGGCGCGCGCGCCCGGAATATGGCAGGCAACACCGATGGCTTCGTCCAGGTCTTTGGCGTCAATTAGGAAGAACCCGCCGAGTTGTTCGCGCGTTTCCGCAAATGGGCCATCGGTGACCAACCGGTTGCCGTCGCGTATTTGCACGGTTTTGGTGACGGCTGCAGGTTGAAGCGGCGCCGTCGCCAGAAACTTCCCCGCAGCATGAAGTTGTTGCGCAAGCTGGGCCGATTCCACATAACAATGTGCGCGTTCAGCTTCATTCAAGGCGTTCTCTTCCAGATAAATCAGCAGCATGTATTTCATTCGTTAGCCTCCATTGTGTTCTTTCACTGGTAAATCGAACGGTGCGCGCTCAATTCGACACCGCGCCAAAAATTTTTTATTTTCGCTTATGCTCCCATACGCAAAACTGAACGTAAACCACGCGATTGATTCACTTTACCGCTCTGATTGGGGAAAAATCGTCGCCGCCCTGATCAAACTCGTCGGCGATTTCGATGTCGCCGAGGAGGCTGCACAGGAAGCCTTCGCCATCGCTGTCAATCAGTGGCAATCCACCGGCATTCCTGAATACCCGCGCGCCTGGATCATCCAGACAGCCCGCTACAAAGCCATTGACCGCATTCGCCGCCGGCAGCGGCTGGCGGAAAAGGTGGAATGGTACGCCGCCTCCGGACTGATCCCGGCCTCCGAAACGCCGGATTACGATGCCAGCGAAATTCCGGATGAACGGTTGCGGCTGATTTTCACCTGCTGCCATCCCGCGCTGTCGCCCGAAACACAGGTCGCATTGACGCTGCGCATGCTGGGCGGACTCGAAACCGATGAAATCGCCCGCGCTTTTCTCGTGCCAACCGCAACCATGGCGCAGCGGCTGGTGCGCGCCAAACGCAAGATTCGCGATGCGGGGATTCCCTATACGATTCCCGGCACCACTGATTTGCCGGAAAGAATGGACGCGGTGCTGACGGTCATTTATCTGATTTTCAGCGAAGGCTACGCCGCGACGCGCGGCGACGCGCTGGTACGCGCCGATCTTTGCGCCGAAGCCATCCGGTTGGGGCGGCTCGTGCGTGCCCTCATGCTGCCGCAACCGCCAGCGGAAACGACCGGCCTGCTTGCGCTGATGTTGCTGCACGACGCGCGGCGCGCGGCCCGCCTGGACGAGGCAGGCGATGTCGTTCTGCTCGAAGATCAGGATCGCAGCCGCTGGAATCAAAAGCAGATTGCCGAGGCGCTGCCCCTGGTCGAAACGGCGCTGCGCGGCGGCTCCGGCGTGTTCACGCTGCAAGCGGCCATCGCCGCATTGCATTGTCAGGCGGCGCACGCCGAAGACACGGACTGGCCCCAAATCGTCGGGATTTATGACCTGCTCGAGCGTTTGCATCCATCGCCGGTCGTGTCCCTGAACCGGGCGGCAGCGGTGGCCATGGCCAGCGGCCCGCAGGCAGGGCTGGCGCTGATGGACGGGCTGGTGGCGGAACTCGATGGCTATCACCTGCTGCACGCTGCCCGCGCAGACTTGCTGCGCCGCGCGGGTTCGCCCGCGGAGGCGGCGCAAAGTTACGAACGCGCGCTGGCGCTGGTCACCAACGACAGCGAACGCCGGTTTCTTGAAAGGCGACTGCACGAAGTGCAACTTCATAAACTTGCTGACCGGCAAAAGCATTCAGTATAGTGACGCCTGACTTCAAACATCATCATTCAGAATTCAGAATTCAGGCAGAATTCAGGCAGAATTCAGAAATAACAATAGAAAGCAGCAAGCAACTATGTCCGATATTCGTGTTCGGTTCGCTCCCTCACCAACGGGTTATCTGCACGTCGGCGGCGCGCGCACGGCCCTGTTCAACTGGCTTTTCGCCCGCAAGATGGGCGGAAAATTCATCCTCCGCATCGAAGACACAGACCTCCAGCGCTCCAGCGATGAGATGGTGCGCGGCATTCTGGAAGGCATGGAATGGCTGGGGCTGGATTATGACGAAGGCCCGTTCTATCAAACCGACTACGCCGACAAACATCGCGCGGCAGCGTATCAACTGCTCGAAAGCGGCCAGGCGTATCGCGACTTCACGCCCAAACAGGAGCGCAACGACGCAACCATCAAACAGGACATCGCCAAAGAGAAAGTCGTCAATCCGTATCGGAACCTGCCGCAGGCGGAATCCGACTCTCGGGCCGAAAGCGGCGAATCATTCGTGATCCGCTTCAAAGTCCCGGAGGACGGCAAGACCCAATTTGATGATGCCGTCTTCGGCTTGCAGGAACGCGATTACAAGGAAACTGAAGATCTGGTGTTGCTGCGGTCGGATGGCCATCCCCTGTACAACCTGTCGGTCGTGGTGGATGACATCGAAATGGGCATCTCCCATGTAATTCGCGGTCAGGATCACATCAACAACACCCACAAACAGGTGTTGATTTATCAGGCGCTGGGCGCGCAGGTGCCGAAATTCGCGCACCTGCCGCTGATTCTGGCCCCAAACAAAGGCAAGCTATCGAAACGCAAACACGGCGAGATTGTCAGCGTGACCACTTACCGTGACGCAGGGTTCATCCCGGATGCCTTCGTCAACTTTCTGGCGCTGCTGGGCTGGTCGCCCGCCGGCATCGAAGGGGCCGAAGACCAGGAGATTTTCACCCGCGAACAGTTGATCGAAGCCTTCACGCTGGAAGGCATTCACAAATCGAACGCCGTGTTTAACTTCACCGAAGGCGACGCGCGCAACTGGACGGATCAGAAAGCGCTGTGGATGAACTTCGAGTACATCAAGACCTGGCCGATGGAAAAGCTGCTGCCGCTCATCAAACCTGAATTGCAAAAGGCCGGCTTGTGGCGCGACGAATACGAAGGCGAGCAGCGCGCCTGGTACGAACACACCATCTCGCTGCTGCGCGAACGCGCACGCACCCTGCTGGATTTTGCGGGGCATGGCCGCCCGTATTTTGTGGATGACCTGAGCTTTGAATTTGAAGAAGCGGCGGTCAGGAAAAACCTGCAAAAAGATCCCGCACTGAAGGAACTGCTGCCGCAACTGGCGGATCGGTTTGCTGCGGTAACGGAGTTCAATCACGACTCAGCGGAAGTTGCGCTGCGGGCATTGGCGGAAGAAAAAACAGTGAAGGCTGGGCTGCTGATCAACGCGACGCGGACGGCGCTGACCGGGCAATCGGTCGGGCCGAGCCTGTTTGAAGTGGTCGTCGCCGTTGGCCAGAAGCGCGCGGTCCAGCGGCTGAAACACGCGGCGGAATTGATCTAAAGCAGTACGCGAGTGTAAGCGAGCGGCAGCAGCAAGAGGGCGCTCGCTTACACTCGCGTACCGCAACTCTGGCTCTCCTCAATTATGAATCTTCAAGACAAAGTTGCAGTCGTCACCGGAGGCGCGATGGGAATCGGCCGCGCCTTGTGCCAGCGTTTCGCCGCCGAAGGCGCGCGCGCCGTCGTCGTCGCCGATCTGGAATATGACAAAGCCCAGCAGGTCGCGGCGGAAATCGGCGGCGTGGCTGTCAAAACCGATGTCAGCAACGAAGCCGACATCATCAATCTGGTCAAACAGGCAACCGAGCAGTTTGGCCGCATTGATCTGTTTTGTTCGAACGCGGGAATCATTGGCAAACCAGGCGGCGCGGAAGTTTCAAATGAAGACTGGCAGGAGATTTTCGGCGTCAACGTCATGGCGCACATTTACGCCGCACGTGCTGTGCTGCCACAGATGATCGAACGCGGCGAAGGCTATCTGCTGCAAACCGCGTCGGCAGCGGGCCTGCTGACGCAGATCGGCTCCGCCCCCTATTCGGTGACCAAGCATGCCGCTGTCGCCTTTGCGGAATGGCTTTCAATCACCCACGCAGACAGGGGCGTCAAAGTTTCCTGCCTTTGTCCGCAGGGCGTCCGGACACGCATGCTGCTGGGCGAAGACGGCACGGGTGAAAACTTTTTGGTGGCCGGTTCCGTTTCGCCTGAAGAAGTCGCCGACTGCGTAATCAAAGGGCTGGCCGAGGAACGCTTCCTGATCCTGCCGCACCCGGAAGTGGCCGATTATTTCCAGCGCAAGGCGAACGATTACGACCGCTGGCTGCGTGGAATGCGGCGCTTGCAGGCCAACGTTCTCGATAAGCGATAACGGCGCCTTTTCCGCTTCTGGTTTTCTTCCCTTCGAATCGAGCGAATGTTCGTCGCCAGGCAAATTTGTCTGGTGATCATAGAGCGCCGTTGTTACAATTCCGGCGCAATCACTCCCTTTCAAAATCCCAACTTGTCAACCCCCAACTTGATCGGCTGAGATTTTGACGCACCATCAAATGCGAATGATTTTAGAAAGCCGGGCTGACCGCCAGAGTCTTTTAAGTTGGGCACGTGGGAAAATCATCCTCGGATGTTTGAGGAGTTATGTTTATGAGGTCTTATACCGTGCTGGCCAGACTGGCCCAGCCGATGATTCTGATCCTGATGCTTGTCGCGCCCTGTTTTACGGACCCGGCAGTATCATCACAAAATTCCTGCCTGGCATTCGCGCTTCCACAGGCCACCACATTCACCATCATTGGGACAGTTCGCAATCGGGCGGGTCAGCTTGTCACCAATGTGCGGGTCACGATCATTGACGAAAATTTCCAAACCGTCCACACCGGATTTGTTACTCCCAGTGGCTTTCGGTTGGATAAGGTACGCCAGGGCCGGTACACCATCCGTATCGAAACATCGGGCACGCCCTACGAAGAACAGTCCCAGGCCCTGGAACTGCAAGCGCTCAGAAAAGCCGGCGGCGGCAGCGAGGTCTGGCCGGTTGAATTCATTCTCAAATACAAAAAAGGCGAAGGCCCGCCAGCCAACACTTCGCCCGTGTTTGCCCAGGATGTTCCCAAAGCCGCGCGGAGTGAATACGAGCGCGGGACAAACCACTTGAAAGGCAGCAAGACGGATCAAGGCATCGCTTCACTGAAAAAAGCTGTGGAGCTTTTCCCAGACTACTTTGATGCGCTGGAGTTGCTGGGAATGGAATACGTCAAAGCCGGACAATTCGAAGCCGCGATCCCGGTTCTGATGCACGCCATTGAAATCAACAAACGCGCGCCGAAATGTTTTTATTCGCTGGGTGTCGCCTGTTTGAAGCTGAGCCGTCTGCCGGAAGCCATCGAATGGCTGGGGAAATCCGCGCAACTGGACGGCGGCAGCGTCAACACGCAGATGATGCTGGGGCTGGCTTACGGCAGCAACGGCGAATTCGACAAATCCGAGTCCGCATTCAAAAAGACGCTGCAACTGGGCGGCCCGGCAGCGGCGGAAGCGCATTACTACCTGACCGGTCTGTACAACAAGCAAGAACGTTATCGCGAAGCCTGGCAGGAACTTGAGCTTTATCTGAAAGAGGCCAAAAACCTCAAGGACCCGAACCAAATCAAGGCGATGATCGCCAACCTGAAAGAAAAGGAAAAAGCGCAAGCCGCACAGCCAGCGGCGCTGGCCGGACCGGCCGCGACAACCGATCACGCCGCCGCGCCAGCTTCCAGCCCGGCAATGCATGAAACCGCCGATCATTCCGCCGATCGGGCTGCTGCCGAGGAAGCCAAACTCGCCGCCGCCACGCTGGCTCCGGTTCCGCCGCTATCGCCCGAATATATTGAATTGCTGCAACAAACCGATGCCAATGGCGCGGTGCTGCACAAAAACCTGCTGGATTTCACCTACCAGTTGAAGAAGATTCATCGCGTGCTGAACGGCCGTGGAAACTCCACTTTTCTACAAGAGCATGTTTATGAAGCCTTCCCGATTCGCGGAGAGCATGTGCTGATCACGCTCAGCCGCGACGGAACGCCTTCGCGGACCGTCGCGGATGAACGCAAACGGGCGGCGAAGCAGTTGGAAGAAGCCGAAAAGCTGCGGCTCAGTCAAAAGGCCGAACAAAAGGCTGGCGAAGAAGCCGGCGGCTATGTTTCCGCCGGAGTGACAGGCATCTACGCGGGCAAGACCGGATACGTTTCGATCAACGTTTCGACGATTTTGCGTTCATGCGAATTCTTCTCGCCGCGCACTGAAAAGATTGGCGACCGCGAAATGGTCGTGCTCAATTATCGTCACCGGGCCGGAACGGCGCTGGCCGCAAATCACCGCTACATCGCCGGACTGGTCGGCACGGTCTGGATTGATCGCGCGGACAAGGTCCTGGCCCGATTGGAAGGCTGGCCCGCTTCGGCGGCGGCGTTCGATCTGGTTCAATCGGCGGCGCCACGCGACGAAGCGGCATTGATCTACCAGCAAATCCGCCAGCCCGATGGAGTCTGGGTTCCCAGTCTGATCCGCATGAACGCGGGCGGGCGCACCGATCTGTTCGATGGATTGAACTGGGACGTGGTTTTCGAATTCGGTAACTATCAACGATTTAACACCCAGGCGGATGACATCAAGATTAAAGACCCCGTCAAGGAGCCTTGATCACAGGGATATGCGAGGTATGCGTTATGTGGCTTCCCATTCTTCTGCTGAGTTTGATTTTCCCTTCATTCACGTTTCAGAAATTCGTGATCGTCGGCACCGTGCGGGATACGACCGGACGCAGCGTTCCCAATGTACGGCTGCTGGCGATTGATGAAAACTTCCAGCCGATTCGCACGATTTTCGTGGATGGCAGCGGCCAGTTTTTTGTCCGTGGTTTAAGTCCCGGCCGTTATCAGTTCCGCGTGGAAACGACGGGCACGCCGTATCAGCCCTTTGAAACCGGCTGGATCGAATTGCAGGCGCTGCGCATGCGGCCAGGCGGCAGCGAAAACTATCCGCTGGACATTGTGCTGAAACTAAAACCAAACAAGCCGTCCGAAGGACGCGCCGAAACCGTCTTTGTTCAAAACGTGCCGGAAAAAGCCCGCGCTTTTTATGAAAGTGGCGCGAAGAGTTTCCGCGAAGGACAGACCGATGCGGGAATGACCGCGCTGAAACAGGCGCTCGATTTATTCCCTGATTATTTCCAGGCCCTGGAATTGCTGGGCAAGGAGCAGATCAAGGCCGGATTTTATCAGGAAGGCATACCTCTGCTGTTGCGCGCCGTGAAGGTCAATCCGCGCGCGCCGGGGAGCCATTACGCGCTGGGCGTTGCTTACCTGAAGCTGGGCCAGGTGGAAACCGCCATTGAATCGCTGAAAAAAACGGCCAGCTTCAACCAGACAAATGCCAATACCCAGATGATGCTCGGCATGGCTTTCCGGAAGCAGAATCAATTGGCGGAAGCGGAAGCGGCCTTCAAAAAAGCGCTGCAACTGGGCGCCGCCGCCGCCGCTGAAGCGCATTTTTATCTGGCCGGCGTTTATGAAAAGCAACTGCGCTTTGCCGCCGCCGCCGCCGAGTTGGAGCTTTATTTGAAAGAAGAAAAAGAGGTCAAAGACCCGGACAGCATACGGGAGATGATCCGAAGTCTGAGGGAAAAGGAAAAAGGCGCGGCAAAGTAACCGCTCTCAACTCTTGTGGCACTACTTAGATTTTTATGGGTAAGAAATGCTTTTTCATCACAAAGGATCAAAGGGACAAAGGAACAAAGGGCTTGAAGGGAAGAAAATGTTTCTTTTCCCCCACAAACTTTGTCCCTTTGATCCTTTGTCTCTTTGTGTTGAAGCTGATGACCCATTGAAATTCCCGTAGTGCCACTCTTGTTACTCGACGCTGAAGAGCACCGCGCGTTGCAAAGGCTGCGCGGACTTCGATTCCCTGACCAGCACGCGCAATTCATAAAGTCCCGGCTTGACCGTATTCAGCTTCAATTCGCCGCCGATCTCCGTGGAAATCTTGTCTTTCGCAACCGCGCGGTCCTCCGCGGGCAGCCATTGGCTTTGGTAGACAGTGCGGTCGCCCTGCACAATTTGGGTCTGGATGGTGATTCCATCGCCAGACTGCTTCTTCTGATTGCCGGGCGGATAAATGCGCAGAAAGTACGCCAGCTCTTCGCCACGGCGATACACTCGAATGCCCTGCCTGAATTGCGCCATGGAACCGCTCTTGGCCGCATCGGCCTGAGCATCCGCCTGGTACACGAGCATCAGATTGCTGACCAGCGCTTTGTTCTGTCCCAGCTTCGGCACTTCCACCCAGGACAGGGCCGTCCCCAGCCGTTCGGTGTTGGCTTCCATAATCCCGACCCGGATTTGATACAAGCCCGGTTTCAACGACAGCCATTTGAACTGCCTGAATCCGGCGTTTTTGGCTGTTTCGAACTGTTCGGCTTTGAAGCCGCCCTTGATTTCATCGCTCCAGCCGTTGATCAGCTTGCCCGCGCCATCGTAAATCGCCGTCGCCACTTCCAGATTGAACAAATAACCCATGTCCTGCTGCTGATAATCCAGCTTGTCGCTTTCAATGTAGGTTTGCAGCAACACCTGATTGGCATCGCCTTCGCGCTCGAAATAATCGGCGGCGACGCTGATGCCGAGCGCATTCACCGGCAGAGGCGAAATCATGGCGCGCGCCAGCCGTTGCCGGGGCGTCAGCGCGGCGTTTTCCTTTTCGGCGCGCAGCAGTTCGGCGGGCACGTAGCTGCGTTGCGTGCGGACTTCGTATTCGGGGTGGCCCTTCACCCGCAGCGTCAATTTGCGCGGCTTGGTTTGATTGCTGAAATCTTCGGGGTAGTAAGAAAGCGTGTAATAAAAGCGGTTTTCTTCCAGCGCCTGCGCCAGCCTTCCGTTCAGGTCGTTGGTCTCGAAATACGGTTTGCCGCCTGTGTCCAGGGCCAAGGCATTCATGCCGATTTTCTGATCGTTGTTTCTGGCAGATAGATAACTTTGAAGAGGCATGACCACAATTGGCGTGCTACTGGGCCGTCCCGTTGGGTTTGCAAGCGTATATTGCCTTGCCCCTTCAACAATCCCGGACTGCGAAGCCGTGAGCATTTGCACCGTCAATCCCTGTGCGCCAAATGTGTATAGGACGACGCCAGACCGTACAGCGCGGCTGATGGTTGGGGTTAAATCGTCGCTGTCAAAACTGCCGCCATTCCCCGACAGCGAAAAACCATCGGAAAAGAAAAACAACAAGCGTTGGCCGGGCAATTCCGCCAGCCGCTCGGTTAGAGCCTTGAGCGTGCTGAGCATCACTTTTCTTTGATTACTGGCTTCAGCCAGGAGCATGACTGCTCTGGCGCGCACTTCCATTTCTAAAGTTCTGGTGGGCATGCTTTTGTTGGAAACATCATCAGCTTCCAGCAGCATCATCCCGGTGACCACTGCCTCTGTGTTGTTAAGGGCGATGCGCGCAGCCAAATAAGGCGAGAGCAAAGTGCTGTCGTTGATGCGCCAGAGCGTCATCTTCTCAATCGCGCGCAGCAGCAACTGGCGATCCTGGGTGAACTGGTTGACGATTCCCACGCTGCCCGCAGCGGTGACAATACAGACCAGATCGTTTTCCGTCATTTGCTCATTGACGAAACGCCGAAGCGTTTGCCGTGTGCGATCCAGGCTGTCCAGGGTTGCGTGAACGTTATCCACAAAGAGCGCAATCGTGCGCGTCGGTTTGGCGGGCGGCGTCAGCGGCGGCGAATTTGGAGCATTGTTTTTCGCGCCGGCGGGCGGATCGGCTTTCTCTTTTTTGCCTTCGCTGACAACTTCGCTGCCGAAGAATTCGATCTTTTGCAGGCGGTTGTTTTCCAGCAACTCGAACTCTTCGACTTTCAGCCCTTCGACGACTTTGCCCTGCTTGTCCGTGACCACAGCGCGGAGTTGAAGCAATTCCGTTTTTATCCGCAGCGCCGGTTCCTGGTTCGTGGTGGGTGGGTTCGTTGTCTGTGCCAGTCCGATGGCTGATAGGCTAAGTGATAAAAAGGCTAAAGCGAAAAGCGAAGGGAGTAATTGAGTCTTCAAGTTTCCTCCTGTTGGCGTCGGCAGGGCGGATGGTTGATCTGAGGAAAGAAAAAACGGGCGGCGCATCCCTTGCAGGACAGGCCGCCCATTTTGTTTTCAGTTCAGCCTCTTGCGAGACAAAACCTAGAACTGGACACGCATTCCGAGACGAACGTCGCGGATGCCTTGATAACCGGTGGCGAAGCCATAGTTGATGTTCCGCGCCGGAACCGCACCCGTAACCGGGTTGACCAAATTATTCACGTTCCAGCCACCCTTGTAGAAATCAGCATCGGAAATATTGATGCTGCCGCTACGGCTGAAGGATTGGTCTGTATTCGTCACTGCCGCCTGATTGAACAGGTTGGTGACGTTGGCTTCAAACTTCATCTTGACACGCTCGCTCAGATTGATGGTGTGCATGATCAGGACGTCGGTTTGCGTCAGTGCCGGCGTGCGGCCCAAATCGCCACGGCCGTTAAAGAAGACGGGGACGATGAATCCCACCGTGGACGAAAGCGGAGTGCCGCTGTAAGCAATCTGGTTGATCGAGAACAGCGTTTCACCCGATTTGCCGCCCCAGGGCTGGCTGTAGTTCAAAAAGAGCTTGAAGGTGTGCGGACGATCTGTTGCCAGCAGTCCGTATACATTCTGGCCTTTTGAATCGAAGTTGCCCGGCGAGAGGTCAAACGCGCGGCTCACGTTCGGGTCGGAGCGGCCATTTTCGTCGGAGTTCGCCAAGCCGCCCCAGTTGCCCCACAGACGGCTGTAGGTATAGGAGGCGTTGTAGTTCAAACGTCTCAGGACGCCTTCGCTGAAGCGGCCATCCAAGCGGAATTCGACGCCGTCGAAGTTACGCACTGCTTTCGGCGTCAAAGGCACCCCCTGTGGGGTAACAACCGTATTTGCATCCGTTGAACCGAAGCCGGGATTGCCGATGGTGTAAACTTCGCTTCCCTCGGCGTTAAGGACACCGATGTCTTCGATGCCGCGCACCAGACGGCTGCGCGTGTAACGCACATTGAAGAGCATGCCAGGTTTGATTTCGTGATCGAGCGCCAGTGAGTATTGACGCGAAGACATCGGTTTGATGTCAGTGTCAATTCCATCCAGTTGGCCCTGAGCATTGATTTGCACCGTGCGATGATTGATATCAATCACCTTCGGGGTGCCGCCCGCCAACGCCGCCACATTCGCCAACGAGAGTTTGGAAATATCGGGATCGTTCAGCAGGTAAACGTGGTCGTGCCAGTAATCGCCGCCAAACGAACCACGGGCCAATTCATACTTCATCAAATCGAAGTATTGGCCGTAGCTGCCGCTGATTTTCCATTTGCCATCGCCACGCACGTCCCAAGCGCCGCCGATCAGCGGAGCAATCTTGTCACCCCAGCCGAAGCTGATCGGGTTCGCAACTGCCCGTCCACCGGATTCCGCGGTGTAAGGCGGCAGGAATTCGTTTTCAAAGCGGATGCCAAGGTTCAAGGTGACATTTTTCAGCGCCTGCCAGGAATCCTGAATATAGAAGCCCTGGTTGCGGCTGTTGACCTGCGCGTTGAGACGCACGCCATCACGCCAGATGTAGTGGCCATAAGTGCCCTTCACGTTCTGGATCGTGCCACGGCTGAACGCTTCGCCCCAGACAATGCGAAATTGTCCCTGGGTGAAATTACTTAAAACGTCATTATGCAGCCGATTCAGGGCATATCCGCCCTTGAAGCTATGACGCTGACCGCCGATGTTCGTCAGGTAATTGGCATTCAAGTAAACGTTGTGGCGAGTCGTAATGTCTCGTTGAATACCTAAAGTAGAGGCTGTGTTCTGGAAGCCATTGGCTTGCCGAAAAGCTGCTGGAATCGCATCATACTGAGCCTGGGTAAGTTTTCCCGTCGAGACAATCGAAGGAGCCGCTCCACCCGCTCCCGGGGCGACTGAGGTGTCCCAAATATACCAGGGGACTGCCGGGAGACCATAGTTCAAATTCTTGTCGTTGAGATATTTGTAGCCATAACGAGCTTCCAGGATCAACTTGGAAGTGACCGTATAAGTTGCCGATGCCGTGTAGTTGGACGCCGGAACATAGCCACCGCGAGTTGAAAAGTCAGTGTTTGCAATTGCAACGCCTGGATCATTGCCTGAAAGCGTGCCAGTCTGTTTGACTGGGTTCCAGAAGTACGAGGTGTTGATCTGCAGTTTTGAGGTCGGCGCGTAGTCAACACGAGCCACGCCACGGTGGCTGACGATGCGCTGCGTCGTTGTGCGCGTGCCAGCCACGAAGGGGATCGTGCGCTCGGTGCGGTTCAGATCAGCGGTATAACCGGTGAAGAAGTTCAAGCGCTCTTTGATAATCGGTCCGCCCAGCGTGAAGCCGGGGAAGAAGGTGCGGTACTCATCTTCACGGGCGCGGAAGAATTCATTCTTCGTCACGTCCGCGGTCGTGCGACGCCACGTGCCGCGCGGCTGTGAATTCAATGCAGCGCCGTTAAATTGCAGCCAGGCATCACCGTGAAATTCGTTGGAACCGCTGCGGCTGACGACGTTGATCACGCCGCCGAGCGTGCCGCTGTATTCAGCTTCAAAACCGGCGGTCTTGACCTGAACTTCCTGGACGAATTCAAAGGGGAGCGAGTCGTTGCTTCTGAGCGCGCCGCGGCGAACGTCGGAAACGTCAACGCCGTCAACGACGAAGGTGTTTTCCGAACCGGAAGCGCCGTTGATCTGGAAACCGCCGACGCCGAAGCTGCCGGATTTCGGTTCCGGGCGAACGCCGGGAGCGACCACCAGCAAGGAGTGGAATTGGCGGCCTTTCGGAGTTTTATCAATAAATTCGGGAACAATGTTGGTAGCAGCCTTGCTCGAAGTCACGTCAATGACTTCGGAACTGGCGCTGATGGTCACCGATTCAGTGACAGCGCCGGCGGCCAGCGAGACATCAACTCTGGCGGCCTGGCCGAGCACGACATTGACGTCTTCGTTTTTGACGGTTTTGAAGCCGTTCTGTGTAACCGTCACGGTATAAATGCCCGATGGAACTTTCGGGAAGTTGTAATTGCCTTCCTTGTCGGAAGTCGCCTCCAGCGTACGCACCAGGTTTGAGCCGGAAAGCGTCACTTTAGCGCCAGGAATTGATGCGCCAGCCGTGTCCTTGATCGTGCCTTGAACGGCGCCTGTATTCTCCTGGGCAAACGCGACGGCCGCAGTCATCAGGAGCAGGACAGCGCTAAATAGAACACGCAAGATTCCATTGGATAATGATCTTGGTTTCATTTGGGTTTCTCCTTCTATTGGGATTTACAGAAAGCGACGAGGGGAGCATTCGTCAACGCCGCGCGGCTGCACCCAACAAACCTCATTCGCTCCGGAATTGGAAGATTACCGGAACGATTGCCAAATTCATTGATGGTCTTGAACGATGAGGGCTGTGAATACAACCTTGAATTCAGGATATAGTTAAATGTGAATGCAGTTTGGAAGTTGGCAAATCCTATTCCAACAAAAAATGGATGGCTTCTATCGAAATAAATCTCATTCACACTTTAACTTGCAAGAACGAGACTTTTGAATGCCAAAGGACAACGGTTCAAAAAAATGAATATCCGTGCAGAATTTCGGATTCAAAAGGACTTTCGGACAATTCCTGAGGGCGGAATAATGCAGGGTTGGAAATCGAATCAGGAAGGCTCAGAAGGCAGGAAAATCTCAGGGAAGGGCGAGGAGGGGAAAGAGCGTTGATTATCGAATCGGGTCCTCACCGTTCGGGCGTCAAACTCTTTCCGGCTCCTCATCGAGTGGTAAGCTCAAGGGGCACCTTTAAGCTTCCCACACGATCTCGTAATGGCATTGATTGAGATGCACGCGTGGACGGCGGATTTCTTTCACTTCGCAATCCACGTGGGCAAATTCGTGGAACATCGTTTCAATGATGTTCCGGTAATAAGCGTGCGCGCCGCCAAGTGTATCCAGACGATCGGCAAAAACGCCATTGCTGATCGAAACAATCACCCCGCGCTGTGTTGGCTTGGCATCAATGCGATTCACGCTACCGGCGAAACCGTAAGCGGCCCGCTTGGTATATGTCAAGGCCAGCCGGGTGCGAAAGCTGCGTGGCAAGGAGCGCACCGCGGCTTTGACCACCAGAGGAAAATTCCGGCTCATCGCGCCAAACAGGTTGTGTCCGGTTTCGCCGAAGACCTCACGCGCGTTGGATTCGTAGGCAATCAACCGGGCCAGTTTGATGGCGCGTGCGGCGCTGATGATTGAACCTGGGCGATCAATCAACGACTGTGTTTTCGCCACAGTCAACCCCAATTCACGGCAGGCCCGCGTATAAGCTTGCGGCATCTGCTCCCGCACGGACTTGAGCAGTTCGTGCTGAACCAGCGGGGCGCAAGATGGAACCCCGTAACATAAATCCGTTGGCAATCCGTGGGGAGCCAGGGTAACGGGGCGAAGAGTAGTCGGAGAACTCACAAGGGACAACATAGACTAGGCTCCATTCGCGTTATGACGGCGACCGGTGCAGGCCGCGATGGGTGAGATCGCTCTGCTGCCTGCTGCCGCCGCCTAAGGGATGTTCATTTGATTTAGAGAGAGCGATGCGAGATGACCCTGCATTTCGGCTTGCAGGGACGCGACTCAACCGCCACCCAAAAACCGAAGCCGAAATAATTCGCTTGCCGGAGCAGGCCGCAAAGTCCTTCGATTCGTCACGCCACCTGGGTTTTCCCGCCAAAGGCCCGCAGAAAAGACAAAGCCAGGATGTAACTCAAATCTGTTTTGGAATTAAACGCGAAGCGCAGCCGCTATCGGAGTTGATTAGTGAAGGGGAGGTAGCGGTGCGCCGCAAAACAGCCTGCACCAAATTTTGCGACGACGTTCAGTAAAAAAGACCGCTGTTCTTACTTTGTTGAGCGCGGGTCGCACATTAAGCCCAGCAGTAATTGGCTGTCAATGGTTTTAGCTGCAAAAGCAGGTAAATTTTACCACCCCAGGTGCGCCCCGGTTCTTTTTCACACTTGTGTCAGTTGGGCGAGGAGCGCCAAGCCATAGCGGGTGATCTTCGCCTCGCCCAGTCCGAAGATGGCGCTCAATTCTTCGACCGTTCGCGGGCGTACAATGATCAAATGCTCCAGCGTCTTGTCGGAGCAGACCAGATAAGCCGGAATGCTTTCCTGCATTGCCATCCGATGCCGCCAATCTCGCAGCTTATCAAAAACGCGGCGCTCTTCCGCGGTCAGCGGGCGCAGTTGAATTGGCGGGCGTTTGACCCTGGGCGCCGGGCGCGCATTCGCTTCTTCCGCCGGCGGAGCGATTCGGGCGCGATGCAATTCTTCGGACAATCGCCCCTCGCGCGTCAGCCGCTCGGCGAGTTCCTGAAACACCTGCAAGGCGATTTGCGCATCGAGCGCGGCGTAATCGAGCTGCTCGCGGCTCAAAGGCCGCCTGCGCCAGTCGCTCTGCTGGTAGGTTTTGTCAAGCCTCAGCCCAAACAGGTGCTCTGAAACCGAAGCCAGGCTGAACGAACGCAAACGCAATGTGCGGCGCGAAAGTCTCAACGTATCAACCAATCCGGCAACCTCGAATCCCGCGTGCCGGAGCACGCCGTCATCAAATTTGGCATTGTGCGCGGCCATCATTGCCGAAGGGTTTTCAATCAGCTCGCGAGCCTCTCCCAGGCCCGCCGCCAAGGCGTCAATCACGATGACATCGCCACTCGGCGAAGCGAGTTGCAGAAGGCTCAAGGTGTTTTGCCGCGTTGAAAAATTCCAGAAGGTCTCCGTGTCCAGCCCAATGATCGGCTGGTTGGCAAATGCCGCCAACGCAGCCCGCGCCTGTTCGGGATCAATCAGATACTGATAAGCAATTGCACTCATTGTTGAAAGGTCTTTCAGGATAATGGCAGGATGCCGGACAAGACGCCCGTGCGGTTTGCCAGATGGCGCGCATACTGACATCCAACAAACGTTAAAGCAAGATAAGCGATTGAAACCGCCAGGTAGTGCCTCTTCTGTTTTCGGCACTCTCTCGTGAACGAATGTAAGTCAATCTCCGCTCACAACAAAAACCTGACGGCGCTTCAAGTCTTCCTTTTTCAGCCCGCATTTTCCACCTCATTTTCCCTTCCGGCACCGTCAAATGGCCTCTTCTCACTGAACCTCCCTCATCACCCCGCAGTAGTACTCAGCAGAAAGAACCACACCGCGGCCTTTATCGGCGCGGCCCAAGAAAAACAAGAACCGTCAGACCGACCTCGGAATTCCTTCCACTGCGAAAAGGAATTCCATTGGAAGGAGGGAGAGATGATTGAAATCGCCAGTACAAATTTCTGCTTCCGAATCTCAAATTCAGGATTTCGCCTCTTTCATTTGGCATTGCTCGCTGCTGCCCTGTGCCAGTTATCCCTTGCCGCAGTCAGCGACCCATTGCGATATCAAAACGGACTGCGCAACAGTCCCGGAGAACGCGGGCTCAATTCCAAACATCTGGCAATGTTGATCGAAAGCCTGCGCCAGAAAACAGGCTTTCTCGAAATGCATTTTGACGAGACAGGCTTTCTGAGCCTCGGCGATCGCTTGAATATTGCCGGCGGTTCGGCTGCCGCGCGCGAACTGCTGATCGCCGCCGTGGACAGAATGCGCGTCATCGAAATGGAATGTCATGACCGATCCCCTCAGGTCGCATTTGCCCGGCTGGCCAGGCCGATGACCTACATCAGCCACGCGACCGGAGCACGCATCGAAGCCTATCCGATCGAAATTGATTTCAGCGATTTCGCGCATCTGCGAGGCGACAAGATGGTTCTGGCCGCCTTTGATCTGGGCTTTGTCGTGCTGCACGAACTGGCGCATGCCGCCCTGGATCTGCACGATTCGCCGGGCGAAACAGCAGGGCCCGGCGAATGCGAGGAATATATCAACCGCATTCGTGGCGAACTTGGCGTCCCTGAACGGCAGAATTACGTGGCGCGCACCTTTACCAGCAGAAGTTTTCCGTCGGGCAAGGTGGCACGGCAGGCGGAACTGTTTTTTGCACTAAAAAGGGATCAGCAAGGCCGCGAAAAAATTCAAATGATGAATCTGACCTGGGAAGCGGAACGTGTGGGAATGGTCAAGGAAACGCCGGCCAAACCCTCATCCATGGCGTCGAAAAGTCAGCCGCCCTCAGTCAAATCGCCAGCCGTCTCGGCGCCTTAAACTCGCCGCGCGTAAAGCCGCATCACGTCGCCGAAATTCAGCCGCAGCGTCCGGTCATCCAGATTCAAGCGGCGGCTGACGGCGGCCAGAATGCGCGCAGTCGTCCGCGTGTAGCGACCGACCCGGCTGATGAACAGACGCGTGCTCATGGCTTTGCCGACATGGCGAAGCTCGCAAATTTCAAAGCCGCTTTCTTCGCACAGCCGCGCCAGCGTCGCCGGCGTAAAGAAGAAAATGTGATCGGGGATGAACTGCCGCCAGCGCGCGCCCAGCAGCCGGAACCACAGAGTTTCGATATTCGGCGTTTCGATCACCAGCCAGCCTCCGGGCGCAATCACGCGATGAAGCTCGGCGAGTTCGGCGCGCGGACTGGGAAAATGCTCGACCACGTGATACATCGCCGCCACGTCAAAATGCGCGTCCGGGAACTTCGCCTCAGCCAGCGTGCCGTGGGAACAATTCAGTCCGCGCGAAACGCTGACGCGGCTGCTGGCTTCGTCCGCCTCAACGCCGAACGCGGTAAATGACGAGCCTGCAACCTGCAACATTTCGCCGGTCGAACAACCGACTTCAAGCAGCCTGCCGCCCGCGACGAACCGTTTGAGATCGTCCAGCCGTTCGCGGGCCATCAATTCGCGCCAGGGCTGTTCGCATTGTTCGACGCGAGGTTCGACCAACGCCAGTTCGCGCGCGCGCTCGGACAAACGAACCATTTCAGCGGCAATCCGGCCACTGTTCACCGTGCCATTCATTTGTTCATTGCTCTGATTTCCAGCGATCGGTTTCTTTCCTGGCAAAAGGACATAAAACAGTCCGCAGCCCTTGCAGCAAACCAGCGGCCCATCCAACCGCCGCGTCGCCAGAACGAAGCTGGCATTGGTCGCTCCGCACAGATCACAGGATTCGAGATTCGAGATTTCAGATTTCAAATTCAAATGGATTCCAACCGCCTCAAACGCGCAATTCAAAACTTTCCCGGTAAAGCTGCAAGGTTTTTTCCGCCGCCGCGCGCCAGGTAAATTTCCCTGCCTGCACAATTCCCTGCTCTCGCAATTTGGCCCGCAACGGCTGATCGCTCACGATTCGCAGCAGCGCCGCCGCCAGAGCCTCTTCGTCGCCAGGATCAATCAACAAAGCCGCATCCCCCACGATTTCCGGCAGACTGGAAATATTGCTCGTCACAACGGGCGTCCCGCAAGCCATCG
Source organism: Heliomicrobium sp. (assembly GCA_021155085.1). Taxonomy (GTDB): domain Bacteria; phylum Acidobacteriota; class Blastocatellia; order RBC074; family RBC074; genus RBC074. The sequence continues at coordinate 21,226 of JAJNQA010000005.1, read as the reverse complement.
CTTCCACCGGCGGCAACCCGAAGCCTTCAAACAACGACGGATAAACAAACGCGGTTGCCGCCCGATAGAGCTGTGCCAAATCCGCGTCGGCGACATAGCCGGTCAGGATCACATCTTCAGCCCATCGTTGCCGCCGGACTTCGGCAAAAATTCCATCGGCCAGCCATAATTTCCTGCCGACAATGACAAGCTGCGGCGCAAATCCTGAGTATTCCGCGCGCAATCTGGCATACGCACGGATCAATCGAACCAGATTTTTACGGGGTTGCAAGCTGCCAACGGCAAGCAGAAAGTCCCGCGAAATTCCAAAACGGCGGCGGATTTCGTCCGATTCATTTGAAGAAACGGGATGCGGTGTGAAGTGCGCTTCGATGCCGTTGTAAGTGACAGCGACTTTTTCCGGCGAAAGCCGGTAGGTGCGCAGCAAATCCTGCCGCGAATATTCCGAGACCGTGGCGATTCGCGCCGCCCGCTGCGCCGTGCGTCGCACCGTCAGCTTCAACTGCATCGAGCCTCGGCGGGTAAAGGTCTCCGGCATGTGCTCGAAAGCCAAATCATGAATCGTCGCCACCACCGGCGCGGGACAAAACGGCGGCGCGGTGTATTGCACATGCAGCACATCAATTCTGTCCAGAGGTGGACGCCGTCTCAGTTCAAATGCCAATGCCAGAGGCACACGCACCAGCGGCGTAGGTTTTGACAGTAAACGCACTTCAAAATTGGAAAATTGCCGGACAAAACCGTCGCGCCATTCTTCCGCCGCCGCAGGTTCGGCCAGAAAGATCGTGTAGCGATTCTGGCCGTCCACTTCGGCCAGCGCGCGTATCAACCCACGGATGTATGTTTCATTTCCGCCCTGCTGCGCGCCGATGGCGTGGGCGTCTATGCCGATATGCATTATTTTCGATTACTCAACTTTTCCAGTTCCGCCATCGCCGCGTCGTAATAATCAAAGCGGCGTTCGTCAGCGCGGAAGGCGGCCGTGTGATACACGCGGCGGCCATTGGAGAGTTTGGGACGGTGTTTCATATGCAGCATTTCGTGATACAGCACGAATTCGACCAGGAATTCCGGCACGTCGTCATTGTCCAGCGAACGGCTGATGACGATGGTTTCGTGAACGTAATCGTGATGTCCCAGGATGCGCCGGGTCTTGCGCGCGCTCCAGGTCAGTGTCGGAGGCGTCAGTTCATTGTTGAAATACCGCCGGTTGAGCCGCGCGAACAATCTGTCCAGATTGTGCTCCCGGCCAATCGAACTTCCGATCACCTTCCGCCCGCGCTGCTGCCGCGCCAGATCGGATTTTCGCTGCACGTCCGGGTGATAGGCGTATTGCCGATACAGGTTTTGGTATTCGGTCCCGACACGTTTACTAAAAAGCTTTCCGACCAGAATAAATGCCAGCGCGCGATGCACGGACGCTGGCGCATCGCGCACGATGTCTGACAATCGCACATAAATCTGCTGCCTGCGCAACCGGATCGTATGGTTCAACCCGGCAAACGGATAAAACGAAATATGAATTTCCGGCAAATCCGACTTCCGGGTGATCTGGCGGAAGGCGTCGGAAAAATGCAGCTTCAACAAACTTTCGCCCGCGGTCATAAGCCTACTCCCTTGAAAAATCTGACTTTACGGTTTGCCTCTGGGCTGCATGCTAGGGAGTCCGGCAAGCATGCGTCAACCTAATTTCGCCCTGGGGGGCATCGTGCTATTCTTCGCCTATGCCAAGCAGCAAACACGAATCAAGCCTCTTCCCGGAACTGGAAGCGCCGCCCAAATCGCGCGCGAAGGGCCTGAAAACCGACCTTTCGTCCGCCCCGCTTGCCGAGCGTATGCGCCCGCGCACCCTGGAAGAATTCGTCGGCCAGGAACATCTGCTGGCGCCGGGGAAAATGCTGCGCCGCTTGATCGAAGAAGACCGCCTGACTTCACTGGTGTTCTGGGGGCCGCCCGGCACAGGCAAAACCACGCTGGCGCAAATTATCGCGCACCGCACCGAATCCGAATTCGTTCCTTTCAGCGCCGTCACCTCCGGCATCAAGGAAATCAAACAGGTGATGAGCGAAGCCGGGGAAGTAAAAACCAAACTGCATCGCCGCACAGTGCTTTTCGTAGACGAAATTCACCGCTTCAACCGCGCGCAACAGGACGCCTTTCTACCATACGTCGAAACCGGCACGATCATCCTGATCGGCGCAACCACCGAAAATCCTTCGTTTGAAATCAATTCGGCGCTGCTTTCCCGGTTGAAAGTCTTCGTGCTGAACCAACTGACCGCAGACGAAATCGTCAAAATCCTGCAACAAGCCCTGACCGACAGCGAACGGGGACTCGGCAAACTGAACGCCGAAATTTCGGAAGATCAACTGGCGCGGCTGGCGATGCACACCGGAGGAGACGCGCGAACCGCGCTGAACACGCTGGAACTCGCCGCCCTTTCAGCCAAACCCGACGAAGCCGGTCAGCGCACGATCACCGAGGAAGACTTGCAGGAAGCGATGCAGCGCGCCGCCGCGCTTTACGACAAAACCGGCGAACAGCATTACAACCTGATTTCGGCGTTCATCAAATCCATCCGCAACTCGGACGCCGACGCCACGCTGTACTGGCTGGCGCGAATGATCGAAGGCGGCGAAGACCCGATGTACATCGCCCGCCGCATTGTCCATCACGCCTCGGAAGACGTGGGACTGGCCGATCCGCAGGCCCTGGTCGTCGCGTCGGCGGCCTCGCAAGCCACCCACCTGATCGGCCTGCCTGAAGCCAAATACGCGCTGGCCGAAGCTGCGCTGTATCTGGCGCTGGCTCCCAAATCAAACAAAGTCGCTGTCGCCTACGAAACGGCGGCGGCGGACGCCCGCGCGACGCAAGCCGAACCGGTTCCGCTGCATTTACGGAACGCGCCGACCGGCTTGATGAAAGGGCTGGGCTACGGCAAAAACTACAAGTACGCTCACGATTTCGAGGAAGGCAAAACCGATATGGTCTGTTTGCCGGAGAAGTTGAATGGCCGGCGTTACTACGAGGAATAGTCATGAAAGCAAAACCTCTTCCCATGACCGATTTTTACTCCAAAATGGTTCCACCCAAACTAATCAAAATTCATTTCTCGAAAGATGGGCGAGAAATAAAAGCTATTGATTATCACAACCCTGGTGACCAACAAAATATTCACCATCTCATCTTGAACGGGGCAAAAGCGTTTCAGATTCTTCTCGAAGAAGCATTTAGTAACACGAAAGAAATGGAAGCTTGGCTAGAGGGAGATCACGCAATTATGGAGATTGAGAATTCACCCTGGCGAAATGATCTGAAATTGGGGCAACTTCGCCAATTCAAGCACTTTCAGGTCAATTTTCAACAAGCAATCATTGATGTATTTTGTAAAGATGTTCGTTCCCAGAAGGGGAGATTTAATGGCAGCACAATTTGATCTTCGAGGAAAAGTCGCAATCGTCACCGGCGCCAGTTCCGGCATCGGACGAGCGACGGCATTGGCGCTGGCGCGCAATGGCGCGGCGGTGGTCGTCAACTTCAACAAAAACGAGAAAGGCGCGGAAGAAACCGTCACCGACATTCAGGCGATGCGCCGCAATGCCATCGCCGTCCGGGCCGATGTGTCACAGCGCGTGGATGTACTGCGGATGATCGGCGAAACCGTGGACAACTTCGGCGGCATGGACATTCTGGTCAACAACGCCGGCAGCATCGTCAAGCTGATGCCGATTGAAGACTGCACGGACGATGTCTGGGATGCGGCGATGGGCGTCAATTTGAAAAGCGTTTTTCTCTGTTCGCAAGGCGTAATTCCCTATCTGAAGGAAAAACGCAGCGGACGGATCATCAACATTTCGTCCATCGCCGCCGATCACGGCGGAGCGGCGACTTCCCTGCCCTACGCCGCCGCCAAAGCCGCCGTCAACACGTTCACGAACGGGCTGGCCAAGGAGTTGGGCCAATACAACATCACGGTCAACGCCATCGCGCCGGGGATTATCCTGACGCCTTTCCACGATCAATTTTCGCGTCCCGAACGCTTGCAGGAAATCATCCGCGCCACGCCGCTCGGCCGCGCGGGCGGGCCTGAAGAAGTCGCGGAACTTGCGGCGTTCCTGGCCTCTGAAGAAGCTGGATTCATCACCGGCGAAGTCTTTGGAATTGATGGCGGAAGATAAAATTGGCTCCCCGCTTGACCGATGTGGGGGCGGTTCATATAATCGCCCGCGTTCGACCAAGACATTATCTCAATCCAGTCCTGGTCATTGACAAAGTGGGGACGTGGCGGAATTGGTAGACGCGCGGGTCTCAAAAACCCGTTACCTTACGGTAGTGTGGGTTCGATTCCCACCATCCCCACCATTTCATTTCTCTCGCCGGACATTCAAATTCAATCGCAAACAAGAGCTATTTTCGTCGGGGATTTCCCGTTCGGCGAACTTCGCCCGGAAGACCGCTTCTGAAGATCATCCCACGTATGCCGATGAATGTATCCGCACACCGCTGGCTGATGCTTTCGCCCGCTCTGCTGGTGATCGGAGTGCTGTTCGCGGGCGGGCTGATGCTGGCGGCGGCTCAAAGCCTGGGCTATTTCGCGCTCGCGGGCGAAAGCGCGTTGACGCTCCAACATTACGCGGAACTGGGCAGTGACCGGGAGATTTATGCGTCGCTGTGGTTGACATTGAAATTGGCGACGGTCGCGACGGTGATTTCGGCGGTCGGCGGTCTGGCTCTCGCTTTGGGATTGCGCGAAGCGGCGCGGCGCAGCCGGGCGATTAATGTGTTGTTGCAGATTCCCCTTTCCATGCCCCATCTGGCCATGGCGGGCGCGCTGATCACTGTGATTGCACCAAGCGGTTTGCTGGCGCGCGCGGCCTATTCGCTGGGTTTCATCCAACAGCCTGCGGATTTCCCTGCGCTGATCAATGACCGCTATGGAGCCGGCATCGTCCTGGCGTATGTGTTGAAGGAAGTTCCGTTCATCGCCTTGATGACACTGGCCCTGCTGGCGCGGCTCGGCGATGAATACGAGCAGGCGGCGCGCGTGCTGGGCGCTTCCGCCTGGCAGCGATTCCGGCACGTAACCTTGCCGCTGGTCGCCCCGGCGGTCGTTTCGTCTTCGCTGATGGTCTTCGCGTTCATCCTGGGGGCGTTTGAAGTGCCGTACATTTTGGGCCGCCCTTATCCGGCGATGCTTTCGGTGGTGGCGCAGCAGCGCTATCTGGACGTGAATCTGGCGGCGCGACCCGGCGCGATTGCTCTGGCAATGTTGAGCACGCTGCTGACTGCGGCGCTGGCCTGGGCCTATCTGCGATTGACCCGCGCCCTGCTTGGTTTGGAGCGCCCCTTCATCCTGTAGATCGAAACCAATGAGAATTGCGCCGGTCAGAATCTGGAAGCTTGTCGCGATGATTGCCGTCAGCGGGCTGGCGGCGATTCCGGTGGCGCTGCTGGCGGCGCGGTCGCTGGCGCAAAACTGGTATTGGCCTTCGCTGCTGCCGCCGGTCTGGAGCCTGCGCGCCTGGCGCTACGTTTTTTCAACAACGGCGGAAGTGTTACCGGCGCTGGCGACCAGTCTGAGCGTGGCTCTGGCAGTGACATTGCTGGCGGTGACGGTGGCGCTGCCAGCGTCGCGTGTGCTGGCCTGGCAGGAGTTTCGCGGCAAACGGGCAGTGATTTTCGCGCTGTTGCTGCCCATTCTGACGCCGCCGCTCGCCGCGACAATGGGCGTGCATTCGCTCTTTCTGCGCTATGGGCTGACCGACACATTGATCGGCGTTGCGTTGGCGCACCTGACTTCGACAGTGCCTTATGCCACGCTGATGCTGACGGGGAGTTTTTCGCGCCTCGACCCTGATTACGAAGCCCAGGCGCGAACGCTGGGCGCGCGCAGTTTCGACGTGTGGCGGCATGTGACCTTTCCGGCCATTGCGCCTGGACTGGCGGTTGCGGCATCGTTCGCCTTTCTGATTTCGTGGAGCCAGTATCTGACCACGCTGCTCGTTGGCGGCGGACGCATCGTCACACTGCCGCTGACGCTGGTGGCGTTCCAGCGCGGCGGAGACGAATCCATTGCGGCGGCCTTGTCGCTGATCTTTCTGGCTCCGGCGGCGATGGTCGCGTTTTCGGTCGCGCGTTTTTTGAAGCAAAGCGCGTAGGCAAGATTCAAACAGCCCAAAGACGAATGATGAATCATAGAATTTGCCGTGATTTGCTTTTGATTTTCGGCGCATTCCTTTTTTCGCTGCCGCTTGCCGCGTGCGCGAAAACTACGTTGCCGGAGCGGCCCGCATTGACCGCCGAACAATTCAACCGCTCGCGCTGGGAAGAAATCGCCGCACAGGCAGCAGGCAGCGAAGTCAATTTCGCCATGTGGTCGGGCGACGAAGTGCGCAACAACTACTATCAGGGCACGGTCGCCGCGGCGATTAAACAGCAATATGGCATCACTCTGCGCTTCGTGCCGACGGGCGACGTGGCCGACATCGTCAACAAACTGCTCAATGAAAAAGGCGCGGGTAAACTCGCCGGCGGAACCATTGATCTGGTCTGGATCAACGGCGAGAACTTCCGCACGGCCAAACAGGGAGGCGTGCTGTGGGGACCATTTGCGGAACGCCTGCCGAACATCAAACACTTCGCCGCCGACGCGCGGCAGCGCGATTTCGGAACCGCCGTCGAAGGCTACGAAGCGCCGTATCAGCGCGCGCAGTTCGTCATCGCCTATGACACGGCGCGTGTGCCCGATCCGCCGCGCTCCATCGAAAAGCTGCGGGAGTGGATCAAATCGCATCCGGGCCGGTTCACTTATCTTGCCCCGCCGGATTTCACCGGTTCTGCGTTCATCCGGCACATCCTGCTGTTTTACCTGAGACAGCAATCGAATGGAGCGGCTTTCGACGGCGAATTCGACGAACAACTTTATCAACGCGCCGCCGATGCGACGATGGCGTACCTGAATGAGATCAAACCCTACCTCTGGCGCAAGGGCGAAACCTATCCGGCATCGCCCAAAGAAGCGGATCGGCTGTTTGCCAACAGCGAAATTGATTTCACCATGAGCTACGGCCCCAGCTTCGCGTCCGAACGCATCGCGCGTGGCGAATACCCGCCGACCGCGCGCACCTTTGTTTTCGACGAAGGCACCATTGGCAATTACAGCTATCTGGCGATTCCGTTCAACGCCGCAAACACAGCAGGAGCGCTCGTCGTCATCAATCATCTGATGTCGCCAAGCCACACACTGGATCAAGGGCGCGCGCTGGGATCGTTGTTTCCCCTGCTGACAGAGCATCTAACGCCCACCGAACGCGCCGCAGTCGAAGCCTTGCCGCTGGGCCCGGCCACGCTGCCGGTTTCGGAACTGGCGAGCCATCAACTGGCGGAACCGCACACGCAATACCTGGAACGGCTGGAAAAAGACTGGCGGGAAAGGGTGCTCCGGCAATGACGGATCTTTTTCTCGACCGCCTGTCTGTCCGGTACGGAACGACGCTGGCGCTGCGCGATTTCACACTGGCGATCAACAACGCAGAGCTGATGGCGCTGCTCGGCCCTTCCGGCTGCGGCAAAACCACCGTGCTGAAAGTGGTCGCGGGGCTGCTTTCCCCATCCGGCGGCGAGGTGCTGTTCGACAATGCCTCGGCGCTGGCGATTCCGGCGGAACAGCGTGGCGCAACCCTGGTCTTTCAAAAGCCGCTGCTCTTTCCGCATCTGACCGTGGCGGAAAACGTCGGCTTCGGACTGAAGATGCGGCGCCTGAAAAAAGCTGAAATCGCAGCCCGCGTTGCCCAGGCGCTGGAATGGGTGCGGCTGGCAAATTACGAGCGGCGCAAACCGCACGAACTTTCCGGCGGCCAGGAACAGCGCGTAGCGCTGGCCCGCGCGCTGGTCACGGAACCGCGCGTGCTGCTGCTGGATGAACCGTTTTCGGCGCTCGACGAAAACCTGCGCGGTGAAATGCGGCTGCTGGTGCGCGAACTGCAACAACGGTTGCGCATCACCACCATTTTCGTCACGCACGACCAGCGCGAGGCGCTGGCCATCGCTGACCGTATCGCGCTTCTGCTTGATGGGCGAATCGAGCAATGCGGCGAAGCCCGCGACCTGCTCCTCAATCCATGCAGCGCACACGCCGCTCAGTTTTTCGGATGGACGCTGCTGGCAGGGGAGCGGAAAGGACAGACGGTGAACACTGCCGCAGGCAAATTCACCCTGTCGCAACCAGGCGAAGACGGACCTTGCAATCTGGCCTTCCGGCCCGAAAATCTGCGGCTCTGTTCGCCGCAAGAGACACAAGGAAACCTGACCGGCAAGCTTGAATCCCTGATTGATTATGGCGCGCGCTGGCAATGGCGCGTGCGATTGCCGGGCGGCGAAACCGTCGAAGCCGATCAGGAACACGCGCCTGATGACCAGCATCCGAAAGTTGGCAGCGACGTAAATCTGCGCCTGCGTGAGAATGCGGTAAGATGTTTTCCATGCGTTTAGCCTTTACGGTACGGTGAGCGGTAGCGACCCGGTCGTTGTGAGTCGCGCATTCCACGAACCTACCGGGTCGCTACCGCTCACCGTACCGTACCAATTTGAAGGAGAATCTGATGCCTGAACCGAAGGAATGGCTTTTTCCGGCCTTCACCGATCACGATCAGTACGACCGTGGGATGGAGAAACTTTCCGACCTGCACATTTATACCGGATCGAAATGCAATCGCGAATGCGATTTCTGCATTGTTTCCGGCAGACCAGACGGCTGGTATCAGCCGATTACCGAAGAAACGATCAACGCCGCGTTCGACCTGGTTCCAATGGATGGGACGATCAAATTTTACGGCGGCGAACCGACCATCGCGCCGGACAATCTGCTGTGGGCCATGCGCCAGTTGCGCGAGCGGGGCTTTCGCGGCTGGTTCACCATTTTCAGCAACGGCGTGCTGGCCGACCGAATCCTGAAACTGCTGGAAGCGGACGACCGCCTGGATGTCGTGCTGAACTATTCGATCCTGCACGGCGAAGACGCGGAACCGATTCCGCCGGATTCGCTGGTCAAACTTCAGGCGTTTGCCGCCACGCATCCTGATCGCATTTATTCTTCGCACGCGGGCGTGTTTCCCTTCGGGCGCGGCGTCAATTTCGTTGCGGAAGTCGGGCAGGCGCATATCAATGACCGCATGCACACTTCAATGGCGAAGAAGATGGAAATTGGCGAACTGGATCAAACCACCGTTGCCAAAGCAGAAGAACGCGGCTTTCGGCTCTGCCCGCGCTGCCGCCCGGTCGTCGGAACTGACGGACGCCATCACGCCTGTCCCTTCGCGGTGGAATCGAAGATGCCGCACTTCGACATGGGATCGGTCACCGCTCCTGCCGATGAAGTGCTGGCCCGGTTTCAACACTTTCTGGATTGGATCAACGATGTTCTGGAGCCGGAAGCAGAACGGCGGCAACTTCACCCCTGCCTGGTTTGCACACATCACCTGAGCACGCTGCCGCAGCCACAAGCGAGCGAGGAGAAGATCAATGCAATGGCATAACCAGCCGCCAGCCTGGACGATGCAAGACGGCACGCTCCGCGTTACGGCGGGACCGAAAACCGATTTCTGGCGCAAAACCCATTACGGCTTTATCCGCGATAACGGCCACTTCTGTTACCAACCGGTGGATGGCGATTTCATCGCCGAAGTGAAAGTCAGCGGCGATTACGCCACCTTGTACGATCAGGCCGGATTGATGCTGCGCGTGAATGAAACCACCTGGTTGAAATGCGGAATTGAATATGTTGACGGCGTGCAACAGGCGAGCGCAGTGGTCACGCGCGATTTTTCTGATTGGTCAGTCGTGCCGCTCCCCAGTGATCCGCCTTCGGTCTGGCTGCGTGTCCGCCGGAAGACCGAAGCAGTCGAGGTTTTCTACTCGCTCAACGGAGAACGCTATGAGCTGCTCAGAATGGCCTATCTGACGACGGCGAAAACCATGCTGGTTGGCCCGATGTGCGCCGCTCCTGAAGGAAACGGTTTTCCGGTCATCTTCGATGGATTTGCCATCCGTCCGTTGTCAGAGTGAAGCCCTGTTAGATAAGCGCGTGACTGCGAAATAAACGACGCACAGTTCTGGATGACTTCCCAGAATTCCGATTACCCGGCGTTCTTCATGCTCAAATAATGACTTCGCTGAGTTTGATCGAATTTTTCGATGGCGTTGCGCAGGGCGATGCGCGGCATGGTGGCGGCGTGTTGATTCAAAAAGCCCAACAGCCGCGGACGATCCTTGTCGCCGGCAAAGCGCAGCATCCACCCTGTGGCCTTCTGAACCAGGTCTTCCTTGTCGCTCAGCAACATCTCGGCGATCTTGTAAGTGTCATCCAGTTCGCCCTTCCTGATGAAATACGCGGTGCTCAAAATGGCTGTGCGCCGCTCCCAGGTGTTTTTCGAGCGCGCCAGTTTGTACAGAACCTTGCGCGGTTTATCGAACAAATAACCGCCAATGACATAAATACAGGCCAGATCAACCAGATCCCAGTTGTTGATTCGATCATGACGGCGCAGGTACAGATCGTAGAGTTCTTTTCGGTGACTTTCAGACGTTTTTTTGCTGCGTGCCTGTTTATCCATGATGCTGCACGCGCCTGCCCTGACTTCGTGAATCGGGCTTTCCAGCAGTTTTTCGATTTCACTGGGCGGCATCGCAATGAACTCCTTGGCCAGCGCGAATAGTTGCCCCATCCGCACGCCCATAAACTGATCGTCATCGCTGGGTTTGAAATACCGCTGGATCTTTTTCAGTTCTTCGTCTGACTGATACGTCTTTAGTTTCTTCACAAATTCCGCTGCGGTCATGTTCGCTGGCATGTCAGAGATTCTCCTGCGCGTTGTTGGATGACAGGTGCGTGATCCATTGCCGCACGATGTTTTCAAAAGCAGTTCGATTGGATTCGATGGCCTTCATATCCTGGAACCTGACGGCGGCCCGATCCTTCCCAAGCCATTCCAACAACCCCGCCGGATCGTTGATGGTCAGGCCGGCAAAGCTGCTGTCTTTGACCTTTGCGCCCAGATGAAGAATCACCAGCAATGCGTCTTTCCGTATGTTAACGGTTGCAAAATACTCGTTGACCCGAAAGCTGGGAGAGTTCCATTTGATCCCTTCACTGATCTCCGGGCTTACGCCCAGGATGATGGCGCGCACAGCTTCGATTTCCGCCTTGAGCGGATGATCCAGTTTTTGCATGAAGTCCGCGACTTCGTTTGCGCCGGTTTGGCCCTTTGCAGGCTTCTTTGTTGCGGCCATGTTGTTCTCCTTGTTGTGCAGAACCGGCTACGATTTGCACCCAGCGGCTCGCTGAAGCAGCAGCGTGCGTTCACGGAGATTGCCCGTCAGCGCCGCCGCGCGCTCAAATTCCTGGCGTGCTTCGTCGTTGCGGCCCAGTTTGGCAAGCAGGTCGCCGCGCACACTCGGCAGCAAGTGGTACGCCTTGAGCGACGGCTCCGCGATCAGTTCATCAACCAGTTCCAGACCCGCTGCCGGACCAAACGCGATGCCAACGGCGACAGCGCGATTCAATTCCACGACGGGTGACGGCACAAGCTGCGCGAGCGCATCGTAAAGCGCCACAATGCGCGCCCAGTCCGTTTCTTCCGGCGTGCGCGCCCGCGCGTGACAGGCGGCAATCGCGGCCTGCAACGCATACGGCCCCAACGCTTCGCCAAGCAATTCGGCGCGTTTGAGCGCCGCCAGCCCGCGCCGGATCAAAAGCTGATCCCAGCGCGCGCGGTTTTGCTCAAATAGCGGGACGATTTCTCCCTTTGGTCCCGTCCGCGTTCGTATGCGCGACGCCTGAATCTCCAGCAGGGCAATCAGCCCGTGGGCTTCCGGCTCCTTCGGGACAAGCTCCGCCAGAATGCGTCCCAGCCGCAGGGCTTCTTCGCACAATGCGGGCCGCATCCAGTCATCGCCAGCCGTCGCTGAATAGCCTTCGTTGAAAATCAGGTAGATCACCTCCAGCACGGACGACAGGCGAAGGCCAAATTCGCTGGCGCGGGGAACTTCAAACGGCACGCGCGCTTCCGCCAAAGTCCGCTTGGCACGAACGATTCGCTGGGCAATGGCCGGTTCGGAAGCGAGAAACGCGCGCGCAATTTCGTCCGTTGTCAGCCCTCCCAGCAACCGCAGCGTCAGCGCCACGCGTGCTTCAGTCGAAAGCACGGGATGGCAGGCCGTGAACACCAGCCGCAGCAGGTCATCGCCGATGTCGTCATCCAGATCATTCGTGACTGCGGCGGCGAAATCCAGCGCCGCCGACTTCTCCTGGGCTTCCAGTTCGCGGCTGAGTTCTTCGTGTTTTCGTTCCAGCAGTTTGTTGCGCCGCAACCGGTCAAGGGCGCGAAACTTCGCGGCGGCCATGAGCCAGGCGCCCGGATTTTCCGGGACGCCTTTCTCAGGCCACTGTTCCAGCGCCGTCACCAGCGCATCCTGCGCCAGGTCTTCGGCCAGACCGACATCGCGCACAATGCGGGCCAGGCTGGCAATGATCCTGGCGGACTCCATTCGCCAGACGGCGTTAATCGTGCGATGTGTGGCGGAATCTGACATCGCTGCCACTCAAGTCTCAGCTATTTCCTGGCTTCCAACTCCGCGCGCAGCCGGTCTTCCTGTGCCCGCAATTCAGGCGTGAACTCTGCGCCGAAATCCTCCGCCTCGAACACCTGGCGAATCTCGACCTCGCCTTCCGGCGTGCCATCTGGATTCGGGATGCGCTTGGCCCATTCAATCGCTTCTTCCAGCGATTTCACCTGCCATAACCAGTAGCCGCAGATCAGTTCCTTCGTTTCCGTGAACGGGCCGTCAATCACGCTCAGTTTCCCGCCCGAATACCTGACACGCGCGCCCTTCGCGCTTGGATGAAGCCCTTCTCCCGCCAGCATGACGCCGGCTTTCACCAACTCTTCGTTGTACTTTCCCATTTCGGTCAAAAGCTGCTCGCTCGGCATCACGCCGGCCTCGCTATCTTTATTCGCCTTGATCAAAACCATGACTCTCATCGTCATTTCTCCTTCTAATCTATAGGTTTAGGAGCGCGCTGCCAGGCCGAATTACCCGGCAAATCTCTCGCTCTATCTGTACGTCGAACAGCGGGGAGGGAAAACGACAAGTCGAACAATCTTTTTGGGGGAAGGCGATTATTTTCTTGAAGTGCTGGGTGACATTGGTCGTAAGGTGTTTCGTTGAGCCGACTTTGAGCAAAGGCAATCCCTTTCCTCTTTCAGGTGTTAATCATCTTCGAATATCGCCCCACGCCTTCCTTCATCTCCGCCAGCGTCCGGGCTTTCGGCGGTTCGGGAAACAAGGTGCGATGCACATCCTCTGATGTGTAGATGCCCACGCGACGGACGACGATCTTCTCCTCGTCATCGCCCCATTCCAATATTGAGCCTGGACTAATCCCGAGCTTCCGACAAATCTCAGCATGCACTGAAATCTGCCCCTCTGCTGTCAGTTTTGAATGTGCAATTGCCATAGTGATGTGCATCTTACCGGGGTAATGAATGGGGGACAATCTGTGCCGAGTTCGGTCTGCCATACAGGGGCCTTACAAGTCCGCTCGCCAGCACCCATTCAATTTCTTCCTGCGCCTCCAATTCAACGACTTTCTATGCCGCCTCAATGCCAACATCCGGTTGCGCACTAATCAGTCGCTTTTCACGTTCAATTGCTACAACGAGTTTCTCTTCAATTGACATACACAGGCGAGGTTTTATGGAGAATAGCTCTTCGCTGTCATTGAAGATTGGTGGACGGGATAATCGTTGTGATTCCTTTGGCTTCAAGCAAATTCCAGAAAATTCGGCGGCGCATAAAAGCCCCGCTTGAGCAAAGGCTCCGGCGCTTCGGTTTCACACAGTTCTCGCAGTCGCCTCATGTTTGCGGCGGCTTTGAGCAAGTGAATCGGTTCCGGCAAGGCGCCGACATCTTTCGCCCATGGAGGCGGCGCTTGGCGCAAACGCAACGCAAAAAATTCCACCAGCGAAGCAGCAGCGGCCAGCAGGCGCAAGTCATTCGTCAGTGGCTTCGGATACTCGTTCAAGCTCGGATATTCTCGCAAGAAATCTTGCGTCAAGCTGCGTAGCAGCAGGCTTTTCCCATCGAGCGCAGCTTCAGCCAGTTGTTCAATCGTCACCATAAAGCGACTCCCGCAAATCAGCGAAACAGATTTCAATATCCGAAACCGCATCAACTGGGGTGTATCAATGCGAGTATTTGTTTCTTAATTACAGGCGGAAAATCAACGAAGAGAAAATAACTCTTGTGATACAGGTAGTCCTCACCGCTTTCATCAACGATACGCACGAAATCATCCTTGGCGGCTTTCGGATCAGGGATGATCTTGTAGACCTTGCCCGGAATGAGCGACGCCTTGTAGTCGGTGTTATCCACGCATAGAGCAAATGGCTTGGTTGGTTGTTTCATATTTAGTCCAGGTAACTTTTGATCTTCAGGTCTCGTTTCCCGATTCGGTGGGCTTCATACCAATGCAACTCGACTTTACGTTGAGTCCCGTTCGCCAACAATACCGTGGCAATTCCTTTGAGCTTTCGCCAGCGTCCGCGGCCATACGCCTTACGCAGGTATGTGCGAGCATCAACTCCACCACCACTCGCAATAACTTCTATCTCCAGAATTGGGCTGATAACCTCGAATTTCATCCAAGCAAATAAAACAGCAAAGCTTCACGCCGTGCAACCCTCATGGAAAAGCAGACCGTCACATTCGCAAGTGCGCCTTCAGAAAGCGACCTGTGTGGGAGCGTTTGCACGCCGCGGTGTCTTCCGGCGAGCCAGCGACCACCACTTCGCCGCCCGCGTGGCCGCCTTCCGGTCCCAGGTCAATCACGTGGTCGGCGGTTTTGATCACGTCCAGGTGATGTTCAATCAACAGCACTGAATGTCCGGCGTCCACCAGCCGGTTCAGCGATTCCAGAAGCCGCTCGATGTCCGCCAGGTGCAACCCCGTGGTCGGCTCGTCCAGGATGTAGACCGTGTGTTTCGCCCGTTGCAGTTTGCTCAGTTCCGTCGCGATCTTGATGCGCTGCGCTTCGCCGCCGGAAAGCGTGGTGGCCGACTGGCCCAGCGTCAGGTAGCCCAATCCCAGATCATTCAGCACTTCGATCTTTTTGCCGATGGCGGGTTCGCCTTTGAAAAATGTCACACCTTCCTCGACCGACATGTTCAGCACGTCATCAATGGTTTTGCCGCGCAGCGTGACTTCGAGCGTTTCGCTGTTGAACCGCGCCCCTTTGCACGCGCCGCAAGTCACTTCGACATCCGGCATGAAATAAAGCTGCGTGGTGATTGCGCCCTCGCCCTGGCATTCTTCGCAGCGCCCGCCTTTGACGTTGAAGGAAAAGCGGCCCGGTTTGTAATCGCGTTCGACCGCGAGCGGCGCGCGCGTGAACAGGTCGCGGATCGTGTCGTAAAAACCGATATACGTCGCGGGATTTGACCGGCTGTTGCGTCCGATTGGCGATTGGTCAATGTTGACGACTTTGTGAACGTGTTCCAGGCCGTCAACGCCATCGTGCTGGCCCGGCAGCGTGCGCGTGTCTTCCAGCTTTTTCCACAAGGCTTTGTAGAGAATCTCGTTGATCAGCGTGCTTTTGCCGGAGCCGGAAGCGCCGGTAATCGCGACCATCATGCCGAGCGGGAACGCCACGTCCACCGATTTCAAATTGTTTTCGCGCGCGCCTCGCACCACCAGCGATTTGCCGTTGCCCTGGCGCCGCTGTTTTGGCATCGCAATGGAGCGTTTGCCCGAAAGGAACTGCCCGGTCGGCGAAGCCTCGCAGGCAAGCACGTCTTCAAGTTTTCCCTGCGCCACCACATTGCCGCCGTGAATGCCCGCGCCGATGCCCATTTCAATCACGTGATCGGCGGCGCGGATCGTGTCTTCGTCGTGTTCGACAACAATCACCGTGTTGCCGATGTCCCGCAGCCGTTCCAGCGTCGCGATCATCTTCACATTGTCTTTCGGATGCAGGCCGATGCTGGGTTCATCCAGCACGTACAGCATGCCCATCAAACCCGACCCAATCTGTGTGGACAAACGGATGCGCTGCGATTCGCCGCCCGACAGCGTGCCGGAACGGCGGTTGAAGTTCAGGTAATCCAGCCCAATGCCCAGCAGCAATTCCACCCGGCCCCGGATTTCGCCCAGCACTTGCCGCCCCGCATCCGCGCCGCGCCCCGCCGGTTTGACCGTGCCAAGAAAAACATACAGTTCGTCGAAATTCATCTGGCCGACATCGTGAATGGTTTTGGCCGCAATGGTGAACAGCAGCCGGGTTGCGCGAATACGCGCGCCGTTGCAGTCCGGACAGATGTGTTCGACCATCACCTTGTCCAGCCAGGCTTCCATGCCGGAACTGGCTTCGCCGCGCTGCCGGTAGCGGCGGTAATTCCGTTCGATATGCCGCGCAATTCCGCCATATCCAATTTCCTGCCTCGCATGTTTTTCCGATTCTTCACGGCTGAGCTTCGCGTCTGGTGGGATGGTAATCTTGATCTTCTTTTCAATGCCGTACAGGATCGCGTGGCGCACCGCTTCGGGAAGCTTCTCCCAGGGGGTATCGAGCGAGAATCCCAGCACCAGCGACAGACTGTACATGATTCGTCCGTTCCAGTTTTCTGGCTTGTAGTTGAAAGCTTCGCGGACAAAACAGCCGCCGCGAATGCTTCGCTGCGGATCGGGAACAAGCAACTCCGGGTGCGTCAGTTTGTAAACACCCAGTCCGCCGCAAGTCCGGCAAGCGCTTTCCGGATTGTTGAACATGAAGTAATCCGGCTGAATGTCGCCGTAAACGAAATGATGGGTCGCGCTGCACGTCGCTTTATAAAAACGTTCCGCCTCGGCCTTGCCCGCGCCTTTCAGAATGTGAATCTGCATCAGGCCATCGCCGACCAACAGCGTAGCGGCGATGCCGGCCTTGATCGCTTTTTCATGCTTCCGGCTGACGACGAACCGATCCACCACCGCCTCCATATCCCGAACCTTCGATTCGTCCAGTTCGACTTCGGCGGAAATGTCCACCGGCTTGCCGTCAACAATCAGCCGCCGGCAGCCTTTCTTGCGAAGTTCGGTGAAGACGAAATCCAGTTCTTCGCCATACACCTTGAAGACCGGCGCGCGCAATTCGATTTCCGTGCCTTCCGGCAGCGACAAAATGGCTTCCAGGATTTGATTGGCAGAGCGGCTGGGCGATGGTTCGCCGGTGCGCGGGCAATGCGGCTGGGCAATGGTCGCGAACAGCAGATTCAGATAGCCGGCGATGTCCGTCATCGTGCCGACGGTCGAACGCGGATTGTTGCCAATGGTTTTCTGTTCGATGGAAATCACCGGCGACAAGCCAAAGATAAAATCCACGTCAGGTTTCGACACCTGCGCGATAAAGCGTTTGGCAAAACTCGATAGCGATTCCATGTAACGGCGCTGGCCTTCGGCATAAATCGTATCGAACGCCAATGACGATTTGCCCGACCCGCTCAAGCCGGTCACCACCACCAGGCTGTCGCGCGGAATCTCAATCGAGACGTTCTTCAGGTTATGCACTCGCGCGCCCTGCACGGCGATTGTTGTGCGCGCGACAGTCCGTTGGCTTGCCTGCCGCCCGGTCTTTTTGGATGGGACTGTCGCAGACGCTGCCTTCTTTCCAAGCCGTTTCGCGGCCACTTTGGAGGCCATCGTGTGGTTTCTTCCTCTCAGAAAATAATGCGACTTACCGTCCCTCGTCACGATTCGTCTTTGCGCGCCGGACGGGTTTTATGGTCGTCCACGCAGTCTTTTGCAGCAGTGCTGCGTCTGCTTGCGACAGTCCCTTCAGGTCGCTGACAACTCCGGCAGGGCTTTCGCCAAACAAAGCGGCGAAAAACAGGCATGCCGCGAGATAGGAACCGGCGAGCGTGGGATGGCTCATATCTTTATCGTGCAACAAGGGAGCGGCATGCTGGCCGATGAAGTTCTGCCAGGCGATTCCGGCGGGAATGATCTTCGCGCCAAGTGCTTCTCCGATGCTGATGTAGGCGTCGGTGAGCGCGGCTTGCGTCTCCGGCGCGTTTTGGCGCGCCCACGTCAGATATAAGGCGGTCTTCGCCCCGGCAGCCTTAATCGCTTGATCAAAAAGACGGACGTTTTCGTGGAAACGCAGCGCATTTTTCACCGGCAGCGTGCTTTGCTCCTGCAACACCACATAGTCCCAGGCTGATTGCTCAATTGCCTTTTGCGCCTCGCCCTTGTTCCAGTGCATTCGCAGCGATGCGCCCCCCGCCTGAATCAGTTGATGCTGAAACTGATGGCCGCGCGCTACGGCCAGTTGCGCGACCAGTTCGGGCAGGTTATTCCGGGCGGTGAAGCTGTTGCCAATAAAAAGAACTTTCAGTTTCAGTCCTGCTTCAGAAGCCATCCGGTGGTTCCCCCATAAAAAAGAAGGCGAGTTCCTGTACCTCGACGTTGCTCTTCCTGGTCAATCGCACCGGCGTTGCAGCCTTGCCGATCAAGCCCTGATCCGCCAGGTATTCGCACGCCGTGGTCACGCATTCCACATTAAAGTTTCGTTTGAAGTGATCCTCGATTTCGGTGCAGGACCGCGCTTCGCCAACCTCGCGGAGATGTTCAATCACCAGAGCGAACAGCTTCGCCGCACGCTCCGCGACGTAGCCATCCACCGCATCAAGCGCCGCCTGCACATTTTTCTTTGTCTTTTTGGCATTGAGCAGATCAACGTAAATGATTTTGAAAAATGCCGGATTCAGCTTCATCGCCTGAGGAATGACTTCGCGGTCGGCCAGCAAGCGCGCGCCGATGACTTCGATTGCGGCGAGCGAACTCGCGGCGGAAAGAATCCACAGCGCGGTGTACTCCAGATCGCCGCGCGTCAGGAAAAACTTGTGCGCCTTGTAAATTGCCGGCAAAGCGCCGGTTGCCGCCCGCAGTAACTGCACCTTCGTATCGCGTTCGCCGATGGGTTGCAGGCGGGCGCAAAGATCGGCAATCGTCTGATCGTGCGTGTAAAGCAGCCGCCCTTTGGCCAGAAAGGAGTGCATGAACGACTGGCTGGCGGAACCTTCGACCGTCTTGCGGAATTCCGTGCGCGATAAAAGCAGCGCGTGAATGTTCACGCCGTCCGCGTACAGCGACAGGCCGCCGGATTCCACCTTCTTGTCATCAACCGTCACCAGCACCAGATCAATATCGGACTTTGCCCACACTGCGTCATGTGACAGGCTGCCGCAGAGAATGGCCGCCAGAACGGCGCGGTCTTCCTTCACCTGCCCGACCAGCGCGTTGAGCGCGTCAGTAAATCTATGCTGAATGGATTCGTTTTCCATTGGCATTTTTTTCGCGGCTTATTTCTTTTCCGGCGGATACGTCTTGCGCAAGTGTTTGACGGAAGCGGTAATGAGTTTTTTCAGCGTCGGCAGGTGCAGGTCGGAAAGCCGCTTGACGTAAATGCAGGATTTGCCGCAACTGAAATTGCCCAGCTTTTCCATCAATTCGTCATAGCCGTCAAACCCTGCCATGACATACAGCGTCAGATTTTGCTTGCGCGGAGAAAATCCTATCAACGGCCAATCGCCCGTTTTCCCGCTGGCATATTTGTACGTGTAAACACCGAAGCCGACGATGCTGGCCCCCCACATTTTCGGCTCGGCTTTGGTCACATCCTGCATCAGTTTGACCACTGCCCAGCAATCTTCGCGAACGTTTTCGTCCTTGACCGCGTTGATGAAATCTTCCACGGAAGCAGCCGTCTGTTTTGTTTTTGGTTCCGCCATAAAGTCCTCCTATTAAACAGCAGTTTTAGCCAAGATCAGTGATTTCGTTGCACGGCAACGACGCGAAAGCCGATGTGGTCGGATCGTCTTTCAGGTTCGTACCGCAACCGAAAAGCCGACCGCAGATACTTTCCTTCGTCGTTCCAGGCTCCGCCCCGGCGAACGCGGGAAAATGTGCCGTCGCGGTTCGCCACGCCCTTGCGCGTGGACAGATCGGGATCGTCTCCGCCGGGCAACTGCATGTGATACCAATCGCGGCAATATTCAAAGACGTTGCCATGCATATCGTGCAGGCCCCAGGCATTCGCCGGGTATTTGCCGACCGGCGTCGCCCGATTCAACGCCGGGCTGACTTCGGAACCGTTGTAGGGTTTGCTACCCAGAAAGTTCGCCTGCGTGCCGGTGAATGTATTGCCGAACGAAGTCGCGGTCGTGGTTCCGGCGCGGCAGGCATATTCCCACTGCGCTTCGGTCGGCAAGCGAAACTCCCAGTCTTTCGGCAATTCGCCGGACTTGTGCCCCAGCGCGGTCAGCTTTTGGCAAAACGCTTCGGCTTCAACGTAACTCACCCAAACGACAGGAAACTCGTCCCCTTCGCCTGTTGGCTGCGGCTGCGGAAATTCGCCGACCAAACGCTTCCACTGCCCTTGCGTCACTTCGTACTTGCCCATCCAAAAGCCCTTGGTCAATCGGACTTCGACCTGCGCTTCGTCGGGGCGATGCTCCGGCTCATTCGCAGGACTTCCCATCACAAAGCGCCCCGGCGGACACCAGCGGAGCTTGACGCCGCCAACCTCGCGTTCATCGCCAACGTTTGCGCTCTGGAAGGAAGGGCTGCCGCCCTGCTGCCAGGCGGCGAACAATCTTGGAACGCTGGACCGGACAAGAATGCTTTCGCCCATCGCGAGTGAAAGGCAGAGCGGCGCAAACAGAAATGCTCGTTTCATAGCCATATTGCTTTCAGATGGACTCCTCTGCTCCAGAATGTAAGACACCTAGAACCAATTTAACATTCCTTATGTTTAGCTTGTCGTTTGAAAGCAAATCTATGACTGCGATTATGTCTTCTCGCGAAGGGTACTGGCCATCAGGTTCGTTCTTGGGTAACTCTTGCTTTATGTTACTCAAGAATTCAAGAAACCATAATGTGACTTTTCTAGCCAGTTCGCGGGCCTCTCGTAAGTGCCCCAAATAGACCTTCTTATTTACGAGATTCGTGTTGCCATGTACCAACTCTGATCTGAGGTTATAAAGATCATCAATTTTTTTCGTAACTGCTCAGCCCAGTCTGCGAGCAAGCAGACAGACGAGCAAAAGAGTTTAGCGTAAAAAGCAAGCATGTTGAGTCGCGAAGAAATCAAAGCCGTTTACGATCAGGGCCCGGACGCAGTGATTGCGCTGGTCGA
>JAJNQA010000003.1 GCA_021155085.1 Heliomicrobium sp. | reverse complement strand
TCGACCAGCGCAATCACTGCGTCCGGGCCCTGATCGTAAACGGCTTTGATTTCTTCGCGACTCAACATGCTTGCTTTTTACGCTAAACTCTTTTGCTCGTCTGTCTGCTTGCTCGCAGACTGGGCTGAGCAGTTACGAATTCGGATTGTTTGCAGGTGGTCAGGTCAGACAGGCGGATGTACGACTTGGGAAAAAATTGGTTGCGCGTTTTTGCGGAGAATGTGATCCGATAAATGACTCTCAAGACATCAGAAATGGTGTCAGATGCCTGGCAGCTTTCGGGGTGCGCGGAAAACGCTACAGGCCGGAAAATATTCTCGTCAAAACGAAAAATTTTTCCGGCCTGTAATGTCTGACAATTATGGGGGAGCGGGCTTAGTAGCGGCTGCCGCCGCCACCGAAGCCACCGCGTCCGCCGCCACGGCTTCCGCCACGGTCTTCCCGAGGTTTGGCTTCATTGACAGTGAGTGCCCGGCCATCGAGATCTTTTCCATTCAGACCTTCAATCGCAGTTTGAGCAGCTTCTTTGGAATCCAGTTCGACAAACCCGAATCCGCGCGAACGGCCTGTCTCACGATCAGTGATCAGGCTCGCGGAGCTGACCTGGCCATATTGACTAAATTGATCCTGCAAGTCCTGCTCCGTTGTGCTGAAAGACAGGTTTCCGACATAAAGTTTGACTGACATTTGATTTTCCTCTCAATTTTATCGAAGCGGTCGAATGAGTTTTGGGAACGGTTTCCATTTATCTCGCCCGACACCCGAATCAACGAGTGGCTTCTTAACGTTGGTAATCGCCGAATCTCCAAGCCTAATAGCGCCGGTCACGGTTGAAGGCGCATCGCCGTTGATGCCTGGAAGAAAAGGCTCGCGTTGAAGAATTGACCAAACTTTGAAATCGAAGGAAAAGCTCGTTGCAGTCTTTTGACGGAAGGCACGGAACTGATTCACTAAACCAAAGAGGTGATATTTCAACTGGCGCGACTATAGCACAGAAACCGCCCCAAATGCGGGGACCTGTTCGAAAATAAATACATGCACTCTGACTCATCGAAACACGAGGGGCATTGTCTCTCGATAAAGCTTGCGGCTGCCAGCGGCAATTCCTCATTATCAAGGAACCGATAATGAGGGCTTACCACTTCAACCCGGCCGCCGTTGTCAGAAATCCCATCATCGGCCTGGCTAACTGGCAAAGATTTTCGACACGGTCCAGGAAATCCCTGGAGCAGACTTGCTGCGTCGTGAACATCGCCTGGACGATGAAATCCTTGCGCTGAAGATCTTTGGCAAACGGATGAGCAGGATCGTATTGCTTCGGCAATCGGGCGAGCGATTCGCCGGTAAATTCGAGTTTGGCCTTGAATTGGCGCTCTGAAATCGCGCGCTTCCAATCGTCTGGCCGGTTGGCAATGGCGTCGGTGACTTGTCCGCGAATGACCGGCGAAGGACGCCAGAGGCCAATGGCGAGAAAACGGTGATCGTTCTCCAGATGCAAATAAATACCGGGCAGATTATCCTTGCCCGATTGGTGCCAGAAATAAGCAGCCGCCATTGCCTTGTAGGGCTCTTTCGATTTTGAAAAGCGCAGGTCGCGATACACTCGCAACATTGAACCGCCATTCGATTTCGGATCGGCGATCAGGTAGGGGCTGATGTTCGCCAGCCGCGGCCTGAATGCCGCGATGAAAGCCAGCATCGGGTCGCGGACGAATTCCAGATAGCGGCTGCGGTTCGCCTCGAACCATTCTTTGTTGTTGTTCGCCTTGAGTTCCTGCAGGAACTCGAAGAGTTGCGGCGAGAATTGAATTTCCTTCGACATTGTCGTCTTCCCCATCTTTCAGCCTTTCCGTTTTGCTTTCTTTTCCGCGAGTTTTTCCACGGCTTTCCACTCAGCGGCGGTCACGGGCTGCACGGATAACCGCGAGCCGCGCCGCAACAGTTCCATGTTCTGCAAAGCGGCAACACCGCGAAGTTCTTCCAGGCTGAGCGGCTCGGCGAATTTTCTGACCAATCGAATATCCACCATTTCCCAGATCGGTTTGGCCAGCGAGGCTTTCGGATCGAAATGATGATCGTTCGGATCAAGCGCCGTATGATCGGGATAGGCTTTTTTGACGACTTCGGCGATGCCGACAATGGATGGCGGTTCGACGCTGCTATGGTAGAAGAAGATTTGCTCCCCGGTTTCCATGTCACGCATGAAGTTTCTCGCCTGATAGTTGCGGACGCCGCTCCAGCAGGTGGTCTTTTTTGGCGCCTTTGCCAGATCGTCAATCGAAAACGAGGTCGGTTCGGATTTCATCAACCAATAACGCATTATGTTCGCTCCTGCCTATTCTAACGAATACTTGGCTGGATACATGGCTCGCCGCTGGTTTCTGTAATGTTGCAGCACCATGTGTACCTGCTTCGCCGTGACGCCACCAATTTGCTGCGCAATGTGCACATGCAGGCCTGCTTCCGGCGGCTTGGGCGCAGCCAGATATTGTTTGTAGGCATCCAGAATCTTTGCCTCGATTCCCGGCTCGACCGCCGGGACATTGGCAAATCTCTCTTCCTCGTCGAACAATATGTCACGCCATCGCAATACCTGCCAGGGAGTATATTGTCCGGAAAGTTCCGCCAGCTTTTCCGGCAGCTCATTCCAGTGATAGCGCGGGGCATCCATCTCCACCCAGAACAGCTTTTCGAGTTGGAAGTGTTGTTCACGCGTGGGTTCCGGAATCGCTGATTTGCGAAATTCCGAAAGTGAGTATTCGTAAACGATGTCGCGCACCCGACCAAATGAAATGCCAACCAGATTGGCGATGGTCTTTCTTCTGCCGCCTTCGGGCCGCTCGCCACGTTCGACATAGCCTTTATAAGCTTCAATGATCCGCGCTTTTACCTCGGGCGGGACGTCAGCTTTCCGTGGAAAAAAGCTGGGCAGGTTTTTGGAAACCACATTGCGTGCGACCCATAATTCATCGGAGATTTTGGCGACGACATCTTTCCGAACCACTTCCATGCCAGCGTACTTCTCCTGATAAATCTGCTGGATTCGCTCGGTCAACTCCGGCGTCAACTCGATTGCTTTCGCAGCACGCTTGGGCAGCTTCTCTTTCGGCAGGGGTTTTGCCAGAAGTGGCAACAGCGGCCTGCGCGGTGTGTCGCCCGGCAAACCTGCGGGCCGTTGAATGGAAGGTTGCGGCTGACCCGCTCCCTTTTTCCTGGCGCATTTCGGGCAAGACCGCGCGCGGCGGTCGGGTGAAAAAAACGTTGCGCCACAGGAAGAGCAACTGAGACGGAATTTTGTTTCACTCATCGCGTTCGTTTCCAGACTTTATTTAATGATGGGCTTGATTACCGCGCAGCGTTCGGCTTCAAAAGCTTTCTTCAATCGTTCAAACATGCCCTCGTCCTTGTACGTGCCGATGATCGAACCGCCGGAGCCTGCAAATTTGGCGGAAGCGCCGATTTCGCGCGCCAGTTCCACCATTCGGATGTGTTTTGGATTCAGGTTGTAAATCGTCCGCCGCGTGTCGAAGTTCAGGTTCATCAGCCGCGCCAATTCGTCATAATCCCGATCCAACAAACATTGGCGGGCCTGCCCGGCCAGATCGGCAATCAGTGTAATGGCATCAATCACCTGTTGATCACCGCTGTCGTAACGCTTTCGAATATCGTTGTGAAAAACATCGGACGATTCGGCCAGTTCAGTCTGATAGGCAATATAAACCGGCGGCAACAAGCCTGTTTCCAGCGGCTCGTAGATCCCATGGCCGTGCTCGGCCATGAACCGCTTGTCGAAATCCATGTAAACCAGGCCTTCGTAAACCTGCGCCACGCGGTCCTGCAAACCAGCGCCGATGCTGAGTTCATCGCGTTCGACCGAGAGAATCAGGCCCGGTAAAATCTCCTTGGAGATTGACACGTCATAAAACCGGCACAGCGCCCGCATCGTCGCGGTGACAATCGCGCTGGACCCGGCCAGACCGACCTGACGTGGAATGTTTGAATCGTAGCGAAGCGAGAAATTTTCGTTCGCCAGTCTGATGTTGTGCCCCTGGCAATATTCGGCAAAGCGTTTGATGGATGCCTTGACCAGCCGCAACCCGCCGTAATATCCGTTGAGCCGCGTGTCATGTAAAAACTCTTCGATGCTGTCGAAACGGCAATGATCCTGCCGCGTGGGGATGATTTCGAGCTGCGGCCATTCGTAAATGACGACATTGGCCGAGAAGTTTCTGACGATCAAACTGATCGTTTTGCCGTGGTAGCCGTCCGAGGGATTGCCGATCAAACCGGCGCGCGCATAGGCTTTTGTCTTAAAGATTCTCACCAGACATCTCCTCTCAAGCAAACAGGATTTTCAGGATTGTTTCTTATCCTGCTGAATCTTCTGAATCCTGTCTATGTCCTTCCCAATAATTCTTTGACGTGCTGGCGCAGTTTTTCGCCGTGTTCCGGATCGGTCAGCGCGAATTCGACAAAGGTTTCAAAGTAGCTTTCAAAGTTGCCGATGTCGTAGCGTTTTTCTTCGGGCGGCAGGCGCACGCCGACAATCTTCATGCCTTTTTGAAGCATCAACCGGATCGCGTTGGTCAACTGAATTTCGCCGCGATGGTCAAACCCCGTGCGTTTGATGGCGTCAAACAGCGCAGGCGCGAACACATAGCGTCCGGCAATGGCCAGATTGCTGGGCGTTTCTTCACGCCTGGGCTTTTCGATCAAATCAGTAATCTCGAAAACGTCAGTATCGGTGGCCGGTTTGACAATGCCGTACATCGAAACCTGATCCATGGGCACGGTTTCAACCGCGATGGCACAGGCGGCGTTGTGTTCTTCAAATGCCTCCGTCAGCCGCTGGACGATCAGCGATGGCTTGTGCCGCCCGATGATGGAATCACCCAGGGCAACGACAAAAGGCTCGCTTTCGGTGAAATGTTCCGCGCACAAAACCGCATCGCCCAGGCCACGTTGTTGCCGCTGCCGCGTGTACAGGAAATGGACTCCCATCCGCTCGTACTCGAGCTCCTGAAGCAAATCCTCCTTGCCGGTTTCACGAAGCGTGCGGATCAGATCAGGATCGTCATCGAAATGGTCTTCGATGGAAGATTTGCCGCGCCCTGTGACAAACAACACCCGTTCAATGCCGCAAAGGTGAAGTTCTTCGACGATGTACTGCACGATCGGTTTTTTGCCGACGGCCAGCATTTCCTTGGGTTGCGATTTGGTGGCCGGCAGCAGGCGTGTGCCAAGACCGGCGACGGGAATGACTGCGTTACGAATGCTCACTGCGTTTTCCTTTTTACTTTGACCTTTTTACTTTGAGATGATGACGATGAATACAGCATCGCACCTTGTGATAAAGCCGGTGTAATATACGGCAGGCTTTCAATTGAGCCAAGATTCACTTCATCGGAGACGGTTATGAACGACGTAATAATTACCCTCGTGGGGCTGGTCATCGCCGGCGGCGCCTTGCTGGCGTTGCAGCACTGGCTGGCCAATGTCAACCGCCAACGCGCCGAAATGACCGAGGAAGAGTATGAAGAATCCCTCGGACAAGGCGGCGGCCTGATCGGCAACGCCATGATGGGATTCGATCAGTTCATCCGCCCAGACATGCAAAAAGCGATTGAATACAGAATTGACGCCGAACAAGGCCAGCTTCCGGGCGGCGGCGGGCAAGGCGAATCTTTTCCACCACAGCCCTGCGAACCTGACGAAAACACATCACGGAAATGCGAACCTGACTATTCTTCTTCCCATGACGGCGGCGCGGATCATTCCTCATCGCCAGACTGCGGACAAGACGGCTCTTCCTCTTATTCTGACCAATGATTTCAGACGCCATCGAACACTACCATTCACTACTCTACGGTTCCGGACTGGAAGACGCGATCCAAAAACTGCTCAGCGGAACGGCAAAACATGACCTCACTTTTGGCTCGCGGCCGATTTGCTCCGTCCTTCGACCGATGTTTATCGGCGAAGCGCAATACGGAGACATCAAGCGCGATTCGACATGGGTCTTGTCGGCGATTGAACGGCTGGGCCAGGCATTGATGGCCGACGCGGCACTGCGGGCCGAACTCGATCTGACTTCGGAAGAAGAGCAGATCGTGGCGATTGATCCGGGATTCAGCGCGCCGGACGCCAGCGGCAGGCTGGATGCCTTTCTGGATTCGCGCGGCGATTTCAGCTTTGTCGAATACAACGCCGATTCGCCCGGGGGGCTGCTGTACGGCGATGTATTGAGCGAAATCTTTTTGGAGATGAACGTCCTTCGGGAATTCGCACAACGATTCCCTGTGCGCCGCATCGGGATTCGCGGGCAGCTTCTGCAAACGCTGCTCAACTGTTACCGCGAGTGGGGCAAATGGATGGTGCAGGAACAGCCACGCATAGCTATTGTGGACTGGAATGAAGTGCAGACCCGCGCCGAGTTTGAAATCTGCCGGCAATACTTCGAATCACAAGGCTACCCGACAATCATTGTTGATCCGCGCGAACTGGACTATCGCGGCGGCTGGCTGCGCGCCGGAGACTTCCAGATCAATCTGGTCTACAAACGAGTCGTGACCGGCGAATTGATGGAGCGATGCGGATTGAATCATCCGCTGATCCGTGCGGTGCGCGACCGTTCGGTCTGCGTCGCCAATTCGTTTCGCGTGCAAATGCTCTTCAAAAAAGCGACGTTCGCATTGCTCGACGATCCGGCCAATGAGCACATCTTCACGCCGGAAGAAACTGCCGCACTGCGCCGCCACATTCCGTGGACCCGAAAGCTGCGCGAAGGCCACACCACTTATCGAGGGCGCAAGGTTGATCTGCTGGAATTCGCCATCCTGCACCGTGATCAATTGGTGCTGAAACCCAATGGCGATTATGGCGGGCGCGGCGTCACACTGGGTTGGGAATGCACTGATGAGAAATGGCAACAGGCGATTGACGACGCGCTCGGCGCATCGTTTGTCCTGCAGGAGCGCGTCGAAGTTCTGCAACAGTCTTTCCCGACACTGATCAACGGCGAAGTGAAATTTGAAGATCGCTATGTGGATTTCGATCCCTACACCTGGGCAGGGGAGGAAGTGGAAGGCGCGGGCATTCGATTGTCATCGTCCGCGTTGCTGAATGTTACCGCGGGCGGCGGCTCAGCAACTCCGCTGCTCATCATCAATGAGTAACAGGAAGCAATTCCTTTCACGCAAAACCGCCAGGACGCAACGAAGAAAAAGAATTCTTTGCGTCCTGGCGGCTTTGCGTGAAAGCTTGTTTCAGCAGCTATGGCCTGTCTTTGTACTTCTCGTACAGCCGCGTGTGCTTGTTCGTCATATCCACCGGGCGACCGGCAATAAACAAGTGTTTGACCTTCGTGCGAAGCTCAAGAATATCGCCGTCAGTGATCACCAGATTGGCCAATTTGCCGGCTTCAATGCTGCCGATCACTTTGTCCACGCCGAAGATTTGCGCGGGATAGATCGTGACGGCTTTCAAAGCTTCTTCTTTCGGCAAGCCGAACGCCGCCGCCGTGCCCGCGTGATACGGGAGCAAGCGCACATCAGCCGGGTCGTCGGAAGTCGTCAAAATGACCTTCACGCCGGCTTTGGCCAGTTCTCCGGCGCGGGCATACGACTCGTCGTAGGCTGAATCCTCGCTACCGGGCAGTTCCAGCACGCCACCCAGAATCACCGGTATGTTCTTTTCTTTCAGCTCCTTCGCCAATTTAATCGCGCTGTCGCCGCCAGAAATGATGAGCTTCAGTTTGTACTTGTCCGCCAATTCGAGTGCGCCCTTGATTTCTTTTTCGCCATTGGCGTAAACGACAATGGGAACTTCGCCCTTGACCACCGGAATCATGGCTTCCAATCCAAGATCAATCGCGCGCGGCGGCAGGCTTTTATCCTTCGCCGAAGCTTCCCTGGCCTGGGCATAAGCCTGCGTATCTTCAAACTTCTTTTTCAGCGATTCGATCTGGCGTTCGCGCTGCTGACGTTGCTGGTCAGATGCTCCGCCAACAAGGGCGGCAAAGAAACCGCCGCCCCGCCCGCCAAAACCAGCCGTCGGGTAATTCACGCGCATCGCAGCGGGAGAGAGCAATTTCATGTCGTATTGCGTCCAGCCATCCAGATTCAGCAACGCGCACTGACCGGAAATCAACCCGCCCATTGGACAGGTCAAGACCGTCGTCACGCCGTTCATCCGCGCGACTGGAATCAGTTCGCCGCCCGGATTGACCGCAGTCAGAGCTTTTGCGTTGGGATTGAAATCACCAAGCTCAGTAGTATCCACCGTGCCTGGCGCGCCCTGTCCGACTTCGGACAAACCGAGGTAGGTGTTGGAATCAATCAGTCCCGGATAAACCGACAAGCCGGTGGCGTCAATGATTTTGGCATCCTTGGGAACCGCGATGCTGGCGCCAACAGACTCGATCTTGCCGTTTTTAATAACGACCGTGCCGCGTTCAATTGTCGCCCCGGTGACGGTGATGATTTTCGCGTTGCGAATCGCGTAAGTTCCCTGTTCAGATTTCGACTGCGCCAGCACAGGAATCGCCAGCAGCATTGCGGGCAGAACAATTTGAATCAGTTTTTTCAGCATGCTTTTCTCCATCATTACCGCTTGATCTTGCGCGGCGTACCGCTGTGGAAATGGCCGTCCAGTTCATCATCTGCCCAGGTTGGGAAAATTGGCGGCCCTGCTTGCGTTGGTTGTGCAACGCCAGGCATCCGTTTCTCTTTTTCAATCAGCGCCTTTTTCTCAGCGGTCAGCTTCTCGCGCATTTCCAGGTCCTGCTTCCGGTCGAAGTAAACCTGCCCTTCGATCATCGTCACTTCCGGGCGCGAGTACACGCTGAACGGATGACCGTTGAAAAGCACCAGATCGGCGTCTTTGCCGACATCAATGCTGCCAATGCGTTTATCCAGACGAATCTGAATCGCCGGGTTGAGCGTTACCAATCGCAGTGCTTCTTCTTCGGTCAGATCGCCGTACTTCATCATTTTGCCCGCTTCCTGGTAAAAGCGGCGTGCGTGTTCGTTGCTGTCGGAATGTATGGAGACAACGATGCCGCGCCGGGCCATTACCGCGGCGTTAAAAGGAATGGCGTCGTACGCTTCCATCTTGTACGCCCACCAATCGGGCAGGATGGAAGCCGAAGCGCCGTGTTTGGCGATTTCGGGCGCGACTTTGTAACCTTCCAGCGTATGTTGCAGGGTGTGGACGCGAATACCGAACTCTTCGCACAACCGCATCAGCATAACGATTTCGTCGGCGCGGTAGCAGTGGGAGTGGATGTCAACCTTGCCTTTCAGAATGTCGGCCATTGCTTCCAGTTTCAGGTCGCGACGGGGCGGGAGCGGGTTTTCGCCGCGTTTCTTGGCGATTTCGTACTGGTCCCATTTTTGAATGTACTCGCGGCCCTGCGTAAAGGCTTCGCGGATCGTTTCTTCGACGCCCATGCGCGTGGCCGGAAAACGGCGGGTCGCCCCGGGCAGACTGGGCGAATTCGACCGCTTCGGGTTTTCTCCGAGCGCGAATTTGATCGTCCGCGGCGCGTCGGCGACCTTCAACTCCGTCACCGGCTTGCCCCATTTCAGCTTGATGATTGAGTTCTGGCCGCCAATGGCGTTGGCGCTGCCGTGCAATTGGTGAATGGTCGTCATGCCGCCGGCCAATTGACGGTAGATATTGATGTCCGTATCGTTGACGACATCGCCCATCCGCACCATTGCCGTCACTGACAACGAACCTTCGTTCGTGCCATCAAGCGCCGTGTGCGAGTGAGAATCAACGAATCCCGGAGTGACATACATTCCGGTCGCGTCAATGACTTTGGCGCTGGCTCCGGCTTTGACCTCCGAATTTTTGCCAACGGCGGCGATCTTGCCATCGCGGATGAGAATCGAGCCGTTTTCAATCGTGCCATGCGAGGCGGTCATGATCGTCGCATTTTTGATCAGGATTTCGCCTGTATTTTGCGCCTGCGCGAAAACGCTGAGCGCGAGAGTGAGCAGGAAAAACAGAATCATTCTTTTCATTAGGTATTCTCCTCCATGAAACGCGGACCGTAATGTCCGCGTTTCAGTTGACTCATTGCTTCGGCGTTTTCGTGCCGGTGAAATCCGAATTGCGGCCCATCATTCCCATCTGGCCGCTGATTGAACTGCCTTCAATTTTGCCTTTCATCGTACCGTTCATCGTCTGGCCGTTTGGCGTGGTGACGGTGTACTCCAGTTCAATCTCGTTGCCTTTGACAGAGCCTTTCGTGATTGGCGCGGAGCCAAAAGGCAGCGTCAGCGCGCCGCTGATGGCATCACCGTTTTGTTGCAGCGTGGCGGTCAGTTGCATTGCGCCGCGCTCCGAATTGACTGTCAGCGTCCACGAACCAGCGGCCAAACCACTTCCGGTGCTTTCGCCAACTCCGCCGTCGTTTGGCGCAGCCCCTGTGGGAGCGCCGCCGCGTCCGCCGCGTCCGCCCAACGCCCCACCCGGTCGCTGCGGTGTTTCGGGCGCCTTCGGAACGAAGTATTTGCCATCCACGAAGACGTGTCTGATTTTTGTGTCCCTGGCAAAAATGTCGCCGCTGGCAATGATCAGGTTGGCGATCTTGCCCTTTTCAACGCTGCCGAGTTGTTCGCTGACCCCGAAGATTTCCGCCGGATAAATCGTCAACGCCTTCAAAGCTTCGTCTTTCGGCAAGCCCGCTTCAATCGCTCGAGCCGCATTGCTCAGAAAGTCCGCAGGGCGCATCAGCGTGCCCGAAGTAAAGGCGAACTTCACGCCTGCTTTGTGCAAGGCAGCGGCGGCCTTCGGGGCATCGGCGCGTTCGCGCAGCGTGCGCAGGCTTTCGGATTCCGGATCGTCCAAGCCGGCAGGTTTCTGCGGGAAGCTCAGGCTGAGCAACACCGTGGAGTTTTTCGATTTCAGATAATCGGGGATTTGATAGCTTTGCGCTCCGCCGGCAATCAGATACTTCAGATTGAATTCCGCGGCCAGATCAACGGCGCGCTGCATTTCGCGCACGGTGTTAACGCTGAAGATCACAGGCATTTCGCCCTTTATGACCGGCTGAAGCGCCGCCAACGACTTGTTCACTTCCGGGCGCGTCATCCCGCGCGGATTCTTGCTGTACCGATCCCATTCCTCGCGGTAATGCTGCGCATCCATCAGTGACTGCCGCAGGAAAGCGAATACGCCCATCAGGGATCCAGGATAACCGCCGCCGCCGCCGCCTCGTCCGCCGCCGCCAAAACCAATATTGAGCGAAACCGGCGCTTTCAGAATCAACTTCTCCGCCGCCGTATCGCCCAGGTTGATGATCGCGCTTTGACCTTGAAAGACGCCCGTACGCGGCGCAGTCAAAGCGGTGGTGATGCCGGCCGCACGCTGGGCATCGAAAGTGTCTGCAGTTACTTGCAGTTGCTCGACGACCGAAACTTCGGGAAGCAAACCTGCTCTGGTTGCGGGGGCGGCCATTTGCGCCAGGAAAAACTGCGCTGGATCGGTCACGGCTGCGCCGCGTCCTTGCCCACCTTGTGCAGGCGTTTCCTGCCGGACGCCGTAGCTCGTGTAAGCGTCAAACAGCCCCGGATAAACCGTCAGTCCGGTACCATCAATGACACGCGCATCTGCAGGGACCGAAACATCCGCACCCACTGCCGCAATCATTCCATTCCGGATGACCACTGTGCCTTTTTGTATTGTTGCGCCGGTAACAGTGACAATCGTCGCGCCTTTGATCGCATAGGCTTCGCCATCAAAAGCGCGCACCTGGTTCGGGTGAACCAGCAATCCTATGGAAAGGCCTGACACTGCCAGCGTCAACACGCAGACCAGCGTCAGAAAAAACTTTCTCTGTTTCATGAAGTGACTCCTTCGGTCAGTTTACGAGTTCGTTGAGTGATGAAATTTAGTTCTGTTGTGTGCTTCAGACTGGTGCGGATGGAGCGCGGTTACAAATTTATGGTTTTGTTCCCGTGCGGCGGGTAATCTAACGTAAGTAGGCAATTGGCGCAACGCAAGCAAAAAACTTGTGGCTGTTTGGAGAAATAAAAATGCGAAGCCTCTATCGGGAGATCGCGTTGGCAATCGCCGAAGGCTTCGCAAATTGAACTCTGCTCTTACGGACAATTCATCAGCCCGCAGCGACGGCGTATTTTTCCGGCGCTTCCGCCGCTTTCTGCGCGCAGTCGTCACAGCAGACGGTGATTTCCCTGCCGCCGACCGTGACCTTGATTCCGCCGTCATTGATGTCCCAATCACAAACCACGCATTTCGTTGTATTCATAAAACGTCCTTTCTGTTTTGAGTTATAGGTTTTGCCGCGCCGATTTATCCGCGCGGCTGTGTTCGATGAAAGGATCGTAGCAAGGCGGGAAAAATCAGACTTCCAGATTCTTGCTCATTTCGCGCAGGCTGCGATGGCTGGCAATGCGGCGCACTTCCGAAGGCGTGCGGCCAAATTCGCGGCGAAAGGTGTCCGCGAAATGACTGTGGCTGGAAAAGCCAAGTTCGAGCGCAAGCTCGGTCAAATCATTTGCGCCCTCAGCCAGCCGTTCCAGCGAGGCGCGCAGGCGCAGGCCCGTCAGGTAGCGATGCACCGGCAAGCCGGTTCGCTGCTGAAAGACGCGTGCCAGATGAAATGGAGAAGCCCCCACGGCGCGGGCGATGTCATCCAGCGTGACGCGTTCGGACAAACGGCTTGCCAGATAAGTCTTGGCGGCTTCGGCGCGGTCGGCGTGATCGGCATCCGTGCCCTCCCGGCGGCGCTTGCCAGCAGGCGAGGTCAGCCCGTGCCGTGTAAAAGCACTTTCCAGCACATCGGCGGCAAGTTGAAGCGCGGTGACATCCGCCCAGAGAGGTTCCAACGGCTCGCTCTCAGCGGCTTCCAGACGCAGCACCAATTCGCGGTGCCGCCAGAACAGGCCGGAATCGCAAGGCCCAGTGACGAAAGGAAAAGGCCGCTCTGGATGTTCGTCCACTGCCGGATCGAGTTCGCGAACAATGTCATTCAGCACACGCGGCGAAGGGGCGAAAACAGTCCCGCGATCTCCGCAATCCACCGGATGACTGACGCGATAAGTGGAATGTTGAGAGAAAAACACTGCCTGATTGACATCCGCGGTCACGCTTCGCCGCCCGAAGTGCTTGCTGAATGCGCCGTGCCGCAACAACACGATTTGGTTGCCGTCAGCGTGTTCTTCCTCGCCAGGGCCGCCGCAGCCGATGCGGCAACAATAATCCTGCACGCGAACAATCGGACTGTCGTAAAGCGCCTGAAACGTGATCGGACTTTCGGTCGGATGTGGCATGCGCGCATCGTACAAAACCTGCCGTTTCGAATCAAAACCAGGGTTCAATCGGTGCGCGAAAAACTATTTTTCGGCGAGTTCGCCTTTATCGCTTTCGCGTGGTAGTCTCTGCCCCGTTTTGCTCACCTGCCAGTAAATGGCAATTCCTGTGGACGGTTCAATGATGGAAGACTTTTCGGCAAATGCATCCGCGCTTGGATATTTCTACCAGTCCCGGTATGCCTTGTTTCTATTACTTTCGCGCGCGGAAGCTGACGCGGAAATGTCCGTGGCGCGGCTGGACGATATTTCGTTTGGAGAGGGTGAAAACCCTGTCGAACTCCTGCAAACCAAACATCACATCAAAGCCACCGCCAGCCTCTCGGACGCCAGCACGGCGTTGTGGAAGACCTTGCGCGTGTGGAGCACGGCGTTCGCTGAAAATAGAATCCGAGCCGGCGAAATAATTCTGACTCTGATTACCACAGGCTGCGCCCCGAAAGATTCCGCCGCCAGTAAACTGCGCCCTCAAACGACACGAGATCGAGATCCTCAAACGGCGCTGAAAATTTTGAGCGAAGTTGCGAGCCAGTCGGAGAGTCAGACGAACCGCCCGGCCTACGAGGCTTTTCGGAAGTTGTCTGAGCACCAGCAGCGTGCCTTGGTGGAAAGCATCCAACTGCTGGATTCTTCGCCAAACATCCAGGACACGCGTGACCGGATGCTGAATCAATTGCGCCTCAGCACTCGTCCCCAATTTCTCGAAGCCGTTCATGAACGTGTTGAAGGCTGGTGGTTCAATCGCATGATCCAACATCTTTCGTCGGATGCTTCATCGCCGATTTCGAGCCGGGAAGTGCTGAATCAAATCAACGGCATTCAGGAAAAGTATTATGCGAAGAAACTGCCGGTTGATTTTCTGGATGCCATTGCACCGGCTTACAACCTGATCAAAAACACAGTCAATCCATCAGAAACAAGACGAACTGAGAGCGCCCATCTGTTGAATCCGGCTTTTTGCGGAGAACTGCTGCGCCGAAGCATCCGAACGCATAACGCGGTGAGCCCGAGGCTGATTCCCTTCCCGTTGTTGTTTCTGGTGCTGCCAATCGCTTTGCACGGCCAGACACGGGAAAGCATTTCCGCGACGACCAAGGAACAGATGCACGTCTGGTTGCAAACTCACCAAAGTGTGCGAATCGGTTTTGCCGAACGGGCCAGGGACCTTGTGCCCATGACACGGGAGGCAATCGCCTTCCTGCTGCAAATCGGCGCCATTGCCGTGGATGATCGGGCGGGAGTCAGGTTGACGCGATATGTTGCCCGCAATGTGCCGGTCAGTCCGGAGATCACCGACTGTTATAAAAAGGCGGAAATTCTGGGAAGATGGTTCGCGCGCGCCGGCGCGCCGGCGGCGATTTATACAATGTGGGGAGTGAAACCTTAACGATGCAGATCTTGGAAATAGTTCTTTATGATCGCCAGGGGCAAAAACGCGTTCTCCCGCTCCATCCTGGCAGAACGAACATCATCACCGGCGGTTCGGCGACGGGGAAATCCGCGTTAATTCAGATTGTGGATTACTGCCTGGGCCGCAGCGAATGCACCGTTCCCGAAGGCGTTATCCGGGAAACGGTTTCCTGGTTCGGCCTGCGATTGCAGTTTGCCGCCGGTCAGATGTTTGTGGCGCGGCAAAATCCGCCGAAAGGCAGAACCACCACCAACCGTGCCTATCTTGAAGAAGGCACGATCGTTCCCAGTCCCGATGCGCCTCCCGCACAGCCCAACACGGTGATCGAAGCGGTTGAGGATGCACTGACCAACAAACTCGGCATTGCGCCCAACATGAATTTTCCCGCGCCGGGCCAGACACGTGCGCCACTGGCGGCCAACATCCGGCATGCCCTGGTGTATTGCTTCCAACAGCAAAGCGAAATCGCTTCCAAAGATGTTCTTTTTCATGGCCAGTATGACGGCTGGATCGCGCAAGCCATCAAAGACACCATTGCTTATTTCCTAGGCGCCATTCAGGAAGACCGGCTGGCACTGGAACAGGAACTATCGCGCGCGCGCCGCGAACTGAAGCGAGCCGAACAACTGTTGCGCGAAGCCGAAGCCATCACTGGCGACGGCGTCAGCAAAGCGAGCGGGTTATATCAGGAAGCGCGTCAAGTGGGCGTTGTTCCGGATGAGCGGATCCCCGAAAGTCTTGAAGAATTGCGCACCCGCATGCAAACCATCGTTCGCTGGACGCCGGAATCCGTCAGCTTCCCAGGCTCGGAAAAACTGACGCAGTTTCAGGAAGAAGTGCGCGCCCTGCAGCTTCAAGCGCGCGAAAAAGCCGATGCGGTCAGCGCCGCTCGCAATTTTGCCCAGGAAGCAGAAGGGTTCGTCGCGGAAGCGTGCGAACAGCAATTTCGCCTGGAATCCATTGGCCTGTTCGATACAGGAAAACAGGCTGCGCACGCCTGCCCGGTTTGCACGCAGGAAATGGAAACGCCCGTTCCCACGGCGGAAGCCATGCGCCGTTCACTGGAACAACTGAAAGCGAATCTGGAAACCACCGTGCGCGAACGTCCACGGCTTCGCAATTACATTGAAAGCCTGGAAAAAGAGCAGGAGGAAATTCGCCAGCGCATTCGCGAAAAGAACGAAGACATACGCAGCCTGCTGGAAGAGCAGCAGGCCGCCGCGCAATTCCGCGAATTGAATGTCCGCCGTGGCCGGGTCATCGGACGCATCAGCCTCTGGCTGGAAAGCGTGGATACGACCGATTCGACTTCGCAGCTCAAGGAAGATGTCCGTCAGAAATATGAGCGCGTGACTTCGCTGGAACAACAGCTTGAAGACGGCGAAAAACAGGAGCGCCTGTTTTCCATTCTGAACCGCATCGGCGTGCAGATGACCGAATGGGCGAACTCGCTGGAACTGGAACACAGCCGCAATCCGGTCCGCCTGGATTTGTCGAAACTGACCGTGCTGGTGGATCGGGACGACCGGCCCATTCCGCTCAATCACATGGGCAGCGGCGCGAACTGGGTAGGATTTCACTTGATCGCGCATCTGGCCCTGCACAGGCATTTCGTCCAGCATGGACGCCCCGTGCCGGCGTTTCTTTTCCTGGATCAGCCCTCGCAGGTCTATTACCCGCCGGACCAGGATGCAGAGTTGCAAGGCTCATTGAAAGGAATCCGGGACGAAGATCAGCAGGCCGTTTCCCGCATGTACAATCTGATTTTCAATGTGGTGGAAAGCCTGTCCCCGCATTTTCAGGTGATCGTCACCGACCATGCGGATTTGGCCGAGCCTCGATTTCAATCCGTCGTCGCTGAACGTTGGCGCCGGGGACAAGCACTGATTCCGCAGGACTGGATCAAGGTGGTTGAAACATCTGAAGAGTAAATTAAGGAAGCTTCGCGCATTAATTTACAGCGGGCGGGCCGCCCGCACTGCCAGCCTTGCGGCGCACGCGCAGCACAGCAATCTTGGTCGAATGATTGAACGGCGCGGGATCGGTCACTCCCGCCGCAACCCGTGTCGCGTCGTCACCGGTGAAGTCTTCCGCCACCGGGATCAATTCTTCAATCGTCAGATAGCCATCCGTGCATAAACTTTCCAGCGAACGCCAATAATCCGCCCCGCTGACAAAGAGCGCGTTATTGACGGCAACCAGCCTGCCGCCATCAGCAATCAGCGGACGCACTTTGTTGATCAGACGGGCGTAATTCTTTTCCATATCCACAACGCCCTTGCTGGTGGCGGCAAAAAACGGCGGATCGAGCAGCACGCAGTCGAATAATTCTCCAGCGCGAATCATTCGGGTTACCTGCGGCCAGAAATCGCCAGATTGAAAATCGGTTTTGTGAATCGGAAAGCCGTTCAGGGTGTAAGAGGTCTTCGCCTGGTTCAGAAACCCGCGATTCAAATCCAAATGCACCACGCGGGAAGCCCCGGCCGCTTGCGCGGCCACGCCCAAACTGCCGGTGTAGGCAAAAGTATTGAGCACACGCAGACCGCCAAGATTCCGCAGAATCCACGCCCGCAAATTGCGAGTGTCCAGGTACAGGCTGGCATCCCGATTCAATTGCAAATCCACGGCATACCAGACGCCGTGTTCGCGCACTTTGCGCGCCAGTGAATCGCCCGCCAGCAAAACGCCATTGCGCATTTTCGGATCGCTGGCGTGATGCGATTTCAGCAGCACGGCACT
The DNA here is from genome assembly GCA_021155085.1 of Heliomicrobium sp. Classification (GTDB taxonomy): domain Bacteria; phylum Acidobacteriota; class Blastocatellia; order RBC074; family RBC074; genus RBC074. Next base: position 96,259 of record JAJNQA010000003.1, on the reverse strand, counting down.
GATCCAGGGCAAGTGGGTCAGATAGAACTGTGTCGCGGCGGCGACAGCAGCCGGACCCTCTTCAGCCGTTTCGGCGTAATTGTGCAGAACCAGTGTTTTCGCGTACAGGTCAACAGATAAAGCCGGCCAGCCTTCTGTAAAACCGTTGAAAAGCCGGAACGCCATTTCGTGGCGCGAATCGAACAGTGGTGCGCGCGCGGCCAAGGCTCCGGCCAGCAAATTCTCACGTGAGTCAGTCATTGCTGCATTCTATAGCTTTTAAGAAAAAGAAAGGTACAGCCGACTGTTAGTCGGCTGAGGTCGTGGCGGGCAAACCCGTTGGATTCAGAAAAAGAACTTCTCAGAATGCTTCCGCGGACTAACAGTTCGCGGTACGTCTTTTTCTTGAAGTCTATATTTGAGTTTGCCCGGCAACAGCGAACCGCTCAAGCCGCGAAATTTCGCGAAAAATAAAAAGAGGCGGGGAAGCAATGGCAAATGCTTCCCCGCCGTCTTAATCAGCCAACACGGTTTGATCAGAAGTTCAGTTTCAAGGCGAATTGCAGGATTCGCGGATCGAATGCGGCGTTGATTACGCCGAATTGCGGGTTATTGATATTTTGCACCTGACCGATATTGAAGTTCGTCCGGTTGAAAATATTGAATGCGTCGGCGCGGAATTCAATATTCAGATTTTCCCGGATCGCCGTGCGTTTGATCAGGCTCATATCCACATTGAAAAACCACGGGCCGCTGACCGGCGTCAGTTGCAGCAATCCCAACTGCCCCGCCCCAGGATTCTGGAAAAACTCTCTGTTGGCGAAACTGTCGCTGTTGCTGCCCGCGGGAGCAAGCAGGCTGGGATCGAACAGCAGCACGCGCCCATTCGCATCGCGATAGACGCCCGTCTTTTTCTGCAATTCACTGACTGAAAGCGTTGAGTTGACGGTGTTTTTGACCGAGCGCGCAGCGCGGTTGAGCGTGCCGCGCTGCGAAACGATGGAGACAGGCTCACCGGATTGCAATCGCAGAATGCCGTTCAAACTCCAGCCGCCAAGCAAACCGCCGGCAAAACCGTTGTTCAAAAAGCGCTTCCCCCGGCCAAACGGCAATTCGTAAACGCCGTTGGCTTTGAACACGTGCGTGATGTCATTGCTGATGCGTTGTTTTTCCACCGCCACGGTCGAAGCCAGATTCAGTAATCCGGAGAAGTTGGTGTCTGTCCCTTCAAAGTCCGTGAAGGCTTTGCTGAAAGTGTAATTGGCCTGGAAATAAACGCCATTGCGCAGCCGCCGCCGCACTTCGGCCTGCAAACCGTGATAGGTCGAAAACGAACCGTTGCCGATGTAATCAGCAACGAAGATGTTCGGATTTGCCGGCAGGAAAAAGCCCGGCGTCAATTGCACGCCGAAGCCATTGTCCGGATCCAGGAACAACCCCCGGTTCGCGACGTAAAGCGCCGCCAGTTCGCCCACCTGCCCCGTTCGGATCAGTTCCTGAATATCAGGATCGTTCAGAAACGCGAAGCCAAAACCGAAGTCTCGGAAATCGCCCAATTTCGGAAAAACCTGCAAGGCTTCGCCGACCGCCGGATCGCCGTTGGCTGCCAGGTTGCGCTGCGCGCGCTGGAAATCCGTCAGGAAGCCATTGTCTGTGACGCGCACCTGGTTGATGTCAATTCCGCGCGTCAGCTTCACGCCGCGATTGCCGACGTAGCGCGCCTCGAAAACCGTGTCGCGCATGATTTCCCGCTCGAAGCTCAGGTTCCATTGCTGGACGTAGGGCGTCTTCAATTTCGGATCAATCGTGAAAATCGCCGCCGCCGGATCGAGTGTGACATTGTCCAGCACCGTGCGCGGCACTTTGAATTCAGGCGGATCAATCCGCACGCGCCCGCTGCCATTCAGCGTTCCACTGACATCGGGCAGCGTGATCGTCTGATTCAAGCCATCGTTGCCGGTCGTGGCGTTGAGCAGTGTCGTGATGTTGTTGTCAATCACGTAGGAAATCGAATAACCGGCGCGAATCGCCGTCTTGCCGCTCCCAGTGGGATCCCAGGAAAAGCTGATGCTTGGCGCAAAGTTATTGCGGTCATCATTGAAAAACGGGCGTCCCGTTCCCGAACCGGCAAAATCAATCACCGCGTTCGGATCGCGCAGCGCCGCAAAGCCACCCACCGGCAGCAGCAACAGCCCGCGCTTTTCGGTCGGCACGGAGATGAATTCGTAGCGAACTCCCAGATTCAGTGAGAAGTTCGGACGCACGCGCCAGGTATCGTTGACATAGCCGGAGGCTGAAAAGTACTGGAATTGCTGGCGGCTGGGTTCGCCAGGCACGAACCCTGAAGTTCGGCTGGCCACATTGAAGGTCTGGGTCGCCTGATCCACCGGCCCCGTCAGAATGGCCAGAATGTTGCCCGCGCGGGCGAAATCGTTGGCGCTGATGCCTGGGAACTGCGCGCGCCGCAGCGGATTGCTGTTGCCCGTACCGTTGAATCCGATAGTGTATTGTGGAATCGTCCCGGCCAGATCCACCGGCTCGATGTACACCCGGCGATAGTTGCCGCCGAAGCGGAATTGATGCGAGCCTTTGACCCAGGTGGCGTTGTTGATGATCTCGTAATTATCCGCCTTGCGGCCCTGCGGCAGCGTGTTTTGAACCGGGTCGGTGATGACGGGAAACACCACGCGAAGGCCTTCGGCAAACTGTTCATTCGTGAAAAAGCCCAGATTGTAGTTGTTAAAGCCGACACGCAATTCATTGTTCAGGCTGGCGGTCGGCGTCCAGTTCCAGGCAAATGATCCGCGCGGACGCGATGAATCCTGACCGCCGCCGGGTAATCCCGGAAACGGTTCTTCGATGGCATTAAACGGATCGTTGGGAAGCTGGAACGTAAAGCGGCTGTAAATGGCCTCGAAGCGATGTTTCGCTGAAGCCTCGTAATCCACACGGAAGCCCCACAAATCAGAATTCACGCCTGCACCGGTATTGAAACGGAATCCGGCGACATTGGATTGCGCGGCGGCTCCCGCACTGGCCAGATCGCCTGTGGTGAAATCATTTGGCAGCGGCGTCAGGTTGACCAGCCGTTGAGTGATCGGATCAATTACCCCGCGCGTTCCGGCCAGCGTCAGCAGATTGACGGTCTGCAACTGGCCATTATCCGCCCGATAGGTGAAATTGCCGCTGCGCGCGGACTGCGACAAAACATTGCGCAGCACGCTTTGCTGCTGACGCACCCTGGTCCCTTCCCAGTAGGTGTAAAAGAAAAGTTTTTCACTGTCGAAACCCGCCGGGCCGAAAACTTTCTTCGGCAGTTTGATCGGGCCGCCGAAGCCAAAACCGAACTGGTTCTGAATCAGCTTCTCTTTCGGCACGCCCGCGGCGTTGTTGAAGAATGAATTGGCGTCGAAAACATCATTGCGATGAAACTCGAACAGACTGCCGTGATACGCGGTCGAACCGCGCGGCGTCACCAGCTTCACCTGCGCCACGCCCAATCCATCGCCGGGGCCGCCGTTCTGCGTGGTCAGGGTGAACTCTTCCACACTGACCACGCTGGGCGCGGCAGTGCCAAAGAAACTGTCGGTGCGAATGAAGTTGTCGTTGATGTTGATGCCGTCCCAGGTCAGGTTTGTGTACGATCCGCGCAAACCATTGACGGATGCTTCGCGGTTGTCCCCGCTCTGGTTAATGCCCGCTTGCAGGTTGGCCAGATCGAGCGGATTGCGGCCATTCAGCGGCAGGTCGTTAATCTGCCGCGATTGCACCGTGGTGGAAAGTTTGCCGTCCTCCGTGTTCACCACGGCCTGCGCTTCGGAAGCGCTGGTGGTGATGACTTCGGCAATTTCGCCGGTTTGCAAATCAAAATGGACGGTTGCCGGCGTCGCCACGTTGACCGTGACATTGTTGACTTCGGCGCGCTTGAACCCGCTGCGCTCGGCGGCCAGTTGATAATTGCCCGCGCGCACATCCTGGAAAGTATAGAAGCCCTGATCATTGGTGGTCGCCGTGACTTCGCGGCGAGTCGAAAGATCAATCAGCGTGACTTTGGTGCCGGAGACGACGGCTCCCGCCTGATCCTTGACGGTTCCGCTGACCGACGAATTCAGCGATTGAGCAAAGCCGCCCGCTTCAGTCAGGACACTGAAAATCGCGGCCAGCGCCAACGCAACAACCCGACGACTCACTCGATTCATTCCTTTCATTGAAAACCCTCCCTGGTCCTGAGCGCTTCAAATCGTGCGGAAACACAAGGCAAAACGCCCCAGACAATTGGCAATTCATTCAGTGATTTGATTCGTGTAACTACGATTGGCGGCAATGCTTGAATTCCCATCCAAACGCGGTAATCGCCGCCCGCAATCTTCCTGGCGCAACTGCCATGCCAGCCTGATTTCAGGCACACACCTTGTATCCGCCGCTGCAATTCAAGGACTTAGCGAAAAGGTCTGAATGGGCCTGTTGAATCACCTTCGGAAAAATCGAATTGGCTTCCGTGTTTTCCGAAGGAAACTGAGGCGGACACGCAACCCGGTGCGATCCATTGATCGCGGCCACGCTGCGCGTTGAAGAAACTCAACGAATTTGGTGAATCGGACTGAGGAAAGCAGGAATGGGATAAAGAAAAGTGCAGGTTGGCCGAAGCGGTATCCACAACTCGCATCACGCCATCAAAAACGCAGTCTGGAGATAAAAATTCTCAATGGCAGTCCTGTTTCCAAAAATCGCTTTCGGTTTTCCGCGTTTTCATGCCGTCATTACCAAAACATCACCAAATCCTCATGAAGTAGATCGCCGCTTTCAGTAGGATGCATTCCGTCACTGTGCCCCGCTGACAATCAGGTTTGGGGCCGTCAAGAAGTGAAGCAGAAAAGTTGGGAGGTCAGGATGCAACAAGCAAAACTGGTGAAACGAGAGGCCGTTGCACAACCAAAGCCGGAACCACCGGCGCAAACGCCTGTGCCTGCGGCAAAAACCCTGAAAAATAAGTTCATGGGGCGCATCAAAACGGCGGAATCGGCTCGCACCGACGCGCGAATGGCCTTCGAGGCGCTCTTTGTCCGCGCATGAAAGGAAGATAAAGATGACAGGAATTAACGAAACGCGCATTTGCTACAAATGCGATTACGAAACCAAGAATCCGTTGGGCGCCTGCCCGCAATGTGGCCATCATTTGCGCACAACCGCTCAGGTCAAACGATTGGGAATGGTGATGGCTGCGCTGGGCGGATTTCTGACGCTGTTTATGGCAGGCCTTACGGTCACTGTCGCCCAGTTGGTTTGGCACCCCTTCGATCCTCGCGCCAGCAGCAGTTTTACAGGCGGGCCAGAGGCCTTACTTTTCATCTTCGGCATCTTTGCCGTCGTCATGATCTTCGGGTTGACCAGCCTGGCGGCGGGAATCTTTCAGATCAAACACGGACGGCGCAATCGAAAAGTGGTGAAAATGATTCTTGCGCTGGCAGGTGTGCTGGTCGCTGCGGGCTGTCTGGTGCAAATCATTTTATGAAACGCAAAGCAATCGTCGCGGCCCTGCTTTTTACCTCAATGATCGTCTGTTCGTGCTGTGTCCACGCGCAAACCGTGTCGCAGGCCTGCCAGCCCGGCATCAGCTTTTGGAGCCTGCTGAGCGCAGGGATCGGTTATCAGGATGGGACACTGAATGTGAACAAACTTTACGCCGTCTGCCTGCCTACGCCCGCCAAACCGAGCGGATCGAACTTCCCCTACGATCCGGACGCCGGCGGCAAGCTGACGATGACGGTCAAAACCGCCGGCGGCAAACCGCTCAATACTTATGTTTGGTATGCGGAAAACTTCAGCGGCTTGTGGGAGATGAGCCGTTACAAAATCATGGGCGGGTACGAAGCGGTCAAACCGCTCGGCGCGGGCGATTTCGTGCTGGAATTCGCCATCGAAGAAAGGCCCTTTTATCGCTTCCCATTCTCGGTTTCGCAGGTAAAAAGCGATGATCCATATCAGCCGCCCGGAACCCGTTACTTCATCGAAGGCCCCTGGAACGAATACGGCAATCTTTTTTATCAGCGAAACGACCCGCAATCTTCGCTGAGGTTTTCGACCTGGGTGCAGGAAAAAACCGGCAAAGACGCCAAACGGTCCGTGCCTTACAAAGTGGAATTGACCCGCCTCAAGGATGGCAAAATCCTGGCGGAAGACGCGGCAACACTCCGGTTGGAGCCGCGCTGGCGTCAGGCGGATTTCTCGCTGCAACCAACCAGCGGGGAGAAGAACACATATTTCAAAGCAGGCGAGTTGCTGCGCGAAGACGGCCTGTATCGCGTTCGCCTGATGATAGACAGCCAGCTTTATGGCGATTATCCGTTTGAGGTGAAAGGCGGGCGGATTCAGTTTCAAGGGAAACAGATTCGCGAAAAAACCGATCCGATGAACTATCTGGTGGATTACCTGTATGGTGGCCGTTATACGTCCTGGTGGATCCAACGGCAGCGAGCGGTGAAATAAACCCGCTTCATGAAGGCTCTTCCGTTTTCCTCATTTCCGCCGCCAGCTTTTTCGGCGCGATCAACAGCCAGGCTTGGCGAATATGCGAGGCCAGTTCGTCATCCTCCAGGCGATCCAGATGGATGCCGACCCAGCCGCTTTTCCCGACATAGGGCGGATAGAAGAATTTTTCCGGCGAGGCTTCCAGCAAGGTCGCTTGAAAGCCCTGCGCCACGGGAATCCAGACGGCGATGCGTCCATCGTTATGGTGATTGTTGGCGAACATGGTGAAGACTTTCTTGCGCACGAAAAAGGTCGGCTCCCCGTGAGAAAGCTTTTCCGTCGCTTCCGGCAGCGCCAGGCAAAAACGCCGGACCCGGTCAATTTGATTTGTGCTCATCCGTTTTCCTTCGCTTTTATGCGGCAATCATCAGCGCGCCGCTTTCCAGCCATTCGGAAAGAATTTCCTGCGTCCGTTTTGCATTGGCGCGTACCGAGCCTGGTTTCGACAGCAGAGTTCTGATTTCCACCGCCCGCTTCGTTTCGTAAAGCGTCAGATAAGCGGCTTTATCCAGGTTCGTGATCGAAATGCCCGCCGCGCCTGGGCCGAAAAGCAAATAGACTTTCTTTGACGAAACCACTTCCGGCAATCCGATTAGCTTTGGCGCGTCGTCGCAGAGCGCCATCGCGGGCATCAGGCTCAGTTCAAAAAGGTAACGTTCGACGTGCTGAATCGCTGTAATCACATTCGCCTGAAAACTGCCGACATCGTACCCCGGCGCCAGCCGAATTCGCGCCTGATCGCTGATCGTCGCGGGCAGTTCCCCCGCTTCGTCCCCTCCTGCGCGCACCAGCGTTCTGCGGCAGGCCGCGATGGCAGCTTCCAGCCGGACGATGTCCGGAATCTGCGGCGCGGTCCAGGCTCCGTTTCGGCATCCATCCAGCAGAAACTCCGAAAAAGCGCGTCCCATCGAAGCGCGCTCCTGCACCGACCGGTGAAAGAAAGAACTGGAAAAGAACTGTTCCAGCGAAGCCAGCGACCGCGTTTCGGACAAGATAATCGTGGTCGAAATCTTGAACTCTTCGGCCAGCGTTTGCAGCGTCCGTTTCCGCCGAAGCGTGTCGTGTCGCCAGGCTCTGCGATCCACGCGGAGCAATTGCTCACGCTCCCCTTCCGTCAAATCCAACCCGGACAGCGCCCGCGCCGGTTCGTCATACACCTCCGCGACGAACTTTTCGTCAAAGAGCATGCGGACCAGCACCTTTTGCAGCGTGTGGTAACTCATCGAGCGGTCACGCCCTCCGCCCTTTCGGCATTGGCTGGAAACAGCGCGTTGAGCCGCATAAAGACCTCCAAGCATTCTTCCGGCGAGTTGCGTTCGCATTCGAAAACGATGGCTTTCAGATTTTTCGCGCGGGGAAGGACGTACTCCAGAATCTCCCAGGTCGCTGGGAGCGGATCGGGCGAATGGTTGTCTTCAATAAAACTGTAGCCGTCAATGTTGGCGTAGCCGCCTCCGGCGACATGCATTTCGACAATCCGGTCGAGCGGGAAATTCTCCAGCCCGGACAGCGGCGGCAGGTTTCGCGTCTGCTGGAAGATTGCCAGATGAGCGCAATCAAGCAGGACGCCGCAATCAGCGCGATCCGCGACCAGCGCGAAGTAATCCAGCATGTGCATCTCTCCAAGATAGATCACCGAGGGCGGATTTTCCGGAAGGCAGGCCAGTCCGGTTTCGGCTTCGATTTGCAGTATGCTCTCCGCGGTTTCGAGCGCCGATTCGCGGCAAAGAATCGGCGGCATCAGCATCCCGTGTCCTCGCTCGCGCAATCCGAAATGCCACCGCCCCGCGTCGCCGCACAGCCAACTGGCGCGAATCTCGTTTGCCAGCGCTTTCGTTCGCGACAGCCAATACGGATCAAGATCCTGTTTCTCTTCCAGATTGATGTCCAGGAAGTGGTATGTGGCCGGCAAACCCGCTTCCGCCCACCGGCGAACCCCGTCATCCAAGCCACGCTCCAGATCACCGCCGTACTCATAAAAGTGTATGAGGTCGGGGTGCCGCGATTTCATCCAGCCGGCGTCAATGCCTTTGGCGGCGATATTGAATTCGCCCGAAAGCCCTACGCCAAGCCTCGGCAGGCACTTCACACGTTCAGCAAACTTCATCATGGGCCGAATTGTATCGGACGGGAAAACGATCTTCCAACCCCTGACTTCACAAAGTCATAACGTGGTCTCAGGTTTGCACTAAACTTTTTTGCTGCGACGCATAAAGTTATTGCAATGCGGCGGGACACCACCGTACTGCCCGACTGCATTCTCTGCTTACGCATTCTGTCCAAACGTATTACCAGAATGCAATCCTGTCTCTCTGAGGTGAATGTATGCCTGTAAGGTCCGCCGCTCTACGGTCAACAAAGATAAAAACCAATGGTGCCACGAACCTGGCGAATAATGTTCTCAACGATTTAGACACTCAATTATTGCTAAAAACCCTGACCGCACTGAAGAAAGGCAACTTTTCCGTGCGCTTACCGCATGATTGGACAGGGGTGGCCGGAAAAATCGCGGACACACTGAACGATGTGATCGAGGTCAACGACCGGCTGGTCAAAGAGTTGGAGCGAGTCAGCCGCGTCGTCGGGCGCGAAGGCAAGATTACACAGCGCGCCACGCCCCCCGTGGCGGATGGTTCCTGGGTCAGCCTGATCGAATCCATCAACACGCTGATTGATGACCTGGCACAGCCAACCACCGAAATGGCGCGCGTCATCGGCGCGGTCGCTAATGGCGATCTTTCACAGACGATGGCGTTGGAAGTGGATGGGCGGCCGCTGAAAGGCGAGTTCCTGCGTGTTGTCAAACTGGTCAACGCCATGGTGACACAGCTCGGATCGTTCGCGTCGGAAGTGACCCGCGTGGCACGCGAAGTCGGCACCGAAGGCAAACTCGGCGGCGAAGCCAAGGTCAAAGGCGTGGCCGGAACCTGGAAGGATTTGACCGACAGCGTGAACTTCATGGCCGGCAACCTGACCGCGCAGGTGCGCAACATCGCTGAAGTGACCACCGCAGTGGCTCGCGGCGACTTGTCTAAAAAGATCACCGTGGACGTGAAAGGCGAAATTCTTGAGCTGAAGAACACCATCAATGTCATGGTGGATCAGCTCAACTCTTTCGCTTCGGAAGTGACCCGCGTCGCTCGCGAAGTCGGCACAGAAGGAAAACTCGGCGGGCAGGCGCGCGTTCCCGGCGTTGGCGGCGTCTGGAAAGACCTGACCGACAACGTCAATTCAATGGGCGGCAACCTGACCGCGCAGGTGCGCAATATCGCCGAAGTGACCACCGCCGTGGCCAACGGCGACCTGTCCAAGAAAATCACCGTGGACGTGAAGGGCGAAATCCTCGAACTGAAAGACACCATCAACGTCATGGTGGACCAATTGAACTCCTTCGCTTCGGAAGTGACCCGCGTGGCCCGCGAGGTCGGCACCGAAGGCAAGCTCGGCGGACAGGCGCGCGTGCCCGGCGTTGCCGGAACCTGGAAAGATTTGACCGACAACGTCAACTCCATGGCCGGCAATCTGACCGCGCAGGTGCGCAACATCGCCGAAGTGACCACCGCCGTGGCCCACGGCGACCTGTCAAAAAAGATCACCGTGGACGTGAAGGGCGAAATCCTCGAACTCAAAAACACCATCAACCGGATGGTGGATCAGCTCAACTCTTTCGCTTCAGAAGTGACCCGCGTGGCCCGCGAGGTTGGCACCGAGGGCAAACTCGGCGGACAGGCCGATGTGAAGGATGTGGGTGGAACCTGGAAAGATTTGACCGACTCCGTCAATTCGATGGCTGGCAACCTGACCGGACAGGTGCGCAACATCGCCGAAGTGACCACGGCTGTAGCCCGTGGCGACTTGTCTAAAAAGATCACCGTGGATGTGAAGGGCGAAATCCTGGAACTGAAGAACACCATCAATGTGATGGTGGATCAGTTGAACTCCTTCGCTTCGGAAGTGACGCGCGTGGCCCGCGAAGTCGGCACCGAAGGCAAACTCGGCGGACAGGCCCAGGTGCCGGATGTGGCCGGAACCTGGAAAGACTTGACTGACAACGTCAATTCGATGGCCGGCAACCTGACTGCGCAAGTGCGCAATATCGCGGACGTGACGATTGCCGTGGCCAACGGCGACCTGTCAAAAAAGATCACCGTGGACGTGAAGGGCGAAATCCTCGAACTCAAAAACACCATCAACCGCATGGTGGATCAGCTCAATTCCTTCGCTTCGGAAGTCACCCGCGTGGCGCGCGAAGTCGGCACCGAAGGCAAGCTCGGCGGACAGGCCGACGTGAAAGACGTGGGCGGAACCTGGAAGGATTTGACTGACAGTGTGAACTCGATGGCCGGAAATCTGACGGGCCAGGTGCGCAACATCGCCGACGTGACCACCGCCGTGGCCAACGGCGACTTGTCGAAGAAAATCACGGTGGACGTGCGCGGCGAAATTCTGGAACTGAAAAACACCATCAACCGCATGGTGGACCAACTCAATGGCTTTGCTTCCGAAGTGACCCGCGTCGCCCGCGAAGTCGGCACCGAAGGCAAACTCGGCGGACAGGCGCAGGTGCCGGGCGTCGGCGGAACCTGGAAGGATTTGACCGATTCGGTGAACTTCATGGCAGGCAACCTGACCGGTCAGGTGCGCAACATCGCCGACGTGACCACCGCCGTGGCCAACGGCGATTTGTCGAAGAAGATCACGGTGGACGTGCGCGGCGAAATCCTGGAATTGAAAAACACCATCAACCGCATGGTAGATCAGCTCAATGGCTTTGCTTCCGAAGTGACCCGCGTGGCCCGCGAAGTCGGCACCGAAGGCAAGCTCGGCGGACAGGCCCAGGTGCCGGGCGTCGCCGGTACCTGGAAGGATTTGACTGACAACGTCAATTCGATGGCCGGCAATTTGACGGTTCAGCTTCGCGACGTATCCAAAGTCGCAACCGCCATCGCCAACGGCGACTTGACGCAAAAGATCACAGTGGACGTGCGCGGCGAAATCCTTCAAATCAAGGAAGTGAACAACCGCATGGTGGATCAGCTCAACTCCTTTGCTTCGGAAGTCACCCGCGTGGCGCGCGAAGTCGGCACGGAAGGCAAACTCGGCGGACAGGCGTACGTGCGCGGCGTCGGCGGCACGTGGAAGGACTTGACCGATTCGGTGAACTTCATGGCCGGCAACCTGACGGGCCAGGTGCGCAACATCGCCGAAGTGACGACCGCCGTGGCCAAGGGCGACTTGTCGAAGAAAATCACCGTGGATGTGAAGGGCGAAATCCTCGAACTCAAAAACACCATCAACGTCATGGTGGATCAGTTGAACTCCTTTGCGTCGGAAGTCACCCGCGTGGCGCGCGAAGTCGGAACCGAAGGCAAGCTCGGCGGGCAGGCGCAGGTGGCGGGCGTCGCCGGAACCTGGAAGGATTTGACCGATTCGGTGAACTTCATGGCCGGCAATTTGACCAGTCAGGTGCGCGGCATCGCGCAGGTGGTGACGGCGGTGGCCAACGGCGATTTGAAGCGCAAACTGACCATCGAATCCAAAGGCGAAATCGCCGAACTTGCCAGCACCATCAACGCCATGACCGACACGCTGGCGACGTTCTCGGATCAGGTGACGACGATGGCGCGCGAAGTCGGCGTCGAAGGAAAACTCGGCGGACAGGCCAACGTGCCTGGCGCGGCAGGCACCTGGCGCGATCTGACGGACAACGTCAACCAGTTGGCCGAAAACCTGACCACGCAGGTGCGCGCCATCGCGGAAGTTTCGACGGCGGTGACGCAGGGCGACCTGACGCGTTCAATTACGGTCGAAGCGCAGGGGGAAGTGGCGGCGCTCAAGGACAACATCAATGAGATGATCCGCAACCTGAAAGACACCACGCAAAAGAACAAGGAACAGGACTGGCTGAAAACCAACCTGGCGCGCTTCAGTTCCATGCTGCAAGGCCAGCGCGACATGACGACCGTGGCCAATATGATTCTGTCGGAACTCGCGCCGCTGGTGGACGCGCAGCAGGGCGTCTTTTACGTCAACCAATTGAATGAAGAGGGCGAGCAGGTGATGAAGTTGCTCGGCGGGTATGCCTTTACCCGCCGCAAAAATCTGGCCAATGAATTCCGTCCGGGTGAAGGGCTGGTCGGCCAGTGCGTGCTGGAAAAGAAACGCATCCTGCTGACCAATGTGCCGGACGATTACATCATCGTCAGTTCCGGCCTGGGCCAGGCCGAGCCGTTGAACATTGTCGTCCTGCCGGTGTTGTTTGAAGAAGAGGTCAAAGCCGTGATCGAACTCGCTTCCTTCAACCGCTTCAGCGAAACACATACAGGCTTCCTGGATCAGTTGACCGAAAGCATCGGCATCGTCATCAACACCATCGAGGCCAACACACGCACCGAACGGCTGTTGATGCAATCGCAATCGCTGGCGGGTGAATTGCAAAGCCAGCAGGACGAACTCAAGAAAACCAACGAGCGGCTGGAACAGCAGGCATTCACGCTGCGCGAATCCGAAGACCGGTTGCGCACCCAGCAGGAAGAGCTGCGGCAAACCAACGAGGAGTTGCAGGAAAAGGCCGAACTGCTGGCCGCGCAGAAATCGGAAGTCGAAGCCAAGAATCGCGAGGTTGAAGAGGCGCGCGAGGCGATGGAAGAGAAAGCCGAACAGTTGGCGCTGACGTCCAAATACAAATCCGAGTTTCTGGCCAACATGTCGCATGAGTTGCGCACGCCGCTCAATTCGATGCTGATCCTGTCGCGCCAGCTGGCCGAAAACGGTGAAACCAATCTTTCGCCCAAACAGGTTCAGTTTGCTGAAACGATTCATTCTTCCGGCAATGACCTGCTGTCGCTGATCAACGACATTCTGGATCTGTCGAAGATCGAATCCGGCATGATGGCCATCGAAATCGGCGAAATGCAGTTTGCCGAAATCACGGATCAGCTCAGCCGCAGCTTCCATCAGTTGGCGGCGGACAAAGGGCTGGAATTCACCATCGAGTGCGCGCAGAAGCTGCCGACGCAGATGTACACCGACCAGAAACGCCTGCAACAGATTTTGAAGAACCTGTTGTCGAACGCCTTCAAGTTCACCGAAAAGGGCCGCGTCTCGCTCACCATCAAAGTCACGGACCGGCGCGGAAATTTCGCCAATGAATCGCTCAACGAGGCCGATCAGGTAATTGCCTTCTCGGTGGTGGACACGGGCATTGGCATCCCGGCCGAAAAGCAGCGGATCATCTTCGAAGCCTTCCAGCAGGCCGACGGAACGACCAGCCGCAAATATGGCGGCACCGGCCTGGGACTTTCGATCAGCCGCGAAATCGCCCGGCTGCTGGGCGGCGAAATCCGCGTGGTTTCGGCGCCGGGCGAAGGCAGCACGTTCACCCTTTACCTGCCACGAACGCACAAGGCGCCAGTGCCAGAACGCGCCAAACACAATCCGCGGATGGTGGAAACGGGCAGAAGATTGCCAATCTCGGACCTGGGCCTTGATGAAGGCAATTCGTCTTTTACGTCCGGCGAGTTCGGAGAGATTTTCCAGGTTGCCGATGACCGCGATGCCATTGAAATAAGCGATCGTGTCGTGCTGATTGTCGAAGACGACGCCCTGTTTGCCCAAATCCTGCTGGACATCGCCCATGACCGGGGGTTCAAAGGCCTGGTTGCCGGTCAGGGAGACGGCGCCCTGAAAATGGCCCGCCGTTACAAACCCGATGCGATTACGCTGGATATAAGGCTGCCGGACCGCGATGGCTGGACGGTGCTCGACCGGTTGAAACATGACCCGGCGACCAGCCACATTCCGGTTCACGTTATTACGGGCGACGAACGCGAATATCATCCACGGCGGCTGGGCGCACTGACACATCTGCGCAAACCCGTCACACGCGAGCAACTGGTGTCCGCTTTCGACCAGATCATGGAATTCGCCGAACGCAAACTCCGGCGTCTGCTGGTGGTCGAAGACGATGACACACAGCGCATGAGCATTGTCGAATTGATTGGCGAAGGCGATGTGCAAACGACTGCGGTTGCCACCGGTGAAGAGGCGCTGGCGCAACTGCGAAACCAGCCATTCGATTGCATGGTGCTGGACCTGCGGTTGCCCGATATGACCGGGTTCGAGCTGATTGAGCAAATCCAGAAACATCTTGGCCTGCTCGATCTGCCGATCATTATCTACACCGGCAAAGACCTGACGGAAAAGGAAGAGATGCAACTGCGAATGGTCGCTGACGCCATCGTCGTCAAGGAAGCCAATTCGCCCGAACGGCTGCTGGCTGAAACCTCCATCTTCCTGCACCGCGTCGAATCCAGTCTGCCGGAGCCGAAGCGGCGCCTGCTGGAACAGTTGCTGCGCCGCGACCCCGTACTGGAAGGGCGCAAAGTGCTGATCGTGGACGACGATGTGCGCAACATCTTCGCACTGACCAGCGCCCTGGAAACCTACAACATGGAAGTGCTGCGCGCTGAAAACGGGCGCGAAGGCATTGAGTTGCTGGAACAGAACCCTGACATAGATGTGGTGCTGATGGACATCATGATGCCGGAGATGGACGGCTACGAAACCATGCAGGCGATCCGGCAGATCGAACAGTTTCAGCAATTGCCGATCATCGCGCTGACCGCCAAGGCGATGAAGGCCGACCGCGACAAATGCATCGAGGCGGGCGCTTCGGATTACATCGCCAAGCCACTGGACATGGATCAACTGCTTTCAATGCTCCGCGTCTGGCTCTATCGGCACAAAGCGACCAATGTGTAGCCGCCTGGGAGCGCGAGCATCCAGCTCGCTGATGCCTGCGCTCCCAGCGGCTCCAATGCTTATGACCCACCCGGAAAAACAAAACAGAAGTACGCCGGCAACGACCTGCGCGCGGGAGGTTGAAAAGACTTCTCCGATGATTTCACGATGCGTGACAGCCGGATTTGGTTCAACCCCGCGCTGAGGTTGTTTACGAAACCTGGGACGAAAGGAATCGGCTTTATGGAAAAGTGCTCTGAGGCAGAATGAAAAGCAATGGAAAACGCCGCCCGGAAAATCAATATCCTGCTGGTGGATGACAATCCAGCCAATCTGCTTTCCCTGGAAACGGTGCTGGAAGCGCCGGATCGGCATCTGGCGCGAGCGTCTTCGGGTGAAGAGGCGCTGCGATATCTGCTGGATCAGGACGCGGCGGTGATTCTGCTGGACGTGCAGATGCCGAACATTGACGGGATCGAAACGGCCGCCCTGATTCGCGGGCGCGAACGCACACGCAACATTCCGATTATCTTTTTAACCGCGTATGACGGATCGGGTGACAGCGCGGGCGCTTCGCTCATCAGCCGGGGCTATTCGCTCGGCGCCGTGGATTACATCGTCAAACCTGTTGACCCGGAGGCGCTGAAATCCAAGGTCGCCGTCTTCGTCGAGTTGTACCGCAAAACCGAACAGATCAAACAACAGGCTGACCAGTTACGCAAAAAGAATATCGAGTTGGAGAATGCAAACCTCCAGCGCCTGTCGCGGCTGATCAACCTGGGCCAGCAACTCGCGGGCGAGCGTAACCCGGAGGAACTGCTGGAAAAACTCTGCGCTGAAACCCGCGACATGCTGGACGCGCGCTATGCCACGATCGGAGTTTTTGAAGAGGACGACGTGACGCTACGCCATTTCATGACCTGCGGTTTCGACCGCGAGACGGCGATGCAGGCCGGCCTGCCACAAGCCTGCCAACGGCTGCTGCGCGAAAGGTTCAAGCACAATCGCTCCATCCGCGTGGCGTCCTCCAAAGGGGTGCTCCGGACACTCAGCTTTATGCCAGGCGCACCAGCCATCCTCTCATTCGTCGGCGCGCCCATTTTGCATCAGGGAAGGACGCGTGGCTGGCTCTTTCTGGCTGACAAACTTGGCGCGGCCAGGTTCAGCGAAGCGGATGAGCAGTTTGCCGTCACACTGACCCAGGCTTTTGTCTTTTATGAAAACGCGCGGCTCCATGTGCAAACGCAGCGCCATACCGTTGCCCTGGAAATAGAAATCGCCGAACGCAAGCAGGCCGAGAAGGAGCGCGCCTTGCTGCTGGTGCGCGAACGCGCCGCGCGCGCGGAAGCCGAAGACGCCAACCGCCTGAAAGATGAATTTCTCGCCACTGTTTCGCATGAGCTGCGCGCGCCGCTGAACGCCATGCTCGGCTGGGTGACGCTCGCCCGCAAGAACCAGTTGGACGAAGAAAGCAAGGCGCGCGCGCTGGAAACCATCGAGCGCAATGCGCGCATTCAAAAGAAGTTGATTGACGACCTGCTGGATGTGTCGCGCATTATTACGGGCAAACTGAATCTGGAGATCAAACCGATCGAACTCCTACCCCTGATTGAAGCGGTGGTGGAATCCGTGCGCCCGATGGCGGAGATACGGGGGGTTCACCTGCAAACCAGATTTCAGCCGCCGCCGGCTTCGTTCCAGGCTTTTCAGGGAGACTCCAACCGGCTGACACAGGTAATCTGGAACCTGGTCCATAACGCTGTCAAATTCACGCCGCCCGGTGGTCAGGCCCAGATTTGCCTGAATTATGTTGGCGAGCGGGCCGAGATCGTCGTGAGCGACACCGGCCAGGGCATCACCCCAGAATTCCTGCCTTACGTTTTTGACCGCTTTCGTCAGGCGGATGGCAGCATCACTAAAAAATTCGGCGGGCTGGGATTGGGGCTGTCCATCGTGCGCCATCTGGTCGAAATGCACGGCGGCACCGTTGAAGCCGATAGCACGGGCGCAGGACAAGGAGCGACCTTTAGAATCAAGCTCCCCTTCCTGCCGCCAGCCCTGACTTCGAGCAAGACCGGAGCGCTGAGGCCCCCAAATCAGAAAATCCCAAATCAAAAACTGAGTGTCGAGGGCGCGGCGCTCAACCTGCTCGGGCTTCGTATTTTGGTGGTGGACGACCAGGCTGACGCGCGAGAGTTACTGTCTTCCGTCCTCCGCCTGCACAACGCAGAGGTTCGCTCCGCCGGCAGCGTCGCGGAAGCGATGACCATCCTGTCCGAATGGCAGCCGGAAACACTGATTTCGGATATTGCCATGCCGGTTATGAATGGATACGACCTCATTCGCCAGGTGCGTTCCCGCGGGCTTTCGATCCCCGCCATTGCGCTGACGGCTCATGCCAGCGCGGAAGATCGCATCCGCGCGCTGGCTGCCGGCTTTCAAATGCACCTGCCCAAGCCGGTCGAACCCCACGAGCTGGTTATCAGTATCGCCAGTTTGACCGGGAGATTATCGTGACCCCTTCCTGGAAGGCATTACGCATCCAGGAGCGAACGGTAAAATTGTCACAGGTAGCGAAATGACCGATGAACCGATTCCGAACGAGATCAGGCAATTTATTCTCAGATCCATAGATTCAGTGGCGCAGTTGGAAGCGCTGCTGCTGCTGCGCGCCAACCCGCGGGAAAACTGGACCACTGTCTCTATTTCGAAACGGCTCTACATCTCTGAGCAGGAAACAGCGCCCCTGTTGACAAACCTCTGCGATCAGGGACTGATCGTTCTGAACGAATTGACCGAATTCACTTATCAGCCGGCGTCCGCCGAACTGTCACAGATGGTGGATTCCCTGGCCGCGATTTATGCCAGGCATCTGGTGCCGGTCACCAATCTGATTCATTCCAAACCGCGCTCCCGAATGCAGGAATTCGCCGACGCCTTCAGACTCAGAAAGGACGAATAAACATGGGTGGAATCATTTATGGATTATGCGCGCTGACAGCGCTGTTGTGCTCCAGCCTGTTGCTGGCGGCGTACCTTCGCAGCCGGTACCGGCTGCTGTTATGGAGCGGTCTGTGTTTCGCCGGATTGACGGCAAACAATGTCCTGCTGATCGCGGACAAGCTGATCTTCCCGCTCTCGGATTTGTCAGTGGCGCGGTCGGCGGTGGCGCTGCTCTCTCTGACCCTGCTGCTGTTCGGCTTAATCTGGGACGCCAAGTGAGGTGATGCAAATGGGACTGATGCTACTTGGAGCAAACGCAGCGCTCTCATTAATCGTCGGATTGTTCTTTCTGCGTTCCTGGCGCGACACGCGCGACCGCTTCTTCCTCTTTTTCGCGCTGGCGTTCGCGGTCGAAGGGTTAAATCGTATGGCGCTCGGTCTGACTGACCCGGCGCAGGAGGACGAACCGTACTTTTATCTGGTGCGGCTGTTTTCTTTCCTGCTCATCCTGGCGGCAATTGTGGATAAGAACCGCAAAAAAAACTCCGGGCGCCACGGAATGTGAAGATGCAAACCCTGGCGAAAAGGTTTTGGTGGTTTCACTGTGGCGAGGCCTTGGCCCAGGCGGCATTCTGTAAAATCACGCGCATCTCCGCTTCCGCCTTTCCCAGCTTGCCGGCTCCCCTGGCCACATCGTTCAGATCAACCCCATACCAGTTCCGCTTACTGCCGTCACACAATCCGGCGATGTTCAACATCTCTATATTCTCTCCCACCTGCGCCGCGAAATCCGCTGGGTGAACCCGCCGCAACAATTGTCCCAGATGTTCTGTTGCCGCCGCGAAGGGTTGCCGGTCCGCGGCCAGAAACCGCTGCACAAGGTGACGAGAATCCAGCCGCCGCGCCATCTCGCTGTAGCTGGCGGCGGCAAAGTAAAACATCGAATAAGCCGTGAAGTTCTCAAACCGTGGAAATGCGGCATAACAACCGGCAATGAATCGCGCGGTGTGATCGGCTTCAGCCAGCGTCACCAGGTCGTAATCGCGTAATCCATCCTGACCAATGCCGTCTTCGAGCAGCGCGGCAATGCGCTCAACGCCCAGCAAGTTCAGCGGCATTCCGGTGCTGAACAGCGGATCAATGGACGCGGCGGCGGCGGGCAGCATTGCCCAATTCCGCCCGGCGGCCTTCACCGCGCGTGAAGCCAGGCGCGGCATCCAGGTGAATTCGCGAATCGCTTCGGCGTCCGCAAACTGCGCGGCAATCGAAGGAAACCGTTTCAGAAATCGCCGCCAGGCGGCTTCACCTTCGGAAAGTTCCAGTTCAGCGGCCAGTTCGTCCGTCACTGCAATGCCTGCGCTGGCGACGCCGCTTGAAAACCGCAACACCCACATCCACCCGCCATTGAAAACATGATGCACGGCGGCATCATCCATTGGATAAGGCGGCGTGGCATTGACTTCGTAATCCGGCATCTCGTCGCAGCGATGCACGCCCGTGAAATGCGAGAAGAGCGATTGCGTCGGCGGATAGTCCTGAAAAGCGCCTGTAAGTTTCAGCTTCTGGCTTAAAAAACCATTCGCCCCGCTTCCGTCAATCACCAGCCGCGCGCAAATTCGGATTCCCTGACCGCAGCGTTCGCCCGACAATCGCGTTGAATGCCCGTCCGCCAACTCAATTTCGCTCAAAACGGTCTGATCCGAATACTCCACACCGAGTGCAACCGCTTCCCGCAGCAGAAAGTGATCCACATCCGCGCGCAGCCAGTGCGTGTCGGCGACTTCATTGTTCGGGCTGGCGGCAACCAGCAATTGATTGGATCGGTCGGCCGCAACGCTGTAACGCCTGGCAGATTCATGTTTGAAGTAGGTAAAGCCGCGTTTCAGTCCGCAAACCAGTTCCGGGTAATTTCGCTGCCACGCGCCGAAGTTCGTGAGTGGCAGCAACCGTGGCAAATCGTAACGTTCGGCCAGTTGCTCCAGGATCAGATTCATCAGCGGCGAAGTGGATTCGCCGATGGCAAAGCGTGGATGCACGCCGCGTTCGATCAGAATGACGGAAAGCCCGATCCGCCGCGCAATCATCGCCAGCAAGGACGCGCTAAAACCGGAACCAATGATGACCAGATCAAAATCACTTTTCATCACAGCGTGGGACAGGCTTCAGCCTGTCCACAGTGCAGACAGGCTGAAGCCTGTCCCACGACAACCTGTTTTCGATTCATTTCCGACAGTCGCGCCGCACGCTCTGGCGAACAATCACAATCATAAAACTTTTCCAAATCCCACAAATCCGCAAAGACCAAACACTGCCGCAGCGACAAACCGTATTCCATGGCCGCTTCCAGACTACGCAAGCCAGGCGGTTGAAAGACTTTGCCTAAAGCTTCCAGCGCGCCGTTGCCGCCGCGTGTGGGGATGATCGAGCAAACTCTTGCGCCGCATTCCGCCGCCACATCCAGTGAACGGCACGCCCATTCCACACCTTCGCTTTCACTTTGAAACGGCGGACGGAGCAGAATGAATACGCGCAGATCAATGTTGTGACGTTTCAAGAACGCCGCGGCTTGCCGGAACTCCTCGACCGTTATGCGCTTGTTGAGTTTTTCCAGCGTCGGAGGGTGAACGGTTTCCAGGCCGATGGCGATTTCCAGTTGCCCGCGCAAACCTGCCTGAAACCGCAATGCGCGCCCGCCATATTCGCCGCGCAAAAACGCCGGATGACATTCGACGATGACGCGGTCGAAACCTCTGACCAACGCAGCAATTTCCGGCAGGTCTTCCGGTGGAATTGCCTGCGGATCGAAGAAGCTTCCGGCGTTGTAAAGTTTGATGCAGCGCGCGGCTGGCAGGCGTTCCAGCGCGTAACGAATCTGGGCGGCAATTGCGCCGGATGGCACTCGATGATCCAGCGTGTTTTGCCACAGATCGCACATCAGACAGCGAAACGGACATTCGCGATTGGTCAGAAAGATGGTGGCAGTTGGGAGCGCGAGCGTCTCAATCGCGCTCCCAGGCTCTTCTTCCCATAAAAAAGCGTAAGGCCGAAACGCGTCCAGCGATGCTTTCGGCCCCCGCCGCTGCAAAATCCAGCGGTCACGTTGCGATGCGGTTGTGGGATAAAGTTCGCTCACACGATCAATTGCGCTTCGGTGACGGTCATTTCATTGCCGGAGCGGCGCTCAGCTTCGGGATTCCAGGCCGTGCGCAAGCGCTCTTCCCACTGGCGCAGGAAGACCTGACGGCACCAGGATTTGCTGACGCGCCATTGCCGGTACGATTCGCCGCCCGCGCCTTCCTGAAACCGCCGCTTCGGAAACACGGGCATCACAATTCCCGTGACCGCTTTGACACCGACGCTGACCACATCCGCTTTCAGCGTCGAGAGCCGTTCGGCGCTGTCGCCAATGACTTCTTCAAACGGAATCGCCAGCGCCTCGGCAATGACCGAACGCACTGTGTAGGGCGAAAAAGCATTGAAGCCGTAATGCTGCGCGGGCGCATACGTCCGCACGTAACCGCGCGACAACCCGCCGGAATACGTCAGGCTGTGTTTGATCGCGTCAATGCCCCAGCCTTCCTGATACAACAGCGGATTGCGCAGCACGCTGGAAATGGTCAGATCGGAATCTTCCAGCGGATAAGACTTCAGGTTCTCATCGCCGCCATCGCCATCCAGCAGGTATTTCAAATTCGGATAGCGTTCGCGGATGCCTTCCAGCAGGCACATCGCCACCGCCGCGCATTCCACATCCAGCGGGTGATAATCTTCGATGACGCGAATCGCTGCTTCCAGATCAACGCGCTCTGGAGCAACTCGCACAACTTCCCATTGCTCTTCCAGGCCAAGTTTACGGACAACTTCGGCGGCCTGTTTGGCGTCGCGGCCTTCCCCCAGATCGAGCGTGAACGCACGCAAGCGATCAGGATCGCTGCCAAGTTCCGCAAGCGCTTTTCTGGCCAGCAGGAAAACCGACGTGCTGTCCACGCCGCCGGAAAATGCCAGCGCAATCGGTTCGTGCGACGGAATCGCCGCCAACCAGTTTTTCAGCGCCTGATAGGTCGCGGCGATGTACTGCGCGCCTGCTTCTTCAATATCAGACGAACCGTTGCCAATTGGCGGATTGAAAAACCGTTGATAACGCGGCGCGGGATCAGGGCAACCAATCTGGTCAATTTCGACCAGGGTATGCGCGGGAATCATCCGCGTGTACATCGGATCGAACTGCCAGCCGATGCGCTGCTGCTGGCACCAGACAAACAACTGATCCATCCGCTGGCCAACCACCAGAAACGGGCCGTGATACATCTTGGCCACCAGATAGCGCAGCGGAATGCCGATGGTGCGCGCCATCCGGACGGTTTTGCCGTCGCGTTGGACGGCGGCGAGATGGCCGTCTGTTTGACTGAGCGTTTGCCAATCACATTGCAACACAGCAGTTTCAACCTGTTGCGGTGTGCTGCCGGTCAGCGCAGATGTTTGCGTGCCGGACAAAACAACCAGTCTTTCGACTCCTTCGAGCATTTGAATTCTCCTTCACTTGATGACGGCAATTGCTTCAATTTCGATCAGCACGTCTTCGCGAAACAGGGCTTGCACGCCGACCAACGTGCTGGCAGGCGGATTGGTTGCGGGCAGATATTTCGTCCGGACTTCGCGGATGGCAGCGACCCCTTCGGGTTTCAGGTTCACGACGTAGGTATTGATTTTGACAATGTCGCTGAGACTTGCGCCTGCCGCTTGTAAAACAAGTTTCAGGTTTTCAAACGCCTGCACGGTTTGCGCGCGCAAATCGCCTTTGCCGACAATCTGGCCTTTGGCGTCGAGCGCGACCTGGCCGGAAATGTGGATCGTCTTGCCGCCTTCGACCGCGATGGCATGCGTGTAATACGGCGACCTGGAAACGCCGTCAGGGTTGATAAACGTCTTTTTCACGCCGCTTGCGGACGGATTCTGCTGGGCCTTGACTGTGTTGATGAACTGTTGCCAGGCGCCGCCAGGTGTCCATATTTTCTGCAAATCCTTGTGCGCCTCTTCTTCGCCAACGCCGAGTTGCGTGGTGCGATAGAGGTAGGTGAAGGCCGACACGCGCATATTGGCGATGCAATGAACGAAGACTTTCTGATCTTTGTTGGCCTTCATGGCGGCAAAAAACTTTTCGGCGTCTTCCAGTTTCGGCTCCGCCCAGACCACAGGGATGTAAATGTATTTCAGCCCCAAGCCTTCGACGATTTGCTGCTCTTCTTTCACCGCATCGCGGACATCCGACGGCGCAAGGTTGATGACGACACGATAGCCCGCCTCCTTGATCAGCGGAAACTGTTCCGGCTTCGGCTGGCCTGAAGTGCCAAGCGAATCAGAAATGCGGACGAAAGCGCGGATGCTTTCAACTGATGGAACTGCCGAAGCGCCGTTTTGTTGCGCCATACAAACTGTGGAAAACAGGAACAGGAACAAGAGTGTTCGCACGTAAATCTCCTTCTACTTGATTTCAATATTCGCTGGTTTGATGTCCGCCGGAATGAATGCGCGGTCAATCAAATCTTTCATCTCAATCCGTTTTTCCAGAATACCCGCTTTCAATCCCATCTCGTGAATCTTGTTCATCTCTTCATCCGTCGGCGTCAGCATTCGGTAACTGACGCGGTCCGGCGGCTGCGTCAGCACGTAGCGGACGACTTTTTCATCCTGCCGGAAATAGGGAGCGGCGACTTTGGCGGCCTCCAGCCGGTGTGTTTCCGCCCATTCGCCGCTTTCGGCAATGCCGCGCACCAAATCCTTGACCACCGCCGGTTGTTCGCGAATCAGCTTTTCGGTGGCAACCAGCACGCAAGAGATAAATTGCGGCCAGATGTCTTTGGCGTGATAGAGCACGCGGCCCGTGCCATCCAGTTCGGCGCGCGCCGCGTGCGGTTCGCCGACGAAGTAAGCGTCAATGGCTTTGGCCGCCAGCGCGCCGGGCATATCCGGCGGCGGCATTTCGACGAAACGAATTTCGTCCGGTTTGACGCCCTGATCTTCCATCAGCTTGTGGATGACCAGATTCTGATTACTGTATTTGCTGGGAATCGCAAAAGTCTTGCCGCGCAAATCGCGTAACGATTTCGCCGGGCTGTCTTTCTGCACCATCACGGTCGAGCCGTCGCGATGGCCGAGATACAAAATCTTGACCGGCACGCCCTGTTCGCGCAGCTTCATGGCCAGCGGCGCGATCATAAAGGTCGCTTCCAGCCGCCCGCTTTTCATGGATTCCACCATCGTCGGAAAGTCCGTGAACCGCTGCGATTCAAACCGCGTCGAAGCGCTGGTGCGCGTGGCGAAATCCGTCACCGGGCAGGTCAGATGGCAGGTGACCGGCAGAAATCCGACATTGAGTTCCGCGCGCGCCAAGGCTGCATCTCCGCCAGACGGCTGCGACGCCGAACGCTGCCAGGGTTTGAAACGCAACAGTCCCAGAATAGCGATGACGGCAATTGCGCCCAGCGCGATTTTGACGGATGTATTTCTAAACATAATTTTTCCAGAGTTCATTCGCTGGCGGCGAAGCGACGGCTGCCAGCGGCGTTCTCGTGATCCTGTTCGATTCCCAGTTCGGTCAGAATGCGATGGATGGCGCGAACGACTTCCGGGTGCGTCAGGTCGCGCGGACGCGGCACGGCGATGCTCAATTCGTATTGAATCCGCGCCGGGCGTTCGCTCAGCACAATGACCCGATCGGCCAATTGCGCGGCCTCTTCGATGTCGTGTGTGACCAGCGCCACCGTGCGCGGACGTTCATCCAGCAACCGCGCCAATTCCTGCCGCAGCCGGAGCCGCGTCAGGTAATCCAGCGCTGAAAACGGTTCGTCCAGCAGCAGAATGTCGGAATCCCCAGCCAGCGCGCGCGCCAGTTCCACGCGCTGCCGCATGCCGCCGGAAAGCTGATGCGGGTAATGCCGCTCGAAGCTTTCCAACCGGATCAGCCGCAACAGTTCATTGGTTTGCCGCGTCCGGTCGGCTTCGGCTTTCAACTCTCGTAATCCCAGCGCGATGTTCTCCGCGACGGTCATCCACGGAAACAATCCATCCTGTTGATAGACCATGCGCACTTCGCCATCACGATGGATTGAACCGGAAGAAGGTTGATCGTATCCGGACAGCAGATTGAGCAGCGTTGTTTTGCCGCAGCCAGACGGCCCGACCACTGCCACAAATTCACCGCGCGAGATGGTCAGCGACAACTCGCGCAGAACTTCCAACGAACCGAAAGAGCGAGAGACCTTTTCAAGTTGGAGAGGTTTTTCATTCATAGCTGGCCGTCGAGCAAGCCGCTGTTCAGAACTTTGATTTCCGGCTTCGATGTAGACACGACATCAATCGAATGATTCAAACAATTAACTTGAAAGTGCGAGATGGGGCCAGGAAAGTCCTCTGTTACCAGCATTGTTGCCCGAACATAGTCGAGAAAACGGGACTTCGTGTAGATGGAAAACAGCCGTCCAGTGCGCACCTCCGCGTCATCTACGATTGCGAAAGATTCATTGGTGACGGCGTATGAGATGTAATACGGGAACATAATCTGATATGCCAATTCGTGTTCGCCGCTCACGATGTCTTGAACGCCCGAAACTGTTGTCTCTCCAAGCTGAATGTTCTTAGGATGCCCACTTGCCCCTGCCTCTTGGACAACGAGTAAAAGTACGTTGTCTTCTGGCTCATAGATGGAGCGAAGATACAAGTGCTTCGCTGAATCAATTTGTTGCATCAAATCAGTCATTTTTTATTGCATTTACCGTTCATAGCCCCAACGCACGCTTTCGATCTTCGTCAATTGCACCAGCAAACGATCCAGCACCACGCCGATCAACCCGATAACGATCATTTCCACAACCAGCAAATCGGTCCGCAGTCCGTTGCGCGAATCCATCACGGCGAAACCAAGCCCGTCACGCCCGGCAATCATTTCCGCCGCCACAACCACCAGCCAGGACAGCCCGGCAGTCACGCGCAGCGTGGTGATGACCTGCGGCAAAATTGCCGGCAGCGTGACCTGCGTCAGCCGCTCCAAACCGTTGATGCCGTAATTCTGCGCGACGCGAAAGTAAACGGTTGGAATGTTCGCCACCGCCGCCATCGTCGCCAGAATGACCGGGAAAAACGCCGACAGAAAGATCAGGAAAATCGCCGACGCATCGCCGACGCCAAACCACAAAATGGCAAACGGCATCCAGGCCAGCGGCGACAGATTGCGAAAGAAATTGATGATCGGCAGAAACGCCATCCGCGCCGCCAGCTTCTGTCCCATCCACAATCCCAGAGGAATTCCCAGCAGCACGGCCAGGCCAAAGCCGACGCTGACGCGAAACAGCGACGTGATCAGATCGTTGATCAGCCTGCCACTGCCGAACTCCGTGCCGAAACCGCGCAGCACCGCTACCGGCGATGGAAATGCGCTTTCGTGAAATGCGCCGGACGCCCACACCGCCGTCCACAGAGCGATGAGAGCGACCACGACTGCCAGCGGCAACAAGATGGATTTGGTTGAATGATTCAGTCGAGACATCAAAGGAATGAGAGCTTGTAGTCCCGGCTTCAGCCGGAAGGTTCCGCCAGCGAGAAATTCCGGCTGAAGCCGGGACTACAGGCTTATGGCCGTTTGCGCGTGGTCAGGTAGATTTCCGTCGCCAGCGCGATTGGCCCAACGATGGTCAGCGCGTAATAGGGCGCGTGAATGTTTTCCATCAATCGCAAGACCATCTCCATCGCCGCGACCAGAAAAGCCACTCCGCATTGCGCCCATTTCTGTTTCACCGTCGTTTTCGGGTCGGTGATCATAAAAAAGATGAAGAGTTGATACATCGGCCCGGTAATCGGGGCGACTTCGGCCAGGAAGCCATGTCCGGTCAGAAAGCCGCGCAGCAATGCGAACAGCAGAAACGAAGCGACATAGGTGGCGGTGATATGAAGGCGATCTACCCGCCAGGTGATGAGCGCGCCCAACGTCCAGACAATCAGCATCGGCCAGATCGTGTTTCCCCATTGCACGCTGAGCGTGGCGACGACTTCCGGCGCCAGCAGCAACATTGCGCAGATGGCAAAATTCGACGGGTTCCACAAATGCCGCCCGCGCCAGCGAATGACATATTTCGACGTGATTGAAATCGCGCTGCACAACGCATACGGCCAGAACTCCGGCGAACGGATCAGGATGCCCACACTGATGCCGGAAATGTAGGCGCTGGCCAGATTCGGCCACTGCCCGGTGATCAACCGCCCCAACACCATCTCCGTCACAATGCTTGCGGCGATGGCCAGAAACGTCCGCGACCAGCTTTCCAGAAATCCGAACGCGACCTGGCCGATGATCAAAATCGTCGTGATGAACATCGGCACCAGATACTTGTTCTCCAAACTGAAGAACCGGCCGAGCGCGGAACTGGATGAAGGCTTCAAAACAGGATTGGACGAACCTGACGCCGTAATTTCGGGTGTCATGCGGTCTCCTTGATTTTGTGGATTTTGTTCGGTTCGGGTGCGGTGACGGTCTGCATTTTACCCGACGGCCAGCGAATCTCAACCCGGTCAATTCCAGCGGCTTTCCCCAGCCCGAAATGCAGGCGACGCTGATTCTGCGCGCAGAAGCCGCTGCCGCCGGAAACTTCCTGCACCTGCTGTTGGCCGTTCCAAAAAACACGAACCTGCGCGCCGATGGCGCTGCGGTTGCTGCCGCCGTTGCTGCCGCCGTTGCTGGACGCTCCTTCCAATTCAAAGTCAATCCATTTGTGATCCGGCGCGACGGTGTTTTTATACAGCAGCAACGGGCCTTTCTGATTGGCCACAACCACGTCCAGCTTACCGCTGTTCGTAAAGTCGGCCATCGCCACCGAACGCCCGTCGTTGACATCGGTCACGCCGACCAGTTGCGCGACTTCCTTGAACGAACCCGCGCCATCGTTAATCCACAGCCGTTTCTTCTGATAGCCCGACAGGCTGCGGCCATTGAGCGGCGGCCAGTTCGCGGCGTCGGAAATAATCGCCTTGTTGCCGCCAGCGACTTTGGAATAGTCGTACCAGTAGCTTTTTTCCCGATCGAGCGAGACATTGCCGTTGGTGACGTAAATGTCCTGGAAGCCATCGTTATTAAAATCGCCGAACTGCGCGCCGAAACTCCATCCGCCCAGTTCGACGCCCATCGCGTTCGCCAGGTTTTCGTATTTGATGTTTTCGCCCGACGTTCCCGCTTTCGGCATCCACAGATTGTTTCCCTGCACCAGCACGCCTTCTTCGGAAATGTTCGTGACGTAAATACTGAATTGCCCGCGATTCAGCACATCACCAACCGCCGCCGTCATCCCGCTTTTTGGCGCGTAACCGACGCCGGTCTGTTTGCCGACTTCGCGGAACTTCTTGCCGCCATCGTTGAAGAAAAGCTCCGAAACCGCGTAATCATTGGCGATGAACAGATCAGGAAAGCCCGTGCCGCGCAAATCCGCCGCCACCGCCGCCAACGCCCAGCGCGTGGATTTGATACCGAGTTGTTCGGCGACTTCTTCAAACTTGCCGCCGCCCAGATTGTGAAACAGGTATTTGCGCCCGCCATTTGAAGCGTACTCAAAGCTTTCCGGCATCATCTTCGTGTTGGGCAGATTCCACAGGTCAACGCTTTCCGCGTAATAGCCGCCCAGGAATAAATCCAGTTTGCCGTCGCGGTCATAATCGAACCAGATGGCGGTGTTGGCATTGACCCAGCGCGGCAAGCCCGCCTGTTCGCTGATCCGCGTGAAACCTTTTCCGCCATCGTTGTGGAACAACTCCGGCTTACCCCATTTGTAAAGAAACAGGTCTTCGTAGCCGTCGTTGTCGTAATCTCCCCACACCGCGCCCATGGAAACGCCATTCTCGCGCGAATTCTCTCCGGCAACGCCGAACGATTCGCCGATGTCATTGAACGAGCCATTTCCCAGGTTGTGGTAGAGCGCGTTTTTGCTGCCTTCGGAGCTGTTGGTGACATAAATGTCCTGCCAGCCGTCGCGGTTGTAATCCACCACCGACACCGCCGCCCCCATCGAAGCGACCTGCTCCATGATGTGATTGAGTTTGGCATCCAGCCGGGGCGCTGTGTGGTTGAATTTGATGCCGGAAGTGGCCGCCGATTCCGTCAGGCTGAAGCCGTACCGCGACAGCGCGATGGATGAATTCGCCGCTTTGGTTTCCGCCGCCTTGTGACGCGCCGACAGCCGTTTGTAGACCAGCGGAAAGGCCAGCAAGCTGATGAAAAAGAGGATTAAGAAGATTCGGGGAATTCGAGATTGCATAGAATTTACGAAAGCGATTAAAGACGCGGCGCAATCGCCTGGAAAGCCGCCGCGGAGGTGCGCACTGGAACGATTTCAAAATCAACCAGGTCGTTCCATTTGCTCGCCCACTGTGCAAACAGGGTTTCGTCCTCAGTCTCCATCAACTGGAAACAGACAGTGAAATCAGGATCAACCCAACTGGACAAATATTCCAATCCGTCCGGGAGCATTCGGCCCTGTTCTTTCGCGCGGCGATAAACTTCCACCGCGCCTGCACTCCTGAAACGTTCGATGACCATGTAAAGCATTTCAATGCTCCCGTAGCGCTCTGACAAATGCATCCGGCGTCACAAAACGAGTGTGATACGTCTGCCAGTCGTGCGGATAAAGCTTGTAAATCGGATTGTCTTCCAGTCGAGTTGCGGCGCGATTGTAATCCTTGATCCCGTGAAATGGGAGCGGCAGCACGGTCGCCGCATACGTGCAATTGTAATCGCCGTCCTTCGTCCAACCGTCGCCGATCATCACGAAATCACGCATCCAGCCGTTGGGTGGAGCGGCTAGAGCAGGAAACTTCAGCCGCAACTCATCGCCCGCATTCATAATCAGCATCCGGTCGTCGGTCTTGGCGAGTAGTTCGCGCACATCGCCGTAGCGCGTGTAATAGCCCGTCAAATCGCGCCATTTCTGCGCCGTCCCTTCGAGTTGGTTGTAATCCGGCAATTCCGGCGAAGAAGGATTCGCCTGCGTGAAGCGGGAAAACCCGCGATAAGCCAACTCCGCGCCCGCCGTTTCCAGCCGCTGGATTTTGACTTGATCCCCAGGGCTTTTGCTGAAAGCTGCGGCTTCCGCCCATTCCAGCTTGTCCCAATAAATTTCCATGTTGGTCCGCAGCCGCAAGCGCCGGGGCGTGGGACGGACTTTAGTCTGTCCCCTCCGTGAGGACAGACTAAAGTCCGTCCCACGGAAAACGCCGTCCAGATCAATCACCATTGTCTTGAGCTTGCCGGACAAAAAACCCAAGCCGGATTTGGCCGTCACCCAATTGCCTTTCTCATCCTGAACTTCCAGCGTTAAGCCCCGCGGCGGAGTCAGGCTGCTTTGCCCGATGGCGACATTGACCGTCGCATCGGTCGGATGCAGCCAGCCGTGGCCAATCAGGTAAAGCTTTTTGTCGCGCGGGGCGTCTTCGCCCAGTTCCAGTTCCACCCAATGATCGCGCGTCAACCCCTGATACTGCCCACGCCCGAAGGTGTCGAGATATTGCTGATCCAACGCGCCAACAACGGCGGAAACATCCTGCCCGCGATCATCCTTCGCGCTGACAAAAGCTTTAGGCGTTTTCGTCACGTAAAGCTGCGGCTTCGGCTGCGGCATCGCGAAGCGTTCGTCGGTGAACACTTCCGTCCCAGCCGGATGATCCACCGCCATCAGCGAATACTGGTCAATGTAAAACGTCTCCCACAACTCCGCCGTCACGCGCAAATCGTAAAAGCTTCCAGAAGCTTCGGCTCGCGGAGCCAGCGCGCTGCCGGGAATCTTGAACCATTCTTCGGTCTGTTCGACATTGGCGACGACTTGAGCGTTGATGCGCAACCCCAGCGCTGGATTCCACGGCGAACAATCCTTGACGAAACTCATCTGCTTGCCGTCCCAGGCAAACAGCGTCGGACAGGAACCTTTCAACCGCTGTTCGGCCAGCACGGATTGATCGGCTTTCAATTCAAACTCCGCCTGCACCGCGCCGTTCGGCCAGACGATGCGCGCCACGTCTGTTTGCGTGTTTTCGCCCAGCCCGAAATGCAGCAGCGGCGAAGTGATGACTTGTTTTTGCGTCAGCAAACCGGAGCGGATTTCGATTTCGCCGCCGATGCCGAACGAGTTGATGCGCTGATCGCCGGTGGATTGCGCGGCGCGGGTGCGGATGGTTTGGGAGTGATAGTTTTTGGTGCCGCGATTGATGAGGTGAACAACTTTAAAGCCACTCTGCACGCCAACCAAGTCGAGTCTGCCATCGTCGTTGAGATCAGCAACTGTGGCCAACTGAGTGTTTGGCGGTAAATTGACAGGAACGAACTTGCCTTGTGCATCGCTGAGTAATACGTAACTACCTTCCGCAACGATGTCCAGACTGCCGTTGTTATCCAGATCGGCCAGTTGTAAAGGAATGGCTGGAGCGTGGTCGGCAATGTGTAAACCTTCTCCCACGCGCGTAACTTCTATAACCAACCCTTCTTTTCCTTCGCCCTGGTCCGAAACCTGTAAGATTCGATGGTCATCAGTCAGTAATACCAGGTCAAGCACTCCGTCGCTGTTCAGATCAGCAATTGCCAGCGCATCAATATCGCCAAGTGTTCGCGGCATGCCGCGTTCGCGGTATTGACCTAGCCGTTCGTTCATGAAAACGCGAAGCTTTTTCTCCATGATGAATGCCAGATCAGGGTCGCCGTCGCTATCAAGATCGCCTGAGACAAAGTAGCCGCTGGCTTTTAAATCAGGGAACGGAAACATTTCCTTGAATGTGCCATCGCCATTATTTCGCAGCAAGATGACTGGCTGCGCTGGACTCGGCGATGAAGGCGGGAACAGAAGCAAGTCCAGGTCGCCATCCAAATCGAAGTCGAAGGCCTGTGCATTGAAATACTCTCCCATTAAGACATTTGTTGGCAGCTTCGTCGCAACAGTCACCTCAACGAAGTTGCTAAGCGTTTGCTGGTGAAAGAAACGCACTCCCTCACGACTCACAGTCACAACGTCCATTTTGAAATCGTAATCGAAGTCCAGCACTTCGATTTCCCAAACCGCCCCTGCCGTGCGAACAGGAATCAATGCACCATTAGAAATTTGAATTCCTTGCGGTTGATAGCTGATGGACAACAACGAGGGCTTCCCCTCGCTGCTTAGCAATGCTGTACGGAACGGAACCTGCTGTGATTGACTGTTAGCTGGAAAAGGTTCGACAGCAAAACTCATTGCCGTGTCCGGCGGCGCGGGCTGCGAACTCGGGCTGGGCAGCTTGATGAACTTCAAAAATGGATCGCCAACAAACTCCGCTGGGGTTTTCACGGCGTTCAAATTCTGCCGATAAGCCGGAACACGTGCCAGCACGTTTTTCAAAAATGCCGATTGCGTGGCGGCGGCGCGCGGATTGTCGCTGGCGGCGACTTGCTGCAAGCTGGCCATTTGCTGTTTTGCTTCGTCCGGCCAGGTGGAAGCGTTTTCGGCAAGCTTCGCCACGGCCTTCTTTAGCATTTCGCCGTTGCCAACTTTGGCCGCAAGGCGTGTTACGTCCAGCAGTACCGCCAGATTGTTTGGCTGCACGGCAAGGATTTTTTCCAGCATCTTTTGCGCTTCGGCGTCGCTGGTGTCGCCATTGTTTGGTCCAGATGCCTGTCGCTCGGTTTCCTGCGCCAAGGCATAAAGCGCTTTCAGGTTCCTGGCGTCTAGTTCAACGGCCTTTTTCAGATGAGCAATGGCTTCAGGCAGCTTGCCACGGCGGCTTTCGATCAAGCCGAGCAGGGCTTCAATTTGACTGTTGTCGGGCGCGAGGATGCGCGCTTTTTCGACTTTTTCATACGCCGTGTCGAATTCCTGCTGCCGCACGGCCAGCAAGCCCAGATTCACCCACGGAGCCGGTTCGCCGGGCGCGATTTGCGTCGCCTGTGTCAGCTTGTCCTTGGCGCGCACGTCTTCCCCGGTCTGCAATCCGGCCAAGCCGACGTAAAACGCGGTGACCAGTTCGCGGTATTCTTTGGAATCGGGTTTTGGCAAGTCCGAAGTGCGCGAACAGGCAGAGAAGAAAACCAGAGCAGCCAGCAACATTGCTTTTGTCCCGAAGGGACAATGGAAATTAGCCGGTGGTGCAACCACCGGGAAACAGCGCAGCAAACGGCCAAGCCCTGAAAGGGCGACAGACAGGGATTCGACAAATACAGCCAAACGAGTCTGCCGCCCCTGCCGGGGCTGTTTTTTTGGTTGGCTGTCGGTTCCGGTGGTTTCACCACCGGCTAATCTCTGCTGCGCCTCCGGCGCAAAGAACCGAACGAATGCCTTGATGTAACAATTCATTCCGGCGGATACCAATCTTCCCTCTTCCCGCGTCCGACGCCCAGGGCGTCAGCCGCGCGGTTGATGTAATTGAACCAGGATGCGATGAGAGTAATTTGCAGGATCGCTTGATCGTCGAAACCGACCGCGCGCAATTTATCATGATCCTGCGGACTGAGGCGAGTTGCATCCTTGGTCAATTGCACCACGTAATCCAGCATCACGCGGTCTTGTTCGCTGATTGGCGCGTTGGCGTAATCCTCGCGCAGGGCGGCAATCAGCCCGTCATCCAATGTCACCATACGCAGAAACTCCGCGTGCGATTCCAGTCAGTAAAAACACCGGTTCTGCACCGACACCATCGTCGCGATCATTTCGTGCTGCGCGCGGCTCAAGGGCAAATCCGGCGACATCATCGCGGCGAAACCGGCAAAGATGTGATGCATTGCGTCCGGAATCAGCGTGTGCGACGCCACGACGCTGTCGCCGCCGGGCGAACTCGGCGTTTCGTATTCTTTCGGATAGCCTGCCCGCGCGGCTTCCAGCGCCTTGCGCAGCTTCTTGTCAGCCTCATCAAATGGAATGGTGCGAATCCAGGTCATTTCGATTTTCCTCAAAAATGTGGGACAGGCTTCAGCCTGTCGTCACTGTGGACAGACTAAAGTCTGTCCTACCTCATTTTCAGGGTTTCGCTTGCGGCATTCGTTCGCCGAGCGTGTAGACGGCGGTGTCAGGATGATAAATCTTCCAGTCGAACCAGTAATCTTTCAGCGCGGGGATTTTCTTCAGTTGTTTTCCGGCCAGCGGGCCGCTGATGGCTTTGCCGCTGAAATCCCAAGTGGTCGCGGTTTCCGCGTCGGTCATCTGCAGCGGCGTGGCATCCGGCTTCAGAAAGAATTCCAGCACACGACCGTCCACGGTGCGTTCAAACGCGCGAACGGATTTGTTGTCTTCGCCCAGAACGACAAACAGCGGCGTCGTTCCGATCGTGTCCAGAATCAACCGTTGTTTTTCCAGATCGGGCAGCGGATACGCCGTTGCCTTGCCATCTAGCGACAAACCCGCGATCAACGTGCGCGGCTTCAACTTGTCGTTGGCGTCCACGGGCGTGACGACGCGATATTTGGCGTACTCCTCTTCCCAGTTGGCGGCCTCGTATTTCTGTTGAACGCGTTCATCGGGCCGCAGCACGCGGCCTCGGCTGTGTTCGCGTTTCCAAAGCGCAAAGCTCAGTTCGTCGCTGTAAACCTGCGTTAGCTTCTTGCCTTTCAGCGGGCCGTGGATGGCTTCGCCGGAAACCTGCTGCCACCAGGTGCCGGTTTCGTCGTCGCGCATAATGAAGTTCTGGTTGTTGATGCCCGCCAGATGAAAGGTCAGCCGTTTTCCGTCAACTTCGGATTCCCACACCAGACCGGTGTGACAGAGCGTTCAGTAAGTGGCCGTAATCGGCCTGCCTCCAACGACCTCGTTGACCACGTGATGATAGGCCATCTGGCGCACCGGATAGGCGACGGCTTCACCGTTGATTTCTATCGCCATGACCATATCGCCGTCGGGCACGAAGCTGGCTTCGGCGGCGCTGGCATAGGCGGCATTCGGCAGCGGATTGAACATCCATTCGAAATGATTCTGCCGCGCAAACCAGGTAACTCCTATCAGCGGCGCAATCATTACAAACATCGCCAGACGGCTCCACCACCGCGCGCCTCGCCAAAGCCGCACGCACAAAGCCAGAAACAAAACGACCGAAATTACTGTTACCCACGGCGAAGAGCGGCGCAGCCAGTACGACCATTCTACGCCGGAAGCGGTTTGCGCTTTGAACGGCATGATGACGAAAACAGGAATTGCGACCACGGCGATGGCAATCGCTACGATCAGCAGCATCAACAGCCAAAACTTCCATCGCCCGCGCTCAAATGTCTTATTCGATATAGCGTTCATATTTAGTTCAATCACATCGCCAACCTTTCCGTTATTTCCGTCTGTTCCGTACTCATTCCCTGACTCACCGGATTGGATCATTACCATTTTCAGGAGCGAGTGATAAAGCTTGGGTAGCTTTTCAACCGCAGCAGCAACAGCGCGGCGATCACCGTCGCCACGCCGCACGCGAGCAACGTCAGTTGATAAGACCCGGTTCGATCAAATCCCAGGCCCATCAGCGCTGGCCCAAGCGCGCCGCCCAGCGGCACGGTGATGAACAGATAGCTGTAAATTTCGCCGAACGAGCGCAGCCCGAAATAGCGGCTGACCAGATACGGGATCGTGGCCGACTCCGCGCCGTAACCAAAGCCGATCAGCGCTGCCGCGAAATAGGCAGCGGTTCCGGTCGCTCCTGCAAACAGCACAAAGATTCCTGCGGCGACCAAACCGAACGCGACCGATGGAACGCGCTCTGCCGGCAGCCGGTCGAGCAGATAGCCCATCCCCAATCGCCCA
The DNA here is from genome assembly GCA_021155085.1 of Heliomicrobium sp. Classification (GTDB taxonomy): domain Bacteria; phylum Acidobacteriota; class Blastocatellia; order RBC074; family RBC074; genus RBC074. The sequence goes on along the minus strand of JAJNQA010000003.1, from coordinate 60,302 downwards.
GCCATTCCCGCCGCACCCATCACTGAGGCAACCAGCGCGGCGTTCCCAGGCGTCATTCCGCGATCTTTCAACAGCGGAACCAGATGAATCATGCAGGCCTGAATGCTCATCGAAATGACGAAGAACGCGAAGATCAGCAACCACAGCAAGCTGCCGCGCAAGGCTTCACCGCGTGTCAAGCCATCAGCTTGCGCATTGTTTGAATCCTGCCTGGACAAGCGCGCAGTGGCGGGCGGGTCTTTCAGCAGCAGCATCATCAGCGGGACAGCAATCAGCAATACCGCCGCGCCGGAAATAGCGTAGGCATTGCGCCAGCCGAACCGGTCCAGTAATTCCTGTGTTGCCTTTGGCCAGATCACGCCGCCCAGCGCAGTGCCGCACATTGCCACGCCCAGCGCCAGTCCGCGCCGCTCGGTAAACCAGCGCGAAATCAAACTGGCATGCGGCACCGCAGAAGTTCCCGGACCGACCAGACCGAGCACCAAAAAGACCGCGTACAAATGCCAAAGCTGGGGCGTCAGGAAAACCAACGACGCGTACAGCGCGCCGAAAATGGCCGTGCAGAACAGAATTGGGCGCCGCGCTCCAAGAATGTCTGTCAGCCATCCGGTCAGCGGCATGGTCAGCATCGCCGTCAACGTCGCCAGCGTGAAGCCCAGCGACACCTGCCCGCGCGACCAGCCGAATTCATCGCAGAGCGAAGTCAGCATCACGCCGAAGGCATTGACCAGCAACGAGCCAAAATGCAGAAACAACCCAACGGACGAAGCCGAGACCACCAGCCAGGCGGAACGCCGCCGTGTTGTTTCCGCCAAGTCCCGTGACCGAAGTAATTCGACTGTTTGCATAGCCCTGGGAGCGCGGACATCTTGTCCGCATTCTAAAAACTGAGTTTGATAGCCAATTGAAAGGCGCGCGGGCCGCCGGAGCCGAAAACGCCGCCCGCCGCCGTCACCGGACGCCCGAAGCTGGACGACCGCAGATAGCCAGCGTCTGTCGGCGTACTGCTGTCGCGAATCAGCACGTTGGAAAAACCGGAATAATTCACATTCGACACACCCAGAATGTTCGTGACGTTCAGCAGGTTGAAGACCTCGACCATCGGTTCCAGCCGCGCTTTTTCGCCGAACTTGAAGACTTTGGACAACCGCAAATCGAACGAACTGAAATCGTCGTTGAACTGCGCATCCTCGCGCACCAGCGGCAACGGCTGGCCGTTCACGCCGCCCGCCGCGTTCAGCCGCGTCAGGAAGTCGTTCAAATCTCCACCGTTATGGAACAGACGGCCTCCGGCGTTGCGTTGCAACACCGGAATCCGCGAACTCGCGTCCGGCAGCAGAATGTCCATCGGCACGCCCGAAGCCAGCGTCACAATCGGCGCAAGCTGAAATCCATACGGCAATTCGACCGCCCCCGAAAAGGTGAAGTAGTGGCGGCGGTCATTCGGCGTCGGGCCGTATTCCAATTGCACGTTGTTTGGATTCACCGGGCCGTTGGAAAACGGAATCTGATCGTCGTTGGCGTAGTTGAAGGCTTTGGATAGGGTGTACGAGGCGCGGAACTGGTAGCGATTGGAAAAGCGTTTTTCCAGGCTCAGCAGCAGGCCGTCGTATTTGGTCTTGACGCTCGATTCCAGGTTGACGACGCGATCCGGCCCGCCAACCACAGGATTGTTCACCACGCCGATGTTCCGCCCGATGATAAAGCGTGTGCCGAAGTTGTGCAGGTAATCCGCGCGGACGACCAAATCCCGCGCCAGTTCGCGCTGAATGCCGAAATTGAACTGCTGCACCATCGGGTTTTGCAGATCGTTTTGAATGATATTGATCCCGGAAGCGCCCGCGCCCGGCAGGATGAAGCCGGTGAAGGGATTGCTCAAGGTAGGCGCGAAGGGCTGAAACCTGCCCGTCGCCGGGTTGATGAAGATCGGCGCGCCCGTTGGATCAGTCAGCGCGTTGCCGGCGCGGACTTCAATCGCCAGCGCGCGCCCGTCCAGCCCGCGTTCCAGCGAAAGAATCTGCAAGGTAATGCGGTCGTAATAAATTCCGTAGCCGCCGTGAATGCTCGTCTTGCCATCATCGGTCGCCCAATTGAAGCCGAAGCGCGGCGCGAAATTATTCTTGTCGCGTTTGCGGTCGCCGCGATAAAACTGTTGCACCAGCGGATTGCGGTTGGCATACCAGTCGTTGTTGTTGAGGTTGGTATCCAGTTCGTAGCGCAGCCCCAGATTCAGCGTCAGGTTTCGGTTCACCCGCCAATCGTCCTGCGCAAACAGCGCGAAGTGGTTGTTGTCGGCATTGTCAATCAACAAAGCCTGCGTTGGTTTCGAACTGCGCAGCGTGACGGCGAACAGCAGATCGTTGTCGTCAATCCGCCCGTCGCCGCTGAAATCCGCCTGCGCGAAATCCTGCACCAGCTCGATGCGGCCTTGTTGGAAGACGCCCAGGTCAAACAGCGAGTCTATGCGTTGGAAGTCACCGCCAAACTTCAAAGTGTGCGCGCCGCGAACCAGCGACAGCGCATCGGAAAATTGCAGCCGGTTGACCTTTGTCCCCTGCGGCACGCGGAAGGAAACGCCGTCCTGAATGGAAGGAAAGGTCAGTTGCGGGGCACGGGTAAGCGGGTCGGTTGTATTGTGAAAATTGTTGATGCTGAAACTGAAACTGTTGACGTCAGTTGAGGAAATCACCCTCGTCCAGTTGGTCAGAAATGCCTGATGATTGTTTTTCAGGTTCTGCCGCTGCGAAGCTGAGCCGATGGCGCGATCCAACTTCGTGGCGTCAATGGCATCCAGCCGTTCGATGGCGAAGCGGAAGCTGAAGAGGTCGCTGTCTGAAGCTTTCCAATCGCCGCGCGCCAATCCCAGCAAATCATTGAGCGGCGCAGGTGCAAAGCTTCGGCGAATCTGCCGCGCCGCCACATCCCGCTCGCCCACCAGCACCGCGCCATCCTGATTGCGATACTCGATTGCGCCGAACCACCACGCTTTTTCCTTCTTCAGCGGTCCTCCCAGCGTTGCCGAATATTGTTGCCGGTCAAACGGAGGCTTTTGCCCATTGATGTTGCTAGTTCGATCATAAGTCGCAGGCAATCCCTGCAAGCGCCGGTCGCGTTCAAAAAACGAGAATGAGCCATGCAAGTCGTTCGTGCCCGATTTGGTCACAACGTTAATAACTGACGAACTCGAGCGTCCGAGTTCCGCCGAATAGCGATTCGTCGCGATCTGGAATTCCTGCACCGCGTCCTGCGAAACGTTCAGCAGCGGTCCGCCTACCGCGTCGTCGTTATTGTCCGTTCCATCAATCGTGACGTTGCCGCCGCGTCCAAGCTGCCCGGCGGAAGAAATGATGATGCTGTTGGTTTTCGTCGGATCGAAATTTGGCGCGGGCGTGTTGCCAGGAATCAGCAGGGCAAGTTCCAGAAAGTTGCGGCCATTGAGCGGAAGGGTATCAATCACCTGCCGGTTGATGACTCCGTCAACAACTGAGGTATTTGTGCTGACAAGTGGCGCGTAATCCAAAAGAACTTCTGAATCAACGCTGGTTCCAGGAACATAGAGAATGATGTCTAAAGGGATAACCTGGCCGACTCCTATGCCAACAGGCGAGTGCGTTGACCGGGCAAAACTTGCAGCCTGAGCGATAACCTCGTATTCACCGGGAGCCAGATTCGTTAAAACATAAATGCCCTCGCCATTTGTGGTGACTTCACGCTTGGCTCCGGTCGCTTTATTTATGGCCGTGACTGTCGCCCCCACAATCACCGCGTCCTTGGAATCAAGCACGCGTCCACTCAAGGTTGCGGTTACGGCTTGTTGCGCGGTTGCGATCAGGACACAGCTCAACATCAGGCAAAGCGCCGCCGCTGCCAGAAAAACTCTATGCATCGTCAGGAAACTCCTTGTTTAAGTTGGTGAGAAAAAGGTTTACGGCGCCAGCAGCGTCATAATTTCTGTCTGATTGGCCAGAATCTTCGCCTGGTTGGCCTGGATGGTTTCCTGGTTGGCCAGCAGCGCGTCGAGTTTTTCCTGATTGGATTGGATGGTCGCCTGGTTCGCTTTGATCGTTTCCTGATTCCCGATGACGGCCTCGAGGCGGGCAAGAATCAGATTTTGATTCGCAATGATTTCTTGTTCGGAAGCCATGAAAGTGTGTCCCCTGTAATTGGAAGTATGGATTTTCCCAGCAAAAGCCTGCGACCTGAATCAGGTTCTAATTTTGTTTTGTTTGTTTGATTGAAGGTAAAGCCTGGTCAGCAGCCAATTTGCAATTTGCTAGCCGGAACCGGCCCTAAGCTTCCCACTTTTGCTAACTTATTCAATTAAGTAGAGTAAGCTTGTTTCCTGCAGTATTTTATGCCCGTACTTCACTTCAAGCTGCTGGCGAAATCGCGCGCAAGTAGCGAAATATCGCTTTTTCCACGAAAAGTCGCGCGCGAACAGAAAACCTGTGTTTGAATCCTTTTGCGAACTCAGGTATTTTTCGCGGCGAATTCACTTTTTTATCAGTAGCCTACGCGTGAGCAAGGGCTTCTCTTTGCGATTCCGAGCACTCCCTGATGGTCGTGCTACTGACACTTTTGCCGCCCAATGAGAAACGATTTCGACCTTGCCATTATCGGCTCAGGATTTTCCGGTTCGCTGCTGGCGATGATCGCGCGGCGAACCGGGCGCTCCGTCCTGTTGATTGACCGCAACACACATCCTCGATTTGCCATTGGCGAAGCGACTTCGCCGCTGCTGAATCTGGTCATCGAACAGATTGCCAACCGCTATGACCTGCCGCGGCTGAAACCCTTGACCACCTGGGGAGAGTGGCAACGAAACTATCCGCAATTGGTCAGCGGGCTGAAACGCGGTTCCACCTATTTCAAACACGAACCCGGCAGGCCGTATCGAACGGCTCCGGATCATTCCAATCAATTGCTTGTCACTGGTTGTCCGAACAATGACGCAGCGGACACGCACTGGCTGCGGTCGGACGTGGATTACTTCCTGTTGCAGGAAGCCATCGCCTGCGGCGGGGAATACCTGGATCAGACGGAACTGCTTGGCATTGAGCTGCGAGACGGCAGCGGCGCGAAACTGCGGGGCGAACGGCATGGGCAGGCGGTCAATCTGCGAGCGCATCTGGTTGTGGATGCCAGCGGGTCGCGCGGATTTTTGAGCCGTGCGCTGGGCATCCCGGAAAAGCCTTTTGCGGGTTTTCCCGCGACCGAGGCGCTTTATTCGCATTTCATTGGCGTCCCACGCTGTGACGAAATGCCGGATTACGAAATCGGGAGTGCTCCGCCGTATCCATTGGATGATGCCGCCGTGCATCACGTGTTTGATGGCGGCTGGATGTGGCTGTTGCGGTTCAACAACGGCGTGACCAGCGCCGGCATTGCCGTTACGGAAGAGTTGGCCAACGAATTGAACCTGTCGGAAGGCGCAGCCGCCTGGCAGCGTTTTCTGGCGCGGTTTCCTTCCATCGCCGCGCAGTTTGCCGGGGCCAGAGCCATTCGCGAATTCACCTGGCTGCCGCGTCTGGCCTATCGCTCGGAACTGGCCGCGGGCGAAGGCTGGGCGATGCTGCCTTCCGCCGCGGCTTTCGTTGATCCGCTGTTCGGCGCGGGCATGGCCATGACGGCGCTGGGCGTGGAGCGGCTGGGACGGTTGTTGGAAGAAAACCTTGGCGACCGGGAACTCAACGAAAAGCTTTGCGAATACGGGCGGTTGACACTGATGGAAGCCGATCACACCGCCGGCTTTATCGCCGGTTGTTACGCGGCGTTCCCACGGTTTGAACTCTTCGCCTCGCTTTCGATGGTCTATTTCGCAGCGGCCAGTTACTGCGAAATGGCGCGCAGGCTGGGACGCAACCACCTGGCGCAGCGCTTTCTGGCCGTGGATCATCAGGATTTTGCCGCCGATGCCGAAACCTTGAGCCAAATCCTGCGACGCAACGAAAGCCTGGATTCGATCTTTTTCGCCGCCCAGGTCAAACAGAAGATTGACTGTCTGAACGTGGCCGGACTCTGCGACCAGCGCAAACGAAACTGGTATGACGTTGACCTGGAAGACGCGATCAATTGCGCGGGGAAACTGGAATTGACCGCCGAAGAAATGGATCGCTTTCTGCAAAGCGCGGCATGGGCGCAGTCGCCAATCAGCCTGCAACCGTTTTCGCGAAGTGAGCGCGCGCTGCAGGCAATTCAGTTATTCAGCTACCAGGATCATCTGCCGGATGAAACCGAACCGGCGGGCGAATTGATTGGAGCAAGTCCGGTGTTCCAGCAAATGCTGGAAGATGCGCTAAACGTCGCGCCCACGGACGCGACCGTTCTGCTACGCGGAGAAACCGGGACGGGCAAGGAATTGCTGGCCTACGCGATTCATCAACATAGTTTGCGCAGCCGTGGCCCTTTCGTCATCGTCAATTGCGCGGCGCTGCCGCCGTCGTTGATCGAAAGCGAATTGTTCGGCTACGAAAAAGGAGCGTTTACCGGCGCGCAACTGCGCAAACCCGGACGCTTTGAACTGGCTGATGGCGGAACCATCTTTCTGGATGAAATCGGCGAAGTGCCGTTGGAAATCCAGGGACGATTTCTGCGCGTGCTGCAAACAGGCGTTTTCGAGCGGCTGGGCAGCACAAAGAGCGTCCGCGTCAGGTTGCGCATCATCGCCGCCACAAATCAGCCACTGGAACAATTGGTCAACGAGCGGAAATTTCGCGACGACCTGTTTTACCGCTTGAATGTTTTCCCGATTACACTCGCGCCGCTTCGCCAGCGGCTGACGGACATCCCGCTGCTCGTGCGGCATTTCGTTGACAAATACAACGCGCGGTTCAATCGTTCGATCACTTCGATCAATAAACAATCGCTTCAGGCGCTGGAACAGTACCATTGGCCCGGCAACGTTCGGGAATTGGAGCATCTGGTCGAGCGCGCTGTCCTGTCCACCCACGGCGAAGTTTTGAAGATCACGCCGCCCACGCTTCGTGTCGAACCGGCAACCAAATCTCAGCTAACCGCAACTCCCCTGCCCGATACCGATTTCGATTCCCGCCAAACGCGACTGGTATCGCTGACGGAAAATGAAGCGGCACATATACGGAGGGTGCTGCATCACACCAAAGGGCGAATTTCAGGGCCGCGCGGTGCGGCGGCAATTCTGGGCGTTCCGGCCTCCACGCTTCGCAGCCGGATCAAAAAGCTGGGATTACAATTGCAGCCGGATGACGCGTTGTAATCCCAGCCCCAGGTTTCTGCTCCAACCTATTTCACCGTGTTGAACGTCCGCATCTCCATCTCTTCGGTTTTGCGTTCGTCGAACTTGTACTTCTTCAAAAAGTCATCCGTGATGTTGACGCCCAGCCCCGGCGCGGTAATGGGATAGACGGCTTCCTGATCGCGGCGCAAACCGCCCGTGACGATTTCGCGGAAAACCGCTTCGTCCGGTTCGAAGAATTCCAGGATCAGGAAGTTCGGGATGGAAATGCAGGCGTGAATCGAGGCGATGGTGCAGATGGGGCCGTTCGGATTGTGCGGCGCAACCGGAATGTAATAGGTGTCGGCCATCGCGGCGATCTTCTTAAATTCCGTGATGCCGCCCGTTCGTGCGATGTCCGGTTGAATGATGCGCACGGCCTGCCGTTCCAGCAATTCGCGGAAGCCATGCCGGCTGAAGATACGTTCGCCCGTCGCCAGCGGCACATTCACCGAACGCTGCACCTCCACCATCGCTGCGATGTTTTCGGGCGGAACCGCTTCTTCGTAAAAGAACAGCCGGTATGGTTCCAACGCGCGGATAATCTCAATCGCGGATTTGGTGTTCCAGCGGGCATGCACGTCAATGGCGATGTCGAAATCCGGCCCGCCCGCTTCGCGAATGGCTTTGACCTGCGCCACAGCGTTGCGCAAATCTGCCTGCGTCACTTCGCGATTCATCGGCGTTTTGGAGAATGGATCGAACTTGCAACCGGTGTAACCTTTCGCCACCAACTCTTTGGTCCGCACAGTGTAGGCTTCGGGAGTTTTGGGGATACCTTCGTTCCAGCCGTTGGCATAAATCCTGAGTTTTTCATGCACCTGGCCGCCCAGCAGTTTGTAGACCGGCACGCCCAGCTTTTTCCCAACAATGTCGTACAACGCAATGTCAATCGCGCTGATGGCCGCCAGCACAATGCCGCCCATGCCGTTGTAATACATATACCGGTACATCTTGTTCCAGAGCTTTTCGATGTCCCAGGCGCTTTCCCCAATCACTGCGGCGCGCAGATTTCCGACCGCCGTGGCAATCGGCTGAACGCCGGGAAAGTTCGTGCCTTCGCCCCAGCCGACAATGCCTTCCGCCGTTTCCACGCGAACAAACAACCACGGGCCGTAACCGCGTATGCCGGTCAGCAGATGCGGCTCCACTTTCACGATCTTGAGCGAAGCATCGGATTGCGCCAATGCTTGCGCCCATAGTGGCGAAGTCATTCCCCCCGTTGCCAGCAGGCCGCCGGTCAGCCCACCGGAAACACTTTTCAGAAAAGACCGGCGCGGCAAACCGCCGCCGATGCCATGATTGATGGACATAAGTCTCCTTGTTCAATGTTGTCTGAGTTGGTAACGCTGGAAAGACGTGCGGGAATGTAACCGAGAACCTTTACGCTGGCAATGAAACAGCGGCGGTTTACTGGGATGACATCAAACAAGCCGGTTTTAGCCCTGATCGGCAAAAAATTGCCGCTGCTTTTCCGCTCCCCGCTTGCTCAAAAACGAACTGATCGCGGCGGTGTACTGGGGGAAAATATTGGTTAAATGCGCCAGCCAGCCGCGATGTCTGGGGATGTTGACCTCAATCGGTTTATCCGGAATGGCTTTTTCCAGAATGGCCCGCGCGACATCTTCCACGGTCAAAAGCTTCGGCGAAGAGAACACAATCGCTGCGGCTTCGATGCCTTTTTGCGGCGCCAGCAGCGGCGTGCGCACGGCGTCGGGATTGATGGTTGTGATGAAAACATTATGCGGGCGAAGCTCCAGCGCTGCCGCAATCGAAAACGCGCGCACGGCATATTTTGATGCGGCATAGACCGCGATGCCGGGAATCGGCGCCAGCGCCGAGAGTGAAGCGATGTTGATAATCTGCCCGCCACCCCTGCCATTATTTTGCCTCAGCATCAACCGCGCGGCGGCTTGAGTTCCGAAAATCACGCCCTTGACGTTGATGTCCAAATGCCGCTCCACAGACTCTGACGAAGCCTCATGTGCCCAGCCTGCCAGCATGTACCCGGCAATGTTCATCAAGACATCAATTCGGCTGAAAGCTTTGACGGCTTCTTCTATTGCCAGCTGCCAGTCAGCGGCATTGCGCACGTCCAACCGTCGCAATCTGACTCGATCTAAAGGCCAGCGGCTCAGGGCTGCGTGCGCAGCCAATGATTCATAGTTCACATCAGTGGCAAAAACGCGATGGCCCTGCGCGATCAGCCGGTCGGCCATATGCTGGCCGATACCGCTCGCCGCGCCTGTCAGGAAAAATATTTCTGGCTTATTCATAAAGAAAAAATCATCACACCTCCCAAACTGCCCGGCGGGAGGCGTGATGATTGATTTGAAAACAGAGGCGGAAAATTTCCGCTATTTCAAAATAATGTTCAGCTTGTCCATCTTCTGCCTGGCGGCCAGCGGACGCTGCGCGGGTGTCGGCGTGACATCCGGCTCGCGCCATTTGTTGCCCAGCAGATACTCTTTGTCCTTGACCATCTCGCCCGGCGTGTAGCACGCCCACTCGAAATTGTGGCCGTGGTTGATGGCATCGGTCGGACAGGCATCCACGCAGAAGCCGCACAGAATGCAGCGCCCGTAATCAATCTGATAAATCTTGGCGTAGCGGTGATCCATTGAAATGCGCTGCTCGTAAGGCCGCGCGTCTTCCGCGCCTTCGATGTAGATGGCATCCGCCGGACAAGCCGCCGCGCACAGGAAACACGAAACACAGCGTTCCTTGCCGTCTTCGTTGACATCCAGGAAGTGTTCGCCACGGAAGCGGCGGTAAATCTGCACGGCTTCTTCGGGGTAGCTGACAGTTTCTTTTTTAGTCGGGATGTGGCTCAGGGTCACGCTCATGCCCTGCGCTGTGGAACGCGCAACCATAACCACTTCTTTGACGGTGTTGACGAGTTGAGAAAGTATGGACATAGAGAAATTTCAGTTCAAATTTCAGATCTCATATCCGAGATCAAAATCTTTAGTTAATGACCCAGGTCTCTCCGCTGTTGAGCAATTTTTCCAGGCTTCCCGGCCCCTTCGCCGCAATCGAGTTTTCAATCTGTCCAACCAGCATCTCTTCGTAGGTTGGTTTCTCAATTGCGCGAAAGACGCCCATCGGCACGGGAAATTCGGGATACTGCATTCTTCCGAGAATATAGGAAAGATTGGGTTCTGGAGCATTTTCGTTATGAACCAGGATGTCGTCAACCGTGATGCCATTTTCGCCGAGGGTCACGACTTCCGGGGTCACGCCATTCAGCCGAATGCCTTTATCCTTGTTTTTGCCAAACAGCAGCGGCTTGCCGTGTTCCAGATACAGCATCCGGTCGTCTTTCACATCGCGCTCGTTGAAGCCTTTGAATGCGCCATCGTTGAAGATGTTGCAGTTCTGATAGACCTCCAGAATGCCGGAGCCTTTGTGATGCGCCAACCGCTCGACCATCGTCGCCAGATTCTTCGGATCCACGTCCATTGAACGGCCCACGAAAGTCGCTTCGGCGGCAAAAGCCAGACTCAGCGGATTGATTGGGTAATCAATCGTGCCCATCGGCGCGGATTTATTCTTCTTGCCTTGTTCCGAAGTCGGCGAGTACTGCCCCTTGGTCAAACCGTAGATACGGTTATTGAAGAGAATGATTTTCAGATCAATGTTGCGGCGCAGCGCGTGAATGAAATGATTGCCGCCAATGGAGAGCGCATCTCCATCGCCCGTCACCACCCACACCTGCAAGTCTGGATTGGCCGTTTTGACGCCGGAAGCGATTGCCGGCGCGCGTCCATGAATCGTGTGGAAACCGTAGGTGTTCATGTAATACGGGAACCGGCTGGAACAGCCGATGCCCGAAATGAAAACGATCTTTTCCTTTGACAGTCCCAGTTCCGGCATGACTTTTTGAACCTGTGCCAGAATCGAGTAATCGCCGCAGCCCGGGCACCAGCGCACTTCCTGATCGGTGACGAAATCCTTGCGAGTGAGTTTGACGGCTGCTGCTGTGCCGTTCGTGCCATTTGTCGTATGTCCGTTTTCGCTCATTGTTCTTCCTTTGAAGCCATTCAATGCCAATGCTGAGGCTTACAGATACTCCTTGATCTTGTTGACCAGCGACGAAACCTTGAAGGGTTTGCCCTTGACCTGCGAGAAGCTGACCGCGTCCACCAGGAATCTCGCCCGCACCAGCATCGCCAGTTGGCCAAGATTCAGTTCCGGGATGATGACAGTCTCAAATCCTTTCAACACATCGCCCAGGTTTTTCGGGAATGGGTTCAGGTAACGCAGATGCGCGCTGGAAACCGATTGCCCCTGTTCCTGCAGGTGTTCAACTGCCGTTGTGATTGCGCCGTGCGTGGATCCCCAGCCGAGGACCAGCACCTTGCCCGTCGGTGCCCCATAGATTTCGATGTCCGGAATGTCCTGCTGCATACGCTCGATCTTTTCGGCGCGCAGGCGAACCATGAAATCGTGGTTTTCCGGGTCGTAGTTGACGTTGCCGGTGATGTTCTGCTTTTCGATGCCGCCGATGCGATGTTCCAGGCCAGGCGTTCCCGGAATCGCCCACGGACGCGCCAGCGTCTTTTCATCGCGCAAATAGGGGAAGAACCCTTCCACTTCCGTGCGAAAGTGAACCTTCATTTCCGGCAGGCTGTCGAGCGAGGGAATTTCCCACGGCTCGGACCCGTTGGCGATGTACCCGTCAGACAGATAAAACACCGGAGCCATGTATTTCGTCGCCAGCCGCACCGCTTCAATCGCCATGATGAAACAATCGCCCGGCGTGGACGGCGCGACAATGCCAACCGGGCAGTCGCTGTTGCGGCCAAACATCGCCTGCAGCAAATCCGCCTGTTCGGTCTTCGTTGGCAAACCAGTGGAAGGGCCGCCGCGCTGCACGTCAATAATCACCAGCGGCAGTTCGGTCATCACGGCCAGGCCAATCGCTTCGGATTTCAACGCCACGCCCGGACCGCTGGTGCCGGTCAAACCGATGTGTCCGGCGAAGGATGCGCCGATGGCCGAACCAATGGCTGCGATTTCGTCTTCGGCCTGAAAAGTCTTGACGCCGAAATTTTTGTGTTTGGAAAGTTCGTGCAGGATGTCAGAAGCGGGCGTAATCGGATAGCTGCCGTAAAACAGCGGGCGCTCCGCCAGTTGCGAAGCCGTAATGAAACCAATCGCCGTCGCTTCGTTGCCGGTGATGTTGCGATACTTGCCGGGTTTAATGGTCGCTTTGCCAACGTGATAATGCGTGGTGAAAATCTCAGTCGTATCGGCGTAGTTGTAGCCGGCTTTCAGCACTTGAACGTTGGCGTCAACCACTTCCGGTTTCGCCCCGAACTTGTCGCCAATCCATTTGAATGTCGGCTCCATCGGGCGGTCATACAGCCAATACATCAAACCGAGCGCGTAAAAATTCTTGCAGCGATCCTGCTGCTTGAAGGGCAGCGCGGAACCTTCCAGGGCTTTCAAGGTGTTCGAAGTGATCGGAATTTTGAACAGCCGATAACTGCTGAGCGAGCCATCCTCAATCGGGTTCGATTGGTAGCCCGCCTTTTTCAAATTGTTGGCGTTGAATTCGTCGGTGTTGACGACCAGAATTCCGCCTTTTTCCAGATCGGGCAAGTTGGTTTTCAGCGCCGCTGGATTCATCGCAACCAGCACCTGGGGTTCGTCGCCGGGAGTGCGAATGTCACGACTGCTGAAATTCAACTGATAACCGGAAACGCCGGGCAAGCTTCCGGCTGGGGCGCGGATTTCCGCCGGAAAATCCGGCAGCGTAGAAATATCGTTGCCGATGATCGCCGCAGTCGAGGTGAACTGACTGCCGGTAACCTGCATGCCGTCGCCGGAATCACCGGCAAAACGAATGGTTACGGTCTCAATCTCTTCAATAGGTGATTTAACTTTTACTGGATCTTCGATTGTCGTAGCAGACATTTTGAGTAACAGACTCCGTTCAAAATTTTGACAGTATTCTACCGGCTTCAGCCTTGAGAGCGCAAAGCAGGCCAAGCTGGAAGCGGATAGTTCCTCTCGTTGTTCCTCAGACCCCAAAACGCATCGCGGATCTTGTGAGAGTGCGATTTCAGGACTTTACAATGGTCGGATTGTTGAGAGATTTTTTGCCCGAAATTGGTTAAGCCAACTCAGGCCGCGCAAATCATAGCACGCCAACTGAGAAAGTCCACCCGCTCAGCAGCGGTGTATTTTGGCGCTGATCAGGCGACACGCCTTTCACGAAACTATTCATATCCAATCGCCTCAACCACGCGCAGATTGACGGCTTTGCGCGCGGGCCACCAGGCCGCGGCCAGTGCTATCAGCAGGGCAATCGGCAAAGCAATCAGCACAATCGTCAGCGGAAAGCGGAATGGAATCGTATAGCCGCCGACCATCGTCGCCGCCGTTCGCACCAGAAAGTAGGTATTCAGCATTCCCGCAATTGCGCCGCTGATGACGCCGACGATGGCCATCGCCGCCGCTTCCAGCAGGATCATCTTGCGAATCTGGCTGCGCAGACCGCCGATGGCGCGCAGCACGCCAAGTTCGCGTTTGCGCTCCGACACGGAAATGATCAGCGTGTTGATGATGCCCAGCGCCGCAATGATGATGGCGACGGCCATCTGCATGTAGTTCAGCACGAAAAAGCCGTTGATCAAATCCATGATGAACTTCTTGTACTCGGCGTTGGTGTAGACAAACCCTCGGTGCCGCCCTTTCATCACTCGCTGCGCTTCCAGTTTGACGGCATCGGCGGAGGTTGTGGCTTTGTCCACGTTCAGGTTGATGATGTCCACCGCCGGGTCGTTCCAGTAGCGTTTGAACAGTTCGCGGTCGAAAAAGACCGCGCCTTTTTCAGAAGTGTAATCTTCGATCACGCCGACGATCGGCAGGTCAAAGGCTACAGTCGGGGTTTGCAGTTTCAGACGGTCACCGACGCCCAATTTGTAGCGGGCGACGAAATTGCGGGCGACCAGCACGCCTTCGCCGTGAACGATTTTGTACCGCGCTTCGTTTTCATCCGCGCCTTCGATTACATTTTTGACGCGCGAAAACCAGGCGTCCATATCCAGCGCAACCAGTGCGATGGAATCATCTGCGTAGGGCAGAAACGTGAAACGAATATTTTCCACCCGCCGCACGCCGGGAATTTTCGCCAGTTCCACGCCCAAATCCTCGCTGAAATGGTAGGTCCGCGAACGCGAGTTTTCCGACGTGTTGATGGTGATGTCGGCGTTAACTACGCGATCCATCCAGTCGCTGACGGTGGTTTGATAACTGCGGACATAAGCCCCCATCGAAAAGACGAACGACAATCCGATCATCAGCGCGCCCACGGTCGCCGTCGTCCGCCGCGGCGATTGAATCATCGTATCCACGGCAATGACGCCTTCCGCGCCGAAGACGCGATCCATCAACGGACGCAGCAGTCGCGCAGTCACTTCCGCCAGCTTCGGCAGCAGCAGCACCAGACCGAAAATCATCAGCGCCGAATAACTGAACTGAAAATTCAATCCGACGGTGTCCGGCCCAAATCGGATTCCCAGCAAACCGGCAGCGACCATGGCCAGACCGATGAACATGCGCGTTTTGCCCAGCACGCTTTCGCGCTGGCGGGTTTCGATGTTGTGCAGCGCCAGAATCGGATTGAGCCGCGAGGCCGCCCGGCTGGGCAGCAAAGCGCCAACCACCGAGGTAACCGCGCCAATCGCAAACGCCGTCAGCGCATAATCCCATCGGAAGACCGGCGGCTGTTGCGTCGAAACGTAGCCGAACAATTGCGCCGCAATCTGGCTCATCACCCGTTCCGCGCCAATGGCCAGAAAGAAGCCCAGCAACACGCCAATCGCGCTGCCGACAATGCCCATCACGAAAGATTCAACCAGAAACATCCGCTGCACGTTCGGACGCTCCACGCCCAGCGCGCGCAGAATGCCGATTTCCTTCCAGCGCTGATTCACCGAGATGCTGAAGGTGTTGAAGATGATGAAGACCCCGACCAGCAGCGCGATGAAAGTCGTCACGGTCATGCCGATGCGCATGGCCGCGACGGCGTTTTCGATTCCCTGCCCGCGCGAAGACGGGCGGTCTACCTCGATGGCGGCGGGAATGCGCGCTTTGATGCGGCGCTGCAACTCTTCCACCGTCACGTCCGGCTCGTTCATCAGGTCAATGCGGTCAATGTTGCGCCCGCGATTGAAGACGAACTGCGCGTTGAACACGTCCATCACGGCAATCTGCCCGTCGAAGATTTCGCCGATGCCTGCGGGTTTGAAGATGCCGCGCACGATGAAATCCTTCTTTCCCTGCGAAGTGTAGAGCGGCAGCTTGTCGCCGTCTTTCAGTTTGTATTTGTCGGCGAATTTGCGCGAAACCAGAATTGAATCCGGCTGTGCCAGAGCAATCAGCGGGTCGGCGATGTCGCTGCCTTCTTCGTCGAATTGATATTCGCGCAGTTCGCGGTCGCCCAGCATGTCCACGCCAATGATCATTAAACTGCTTTCGTCTTCAAAAGCGGTGTTGGCCAGAACTTCGATCACCGGCTGGGCGACTTTGACGCCGGGCGTGTCCTTGACCACCTCCCAGACGGCTTCGGGAAAGCCGCCTTCGTTGCCGACGACTTGCAGCGTGGCCTTGCCCGCCATCTTTTCAATCGTCGTTGTCAGGCTGCTCAGCAGGGTCACATTGGCCGTCCGCACCGCGAAGAACACCGCCACGCCGAGCGCGATGCCCAGCAAGGTCAGCAGCGTGCGCAGCCTGTGCTGCCGCCATTGTTTCCATGTGATGTGCGCAAGCATTGAAAACATAAGTTTGAATCCGGAGTTTGGATCGGTACCGCGACCGGCAGGGAGCGGGTAACGCGATGAGCACCTGCTCCCTATCGGTCGCGGTACTGATCCGATAACGCGCCTTTCAGCGCTTTAACCAACATCGCCAGAAATGGCACGGAGCGGCTGTAATCCAGCGTGTAGTAATTCAGCCCAATCCTGATGTTGCTGTAATAATCAGCCCGGTGCTGTTGATAAAACTGCTCCGCTGGAATGTGCCAGGCCTTGTTGCCCAGGCAGCTTGCCAAAAACCATTTTTCCGCCAACCGCGCCATCCTGCCGTTGCCGTCCTGAAACGGATGAATGTGAACGAAGATCAAATGCAGCAATGCCGCTTGATAAAAGACCTGCTCAACGCTGGGAGCTTTCTTCTTGACCTGCTTCAGATATTCGAACAGTTCGGCCATCTTCTCCGGCACCAAGTCCGGTTCGACGGCGGCGTATTCAATCCCGGCAATGCTGTAGACAAACATCAGTTGATTGCGATACCGGCCCCGGCGGGCTTTCGGCAACAAGGTTTTTGAAAGCATCGCGTGCGCGGCGAGCAGATTCTTTTCGTTCAGCGCACGCTCGCGGGCAAACTCATAAGCCGCCGCCAGGTCTTCGATCTCCTGACGCTCCTTGACCTTGAACTTGCGGCTCGGCGGATCAAGTTTGGAGTTGAGGAAGAAGTTCAGATCAATCGAATTGCCTTCGATATTCGAGGAATAAACCGCCGAGGCTTCTGCGGAAAACTTCAGCGGCGGGTGATGATTCCGTGTCTTGAACTCTTCCCACAAATCCGCCGGACGCGCCGGAGCCAGCGCGCGCAGCCATTCATCGAAATAGCTCAAGTCATCCAGAAGCATCAGAGCACGTTCGCCTTCTGCTGGGTCACCGACGTGGTGCTGACAATTTTGCCATCGCGCAACCGAATCACACGGTCGCAATGCAGCGCTGCTTCTTCGTTGTGTGTAACCATCAAAATCGTCATGTTGAATTCGCCGTGCAGCGCATCCAGCAGATTCAAAATCTCCTGTCCCGTCGTCGAATCCAGATTGCCGGTTGGTTCGTCCGCCAGCAGCACGGGCGGTTTGAAAATCAGTGCGCGGGCGATGGCGATGCGCTGGCGTTCGCCGCCGGACATTTCATCCGGGCGATGGCGGACGCGCCCGCTCAAACCCACGCGTTCCAGCATGGTGTTGGCGCGCTGCTCCGCGTCTTTGCGCGAAACGCCATTCAGGCGCAGCGGCAGCGAGACGTTTTCGGTCGCGGTCAGCGTCGGCAGCAGGTTGAAGGTCTGAAAAATCATCCCGATCTTTTCCCGCCGGAGCCGCGTTCGCCTGTCATCATCAAGCTGCGCAATGTTCACGCCGTCAATCACAACCGCGCCGGAACTGGGTTCGTCCAGCCCGCAGATCAGATTCAGCAGCGTGGATTTTCCAGACCCCGACGGCCCCATCACGGCCACCCGCTCGCCACGTTCAATGCGCAGGTTGACGTGATCCAGCGCGTACACGACTTTGCCGTCGCCATACTCGCGCGATACATTTTCCAGTTGAATCATGTTTTCTGACTGCCTCACAGGAAGAGTTTCACAAGGTAGGCCGGGATTGTTCCATAGCTGTCAGGGAAAGTCACGACTCAATAAACGGTGTGGACAAACCGCGTCGGGCAGGTCACGAGCGTGCCGCCCGTTTACTTCCCAATGACCGTGTGCGATATTTCAGGCCGTCAACAGGTGGGTTTGCTTTTTCAACACCAAACGAGAATTTGCCATTATGATCAACGATTTACGGCGAGCAATACGGCTGGCCGGGGATCGTTTTTTTATTCGCCGGTGAGCGGAGACAGATGTCCAAACTCAGTCATTCCGGGTTGTGAACCGTCAGGAGAAAATTGAATGCGAACCTTGATCAGAACGCTTGCAGCTTCTTTTGTCTTGCTTTTTGTTTTGTCGCTCGTCAGTTCGTTCGCCTTCGGGCAGGACACCGTGACGGGCGCTTTTGAAGGAAACGTGACCGACGGCGTCACAGGTCAACCCATCGCAGGCGCAACCGCCGAAATCAGCAATGTTGAAACCGGCATCATCGTGACGAAGACGACCGACGCGCGCGGGCGATTTTATCAGGGCTTGCTGCTGCCGGGTGTGTACAAGATTCGAGTGACGATGATGGGCTATCAACCGAATGAAACCTTTCAACGGCTGAAAATTGCGCGCACCGGCGAGGTCGTCCCGGTCCCCGTCAGCCTTGATCCGCTGCCGGCAGTCACACCGGCGCCACCCGCAACTCCACCGACCACACCGCCGACAACTCCCCCCACGGCGCCTCCTGGAACCCCTCCGGCAACGGCAACTCCGCCCGGAACGCCAACGGCAATTCCGCCGGCGGCAGCCAACACAGCGGCGGGCAATGAAGTCCGTAGTTCGATTAACACAGTGGACGGGCGGCGCAGCGGTTCATTCAGCGAAACAGATGTAACGGCGCTTCCCCTGGGCGGCTCAACCCTGACCAGAACGTTTGATGAACTGGCGCTCCTGCTGCCTGGGGTTGCTCCGCCGCCGCAAACTCTGGGCAGCGTCGCCGGGCCCGGGCAAGGTTCCGGCGTTGGCTCTTCCGGGCAATTCGCCGTCAATGGCTTGCGGTCGCGCGCCAACAATTTCACGGTGGACGGCTCGGACAACAACGACGAAGACATCGGTGTGCGGCGGCAGGGTTTTCTGTCGCTGGTTCCGCAGCCGCTGGAATCCATTCGCGAATATCAGGCGATTACGCTGATGGCGCCGGCGCAGTTCGGGCGGAACTTCGGCGCGAACGTCAACGCGGTTTCCAAATCCGGCGGCAATCAGGTCCACGGCAATTTGTACGGTTTTTTCAATTCCAGCCAATTGAACGCACGAAACCGGTTCGACACGGCCAATGGCGGCAATCTGGTTCCGGTGACGGCGGCCAGCGGACGCCCGGTGTTTCTGGATGGCCAGCCGCTGCAGGTCCGCAACCAAAGCGGCGGCGAAGATTCCTTCACACTCGGCAAAGTGGGCGGAACGCTCGGCGGCCCCCTCCGGCGCGAAAGCACGTTCTATTTCTTTTCCGCCGAAGGCCAGTTGATCAATGCCACGAAAGAAGAAAACTTCGCCGTGCCTTCCGTCGAACAGCGCGGAATTTTCGGTTCGGGCGCGACAGGAGTTTCGGGCAATCCGTTGGGCGCCGGGTTTGCTGGACAGACGCGCCCGACCAATGCCGGCGGCAATTCCTTTTTCAGCTTGTTCCCCTTCGCCAACAATCCAACGGGAATTTACGGCGCAAACACCTACACACAAGTCCTTCCAGCCAGCGGGCGCGGGGTGGTGGCATCGGCCAAGATTGACCACAATTTCAACATTGGCGGGCGCACGCAAAGCCTGAGCGGCAGATACAATTTCACCGACGACAAACGCGAAGTGTCCAAGACCGGCGAAGCGATCTTCTCAACGCTGGAACCCAAAGTGCGGGCGCAGAATTTTTCCTTCGTTTTCAACAGCCAACTGAACGGGGCCGAATCGCGCAGCCAGATGTTCAATCAGGTGCGGTTTTCGTATGGCCGCACGCGGCTGCGGTTTCTGGAAGTTCGGCCATGCACGGCGACGGACGCCGCGTACTCCAACGATTGTTTGTTGCCAAGCGATGTTGCGCCGAACCGGCCTTTTTTGATCAATCGCAGGTCTATCGAGAATCTGACCGTTCCCGCCGGAACAACCACCGGCCTGGCTGCCAGCGCGCAACAACAGCAAGTGGTTGATTACCGCACAGTGACGTTCAATCGCCGCCCGATTCACACCGAAGAGGATTTGGGCTTGCTCGGCCAGATTCAGATTGCCGGATTCAACCCGCTCGGCGTGGATGTGACGAACTTCCCGCAGACACGTGTCAACAACACCTATCAGCTTGCCGACGTGCTGACCTGGCGAATCGGCGATCACGCGATGGCTTTCGGGACGGACATCCGGCGGTCGGAACTGCACAGCAATCTGCCGCGCGTCACGCGGCCCTATGTCACCTTCAATGGAGCGCCGCCCGCGCTGGTCAATCGGTTTTTCAAACCGGAAGATCTGGCTTCGACCGGCGTGCCCAGCAATTTCTATCTGACGCTTTCCAATTCGGGCATTACGCCCGCGGCGGTGGCGGCGGATTTAAGCCTGCGTTTTTATCAATACAATTTTTTCGCGCAGGATGATTGGCGGATTCTGCCCAACCTGAGTCTGGCGTACGGCGTGCGGTACGAGGCCAACACGGTTCCGCACGAAGTCAACAGCCGCATCGAACAAACCTTCAACGACCCCGCGCTCGGATTGATTCCGGGACTGCAAAGCATCATCCAGAACCGCGATGAACTCTTCGAGCAAGACCGGAACAATTTTGCGCCGCGCGCCAGTCTGGCCTATTCGCCAAACTGGTTGGGCAAGGATCGAACGACCGTCCTGCGCGGCGGATTCGGCGTGTTCTTTGATCAGGTGCTGGGCGCGGTAGTCAGCCAATCCAGAAACGTTTACCCGACCTTCCTGACGCTGAACTTCGGCGGCCTGTTTGCCGACAGAGAGGAAGTATTGCTGAGTTATGTCAACCCGGCGACGACCAGCATTCAGGGCGTGCCGTTGGTTCGGAACGGAAATCAATTAAATCTGCCATTGAACGCCTCGCTGATTCAGATATTGAATCAAAATTTCCCCCCCGCATTCAGCGCCACGCTTCCGGACCCGCGACTGGAAACGCCCAACGCGTTTCATTACACCTTCGCCTTTGAACAGCAACTGAGCCGCGAACTGACCTTTTCGTTCGCCTACGTCGGCACGAACGGCAGAAACCTGCTGCGCTTCACGACGCCGAACTTGGGCCCCGGCACGAATATTTTGCCGACCGCGTTCGCCGCGGAAGGCGACGAACCGCTGGTCTTTGGCCGCATCTGCATTCCCTTCGTGGGCGGGACCGTGCGCCCTCCTGTTGCGAGCCTGAACCAGCAGCAACAGCAGGTGTGCGGCAGACGGCCGATCCCGGACATCGGCGCGGTCAACATTTTCACCACGACGGGATCTTCGCGCTATGACTCTTTCCAGTTCGAGTTGCGCGGCAGATTTTTCCAGACGTTGCAGCTTCAGGCGTCTTATGTCTTTTCCTCGGCGCGCGACGATGTGTCGGAAGCCTTCGATCTGGCCGGGGCCTCCGCGCTGCCGCAGAACAGCCGGAGCTTCGAGGGCGAACGCGCGGCAGCCAACTTCGACACGCCGAATCGTGGAACCTTCGCGGCGATTTACGACCCGGGCGATCTGAAAGACAAGCTTTCCAAGATGGGCTGGCTGCTGGGCGGGGTGCAGGTTGCGGCAATCGGGCGTTTCCAATCGGGGCAGCCCTTCACGGTCAATTCCGTTTACGACGTAAATCTGGACGGCAACCTGACTGACCGTCTCAATTCGACGAACGGATTGCTGGTGACCAACGACGGGCGGCAGCCGATCATCGTGCAATCCACAAATCCGCAAAGCCTGCTGGCCGCCACTGGCCGTGACGGCCAGATTGGCCGCAATTCATTTCGCGCCGGTGGCCTGATCGAATTCGATCTGGCCATCAGCAAAGCGTTTTCCTTTTCCGGAACCAAACGCATCCGAATCCGCGCCGATTTCTTCAATTTATTCAACCGCGCCAACTACGCCATCCCCGTGCGCATGCTGGAAGCGCCGGGCTTTGGCCGAGCCGTCAACACCCTGACCCCCGGTTTTCGTTTGCAGCTTGGATTGAAATTCGAGTTCTGATACTTGCATTAGCCATTCCCCATTGGCCATTCGCCATTATATTGTCAGGAAAGGAAAATCCCTTTTCTGACCAGTAATGGCCAATGGCTAATGGTCAATGGCGTCCGAAGGAGTCGTTATGTCATTTCGCCGTCTTTCCTCATCACACCAATTCTTCAAACTTTCCCTGGTTTCCGTATTGCTGCTGGCCATCGGGCTGTTTATGGCCCGGCTGAACTCCGCGCAGGAGGTTCAGCCGCAAATCCTCAATTCAACCAGCGGCGTTCTGGCGGCGGCCAGACCGCTGCCCGTGCCGTTGGTGCTGCACACAGCAACGCTGCTTTCCAACGGCAGGCTGCTGGTCGCCGGCGGAACCAGCGATGGTTCGGACAGTGGCGCTTCCAATCAGGCGTTTCTCTACGACCCCAGAACCGGGGATTGGGTGGAAACCGGCGTGATGCGGGCCAGCCGCAAGGGACATTTCGCGGTCCTGCTGCAAAACGGCAGAGTGCTGGTCGGCGGCGGAAAGAACGGCAGCGGATTTTTGAATACTTCGGAAATTTACGACCCGGCCACTCAAACCTGGGCGCTGACGGGCGCGATGATTCAACCGCGCCATCGCGCGTCAGCAACCTTGCTCGCGAATGCGACCAATGCCAGCGGCAATTCACGCAATGGTTTTGTGCTGGCCGTGGGCGGCGAATCGCAGTCCCCCGCTGTTTTGGACACGGCTGAATATTTCAACCCCGCCACCGGTCAGTGGAAAGCGACAGCCAATAAACTGAGCCGCGCGCGCGTCGCCCACACCGCGACCCTGCTGACCGGCGGCGATGTGATGATTGCCGGCGGTTATTCGACACCTTCGCAGCCCGTGACCGACGTTGATGTGTACGACCCGCTGGCCGACAAATGGAAAACAACCAACAGCATGAAAACCGCGCGCTTCGGCCATACCGCGACGATGCTGACCAACCGGAAAGTGCTGGTCGCAGGAGGGGTTGGCGCGAATGGTGCGGCGCTGAGTTCGGCGGAAATCTTTGACGCTCCCAGCCAAACCTGGACGCTGGAACCAAACGCCATGCCGCAGGCGCGCGCGTTTCATTCAGCGTCGCTGCTGCCGAACGGGTCGCTTTTTGTGGTCGGCGGCTTCGCTTCCCTGTCAGGCGCAGCCAACAATCTGGGGATCGTCTATTCGCCGGATTCCAGACTGTGGGCGTCCGCCGGAACTTTCGGTGAAGCGCGCGGCGCGCATACGGCCACGATTCTGGCCAATGCCCGCGTGCTGATTGCCGGCGGCGCTTCCGATGGTTCGCTCACTTCAGCCCTGAGCACGGCAGAGTTTTTTGACCCGGCGGTTGGCAAATGGCTGACGCAGGGCTCCACGCTCAATCAACTGCGCTACGACCATACAGCGACCTTGCTGGCAAATGGCAAAGTGCTTTTTGCGGGAGGCCGAGATTCCAACGGCTCGATGAAGTCCGTCGAACTTTACGATCCCGCCACGGACACCTGGACGCAAACATCGGACATGAACGTTCCGCGCGCCGATCACACCGCCACGCTGCTGCGTAACGGCAAGGTGCTGGTCGCAGGCGGCATCAACAGCGGAACGATTCTGGATTCGGCGGAGGTTTACGACCCGGTGACAGGTTCCTGGGCGGCAACCGCGAACGCGATGGGAAACCGGCGCGCGGATCACACCTCCACGCTGCTGGCCGATGGAAGAGTGCTGATCGCCGGAGGCTGGCAGAATGTCGGCGGCGTCAACATTCTGCGCGGCTGCGAACTGTACAACCCGGCGACAAATCAATGGGTCAGCACAGGCACATTGACCTCTCAGCGCCGGTTTCATTCGGCCACGCTGCTGTTCGACGGCCGCGTGCTGGCAGCCGGCGGCGAACCAACCGCCAGCCTGAGGACTTCGGAACTTTACAACCCAACGACTGGACAATGGTCGGCGGTCGCCAGCCAGATGCACATCGGCCACGTACGGCATACAGCCACGCTGCTGGCGAATGGCAGGGTGCTGGTCGTTTCCGGACTTCAGGGAACGAACACACCGACCAATTATTCCGGCAGCGCCAATCTCTTCGATCCCGGCAATCAAACCTGGAATTCGGTGACCTCGCCCGCCGGACGCGATTTTCACACGGCCACGGCGTTGCCGAACGGCAAGGTCGCGATCATCGGCGGCTATGTCGTTCAAAACAGTGGCCCGCTGGCCGGAACCGTCAATAATGTGGATGCGGTTGAATTGTACGATCCGGCCCGGGGAACTTCTGTCCCCTTCAGCGAAACGACCAAGATCACTTTCCCGCGCGACGGCCACACCGCGACGTTGCTGCCCAATGGCAGAGTGCTGGTCGCCGGCGGACGCGCGCAAATTACCGCATCGAACGGGCAATCGCTGACCACCATGGTGGACAAGGTCGAGCTTTTCGATGTGGGTCTGGATGCTGCGCCGCCGGTCATTCCCGGCTTGATCCAGACCATCTGGAATGGCAGTGGCAATCCTGTCTGCGCCACCGGCGTGCGGTTTCAGGGTGGCGGCGAAGCTTCGGGCGGAAACATCACCGGATCGAGCACCAACTATCCGGTCATTCAATTGATGCGGCTGGACAATGAACAAATTTACTTTCTCTCCCCTGACCCGAATTCGTCGCAATGCGGGTTTCGGGGCTGGACCAACAACAGCTATGCGTCGCTGGCCGTGCCTGCAACGACCCTGCCGGGGACGAATAACAATCTGAATCCGGGCATCGCGCTGATGACGGTCTTTGTCAACGGCATTCCCAATGGCCGGGCCGACATCCTGGCGCCAGAAGCGCCGACGGATGACAACGAACCGCGAGTGAATTTAACCGGCCGCATCTTCACGGTCGCCGACACAGGCTTGCAGGCAAACATCGAACTGCGTTCGTCCACGGGCGAAGTCCGCAATATCTTTTCAGGACCGAACGGCGAATACATTTTTGAAGGCGTGCCCACGCGAACGCCACGCACTTCCGCCAGCAACGTCACGCCCAGCCAGATTATTGAAGACAGCCAGGCGACGCAGGTCACCGTCATCGGCAGCGGATTCACCGCCGCATCGCAGATCGTCTTCAACGGAGTCTCGCTGACGACAACGTTCATCAGCAGCACGGAGCTGCGCGCGACGATTCCTGCCACGGCATTGCAAAACGACGGTTTTGCCAGCGTGGTGGTGCGAACGCCCAGCGGCAATGCAACGCTGACCACGCCGCCGCTGCTCGTGCGCATTACGGCCCCCAATCCCAACACCCGGCCCACCATCAGCAGTCTGTCGCCGGCTTCCACGGCTGTGAACTCCAACCCGGGCACGATTGCAATTAACGGCGTAAATCTGCTGAGCGGAAATACGCAGGTTTTCTGGAATGGTCAAACCCGGCCCATCATCACGGCGCAATCCACTGCGACGCGGCTGGTCTTCACCCCCAACGCCGGCGATTTCGAGCAGGCAGGCACGGCGACCGTGCAGGTGCAAAACGCGGGCGGGTCATCAAATTCGGCCCCTTTCACGATCATGGCAGCGCCGCCGCCAAACATCACCGGGCTCAATCCATCCACCGCCATCGTCGGCAATGGTCCGGCGGAGATTGCGATTAACGGAACCAACCTGCTGAACACCAACCCCAATGGCACGACGCAGGTATTATGGAATGGCCAGAGCCGCACCTTCGTCGCCAACCGGTCGTCTGCGACGCAGATCATCTTTCTGCCGCTGCGGACTGACTTCCTGCAAGCAGGCATTGCCACCGTACGCATTTTCCACCGTACCGTCACCAGCAATGGCGACACACAGGTATTGTCGAACGTCGCCAACTTCACGATCAATCAGCAGCCGCTGCCATCCATCAGCAGCCTGAGTCCTGCGTCATTGACGCTTCCCATCACTGCCAACTCCGTCACTGACCAGACGCTGACCGTCAACGGAACCAACTTCGTCAGCAACTCAGTGGTCCGCGTCAACGGCAGGAGCCTGACCACCAGCTTCGTCAATTCGACGCGGCTGACGGCGACGATTCCCGGCGCGTTGCTGGCGACTGTCAACACCGCCTCAACAACACAAAGCGGCCTGGCGGTAACCGTGCTGAATCCTTCGACCAATTTGACCTCGAATTCGGCGCTTTTCGCGGTCAGCCAGGCCGCGCCCGTCACGCTCGGTTCCGTGCTGGCCTACCCGTATTACACGTCGTCGGCGTCCAATCCGAATGCCCAGAACACGACCTTCACGATCACCAACACCAACACCCAGCAAAGCGTGATCGTCAATCTGCTGTTTATCGAAGGCGCGACCGGAACGGGCAATTATTACTTCCGAACCCTCAACGCAAATCAGACAGTGACCTTCCGGGCGTCGGATTTCGACCGCGGCGCGACGGGATACCTGCTGGCGGTCGCCAGCAATTCCGGGGATTCTTCCTATTGCCCGATTCCATTCAACTTTCTGCGCGGGACCGCGACAGTCACCACCACCAGCGGTTACGGCGGAACGGTCAATGCGATTCCGATTCGAGGCTTTACCGCGCCAACCTGTAGCGGTCAATCCTTCACCAGCCAGTTGAACTTCAATGGCACGCAATACGACCGCTTCCCCAGCCAGCTTACGGCCGACAGCATCTACAGCGCATCTTCATCGGCCAGCACGCTGTTGGTCACCAGCGCCATCGGCGGCACACTGTTTGGCGAAAGCAGAGCCAGCAGCCTGGGGGCGCTGTCAGGCACTGTGGTGGATTCGTCGCTGATCACTTACAACTATTCCGACCAGCGGTCTTCGTCGCAACTGGTGGTGGAACTGGGCAGCCAGTATCCACTGACCAATCCGCGCCTGAATCAGATTCTGTCGCCGGGCGAAGCGGGCAAGCTGACAATGCTTGCCGCGCCGGCCATCGTCGGAATGACGCTGACCAGAACACCGTCGCAGAGTTCCGCATCGCTGATGCGAACGGTCGCGCTCAAAACCGCTACGCTGACGATTCCGGTCTTCGATTTTTCGCAGGTAGCGTTGACCGGAGGCGGCGGCGCAACACGCCGAATCGCGGACGGAACCTCCGCACGTCAAAAACCACCAGCAGCTTCCTGGCGCGCAACGCCAATCGCGGACGGAACGTCCGCGCTCCAACCGCCGGCATCCACGCTCCCACCGGTGACGCCAATCGCGGACGGAACGCCCGCGATCCAACCGCTGGCATCCACGCTCCAACAACAGCAACCGCCCGGCACGCTGATTACTTACGTCATCACGCCCAGCGGCACGATTCCAACCGGCGAGCCAATCGAATTCTTCCCGCCTTCCAGAGTCTATCCTGCCGGCAGCGGCGAGATCAGCTTTTCCATCAAAGACGCCGCCAGCGGCATCCAGGCCGAAGGCGACAACAATTTCTGCGGCAGAACTTCGCCCGGATTGAAACTCGGCGGCACGGTCACGCTGCCCGGCGGATACGTGGGAGAATCCATTGCAGTCAATTTGAAACTGACCGACGCCAAAGCGCCGGACTGCAATCTGCCCACCGACATTGCTCTTTCGAGTTCGGCGATGACCAGCAATTACCTGGGACAAAACACCGGAACGAAGATTCTGGGGCTGGAAGGCAGTTATCTGATCACGCCCGCCGATGCGCGCTTCGACTTTAATTTCCTGCCGCTCAACGGCCCGGAGCTGGATGCCGGAATGTATCAGCACCCGCCGTTGAACGGGGCGTCGCTGGGCAATAATTTCAAGGCCTATGTTGTCAACATCTGTCCGGCTTCGATTACGGCAACGGCCAATGGTGAAGCCGCCGCCCAGGTTTGCCAGGGACAACCCATCAATCTGGAAACGCCGGCGGTGCCGAATGCGACCAGCTACACCTGGACACTGCCGGACGGTTCCGTGCTCAATGGCCGCACGCCGGTCATTCCCAGCGCCACCCCGGCCAACACGGGTATGTATAAAGTTCAGGTTGCGACGCCGGCCTGCGTCACGCCTGTCGAAACCACGATCATGGTGATCGTCAATCCATTGCCCACTGCCGCCGCTGGCGCGGATCAGGTCAAATGCAAATCAGACACAAATACAACCAGCTTCACGATTAACGGTGCGGTGGCGCCGGGGACGCCCTTCACCTGGACGGTCATTGCCACGACGGGCGACGCCGCCGCGACCATTGCTGACCGGGTCAGCCTGTCAACTTCGGTCAACGTCACCGGCAGCGGCACCGTGACGATTCGCCTGCTCGATACCAGTCCGGTGGGTTGCGGCATCGGCGGCGAAGCCTTCGACGATCTGGTGCTGACGGTCACCACGGCGCAAGCCATTTCGGTCACGCCGGAAACGCTTCCCGCCGGTTCGACCGGCGCGGCCTACACGCAAACCTTCACGCAGAACGGCGGCAACGGCGCAATCACCTGGAGTTTGACCGGCGCGCTTCCCAACGGATTGAGCTTCAATCCCGCAACTGCAACGCTCTCGGGCACGCCGTCGCAGGCCGGGAGCTTTCCGATCACGGTCACTGCCGCCGACGCCGTCAGTTGCCCGGCCAGCCGCAATTACACGCTGGTCATCAATCAGCAAAACACCGGCCTCGAAGCCGATGTCGCGCCGCGTCCGAACGGCAATGGGTCAGTTTCGCTGACCGACTGGGTGCAGACCGGCAGGTTCGCTTCCGCAGCCGACACCGCCGCTGAAGGCAGCGAATTTCAACGCGCCGACTGCGCGCCGCGCGCCACCTCCGGCAACGGCCTGCTGTCCATCAGCGACTGGGTGCAGGCCGGGCGTTATGCGGCAGGACTGGATCCGGTGATTCCGGCTGCCGGGCCCACAGCGCCTGCTTCGCCGTTCAGTTTCGCGGACGTGGATTTCGCAACCAGCTTGCTGAAACGGCTGAACTGGCCTGACGCGCGAACCCTACGCTTGCGAACTGACGGCGCGGGAGCGTTGATGCTGGTCGAAGTTGACGCCCTGGGTGAAGAAAACGCCCTTGGGTTCAGCTTGAATTTCGACACCGCGCGCTGGCGCTTCGTGTCCGCCATGCTCGCCTCTGAGATTGAATCGGCGACGCTGGCCGTCAATCAAACGCAGCTCAACGAAGGAAAGCTGGGGGTTGCCCTGGCCCTGCCCGCCGGAGAAAAACTTTATGCAGGCAAACATCAACTCGTGGCCCTGCGCTTTTCGCCGTTGGCGGAATCCGGCGCGACGGCGTTTTCGTTCGGCGACGAACCCATCAGCCGCGAACTGGTGGACGCCCACGCCGAATCCCTGCCGATGAACTTCGCCTGGGAAGAGGAACGGCCGCTGACCGTCGTTTCCGCCGCCAATTTCAAGGTGCGTAAACTGGCGCGCGAATCCATCGCAGTTGCTTTCGGCACAGGCCTCGCCGCGGCCAACGGCAACGCCAACGGCAAACTGTTGCCGTTGCATCTGGCCGGAACGCAAGTCTTCCTGACCGACGGCAGGGGTGCGGAACATCCTGCGCCGCTGTTTTCCGTCTCGCCCGAACAGGTCACGTTTCAGATTCCAGCGGAAGCCGCCCTGGGCGCGGCCAGGGTGCTGGTGCGAAATCAGGCGGGAGAACTGTTCGCGACCGCCGTCGAAATCGTCGAAATCGCGCCGGCCATTTTCATGGGACAGTCGCAATGGCCCGCGGCAACGCTGCTGCGCATCCACGCCGATGGCCGCCTGAACTACGATCCGATTTCGCGGCTGCGCTTCGGCGAAAACGATCAATTGATTTTGGTCTTGTTCGGCACGGGCCTGCGACGCCATCAAGGCCGCGTGACGGCGCAACTCGGTTCGATTGAACTGCCGGTGCTTTACGCCGGCGCGCAAGGTGAATTCGCGGGATTGGATCAACTGAATCTGGCTTTGCCGGAAAGTTTGTCCGGCACAAACGAATTGATACTGCGCCTGCGCTTTGCGGATCAATCCGCGCCGGCAATCCAATTGCCTTTACGATAACTTCTGTTCTCAACACTAAAGAGCGCAGCCGCCCGTCGCCTGCGCTCTTTGACACCCCGTATTTCAGCCTCTCGCCCGGCCGGAAATCCCATCCTTGTCTTTCTTCAAGGAACTTCGGGCACTCGCTCAGAACCCCTTAAAAATCAACTTCCCGGTTTTAGAACGCTCGCCATCGAGGGACAAGATGTCATCGTGTCCCACTATGGAAGCTAATTTTTAACGCGTGCTTGGCCACATCTCCATGGCCTTATTTGCACTGTAATTTTGCAACGCCTCGGAAATTTTTCGTCTCTTCCCGCCATTTATTTACGAAATGGTCGCGATATGACATCCTGCGCCTCCGCGGTCGCCGTGTTCTGACTATTTCCGACGCCAAAGTACATGTCCTTCTGACAAACCGTGAATATTCGTGAGAACGCCGAATGAAGAAGCCAAATCATCCCTCAATGTCCGGCGACGCTCGCCGGAGAAAATTTTTCCTGCAAGCCCTCGTCTTGTCCTGGCTATTGATCTTCGTGCCGTTGATGCGCTCGCCCGCCAGGGCGCAGGACACCGTCACCGGCGCGTTTGAAGGCAACGTCACCAACAGCCTGACCGGCGATCCGATTGAAGGCGCGGTCGCCGAAATCATCAATATTGAAAGTGGCATCAGCGTCATCAAACGCTCCGATGCGCGCGGACGCTTTTATCAAGGCTTGTTGCCGCCGGGCGTTTATCGCATCAAGGTTTCAATGCCGAACTTCCAGACGCGCGAAATCCGGCAGCGGCTGAAAATCGCCTTCACCGGCGAAGTCGTGCCGGTTCCCGTCAGCCTCGATCCAATCGCTCCGGGAACAACGCCGCCGCCCACGCCCGTTCCGGTCACAACCCCAACGGCAATTCCGCCCACAACTCCGCCACCGGCCACGGCTGCCGACACCGAAGTGCGCGCTTCGATCAACACGCTGGATGCGCGGCGCAGCGGTTCGTTCAGTGAAGAAGAAGTCTCGGCGCTGCCGCTCGGCGGCGTCACCTTCACGCGCAGTTTCGATGAACTGGCGCTGCTGTTGCCGGGCGTTGCGCCGCCGCCGCAAACCCTGGGCAGCGTGGCCGGCCCCGGACAGGGCGCGGGCGTGGGAACATCTGGACAATTCGCCGTCAACGGTTTGCGTTCGCGCGCCAACAATTTCACGGTGGACGGCTCGGACAACAACGACGAAGACATCGGCGTGCGGCGGCAAGGCTTCGTGGCCTTGGTTCCGCAACCCATCGAATCCATACGGGAATATCAGGCCATCACCTTGCTGGCCCCGGCGCAGTTCGGGCGCAACCTGGGCGCGCAGGTCAACGCCGTTTCCAAATCCGGCGGCAACCGGACGCACGGCACGATTCAAGGCTTTTTCAATTCCAGCCAATTGAACGCCCGCAATTTTTTCGACACGACTTTCGGCAACGCCGTTTCGCCGCTGCTGACCGCGGACGGACGCCCGGTGTTGCTGGACGGACAAGCGTTCAACGTTCGCAATCAAAGCGGGGGCGAAGATTCCTTCACGCTCGGCAAAGTGGGCGCAACGCTCGGCGGGGCGCTCCGGCGCGAACGCACGTTTTATTTTCTTTCGGCGGAAGGCCAGCGCATCAACGCGCGGCAGGAAGAGAGTTTCGCCGTCCCCACGGTCGAACAGCGCGGCGCATTTCGCAGCGGGGCAAGCGGCATTTCCACCGATCCATTCACCGGCAGAACACTGACCTGTCCAACCCTGCGCCCGAACTGTACCGGCGCGCAGCCGGCGACGCTTAACGGCGCGTTGATTTTCAGTTTATTTCCCTTCCCCAACAATCCGGCAGGCGTTTACGGTCCGAACACCTTCACGCAGCAACTGCCCGCGGACGCGCACGGCCACGTGCTGTCGGCCAAACTCGATCACGCCTTCAAATCGGGCGCGAAAGAACAAAGCCTGACCGGGCGCTACAATTACACCAACGATCAGCGCACGATTCCCGTCACCGGGCAGGCCATCTTTTCCAGCCTCTTGCCGCGCATCCGCACGCAAAACCTGTCTCTGTTTTTCAACAGTCAACTGAGCGCGCCCGACGCCGGGTGGCAAATTTTCAATCAGGTGCGGTTGTCATACGGACGCACGCGATTGCGTTTTGACGAAGTGCGCGACCAGGAATTCCTGCTGCCGAGCAATTTCGACGACGGACAATTTCTGCTCAATGCGCCGTACCGCATCAACACCACGCTGCCCGCCGGTTTAAGCGCGCCCAATCGCGGGCCGGTCACTTACGTCAGCGTGCGCGACCGGCAAAACCGCATCCTCGGCGTCGAAGGCAATGCCGACAACGGCTTGTCGCCGTTGGGTCAGGTCGTGGTCGCGGGCTTCAGCCCGCTAGGCGTGGATGTGCTGAATTTTCCGCAACGCCGCGTCAACAATACCTATCAATTGGCGGACAATCTGACGCTGCGCGCGGGCAATCACACCTGGACTTTCGGCGTGGACGCGCGCCGCAGCGAACTTAACAGCGAATTGCCGCGTCTGGCGCGCCCGCTGGTGACTTTCAACGGCGGAGCGCGGCTGATTCTGGAAAACGACACGGTGCGCGCCGTCGGCGGCAACGAGCCGAATCCTTTCGTCCGTCCGGAGGATTTCGCGGCGCTTGGTGTGGCCAACGGCTTTTTCCTGACACTGAGCAACGGCCCGCAAAGCGCCACGCTGGGTTTGCGTTTTTATCAAACGGATTTGTTCGCTCAGGACGATTGGCATATTCGCCCGAATCTTTCGCTCTCGCTGGGTCTGCGTTACGAATACAACACGCCGCCGCGCGCGCCGGATCGCCGCGTCGAACGCACCTTCAATGATCCTTCGCTGGACTTCGCGCCGGGCTTGCGCGTCTTTTTGGACAATCGCAACAACATTTTTGACGCTGACAGGGACAATCTGGCGCCGCGCGTCAGCCTGGCCTATTCGCCGCAACTGTTCGGACGCAATCGAGTTTCCGTCTTTCGCGCGGGTTACGGCGTTTTTTACGATCAGGTGGTCGGAGCCATCGCCAGCCAGTCGCGCAACGTTTACCCGACTTTTCTGACCTTCAATTTCGGCGGACTGCGCGCCGGTTCCGACGCCGGCGTGTTTACCTTCTTCAATCCGGCGAATACTGCTTTCGAGGGCCGCCCCCTGGTGATACCGGGAACGGTCAATCGTTTGAACATCCCCTTGACGCAACAATTGCTGGACACCATCGGGCAATTTTTCCCCGGCGCATTGGGACTGACGCTTCCGGCCCGCCGTTTACCAACGCCGAACGCGCAGCATTACAGCGCGTCTTTCGAGCAACAGCTTCTGCCGGAACTGACTTTCTCCGCGGCCTTTGTCGGAACCCTGGGGCGCCATTTGCTTCGCCCCACCACACCCAATCTGGGAACGGGAGCAACGGTCGTGCCCGCCGGTTTTCGCATTTTCTTCAGCCCTGTTTCGGGACTATTCCAGCCAGAAGCAAGCGGACTGGTTTTGACGCCGCAACGTCCGGTTCGCGGCGTCGGTACAGTCAATATTTTCGCGGCCAACGCCAACTCCCATTACGAATCCCTGCAACTGCAATTGCGCGGGCGGCTGAAATCCGCCTGGCAATTTCAGGCGTCTTACACGCTGTCGGCGGCGGAAGACGATGTTTCGGACTTTTTCGATCTGGCAGGAGCGTATTCGCTGCCGCAAGACAGTCTGACTTTCGCGGGTGAACGCGGCCCGGCCAATTTCGACGTGCGCCATCTGTTCACGTATTCGACCACTTATGACTTTTCGCCTTTCGGCCAGGCGGGAAAATCGGCGTTGCGGCGTTGGCTCCTGAATGGATTGCAACTGTCCGGCATCGGGCGTTACCACAGCGGACAGCCTTTCACCGTCAACAGCATTTTCGATGTCAATTTGGACGGCAATTTGACCGACCGTCTGGATTCAGTTGCGGGCCTGACCGTGACCGGCGACCGCCGGCAGCCGTTGCTGGTGAACACGAACACGCCTTCCGCTTTGCTGGCGCCGGTGGGGGGCAACGGGCGCATCACGCGCAACACTTTCCGCGCGGGCGGCCTGCTCGATCTGGATTTGGCCGTCAGCAAAGCCTTTCGTTTCGCGACCGCGCAACAATTGTTGTTGCGCGCGGATGTTTTCAACTTTCTGAATCGCGCCAATTTCGGCATCCCCGTGCGATTGCTGGAAGCGCCGGCGTTCGGTCAGGCGATCAACACCGTGACGCCGGCAGCGCGCCTGCAATTCGCATTGAAGTACGTTTTTTGAACCGTGGGATGGACTTTCGTCTGTCGCCACTGTGGACAGGCTAAAGTCCGTTCCACATCTTCCGCAGGAGTTAAGCCATGTTCCCCAAAGCCTCCGTAGCCGCACTGAATCGCTCTCTCAAAACCCTGTCCCGGCGGATGCCTCGCACGATCTGCGCGCTGATGCTGATTGCCGCAATCCTCGTTTGCGTTCCTTGCTTCATTGCTTTCAATGGCCGCTGGCTGCCTGAATCGTTTGCGGCGCGGAATTCGGGATCGGCGTTTGCCCCCGCGCCTTCGCTTTCCACCGAGCGCGAACAACACTCCGCCACGCAATTGCTCAATGGCCGATTGCTGGTCGCCGGCGGACGCAACGCCGCCGGCGCACTGGACACAGCTCAGCTTTACGATCCGGCCACGGGCGCGTGGACAAACACCGGCAATCTGAGAACCGCGCGTTACGGCCACGCCGCTGTTTTGCTGCAAAACGGCAGAGTCCTGGTGGCGGGTGGACGCAACACCGCCGGCGCATATCTGAACAGCGCCGAACTGTACGATCCGGCGACCGGCGTCTGGACGGCGACCGGCAGTCTGGCGACGGCGCGTTCGCGGGCGACGGCCAGTTTGCTGCCGGCGACGTCTTCGACTTCGCCCGGCGCCAAAGTGCTGCTGGTCGCGGGCGAAGGCGCGGGCGGCGCGAGTCTGCGCACGGCGGAGCTGTACAATCCGCTGACTGGTTTGTGGGAACCTGCCGCCGCCCCGGCCAATGCCCGTAGCGAACACACCGCCACGCTGCTGAGCAATGGCCGCCTGCTGATTGCGGGCGGCACCAACAACGGCGCGGTGGTGCGCACGGCGGAAATCTATTCGCCCATTGCCAACGCCTGGACGGTGGGCGGCGCGCTGCAAACGCCGCGCAGCCGCCATACCGCCACGGCCCTGGCCGATGGGCGCGTGCTGGTTGCCGGCGGAGAAAGCGCCGGAACGCCGTTGACCGCCGCCGAACTGTACAACCCTTCGACCAATGTCTGGACGACGACCAACCCGCTCGGCCAGGCGCGACGTTCGCATTCGGCCACGCTGCTGGCCAATGGCCGTGTTTTGATCGCAGGCGGATTCGGCAACGGCGCGCTCAACGGCTATCAATTGTTCGACCCGGCCACGAACACCTGGGGAGGGGGCGGCAATCTGGTCAATGCGCGCGCCAATCACACCGCCACCTTGCTCAGCAATGGCGCGGCACTGCTGGCCGGCGGCGGTTTGGAAAATGGGACGTTTTTGTCCAGCGTCGAGCAGCTTGAATTCAGTACGCCATCGTGGAGTTTGACCGGAACGTTCAGCGCAGCAAGACAGCTTCATGCCACAACCGTGCTGGCTGACGGTTCGGTACTCCTGTCGGGCGGTGATGCCTCGGGCCAATCTTTGAACAGCAGTCAAATTTATAACCCGCTCACCAGAACTTGGTCACCCACTCTCAACAACCTGCAAGCAGCGCGGGACACGCACACGTCAACCTTGTTGCCCAACGGCAGAGTACTGGTGACTGGCGGCGAGCAATACAGCAACGGTCAGCGAGTGCAAACACTCGGCAGCGCCGAACTCTACGATCCCAGTACTCGCAGATGGTCATTGGCCAGTTCTTTGACCGCGCGCGCAGAGCATACGGCGACAGTGTTACCTGGAAGCGGAAAAGTCCTGATTGCCGGCGGACGCAACGCGAACAGCCTGGTCACCACCAACAGCACCCAGCTTTACAATCCCGCGACCGGCCAATGGGAACCAACCGGTGAAATGCGAGTCAGGCGATATGCGCACACTGCCACACTGCTTTCTGATGGCCGGGTGCTGGTGGTTGGTGGCATCGGCAGCACGGGCACATTGCGAAGTGCGGAGATCTACACCCCTGCCACGGGAACCTGGTCGAATGCTGCGGCGGATGTTGGACAGCCATTGGAATTCCGCGATGGTCATGCGGCAGTTCCCCTGCCAAACGGGAAAGTGTTGGTGATGGGCGGACGGATTGGCGGCAACACGCTCAACCTGCTCAATAACGCCGAACTCTATGACCCTGCGACGCGCTCATGGACGAACTTGCCGACAATGAACAGTTCGCGTTTTCTTCCACAAGCGGTTCTTTTGCTCAATGGACGAGTTTTGGTTTGCGGCGGATTGAGTCGCGATCAATTTAACCAGTTGGTTCGCCTTGATACGGCGGAGATTTTCGATCCGGCCAACAACAATTGGAGCAGAACGGACGATTTGACGGATGGTCGCAACAATCATCGAATTGCCTTGTTGCTCAATGGGCAAGTTATGGTCACTGGCGGATCGGGACAATCCGGGCAGCTAACCAGTACGACGGAATTATTCAATTCCGGGCTGGGCTTCAGCGAGGAAGCCTTGCCCTCCATTGTGCGAGTCACGCTAACGAACGGAATTTTCACCTTGACCGGCGTGCGGTTTCAATCCGCGTCGGAAGGCGCGTCCGGCAATTCGCAAAGTTCGGCAGGCAATTTTCCGATGGTGATGTTGCGCGATGCAGACAGCGGGCAAACGCAAATCCTAGCGCCCGGTCCGAATGGATGGTCGAACAATGGTTTCACCGCCCAGGCATTGACCAATCCGCCGGCGGGCTATTCGCTGTTGACCGTCGTCACCAACGGCGTTCCCGGCCCGGCGCAAGCCTTTTCCGCCAATGCCGGCGCGGCTTCGACCATCAATCTGAGCGGTCGCGTCAGCAATCCCAATAATTCAGGCTTTCGCGCCACCATGACGCTGCGGTCTTCCATCGGCGAAGTCCGCACCACGCAAACCAATGCCAACGGCGAATACAGTTTTTCGGCCTTGCCGGCCGCGCCGCCCCCCACCGCCACGCCAACTCCAACGCCAACCCCGACGACAGCGCGGCTTTTGAGTATGTCGCCGCACGCTCGACAGGTGAACAGCGGAGCTTTCACCATTCAAGTCACCGGCTCCGGCTTCACCACGAGTTCCGTCGTGCAATGGAACGGCCAAAACCGCGCAACAACGTTCACTAGCGCAACCTCGCTTTCCGCGACGATTCAAGCGGGCGATGTCGCTCTTACGGGAAATCCGACCGTCACCGTCACCAACGGCGGCGCGAGTTCCAATGGGCTTTGTTTTACCATCACTCCAACGAGCGCAATCATTACCAGCCTCAGTCAGGCGTCTGCATCGGCCGGCACTGGAGGATTGACCGTCAGCATCAACGGCTTTTTCAGCGTTGGAGATCAGGCGCGTTGGAACGGAGCCAATCGCACGACCACCATTCTCACAGGCTCTGTCTTGCGAATAAGCTTGACGGCTGCCGATTTGGCGTTTGCAGGTACGGGAAGAATTACGGTCTTCCACTCTGAACCCGAAATCCCTCCTTTCACATCCAACGAACTCTGTTTCACCATCACGCCGAACACGGCAAGTCTTCTTTCAACCGCCTCGCTGGCGCCGGAACAACAAGGCGTCACTTACACCGTCACGCCGTCCGGCACGTTGCCGGACGGAACAGCGGCCACTTTCACGCCACCATCCCGCACGTTTTCCTCGCTTAACGGAGACGTGACGAACGCAACCTTCGTCGTCAACAGCGTTTCCCGGTCCTTGATCGTGAAAGTCACCACGCCGACCAATGCGCCTTTGCCACAGGTGACGATCAACATCGAATTCCGTGGACAGGACGACATGTATCAACTCTATGACGAACCTAAACCGACAGACAGCACCGGAGAAAACCGCAGAAACCTGGAAACCGGTGTTGCCTATCGCATCAAGGCGCAGCGCACGGGCTATGTCTTCAGTTTTCCCAGTGCTGCGGATGCGGAGTATCTGGATATTCCCGAATTAAAGATGAACGACACCGTGCAGTGCATCGGGCGACTGGCGGTGTCGCCTCCCGACGCGACCACAACCGCGGCCAGCGGCGTGACGACAACCACGGCCACGCTCAACGGCGCGGTCAATCCGAACGGCGCGGACAGCAGTTACTATTTTGAATGGGGTTCGGAAGCCACGCTCGCCGGAGCCAGACGCACAAACACACGCAGTGCGGGCGCCGGTTCGAGTCCGCAAACAGTGAGCGAAACAATCAATGGCCTGGCGCCGGGACAAACGTATTATTTTCGCCTGGTCACCACCAATGGAGGCGGCGTCAATGAGGGAACGACGCTCAGTTTTATGACGCTGGCGCTTTGTCCAACCATCAGCAGTCTGACTCCGGCCACTGCCGCCATTGGCGAAACAATCACGATTAACGGCGCGAATCTGGATGGTGTGACCTCGATCCGATTCGCAGGCAATATTCCCGCCCTCTTCACTCGCGCTGGCGATACCAAACTATTCGTGACCGTCCCGGTCGGCGCCGGCAATGGCCCCATTACGCTGAGCAAGGCGGGTTGCGCCGATGCGTTGTCACCGGCATTTCTCCCGGCAACCGCCTGCGAAGCCGGCGTCGAATTGAGAGCTGATGACGGCACGAGTGAAACAAGCGTGGGATTTGGTGACGGGTTCGAGACCGCTTATTTCGCCAACCGTCTGACGCCGGCGACCTATCCCGCTACATTACAGAGCGTTTCGCTCCGCCTGCTGGGATTGCCGGCAGGTTCCCCGATTACAATTCTGGCGGCCGCCAATCCCGGCGGAACCAATAACATCAACGGACTGACCTTCCAACGAATCGCTTCCGTCGTCAGGTCCGAAGACTTGGAGCGTTATCCAATCACGCCGCTCACCATCGGCAGTGGTGATTTCGTCCTCGGCGTGCTTTTCAACAACCCTCCGGGTCTGTTCCCCATTGCCTCCGACACAAGCTCAACCAAGCAAAAACGCTCTTACTATTCGTTTAATGGCGAAAGCTTCATCTTGTTCGAAGACCACAACTTTTTTATCCGCGCGCAACTGCAACAACCCAGTCAAAATTGCGGCGCGGACCTTTCGCTGACCAAAACTCACACAGGCAATTTCATTCCTGGAAATAACGGCAATTACACCTTGACGGTAAGAAATGGCGGCCCTGGAACGACCGCCGGAACAATCACGCTCACGGATACACTCCCGGCTGGACTGAGCTTCATTTCCAGCGCGGGAAGCGGCTGGAATTTTGCAGTAGCCGGTCAAAATATTACTTG
This sequence comes from Heliomicrobium sp., assembly GCA_021155085.1. Classification (GTDB taxonomy): domain Bacteria; phylum Acidobacteriota; class Blastocatellia; order RBC074; family RBC074; genus RBC074. The sequence continues at coordinate 21,147 of JAJNQA010000003.1, read as the reverse complement.
TACAAACCCTGGTCCATTGCCGCCAAATACAAGCAGTGTTATTACGCTAACCGTTGCGGTCTCAAACACCACAGCCGCAACCGTGACAAACACCGCCACCGTATCGGTTGCCAATGATTCCAATTCGACAAACAACACTGCCAGTGATCTGACGCTGATATGCCGGTACACAATTTCACCGTCAACCCAGGCGTTCGGCGCGACAGGCGGGTCGAATAACATCGCCGTGACAGCCGCGGGCGGCTGTCCCTGGACGGCAACCAGCAATGTCAACTGGATCGTCGTCAACAGCGGCGCATCCGGCAATGGCAACGGCACGGTCAATTACTCTGTGCAGGCGAATCCCGGAGCGCAGCGCACCGGCACATTGACCATTGCCGGGCAAACGTTCACCGTCACGCAAGCCGCGGCACCGCCGCCGACCATTTCGCTTTCGCCCGCATCGCTGAGCGTGGCTGTCGGCGGCAGTCAATCGCTGACAGTGAATTTGAGCGTGGCACAAACCTCTGCCGTCAGCATCGCGCTCGCTTCGTCAAACGCCGCCGTGGCCACGGTTCCGGCCAGCGTCTTAATCCCGGCCAATGCGACTTCGGCGAGTTTTAACGTCAGCGGCGTTGCCGCCGGAGGCCCGGTGACAATCACCGCGACCTTGCCCGCCAATCTGGGCGGCGGTTCGGCCACCGCCGGCGTGCAGGTAAACGCGGCAGTGATTGTCCGCATCGGTGCGGCGAGCGGTTCGCCGGGCGGCACAGTTGCCGTTCCCATCGAATTGGCGTCCACCGGCAACGTCAACGGCATCGGCTTCAGCCTCAATTTCAACACAGCGATTTTGAATGCGCCGCAAATCGCGCTCGGCAGCGACGGCGGCGGCGCATCGTTCAATCCCAACGTCTCGCAATTGGCGCAGGGACGATTAGGCGTAACGCTGGCCCTGCCGGGCAATCAAACCTTCGCAACCGGGACGCGGCAAATTCTGCTCGTCAGTTTCACAATTGCGGCGGGGGTGACGGCGACAAGCTCACCGCTGACGTTCGGTTCGCAGCCGATTACCCAGGAAATCGCCGACACCGCCGCCAATGTCTTGCCGGCCAATTTCCAGAACGGAGCCGTCACCATCACTCAAGGGCTGGAAGCCGATGTCGCGCCGCGTCCGAACGGCAACGGTTCGCTTTCACTGACCGATTGGGTGCAAACCGGCAGGTTCATTTCAGGCGCTGACACGCCGGCGGCGGGCAGTGAATTCCAACGCGCGGACTGCGCGCCCAAAAACACCGCGGGCAACGGCAGTTTGTCGCTCACCGATTGGGTGCAGGCCGGGCGGTATGCGGCGGGACTGGACGAACCTGTGCCGGCGGCGGGGCCGACCGCGCCGAATTCGGCATTTAGTTTCACGGGCAGTTTCACGGGCGAAGATTTCGCCGCCCAACTCTTGAAACGGCTCAACCGGCCCGACGCACGCACCTTGCGATTGCGAACCAGGGCCGAAACACCTGGCGCGGAAAGTTCCGTTCAGATTGAACTGGATGCGCCGGGCGGAGAAAACGCAATCGGGTTCAGTTTGAGCTTCGATGCGGCGCGTTGGCGTTTGCTTTCCGTCGCGACCGAAATCGAATCGGCGACCTTGCTGGTCAACCGCACGCAACTGAAAGCCGGAAAACTGGGAATTGCCATGGCGCTGAATGCCCTGGAAACGCTGCCGCCGGGCAAACATCTGCTGGTGACCTTACGGCTTGCACCGCTCAGTCCCCGGGCCGGTTCCGGCGATTTCAGCTTCAGCGACACTCCCATCAATCGCGAAGCGGCCGGCGCGGCAGCCGATTCACTGCCGCTGAATTTCGCGCGCGAAGATGAACGGCCGTTGACGGTGGTTTCCGCCGCAAACTTCAGCGAGCAACGGTTGGCGCGCGATTCCATTGCCGTCGCCATCGGAAACAACCTCCACGGCCAAACCGGCGGAACACAGGTTTGGTTGCTGGATGCAGAGGGCGTCGAACATTCAGCGCGGCTGCTTTCCGTTTCGCCGGAACAGATTGCGTTTCAGATTCCGGCGGATGCGGCGATCGGTTCGGCTCGCCTGGCAATCCGAAACCAGTCAGGCCCTTCAGAAATGGTCTTTGCGACCCAGGCGGAAATCGTCGAAGCGGCTCCGGCTGTTTTTTCAACGACGCTGGAAAATCAGCGATGGCCGGCAGCGGCGCTTCTGCGAATTCACAGTGATGGCCGGCTGAGTTACGATCCCATCTGGCGTTTGGCTTTCGGTGAAGAAGAACAATTGATCCTGGTCTTGTTCGGCACCGGGTTGCGGCATCATCAAGGCCGCGTCTCGGCGCAAATCGGAGCGATTCAACTGCCGGTGTTGTATGCTGGCCCGCAAGGCGAGTTCGCGGGACTCGATCAACTCAATCTGTCGCTTCCCCGCTCGCTGGCCGGAAGCGGCGAGATGATCTTGAAGCTAAGCGTGGATGGGCATCCCGCAAATCCGCTGCGGCTGGTCATCAATTAGAAACGGGTAAAAACGGGTAAAAACGGGTAAAAACAGGAATGAAAAGCAGGCTTTGAAGCATGAACAAAATCATCGGGAAAATCGTCGTCGGTTCGTTGTTCTTCTGGTTTGCCGTGAACGTTTGCCGGCCGTCCGGCGCGCAAACAGTGAATCAATCGGAACGTCCCGAATTGGTTTTGCAAAACGGCCATAGTTTGCGCAGCGACGGATTGGCGTTCAGTCCTGACGGACGGTATCTGGCGTCGGCCAGCGCCGATTCGACCGTTCGAATTTGGGATGCGGCGACCGGCAATGAGCTGCGAACGTTGTCCGGGCACGTCAACGGCGTCCGGACCGTCGCGTTCAGCCCGGATGGCCGTTTGCTGGGTTCGGGCGGCGTGGATGGCAAGGTGAAATTGTGGGATGCGGCTTCGGGGCGCGAACTGGCCAGTCTGAACAGCCATACCGGGCGCATTAATACGGTCATCTTCAGCCGCGACGGAGCGTTGCTGGCTTCTGGTAGCGCGGATAAAACCATCAAGCTGTGGGACGTGGCCACGCAGCGGGAAGTGCGAACGCTCAGCGGCTTTGGCGGAGTGTTGTCTCCGCTCGCCTTTTCCGCTGACGGCAAAACGCTGGCGTCTGGCAACCCGGATGGAACGATCCAGTTGTGGGATGTTTCGACAGGACAACCGGCACAATTGCTGCGGCAAACTGACGCTGTAACCAGTCTGGCATTCAGCCCGACCGGGAATCTGCTGGCGTCGGGTAGTTTGAATTCAGCGGTGCGGTTGTGGAACTTGCCGCAAACCGCACCGGCTCCAATTTCCAATCTCGGAACAGGCCGCATCGTCGCGCTCAGCTTCAACGCGGACGGCAGTCAATTGCTGGCCGCGTCCTTCGAGCGAATGATCCGGCGCGTTGACGTCGCCACGCGCCGCGAACTGCAAGTGAGTTTCGACACGGAACGCCTGGAAAAATACGAAGCTCTGGCGTTCAGTCCCGACGGACAAACGCTGGCGTTGTGTCCGGGCACGCGCGACATCGAAGTCCGCAAGCTGAGCGCCTTTGCCGAAGTCACCAAACTGAGCAGCCGCGCCAATCCGGTGCAGGCCGTCGCTTTCAGCAACGACGGACGCTGGTTCGCCACCGGCAACCGCGACACCAGTTCCACGCTGTGGGACACGAACGCGGGCCGACTGACCGCCAACTTCGCCGGCAACACCGGCAGCGTTAATGCCGTCGCCTTCAGCGCCGACAGCCAGACGCTGGCCACTGGCAGCCAGAGCGGAATCGTCCGCACGCACGATGTCATCGCCGCGCGCGAAACCCGCAACTGGCAGGCACATGAGGACGGCGTCAATGCACTGCTTTTTACTCCCGATGGCAAACAGTTGATCACTGCCAGCAGCGATCAATCCATCAAGGTTTGGGATGCCGCCAGCGGCAATCCCATGACCAAACTTGTCAGTCACGCTAAAGAAGTCAGGACCATCGCCCTCAGCCCCGACGGCAAGTGGCTGGCTTCCGGCGCATCGGACGGCGCAATCAAAATCTGGCAAACCGGCGATTGGCGCGAGATTCAGACGCTGCCCGGTCACAGCGGCGCGGTTTTCAGCCTGGCGTTTAGCGACGACGGCAAACGGCTGGCTTCCGGCGGCGCGGACAAGGCAATCAAACTGTGGGACACAACCAACTGGCAAACAACCCGCACGATCGACGATTCCAATGCCGCGATTTACAGCCTCGCCTTTTCCCCCGACAACCGCCAACTCGCAGCCGGCAATACCGAAGCCGTTATCAGACTCTTGGATCCATCTACCGGCGCAGTCCTGAAAACGTTGACCGGCGCTTCGGGCATCGTCAACGGATTGAGTTTCAGCGACGACGGACGCTTTCTGACTTCGGCGCACGAAGACGGCAGCTTGCGCGTGTGGGACGGCAAAGCAGGCGAACTGGCGGCGACCGCCGTCAGCTTGCGCGAAAGCGCGGAGTGGCTGGTAGTCACTCCTGACGGTTTGTTTGACGGGTCGCCCGCCGCCTGGCCGCAGATTCTGTGGCGTTTTGCGCGAAACACCTTCAACGTTACGCCGGTCGAAATCTTCTTCAACGAATTCTTCTACCCGGATTTGCTGGCCGATGTGCTGGCGGGCAAAAATCCCCGCCCAACGCGAAAGATCGCGCAGCTTGACCGCCGCCAGCCGCGTGTGCAGATTCTGGTCGGCAATGAAACCGCCAAGCCCACGGCAAACACGGTGAAAAGCACAATTGCCGCAGGGCAGCGTACTGTTAGCGTCAAGATCGAAGTCGCGGAAGCGGCAAGCGGGAGCGGCGCGCAGGATGTACGGTTGTTTCGCAACGGCGCGCTGTACAAGATCTGGCGCGGCAACGCGCTGAAACCCGGCGGTCGAGGCACTGTCGAAACCACAATTCCGATTGTCGCGGGAGAAAACCGGCTGACGGCGTACGCCTACAACCGCGACAACATCAAGAGTCTGGATGAAACCCGCATCGTCATTGGGCCGGAAGCCATTCGCAAACGCGGCACGGCTTATATCGTGGCGGTCGGCGTCAACCGTTACGCCAACCCAAATTTCAATTTAAGGTTTGCCGTCCCGGATGCCAAAGATTTCAGCGACGAGCTGCTCAAGCGCCAAACCGCGCTCAATCGCTTCGCCAGCCTGGAAGTCGTCACGCTGTTTGACGATCAAGCGACCAAAGCCAACATCACCAACGCAGTTAAACGCCTCGCCGGCGCACCTTTGCCTGCTGGCGCTCCGCCCGTGTTGGAAAAGCTGAAACCGACGCAGCCCGAAGACGCCGTGATCGTCTTTTTCGCAGGCCACGGCATCGCCGTCGAATCGCGCTTTTATCTGATTCCGCACGACCTGGGTTACACCGGAGCCATCGAAGGTTTTAACGAAGAGGCCTTTCGCCGCGCGCTCACCCGAAGCATTTCCGACCAGGAACTCGTCAGCCTGTTTGAAGGCGTGGACGCCGGAGAATTGCTGGTGGTGATAGACGCCTGCAACTCCGGCCAGGTGCTGGAATCGGATGACCTGCGCCCCGGACCAATGAATTCAAAGGGGCTGGCGCAGTTGGCGTATGAAAAAGGGATCTTTGTTTTGACGGCTTCGCAGAGTTACCAGGCCGCGAAAGAGAATGCCCAACTCGGCCATGGTTATTTGACCTACGCGCTGATCGAAAGCGGATTGCGCAAGCTGGAAGCAGACAACCGGCCACGCGACAACCAGGTGCTGATGCGGGAATGGCTGGATTACGCAACCGCCCAGGTGCCGCGCATGCAGGAAACGAAATATCAGGCGAAGGTCAAAGAGGCTGAACGAATCCTGCGCCGCAGCAATGCGGCGGCGCGGCTGAAGGTCAAGCCAGACGCCCAACGCCCGCGCGTTTTTTACCGCCGCGAAGCCGAACCGCAACCTTTTGTGATTTCCCAATCACCCAAGTAACTGGTGGGAAGTTCCAGGCATTTTTTGTGGGACAAGATGCCATCTTGTCCCACACTCGCGGCGCGAAATTTCCGCACCTTACCCAGAAAATAAAGCGCCTGCACCGCGGAATTGACCAGCGCTTCGTTTCCCGATTTTGGAAACCAGAAGTCCCACAGTCGAACAAAAACGCCGCAAGCATCAGCCGGTGGTTCAAAGCCAATCATAGCGTTCAAAAGACTTAGCTTCCTGCATTCGTGGCATAGCGTTTGGCTGTAGGCAGGGGAAATTCTCTTCTTGCAATGGAGCAGACGCGATGCAGACTTTCCTTCAAGACATTCGCCATGGAATACGGTCGCTGCTGAAGCGGCCTGGCTTTACGCTGATCGCGGTGGTCACGATTGCGTTGGGAATCGGCGCAAACACAGCGATTTTCAGCGTGGTCAATGCGCTGTTGCTGCGTTCGCTGCCTTACACGGATTCCGACCGTCTGGTGATGCTGTCAGTCATCGGCGACGACGGCGGCAAAGTTGGAAATACCGGCTTCACGACATTTGCGGATTGGCGGGAGCGCAGTCAGGCTTTCGAGCAAATGGCATTGATTCGTTCGTGGGGCGGCGTGGTCACCGGACAGGGCGAACCGGAAATGGTCAACGGCCTTCGCGTTTCGTCGGACTACTTTCGGATGCTGGGCGTCCGTCCGATGCTGGGGCGCGATTTCAAACCGGAGGAAGATCGCCCGGACACGCGCTTCGTCCTGCTGCTGAGCCACGGATTCTGGCAGCGCAGTTTCAGTGCTGATCCAGGCATCATCGGCAAACCAGTCAGACTGAGCGACCAAACCTTCACCGTCGTCGGCGTGATGCCGCCAGGCTACCAGGACTTGCTGGCCGCCAATTTCTACAAGCCCGCCGATGTCTGGGCCCCGCTGGGTTACGACACGACACAGGCTTGGGCTTGCCGCGATTGTCAGCATTTGAAAGCGTTTGGCCGGTTGAAAGCCGGTGTCGGTTTCGATCAGGCCAAAACCGAAATGGCCACGGTGATGGAAGGCCTGCGGCGTGAAAACCCCAAAGTGTACGCCAATCCAGGCATCGCGATGATCAGGCTCCAGGAGCAACTGGTCGGCGGGCTTCGTCCTGCGCTGTTGGTGCTGCTGGTGGCGGTCGGATTCGTGCTGCTGATTGCCTGCGCCAATGTCGCCAATTTGCTGCTGGCGCGCGCCAATCAGCGGACAAGAGAAATTGCGATTCGCCTGGCGCTGGGCGCAAGCCGCGCACGGCTCATCCGGCAGTTTCTGACGGAAAGTTTGCTGCTGTCGCTGACAGGAGCCGGACTGGGCCTGTTGCTGGCAATGTGGGGGACGGAACTGCTGGTCAGACTCAGCCCGGCGACGATCCTGAAGTTGCAGGAAGCGAAGACAGACGGGCGCGTGCTCGGTTTCACACTGCTGATTTCCCTGCTGACGGGTGTCTTGTTCGGCCTGTTTCCCGCGCTTCAGGCATCGAAGCCCGATATTCAACTTGCACTGAAAGAGAACTGCACGGGTTCGCAAAGCATCCGCCAGAATCGTCTGCGCGGATTGCTGGTCGTTTCGGAAATCGCATTGGCGATGGTCCTGCTGGCCGGCGCGGGATTGTTGATCCGCAGTTTTGAACGGATTCTGAGTGTGACGCCTGGATTCGAGCAGCGGAATCTGCTGACGATGATGGTTCCGGCGACGGGTGCGAAGTATGCCGAAGAGGAGCAGGTTCGGCTTTTCTATCGAAACGTGCTGGATCGGGTGAATGCATTGCCCGGCGTCCAAGCCGCAGCCATCGTCAGCAATCTGCCGCTCGGCGGCAATTACGATGACAATGGGTTTCACATCGAAGAGAAACCACTGGCCAATCCATCGGAAGCGCCTTCCGCGCAGCGATACGGCATCAGTCCGGAGTACCTGCGCGCGATGAGCATTCCGCTGCTGCGCGGCCGTGAGTTTACCGAACAGGACGCCGCCAACGCGCCGCTGGTCGCCCTGATCAACGAGACGGCGGCAAAGCGGTTCTGGCAAAACGAAGAACCGATTGGCAAACGAATCATTCTGGGCGGCGTCAACAATCCCAAACGGACCATCGTCGGCATCGTCCGCGATGTTCGCCATCAGGGATTGGACGACGCCCCGGAAATGCAGGCGTATGTTCCCCACGCGCAATGGACAGATTCGCAAATGCAGCTTGTCGTTCACGCATCGGTTGATCCGGCTTCGCTGACGACTGCCGTGCGCGGCGAAATCCGTGCGGTTGACGCCAACACGCCCGTTTATCAAATCGCCACCATGCGGCAACTGGTTTCCGATTCGGTCGCGCTGCGCCGCTTCACGCTGGCGCTGTTGGCCGGTTTTGCGGCGATTGCGCTGCTGATGGCGGCAATCGGAATTTACGGTGTGATGTCTTTTGCCGTTTCGCAGCGCACACGGGAAATCGGCATTCGCGCGGCGCTGGGCGCTCAAGCCCACGACGTGCTGAAGTTGATCATTCGCCGGGGAATGTCGTTGGTGGCTGCCGGTGTATTGATTGGTCTGGCGGGCGCGTTTGCGTTGACTCGGATGATGGAAAACCTGCTGTTTGGCGTCAGCGCCACCGACCCGCTGACATTCGCGGGAATGTCCCTGCTGTTGGGAATGGTGGCGCTGCTGGCTTGTTACATTCCCGCACGGCGTGCAACCAAAGTGGATCCGATGATCGCGCTTCGGTGCGAATGAACCGGCAAGAAAAGCCGAAAGGATAATAATGAACACTTTTCTACAAGACTTGCGCTACGGACTGCGGGCGCTGCTGAAGCGTCCGGGCTTCACGCTGATTGCCCTTCTGACGCTGGCCCTGGGCATCGGCGCGAACTCGGCCATTTTCAGCGTGGTGTATGGCGTGCTGCTGAAACCGCTGCCGTACAAAGATGCCGGGCGAATCGTCATTGCCAACATTTCGCCGCCCGATTTTCGTGATGTGAAGGCCGCCAGCCAGAGTTTTGACCAAATGGCGATGTGGGCGTCGAATCTGTACAACGTGACGGTGGATGGCGAGACCAAACAAGTTCTGGGCGCGGTCGTTTCGCCGGAGTTGTTGCCGATGCTCTCTCAACCCGCGCTTGGCAGGTTCTGGCGGGCGGATGAAGACACACAGCATCTGGCAGTCATCAGCCATGATTACTGGCAAAGCAATTTCGGCGGTGAAGCGGGCGTGATCGGCAAGATCATCCGGCTGTATGGCAAGCCGCACACGGTCGTCGGAGTGATGCCGCCAGAGTTCCAGTATCCCAGCCGGGAGTTCAAAATCTGGAATACATTTGGCGCGGCCATGGCCGAAGCCGCGCCACAAATGGAAAACCGTCAATTCCGTATTTTCCGCGCGGTCGCACATCTGAGACCCGGCGTCAGCCCAGCCCAGTTGCAGGCGGAAATGGACACGATCTCAAAACGATTGCAGCAGCAATATCCCGACACCAATTCCGGAATCCAGATTCGGTTCACTTCGCTGTACGAACGCATTGTCGGCGATGTGCAGCGGGTGCTTTGGATTTTGCTGGCGACGGTCGGCTTCGTGCTGCTGATTGCCTGCGCCAACGTCGCCAATCTGACGCTGTCGCGAATGGCCGCGCGCGAACGCGAAATCGCCATCCGCACCGCGCTGGGCGCTGGCCGCTGGCGAGTCGTTCGCCAACTAATCACCGAAAGTCTGTTGCTGGCCACCATCGGCGGCGCGCTCGGTTTGCTGCTGGCGACCTGGAGTCTGGACGCACTGGTTGCGCTCAATCCGGACAACCTGCCGCGATTGAGCGGCGTTCGCATCAACATGCCGGTGCTGCTGTTCACGCTGGCGGTTTCGGTGGTCACCGGATTGATTTTCGGCCTGGTTCCGGCGTGGCAGGCAACGCGCGGCAATCTGAATCAGATGCTTCGCGAAGGCGGGCGCGGCGCACAGGGGAATGCCAAAGGCCATCGCCTGCGCAGCGCGCTGGTCGTCGCCGAAGTCGCCCTGTCGCTGGTCGTGCTGGTCGGCGCGGGGTTGTTGCTGAAAAGCTTCAACCGGCTGCTGGGCGTTGAAACCGGCGTTACCGCCGAAAATTTGCTGACCGTCAATTTGCCGCTGGTGGAGTTGAAGGACCCTCAGCGGCGCGCCAACGTGACGCGCGAAGCGATCTCCCGCATCGCGCAAATTCCCGGAGTTCAAGTCGCCAGCGGCGGCAGCGCCTTGCCGCCGCTGAATGCCCAGCGCGGCACACGCTTCGCCGTGCAAGGCTTGCCCAACGACAACGAAGGGCCAAGATCGGCCTACTTCATCGCCGTCGGCCAGGATTATTTCCGCACGCTGGGAACGCGGGTTTACGAAGGCCGGGAGTTCACGGAACGTGATGACAGCAACGCGGCGAAAGTCGTCGTCATCAACCGCGCGTTGGCGCGCAATCTGTTTCCCAACGAAAGCGCCCTGGGCAAGCGCCTGCAACTGGTCAATTCCGAACAATCCAACGAATGGCGCGAAATCGTCGGCGTCGTCGGCGAAATCCGCTATTCCGGCCTGGACGATCCCACCGAAGCCGCGATCTACACGCCCTTCGCGCAGACGCCGTTTTTGTGGGCAAACCTGATGATCCGCACCAGCGTCCCGCCGCAATCCCTGATTCAAAGCATCCGCAGCGCCATCAAGTCCGCCGAACCCACGCTGGAACCGGCCAACTTCCGCACGATGGAAGAACTGGTGGCGGATTCCGTGTCGCAGCCGCGCTTTTACACCACGCTGCTTGCCGCATTCGCTTTGCTGGCGCTGGCGCTGGCGGCCATCGGAATTTACGGCGTCATCGCCTATTCGGTCGCGCAGCGCACACACGAAATCGGCGTTCGGCTGGCGCTGGGCGCGGGCAAGGGCGATATCCTGCGGCTGGTTCTGCGGCAGGGTTTGAGCCTGGCCTTGATCGGCGCGGCGATTGGCCTGGCAGGAGCCTGGGGAGTGACGCGGCTGATGTCCGGCCTGTTGTATGAAGTCAGCGCGACTGACCCACTGACGTTTGCCGGTGTCGCGATACTTTTACTGATGGTGGCGCTGCTGGCTTGTTATCTTCCGGCCCGGCGGGCGACAAAAGTGGATCCGATGGTCGCTTTGCGTTATGAGTGACGGCGGGCTCAAACGTCTCATTTGGCGGGATTGTCGAAGCGGCTCACTTGATGTTCACAGTTACCGTGTTGGACGCTTTGGTTCCCGCCGTCAGAACGATGTTCACGTTTCCGCGCCCGGCCAGACCGCGCGGCAACGGGCCGGCATTGCATTGATCCAGCCCCGCCAAGCCCGCGACCGCAGCGTAGCCAGGCACGGGCACATTCAGTCCGCCGACGGTAACCGTCATCCCCCCAGGCTGCGCGAAGTAGCGAAAGCCGGTGCCAAACAACAGCAGATAAACCTGGTCGCTGGCATTCTCCAAATCCGGGCCGAGATCAATCGGAACAGGAACCTGGCTGCCGCCTTCGGCGCGCGAAACAGGTTCGTAAAACTGTTCCCCATTGCGAACCCGCAGCACGACAGCCGCGGCGACGCCCTGCCCGGTGGCATTTGCGGAAAACAGCGCGGGAGTGAAAGTTTCGGCGGCAATCAAGCCTTGCGCCACATCCGCGCCGTTGCGTCGCACCGTCAAGGTCGCCATGCCTGGAAACGTTCCAAGCGGAACCTGATAGTTCATTTGATTGGGCGAGACGAAAAAGAGCGGCGCAAGGCGTTCCACGTTGAATGCATCGCGGACAAGAATCTGTGTGTTGTCCAGTTCCGTTGGCAGCGGAATGGTTGTCGCAACCGCCACATTCTGTGAAAGCCCAGTGCCGAAGGCCGATGCAATCGCTTCCGGAGCCAGCGCTCCCGTGGCGAAGCTGGCGGCGGAAACACTGGTAACAGCGGGCAGCGCGGGAGAAAATTGAATGCTCTGGCTGGTGGTGTAAATGAAATCGCCCGTCACCGCGCCGTTGCCGTTCGCGGCATTTCCGCTGGCATAAAACGTCACGCGTCCCACGCTTTGCGCCGGAGCCTTCCAGCGCAGCGGCCAACTGCCCTGATTCGTGCCATTGGGAATCGTGCCGTTACCGGTGTGGTTGATGTACTCGCGCTGGTTGTTCCCGACAAAACCGATTCCCTTTTGCGTTCGCAAAGCATCGGTCACGGCCAGTTCTCCGGCCTTGCGCCCCTGATCGTCAATCACCGTGATCTGAAATCCGAAACGGGCACGATTGGACTGGTTCAACGTCACCGTCAGATCAATTTCCTGATTCGGCCTGTAAGTGCCCGGCAGCCCCGCCAGGGTAAACGCGCCATTTCCATTATTCACGTCGTTCCCAAGATGACAGCTTGCCGTGGCACAGGTCTGTTCGCCGGGAGCGCCAGTGAGTTCTGTCGCCGGGCCGGCTTGATTGGCCTGCACGCTCCGGCCTTGCCAGCCAATGGCGGCGAACGTGAGCAGACAAAGAATGATGAGCGTCAGTTTCAGCCAGCCGGTTCGCACGCGCCGCCTCTGGAATGCAATCGGAATGTTCATTTCAGGTAGTGGTAAGCCCGCATGTTGACCAGTGTCGAAGCCAGCAACGGCCAGAGTTTATCCGGCGGAGTCAACCCGCGGCGAGTGGCTTCCGCCACTGCGTCTTCGCGCTTCAGCCGCAAGGCGATTTCCCAGCTTTGCGCGTCGCGCGCATTCATGGCGTACATGGCCGTCTGCTGTTCGCGCATTTGATCAGTCTTCCCTTCCTTGCGAAGCATTTCCGCATAAGCCGCGCGCGCAAAGACAGACTGCGGGAAAGAGGCGACGCAATCGCCCAGCACTCGTGATGCTTCCGGTAGTTTGCCGGCCTGTTCATAGGCAAATGCCAGCGCGACATAAGTGAAAGGCCGGCTGTACCCTTTTTTGAGCGCCAGTTCATACTGCGGAATGGCTTCCGCAGGCCGTTTCATCTGGTAAAGCAGCAACCCATATCCCAAACGCGCGCCGGAGTTTTCGGAATCAATTTCCAGCACCTGCTTGTAGCGGCGCTCCAATCGTTCGTTGTCCGCGGGTCTGTCAGGAGAGAAATTAAAATCGAGCGGCTCCGTTCTCAGGGAAGCGCGGCCCTGCAGCAACTGCCCGGCGTAAACGTTGTAAGCCCGCCCCGCATACGCCAGACAAATGATCAGGGCGGCGGCGGCGGCGGCAATGCCTGCGAATTTTGGCAGCTTCAGCGCGGCGGCATCCGTATCCAGACTTTCCTGAACGGCGGGGTTTCCAGCCCGCTTCGTAAAGGCAAAGCCGATGCTCAGCAAACACACAACGATGAATGTCCCCGGCGTGAATCGCAGTGAGAATGAGCTGAAGGCCGAACTGATGCCGAACGCAACCAAGCCAAGCAATGCGCCAAGAATCCAATGCGAATCGGCTTCATTCCCTTTGCTTCCCTGCCACAATCGCCAAAGGACTTGCAGCCAGAAAGCGGCGAACAAGAGAACGCCGATCAGACCGAGTTCCACAAACAGTTGCAGGTATTCGTTGTGAACCAGCGGGCTGCGGATTTCGTCGTAATCTTCCGCACCGGCGGCTTCAGTGACTTTGGCATACTGTGGATTGGAGACGAAATAACGCCGGTATTCCCCGTACAGATTTGGATAGCCGCCATTGCCTACGCCAATCAGCGCGTGACGTTTGCCCATCTCCCAGGCCGTGATCCAGCCGCGCAATCGAGTCGTCAAACCGCCTTCGGTGGATTGCAACTGTGTCGCGCCTTGAATTCGGAAAGCGATGGATTCCCGATACCGCACGCCGACGAAAAGTACCGCAACCGCCAGCACGGCGGCGACCACCAGCACTCTTTGCCTGCCGGCCAGTTTGACCCGCTTCGTCATCATCAGCACGCCGAGCGCGATCAGCACGAAAACCGTGCCCAGAATCGCGCCGCGCCGCAATCCCACCAGCAAAGCCACCAGACTCAACCCGGAAACAATCAACGAAACGATCACAGATAAGCGTTTCTGGCTGCACAGGTAGTTGATTATTTGCAGCGGCAGCAGCGTCGTCAGAATTTCCGAGGTGATGCCGTGATTGAAAAAGATGCCGAGCATGTTCTCGCCGTAGGTCGCGCGTTCGTACAGCAATGAAATAGCCAGAATGGCGCAAAGCAGCGTCATCACATAATGCAGCGCTTCGGCCATACGCTCCCGCAAACTGGTCACGCCGGCGATGAAAAAGATCGCAAAGCCGAACCAGATGCCCGAAACCCTGACGCCGTCGTAAACCGCCGGCGCCCAGGCCAGCGAAACGACCTGCCACAGGATAAATGCCAGCAAGCAAGCGAACAGCAGCGCGTGTTGGCGCAACAGCGCCAGCGGATTGGTTTGCGAACGGACCAGTTCAATCAAACCGAGCGCGGCAAACACAGCGGCGGCAACGGCAAAAACGACTTCCTGCGTCGCCAGTCCCGGATAGGTCAGATCGGGAACAATGAAGAAATTCGGAACCAGCGCCAAAAAAGGCAGCAGTAAAAATGCGATTTCGAGCAGGCGAATGCCGCCGGATTTCGATGGTGAGTTAGTTTTTGGTTTCATACGGAAGGCAGGGATAAAAACAGCTCGGCGCGTGAGGTGATCAGTCCCAACGATTGCGTCAACTACCTTTTTTGGTTGGCTGCTTTTGCTCTGATTTGGAATCGGCAGGCGTAGATTGCTGTTTCCCGTCGGTTTTCGCCGGGCGGCGTTTTCGCACAAAACTCATCGCCTTGCTCGGCACAATGTCGAGCGCGCCGTCACAGGAAGCGCTGGCGCCGCTCTTTTTCGCGGTCGAAGACGGCGCATGCTGCGCCATCGCGGACAGGCCAAACACGGCGATGACCAACAAAATTAAGAAGAATTTCGTCAACAGCTTCAACATTACTTTCACCTTTGCCTTTGGTTTTGAAGATGGAAATTGAGAGTTGATTGCAGCCGGCGCATCAACGCCGCGGATTGTACAACCTGGAAAAATCAAAAGGCAAAAGTGAGGTTTCTTTTGCTCCATCCAAAACCTCTGGAAGTCTTGTTCATCAGACTGAACCTGTTGTAGCATCCGCCCGTCATCAAGCGAAACAGTCGGCCACCCCTTTCAAATTCGGCAACCCCTCTTCAGCCAGGAGGTCTGTCATGTTGCGCACCATTTTTGCTTTGTACCTGCTCCTTTTCATTCTTCCCTTCCCCGGCATGCCGGAAAACAGGGGGCCAGAAAGCCTGGGGCCGGAAAACGTCGAAGATGATCTCGATCACGTCAGCGTTGAAGGATCAGTCAACGATGAAACTGGCAACGCCATCGCCGCCGCGCGCGTTCTCGTCAAACATGTGGCAAGCGAAACCGGACGCGCAACCACGACAAACCGCGAGGGACGTTACCGGCTGAACTTGCTGGTGCCTGGAGTTTATGACTTGCGCGTCGAAGCGGACGGTTTCCAAACCGTGAAAATCGAAAAAATCAATGCCGTCGCGGGCGCAACCGTTCGGCACAACTTGCGGCTTTCCCTCGCCGCTGTTCAGGAAGAAATAACGATCAGCGCCGAAACCGGCCAGCCGCTGATTGATACTTCACGCACCGTCGTCGGCGGGACAGTGACCCGGCAACAAATTGACGCGCTGCCGGTCGAATCGCGCAATCCGCTGGATTTGATCTACACCCTGCCGGGAACTTCACCGCCCGCGCTGAGCGACAAGGACCTGGCCGACGCCGACCCCAAAGACAATGCCCGCCGCACACCGGAAGAATCAGGCATTTTCAGCCTGACCGGCGGCACGGCCTTTTCCAACAACCTGACCATCGAAGGGCTGGACAATAACGACGACCGTTCCGCGCGCGAACGCTTTGTCCCTTCGCTGCACGCCGTCGAAGAGGTGCAAGTCATCACCAATCAGTTTTCAGCCGAATACGGCCGCGCTTCGGGCGGGCGCGTGAATCTGCGGTTGCGCAGCGGGTCAAACCGATTTCACGGACAAGGTTTTTACTACTTCCGCGATGAAAGCCTGAATGCCAACCCATTCCGGCGAAACGCCGATCCAGAGCGTGGACAACGGCTGCAATATCAAAACCACAATCCCGGCATCAGCTTCGGCGGCCCCGTTAAACAAGGGCGGTGGCGCGACAAGCTGTTTTTCTTCGCGGCCTACGAACACGATTACATCTACGACAAAGCGGAAATCACCGCGCTGGTTCCCGTCGCCAGCAATCCGGCCTTTCCCCTGCCGAAATCCACGGGCGCGAATCTGGGTTTTATGGCAGTAGATCGAACCGGCAAACCAATCGAAGTCAATGGCGGGGCGGCGGTCGGGCTTTACGATGAAAAGGTGACGACGCCGCGCATCGGACACACCTGGCAAACGCGCGGCGATCTGTTTTTCAACGCCAATCACAATGGGTTCGCGATTTTCACGCTGACGCGCAACCGCGATGAACGCGGTTTCCCCGGCGGACGTCGCACGCTGGACACGCTGCGGCGAACGGGGCGCAACAGCCAATCCATTTCCTTCGGCGATAACCTGGTGCTTTCGCCACGGCTGATCAGCAGCGCGCGATTTCAGTTTTCGCGGCTGATCCCCGCGGACGCTCCGCCGAATGACAATCCGGTGGTCATCATCAACATTGACGATCCGCGCGATGTGCCCGGCAATCCGAACGCGAATCCGCTGACCCGCAACGGAAACCTGACCGCCGGTTCCAGCAATCTGGGCGGCACGGATCGCCGCGAAGAACGCTATCAGTTTCAGGAAACATTGAACTATTCACGCGGCGCGCATTCCGTGCGCATCGGCGGAGATGTGCAAAGCATTCGCTCCCGCTTCGTTGACCTGAGCGACGCCACCGGCACGTTCACCTTCGCTTCGCCCGCCGATTTTCTGGCCAACAAACCTTCGCGTTACGAACATCGGTTCTTCACCGAATCGGAGTTGCGGAACACCTACGCGGGAATCTTCGTGCAGGATGATTGGAAATTGCGCCGCGATTTGACGCTGTCGTTCGGGCTGCGCTGGGACAACGAAACGATTCTGAAGGATCGCAACAACTTCGGCCCGCGCATTTCCTTCGCCTGGTCGCCGCGAAAATCGAACAAAATGGTCATGCGCGGCGGCTACGGAATTTTCTATAACCGTGCGATGCTGCGGACGCTTGACGATTTCATCCTGACTTCCAGCGCCATCGGCATTGACACGAACACAGCGCTCGCCAAACCGCTGCTGACCGAATTGAAATTTCCAACCGCACTCGGCAGCGACGATCCGCGCGTCAAACAACTCGGCGTTCGCGAAGCCGGTTTCCTTCGCCGGTTGAGCAGCGGCTTTCGCATCCCCGAAAGCTACCAAGCCAACTTCGGCTTCGAGCGGGAACTGGCGCGCGGCTTCAAAGTCGAAGTCAATTACGTCTTCAATCGCGGCCTGCACCTGTGGCGAGAGGTCAACGCCAACGCGCCGCAACTGCCCCCCGGTTTCAGCAACTTTGCCGACTATCTGACTTCGCGCGATTTCGACAACCGCCGCGATCCGGTGACGAACCTTCGCCCCATCACCGCCACCGGCAACGCCGATGTCGTGCGCTTCAACTTGAGCCAGCAGCCGACGCAAACTTCCCGCGAAGGCAATCAAACCATCGTCGCGTTTGGTTTGAATAATCCGTCAACCAGCAACGCGACGGCGGGGATTCAAGCCGCCTTCGCCGCGATTCGCCAATTCCGCCCCGACCCGAATCTGACCCAGGTCGAAGAACTGCAATCGCGCGGCAACAGCCAATATCACGGCGTCAGCGTGGAAATGATGCGGCGGCTGACGGCGCGCGGCTTCCTTCGCGCCAGCTATACGCTGAGCCGCCTGATGGATGACGGCATCGTCAACACTTCCTCGCCGCTGGTGGCCGGAGACTTCCGCCGCGAATACGCGATGAGTTTGCTTGACGCGCGGCATCGGGTGGCGGTCAGCGGATTTTATGAAATGCCTCGATTGCTTGGCCGTGTGGCGTTGGCGGGAACGCTCAATCTCGCCTCTTCGCGTCCCTTCAGCATTGGCGCGAACGGCAACGACAGAAACCTGGATGACGTCAGCAATGACCGCCCGAACTTCGTCGGCGCTCTCGATTCCATCCGCTGGCGCACGCTTTCTTCGCCGCTCAATCAAACGCTGACCGATGCGTTTTCCCTGCCGACGATTGGCACGGTCGGCAGCCTGACCCGCAACCCCGGACGCGGACCGGCCTCGCATACGCTGAATCTGCGCCTGTCGCGGGCATTTCAGTTGGCCGAAAGCCGTAAGCTCGAATTCCAACTGGAATCGTTCAACCCGTTCAATTCCACAGTCTTCAGCTTCGGCGCGGAGTTCGTGGACTTCGCGCCAACCAGCCTGAGCAACTTTCTGGTTCCGCAACGAACCGTCCGACCAAGAACCATGCGTGTGGGGCTGAAGTTCGAGTTTTAATTTACTGCGCCGGAGCGGTCTCGACTGCCCCGGCGCAACCTTCTGACTTCCCACCACGATTGGTTTTCTTGGCCAGGAAAGACAAAAAACGATTGATACTGGCTATGTTTTTAATCTAGGATGATAACGCCTCGTATCCTTCAAGTTGTTGCTTCGAACAATCCATTGGCCTCCATCATCAAAAGGACTCTCCTACCCCGTTAAGAGTTCGGTAATTTCATTTCTCAGATGAACCAGCTAGGACTATCAAAATCTCCCGCTGACGGAGACTTAGAAAAGAGTCTACTTTTTGAAGTCTCCATTCCGGAACTCTTCAGGCAAAACGCTTTTCGCTTATTGGAGTTGCCCATTAGTGCCAATCAGCGCGAAATTAGCAGACGTGCTCAGATGCTGCGAATGGCAGCCGAAAAAGGGCTTTCTAAGGCTGCGACAAGCAACGTTTTTCCTGTCACCCCACCGCCTGACGCGCAGGACTTCAAAGAAAGTGAGCGAAAGCTTTCGGATGTCAGCCGGAGGCTGATTGATGAACTTTTTTGGTTCTGGCCATTGGAAGAAACCGGTTCGGATGAAGCTTTTGATGCGCTGGCGGCGCGCGCATACTCAAAAGCCGTCTCCATTTGGAATGATCTGCTAAAGAAACCCAACGCTGAAATCGGTATCCATAATCTGGCCATTCTCTATCACCTTTCGGCGCTCGACCTGGAACATCGCTCGTCAACGGCATCGCTAACACCGAAAGAACAGCAATTGCGCCAATCTTACTGGTCGGCAGCAATGCAATACTGGCATCTGGCAATTCAGCATGAGGGAACTTGGAATTTCATCGCCAAGAGGATCAGAGCGATCAATGATCCCAGCTTAAAAGCAGACTCCGCCCGCCGCATCAGAGAATTTCTGCCTTCCGCACTTTTGAAAATCAATTCAGGACTTGCTGTCGATGCGCTGGTAAAGGGAGATTCCGAGGAAGTTCGCAAACAGATTGGTTTCATTCGCCAGAGCGGGTTTGAAGAAAGCCATTCCGAAGCCGCTGCCAAAATTTACAACCAGAGACTTCGCTCCGAAGTCAAAAATCTATGCGCTCAAGCCACAAGCGAAGCTGAGCAAGATCCTTGGGTGGCAGGTAAAACCACCGATCATTTGCTAAATCGCGGTGCATTCCTGCTTTGGGGAATTGACAACCTTCTGCCAAATCAAAGCGCCACTCGCGATGAGTTACACGATGAAATCACAAAAGCTGCATTGGACTGCATCAGCAAATTCGGTGACACAACTCATAAATGGCCTCAAATCCTAAAACTCTTTGAGAGAGTTCTCGTCTTAACTACTAATCCGACGCTTCGCGAAAACATAGAAAGCTGGGCTGAGGTCATTCGCGATGTTCAACCTACCCAGGCTTATTGGTGTGGCGAGGGGTATTATGAATTGCCAGATGAAATCTACATTGAATTGGAAAAGGCACGAAAATCTGCCGAATCTGATGATGTTGCAGGCGCAATAACGACGCTGCTTGATCTTTATCGACGCCCGAATCTGCCAACAGTGCCAAAAGCATTGGTCTGTGGTCCCCTTGTATGGTGTTTGAATGTTCAGGCTGCAGACAGAATCAAGTATCTTGATGCCTTGTGCGCTTCCTTCACGGATGAATCAATGGAAGCAAGTGCTCGGACAGTCGAAGTTATTGAAAGGCGCAAGGCAGAGATTGCGAATGGGCTTCGCGAGTCCGCCTATGAGTTCCTTACTGCCAATTATCTTCAATCGAACAACAACAGCGTAGTACAAAATTTGACTGATCTTCGCCGGATGCTCAAAGAGCTTGGCCTGAAAATGCCCGGACTAGCCCTGTCTTTGATGTATTTTAGGCTGGCTGACGCCTCTATTTTGCAGCAAGCATTGCGGGATTCAGATGCTGAAGTTAGAAGTGCCGCCAGAAAACTGCTTAATGGCATTGAGCCTGATTATTTTCCGCCTTACAGACCATCAAGGTCATTTCATCAAATTCTTGTGGGTCTCAAAAAATCTGCCCGTTATTGGGTCACCGGGCTTGGTATTCTGTGGGTAGTCTTACTTCTATGGATTTCACAAAACTCGCAGACACAAAATTCTCAACCTGGGAAACCATCTTCTTACGGGACAGCCGCCCAAACGCCTCCCCCTACGATATCGAAGCCATCAGAGTTGCGATCTCTTGAAAGCGAAATTGACGAATTGCAAAAGAAAATCACCGGTTACGACACTGAACTGACCTCGATGGAATCACAGCTCGATGAGTTCCGGAATCAAATCCAGGAGTTCGCAGCAATCATCAATAGCTGTAACCGCGCGCGCCGGATAGGGGATGAAGTAGATGAGGACTACTGTGCAGATATTCTTAAAACGCACAATCAGATCGTTGCGAAACACAATTCGCTTTTGAAGAAACACCGTGCCGACCAATCCGCCCGCAATCAGGTCGTCAAGCAGGTAAACGCAAAAGTTGACCGATACAACTCGTTGCTGCACAACTGACGAAATGCAAACCAAAAGGAGAAATATGGAACCCAACCGCAGTTCTTTTGATTCCCAACCCGCCCCAGCAGTGATGGCTGACCGCCAAGAGTTACAACCAGCGTCAAACTCATTGCCATTAATTCGAGTTTAGATAACGCTCTTCCGAAGCCCGACCTTCCATCGGGCTGCGAAGAGCTGATTGATTTCAACGTTTCACTCGCTCTTTGACATTTCCAGCGCCTTTTTCCGCTTTTTCGATTCCAGGCGATAGGTTGCCGGT
>JAJNQA010000111.1 GCA_021155085.1 Heliomicrobium sp. | reverse complement strand
AATTCAACGGAAACTCGATCATCGGCGGCATCGATTGGTACCTTTCAAAAGAGGATTGATTCGACCTCAGCCTGCCACAACTTCAACCACGCTCCAAGATCACAAGATATTGGGGTTTATCCGGCAGTTCCCAGAGAACCACATTTTTTGCTTACTTGGATACAGGTCGCTGGGACAGAATTGTTTTTCAGCAGAATGGGCTACCGCTGATGGTAGTCAATAAAGACGATTTTTACAGGGAAAAACCTTCAACCCCTTCGACTTTGCCTTCTTCCCCAGACACGCTGGTTTTTAATACCTTCTTTGATCAGGTTGCATTTGATGCCGCTGTGAAGACTCTTAAAGGGCTGCTAAAGCTTTACGATCAGAAGGAACCCGGGAATACAGGTGAAGCTTGGACAGGTTTTGGCGGTGGAAAATCTGGAGGTGCTGGAGCCAGTGATTATTGGGATTATCACCCCAGCTTTAACCCTTATGCCGAGAGAAAGCTCTACAACTCAGGTAAACATGGGATCAAGTGGAAAGAGGGACCTGCGAGAGCGAGAGCTGAAAACCTGCCACAGGGACAATTTGGTAACGAGCAAGACATAGACTTTGCCGTTAAAATGGCCCAGACGTTAGGCCCAAATAAAGAGTGGATATTCAGGCTACCGGAGGGCAATTCTTCAGTGGTACATCTGCCAGATGGCGGTATAGCACCAGCAACGCACGTATTCGTAAAAACCTACCCCAATGGTAAAGTGCATGCTTATCCACTTATCTTTTAATGAGGAGGATGCCTATGAATTTTTGGATTCAGGCTAGTGACCCTTTTTCCATTGTAGTAGCTGGTGGGAAGGTTGCCGATTTAGCCGAGGCGATTGAGACAATCTTCCCCATGAATACAGAAGCTGCAATCTTGGTCTGGGGACGGGCAAATATAAGGGTTAGCTACAAATATGACTTAAGTGTAGTTATTGATGACCTGCTTCCTATGCTATGGGAAATAATGAGTCAGGAATCTGGTCAGTATTTAGTCTATTTTGCCTCAAATACCTTTTCGGCGACTTGGAATATATTCTGGGAACGCGACAAACTCTCAATTTCAGCTACTTGGGGAAACGTATGTGGCTGGTTTGACCAAGACCTTGCCAATACCAGCCAACTAGATATCCAAGTGCATAAATTTCTAAGTGAATGGAAAATGATCCTGAAGAAATTGATTTTGGCAATAGATAAATCGGGAATAGCGATAGAGAGGTTAAACGAATATGAAAAACTCCAGCAAATTTATTCTTCGATAAAGAACTACGGTTGTCTTTATGATTCTGAGTCTTCTGTTGAAACGTCGTAGCATCCCAATTGACTATAGATCGCTGTGACGTTCTATTTTGTTGATGGAGGCCCTTATGCCTTCATTGCTGAACTCTCCTTTCATCACTTCGATGATTAGCCTTTCAAAGAACCGCACCATGTTAGCTGCCACACTCAGTGGCAGATGAGAGTTCACGCGTATAGTACGGCCTTCAGATTTTCATACATGTTGCTGGCCCCCGAATCATTGCGCCGCTGTGTGCCAGCAATTGATAAAACTCCGGCAGGAAAACGCACGCGGCCCCGCGCCGCCGACTTCCGCTTCTCCTTCAGCGATCAACCCGGCGACGGCAAAGGCCATAGCGATGCGGTGATCGTCGTAGGATTCGACGCGCGCGCCGCGAAGTTGCTGTTTGCCGGTCCGGCGTAATCCGTCCAGGAAACCAGAAATTCATTTGAGCGAGAGCTTCAATTCACGTTTTGGAGGCAATTTCGAAATGTCGAAGGTCATCATTACAACATTCATTTTTTGCCTGGTATTTTTACAGTCTCCAAGCACCAGAAAAAAATCCGACAGAGAGCTTGATGGTTTTGCGGGGCCGGTAAAGAAAGTGTTTGAAGAATGGTCTCCCGTTTCCGGTTATCCATATCCGTCTGATGCAAGGTGCCGCACGCTGACGAAAATTTATGACCCAAACGGAAGGCTCGTTCAATCTTCACTCTATCCGGGTTCTTGTGGGAGTGACGAGATACGAGAGCACTACACTTATGACCAGGAGGGGAATCGCACCGAAAGAACGGAGGAATTTCAGGGGAAAGACAGTCCTCCGCCTCCTCCGCCGCCAATGCCGCCTCCAGGGGCTAGGAACCAAGCCGTGAAAGGCCCACCGAAGACCACTTTCAAATACGACAACAGGGGGTTAATGACAGAGATGGCGGTTTACAGGGCGAACGGAGCTCTGATTTATAAGATTGTCAATAAGTACGATGAGAAGGAGAGATTGCAGGAGGGACAGAGTGTTAACCCCAGCGGAAAAACTACAGCCAAGTACGTCTACACGTATGAAGGAGAAAAACGCTTCCCTGAAAGCTATACGTATATCGGCGCGGACGGCAAACCTTCCGGTGTTGTGCGGTATACGGATTATGAACTCAATCCCCAGGGAGATTGGGTCAAGCGCAAGGAAACCTCGGAATCCTCCGGGTCAACACAAATTTCGATTCACTATCGGAGCATCGAATATTTTCCCGCCCAAAAGTGAACGGTCGCAACAGAACCGAACCAGGAAGCCAGGCTGCTGCGCCGCGCAGAAACCTTTTGTCGAAGGGCAGGATCACAGCGGCGTCGGCGAAATTGGACAAGTCGCTTTTCGGGCTTCCTGTCCTTGTCCGGTTACGCCGCCCGGGAGCGCCAAAGTCTTTTCGCGCCAGATTCCGCAAACCATCTGACACAATCCGGTCGCTGATCTTCCACTTCTACGCCGGAATCATCGCCGGAACAGCGATTACAGTTCGCAATTGGCCAGGGTGTTTTCAGACCAGGAGCGCGCGTGCCTGGCTGTCCAAATTGGCGCTGCCTGAAGTGTGAAGGATTGAGCGACCGTTTTTGTTAAGGTCAAAAGCGGTCGCTCAAAATGAAAGCAGGGAAGAACGCATACCAGCGCCCTTCCCTGCTTTCGTTTCCGTCAAGGTTGTTTTTTGCCTGCCAGCCAATTATTGAACGATGCGGCGGGTGCCGAAGCGTTCGACGCTGGATTTGCCTGAATCAACGGTGCCCGTGCGGACGCTGCGGATTTCGCGGCCTGGGGCGCGGAAAAACCGGTCCCAACTGCTTAGGGTTTCCGGCTCGCCGTTCAGACCAGCGAGTTTGTTGAGCGTCAGGGTGTAATTGCCGGTTTTGTTGGCTTCAAAGGGCGTCGCCACGATGACGTAAATGCCGGTTTGAGGCAGTCTGGGCAAGGGCGAGCGATTGGGGCTGCCATCGTCGCCGTGGGTTGGATCAATCAAGGCATCGCTTCCGCCGCCGCCGTTGTCGTCCGAGACCAGGTAAGGGTCGCCTTCGTTCTTCAGTAGGATCAGGAAGGAATCAAAAGCGGTCGAAGCCATCCGGATGGACTGGCGGTCGCCCTGCACGCCGTTGAACCAGTACAGGTCGTAGGGAATTCCCAGTGAATTTTGCAGATCCGTTGCCGTGATCGTCCCGTTGACCGTTTGGCCGTAACTGATCTGCGTCATGGTGGGATTGATCAGTTGGACGGAATAGTTGCCGATGCCGTTCGGTTCAAAATCCGACGAAGTAACGAAAATTGCGTAATTCCCCGGATTCTGAATAACAGTCAGCAGCATTGCGTTGTGATTGTTGGCGCTGACTGAGCTGCCGTAGCTGCCCGATTCATCGTCCGCCGCAATCAGGCTGAGTTGATCCCCTTCCAGGCGGTAAAGCAACACGGCTGCGTCGAAAGCGACTGAGCGCAGATCAACCGCGATGGGCGTGTTTGCCGTAGTCGTCGTGAATTTGAAAGCGTCGAAAAAGAAGGTGTTGCCGCTGGTGCCGGCTTGAACCTGATCATCCACCGTCAGCGCGTCGTTGACAGTCTGGCCAAAAACAATGTCCCGGGCGCGGGCGGCGGGAATCTGGCCGCCGATTCTCATGGTGACGATGTTCGAGTCGCGGTTGTTGGCGCGAATGCGGATGTTGACGCTGCCCAGGCCGGAGAGCTCCGGTGGGATGATCGCGTTGATTTGATCCGTCCCTTCCAATCCGGGCGCAGGACCGGCGAAAAGCACTGTGGCGGGCACGCCCTGGATTCTGACAGTCACTGCTTCGGCCACGCCATTGCCATCATTTGGGCTCGCCGCCGGCGTGTTGCGAATGCCGGTGGTATACAGCACCAGAATATTCGGTCTGTCCTTGGTTCCCGCGCTGATTTCGTTTTCCGATCCGTCCGCCTTGAAAGTATTTTGATACACCGCGCCGTCAAAGGTGGTTTGCGCCGCTGCCGTCCCCAGGCCCGTGGCTCTGGCGGAAAAAATTCCCGGCGCGCTGCGCACAATGGTGAACGTTCCCGTGCTGGTGGTGTTGTTGGCATTGGTGACGGTGATTGTCGCGGTTGCCGTATCCGCCAGTTCGGCGGGAATCAGAAAATTGATCTGGCTGGGCGCCACGAAAAACAACCCGGCGTCAGTATTGCCAATTCTGACCCGGACGCCGCCGAGCGTGGTTGGCAGCGGAACCGACGACGCGATGTAAACCTGATTGCCTTGTGTGTTGAAGGTGCCGAAAGCAGAGGCAATGCTGTTCGGCGCGACAATTTTATCGTTGGCAAAACTGGCGGCGCTGACAACGGTGACCTGCGCCTGAATGGAAAATGCTGAACCCGCAATCGTGATCAGCGCGACAGCAAGAAGCAATGCTCGTGCATTTAGACGAATTATCGTTGGAATCATCCTGTTCATGGTCTTCTCCTAAGAAGTAGGGATCATCGTTTCGTTCGCGGAAGAGACTGCCAGCCAACCCGTAACCCGCGATTCAGGCGATGTTTCAAGCTTTGGGTAATTAAGGGAGCGATCATTTAATGTTCTATCGCCAATCTAGCTGGCTCTTCTTTTCGCGTCAAGCCGGAACCGGGCAATGCTTGAAAGGCGAATCAATGGAACGGAATCGCAGGCATTAAGACTCGTAAAATCCGGTTCAGCCGGATTTTTTCACATCTCGCGAATAGGAAAGTTCACGGGAAACAAGCGAATGGTTCTGCCTGGGGATTCGTTTAAGCGCGCTTCAGATTAAAACCGTGGCTCGCGGGTTGTCTTGAGGCTTAATTTCCTGGCGCGCGCGATTTGCAATCCATTGTTGCGCCAAGCTGCAAGGCAGCCTCGGCATCGAATACGGTTTACTGACATCGGCAAACCGCGCATCGGCCAATTGGCGCGCTCAAGCTCCTATTCTAACAAACTGAACGCGCACAGAAAAACCATCAGGGGTGACCAAGTTAATGCTCAGTCACCCCTGATGTTTTGTCCCAACGCCATACCCGATCTGGGCGAAGCGATTTACTTGCCAGAGCGATCTACTTAATTGAAGCTTCCGGCGTCGGCTTGATTTCGACACTGTTGCTGGACAAGGTCGTCGAAATCACACGCTGAAGTTCGGCCACGGCTTTGTTGTAATCGGCCAGTGCGCGCAACTCGCTGCCGCGAGCCACAGCCAGTTCATTCTGGCGCTGCAAAATGAAGAAGGTTGTGGAAAGGCCGGCGGCAAATTTCTTCTCTTCCCCGTCAAGCTGCTGCTGTGCGTATTCACGTGCGGCTTTGGAAGCGTCAATTCGCATCTTGGCTGTTTCGACGGACTGAACGGCGTTGCGAACCTCGACTTCGATATTCTGAAGCTGACGGCGCGTCTGCCACTCAATCTTCTTCTCTTCTTCAACGGCGCGGCCCAGATTGGCTTTGGCCGTGCGGTTGCGCCACGGAATGGTGATGTTCACCCCAACGGACCATTGGCGAAAATCATTGCTGAACAGATTTCTCAGGCCGGTGCCGTACCCGCCGATAAAATCATCGGCGACCGCACCGACAGTGCGCGGATTTCCTCCCGTGCCGAATGTGGTGTAGCCACCCACCAGGTCAATCTGCGGTTTGATTTGATTGCGCAGGAAGTCAATATCCGTTTTATTGATGTCTTTTGTCAGGGCGAACTGCCGCAATTCGGGGCGATTTTCGACCGCCAGTTTCTGTGCGTCTTCCAACGGAAGGACCACTGGCTTTACGTCGAACGATTCCACCGGCGTAATCTGCGCATTCCAAAGATCAGCATTCGCCTGTCCAAGCGTCAGATTTTTCAAGGCATTTTCCGCCTGTGCGACGGAATTCATGGCGGCAAAAACCTGTTGGCGGCGAGATTCAAGCTGAGTTGCCGCCGACACCACATCAATCGGAGCTAATGTGCCAACCTCGACCTGGCGTTTATTATTGGAAAGCTGCGTTTCCGCCAGCCTCACCGCGTCGCGTTGAATTTCTTCGTCTTTGATTGCGAAGGCCAAATCCCAATATGCCTGTTGGACACGCGAAATGATTTCAATCGCGCGTTGGCGAAAGACAGCATCGGACAAATCCAGCCGCTTGCGGCTGATCTGAATCTGGCGGCGGTTCGGGTCAATCTTGAAATTGCGGAACAGCGGCTGGGTAATGCTGAAACTCAACTGCGGGTCATACTGCGCCGTGAACAAACTGAAGTTCGAGGACGACCGCGTATTGTTGAAACTGAGCTGGTAGTTACCGCCGGTATTGTAGATGAGCCCTTGATGCCCGAAGTTAAACTGCAGGTTTTTGCTGGTCAGCGATGAGGAATCCGCGCCGCTGAAGGGCCGGGTATTCGGTTGCGTGGTCGCGCGATAGGAAAATCCCTGCGTCGAGATCGGATCATAAGCTCCCTGGGCAGAGAGCAGATCAAATCCCGCCTGGCGCACATTGGTGCGCTCAATTTCAATGTCCGGATTGTTCTCAAGCGCGGCCAGCACGGCATCCCGCAATGTCCAGCTTGCGACCTTGCCAGGCTGCAACCCAATCGTGCGCGCTGGAATCGGGCGCGAAACCGGACTGGCAGGCGCCGTCTGCTGATCCTGCTGAACAGCCGGTGTGGCGGCTGGCTGGCTTGGTTCCTGAACCGGCTGTTGAACTGGCGCGGGATCTTGCGCAAAGGCAGGCAAAGCGGCGGGCAGCGCACAACACACCGCCAGGCTCAAGCTCGCAAAATGGCGGGCCGCAGCCCGTAAGCTTTTCATAGTCATCTTCCTCTTCTCCGGATTTGAATTGCGTTGAAAACGAATGTTTTCGATAACTTACCGTTTGCTCCTTACGAACCGTTGCCAACAGCGGTTGCAAGAAATTTGGAATTCACAGGTTAGCTTCTGTAATCCGCGTTGATGTGAATGTAACCTTCCGTCAAGTCGCATGTCCATTCAGTGACTTCGGCTTCGCCTTGATGCAGGTCAATGGTGATGGTTACTTCATCGCGTTTCAGGATTTCCAGCGCGCGCTCTTCACTGAACTGCAGGCCGCGTCCATTGCGCGCGACAACCAGATTTCCGATCTTGATTTCAACTTTGGAAACATCGAACTTCGCGCCGCTGCGTCCCGCAGCCGCCAGGATTCTTCCCCAGTTGGCGTCCGCACCGGCGATAGCAGTCTTGACGAGTGGACTGGTCGCCACGGTCACAGCTATTTTTTCAGCATCGCGTTCATTGGGCGCGTGGCGGACACGAATTGTGATCAATTTACGAGCGCCTTCGCCGTCGCGCGCGACCTGAATTGCCAGATCGCGGCAAACTCCGGTCAGTGCCTGCGTGAAAGATTCAAAGTCAGCGCCGGAAGCTTTCGTAATCGGCGCGTTTTCCGCCGCGCCATTCGCCAGTACCGCCAGCGTGTCATTGGTCGAACTGTCACCATCCACCGTCACGCGATTGAAGCTCCGATTGACCGCCAGTTTCAACGCCGCATTCAATGCCTGCTTGCTGATGGCGGCATCCGTCGTTACAAACGACAGCAGCGTCGCCATATTCGGATGAATCATTCCTGAACCTTTGGCAACGCCCGCAATCGTTACAGTCCTGCCGTTGAGCCTGATTCGCTTGCTGGCGCGCTTCGGATGAGTGTCCGTGGTCATAATTGCTTCAGCTACTTGCCAGCCACTTTGACGCGAAAGCTTTGCGGTCGCTTCGCGAACGCCGGATTCCACCTTCGCCATATTCAGCCGCATGCCGATCACGCCCGTCGAAGCCACCAGCACTTCCTCTTCATCGCAGTTGAAGTATTCGGCGACCAGTCGCGCGGTTTGCCGCGCATCCTTCAGGCCTTCATCGCCAGTGCAGGCATTCGCGCCGCCGGAATTCACCACAATGGCGCGGTGCGCTTTGTGCCGTATGTGCTCGCGCGAAACCAGCACCGGAGCGGCAAACACCAGATTCTGAGTAAACACCGCAGCCGCGACTGCCGGGCGTTCCGAAAAGATAATCGCCAAGTCTTCGCCGCCCTTTTTCTTCAATCCGCAAGCCGCCGTGCCTGCCCAAAACCCTCGCGGCGCGGCCACCGAATAATCCGTCACTTTGCCCGTTGATGAAATATCTTGCGCTTTGTTCTTGCCCATTTTCACAAAACGACGCTTCCGGCTTCAGCATTAACAAACACGTCAGCATCCAGCGCCGCGTTATTCTCCCTTTCCAAGTTGTGTGCCAACGATATTGGCTAAACGAATCAGTGACTTAGCGATGCCTCAAGCCGTGAAACATCGCCCGAATGTCCGTTTCTGGAACAAACCTGTTCAAAATCGAAAAAAGGATTAGCGGCCAGCCCCTGTAATTTTGACAATTGGAATGTTGACCTGGCTGACATCGAAGGTTTCAGGCTTGGCATCTTCGACCAGGTCGAGGACCATTGCCACTTCGTCACAGCAGTTGAACTTCGGGCAATTGATGCAATCCATCCAGACCTTGCGCGGCAGCGAATCATGCGCCACAACGCGAAAACCGAGTTTGGCGAAAAACCCCGTCACGTACGTGAAGGCGTACACCTGGAGCAATCCATGTTCGCGCGCTTCGGCGATGTTGGCTTCAACCAGCAGACGGCCAATCCCGCGCTTGCCCGCCGATTCATCCACGGCCAGCGAACGCACCTCCGCCATATCTCCCCAGGTGAAATGCAGCCCGGAACAACCCAGCACCTTGCCGTCTTCCACCGCGACATGAAAATCGCGAATATTTTCGTAAACGCTCAGCAATGTGCGCGGCAGCATCTGCTCCTGTTTGGCGTAGGTGTTGACGAGCGCGTGAATCTGAACGGCGTCGGCGGTTTTGGCTTTGCGAATTTCCATTTTACTTTTCAACGCAAAGACGCGAAGCCGCAAAGACATCTAAAGGGGAAGAAGATACAAGCATCTACCAACCTTTGCGTCTTGGCGGCTTTGCGTTATTTAGCTCTCCTCTTGCTGCAGGCGTGCTGCCTCCTCGGTTAAAACTTCCTGCAATGCGGTGATCATTGCGGTGATTTCGGCCTTCTTGATGATGTACGGCGGCAGAAAGCGCAGCACGGTGTCGTGTGTGCAATTCATCAAAAAGCCGCGCTCCATCATCTTCGCCACGGTGCCTTTGCCGTTGAAGGTCAATTCCGCGCCAACCATCAACCCCATGCCGCGAACGTCTTTGATCAAACCCGGCACATCGCGCTGCAACCGGCGCAGCTTTTTGCGGAAGTAGTTGCCGACTTCGGTCACGCGCTGCATCAGGTTTTCTTCTTCCAGCATTTGCAGAAATTCCAGGCTCAAACGGCAGGCC
Organism: Heliomicrobium sp.; assembly: GCA_021155085.1. GTDB lineage: Bacteria > Acidobacteriota > Blastocatellia > RBC074 > RBC074 > RBC074. Next base: position 23,572 of record JAJNQA010000111.1, on the reverse strand, counting down.
AGCGGGCCGCCGCCAAAAGTCGTCCCGTGATCGCCCGGTCTCAATCCATCAATGTACTTTTCCGCGACAATAATCGCTCCCAGCGGCACGCCCAACCCAAGCGGTTTGGCCACGGTCAGCACATCCGGCTTGATCGGCGTATTTTCATATGCGAACACCTTGCCCGTCCGGCCCAACCCGCATTGCACTTCATCCAGAATCAGCAGCGCGCCGGTTTCGTCGCAGCGCTGACGAATGACTTTCAAAAAGTCATCGTTGATCGGCAGCACGCCGCCTTCGCCCTGAATGGTTTCAATGATAACGGCGGCGGTGCGTTCGTTGATGGCGGCGCGGGCTTCGGCAAAGTTGTCCTCGCAGTTGTTCGGATCAATGTAATGCACGCCCGGAATCAGCGGCTCAAACGGCGCGCGGTATTTTTCCTGCGCCGTGATCGAAAGCGCCCCCATCGTCCGCCCGTGAAAAGAATTGGTCAGCGAAACGAATTCAAACTTGTTTTCGTGTCCTTGCCGGCGCTGATAGCCCCGGGCCAGTTTCAGCGCGCCTTCGGTCGCCTCGGTGCCGGTGTTGCAGAAAAAGACGCGCGCCATTCCGGCGGCTTTCGCCAATCGCTCTGCCAACTGGCCCTGATACGGGTGGTAGTAAAGATTCGACGTATGCAGCAAATCGCCCTGTTCGCGCAGTACCCGCCGCACACGTGGATGATCGTAGCCAAGCACATTGACGCCGATGCCCGAAATAAAATCCAAATAGGCCTTACCGGTTTCGTCATAAACCGTCGAGCCTTTGCCGCGCACGAACATCGCCGGATTGCGCGCATAAGTCTGCATCAGGTACTGCGCTTCCAGTTGTTGAACTTGCTCCAGCGTGATTTGTGGTGTGGTTTCCTGTTCGCTCAATTCCTTCTCCGCCTTTGTGATTTTCCTTGCCGCCTTTTTGGCGCTTTTCTTCGCCGCAGTCCACCGGGTCAATCCGCCCTTGCGCGGTTTCAGTTCCGACACGTCGCGGTTGTAAACGTAAATCCAGCTCGGCTGTTTGCCGCCGTCGGCCATTTTGACTTCGGTGCGGACGCGATGGAACAGGCTCTGTTCGGGCGAGTCCGCGTCAAAGCCTTCGTATTCGTCCAGCGTCGCCAGCGCCGCCGGGTCTCGCAATTCGTAGACATCGCCAATGACCCGCGACGTGGAGTTTGCATCCAGCACCGCGCCCGGATACTCCCCCAGATCGAAAAGCTGCCCCAACACCGTCCCCGAACCGACCTTGCGCCAGCGGTCCATAATCTCTTTCAACTCCGGCGGCGCGGCGGCAGGCTGCAATGTGCCGTACACAAAAAGATATTCGCTCATTGTTTCGTCAATCAAAGTTTGCTTGGGAAAAAAGAAGCGCGAAGTGTACACGAATGGCGGCGAGGCTCAAAGCGGCGAAGGTGTCGAACAAACTGCAAATTCTTTCGACAGGATTCCCAGGATTGAAGCCAGAATTCTCAGGATGAAAACTTGGCAGAAAGTCTACAACCCGCCTTCATCCTGTTAAATCCTGAAAGAAATCCTGCAAATCCTGTCGAAAAACCGCCGTCAACAATTTGGCGGGAAAACTGGAATGACGTAGCTGGCGGCGATCGTCAATGTCAGCGCGTGCAAATTGTGGCCTTGATTGAAAGCTCCGGCGTTGGCTGCGGCGTTCGGGTTGAAATTGATCGCCGCGCCGGTGAGGCCGACATCGCTTTGCGAATACAATCGCATCCAGCCGCTGCGCCCCGCCGGCAAAAACTGTTCAAAGCGCGGCGCGGTGCGCGGAAAGTTGTTGTTGATCGAACTGCGCAACTGGCAATTGCCACTGAACGAAAAGCTCAAACCGTGTTCCGCATCGTCATACAAAATGCCGAAGATGCTGCCCAGCGTCGAAGCCCCGATTCCCAGATTGCCGCCGATGCGGTTCAGCACCAGCAGCGTGTCATTGCCATCCGCCCGCGAAGCCAGATTCGACAATGCCAACGCGCGCGGCACGGGCGCTAAACTCTGGTAGTGAGAGTTATAGCGATTCGCGGTTGGATGTGACTTGCGTTCTTCTTTGTCAGCCTTATGTCAAAGCGCTTTCACGAAATTGAATCCACGCTTTTTCAGTGAAGCCAAAAAAGACTGCTGATTTCCATCTAAATCAGCTTCGCTCCAAATTTGGTAGATTAAAAGCCATTGCCTATCTTTTTCTCTCCGAGATTCTCTCTTTAGCGTTTGCGAACGTTGTTCGATTGCCGATTTGATTTTCTTGTCATTGTGAATCTTGGCGTATTCCAAAAGAAGTGTGGTTGTTAGACAGTCATCCAAGCCAATGATTTCTGAAACCTCCGACTCACTCAGTGAAATTCTTGCTTGATGTATAAGCGCATAATAGAGGCTATGAGCAATTGCATCTGGATAAAGCTTGCGGACCCCAAGACGAATAAGAGCATTTACAAATTCGGAAATCTGCTCCTCAATCTCTTGATGAGCGTGTTTCGCAAAAACGTGTTTGCCAAGCAGAGGAGCCAAATACGGAAAAGAAAGAGCAAGATTGATCGCCTCTTGCACACACATTCGTTTGGCTCTTGAATTGAGCCGCTTCGGCATCATCTTCAAGGCGTAGTTCAGAGGAGCCGAAGTATCTGCCGACTGTGCAAGTTCCAATGCAAGATCAAGAAATGACCTGACCGTTGAGAACTTGATCTTTTTCTCCTTTGGAAAAGTAAAGCGATTAAGTTCTCTCACCCAATCGTCAGCGCTTGGCCTCGGCATCGGAAGAATTCTGGTCTTCTTTTCATTCAATATCAGTTCATATTCGCGAAGGGCTAAGCCAAGGTCATGAAGAAATTTCTCTGCTTCAGAATAAGTCGCGGCATAAAACTCGTAGTCATCAATGTGGCGCTTTAGCTTTATGTATCCTTTCTCAAGTAGCTTGTTGTCAATCTGAGTAAGAATGATTTCTGAAATGATATTGGATGAATGAGGACCAATGAGAATGCCATTGGTTTGTTTATCACGTATATTCTGAGTGCATTTGTCGAGCAGATTACCCAGTAATGAAGTCAGCCTCCCATCGTTTTTCGCAGCCTCACGGGTATGCAAGGCCCAAGGGATTGAATGAGTATAAATACTTGGGAAACAAGCGGAAATATCAGCTTTTACGACGAATTGCGCGCCTGCCTGCCATTTCATTTCATCCTCTTCAAGCTCGTATCGCTCTGCGCCTTTGTAATTCATCTCAAAGATGCGGCCGCCACCAACAGGGCGCACATAAATGCGACTGACTTTGACAATAGGAGCCTGATTGTGAGCTTTTATTGCTTGCCAATGCTTCTTGATGGCGAGAGCTTGAACGATATAGCTTTCAGGGTGGGGAATCCCAAGCCGTCGTGGAATATTGATGTCTCTCAATGCTTCATAGCGAATATAGTCATGAGCGCGTTTGTCAATGTTTTTTTTAAGCTTTTGTTCGTCAGGCTCGTTCAATAAGTTTTCCAGGTCAGGCTCAATTACTGACGATAGACCTTGAGAGGTAAAACAAGGCGGAACTTTTTCAGCAAAAAGGCCATGATCTACTAACCCAAAGAAAACATCATCTTCAGTAAGTTCATTCTCGCCCCCAAAATAACCTGTTGGGGTCACAAATAATTCTCCTTATAATTTGCAGTATTTATCACTATGAAAAGAAACAAGATATAGTCCTTCTGTTTCGTTATTATGAGCTCAGGTAATTGAGGAAATCGGTGAGAGCAGCCTTGCCGACGCGGCGGATGATACGGGCTGCCCTGGAAAACCGTCAATGGATGGCGGGCGAAAAGTTGTGAAATAAACTTGGGTTACGCCGAGATTTTGGTTCCTAGCGATTGGTTTTGGAGCAAAATTCGCGGCAAGACGTTTTCTTCCGCCGCACCGACAATCTGGATGCGACGGACGCCCGCATCGAGAGCTTCCAGGCAGGCGCGGAGTTTCGGGCGCATCCCACCGAAGGCGACACCGCTGGCGAGCAATTCCTGAATCGAATCGCGGTTGAGTTCGGCAATGGCCTGTCCGTCAGCGTCGCGAACACCTCCGACATCGGTAACGAAAACCAGCGTTTCCGCCGCGCAGCCCGCCGCGACCGAAGCCGCCATCTGATCGCCGTTGACGTTGTAATACTCCTGATCGTCCGCGCCGAGCGCCAGACAGGCAACCACCGGCATCACTCCCGCCGCCAGCATTGCGTCAATCAACGTTGAATTCGTCTTGATGATTTTGCCGACGAAGCCCAGATCGGTTCCGTCTTCGGCGGCCATTTTTTCGGCCAGGAAGCTTTGGCCGTCGCCGCCCGCGATGCTGGCGGCGTTGACTCCGGCGCGCGCCAGTTCAGCAACCAAGTCCTTGCCGACCTGCCCGGCCAAAACCATTTGCACGACGTTGCGCGCGGCGGCGTCCGTGATGCGCAATCCGTCGTGGAAATGCGATTCGACGCCAAGTTTGGTGAGCAACGCCGCAATCTGTTTGCCGCCGCCGTGAACCAGAATCAGTTCGCTCCCCGCCCGATGCAGTTCGGCGATTTGTGCGACCAGCCGAGCGCGCAGCGCGGCGTCAATCAAAATGCTTCCGCCAAGTTTGATGACGATTCTACTCATAGCATTCAGATTCATTTCAGGCCTGCTCCTTCCTCAAGGCCGAGCGCGAGGTTGGCGTTTTGCAGCGCCTGGCTGGCCGCGCCTTTCAGCAGGTTGTCTTCGGCGGAAACGATGACGACTTGATTGGTTTCCGCATCCACCACGCAGCCGATGTCGCAAAACGGCGTATTGGCGACAAACTTGATTTCAGGCAGTTGCGCGTCACCGAAGATGCGAACGAACGGCGAAGCGGCAAAGGTTTCTCGCCAGACGTTCAAAATTTCCGCGCGCGTCACGCCGTCTTTCAGTTTGGCGTAGATGGTCGAAAGAATCCCGCGATTGATCGGCAGCAGATGCGGCGTGAAGATCAGCGCGCTGGCTGAATTGGCAAGGCCCAGCCCTTGCGCAATTTCCGGCGTGTGGCGATGTTTGAAGACGTTGTAGGATTTGAAACTTTCGCTGACTTCGACAAAGTGCGTTCCGGCGGTCGGCGACTTCCCTGCCCCGGTCACGCCGGACTTGGAATCGCAGATGACCGGCTGACTCGTATCCACCAATCCGGCGTCAAGCAACGGTTTCATCGGCACGATGATCGTCGTTGGATAACAGCCGGGATTGGCAATCAGCTTTGCGCCGGGCAATTCCGCGCGGACGAACTCAGTTAAACCGTAGACGGCGGTTTCCAGTAAATCGGGGCGCGTGTGTTCGAAGCCGTAATACTTCGGATACAGCGAAGCATCGCGCAGCCGGAACGCGCCGCTCAAATCCACGACGGTCGCGCCGGTTTCCAACAGTGCGGGCGCGATTTCGTGCGAAAACTCGTTTGGCGTGCCCAGGAAAATCACCTGCGGATTGAGTCGCGTCACTGCCGCTTCGTCGAAGGGTTCGCATTTCAGATCCGTCAGTCCGGTCAGTTGCGGATGAATCGCGCTGAGCGGCGTTGATTCGCCGGAACGCGAAGCAAACGCTCCAACCAGTTCCATTTGTGGATGGTTCAACAGGTATTTGATTAAATCGCGCCCGGAATAACCGGTCGCTCCCGCGACCACGGCGCGAACTCGATTGCTCATTGTCAGGTCTCCTTGAAAGTGGATAAAAAGAAGCGCGAAGTTTACACGACGGGCGGAGTTGCTTAAAGAGATTGCGGGGTTCCCGAGTTTGCCTCGGCGCAATGGCATAAAGTAGCGTTGCGCGAACTGTCAGTTTGCGTCGTGGCCAGCAAACGATTTGGCGAAGGTTCCACGACCTCATACTCATGCTTCCCACAAGACGCAAACTGACAGTTCGCGCAACTTTGGTAGGAAGGGATTGACCATGCGATTCACCAACAAGATTGCCGTCATTACCGGCGGCGGCGGCGAAATTGGCCGTGCCACTGCGCACCGGTTCGCACGCGAAGGCGCAACCGCCCTCATCGTTGATTTGAACCGGGAACTTGCCGAAAAAGCCGCCGCCGAAATTACCACAGCGGGCGGCGCGGCCTGGGCTTTTCAGGCGGATGTCGCTCAGCGCGATCAAGTCGAAGCGCTGGCTGACGCTGTCATTCAGCGGCACGGCAAAATTAACATCCTTTGCAACATCGCTGGCATCGCGCCGCCCGCGCCCTTTCTGGAAACGAGCGACGAAAACTGGAACGCGACGCTGGACGTGAACCTGAAAGGTGTCTTTCTTTGTTCGCAAGTCGTCGCCCGGCGGATGGTCGCGCTGGGCACGAAAGGAAGCATCGTCAACATGGCTTCGACCAACGGGCTGGTCGGCGAAGTCGGCCTGGTCGCTTACAACGCCTCGAAGTTCGGCGTCGTCGGTTTGACGATGACGATTGCCATCGAGCTTGCGCCGCACGGCATCCGCGTCAATGCCGTCGCGCCGGGAATGATCCGCACTCGACTTTCCCAGGCCGTGCTTGAAGCCGACCCCGAGTTAGCGAGAACCTATTTTCAAGACAAGATTCCGATGGCGCGATTCGGCGAACCGGAGGAAGTGGCGGCGGCGGTGGCGTTTCTGGCTTCGGAGGACGCCAGCTTTATCACCGGACATTCGCTGGTGATTGATGGCGGGCAGTTGACGTTTTAAGAAGCAGGGCAGCTTGGTAGCCAATCCGGCGGGAGTCATCGTAAAGTGACGACGGAGAATCAGAACATGACAAGAACCATCAAAGCGCCTCACGGCACACAAATCAGTTGCAAAGGCTGGGTGCAGGAAGCCGCCCTGCGAATGCTGATGAACAACCTGGACCCGGAAGTCGCCGAAAAGCCGGATGAGTTGGTTGTCTATGGCGGCACGGGCAAAGCCGCGCGCAACTGGCAGGCGTTTGACGCGATTGTCCGCAGCTTGCGAACACTGGAAAACGACGAGACCTTGCTGGTGCAATCGGGCAAGCCGGTCGGCATCTTCCGCACGCACGAAGACGCGCCGCGCGTGCTGATTGCCAATTCCAACCTGGTCGGGCGCTGGTCGAACTGGGACGAATTTCATCAACTGGAAAAACTCGGATTGACGATGTATGGCCAGATGACCGCCGGATCGTGGATTTACATCGGCAGTCAGGGAATTGTGCAGGGGACGTTTGAAACCTTCGCCGCCGTCGCGGAAAAACATTTCAACGGTTCGCTGGCCAACAAACTGGTCATTTCCGGCGGAATGGGCGGGATGGGCGGCGCGCAGCCGCTGGCCGCGACCATGAACGGCGCGAACTTCATCGGCATTGACGTTGATCCCGAACGCATTCGCAAGCGCATGGCGACCGGTTACTGCGACGAAATCACTTACAAACTCGACGAAGCGCTATCGCTGGTGGCGGCGGCGTGCCGAAGCGGCAACACCATCTCCATCGGCCTGGTCGGCAACTGCGCCGACGTGCTGCCGGAACTGGTCAAACGCGGCATCCGCCCGGACGTGCTGACCGATCAGACCAGCGCGCACGACGCACTGAACGGTTATGTGCCCAACGGAATGACGGTGGATGAAGCCTTGCAGCTTCGCCGCGAAAAGCCGGAGGAATATGTCAAACGCTCGCGGAAGGCGATGGCCAGACACGTCGAAGCCATGCTGGAATTGAAGCGGATGGGCGCGGTGACCTTTGATTACGGCAACAACCTCCGCACGCAGGCCAAACAGGCGGGCGTGGAAGACGCTTTTGAAATCCCGGGCTTCGTGCCGGAATACATCCGCCCGCTGTTTTGCGAAGGGCGCGGGCCGTTTCGCTGGGTGGCATTGTCGGGCAATCCCGAAGACATCCGCAAAACCGATGATCTGGCGCAGGAGCTTTTTCCAGACGATCCCTCGCTCAATCGCTGGCTGAAGCTGGCGCGCGACAAGGTGAAGTTTCAGGGATTGCCCGCGCGTGTCTGCTGGCTGGGATACGGCGACCGGGCGACGTTTGGCGTGGCGATCAACGAGATGGTCAGACGCGGCGAACTCGACGCGCCGATTGTGATTGGCCGCGACCATCTGGATTCCGGCTCCGTGGCTTCGCCGTACCGCGAAACCGAAAACATGCTTGACGGTTCGGATGCGATTGGCGACTGGCCGCTGCTGAACGCAATGGTCAACACGGCGGCGGGCGCCTCGTGGGTTTCGATTCACAACGGCGGCGGCGTGGGCATTGGTTATTCGCTGCACGCCGGAATGGTCGTTGTCGCAGATGGCACGGATGCGGCTTCGCGGCGATTGCAGCGCGTACTGACGACCGATCCGGGCATGGGAATCATTCGTCATGTGGACGCCGGATACGATCAAGCCGTCGCAGAGGCCGGCGAACATGGCGTCAAAATCCCCTTGCTGGAAAGCGGGCAGCAGGCTTGAAAGTGAATTTCGCCCCAGGCCCGCCGATAAGCCTCAGCCTTGCTCCGGGTCAATTCCCAATTCGCGCAGTTTGGCGGCCAGCCGTTCGGCACGCTCTTCGGCTTGACTTCGCGCGGCGGCTTCCTCCGCGGCGCGAGCCTCTGACTGCGCGGCGCGAGCCTCGGCTTGCGCCGCGCGTTCGTGGCCGGTCAGGAGCAGATTTCCTTGTGCGTCGCACCAACGCAGCCATACTTCCCGGTTCCCTTCAAAATCGCCTTCCCATAAAGTCAGACTTAATCCGACTTCCGGCAAGAGGTGATCGTCGCGTCGCCGGTAGCGTTTGCCGAAACCGATTTCGTAAACGCGCAACACTTCGCCGTCCATTTCGCGCGACAATTCGTGCATCGGGTCGTAAACCACGTAATAGTTCACGCCCAGTTGAGCGTAATCGCGGCGCTTGCTGTCCAACTCGTTTCCCTTTCGGCTGGAGACAATTTCCAGCACGACTTCCGGCGCTTTGCCGTATTCCCACATGTAGTAGGAACGTTGTTCGCCGCCGCCCAAATCGGCGGGTACGGTCGTATCCAGGCTGATGAAAACGTCCGGCGCTATTCCCGGCAAATGCACCGAGCGAAAGATGCCGACGTTGGCCGACGCCCAGAACGGGCGCGGTTGCGCAAGCTGCGTTTCCGTGGCGTCTTCGGGTGGAGGAGGCATCCAGCTTTCGTAAAGGGCCTGCACTAACAAACGCTGTTGTTTTTCCGAGTAGAGATTGTCCACAGGCTCGTCATCCTCCGTGATCAGATTTCTGACGGCTTCGGTCAGATCAAAAGACTCTTCCAGTGGTAATCCGGACATAAGGTTTCCTCGCTGTGATGACCGGGCGTTGATTCGCCCGCGTACGGCGCAGTGTAAGGCAGGGACTCGCCACTGCTCAACCATCTTGACACCCTTTGCATCGCGTGGGACGCTTGAAATCATTCTTGCGAATCTTTTGATGACTTATGCAAAGTACAACTTTTGAAGATCCGAACTGGCCGCGCGCCAGCGCCTGGCTGGCAGGCGAACACTGGAAAGAAACGCTGGGCACGCTGGCCGTCATCGGCGCGCCGGTGCGGCTGGGTTCGATTACGCCGGGACGCTGCGATCTGACGCCGGGAGCCATTCGCGCCATCCTGCGCAAATTCAGTTGCTTTGACGTGGAGACCGGCGCGAACTTGCATCAGCTCGCCGTCCACGATTACGGCGATCTGGAGCTTTCCTATGCCATGCTGGGAGAAGTCTTCGAGCCACTGAGCAAGGGACTTCATGCGGCGCTGGATGATGCGGATGCCGCGATCATCATCGGCGGCGACAACGGCATCACCCGCGCCGGGCTTCACGGGCTGGGCCTGCCACTGGACAAATGCGGGCTGATCACTTTTGACGCGCATTTCGATCTGCGCGATTTGACGCTGGGGCTGACCAACGGCAATCCCATCCGCGCGCTGCTCAACGATGGCCTGCCGGGCGACAACATCGTCCAAATCGGCATTCAGGGCTTTGCCAATTCGCGCGCCTACGCGGAATTCGCGCACGATGTCGGCATTTCCGTGGTGACGATGGGCGAAATTCGCCGCCGCGATTTTGAAACCTTGGTGGCGGGCGCGCTGGCGCATCTTTCCGATCACGTCGAAACCATTTACGTGGATTTCGACATTGACGTGCTGGACCGCATCTTCGCGCCCGCTTGTCCCGGTTCGCGTCCCGGCGGATTGACCCCCTGGGAATTGAAACGCGCAGCTTTCCTGTGCGGCCAGCATCCAAAAGTCCGCGCGATTGACCTGGTAGAAGTTGATCCGGAGAACGATGTCGCCGAAACCACCGTGCTGACGACGGCTTCCTGCCTGTTGTCGTTTGCCGCCGGAGTGGTTACGCGTTTGCGCAAAAGCTTATGAGCGGATTGCTTGCTGTCATCAACTGTTCGCAGCTTGTCACGCTTGCGGGGGCGCAACGTCCACGCATCGGCGCGGAAATGCGCGAACTTGCCATCATTGAAGACGGCGCGATGCTGGTATGCGACGGGCGAATTAAGCAAATCGGCACGCGCCCGAAAATCGAACCGCTGATTTCCGGTAATTATGAAGTTATTGACGCTGGCAAGCGCATCGTGCTGCCCGGCTTTGTGGACGCGCATACGCATCCGGTCTTTGCCGGAAATCGCGCCGATGAATTCGAATTGCGAGCCAGCGGCGCAACCTATCAGCAAATTGCGGCGACGGGTGGCGGCATTCGATCAACTGTTCGGAAAACACGGGCTGCCAGCGAAGACGAATTGGTCGCCGCCGGCAAACGTTACGCTGAATGGTTTCTGCGCTGCGGCACGACAACGGTCGAAGCCAAATCCGGCTACGGCCTGACGACCGGAGACGAATTGAAAATGCTGCGCGCGATTCGGCGTCTGAACGACGAATCGCCGCTTAATTACGTGCCGACTTTTCTGGGCGCGCACATTGTCCCCGATGAATTCAAAGGCAATCGTAATGGCTACATTGATCTGATTGTCGAAGAAATGCTGCCGCGCGTCGCCGCCGAAAAGCTGGCCGAATTCTGCGACGTGTTTTGCGAAGAAGGCGCATTCAGCGTGGAAGAGTCGCGGCGGATTTTGCTGGCCGCGAAACAGCTTGGCTTGAAGCTGCGCGTTCACGCCGACCAGCTTTCGCAGGGCGGCGGCCCAGCGCTGGCGGCGGAGCTTGGCGCGGCAACGGCGGATCACCTGGAGCAGGCCGACGAATCCGCAATCCGCAATCTGCAATCCGCAATGGTGCAACCGGTTCTGCTTCCCTGCTCCGTATTGATGATCGGTTCGCAAAAGTACGCCAATGCGCGGGCGATGATTGACGCGGGCTTGGCGGCTGTCCTCGCCACGGATTTCAACCCCGGCTCATCGCCGGTGGCTTCGATGCTGCTGGCGCTCACGCTGGCTTCCGCGCAAATGAAAATGACGCCCGCCGAAGCAATTACGGCGGCGACCATCAATGCGGCTTACAGTTTGGGATTGGGCGATGAAATCGGGTCGCTGGAGCCGGGCAAGCGCGCGGACTTCGTGATTCACGATTGCGGTGATTACCGCGAACTGGCCTATTTCGCGGGGCTGGAACATCCGCTGGCGGTTTACGCCAACGGCGAACTGGCGGCGGGAAAAATGACATCCTGATGGATTTCGTCTAGGGTCAATTCACCGGCGTTGGAAAGGGATGTTCTTCGCCTTCAAAAAGCTTGCCGTCCAGCATCTTGATATGGCGGTCGGCCAGATGCAGAAAGCGCGAATCGTGCGTCACCAGACAGACCGTGGTGCCGCCCGCATGAAGCTGTTTGAGCAGTTTCATGACGACTTCGCCGCTGGCCGAATCCAGATTGCCGGTCGGTTCGTCGGCCAGCAAAACCGTGGGATTGCCGACGATGGCGCGGGCGATGGAAACCAGTTGCTGGTGGCCGCCCGAAAGCTGCCCTGGGCGCTGGCGGGCGCGATCCGACAGGCCGACTTTGGCCAGCGCATCATTGACGCGCTCTTTGCGCTCGGATGGCTTCATCTTGGAATAACTGAGCGGCTGTTCGATGTTTTCGAAAACAGACATATCGCCAATCAAGTTGAAGTTTTGGAAGACGAAACCGATGTCCTGATTGCGAATGCGTGCGCGGTCCGAAAGTTTCAGGTCCTGCACTCCCTGGCCGTTGAAGCTGTAAATGCCCGCAGTCGGCGAATCGAGCAGTCCCGCAATCGCCAGCAGCGTGGATTTGCCGCAGCCCGATGGGCCGAAGATGACAACAAATTCGCCTCGATTGATTGTCAGATCAATGCCGTTCAAAACGCGCGTTTCGACGTTGCCATTGCGAAACACCTTGGTCAGGTCTTCCATCATCACCAGCGGAAGGTTGTAAGTCATCACAATATCCTCGATGGGGTTTCTTCAAAAAGTTGATTTCATTTTGCAAGTGGGATTCGCTCCAAGCATACGCTCTTCCCATCTCTCCGGTTCACAACTTTTACGAAGGGCGCAATTTTCGTTGCGCGGATTGTCCGGTATCGCTAAGCTGAGCGCCGCAATACCAAACCAACTGAAATCACCAGTTACTCACTCCGGGACAATCTATGACACAGGAAGAAAAACGGCTGGAAGAAGCGCGCAAGCGCACAAAGCATTGGAAACGGTGGGGACCTTACCTGAGCGAGCGCGCCTGGGGCACGGTGCGCGAAGATTACTCGCCTCACGGCACGGCCTGGGATTATTTCCCGCACGATCACGCGCGGTCGAAAGCTTATCGCTGGAGCGAAGACGGAATTGCCGGCATCAGCGACCGCCATCAGTTGATTTGCTTCGCGCTTTCGATGTGGAACGGGCGCGACCCGATCTTGAAAGAACGGCTGTTCGGCCTGACCGGGCCGCAGGGCAATCACGGCGAAGACGCCAAGGAGTATTACTACTATCTGGATTCAACGCCGACGCATTCGTACATGAAGTATCTGTACAAATACCCGCAAGCCGAATATCCCTATCAATGGCTGGTTGAGGAAAGCCGGCGGCGCGGGCGGCAGGAAATGGAATTCGAGCTGATTGACGCCGGCGTTTTCAACGAAGACCGGTATTTCGACGTTTTCGTCGAATATGCCAAAGCCGACGCCGAAGACATTCTGATTCGCATCAACGTGGTCAACCGGGGGCCGCAAGCCGCACGGATAGATCTGCTGCCGACCATCTGGTTTCGCAATACCTGGGCCTGGGGAAGCGATGTCCGCGCGCCGCGCATGCGCCGCGACGAACATTCCGATCAGCTCGCGCCGCATTCGTCCGTGATTCGTGTGCGCCATTTCGACCTGCCAGTGCGTTATCTGATTTGCGAGGACTCGCCGGAACTGCTGTTCACCAACAACGACACCAATCTGCAACGGCTTTATGGCGGGGACAACGAAGCTGTATACGGCTCGCGTTATGTCAAAGATGGCATCAACGATTACATCATCCACGGCGCCGTGGACGCCGTGAATCCAGCCCAGACCGGCACCAAGGCGTCGGCGCGCTACCAACTGGACATCGGCGCGGGCGAGACAGCGACCATCAAACTGCGGATGACGATGGAAGAGCCAAAGCCAGGCATGCTCGGCCAGCAATTCGATGAAATCTTCGCCGCACGCGTGCGCGAAGCCAACGAGTTTTACGAAAAGCTGGAACCCGCCGGTGCCGATGAAGATGTAAAGCGGGTTCAACGGCAGGCGTTTGCCGGAATGCTCTGGAGCAAGCAATGGTATTACTACGACGTGCGGCGCTGGCTGCGCGGCGATTCGGCGCAGCCAGAACCGCCGCGTGAACGCGCCAAAGGACGCAACGCGCACTGGAAACACCTGTTCAACGAAGACGTGGTTTCGATGCCCGACAAGTGGGAGTACCCGTGGTATGCGGCCTGGGATTTGGCGTTTCACTGCATCCCGCTGGCGCTGGTGGATCCTGACTTTGCCAAGGAACAACTGATCCTGATGCTCCGCGAATGGTACATGCATCCGAACGGTCAGATTCCGGCTTACGAATGGGCGTTTGGCGACGTCAATCCGCCGGTTCACGCCTGGGCGGCCTGGCGCGTCTACAAAATCGAAGAGCGGCAATATGGACGCGCCGACCGCAAGTTTCTGGTGCGCGTCTTCCACAAGCTGCTGCTGAATTTCAACTGGTGGGTCAACCGCAAGGATTCCGAAGGCAACAACGTCTTTGAAGGCGGTTTTCTGGGCCTTGATAACATCGGCGTGTTCGACCGCAGTTCCAAACTTCCCACCGGCGGCACGCTGGAACAATCCGACGCCACCAGTTGGATGGGCATGTACTGTCTGAACCTGATGACCATCGCGCTGGAACTGGCGAAAGAGGATTCCGCCTACGAAGACGTGGCGTCGAAATTCCTGGAACATTTCGTCTACATTTCGCGCGCGATGAACGACATCGCCGGCAAAGGCATCGAGTTGTGGGACCGGCGCGACGGCTTTTATTACGACGTGCTGCATCTGCCCAATGGCCACAGTTTCCCGATGCGCGTCCGTTCGATGGTCGGTTTGATTCCGCTCTTTGCGGTCGAGACGCTGGATTCGGAAGTACTGGACAACCTGCCCGGCTTCAAACGGCGGATGCAGTGGTTCATTGATAACCTGCCGGAGTTCGGCGATTACATCGAAACGCTGACCACACCGACCAACGTGCGCAGATTCTTTTCGCTGGTCAACCGGCGGCGGTTGCGATCCGTGCTGAAGTATTTGCTGGACGAAAACGAGTTCTTTTCGGAATTCGGCATTCGCTCGCTGTCGCGCTTTCATCGGGAAAACCCGTATGTGCTGAACGTGGATGGCGAAGAGCATCGTGTGGATTACGAACCGGCGGAATCGAAAACGGGTCTATTCGGCGGAAATTCCAACTGGCGCGGTCCGATCTGGTTTCCGGTCAACTTCCTGATTCTGGAATCGCTGCAAAAATTTCATCACTTCCTGGGCGATGAGTTCAAAGTCGAATGCCCGACCGGCTCCGGCAAGATGATGAATTTATGGCAAGTGGCGGAAGAGATTTCTCGGCGGCTGACGAAACTCTTTTTGCAGGATGAGAACGGACTGCGTCCGGTGTTCGGCGGCGCGGAAAAGTTCCAGCAGGACCCGCATTGGAAGGATTACATCCTGTTTTATGAATACTTCCACGGCGACAACGGCGCGGGACTCGGCGCCAGCCATCAAACCGGCTGGACCGGGTTGGTCGCCAAACTGGTTCAACAGGTTTACTCATCCAAGCCCGAAAAGATGACGGGTCAACTCGATCCGAAAATTCTGGAAAAGCTGGGATTGGGGTGATGTCCGATGCGGTATGAGAAGCGGAAGTGTAATGGCATTAAGTCAATGAGCTGGTGATTGGAGCGCGGACGGAACGTCCGCGCTCCAATCACAAAGTTATTTGATCGTCACCTGGACCGTATTCGAGCCGTAGAAACGGTCAGCAGTGACTGTAATCGGCACGTCGCTTCGGCCAATCAACATACGCGGCAATTCCAGATTGACGCCAAAAAGCGAAACGATGCTGGCCTGGGTGACAAACGGGTCATAACTTGCCGAAGACACCGGCGAAGACCGTCCTACCTGCGTCACCGTCAGAGTCTGCCCACTCACCGTAATCAACCCGGTTCGCGGCTTGGAATCATCACTTTCAGCCAGCCGTGAACGGGTAGCGCGGGAATGTTGATCGTGCGCTCGGCCAGCAATTGCGGATTGGCGGGCGGCTGCCCGGTGCGCGGCGCATCAGTAAAACTTTCCATCGTCACGCCCGGCAGCGCGGCCAGCAAGCCGCTGCCCATGGACGCTGAAAGGGAGGCTGCTAAAAATTGCATGATCCAGTTGACTCTCTCATCCATTTTGCCTCCTGACTGACTCGGACTGGAAACAATCGGTTTGAAAGTAACCGGGTTGCGCTGACGCTATTGAGGCAAAGCGGGCACTTTAATAAAGCGGTTTGAGCGGCGTCAAAACTGCAGCGGGGAGAACGTTGTCAGCACCTCCCTGGGCAATAACAATTTTGTCGGCAATGCCCTGGTTCAATGATTTCCGAGCATCAAGAAGCAGACATTCCGCCCGCGGTTTGTCCGGAAGCTGCCCGTCGCAGTGAAGAAATCGTCTCGAATCAGGAGGGTTTCCAACCATAGCCGTCGCTGTACGGACAAGCCTGATACATTTTCCAGTTTCGACAGGCTCATGCGCTCTTGAAATTCCGCGAATTTTGTTGTTTTCACGCAACATTACGACAATTTTGCAAGCTTGATGATCCCAGATGGATGAGCGTCGCACCTTGCCTGAATCGCACAAATATCTGTTTTTACTAAACTTAGCCTTCCATCGCCCTCTTCCTGAAGCCGCTGGCATTATTATTGCAACACTGTGTAAGTAGTGAGTTCATTCCAGGTGGTGCCGAAAGATAAAAAAGCTTGCTGGGATAAGATCAAGCATCATCTGGAATGGCTCACGAAAACTCCTTCCTTCCAAAAAATCACGACATAATTCTTGTAATCAGCGGGTTGCGTCCGCAAGCCAAAACTTATGTCCAATTCAGCAAATAATCATCAGGGATTTTTGAGAGCGGAGGCTGAGACCTTTCCAGGCGAGAACATCAAGATGGCCGAAAGTGAGGAGATTGATTATTTGCATCCGGCGCATTTGGCGTGGCCGCAAGCGCCGCCGCGTTCCAGCGAATCCAATCCCGCCGAAAGCCTGAGCCTGTTTGAAGCCGTGGACGCTTACGAAAAAGATTTGATCTGCCGCGCGCTGCGATCAACGCGCGGCAACCGCAACCGGGCCGCCAAACTGCTGCGCGTCAGCGAGCGCGCGCTGGCCTACAAACTCCGCAAACACGAAATTGATCACGCCGATTTTCGCGCCGGGTAAAATCGCCTGGTGCGACCGGACATTTTTTCGAGCTTTCCCGCCTGCGACAACAAAAGTATCTGTTTCGCTTCATTCGTGCAGTTTCGATAACCAGACCTTCCATGTTTATTTCACGGCTTGAAGCACCCGGACCACGTCAATTTTGGCTGATGGCCGCTTCCAGCACCTTGCACTTCAGCGCCAGGTGCGAATCATTCCAAACTGCGCGCCCACCCCGAACCAGAATCGCCTGCGGGGATTCGTGCTGTATGGAAACCAACCGAGCCAGTTCATTGCTCACTTCACGAGCGTTTTGCACAACAATCAAACAATTACGCACCTGCTGGCTTTCAGGCGATTGAAGGTAACGCTCAAACTCGCCGAATGCTCGCTGGCTGATGCCGCAAGTCTGGCTATGTTTGAAAAACAGGACCGGCTGTTGTTCGCTCAGCTTCATCATCTCAGCCAAGACGGCGGTTGAGGCGATTTCTTGATAATTCATCTTTTCGATTCTTGCTCCCAGAGTGAATTGATTTGAGAAGTAATGATTGGGGAGCACAGAAATAGCATTCCAGATAGTCACGTGCAAACGGCGGATTTCTCAAAAATGATTTGTGCTCCTTCGACCATTAAAAAAGGCCGCCAATCCTGAAAGACCGGCGGCCTGGAGTTTGCAGCGATTCTCTGCAAAATTGCGCGCATTTGAACTCAGGTTCATCAGCGCGCAAGCTTTTGGCATCACGGATCCGCGAAGGGGCAGATGATCCCTCTGGTTGCCGTGATGTCGTTAAACCGTTCCAGATTCATTGCCAGCGTATCAATCTGCAGATCGGTTCCCGTGGCGAACGTCGTCCGTGCCTGGTTCAGCAATTCGATCAGTCGCGGATTGCCTGGAATCTGCACAATGACGTTCGGTCCCTGATAAAAACAGGTCGCCCGATTGAGCACGGTTCGCGGGAAACTCAGCGCATTGAATTGCGCGGCCACGAATTGGGCTTCGAGCCGTTCTTTCGGACTTCCCATCCCCAGCAGCGCAGTAACGACTTCATCATCGTTTAGCGCGTTGCGGTTGAGCGAAAGGATAAATATGCTTCCAGGCCCACCATTGGCGTCGTAAACGAGACGGCGCGAGCCATCGAACAGCAGCCACATATCCACACTGTTGTAGCAGGCGGGAAGACATTGATCATCCGGTGGCGGCAAGGTGTCGAGGAAATTATTCTCGACACTGATCTCGCTCGGAATCAGTGCTGCGGCAATGTTGTTGAAATCAATCGCCGTCTCTCCCTGGCCGGGAATCACGCCTGTGTCAATGTAATTCGGCAGGTTGATTTCGGTGACACGATAATTGCCAGCGGGAACATTCGTGAACTCATATGCGCCGTTGGCGTTCGTTGGCTGTTCGCCGACCACTGCGCCGCTGCCAGTATCAGTCAACCTGATCGTCACACCTGGAATCGGCGGCTCGCCTACATCAATTTTTCCGTTCACATTCTGATCATCTATCACGCGACCGCTGATTGTCGCGAAGGGCTGGATCATACCTCTTCTGAAACCAACCGCGTCAATTTCAGCCTCGTTGCTTTGGGCCAGATTTCCAGGGATGTTCCCTGCATTATCCGCACGGTAGAACTTTTCATCGCGAGTGCGGTTTGCGTAAACGGCGACATATTTCACCAGCACCGGATTGCCTTGAGCATTTCGGAACTGCCATTGCGATGAGAAATCGTCGCCTTCCTGCGGCGAAGGATCAGAACCAGCAGGAGCTGCGGTAAAGGGGCTCATGCCATTGAAGTCCTTGAATCCTTCCGCATGAACCCTGGTCAGCGTAGCCCGAAACCACTTATTGTTTGGAGCCACTCCCGTTCCTCCAAACCCGAAATAGCCCGTTGTTTGCGCCGCAACCAACGCTTCTGCCCGGTCATTTGTGCCCCAAACGGTAAACTCTGTGGCTTCAAGGAGAACGTTTCCTAACCCACCTGCCGGCGGATTTGCCTCCTTGGGTCCGTAGCCGGGAATTTCAGGGTCAAAAAGATGGTCAATCGAGGGAAAGACCGTCACTTCGCTGGTTGCAACCAAATCATCCTGAGTGCCGATTTGCCAAATAAAAGGTAGCTGGCCAATATGCACAAAACGGAAGCCTGGGTTGATTCTCTGCCCACCAACGATCACCTCGTTGATCGGATCAAGGCTATCGAGATCGCCGATATTGCTCGCGGCCTGTGGAATGGAGAAAGCATTCAAATTCTCAAAATCATAGCGATCTTTGAAACCATTGCCTGTGTCACCAGCCAGGTCCCCAACTTGCGGAACGTTCGATGCGAACCCGAAAGCCAAAGGTGCGATTTCGTAATCCATGCCCAGCGTTCCCGCAGTACCATCTACGGTAGGCAAGGTGATCTGGCCAACCGGACTATTATATGTCCGATTCGGCGTACTTTGCCCCGAAGTCAGATAGTTCGCGCGCCAGGCAAATACTGTGAGCCCCACCGCGACCAATCCAAGTATCAATAAAAATCTGGATTTCAAGTTTCCTCCTCTAGCTGTGCTCTTCGGAATTTGTGAGGCCAAAAAGCATGCTCGCTGTCGTGCATAAAACACCGCAGCGTTTGAGAGCCAATGAGTTGATTGCACCAATCTGGGTTAATAGAAAATGACTGAAAACACGATATTAACACTGCCACATCGTAGCCGGGCACGCGGGAAAGTCTGATTAGGTGGCAGTATAATAGCCGTCGGGGTTGCTCATCGCGGAGGATCGCGGGGTCGGATGGCGACGAGCTCAGCTTTTATTCAAGTCTTCAGTTAAATAACAAACAATAAGTGGCAGTCACCCTTTATAGTTTGCTACAAACATACCGTATCGCAATTCAGTAAATGCTGTGGAACCGCGAAACATCATCTTTACTTGTCTGGCAACGAGATTATTGATCGTTTACTGCCACTTGAAGCCGAATATTATCTTGTGAGGAGACCAGGAATCACGTCCAAACATCTCGTACAATTCCTGAATTCGGTTCCAGTGACTATTTTGAAGCTTGATCTGATTTCCGAATGCGTTCAACACAGTTTCCATTTCGGGAATGGTGAGGCATAACTGTGCAAGTGGTATTTCCAAACGGGCGGATTATACACACGGCTTCAGACCAGTTCAACCGATTTATCCTCAGATTGTTACCGGCTACGATTAAAATTCCTCCTCTTCTCCCTTTATACATAAATGCCATATGTTCATATAAATGCCTGTTTATGAAATCGTCAGGGCGGCGTTTTGAGTTTTATGCGCCCGCGATTCACATTGAAAGTTAAGTTTGTTTCAGAACAAGCTTGTCTGAGGGCACACCGAATCTTTACAATGATCTTTAACAATTTGCCACTCTCTTGAAACACAGGTGGAAGGCCATTCGTATAGGCTCGCGGCTGTAGGAATTCCATCACAACAAGTTGGCAAAAAAGCGGTAAGGCAGGCATTACCGGATACGAACTCATTATCCTCTGGAGGGAGCTAGGCTCATGGCAGTTTCTAGAAACAAAAAGATTATCATCGGTTCAGTCGTTTTGATCGTGCTGGCAGGCATCATCATTGCCAGCGTCTTTGCACGGCGCGGAGATTTGCCAGAAGTGCAAGTGGCTAAAGTTGAGAAGCGAGCGGCGCTCGAATCGAAGGTCACAGCCAACGGTGAAGTCAGACCAATTCAGTTCATCAATCTCACGGCTGAAGTTTCCGGACGTGTCACCGATGTTTATGTCAAAGAGGGCGATGTGGTGAAGAAGGGCAAGCCGTTGCTCCGCGTTGACCCGACTCAGCTAGCCAATGCAACTTCGGTGCAGGAAGCCGCGATGCGAGCAGCCCAGGCTGATGCCCAAAATCAGGTGGCGGTAATCACTGCGGCGGAGAATGCAATCAATACATCGCGAGCGGCACTGAATACATCGCAAGCAGATTATGACCGGGCTCAAGTCGAGCGTGCCAATGCCGAGATCGAATTGAAACGTGCGACCGATCTGCTGGAATCCGGCATCTCTTCCCGATCGAATTATGACACGGCGAAAATGCGCTTCGACTCAGCAGTGGCTTCCGTCAATGCGGCAAAGGCTCGCGTCGAGCAGGCGAAAGTGCAAATCACCGATTCCGAGATTCGCGTCAAACAAGCCAAGGCGGGGCTTGACAGTTCTAATGCCCGCGTTGCCCAGCAAAAAGCCAGTCTTGCCCAGCAAACCGATCTGCTCAGCAAGACCACGCAGTATGCGACGATTGACGGCGTGGTCGGTGGTCCAATTGTTCAAGTCGGAACGTTTGCTCTCTCCAACTTATCGTCAACGGCACTGATGATCATTGCCGATATGTCCATCATCAATGTCGAGGTCAAGGTTGATGAAACTGACATTTCCAATGTAAAAACCGGCCAGAAGGTCAAAGTCAAAGTGGATGCTTTGGGCGAACGCGAGATCGAAGGCGAGGTGGTCGAAATTGCCGCCACGGCTATGACGCGTAGTGGCCAGTCCATTGTGCAAACTGCAACCTCCGGCTCACAGGAAGCGAAGGATTTCAAGGTTGTTATTCGCCTGGTTAATATGACCGAAGAGGTGCGCGACCGGCTGCGTCCAGGCATGTCAGCGACAACGGTCATTACCACCGACCGCCGGGAAAATGTCGTCGCAGTTCCCCTGCAAGCTCTGGTTGAGCGGGATCCGCAGCAAGTCAAGGCCGGCGCAACCCCGGGCGGCAACCAAACTCAGGAGCAAAGTCAAAACGCCAAGGATAAGAAACCGATCAAAGGCCTGTTTGTCGTTGAAAACAACAAGACCGTTTTTGTCTCTGTCGAAACCGGTATCACTGGCGAGAATGACATTGAGATCAAGAGCGGCTTGAAAGAGGGCCAGGAAATCGTCATCGGTCCATACCGCCAACTCCGCACACTGAAGCCCGATCAGGCAATCAAGCGCGAAGACAAAAATAAACCCAACAGCGCAAACAGCAAAGACGCCAAATAGAAAGCAAGGAAAAGCCGGTAAACAGCAATTGATTGTGAATGCAAAATCCTTCTGTCTGCCGGCTATTGATCATTTTGACGAATCAAGTACAAGTTGATTACGAACCAATAAGGACACTCCGGCGATGGTAGCAACAATGATTCAACCTGAAGCAAAGACACTGGTTCAGACAGAGATTCCAAAGGCCGAATCACGCGAGGTGATGATCCGCACGAGCGAGTTGTGGAAGACTTATGTCATGGGGGACGAAGAAATTCACGCGTTGCGTGGCGTGTCCTTTGAGATTAAACGTGGAGAGTATGTTGCCATCATCGGCCCATCTGGTTCCGGCAAATCCACATTGATGAACATGATCGGCTGTCTGGATTCTCCGAGCAAAGGAGAATATTGGCTGAACGGCAAGATGGTTTCCCAGATGGATGATGACGAGCTTGCATATATCCGCAACAAAGAGATTGGCTTCGTCTTTCAAACCTTCAATTTGCTGCCACGCGCATCAGCCTTGCATAACGTTGAGTTACCGCTGATTTACAATGGCACGCCAGCCAACAAACGAATCGAGATGGCGAAGAAGGCATTGGAATCGGTCGAACTTGGCCATCGTATGACCCACAAACCCAATGAGCTTTCCGGTGGCCAGCGGCAGCGCGTTGCCATCGCTCGCGCTCTGGTCAACAATCCTTCGATCATTCTGGCAGACGAACCAACCGGCAACCTTGACTCAAAGACCTCTGTCGAAATCATGAATTTGCTGGAAAGACTGCACGAGCGCGGCAACACAATTATTCTAGTCACACACGAGCCAGACATCGCCTCACATGCGCATCGTGTACTGACCATCCTCGACGGGCAAATATCGAAAGACGAGCGAATCAGGAAATAATGAAGTCCTTGGCAAAAAGGAGAAAACTGCTAAGATTGTTTGCGGTTCAAACGCCCAACTAATCAGTTTATTTTTTCTCTGCCAAGGGAGGCTTCGGCTTTGACACACGGATCAGCAATCTACCCCGTAATCCTGGTTTTGCTTTGGCTACCATCCGTAGCATTTTCTCAACCAAGCAGAACTTCAACCCCCCTCCACTTCTCAATCAAGCAGAATTTCACCATCTCCATCTCAGCAAGTATGGATTACACTTCGGACAGGAGAGATACTTACTGGTACGCTGGTAAAAATTGACCACCAATGGGTTGATTACAATGTGCGTAATTATAGACAAAGCGTTCCCATAAAAGACGTCGAATCCGTTTCGTTTAACGGCAATAACCTGTCTCCCCCAAACAATGGCAAAAAAGTGATCGTGGCCGCAACAGCCGATGCGTTTTCCCCGGGTTCAGTCACCGCATCTGTCACGTCTTGTTCCCCAACTCGATCTGGCGGCATCTTTACTCCTCCGGCCATTCATCAGAAAAACCCAGCTAAATTTACTGAACAAGCGATCAATCTTGGTATACAGGGACAAGTGGTTCTCGAAGTCGTATATCCGGCAATGGGGAAGATTCGCCAGGTCAAAGTCATCCAGGGGCTACAAGCCGGCCTGAATGAAAGTGCGATTGCGGCGGCAAAGAATATTCAATTCAGCCCGGCAAAAAGGAACAACGAAGATGTAGATTGCCGGGGACAGCTTGTTTACGAATTGTAACTGCTCAGCCCTTCGGTAGCGGGGATATGGGCTGACCAGCAAAAATGCTGCTTAACGCCGCCAACACATTGCGGCCTTGTTTTTTGATAGTCGAAATGTAGCCGCGAATTCGACAAAAAGCCTTCGCGCCGCCGC
>JAJNQA010000109.1 GCA_021155085.1 Heliomicrobium sp. | reverse complement strand
TCGACCAGCGCAATCACTGCGTCCGGGCCCTGATCGTAAACGGCTTTGATTTCTTCGCGACTCAACATGCTTGCTTTTTACGCTAAACTCTTTTGCTCGTCTGTCTGCTTGCTCGCAGACTGGGCTGAGCAGTTACGAATTGCTTTGATTTAGCGCAAAAAGCCTGATTGCTAACAGGAATTTGTTCAAGCACCAACGGCTGAAAGTAACGTCTGTTCAACGGGCAATGGCAGTGTCATCACGTGGAAACGATCTGTGGTGAAAGCGTAATCCTCTCCACTTTCGTCAATCACGCGCAGATAACCGTGCGCTTCGGCGTCCGCGTCAGGCACGATCCGGTAAAGCTTTCCGACTTCGAGGGAGGCTGGGTAGCCTTCGTTGTTCAAACATAAAGCAAAATGCGTTACTTTCGATTTTAATTTCGCCATAGCAGTTAATCCAAAAACGGGAGCTTCAGCTTGAATTCACGCTTGCCAACGCCGTGCGCTTCGTACCAGTGAAGTTCCGCCAAACGAATTGTTCCATCTGTCAGCCGGACTTTAGCAACGCCTTTCAGCTTTCGCCAACGGCCTTTCCCATAAACTTTCCGTAAACGGGCGCGATCACGAATGCTTGTGCCGATGGCGATGGTTTCGATGTCAGTGATGTCACCAACAATTTCAAAGTCCATTTCCTGGCAATCGTAAAGTCTGGATTTCAATGTTGCAATGACAAAAGACTGAGTCTCGGCTTCACGGTGAAAGATGATCGAAACGGTTTGTTCGAAACCCGTCTGGATCGCCTGAATTGCGACTTGATAGGTTTGATCAAAACCGCAATGATCTTGCGGAATTGACTGGCTGCCGGTATCTTCGCCCGCCGAAACTACGGACAACATTCAATTGATGCTATGGAAAAATCTATGAACTCAATGCGTCGTGTGACGCTGATTTACGGACTGGCCATGCTTGTCTCGCTGATTGGGTTGGGAGACTCGGTTTACCTGACCGTGCAGCATCTTTCGGGCCGCAGCGTCCGGTGTACCGTCACCAACGGCTGTTCCCAGGTGCTGAGCAGCGCGTATGCCAGCATCGCAGGCATTCCCACGGCCAGCTTTGGCGTGCTGGCTTATTTTGCGGCGTTCAGTTTGGCGACGCTGGCCGTCTTCGGGTATGACCACGCGCGCGCCGGGCTGGCGCTGCTTGTCGCGCCGATGCTGGCGGCCACACTGTGGCTGCTGTTCCTGCAGGCGTTTGTACTGCACGCTTACTGCGAATTCTGCCTGCTTTCGGCCACGATGACGTTAACATTGACGGCGCTGGTGATCGCGGCGAAATTTCTGCTTCCAGCAAAAAACACGGCAAGCTAACGCCCGCCGAGCTTTTGATTGATGATCTGGCGCAGATTGTTAAGCGTGGTTTTTTCGTTTTCGATCAACTGGCCATCAATGAAGAGCGTCGGCGTGCCGGTGACGCCCAGCGATTGTCCGCGCCGCAAATCCGCTGAAACCGCGGCGTCCACCTGAGCGCTGTCCATATCGCGTTTGAACCGCTCTGTGTCCAATCCCAGTTTTTGAGCAAACCCCGCCGCCATCGGGCGCAAATCCGGCATCTCTTCCCACAGCTTTTGATTTTCATAAAGCAGGTCATGCATTTCCCAGAACTTTCCCTGCAAACGCGCCGCCATCGCGGCATGCGCGGCATCGAGCGCGTTTTTGTGAATCTGCGTCAGCGGGAATTGGTAGAAGATCAACCGGACGCGGTCGCCGAATTCACTTTTCACTTTTTTGATGTCCGGGTGAATCGTGCCGCATGGCGGGCATTGGTAATCGCCAAACTCTTCGATGGTGACGACCCCTTTGGGCGCTGCAGCCATCTGCGGATTGGCAGGGGTGCTGGTGGGCGAAGGGCTTGGGGTTGAAACTTCGGGTTGCGACGAACGGAACATGAAAGCTCCCGCGCCGATGGCAGCCGCCAGGACAAACGCGATGATGGCGAAAGGCAAATAGCGTTTCATTGACACTTGATCCTTTTTATTTGTTGGAAAATCGAAGTCCGCGAATTCTGGAATTGCGAATGCGGTATTTCGGCCATAAACATAAAGGAACTCGTCTGATTGTCAATGCTTGCGGCTTTTTGTTTGGCCGGCCGAGGGCGGAAACTCGCTGGCCGAATCAAGCATTGAGGGCATTCCACGGTGTTGTGCGCAACGTTGACCTGGCTGCACACGATGCTGGCAAGGCGTGCCGCGACGGGTTCGCGCGCCGCACAGGACGCGGGGAATGGCTTCGGTTTGCGGCTTCGATTTTGGATTGACGATCGAATCCCTGGCCAATACGGCAGGAGCGGGCAAATTCGATGATTGAACCGGCGAGCGGCTTTTTCGATAGCTAAAAGCAAAAACCGCCAGCGAGCTGAGGAACAACAAACCTGCCAGCGGCGTGACGAACCTGCGCTGTTTCAACCGCCTGGCGCAATCGTCACAGAAATGGCGCGGCTTGAAACCCGTACGCGGCGCAAGCGAATTGCCGCATTCGGCGCAAAAATTGGCCTGATAAAAGGGACTGCGCATTGCTGCAAGATTCTCCGCTGAAGTATTGGGGTGGCGCGCCGGAGTATAGCGCAACAACGTTGCCACTCGCCACGCGCTCACCGTATCATCCGGCCTGTCACAATCTCGCAATTCATCAAAATCACACAAGGAGATTCCCCAATGATTCGCAGACACGTCTGTTTTGCGTCGTTCTTTTTTACTCTGGTACTTTCAGTCGCCGCGTTCGCCCAGCCAGCCGCGCCCAAAGTAATTGTCATCAAAGCCGGTCGCGTGCTTGATGTGCGCACGGGCCAGATGCTCAACAACACTTTCATACTGATCGAAGGCGAGCGCATCACCGCTGTTGGCGCGAACCTGACCGTGCCCGCCGGAGCCGAGGTTATTGATTTGAAAAACATGACCTTGCTGCCCGGTTTGATTGACAGCCATACGCACCTGACTTTTGCGCCAGGGCTGGGCGGCGTGACGGGCATCACCCAATCCATTCCGCGCCAGACGCTGACCGGGGCGAAAAACGCGCGGATTACCCTGATGGCGGGTTTCACCACGGTTCGCAATGTCGGCGCGGCGGGCTATTCGGACATCGCCTTGCGCGACGCGATCAATGCCGGAGATGTGCCGGGGCCGCGCATCGTCGCTTCCGGTCCCAGCCTGGGCATCACCGGAGGCCATTGTGATGACAACTTTCTGCCGTGGGAATTTCACCATAAGGCCGATGGCGTGGCCGACGGCGTTGAAGGCGTGACCGCCAAAACGCGCGAAGTCATCAAATACGGCGCGAACGTCATCAAATTTTGTTCGACCGGCGGAGTGCTTTCGCTCGGCGATGATCCAAAAGCGGCCGAGTTCACGCTGGAGGAAATGAAGGTGATCGTTGCCGAAGCGCATCGGCTGGGCCGCAAAGTCGCCGCCCACGCGCACGGCGGCGAAGGTTTGAAACAGGCCGTGCTGGCCGGCGTGGATTCGATTGAACACGGCACCTACATTGACGACGAAGGCATCCGGCTGATGAAGGAAAAAGGCACCTACCTGGTCCCGACCATTTATCTGACGGATTGGTTTATGGAAAATTATCCTTCGCTTGGCCTGCCGCCGCAGATTATCGCCAAGGCCAGGGAAGTCATGCCCGCGATGAAAAAGAATCTGACCCACGCCATTCAACAAGGCGTGCCTGTTGCCTTCGGAACCGACGCCGCAGTTTACCCACACGGTTTGAATGGACGCGAATTCGCCGTATTGGTGCGCATGGGACTGACGCCAATCCAGTCCATTCAAACCGCCACGGTTCACGCCTCAAAACTGCTCGGCTGGGAAGACCGCATCGGCGCGATTGAAGCGGGCAAACTCGCCGACCTGATCGCCGTCGAAGGAGATCCAACCAAAGACGTGACGGAACTGGAACGCGTCAAGTGGGTGATGAAGGGCGGCATGGTGTTCAAGAAATAAACCTTATCCCCCAAGCCACACGAAGGCTGGGAATTTTCTTTGTGATACTTCGGTTGATTTCGTGGATGAGAAAAGGAGTTGTCATGGACGTTCAAGTTTTTTCGATCCGACAAATCAGAGACCAGATCACGCAAGCTTACGCGCCAGTCACTTTGGCCAATGTGGATGAGTTCGCCATCCGCCTGGTCAAATTTCAAGGCGAGTTCGAGCGCTGGCATGCGCACGACAACGAAGACGAAAGCTTCATCGTGCTGGAAGGCGAAATCCTGTTTCAGACCGAACAAGGCGATTTTCTGCTCAAAGGCGGAGAAGGCATCGTCATTCCGAAAGGTTTGCGCCATTGTCCGAAGGCCGCGAACGATGGGCCGATGCCGCTGGCGTTGATCATTGAACGCGCTGAAACCAAGCGGCTTGGAGATTGAGCCTGTGTTTTAGAGTGTGCCGTCTCGACAGTCTGCTGCCGAATTCAACATTACCCATTATCCATTGTTCATTGACCATTAACCGGCAGGGATGACGTTCTCCCCTCGGTCAAATAATGGGTAATGTGGAATGGATAATGGGTAATTTCAGGTTTGCGATCAGCGTGTGCCAGCGGATGCTTTCGCGAATGAGCCGAAGTCAGCCAGCAGCCACACGCCGGGATCGAGAACTACGGACGCCGGTTCGTTTTCCGCCGGCAGCGAAATCGTGGTTTCTCGCCCCGTAACCTGGATTCGATGCAGTTTCGGCAACGCGCCTGCCGTTTGGGCGATGCCAACACCCAGTGAGAAACGGTAAGTTTCCGCAGTTTGTGTCTGTTTTACGGTAATCTCCACCTGTTTTGCCGTGTTGTTATAACGCCAGCTTCCTTCAACCGCAGGCACCCCGCTTCGGTTCAGCCATTGGCGGAAGAACCACGAAAGGTCTTGTCCTGACGCCTGCTCCATTACCAATCGGAAATCGTCTGTTGACGCGGTGCGGTTCATATAGCGCTGGTAATATTCGCGTATGCCGCGCCAGAAAGTTTCCGTGCCGACGACATCGCGCAGCATGTGTAATGCCCAGGCGCCTTTCTGATAAACGAATTGGTTGTTCGGACTTTGACTGGCTTCGTTCAAATTCACGTGAACGACGGGCGTGTTCGGCATGGATTTTTCCAGCCGCAGCACGGTGTCCCGGCTGCGGCGGACGCCGTCCACAAAGGCGTCGCGACCGTTTGCGTGCTCCGTGTAAAGCAGGGTGAAGTACGTCGCGAAACCTTCGCTCAGCCAGACATCGTTCCAGTCGTTTTCCGTAATGGTGTCGCCGAACCATTGATGCGCGGTTTCATGGACGACCGGGCCGTTGCCCGCCGTAATGCCTTTTTCGCCGTAAAAGATGTTGCTGGCGTGTTCGGTGCCGCCGCCGAAACCCGCGGCTTCGACGTGAGCCAGCTTTTCATAGGCGTACGGCCCGACACGGTCCGAAAAGAACTCGAAACAGCCGCGCGCATCCCGCTCAAACAGCGCAAAGCCTTTTTCGATGTCCTGCGGGAAAACCCAATATTCCATCGGAATGCCGCGAATCAGTCCGGCGTGCCTGACCGCGAACCGGGCGATGCCGATCGAATACAGCCATGACGAAATCGGCACGGATTGTTTCAAATGAGTCCGGCGCAATCCCGGAACAATATCCAACTGTTCGATCAGCGCGCCGTTGGCGATGACCTGATATTCCGCTCGCGTGGTGATGATGAACTCGCCCGTCGCCTTGTCGGCGGGATGATCAATCATCGGCAGCCATTGCCGCGCGCGGTTGTACCAGTTTTCGCTGAAAGCCGTCCGGTCGCCGTGAATGTTGTTGATCAATCGCAATCCCGCAGCCGGCACGCCGTGGTACGTGATGGTGAATGCGACTTCCTGCGCGGCTTTGAAACCGGGGGGAACTGGCAGCCGCAGTCTGTTGTCGCTGTGGGTGAACGCCACTGCCTGACCGCCGGAAGTTACGCCGGTCACGGTCATCCCTTTGCCGTCGGCGGTTGGCGTGGCCAAATCCAGGAAGATTTCGCGAACGTTGTCCGTGATCAGCCTGAATCTGGCGGTCGCTTCGCCACGAATTTCGTTTGAATCGCCGGTCAGCAGGGTCAGGCGAAAAATGTAGTGCTGCGCGTCCACGCCGGGCTGCCGCGGATAGGTATCGGCGGCAGCCCAGACGAAGGAAGCAAGTGTCAGCGCGATTGTGACGAGCAGTCTGAACGGGGTGAATCGCATATTTGAACCTCGGTAATGGGAGCGGTTTCCTATGGTCATTTTCGTTTCCGTTGCAGCAGTTCTTTTTCGGAAACCGGAGGGAATTTTTCCAGCATGCCGCCCTGTCCGACCAGTTTTTCAAGCTCGTTCAGTTCCGACGGCAGAAAGTCCGTGAAGTTTTCGTAGCCGGTTTCGGTGATGACGATGACGTCTTCGTAACGGATGTACAGGTTTTCTTCCGGCACCCACAATTGAGGATCAATCGAAAAGACGTGGCCGGGTTTCAGCACGTCGCGGTTGTACGGACCATCGTCGTGAACCGCCATGCCGACCGGATGCGAAAATGTGCCGCCGCCGGTTTCAACCATTTTCCGCGCCGCTTGTTCGTAGATCGGCTTGGAAAATTTGGTGCGCTTGAACACTTCCTCCATCTCCACTTTCGCGTCGTCCAGCATGGCTTTTACTTTCAGGCCGGGGCGGATGCGTTTCATCACGGTGTTGCGGTAATCCAGCACGAATTGCAGCAGTTCGCGCTGCATGGGGGAGTACTTGCCATTGACCGGCCACATGCGCGTGACATCGCTGGTGTAGTAGCCGTAATCCGGCGCGAAATCCATCAGCAGCAAATCGCCGTCTTTCAACTGGCTGTTGTTGCGGTAGTAATGCCCGTTCCAGATGTTGGCCGTGCCGGAAGCGGTGATCGAACGATAGCCTTCCAGCCGGGAGCCGTTGATCAGGTAGATGTAGCGCGCGACGCCATCCAGGTGATATTCGAAAATGCCCGGCTTGGTGCTTTTGATGGCTTCCAGGATGGCCATGCCGGCCAGTTGCGAAGCGCGGCGAATCAGGGCGATTTCACGCGGGCTTTTGACGCTGCGCAATTCATCCAGCGCCGGGGTCAGGTCTTTGACTTCGGCGCGCGGAAAGCGTGTGCGCAGCAGATTGACGAAATTCGCTTCGCGCGAAATGCGGCCGTCCCAGTAATCGGCGGCGATGGCGGCGTTGGCGACCTGGATTTCGTGGCGGCTTTGAGACGTTCCTTCGGCGGGCGTGAAAAGCGTGTAAACCACCGGCGATTGCGGTCCCAGCAGTTCCCGCATCCATTCGTTCGTCATCGCTTCGGTGCTCAGCACGGCATCCGCGCCGGTCAACTGTCTGGCCAGATCGGCGTCAGCAGCGGAAAGAACGCGGCCTTCAGACCGCTCCAGCCGTTCATTGCGCGGCGGCAGCAGCAAGGTCACTTTGCGCGTGCGTCCGTCCAACAGCAGATAGG
The DNA here is from genome assembly GCA_021155085.1 of Heliomicrobium sp. Taxonomy (GTDB): domain Bacteria; phylum Acidobacteriota; class Blastocatellia; order RBC074; family RBC074; genus RBC074. Next base: position 124,743 of record JAJNQA010000109.1, on the reverse strand, counting down.
AATGCGGCGTTTCCACTCCGCAAAGGTAGTAAAACTCGTTTGATTGCCGAGGGAAGGTGAATCCACTCGTCAGCGGCGCGCCCTGCACAATGGCGATGGAATTGCCGCCGATCCGTTCAAAAATCTTCTGCCAGCGCGCCCGAAATTCTTCGGGTGGAAAATGAGTTTGATAATGAAGCGCGCTTTGCGCAAACAACGTTCCCGGCAATGCCAGAAACACTACAGCCAGCCACCAGCGAGATTTGTTCATGGTGAATCCTTTTATTTGATTTCGGAGAGTGAATTTCGAGTTTTCGAAAAAAGGCAGAAGGCAAAATGCCTCTGCATTCTGCCTTTGTTCTGTGTCCTGTTGCTCAAACTGCTATCGCAGATGTTTGTTGAAAAATTCGAGCGTGCGCGTCCAGGCCAGTTTCGCGGCGGTTTCGTCGTAACGGGGCGTCGTGTCGTTGTGGAAGCCATGCTGTTTGCCCTCGTACAGATGAACGGCATAAACCTTCTTGTTGGCTTTGAGCGCTTCTTCGTAAGCCGCGATGCCCGCATTGATCCGTTCATCGTTTCCCGCGTATTGCAGCAGCAACGGCGCGGAAATTTTGGGGACATCGGCCACGCCAGCCTGACGGCCATAAAATGCGACGCCTGCATTCAACTCCGAGCCCAGCCTGACGGCCAATTGATTGACCATCCCGCCGCCAAAGCAGAATCCGACCGCGCCAAGTTTGCCGGTTGAATCGGAACGCGCCTTGAGCCATTTGGCCGCCGCGACAAAATCTTCAGTCATTTTTGTGCCGTCCACGGTGCGAAAGGCAGCGGCGGCTTTTTCCTCGCTGCCCGGATAACCGCCGGCGGAGGTCAATCCATCCGGCGCGAAGGCAATGAAGTTGTCTGTAGCCAGGCGGCGCGCAACGTCTTCGATATATGGATTGAGGCCACGATTTTCGTGAATGACCAGCACGACGGGATGCTTTCCGCTTTTTGACGGGCGCGCCAGATACCCTTTGATCGTGCCGTTGCCGGCTGGCGATTGCACCACCTCGTAGCCGACCTTGATGCGCTTGTCGTCTGCCGGCACTTGTTGCGCCCAGGCGTAATTCGGTTTCAGGCTTTCAAAAATCGCCATGGCGGTCAGGCCGCCAGTGGCGAACCTGCCAAGACGATCAATAAAGCTACGGCGATCCAGGTCGCCGTGTTGATACTCGTGAAACAGGTCTAACAGCTCCTGCGGATAATCGGACGCTTTTTTACGTTCCATCGGGTCTCCTTGCGTGGAATTTGACAGAAAGACGAGATCATTCTCATCCCTCGCTGGTTTATTGAAAATGATAGTTGGGAAATTACCTGCCCAAGCCATCCGCTCAGGTCAATCAAGTGACAAGCATTCCCTAAGACGGCATTGCGAGGCAATCGGATTCGATTTTTACCAACCGCACTTTGGGTTTTCTTCGCGCCCGCCTTCCCCGGCTTAGGAGCGCGGCAAGCCTATGCTAGACTGCGCGCGTTTTCCCAGTCGTAATCCAGTCGTAGTCAAGAAAAACATACAACTCTGGCGAAGCCAGGCATTCGCCATTGAGCGGAGGAAGCACCATGAAACGCAAACTAACTTCACTCACCATTGTCGTGCTGGTCTTGACCGGCGCGCTCGCAATGTTCCCACCGGCGCTGGCGCAGCAAAAAATGACCAAAGCCGACATTGACCGCCTGATGACCCAGCTTTCCAACTGGGGACGCTGGGGCAGGGAGGACCAGCTTGGCGCGCTGAATCTGATTACGCCCGCCAAACGCAAGGAAGCCGCCGCGCTGGTCAAGGAAGGCTTCACGGTTTCGCTGGCGCACGACACCAACAGCGCGGTCGAAGAAGACAATCCCAATCCATTTCAGCACACCATGAATGCCACCGGCGCTGACACTTCGGGCCAGTGGGGCGTGGACACCTTGTCCGTGCTCTTTCACGGTTACCAGCACACGCACATGGATGCGCTCTGCCACATCTTTTATCAGGGCAAGATGTACAACGGATTTTCGCAGCAGGAAGTCACCTCTAAAGGCGCGCAAAAGCTGGCCATCACCAATCTGAAACAGGGTATTTTCACGCGCGGCGTGCTGATGGACATGGCGGCGCTGAAAGGCGTTCCGTATCTGGACGGCAACGTCACTCTTTATCCGGCGGATCTGGACGCCTGGGAAAAGAAAGCGGGCATCAAGGTCGGCTCCGGCGATGCGGTTTTCATCAACACCGGACGCTGGGCGCGGCGCGCGGCCAAGGGACCCTGGGATGCGGAAAAAGGCACTGCGGGCCTGCACGCTTCGTGCGCGAAATGGCTGAAGGATCGGGACATCGCCATTTTGGGCAGCGATGCCGCCAGCGATGTTTTGCCATCGGGCATCGAAGGCGTCTCGCACCCGGTGCATTTGCTGACGTTGAATGCGATGGGCGTTCATATTTTCGACAACTGCGATTTGGGAGCCTTGAGCGCAGCCACCGCGCAACGCAAACGCTGGGCATTTTTGCTGACCGCCGCGCCGTTGCCGATTACAGGCGGGACGGGATCGCCGCTCAATCCGATTGCGACGTTTTGATTGTGCTGGAAGCTTTCCGAAATTGAATTTGGGATTTTCAGCGCCTATCATCGCAGCACTTTACGCTCGTCTTTGCTGTAACACGTCGAACAACAAATTGAACTTCGAGTTGCCGGCGAAAACCGCCCGTCTCACACCGGGCGAAGTGGCCGCGGCAATTCCCACGGAGGAACCATGAAACGTCTGTTGTTTTCCATTTCGGCGCTGATGCTGGCGCTGGCAGTCACTCCCCTCTTTGGCCCGGTTGCAGGCAACACCAAAACCGATCCGCCCGTGGTTGCGCCTGAAACCGTGGGGATGTCCACCAATCGTCTGGCGCACATCCGCGCGGTGATGAACAAGCACGTCGCCGAAAAACGCATTCCGGGAGCCAGCGGGCTGATCGCCCGGCAAGGCAAAATCGCGTATCAGGAAACGTTCGGGATGGCCGATGTGGAAGCGGGCATGCCGATGAAAATGGATACGATTCATCGCATCTATTCGATGACCAAACCCATTACCAGCGTCGCATTGATGATGCTTTACGAAGAAGGCAAGTTTCAGCTCAATGATCCGGTCGCCAAATACCTGCCCGAATTCGCCAAGATGCAGGTTGCCATTGAGGAAAAAGACCCGCAGACCGGCAAGCCTGTCATGAAGACCGTTCCGGCCAGACGACCGATCACCGTCCGCGATTTGATGCGTCACACAGCCGGGCTGACTTATGGAGTTTTCGGCGACACGCTGGTGGATCGTGAATACCGCAAGGCTAAAATTCTGGGCCAACTGAATCTGGCGGATTTTGTGACCGATCTGGCGAAGATTCCGCTGCAATACGAACCCGGCACGCGCTGGCATTACAGCGTTTCGGTGGACGTGCAGGGCCGGTTGATCGAAGTCCTGTCCGGCAAACCCTTCGATCAGTTTTTGCAGGAACGCATCTTCACGCCGCTGGAAATGAAGGACACGGGCTTCACCGTTCCCGCCGGCAAAAAAGACCGCTTCGCCAAACTCTACACCATCACCAAAGAAGGCAGGCTTGCGCCTTCGCCAACCTGTTCAACGCGGCAGGAATGTTACGACGCATTTCCGAACGCCGTGCCGGACTTTCTGCAATCCCAGGGCATGCTTTCCGGCGGAGGGGGCCTGACTTCGACGGCTTACGATTACCTGCGTTTCTGCCAGATGCTGTTGAACAACGGGCAATACGATGGAAAGCGATTGCTCAGCCGCAAAACCGTGCAACTGATGAGCAGCGACCATCTGGGAGCCATCCCTGGATTGGGGCCGGGAACCGGTTTCGGTTTGGGATTCGCCGTCAGCAAAGCGCCGGGCGAAGCCGGGATGATGGGGTCGCCCGGCGAATACAACTGGGGCGGCGCGGCCGGCACGAAGTTCTGGATTGATCCGCAGGAACAATTGATCGGCATCTTTATGATCCAGATTTTGCCGCACACCGGTCTGGAATACGGTTCGGAGTTCCGCGTGCTGACCTATCAGGCAATTACGGATTAACGATACAACCGGGAGACAAAGACCGATGAACTCGTTTGAACGATTGCCGTCCTTCGATGAATTGCCAATCAAGCCCGATTACCCGCCATGTTCCGCCTGGGGCGTGTTTGGCGAAGACGACGAAATCGGCACGCTGAATTTGCTGACGCCGGAGCGCGTCGCCGCCGCCGCCGGGTTGGTGAAAACCGGCGAAGTTTTCGCGATGAATTGGGAATTGGAGCAGCCGAACCCGCCGTTGTTTATGCGCCAGGTGCTGAATCACACAATTCATCGCAGGCGGCGCAATGTCTTCGATGACATTTACAACAACTTCAACACGCAATCGTCTTCGCAATGGGACGGCTTGCGGCATTTCGGCAATCCGAAGTTCGGTTTTTACAACGGCGTGACCGAAGAACAGATTGCCGACCCGGCCAATTCAATCAACGGCATTCATCACTGGGCGCGGCGAGGCATCGCCGGGCGAGGCGTCCTGATTGATTTTCAGCGATTCGCCGCCGCGCACGGCATCCCGTTTTCGCCGGGCGAAGGCACCGGAATCACCGCCGGTCAATTGCAAGCGGCAGCGGATTGGCAAGGCCTCAAGTTTCAAACCGGGGACATCCTGTTGCTGAGAACCGGCTGGATCGAATGGTACACCGGATTGAATGAAGCCGAGCGTTCGCAACTTGCCGAGCCGGGCGCTTTGAAAGCCAGTGGAGTGGCGCAAGGCGAAGATTCGCTGCGCTTCCTGTGGGATAACCACTTCGCCGCTGTCGCCAGCGACACGCCCAGTTTTGAAACCGCGCCGCTTCCCGGTCCGGCGGGAGATTCAGGAGAAGCGCTGCACAACACCATCATCGGTTTGTGGGGAATGCCCATCGGCGAAATGTTCACCCTGGATGCGCTGGCCGGCGCTTGCGCGGCGGATCGGCGCTACGAATTTTTCTTCACCTCCGCGCCGCTCAATAAACTGGGCGGAGTGGCTTCGCCGCCAAACGCTTTGGCAATCAAATGAGTGAGCAACCAAACACAAGCCGCCGCAACTTTATGAGCGGGCTGGCGTGCCTGAGCGGAATGGCCAGGTCTGCGGGCGCATTCAGCGCAGCGCCACGCAGCAAGCTTCGCCTGGGCGGGCCGATTTTCGTCAAAAGCGATGACCCGACGGAACTGGCGCGCGCGCATCGAGCGCTGGCGTACAACGCGGCCTATGTTCCTCAAGTCACGTTGAAAGAACCCGAACGCATCAAGGCCATCGAGAAAGCATTTGCGGCGGAAAACGTCGTCATTGCCGAAGTCGGCGCCTGGAAAAACATGCTCGACGCCGACGCCGCGAAGCGGCGGGAAAACCTGAACTACGTCATTGAAAGGCTGGCGCTGGCCGACGCCATCGGCGCGCGCAACTGCGTCAACATCGCCGGTTCCTTCAACCCGAAACAATGGGACGGACCCGACGCGCGCAATCTATCGCGAGAATTTTTCGATGCAACGGTCGAAAACTGCCGCAAGGTGATTGACGCCGTAAAACCTGCCCGCACGAAATTCACGATTGAGATGATGGGCTGGAGTCTGCCCGACAGCGCCGATGCTTACCTGAAGTTGCACAAAGCCATTGCCCGTCCGGGTTTCGGCGTTCACGTGGATGTTTGCAACATCATCAACAGCCCGGAGCGGTTTTACCGCAACGCTGAAATTATCAACGAAGTCTTCCACAAACTGGGCCGCTGGATTTGCTCCTGCCACGCCAAAGACCTGCACGGCAGGAATGTTCATTTCGCCGAAACCGTGCCGGGACGCGGCGGCATTGATTATCGCGCCTATCTGACGAACATCGCGGCGCTGCCTTTCGAAGCGCCGTTGATGCTGGAACATCTGAGCACACCGGCGGAATACGAAGAAGGTAAACAACACATTCTGAAACTTGCCAGTGAAATGCGAATTGAACTGGCCTGACCCTGAAATGGTGATCCGATGAAAACAGCGTTTTTCACATTGTTTCTTGCTTTGGTTGTACTGGCTCCGGCGTTTGCTCAACTGAAATCCGGGCCAGCTATGCCGCATCAACTGGTCAGCGATTGGGCGAAGCTGCCCAAAGGCTGGAATTTCGGCGAAGTCTCCGGCGTGACGACCGACAAACAGGACAATGTCTGGGTTTTCACTCGCGGCGCGCATCCGGTGATGCAGTTCGACCGTGCGGGCAAGTTTTTGCAGGCGTGGCCGGACATCAAAATTGTCTCGTCGCATGGCATTCGCGTGGACGACGAAGGCAATCTCTGGCTGATTGATGTCAAAGGTCACGTCGTAATCAAGTGCAACCCGGAAGGCCGTGTGCTGATGGTGTTGGGCAACCGGCAGGGCACGGCGGGCAACAACGACAGCAAGGACGCTTTTAACGAGCCCACCGGCATCGCCTTCGGCAAAAACGGTGATCTGTACATCTCCGACGGTTACGTCAACGCGCGTGTCATCAAATTCAATCGCGACGGCGAATACATCACGCATTGGGGAAAGAAGGGAACCGGCGACGGCGAATTCAATCTGGTTCACGATGTCTGCCTGGACGCCGAAGAGCGCGTTTACGTCGCCGACCGCACCAATCAACGCATTCAGATTTTCGACACCAACGGCAAATTTCTGGGCAAGTGGACGGACATCGGCGCGCCCTGGGGATTGGCGTATTCGCGCAAAGAGAATTGCATTTACATGTGCGACGGGCTGAACAATCGCATCGTCAAACTCAGCCTGGAAGGGAAAATTCTGGGCGTGCTCAGCAGTTACGGCAAAGTGCCGGGCAAACTGGATTTCGTGCATCACATCGCGCTCGACAGCACGGGCGCGATTTACGTGGCGGAGATCAAGAACTGGCGCGTGCAGAAATTCGCGGCGCGGTGAGACTCGCCTGTGTCAGAAGCCCGCGCGTGAGCAAGGGCGCGGGCTTCTGACACAGTCACTTCTTTTCGGGAAACATCGTTACCTTTACGTAGCTGTTGGTGCTGAGATATTTCTTCGCCGCCTGTTGAATTGCCGCCGCGTCGAGCTTCTTGAAGTACTCTGGAATATTCCATAGTCCGGCGGGGTCTTCACCGTTCTGATACTTGTTCATCAGTTGATTCAACAGATATCCGTTCTGCTTGCTATCGGTTTCAAATTCCCGCAGCAGCGCTTCTTTTTCATCGTTCAATTGCTTTTCAGTCGGACCGTTGGTTTTGAACTTCTCGATTTCTTCAAAAACGCGTTTGATCAGATCGTCCGTGCGTTCCGGGGCACACCCGAATTGAATGGAGATGGAGTATTCGGAATTTGGTATCTTTTGATAACCCGCATTGGCGCTGATGGTGTAGGTGCCGCCCAGTTCCTCGCGAATCGTTTCCAGCAGTCTGGTTTGCAGGATTTCCGACATTGCACGAATTGCGACACGCTGCGTTTGATCGAAGTCAAACGGCCCGCTGAAGATAATCGCCGCCTGGCTTTTCGGTTCGATTCCTTTCTCGACACGCTTTTCAATCACGCCCGTTGCCGTCCGCGCGCCGACATCTTTCCAGGTTTCCTTGCGTCCCAGCGAAGGCAACGCACCCAGATAGCGTTCAACCAGCGGTTTGATGGTTGGCAAATCGAAATTGCCGACGAAAACAAACGTGAAATCGCTGGCATCGGCGAACCGGTCTTTGTAAAAAGCCAGCGATTTCTCCAGATTCCATTCGTCCATCATCGCCGCCGTCAGCGGGCGTCTTCTAAGATGATTTTGATACCTGGCTATGGTGAGCGCCTCGAAAAACGCATACCCCGGCGCCGCTGCCTGATTCGCCAGCAAGGGTTTCAACTGCGCCACCTGCGCGTTGAAGGCGACGCTGTCGGCGCGCGGCTGGGTGAACCGCAGGTAAATGAGCTGGAACATGGTTTCCAGATCCTTGCGGGAACTGCTGCCGTTCAGCCCTTCTTCCAGTTCCCCGATAAACGGACTGGCCGCCGCCACTTTTCCCGTCATCAGCTTGCGCAGATCAATTGCGTTGAATTTGCCCAGGCCCCCGGCGGTGATGACCTGCGTGGCGGTGCTGGCCGGGATGTAATCCTTGTCGCTGGCCAGCGAGGTGCCGCCGGGACTGGTGGCGCGAAAGAGGATTTCATCCGCTTTGAACGTCGTCGGTTTGAGCACGACTTTCACGCCGTTCGATAGTTCCCATTCCGTAATGCCCGCGGTTTCCTTCGTCACGGTCCTGGCGATGGTGCCCGGCGCAGGGATGGATTCCAGCAGCGCCGCCGCCGCCATTGAATCCACATAGGGTTTCAATTCCTTTGCCGGCGCGGCCTTGATCACGGCTGCCAGCCTGGCTTCATTGGGGATGACCAGTCCGCTTTTTTCCGGCGCGGAAATGACGACGGCGCGGTTTTTATCGGCAAACCATTCCGTGGCGAGTTTATTGATTTCGTCCAGTTTGATTTCCGCCAGGAAGCGCTGATGCAGGGCGTATTCGTCATCGGCGCTGGGCAGCGGCTCGTTTTCCAGAAAGTTGTTGATGTATTCGTCCGCTCGGCTGGAAGATACGCGGTTTTCCTTTTCGGCCACCATTCGTTCGTAGCCTCGCAGCACACTCTGTTTTTGCCGGTCCAGTTCCGTGGCCGTGAAACCGAAGCGGGCCACCCGCTCGGCTTCGGCCAGCAAGGCTTCCAATCCGCGCTCGATGCCGTCTTCCTTGACCAGCGCGCTGAGCGAAGCCTCATCCTTCGTGCGCGCGAAGAAGCTTCCACGCCCGGCGAAAGCGGCGATGAATGGCGCATCCGGTTTCTGCGTCAATTCGGAAAACCGCGCGGAAAGCATGGAGGAAAAAAGACGATCCACGGTCTGTTGCCTGTACTCGCTCACCGAGCCTTGCTCGCGCGCCGGCAGCAGAGTGCTCAGTTCGATGCTTGTCGAAGTCGTTTCCTTGTCCGTGGTAATTGCGTAAACCGTGCTGGCACGATCCGGAATCTCGTAGACGGGCCGTTTCAGCGGCGTGGTGGCCGCCGGAATGGAAGCGAAATGGGAGGTAATCAACTTTTCAACAGCGGCTTTGTCGAAATCGCCAACCGCCACCACGGCCATCAAATCTGGCCTGTACCAATCGGCGTAAAACTTCTTCAACCGTTCAGGCTTGGCGCCCTGGATGATTTCCGGCTTGCCGATGGGAATCCGGTCGGCGTAACGCGATCCTTTGAGCAGGATCGGAAACAACTTGTCCATCATCCGCGCGCCCGCGCCCAGTCGCAACCTTCGTTCTTCCTGAATGATCCCGCGCTCTTTTTCAATTTCGGCGGGGTCGAAGGTGACGTTGCGCGCCCAGTCTTCCAGCACCAGCAGCGCGCGATCCATGGTTTCCGGCTTGTCGGTCGGCACCTGCAGCATGTAAACCGTTTCGTCAAAGCCTGTGTAAGCGTTCAGGTCCGCCCCGAAGCGCATGCCCAGCGATTCGATGAACGAAATGAGTTCCTGTTTGGGAAAGTTTTTGGTGCCGTTGAACGCCATGTGTTCGACGAAATGAGCCAGCCCCTGCTGGTCGTCTTCTTCCAGAATGGACCCGGCCTTGATCGCCAGCCGTAGTTCCGCGCGCTTTTCGGGTTTCTTGTTGGCGCGGATGTAATAGGTCATCCCGTTCGCGAACTTGCCCATCGTGATTTGCGGGTCAACGGGCATCTGCTGCGAACGCGCCGGTGCCTGCGCCTGCATTGTCGCTGCCTGCTGCCGCGCGCCAACCAGGCAAAGCGCAGCCAGGATGGCGGTCAGAAGCATCAATTGAGTGCGGTTGCGAATTGTCATGATTTTTCCCTTCAAGACGAGTCCGTTTCTACGCCGATCCGGCCGAAATCGGCCAATGAAGCAGGCACTGCAAAGTATTGCTTTTCCGTGAATCGAATGTAGGCAATAGCAGAGGCCGGGATTATTATGTTCGGGATTGCTGCCCGTCAAGGCGGGCTTATCGCGAATTTTACCTGGATGAGACCAGCTTCAACGCAAAGACGGTAAGACGGTAAGACACAAAGGATCAATCAAGTTCGCAGAAATTCTTCTCCCCGATTTCCCTCCTTTGCGTCTTTGTCCCTTCGCGTCTTTGCGTTATGTGGCACTCACCTGAAATTCGATATAAAGAACAATAAAATCCAATCATTTCAGGAGAGATTGATGAATCGTCGAGAGTTCAGTTTGAATTTACTGGGCGCCAGCGCCGCGCTCGCCTTTTCGTTTCCGCAATTGCCGTCGAAACTGCGCGTCAACGCCCAGCGGCTCAATGCGCATCTGGCGGAGCTTGCCCAATTCGGCAAGACGCCCGAAGGCGGAACCCATCGTGTGGCCTACACCGAAGCCGACCGGCAAGGCCGCGAATTCACGATGAAGCTGATGCGCGAAGCGAAACTGGATGTCAGCATTGACGCCGCAGGCAATCTGATTGGCCGCCGCGCCGGGCGCGATGCGAAATTGCCCGCGCTGGCGATTGGGTCCCACATTGATTCGGTGCCGCAGGGCGGCAGCTATGACGGGCAGGTTGGTTCAATGGGGGCGATTGAAGTTGCGCGGACGCTCGGCGACAACAGCATCACACTGAACCATCCGCTCGAAGTCATCATCTTCTCCAACGAAGAAGGGGGCACTTACGGCAGCCACGCGATGGCGCACGGGCTGACTGAAAAGCAGCTTGGCCTGTCCACCAGCAGCGGCAAAACCGTCGGCGAAGGCATCCGGTTCATCGGCGGCGATCCTGGCAAGCTGGCGCAACCGCTGCGCAAACGCGGCGACATCGCGGCGTATCTGGAATTGCACATCGAACAGGGCGGAATTCTGGAAGCCGAAAAAATCAAGATCGGCGTGGTCGAAGGCATCGTCGGCATCAGCCAATGGGAAGTCACCGTGGAAGGTTTCGCCAATCACGCCGGAACCACGCCGATGAACCAGCGCCGCGACGCCATGCTGGCCGCCGCGAACTACATCGAAGCCGTCAACCGCGTCGTCACCAGCATTCCCGGCCGCCAGGTCGGCACCGTTGGCAGGATTCAAGCGCAGCCCGGCGCGTACAACGTCATCCCTGGAAAAGTCCTGACGACGCTGGAACTGCGCGACCTGGATGCGGCGAAAATTCAAACGCTTTATCAAAAAATCCTGGCCGAGGTCGCGCAAATCGAGAAAGCCACCGGCACGAAGTTCAGTTTCAAAGAGACCAACGCCATCGTTCCGGCTCCAACAGATGTTCGTGTGCGCGGTTTGATTGACGAAACGGCGAAACAACTCGGCTTCACCACCAAGACGATGCCGAGCGGCGCTGGTCACGACGCGCAGGAGATTGCGCCGATTGCGCCGGTCGGCATGATTTTCATCCCCAGCCGCGAAGGCATCAGCCACAGTCCGCGCGAATTTTCCACTCCCGAAGACATCACGAACGGCGCGAACGTTTTGCTGTACACTTTGCTAAAACTGGATAGCCGATAATTCACGGGGGCTGGTACATCGAACCAAAAAAGATTGGGACGTTGAGAACTTTCAACGCAAGGACGCAAAGAAACAAAGGCGCAAAGAGATCTGGAAAAAGGCTTCACCCTTTGGCGTCTTCGCCACTTTGCGCCTTTGCGCCTTTGCGTTTGAGCTGACGGATGGCGCTGGTTTCGATTTAGTTAGTTTTTGTCGCCGGACGGTACTGGAATTCCTGCGGTTTTTCCTTTCCGGTTCCGTCGCCTTCGATGCGCGCGGTCAGGCTGCCATCCGTGTTTTTGCGGTAGATAATTCGTTTCGGAAAGTCGTGCGCCAGATTCTCGAAAACGGCTTCCTGGCCGCTCAGTTTCACCAGTTTGAAATCGGTGCCGGGCGTTCTGGCTTTCGGGTGGGCGACGTAAAAGATATCCGCGCCGCGCGTTTCAATCCGCAAATATTCAAAAAAGACGGTTCTTTCTCCGGCCACGGTCCGGCTGACGCCGAACAGGGAACCGCCCGCGACTTTCGTCCAGTGTTCGTCAATTTGCATCCGTCCCCCGCCGGTTTCCCAGTCACCGCTGATCCAGGCTAAATCCTCGATTTTGAAGGTGGGCGCGGGTTTGTCAGTTTGCTTTTCGGCCTGATTGGCTTGCGCCAGGGGCGGCAGGATGAACGCCAGGCTTAACACCACGACTGCGAGTCCGAAACAAAGGGGCTTCAATAATATAGTTTGCATAGACACCGGTTCTCCTAAAGGCTCTTTCTGGGCAGATGTGTGGGAAGCGGTTTCCCGCATTTCCGTGCCTCAGGATAGGTCTGGGTTAGCGGAATGTATTGTAAAAATCCGACATGCGCTGTTTCCGTGTAAACACCTCGGTGAAACGCGGCAGCGGATCGAACAGCACGGCGGGCGTTTGTCCGGCGAACTGGCGGAAATCGCGAATCAAATGGGCCTGGTCGTAATAACCGCAATCAGCGGCGATTTTTGCCCAGTTGCTGTCGGCGCGTTCCACGGCACGAAAGACTTGCTGGAAGCGCAGAATACGGGCGAGCAGTTTCGGCCCCAAGCCTACTTCGTTCAAAAAACGGCGTTCCAGTTGCCGCCCGCTGATTCCCAGATCAAAAGCCAGTTCATCCACGGAAACCTGTCCGCCGCTGGTGACAATTCTGGCAATCGCCTGGTGCAGCGAAGCGCCCTTTTCCGTTCTGGCGTTCAGGTGATTGATCAGCAGCGTTTGAATCAGGCGGATTTTTTCCGGCAGTTTGCGCGCGTCGCGAGGGCGTTCGGAAAATTCACGATCCAGTGCGGTTGCCACATCTGCAAGCGGCGCGATGCTGTTGGTCAACTCGCCCGGCGGCATGGGAAAAAACGGCAAGGTGCCGCCCGGCGCGAAACGGATTCCCACCAACTGCACCTGTCCGGTGGGCGAAACCAGCACCGGCTGCGTCATCTGGCCGACGATAAAACGCTCCGGTTGCAGTTCGCTCTGACCGGCTTCCTTGTGCTCCCGGAACCGGTCGCCGAAATTCAGAATCAGTTCAACGCAGCCGTCAGGAAGCAGCCGCTCCGGCGCGGAAGATTCTTTTTCCGCGCCGCTTTCCAGCAGCCAGATGCATTCCACGTGATTGGCCAGCGGCGGTGCGACTGGAAGTTCCTGATAGCGCATGCGAATTCAACTCCTGATCGTTCGGCGCACGATAGCACGGCGCTTTTTACGGCGCGAAGAAGATCGTGAACTGTGTCCTTTGGCCGGGCTGACTTTCCAGCGAGAACTCGAACTTGTGGCCATCCAGAATCTCCTGCACCAAAGTCAGCCCGATTCCCTGGCCGTTTTCCTTGGTGCTGAAAAACGGTGTGAAGAGATTGGCTTTGACCGAAGGCGGGATGCCGCGGCCAGTGTCTTCGATCACGACGAACTGCCTGCCGTTCTGCCTGTCGAATCGAATCGTAATCGAACCCGCTTCGCCGATTGCCTCCATCGCGTTTTTCAGAATGTTGACGAAGACCTGCTCCATTTGACCGCGATCCAGCCGGACTGGATCGAACCGCGTCTGCACGTCGAATTGCAACTCAACCCTTCGTTTGGCCAGTTCGGCTTTGAAAAGGAAGGCCACGCCTCGAACGAGTTGTTGCACATCATGCGGTTGCAGGTTCGGCAGCGGCAGGCGGAAGACATCGGCGAAGTTCCGCATAAACAGATTCAGTTGATCCGTCCGCCCAATCACCACTTGCAAGGCGTTCTGAAAATCGTGGCGGTCTTCTTCGCCAAGCTGGCCGGTGTAATGCAAACACGAATGGAGCAGGGAATTGGCCGAACCGACGGAGTTGTTCACTTCGTGCGACATCATGCGGATGATCTTTTCGTAAGCCGTTTTTTCGGCTTGCCGCAGTTCTTCGGTCAGTTCTTCGATCAGGAAAAAGTCGCGCGTGAAGCCGCGATCCAGAAATTGCGACCGCCAGCATTTCACGCGCCGACGCCCGGTCAATGGAATCATTTGCGCTTCGCCAAGCCTGATTTCGCTGAGCGCGCTGGCAAACGCCGTGTTCAATTCCGGCAGCCGTTTGCCCAGCAATTCGCGTGTGGCCGCTTGCAGCATTCGTTCCGCCGCCGGATTGAGGATGGCGATGCGCCCGTCGAAATCCAGCGTGACGATGCCGGAAGGCGACGCCGTCAGGATTTTATCGAGAAAGTAATTCCGTTCCTGCATCCGCGTCCGCTCTTCGCGCAGGTGGTCCGCCATGTGGTTGTAAACAACGATCAACTGATCCAGTTCCGGCTGCCCGACTTCATTGAACCGTGAAGTGAAGTCGCTGTCCTGAATGAACTGCGCGCCGGTGTTGATCAGTTCGATGGTGTTGAAAAGCTGGCGAATCAGCCGCAAGCCCACATACAACGAAATGATGAACACGGCTTCGACCGCCAGCAGCCAGATGCGATGTTTGGTCAGCAGATAAACGGCGACGCCCGCAAACAGCAGGTGAACGGCAAGCAGGTAGAAAATGAATTTGAGGCGCAGGCTCATGGAAGAGAGTTTTAACGCAAAGGTGCGAAGGCGCAAAGACGCAGAGGACTTTTTGGTCACTTTGCGTCTTTGCGCCTTTGCGTTGAGTTTGATTACTTCACCAGATAACTTCAGGGGCAGGTTGGCGAATTGTTCAGGATGTTGCGGTCTTTCAGCACGAACGTCGTGTCGGGCTGCTGCCGTTTGATGGTCGCGCCGCCATAGTTTTTCGGCGCGATATTACAGCGGTCGAAGTAGGCGTTGACGCGCGAGTCATCGTGTAATTTAACCAGGCAGAAAGTGCGGCTGATTTCTCCGATGCCGGTCATCGTGAAGCCGCCAACGCCACAGCGCACGAATTTGTACTGGCCGGTGAAGGTGTTGAACAGCAGATAATCGCCATTTGCATCGTTCTGAACGCTGGCATCCCACACCGTCACATTGAAACCGCACGTAGCCGTCGCGCCGCCTGAATCCGTTGCCGTGCAGTTGACGGTGGTCGTACCCAGCGGGAAGGCGCTGCCAGAAGCCGGCACGCAAACCACGGTTACATTCGGGCAATTGTCCGTCACCATTGGATCAGGAAAATTGACGATGGCCGTTGTGCTGCCCGGCGTCAGCGCGATTACGTCGCGATCCGGCGGGCAGACGATGACCGGCGGCGGATTCTGTGCAACCGTCGTCGCCGAAGCCGAATTGTTTGCCGGATTCGGATCCACCGTGACAGCGCTGATCGTCGCCGTGTTGTTGATGATTGCCCCATCCGCCAGCACGCAGTTCGCCGTCGTGCCGAAGGTCACCGTCGCCGTTGCGCCGACGGCCAACGATGCGAACGTAACATTGCGATTTTGTCCGCTTCCCCCGCAAACGCCTCCGCCTGTGGCCAGGCAGTTGTTGTAGAGCGCGCCCACCGGCAGCGGATCATTCAGCGTAACCGAAGTTGAGACACTCGGCCCGTTGTTGCGCAGCGTAATGGTGTAAATCAGCGGGCTGTTTGTCACCACAGGGTCGGGCGCGTCCACTTTTGCCAGGACTTCCAGGTCCGCGCGCGCAATGACCGCCGTTGTGGCTGTTGCCGAATTGTTCGCGCCATTGGGGTCGCTGGCTTGTGAAGAAATCGTCGCCGTGTTGCTCAGGTTCGTGCCGTCGGCAACGCCTGCATCCACGCGAACAACCAGGCTGAAGCTGGCGCTTTCGCTGATGTCCATCGAATCCTTGCGGCAAGTGACTGTGCCGCCCGAACCAACCGCCGGCGTGGTGCAATTCCAGCCGGATGCGCCAGCGAACGATTGCAGCCGTGTTCCGGCGGGCAAAGTGTCCTGCCACTGCGCAAACACCGCCGGGCCGCTGCCGCTGTTGCTGACATTGATGGTGTAGGTCAGATCGGTTCCGGCAATGACGGGATCAGGCGAATCGGTTTTCGTAATCGCCAAATCCGCCGAAGACACTGCTCCGATGGCTTGCAGCGCCATCACGATTCCCGCGCCGGAATCGCGATCCGTGCCCGCGCCTTCGATGTCGAGCGCCGAACTGGTTAATGCCGTGCGAACCTGCGCGGGCGTCAGCGTGTTATTGAACGACAGCAGCAACGCGGTCACCGCCGCCGCGTGAGGCGCAGCCGCCGAAGTTCCGCAGAAGGTCAGAAAACCCGTCACCGAAGTGCTGCCGCAATCCGCCGCCGCGATGTCCGGTTTCTGTAAGACCTGCCCGCCATTGGTCCCGAACAGAATGTTTCCCGGCGTGATGGCATTGCCCGCCGGATCATAAAAGATGCGGCGCGGGCCGTCCGAACTGAAGGTTTCGACCGGATTTGTTGCCGCTCCCACGAAGACGCCGCCGCCTGCCGTCGCCACCGGAACCGCCGCCACGGTGTACCCGCTGCCTGCTGCGTTATGTCCATAAGTTTGACCGGCGGTGCCAATCGCCAGCCGTCCGCGCGTGGAGTTCAGGTGCAGGGCGCGATTCGCCGCGCCGGTTCTGCGCAAGATCACAATGCGGTTCCCGGCGGAATAGACCGGCGTCGTGGCGTTGTTGGCGATGCTTTCAAACGGATCCTGGCTGCCGCTTTGCGAATTGGTCGAAGAGGCGATGACCGTTGTCAGCGCCGCATTCAGGATGAACAGGTCGTAATCATTGTTTGACGCGCCCAGCGGGTCTGACCATTTCAGCGTGATCGGCCGGGAGCCGCCGCCGGTGGCGTTGATGGTATTGGCAAGCACGCCGCCGCCGAAATCATGAACTCTTCCGCCCGGAACCGCCGCCAGCGTGCCGCCGTCCGCGAAATCGCCTTCCCACACGCCGGAAGTTCCGTCATTCAAATTGCCCGAATTGCCTGCTGACGAAAAGTAAATTACGCCCGCCGCCGTCACGGTGTTCACCGCCTGTGAAACGGTGCCGTCCTGGAAAACGCCTTCGGCAAAGTAGGTCACGTCGTCCACGATGATGTCGCAGTTATTTGGATTTGCGGCCAGCGCCAGAATATTCGCCGCGAAATTGGCCTGGCCGCCGTTGGCCGTGGCGAAGAAAAGCTGCGCGCCAGGGGCCAGGTCGTTGATGATTTCCAGCATTGCCGTGCCTTCACCGGTGTCGGTGGGCGGCATGTTGGTGGTGTCAATGCCGCTTTGTCCGGCCAGCACGGTGACTCCGGCGGGCAGATCGCCGGACGCCTGCGAATTGGCCAGAAACCGCACGCTGTCCGACAGCACGCCGATGCGCACGCCGTTGCCGTTGATGTTCAACGCCCGAACCTGGTCGGCGCGGTGCGCGGCATCGCCTTCTGAATTGATGGAACCGGTGAAGGTGGGAAGAGCCAGGCGGCTTCCAGCATTGAAGCCCGGAGCCGCTGGATTCTTTTGCTGGATGATTGTTGGCAGTGTGCGGCGTAACTGTTCGCGGATGCGGGCCGTGCGTTCGGCGCGTGTAAGTTTCGGCGTTGTGGCTGGCCGCCGAAGGTTTCCGCTGGTCATCATTTCTTCCGCCGGGCGAATGAACTTAACCTCGGCGAATCCGGCGATGGTTTCAATCGCGTCGAGCGGCAGCCGGGCGCGAATCGCGTCGAATTGTTCGTGCGCGGAAATGATTTCGCCGCCCAGTTTGCGAATTGCTTCCAGAAGCGCTGGCGTCACTTTCGCCCGCAGATCAAGTAACACGTTGCCGTTCGCGTCTGCCTGGATGTTGGCGGCGAGATTTTCAATTCCCGGCGCGCGCAGTTCGCCGCGATTCTGTTTCAATTTGTAAAGCAATTGCGAATCAATCTTCTTCTGCTCCGGTGTCCGCGATTCCTTTTCCTGCATTAACGCCTCGAACTGGCGAAGCGCGTCAGGACCGATTTTCAACTTGTCTTCTCCTTGTGCCGCCGCGTTTTTCGAAAAAAAAAGAGGCAGCAACGAAAAGAACAGACCAATGCCGAGGACGGTTGCCAGCAGCGACACCGTTACGGACTGTATCGCCCTGTTTCCGTTGAAGGCCGCGCGAATTCTGGTTGTTTTCGATTTTGACAGACTTTTCATAAAACCTTCTCCTGGTTTGAGCTGGGACCTGATCGGTACGCGAGCGTCAGCGAGTGGCATCCCGTCAATAGAGGCGAGGCGCTCGCTGACGCTCGCGTACCGCACTGTTTCCATTTAGGTAAGCGGGAAATGTGGCTGAAAGCTGTAACGGCAGGAAAGGATTTTTCGCGATCAAAACAAAAAAAGCCGCAGGGAACTCAATCAGTTGGCGAGTTCACTGCGGCTCGTTTGAAGCATGGGATGGACTTTAGTTCGTCCAGAAGAGCGGACGGGCAAAAGTCCATCCCACGTGGCTTCAGGATTAGTGTTTGAAGTGGCGCATGCCGGTAAACACCATCGCAATACCATGTTGATTGGCGGCTTCAATGACTTCCTTGTCGCGGACAGAACCGCCGGGTTGAATGACCGCGGTGATGCCATGTTTGGCGGCTTCATCCAGGCCGTCGCGGAAGGGGAAGAAGGCATCCGAGGCCAGCACGGTTCCGGCCAGCGGCAATTGCGCTTTGGAAGCGCCGAGCTTGACCGAATCCACGCGGGACATCTGCCCCGCGCCGACGCCGACCAATTGATGCTCCGCCGAATAGACGATTGCATTCGATTTGACGTGTTTGCAGATCGCCCAGGCGAAACGCAGCGCCGTCAATTCAGAAGGCGTTGGTTTGCGTTCGGTGACGATCTCGAATTTCTCTTCGTCCAGCAATTCGGCGTCGCGCTCCTGCACCAGCACGCCGCCGCTGATCCGGCGCAGTTCCAGATGCGCGGCGGATTTCAGATGGTCGCCCATTCGCAGCACGCGCAGATTCTTTTTGGCGGCGAGCGTCTTTTTGGCTTCGTCGCTGAAATCCGGCGCGATGATCACTTCGGCGAACATTTCGGCAATCTCTTTCGCCGCGGCTTCGTCCACGATGCCCGAAAACGCGATGATGCCGCCGAAAGCCGAAACCGGATCGGTGGATTTGGCCCGCTGAAATGCGTCCAGCGCCGAATTGGAAACGCCCACGCCACAGGGATTGGTATGTTTGATAATGGCGCAGGTGTGCGGCAGGTTTTGATGATTTACCGCGCCTTTCGCTCGCGATTCGCGCAGGTGCAGGGCGTGAATTTCCATGACCAGTTCCCAGGCGGCGTCCGTGTCGAGCAGGTTGTTGTAGGAAAGCTCCTTGCCCTGAAGCTGTTCGGCGGAGGCGACGCCGTGTTCTTCCGAACCGGCGATCTGGTAGAGCGCGGCGCGCTGGTGCGGGTTTTCGCCGTAGCGCAAGCCCATCGCTTTTTGCAGGTTGAATTCGATCTCTACCGGCAGATCGTGCTGGTTTTCAGCGGTGTCACCGAGCGCGACTTCCGGGTTCGCCGGCTGGCGCGACCACAGGAAGCGGGCGATTTCCTTGTCGTAGCTGGCGGTGTGACGAAACGCCGTCAGGGCCAGTTGGTAGCGCACGACATAGGGCAGCGCGCCATGGTGCGCATCCAGCATGGCGCTGACCAGTCCGTAATCTTTGGGATCAACGACGACGGCGACATCGTGATGATTCTTCGACGCGGAGCGGATCATGGCCGGACCGCCGATGTCTATGTTTTCGATGGCTTCTTCCAATGTCACATCCGGCTTTTGAATTGTCTGTTTGAATGGGTACAGATTGACGACAACCAGATCAATCGGCACGATGCCGTGTTCCTGCATTTTGGCCTGATGTTCGGCGTTGTCGCGAATGCCCAGAATGCCGCCGTGAACTTTCGGATGCAGCGTTTTGACGCGGCCATCCAGCATTTCCGGAAAGCCTGTCAGGTCCGACACGTCGCGAACGGCCAGGCCCGCTTCGCGCAGCAGTTTGGCCGTGCCGCCGGTCGAAACGAGTTCGATATTGTGCGTGGCGAGTTTTTGCGCGAACTCGATTAGTCCGGTTTTGTCGGAAACGCTGATCAGCGCCCGCGTGATTTTCTTCAATGAATCTTCCACTTGAGTCTCCCTGAATCGGGACGGGGAGATGGGGGGACTGGGGGACTGGGGGAAAGAAAATTCGCCCCGTCGCCCTGTCGCCCCGTCGCCCTGTCTGTCTTTGGTTGGATTATCGCCCGTAGCGTTTGAGTTTACGGTAAAGAGTCGAAAGGTCAATGCCGAGCAGTTCCGCCGTACGCACTTTGTCGTCGCACGTGCGGTCGAGCGTTTCGACGATATAGCGGCGTTCCAGTTCGTCCAGTGTCAGCGTCTGCCCGGTCAGGTCGCGAATGACGGTCGGCGTTTCGCGGATTTTCTGGGGCAGGTGCGAAAGCTCGATCTGTTCATCGCTTAGAGTGACTGCCCGCTCGATGGCGTTTTGCAGCTCGCGGACGTTGCCGCGCCAGTCGTAATTGATCATGGCCTGCATCGCTTCGTCACTGACGAATTTGGCCGGGAGTTTCAATGAACGCGAAAATTTTTCGACGAAGAAACGGACCAGCAGCGGGATGTCTTCGCGGCGTTCGCGCAAAGGCGGCAGCGGCAGGCTGAACACGCTCAGGCGGTAAAACAAGTCTTCACGGAAGCGTCCGGCGGCGATTTCATCGTCCAGATTGCGGTTGGTGGCGGCAATGATTCGGGCGTCGAAGGTCACCGGCTTGGTGGCGCCGAGCGGCATAAATTCGCGCTCCTGCAGCGCGCGCAGCAGTTTGACTTGCAGTGTCGGGGGCATTTCGCTGACTTCGTCCAGAAACAGCGTCCCGCCGTCGGCGGCTTTGAACAAGCCGAGTTTGTTGGTATGCGCGCCCGTGAACGCGCCTTTGACGTAGCCGAAAAGTTCCGATTCCAGCAGGTTTTCCGGCAGCGCGGCGCAGTTGATGGCGATGAAGGGTTCGTCGGCGCGCGGGCTGTTGTAATGAATCGCTTTGGCGATCAATTCCTTGCCGGTGCCGGATTCGCCCAGGATCAGCACGCTGCTGGGCGTGGCGGCGATTTTTTCAATCAGGCGAAAGATGGCGGTCAGCGCGTCCGACCGTCCGATGATGCTTTCGAAGTTGTAGCGCTGTTTCAGTTCGCGGCGCAGGTAGCGGTTTTCCCGGAAGAGTTCCCGCTGGCGCAGCGCGTTGCGGACGGTTTGCAGAATGTCTTCGTTGATGAACGGTTTGGTGATGTAATCGTAAGCGCCCTTGCGCAGGGCGGCGATGGCGGTTTCGACCGAGGAAAAGGCCGTGATCATAATGACGATCGCTTCACTGTCCAGTTGCTTGATGCGGTCAAGCAGTTCGATGCCGTCCATTTTGCCCAGGGCGATGTCCGTAACGGTCACGCCGGGCGATTCGGCGGCGAACAGTTCAATGGCTTGCTCGCCGCTGGCGGCCTCGATGACGCGAAAGCCCGCATCGGTCAGCATTCCGGCCAGAATTCCGCGCATCAAGTCTTCGTCTTCGACCAGCAGGATTGAGGATTGGGATTGCATGAATCATCCTTTCGGAAATGCGACGGTAAAAACCGAGCCGCGCTCCTGGTTCACCGCGCTGATGCGGCCACCTTGCGCGGCGATGATGCCGTGACAAACAGCCAGCCCCAATCCTGTGCCTTGTCCTTTCGGTTTGGTGGTGAAGAACGGATCGAAGATGCGCGGCAATAGTTCCGGCGCGATGCCGGAGCCATTGTCAGCGATTTGGGCCAGGACTTCGCCGTCCGGCGCATTGGTGGAAACCACAATTTCGCCACTTTCCGCTTCATCGCCAATTGCGTCGCGGGCGTTGAGCAGCAGATTCAGAAAGACCTGCTGCATCCGGTCCGGATCGAGCTGGAGCGTGGGCAGCGGCGCAAGTTCGGTGCGAATGGTCAACGCCTTGAACCGTTTGTCATAACTCGCCAGTTCGATGCTCTTTTTCAGGACTTGATTGAGGTCGGTCGGGCGTGGTTCGGGCGCTTTGGGGCGGGCGAAATCCATCAGGTCGCGCAGCACATCGGAAATCCGCGTAATCTGCGAAATGATCAACCGCAGGGTTTCGCGGTCGCGTTCTTCCGAAGCGCGCGCCAGCAGCGACTGCACCAGCGAGGAAATTGCCGCCAGCGGATTGTTCACTTCGTGCGCGACGCTGGTCGCCAGGCTGCCGGCGGTCGCCAGTTTTTCGGTCTGCACCATTGCCTGATTGATTTGCTTGAGCCGGGCGATGTCCTCCGCCATTTTGCGGCTCATGGTGTTGAAGCTGGAAGCGAGCACGCCCAATTCATCATTTGAACTGATCGCGGTTTCCGCGCCGTAATTGCCGCGCGAAACGTCCAGTGCAACCTCGGTCAGTTCGCTCAGCGGGCGCGAAAGAATCCGGACAATCAGCAGCACCAGAATCAGCGATGGAATCGTGCCGGAAATGGTGCTGAACACCAGGAATTTCTGCCAGCCTCCGGCATTCATTCCGAACGCCCAGAGCGCGACCGGGACCTGGAAAAGAAAGAATCCCAGCAAACCGGTCACCGCCACGGCAATCGCGACCTTGTACGCGATGGGGAAAAATCGAAGTTGATCCAGCGCCGTTTGCAACGAAAAGAGTTTGAAGTTGGAGATGGCGTAGGCATAAATCAACGAGCCGATAACAATGAAGACCGAATCAAATGGCAGCAGGAAATAATGTCCCAGCGCGGGCAGCAGATTGCCACTGCCAACCATCAGGATGCCCGTGACCAGCACCGCAACAATCACGGAGATGATCTGCTTTCCCCACAACGTGCCCTTGTGGCGTTTGTATTTGCTCCACAGAATTGCAATGCCCCAGGTGAGCATCAGTGCATTGTATATTCCCGCCGCGTAAGCCAGGGGCGTCAGCGCAATGCTGAAATGGCCATTATGGAAATGCACATGCGTCCAGAACCTGCCCATCAGCAGCAGGGGAATGAAGCCCAGCAGAGGCAGGGAAACCAGAATCGTTCGCGACCAGCGCGGCGGCGCGTTTTCGGGAAAGACTTCGGCGAAGTGCAGAAAGACGATTTGCAGGGTGAGGCCAATGAAGAAGCTGATGACCGCCCACCACGTGGCGTCTTCCGTGGGCCGGTGAAATCCCCAAAAAGCCAGGTCCTTGACGATCCACAAACCCATCATTCCGATAAAGAGCGCAAACGTGCGGTTGACCGCGCGGTGTGGCGCGGCCACCAGCACGAAAAAACCGAGCGTGAGAGTGACGAACAAGGAAGCTAACAGGATCAGGATCAGCATGGACGCGCATCATAACAAAAAATACGCTGACAAAAATCTTGTTACCAAAAACTACTGTTGGCCGTATTTAGCCATGACCTTGAGAGCCGTAGTTCATGGCTCACCCATCATCAACATTCAAAATGTAGTTCGGAGGATACTCAATGCGAAGAAATTTACGCATGATGCGTTCTTTCTCAGTTCTCAGTCTGGCTTTCTGTCTGGCCTTTTCCAACCTGCCGGCGTTGGCGCAAGGCGGGCAGGGAGGCCAGGGCGGTCCTGGCGCGGGACAGCAGGCTCCGCCTCCCAAACCGCCAATCAACCAATCGAATGATCCGCTGCTGAAAAATTTCGTCTGGCGCTCCATTGGCCCGGCCAGCATGGGCGGGCGAATTGACGACATCGAAGCGGTCGAAAGCAATCCATTTACCTACTATGTCGGATACGCGACCGCCGGGGTGTGGAAGACAGTCAACAATGGCACGACCTTCGAGCCGATCTTCGATACTTACCCGACGGCTTCGGTCGGCGATCTGGCCATCTGTCAATCGAACCCGGACATTATCTGGGTGGGCACGGGCGAACCGAACAACAGGCAAAGCTCCACCTTCGGCGACGGCATCTACAAATCCACCGATGGCGGCAAGACTTTCATCAATATGGGGTTGAAGGAAACGCAAAGCATCGCGCGCGTCGTGATTGACCCGAAAGACCCCAACACGGTGTATGTCGCGGCGCTCGGCCATCTGTTTGCGCCGAACAAGGAGCGCGGCATTTACAAAACCACCGATGGCGGCAAGTCCTGGACAAACATCAAATTCATTGACGAAAACACCGGCTTCACGGATCTGGTGATTGATCCGGCGGACCCCAAAACGCTTTATGCCGCGTCTTATCAGCGTCGCCGCACCTCGTGGGGGTTCAACGGTGGCGGACCCGGATCGGCGATGTGGAAGACGACCGATGCCGGCAAGAACTGGACGAAAATCGAAGGCAATGGCTGGCCGGAAGGCATGCTGGGACGCATTGGCATGGATGTCGCACGGTCAAATCCAAATGTGCTCTACGCCCAGATTGAAGTCGGCGCCAGCCAGGGAACCGGCGTTCCCGAAGAGACGCCCGCTGCTCAACCCGGTCAACCCGGTCAACCCGGTCAACCCGGCGCCGCTGGCGGAGGCGGTGGTTTCGGCGGAGGAGGCGGACAAAACAATCCGAATACGCCTCCCGATCCGAAAAAGGCCGGCCTGTGGCGCTCGGACGACAAAGGCAAAACCTGGCGCATTGTCAGCAGCAACAATAACCGCCCGATGTATTACAGCCAGGTTCGCGTTGATCCGTCGAATCCGGAAACTCTGTACACCGGCGGTCTGAATTTCTCCCGCTCCACCGACGGCGGCAAAACCTTCAAAAATCTGCAAGGCGTGGCGCACAGCGATCACCACGCCATCTGGATCAATCCGAAAAACGGCCAGCATGTGATGGTCGGAAACGATGGCGGTCTGGATGTCAGTTACGACCAGGGCGAAACGTTTGACTTCATCAACACCATGGCGACGGCGCAGTTTTATGCAATTTCGGCGGATATGCGGAAACCGTACTTCGTCTGTGGCGGGTTGCAGGACAACGGCAGTTGGTGCGGTCCCAGCGCCGTTCGCACCGGTGGCGGCGGATTTGGTGGTGGCGGCGGCGGCGCTGGAATCACGAACGCCGAATGGTTCCGCGTCGGCGGCGGCGATGGTTTTTATACCCAGCAGGACCCGACCGACCACAACATCATTTATTCCGAATCGCAGAACGGCGCGGTTCAGCGGCTGGATTTGCGCACTGGACGCAGCACTTCGATTCGTCCGCGCGCTGCGCAACGGCCCAGAGGCGGTCCCGGCGGTCCTGGCGGCAGAGCGCCCGGCGCTCAGGCTCCCGCAACCGCTGGCCAGCCAGCTCCCGCTCAAGGGCAGGCCGGACAGCCCGCCCAGCCGACGCAGCAAGAGCAGATGATGCAGATGGCGCAGGCCATGGGCTTCGGCAATATTGCCCAGAGCAACATCGTTCCGGCGCCTCCCGCCGGCGAACAGTATCGCTTCAACTGGAGCACGCCGCTGGTGCTTTCACCGCATAATCCGCGCATCGTGTACGTCGGCGGAAACAAGTTTTTCAAATCGCTCGACCGGGGTGACACCTGGACGGCGTCCGCCGATCTGAGCAAGCAGCTTGACCGCCGGGCGCTGGAAATCATGGGCGTCAAAGGCGATCAGCCGATGGTGTCGAAAAACGACGGCGTGGCCAATTACGGCAATATCACGGTGATTGCCGAATCGCCCGTGCTGCCGGGTGTGTTGTGGGCTGGCACGGACGACGGCAACGTGCAACTGAGCAGGGACGGCGGCGCAACCTGGACGAATGTCGCCAAAAACATTCCCATTCTGGCCAGCACCACACATCAGGTGTCGCGCGTCGAACCTTCGCATTTCGACGCCGGAACCTGCTACGTGGCGGTGGACGCGCATCGCAGCAATGATCTGAAACCGTATATTTACGTCACGAAGGATTTCGGCGCGACGTGGACATCGGTTGCGGGGAACCTGCCGTTGGGCAATGTGTACGTCGTTCGTGAAGACGCGAAGAATAAAAACCTGCTCTTTGCCGGCACGGAATTCGGCCTGTTTGTTTCGCTCAACGGTGGCGGCGAATGGAAGACGTTCATGACCGGCTTGCCGACCGTTCGCGTGGACGATCTGCTGATCCATCCGCGCGACAACGATCTGATTGCCGGAACGCACGGACGCGGCATCTGGATTTGCGACGACATTTCGGCCTTGCAGCAGTTGAATGACAAGGTGCTGGCTTCAAATGCGCACCTGTTTGAGGTTCGCCCCGGCGTGCTGTGGCTGAATGATGTCACGTTCAGCCGCGCAGGCGGCGGGCAGAAAGTCTACCGTGGTGAAAATCCGCCGCCAGGCACGGCCATCAGTTACCTGTTGAGTGCCGCGCCAACGGGGGATGTCAAACTCACCATCTCCGACATCACCGGCAAGGTCTTGCGCAACATCAACGGCACAAAAGACATTGGGCTGAACCGGCTGCAATGGAATCTGCGTGGCGATCCGCCTCCGCGTCCAGCGGGTGCTCGCGGGCCGGGCGGCGGCGGTGGAGGCGGCGGACGCGGTGGATTTAACGCCGGTCTGCCGCTGGAACCGGGCGCTTACCTGGTTAAACTCTTGGTGGATGGCAAAGAAATAACGACCAAAGTCGTCATCGAAGCCGACACCTGGAAATAATCACTTTTCCGCAAGGAGGGCGGAGGCTTGATGTCAAAACCTGCGCCCTCTTGCGCCGTCACTGCCAGACGCAAAATTGCCACGGGAGCTGTCTTTTTTGGGTGGTGGTGAAGTGATTCGCTCTGCCTTGCCTGCTTCCATCAATGGCGACCATTCCGTGGCGCGATTGCCATCCAGACTGGCGCGCACGCGGTAGGCGATCTGCCCGGAAATGCTGGCCAGCATCAATTCGCGATTAAACAGCCCCCGGCTCTTTTCGTTTCGCCCTTTGGCGACT
Organism: Heliomicrobium sp.; assembly: GCA_021155085.1. Lineage (GTDB taxonomy): Bacteria > Acidobacteriota > Blastocatellia > RBC074 > RBC074 > RBC074. The sequence goes on along the minus strand of JAJNQA010000109.1, from coordinate 98,068 downwards.
TCCAGACGGAAACAGGTTTCCGTCTGGCGGCGCAGTTTTCTCGAAACGCCTTCCCCAGTCATTGTTTCCAATTCATAGCCTTGCGCGCCCGGATAAACATCCCAGCACAGTTTCCAGTAACTCACCCAGGCGATTTTTCCATCAGGCAAATCCTGCGTCTCATCTTCAAGGGTGGAGACCAGTCCGGTAATCGAGGACGCGGTAATTTGGGGGGAAGGCGTTGGCGAAGCCGAGCGCGCGGGGATTGGCTTTGCGGCGACTTGCGGTGAATTGGCCGTTGCCGCTTTCGATTCTGGCCTGGTGCGTGCGCAGCCGGTGGAGATTACCAGCAAGAACGCCAACAGGCCGATGCGGGCATTGTTTGTAAAGATCATTGTCTATTGGGACGTTTTTTCTCGACAGGATGGACAAGATTTCCGGCAGGATTTACAAGATGCTCAACGCCGGAGATGCTCCAGCCAGGTTACAGTCTGTTCATTCGGGAAAAATCCTGTCCATCCTGTCTCAAGGTTTTCTGCGTTGATTTAATAGCACCATTCAACATTGCCGACAGTCACGCCGTTGCTGATGACCTGACAATCGCCGATGCGCCGGCCCTGTGCGAGACCGAAGTCCGTGCTGAGCACCACGCTCTTGAAGCCGACGCGGCCCAGCGCGCCGATTCGAGAACTGAAGAAAACGGACTTCGCGCCCAAGCGGAAGCCGAATCCCGCTGACGTGGTATTGCTGTTGAAACTGTTCGGGCCGCCATGAACCAGGCTGTTTGATTCAAACCGGCCGTTGCCGCCGATTTGAATTGCGGTGTGTTCCAGGGCATGGAAGGTGAGACTGGAGCCCATAAACGAGACGGGACCGAGAATGAAGGGAGAGCCTTCATCCGCGCGCAAACTGTCGTGCGAGCCCATCACATCGTCCAGTTGCGCCAGACTATTCGATAACAACACGCCGCCAATGATCCGATTGCGAAAATCGGCGTTCTGGGTGGGCGTTCCCAGCAAGGAGGGAAGCTGTTTACCGGCATTGAAGCTGGTGTCTGGATCAACGTTAATTCCGCCGATTTCGGCGGGTTGCAGGTGCGCGTACTGTCCGGCAAAAGCGACGTTGACTTCAATCACGCCATTCATGAAATCGCGGTCCGCGCCGACCAGGGCGGCGACTTTGCCCAGCGAGGTGTCGTCAGCTTCGGCTTGTGTGGTGACGTTCTTTCCCGGCAGGACTTTCAAGCCCGAATGGATTGTGACGCCGGGCGCAACCCGCGCCAAATGGCCGACCATGGCGTCCTTTTCGATGATTGCGCCATCTACTTCGGAATTGAAACCGACAAAACAGGGACAATGACTGTCGGAGGCATTCGGACATTGGCCGTGTTCACCAAGTTCGGCTTCGCCCTTGACTGTCGCCCCGTGCGCCAGGATTGTTTTCTCGCCGAGCGTGATATTGCCTTTGGTGGCTTCGAGCGTGACGTTGTCCTGCACGTTGGATTCAGCGCCAATCTTGATTTCGTGGTCGGCGTCACTGATCAAGGTGGCAAATGGGCCGATGAACACTTCATCGCCGATCAGGACTTTGCCGCGCACATGCGCCGAAGGATCAGTGAAATGCTCACCGGCGGCCCGAGCCTTCGAGTTGAAGTTTTCAATTGTCAGTATCAGCGCGATGGCGCTGAGTAGGGTCAATAAGGCAAACCTCGCGTGTTTGCGTTGGGGGATAAACATGGGTTTCTTTCTCCTTCATCGGCACCAAGAGGATTGTTCGGAACGAATGACATTCCGTCATCCGCGTGAGAGGAACATCAGCGTTGTTGTCTTGATTGCCGGATTCGATTGACCTGGGACTGTTGGTGAGATCCTTCCGTCCTGGTTATGGGGCTGGTAAAACAATCGCTCCGGGGATTGACGGGCAAAGTTTCCACCAAACCGTTCGGAAAAGAAAGACTGAACATTCCGAAAACTGAAAAAGTCCCTTAATTTCTCGTCAAGTCTTGCAAATCAGGCTCCGCGGCCTGAGGGAGCGCGCGGCGGGATGGAGAAACAAAATGGGCAGGTCGCTGAATAACCTGCCCAGGGGTTGATTCTTGTTCCGCTGGCGGCTTTATGGCTGCGATTTCGCGAGTGCTGGAGCGTCTCCTGCTTGTCCGTGGCTTCGTGACAGGACCGAATGATCGTGGCTCAATTGAGCCTGCCAGCGACCATCCGAGGCCCGCCAGACCGCCACATCCGCCTTGCCATCACCATCGAAATCGCCCGGCACCGGCACATCATCAAACGCTGAGGTTCCCCACGACACGCTTCGCATCGCACCGTCCGAACTGCGCAGAACGTACCAATTCGTCTCCGCGCCGCGCCAGACGGCGATGTCCGCTTTGCCGTCGCCGTCGTAATCGGCGGCCACCGGCACATCCGTTCCCAGGCCCCAGTGTTTGGCGATGATTGAACCATCGGAGCTTTGCCGGATATACCAATGGCCGCCCTCTTTTCCGGATGCCTGGCGGAAGACGGCAATGTCCGTTTTGCCGTCGCCGTCGTAATCGGCGGCCACCGGCAGGTCGCGGTACGGCGCATTGCTCGTCCCCCAGAAGACGGTTTCGGCTTGATTGTCAGAGCTTCGCAGGATGTGCCAATGACCCTGCTCGCCGCGCCAGACGGCCAGATCGGTTTTGCCGTCGCCGTCGTAATCGCCAGGAACCGGAATGTCCGTTGCCAGGCCCCACGCTTTGGCCGTTACCACGCCATCCGAACTGCGCTTGATCAGCCACTGTCCGGTCGAACGTCGGAAGACCGCCGCGTCCATCCTGCCGTCGCCGTCAAAATCACCTGGCGTCATCAGATCGAAGTACGGAGCCGCGCTGGCGCCCCAGACTTCAGCTTGCGGCTGGCCATCCTTGCTGCCGACGGTCAGCCATTCGCCCGTAGCGCCGCGCCAGACCGAAAGATCGGCTTTGCCGTCGCCGTCGAAATCGCCGAACACCAGCGATTGCACTGCCGCGCCGCCTATCTGGACCGAATAGGCTTTACTGCCCGTGCAGTTGTTTGAACCGGTCGCGGTGATGGTGAAGCTGAAGGTTCCCGCCGTGGTCGGATAGCCAAAAAGTAATCCCAGGCTGCCGTAAAGCGTGACACCTGGCGGCAGGCTGCCCGAAGTCACCGCGTAGCTGTAACTGCCGGCAGGACTCGCGGTCACCGAATGGTTGTAAAGCTGTCCGGGTTGGCCGTTGGGTAAATTGGCGAGCGTGATGGCGGGACAACCGCCGTCACCAAGCGTGAAGCTGTAGGTACGACTGCCTGCGCATCCGCCGAAGCCCGTCGCCGTCACGGTGAAGTCGAAGCTTCCCGGCATGGAAGGAGTGCCGCTGATCACGCCGGTGGCGGGATTCAACGTCAAACCTGCCGGAAGCGTTCCCACCGTCACGGTGAAACCGTAATTGCCGCCTGCTGGCGCGGCGGTCAGCGTTTGATTGTAAGGCGTATTCAGACTTGGCGCGGGCAGCGCGGACAACGTGACGGCCGGACAGGAGAGCGTCAGGGAATAAGTCTGCGTGCCCTGACAACTGCCGCCATCGGTCGCCTTAACGATGAAGTTGTACGTGCCCGCCACCGCAGGCAGGCCGCTGATTTGCCCGGTGATTGGATTAAGCGACAAACCGGAAGGCAAATTGCCCTGCGCCAGGCTGAAATTGTAACTGCCCGGCGGCGTGACGCTGATGGTGCTGTTGTAACTGACGCCCGCCTGTCCGTTGGACAGGGAACCAAGTGTGATCGCCGCGCATTCAATCGTCAGCGAGTAATCGCGGAACCCTGAGCAAGTATTAGTGGTCGCCGTAACACGGAAGTTGTAAGCCCCACTTTGCGTCGGAGCGCCGGTCAGCGCGCCGGTTGCGGCGTTGAGCGTCAATCCCGGCGGCAGCACGCCGGAAGTGACGCTGAAGCTATAGCCTCCGGCGGGTGCGGCGCTGAACGTCTGGTTGTAAATCGTCCCCACCGTGCCGCCCGGCAGACTAGCCGGATTGACGGTGATGACCGGGCAGGTGACCGTCAGCACGTAATCGCGAAAGGTGCTGCATTCGCCCCAGCCCGTGACCGTGACGCGGAAATTGAACGTGCCGCTCAGTGTCGGCGCGCCGCTGAAACTGCCGTTGCTTTGCAGCGTCAATCCGGCGGGCAGCAATCCGCTGGTCAAGGCAAACGTATAAGCCGTTCCGGACGGAGCGGCGGTGAGCGTTTGCGGATAAGCCGTGTTGACCGTCGCTTCCGGCAGAATCGCCGGACTGAAGGTGATCGCCGGACAGACGATCACCAGCGTCAGATTCTGCGTGGCCATGCACTGTCCGGCGAAGCCAGTAACATTGACCCCGAAGGTATAACTGCCAGCGACGCTGGGCGTGCCGGTCAGCGAGCCGTCGGATTGCAGCGTCAGGCCCGGCGGCAATGTTCCGCCCGTCTGCATAAAGGTGTAGTTGCCTCCGGCGGGCGCGGCGCTGAGCGTCTGATTGTATGGTATGCCCGCGGTCCCTTGCGCAGGCGCGGCGATGGTGATGGTTGGGCAGACGACATTCAGCACAGCGCTGGCCGCTGCTCCCGTCAAGTTCACGCCATTGCTGGTGGCAGTTACCTGACCAGTCAGGTTCGTGACCGAGCCGACCGTTGTGCTGGTCACGGGAACCTGTATCAGACAGGCCGCCGGACCTGCGCCAAGCGCACCGCCAGCCAGACCGATGGCGTTTGTGCCGGGGGGTGCCACAAGCCCACCGTTGCAGGTATTAACCGGGGCGGGAGCCGCAGCCACAGTGACGCCCGTCGGCAATGGATCATTGACGGCAACGCTGGTCAACGCCGGATTGCCCGCCGGATTGCCGACGCTGATGGTCAGCAGGCTGGTCCCACCCGGCGCGATGGTCACCGGGGTAAAGCTTTTGGCCAGCACCGGCGGAGCGGGCGTGCAGGCCGAAAACTCCGAAGTCTTGCCGTCATTGTCGGTCGCCGTCGCCGTAATGATCGCCTTGCCCGCCAGCGGCGTGTACGTGAAGGTGAACATGCCGGGCGCGGCCAGCGCGGTCGCGCCAAGAAACACTTCGCCGCTGCCGAAGCCAGACGGATGGCAGCTTGTGTTGGCGAAAAACTCCAGGCGCACCGGATAGGCTGAATTTGCCGCAGTGCTGTCGAGCGTGCCGGAAATGGTTGTCTGCGTAACCGCCGTGAGGACGGGAAAGTTTTGATAATCGTTTGCGCCTGTGTCCCCATCGCCTGCGTCGTTGGGCGTCAGGCCGCCGTTGTCCTCATCGGATTCAAGTTCAATGCCGATGCTGTTGTCCGTTGCGCCGTTGGCAAAGATTGCATTGCCCAGAATGGCGTTGCTGTTGCTGGTCAAATCCTCCACCGTGACATCCACGCCATCGTCACCATTGAAAGCCACGACATTGCAGGCTCCCGTGCAGGCGCCGGGAGTGACTCCCGCCGTTCCGCCGATGGCGTTGCCCGTGCCGTCGTAAACTTCCACCCCGTCTTCGTCATTGCCTAATGCCCCCGTCCCGTTGCGATCCGTGCCGATGAAATTGCCCAGCACCTGATTGTTGTTCGCATTAATCGTCACCCCGTCGTCACCATTGCCCGAAATGACGTTGCGCGCGGCCGGGGTCGTTCCGCCGATCACGTTGTTTTCGGCCTCGTCGAAAATGTCCACGCCGTCGTCTTCATTGCCGCGCGGGAGCAGTCCATCCTTGTCCGTGCCGATGTAATTGCCGATGACCTGGTTGCCGGTCACGCCGGGTTCGTCTATCTCTACGCCGTCATCATCATTGTCCGAGATGACGTTGCGTTCGCCGGCGGTTAGACCGCCGATGATGTTGTTGGCCGCGCCGTAGAAAATATCCACGCCGTCATCCCCATTGCCAAGGAGTGTCGAGCCATCGGCGCCCAGACCGATGTAATTGCCGCTGACTTTGTTGCCGGTCGCGCCCAGGTCAAAAATTTGCACGCCGTCGTCCTCGCTGTCCGAGATCACATTGCGCTCGCCTTCGGTCGTGCCGCCGACGAGATTATCCGCCGCATTGCCGATGACCACGCCGTAACCGTTGCCAAGCGGCGTTATCCCGTCAGCGCCCACGCCGATGTAATTGCCGATGATCTTGTTGCCGGACGCAGCGAGGGCGTTGGTGCGGCTGCGGCCGAACAGCGCCCTGCCCGCTTTGGCGGCGCGGAAAAGCTGCTTTTCCTGCCAGATTCCGGACCGGTGAGCGGAGCGGGCGGCGCTCTTCGATTCGCGGCTGCGAACCTGCTGCTTTTCCCATATCTGTTTCGACCACTGGCGCGGACGGGTGGCAAGGCCTGCTTCACCACCGCGTAAGGGAATTTCTGGCGGCACGGCGATGAAGACGCCGGCATCAAAGCTGGCGGAAATGACATTGCGTTCGCCCGGCGTCGTGCCGCCGACGGTGTTCGTTGACGCATCTTCGATGAGAACGCCGTCAAAGAAAACTCCGATCGGCGACAATCCGTCAGCGGCGGTGCCGATGTAATTGCCGCTGACCTTGTTGCCGGTCGCGCCCTCGCCGTAGATGTAAACGCCGCTGAAAAAGCTGGCGGCAATGACGTTGCGGTCAGCAGGCGTCGAGCCGCCAATGATGTTGTTCGGCGAATCATCAATAAAGATGCCGTTGCCGATGCCAATGGGCGTTTCGCCGTCGGCGTCCAGTCCGAGATAGCAATTGACGACCGTGTTGCCGCCATTGGTGTCGAGTTCAATGGCGTCATCGTCGAAATTGTTGATCACCAGCGAACTGACGGTGCTGCCGCCGCCGCTGATGCGCAGGCCGTCAACAAGTGCGCCGGTGGCCGTGCCGTCCAGTTCCACGCGCGTTGCGCCGCCGGTCGCGCCGTTAATGATGACCGGAGCCGTGATTTCCGGCAGTTCCGCAAGTAAGGCGATGCTCGGCGTTCCCGCGCCAAGGTCGAAGGTGATCATATCCAGATCGCTGTTGGCGTTGGCCGCGTTGATGGCCTCGCGCAAACTGGTTCCCGTGCCATTGGCGGGGTTGGGTGTGCCGTCGTCTTCGTCCACGGCGGTGGTGACGGCAAAGGTGGCAACGGGCGCTGCCGGCGCAACGAAATTGGCCGCACCGGTTTGCCTAAACCAGCCGGGTTGCGCAATCAGAACGAGCAGACATAGCAATAGTAGCCGCAGGCCGCGCCTGGGCAGGCGAGAAATTTGATGTGACATGGGGAGGTCTCCTGTAGGTTGTGAGAGCGGCAGCAAAATACTCCTTTTTCGCCAAAACGCAAAGCGGCAAAACGCGAAACCAAACCAAAGTAATCGTGATTAATCTGGGGCCCGCGTTTTACCTCCGTTTGTCTGCTCCGCTGAAAGCTCCGGGCGCTGCCGTCAGGCCTCGCCGTTATCGCCTGTTGACCGGAATGTCGCCTGACCGTCCCAGCGCTTTGCTGATTCCCCCTGGCTCCCCCGAAAACTGCACGTACCAAACCCCTTCCAGCGCGCGCCAGACCGCCACGTCCGCCTTGCCATCGCCGTCGAAATCTCCCGGCACCGCCCAATCGCCGAGCGTCGAAGCTCCCCAGGAAATGCTTTGCGTCATTCCGTCCGAACTCCGCAGGATGTGCCAGTTGGTGTCCGACCCGCACCAGACGGCGATGTCTGCTTTGCCGTCGCCGTCGTAATCGGCGGCGACCGGTACATCCGTTCCCACACCCCAATATCTGACGATGGTTGAACCGTCGGAGCTTTGCCGAATGTACCAGTGCCCCTTCTGCTGGCGGAAGACGACAATGTCCGTTTTGCCGTCGCCGTCGTAATCGGCAGCGACGGGCAAATCGCGGTACGGCGCATTGCTCGTTCCCCAGAACACGGTTTCGGTTTGATTGTCGGAGCTTCGCTGGATGTACCAATTTCCTTGCTCGCCGCGCCAGACGGCCAGATCGGTTTTGCCGTCGCCGTCGTAATCGCCCGGCACGGGAACATCCGTCGCGACGCCCCAGACTTTCGCAGTCACTGCGCCATCCGAACTGCGTTTGATCAGCCATTCGCCATCTTGTCCCGTCTGAATGCCCCGGCGGAAGACCGCTGCATCCATCTTGCCGTCGCCGTCGAAATCACCCGGCGTCATCACATCGAAGTACGGAGCCGCACTCGTGCCCCAGACTTCGGTCCGCGACTGGCCATCGCTGCTGTTGATCGTCAGCCACTCGCCCGAAGCGCCGCGCCAGACCGACAAGTCGGCCTTGCCGTCGCCGTCGAAATCGCCGAACACCAGCGACCGCAGAGCCGCGCCGCCAATCTGCACCGAATAGGTTTTGCTGCCCGTGCAGTTGCCGGAATTGGTTGCCGTCACGGTGAAGTTGAAGGTTCCCGCCTGTGTTGGATAACCGAAGAGCATTCCCAAATTGCCATACAACGTCAGTCCCGGCGGCAGGCTGCCCGAAGTCACGGCGTAGCTGTAACCGCCCGATGGCGAAGCCGTCGTCGAAGCGTTGTAAAGCTGTCCGGGCTGACCATTGGGCAAATCGGCCAGCGTGATTGTCGGGCATCCGCCGTTGCCGAGCGTGAAGCTGTACGCACGCGCTCCGGCGCATCCGCCGAAGCCGCCGGAAAATCCTGATGCCGTGATCGTGAAGTTGAAAGAGCCACTGACGGTAGGCGTGCCGCTGATGACGCCCGTGGCGGAATTGAGCGTCAAGCCCGCAGGCAAAGCCCCCGCCGTCACCGCGAAACCGAAGCTGCTGCCGGACGGCGACGCGGTGACGGTTTGGTTGTAGGGGGAATTCACGGTCGGCGCGGCCAGCGACGAAAGCGTGATCGCCGGACAAGCGACCGTCAGCGTGTAACTTTGGGTGGCGCTGCATCCGTTCGGCGTTTGCGCTTTGACGGTGAAGTTGTAGCTTCCGGTCACGGTTGGAAGGCCTGTCATTGCGCCCGTCGAAGGATTCAGTGTCAATCCAGCATGCAGGTTGCCCGCAGTCAACGAGTAGGTATAACTGCCCGCTGGCGAAGCCGCGACGCTGCCGGAGTAACTTGTCCCCGCCGTGGCATTGCCGAGCGAAGCCAGTGTGACTGCCGGACAGCCGATGCTAACAGTGTAATCGCGCCCGCCCGCGCAGCCATCCGCCGAGGCCGTGATGCGGAAGTTGTAGGTGCCGCTTTGTGTGGGTGTGCCGCTGAGCAGGCCGCTGGCGGCGTTGAGCATCAATCCCGGCGGCAGCGCGCCGGAAGTGACGCTGAAGCTGTAGGCTCCGGCGGGGGTGGCGCTGATGGTCTGGTTGTAGCTCGCGCCGATTGCGCCATTGGTGAGCGTTGCCGGATTCACCGTGATGGTGGGACAACCGACCGTCAGCACGTAATCGCGGAAACTGCTGCAAGAACCAAAACCAGTGGCCGTCACGCGGAAGTTGAACACGCCGCTCTGCGTCGGCGCGCCGCTGAAACTGCCGTTGTTGTTCAGCGACAAGCCCGCGGGCAGTAATCCGCCGGTCAGCGCAAACGAGTAAGCCGTTCCCGCCGGACTGGTGGTAATCGTTTGCGGATAGGCCGTGTTGACTGTCGCGCCGGGCAAACTGGCCGGATTGATGTTGATCGCGGGGCAGGTGACATTGATGGTGAATGTGGCGTTGGTGGCCGCGCCGCAATTGTCAGCCACGCTGATGACGACGGTGTAATTTCCGGCGAGCGTTGCGCCCGTCACGCTGACGGCGCCGCTTGCCGGATTGACGTTCAGGCCTAGGCCTGTTGCGGGTGTGATGCTGGTCAGTGTGATGTTGCCGAATGTGCCATTGTCGCCGGGGCCTGCCGACGGAGTGAAACCGGGCGTCGTGCCGGCGACAACGCTCTGCGGGTTGTATGTCAACACGGGCGGCGTATTCGGTTGTACGTTGACGGTCAGCGTGCCTGCGCCTGTTGCGTTTTGGTTGTCGGTGACCAGTAGCGCGAAGTTTGTGCTGCCGCTCATCGTCGCGCAGGTTGTGCCGATCTGCGCCGTGACGATGCCCGATGGATCAATATTCAAACCGGTGACGGTGATGCCGTTGCTGGCGGCGCTGCTGCCGCCATTGATCGTCAGGTTCAGTGTGTTGGGCGCTTGATCCGCATCGCTGACCGTGGCGATGGGCAGGCTGACCGGGTTGCTGCCGGCTTTGAGCGTGACGATCTGACCAATCACGACGGGCGGCGTATTGTATTCAAACGCGCCGATGTCGGCTGTGCCCGGCGGGCGAGTCGTGCCGCATTGGTCAATTGCCGCGCCGCCCGCGCCTGCTGAGTTGATGGCGGGACTGCCTGCGGTGAGCGGATGGACAGGCGTGCGGCATCCGCCAGAGGCGCAGTTGGCTGCGGTCAACGCGCCGAGCAGCGGGTCCGCTGTTTGGGTGACGCCCGGCAGATCGTTGGCATCCGCGCCCGGTGCGCCGCCGTTGCTTTCAGCCAGGTTGTTGGTGTTCGTGCCGGGGATCGCCGCGCCGCCATTGATTGTATTGACGAACGCATCACTCGCACCACCGGGCGTGTTGGCGAAAATCGAGTTGCGAAGATTGAAACTGACGCTGGTGGAATCGCCCGGTCTGACCATCGTCCGCGCGCCGTCCAGGTAAACGGTTTCGCCGTCGCCAAGCAGATAAATTGAGCCGCCGCCCTGCGCTGCCGTGTTGTTGTTCAGGGTGAGGTGGTTGATGGTCACACTGCCGTTGCGAGCGAAAATGCCGCCGCCCAGGCCTGATCCGGGCAGTGCCGGTGTGGAGCTGGCGCCTCCCGCACCGCCGAGAGCAACGTTGCCGGAGAGTGTGGAGTTGTTAAGATTGAGCGTGCCACCGTCGTTAAAAATCGCCCCACCCAGTCCTGCGCCGCCACTGCCGCCATTGGTATCATTGCTTGAACCGCCGCCGAAGCCGCCAGTGCCGTTAAAACCGCCACCTACGCCGCCACCGAAACCGCCGAAAGTATTATGGTTGCTGCTTGCGTCGCCGCTGCCGCCGCTGCCGCCGCCAAATCCACCAGGGCCGCCAGGGCCAACGTCGCCGCCGCCGCCTCCTCCACCGCCAAGTCCGCCGGGGCCGCCTGGCTCGCTGCTGCCGACACTGCTGTTGCCGCCGCCGCCGCCGCCAAAGCCGCCAAATTCACCGCGGCTGTTGCCACCGTTGAACATTCCGCCGCCCGCGCCGGGCGTGCCTCCATTGTTGGGACTGCCATCAGTGATGGTCCCGCCGCCGCCGCCGCCCGGGCCGTTTCCTTCGCCTGATCCGCCATTGCCGCCGAAGCCGCCGCCGCCACCACCATCGGCTCTGTCGCCAACACTCGCGCCGCCATTGCCGCCCAGTCCGCCGCCGCCGCCGCCCTGGGTTTGCTCACTGCCGGAAACGGAAACCGAGTTGCCGCCGGCTCCTCCCTGCGCCGTGTTTTGTGTCAGCGTGCTTTCGGTCACGGTCAGCAGGCCGCCGTTGTAAATTGCGCCGCCCAGACCCGCGCCGCCGCCGCCGCCGCCATTGTCTGAACTCGCGCCGCCCGCGCCGCCCTGCGCCAAACCGCCGCGCAAAGTCACTTGCCGCAGCGTCAAACTGCCCGGCGTGGCGAGCGCCGCGCCCGTCATTGGGTCTTGCCGGGCAATGGCGAAAAGCCGGAACGTGGGCGTGCCGGGAGCGCTGCTGCGTTCGATGATTGCGCCGTTGCCTTCGATGATGACGTTGCTGGTGATCGCGGGCAGTCCGTTGAAGCCGTAAAAGTTGTTCGGGTCGCCGCGCTGGGTCAGCGTGTAAACGCCGCAAAGCAGCTTGATGGTCGTCGCTGCGGGGTCTTCATTGGCCTGATTGATGGCAGTGATGAGTTCCGTGGCTGCGCCCGCCGGATTGCTGGCCGGATCAATCGTCAACGGGATCATTCCCATTGTGATGCTGTCGGCGAAAAGTTCGACCGCGCCAATGTCGCTGCCGTCGCCGCCTGCCGCATTTGGAATTGCCGGATTGTCCAACGGCCGTTGAAAGCCGCGCTGGTCGGTCGCCAGGCCAAAGCTGTTGCCCTTGTCAATTGCCGGGCTGCCGGGAAGCGGGCGGCGCGTTTGGGTGAAACTGCCATTGATCTGCAACGGCCCCAGCAAGGGGTTGATCGGCGCGCCGGAAACGCCGACTTGATCGTTGGGCATCTGGGCGTTGAGCGTTGCGCCGGTATTATCGCCAATCAGGTTGCAGCCCTGTGAGGTGGCCGCGCCGAAAACGTCGGGGCCGTTGGTCGAGGCCGTGTTGCCGGCGATGATTGTATTGCGAGTGTTGATTGCGCCCGTGCCACTGTTGCTAATGCCGCCGCCATTGCCGCTGCCTGGCTGGTTGCCGTTGGGAAAGGTACTGCCAACGGCGCTGCCGCCGGTGGTAAAGTTTTCGGAAAGAGTATTGCTGGTTAAGGTTACCGTTCCTGCTCCGGCGTAATAAATGCCGCCGCCGCCGCTTTCTCCACCAACGTTCACACCTTCGCCGCTGCTATTGGCGTTGCCGCCAGTGGCGGAGTTGCCGGAAAGTGTGCTGTTGGTGATTTCCATCATTCCCGTGCCGGCGTGGAAAATGCCGCCACCGGTGGCAAAACCGGCCGCGTTGCTGGCGCCGAAACCGGCATTGACGCCGTCGGCGCTGCCACCGGTGACGAAGTTGCCGGAAAGTGTGCTGTCCGTGATCTTTACACTTGCCTGATCCGTATTGAAAATGCCGCCGCCTTCGCTGTTGCCGCCGTTGTTGCTGCAACCGCAGATGACGTTACTGCCGGTGGCGGAGTTGGCGGATAGCCTGCTGTTGAGCAGATGAACCCTTCCGGCGCCTCCGTTGAAAATGCCGCCGCCTCTGGTGCTGCCACCCTGCAGGTAGGGGAAGGGTAAGTTGCCGTCGCTGCTGATATTGTCGGCTCTGGCGGAATTGCCGTTAAGAACGCTGTTGATAAGGGTCAACGTCCCTGTCGTGAAAATGCCGCCTCCCCTGGCCGGAGCGGGAGGGGCATAGAGGTTGGCGTTGGTGCTGGCGACGTTGCCGGAAACTGTGCTGATGGTCAGGCTTACCGTTCCAGCCCCCGCGTTGGAAATGCCGCCGCCACTGCTTCCGCTGGAAGGAGAGGTAATTCCAGTGGCGTCACCATCACTAACGGAATTGCCGGTGAGATGGCTGTTCAGCAGGTTCACGGTTCCGGCGCCTGCGTTGAAAATGCCGCCGCCATTGCCCGGCCCGCTGCTGCCGCCCGATGCAGCAAAGCAGGTGCCGCCAGTGGCGGAGTTGCCGGAAACACTGCTGTTAGTGATTTCCACGGTTGCAGTGTTGGCAACTAAAATGCCGCCGCCGTTGCCTGCCCCGCTGAAGATCGCCCCGCTCAAGGCAGCCCCTTGTTGGCCACTGGCGTTGCCGCCACGGGCGGAGTTGCCGGAAACAGTGCTGGTGGTAATTTCCATTCTTCCGGTGCCGGCATTGAAAATGCCGCCGCCATTGCCGTCGCCGCCCCTCACCTCGAGAGTGCCGCTAGCCTCCCCGCCAGTGGCGTAGTTCGCAGTGAATGTGCTGTTGACGACTCTTATCGTTCCGGTGCCGGCATTAAAAATGCCGCCGCCATTACCTTTGCCGCCCGTCAGGTAGAGAAATTCGCTCATAGGCTTCCCTCCAGTGGCGGAGTTCGCGGTGAGTGTGCTGTTGATGATACTGATCATTCCGGCACCGGCATTGAAAATGCCGCCGCCATTGCCGTCGCCGCCCGTCAGGTAGGCAAAGACGCCAGCTTTCCCTCCAGTGGCGGAGTTCGTGGTGAGTGTGCTGTTGATGACCCTGATTGTTCCCGCGTCTGCATTGAAGATGCCGCCGCCATTGCCTTTCCCGCCGGTTAGAGGAGGAGGAAATGTTTCGGGATCGGTCGGCGGTTCGGCTCTCGCCTCACCGCCAATGGCGGAATTGCCGGAAAGCGTGCAGTTGGCGATTTCCACCGTTCCGATGCTGGCATTGCGAATGCCGCCGCCCTCGCTGTTGCCGGCAATCGGGGTGATATCGGCGCCTTTCACCTGGCCGTTTGCAATCGTCAATCCGCTGAGCGTGACGTCAAAATTGCCCGCCGCAATGTTAAAGACACGGCTGACCTGGTTTCCGCTGATGGTCAGCGAACCGGCCCCTGGACCTGTTATCGTCAGCGCCTGGCCGATCAATAATTCGCCCGCCGACAGCGTGATTGTCCCGGTCACATTCGGAGCAAAGGTAATCGTGTCCATCCCGGCCATTCCCGCCGGACACTGACCGACTGCGGCATTGGTGTTGGCCGCGGCAATGGCTTCGCGCAGGTCGCAGGTTGTGTTGACAGCCAGCGCCGCCAGCGTGCCATCCGCCGTAGAATTGACGGTGAAGTTCGTCATCAGCGCCGCTGCCTGCGCGCCACGATTGGCGAACCGGGCGATGGAACTGGTCATCAGTCCGGCGATCAGCAATAAACCGAGCGTAAAAACCGTGAATCCGGCGCGGTGGACAATTCGTTGCGAACGGGCAAAAGCCGAAAAGGTGTGCTTTGTCTGCATCTTCTGCTCCTCAAAAGGGGGCGCGCCAAGGTGGCGGCGTGAATGGGGTTTTATGGAGAGTTGTGTTGTCCGCGCTGGTGGCGGCTCGATTTCACCGTCGCCGGGGTTATGTGGTTTGGAGAATGCGGCGTACGGTGTGCAATTGTTCTTTCAAAACGTAGCCGCTGGCGCCCGCCGCCTGCGCCGCTTCGCGCCATTCGGGTTGGGAGTGCCCGGTGACGATGCAGACGCGGGCGTCGGGCCAGCGATGTTTCATTTCCCGCGTCGCTTGCAGCCCGTTCAGCCGGGGCATTTCGATGTCCATCAACACCCAGTCGGATGCGGTCAGATGTTCCGCGGCGTACGTTTCCAGCGCCTCCGCGCCGTCCGCGCACTCGTAGACGGTGTCGGCCAGCCGCCCAATCAACAGGCGCAGCAAACGGCGCATTTCGGCGTTGTCTTCGACAATCAGAACCTTCATGACAATTTTCTGTTTGGTTTTGCCGCAACGATTTTCCGGCAAGCAGGCGGATTGTGCGGCGAAGGGTAGGAAGGCGGAGAGAGTAGAACTACTCTCTTTTTGGCACTACTGGAATTTCAATGGGTCATCATATTCAACACAAAGGGACAAAGGATCAAAGGGACAAAGTTTGTGGAGGAAGAGAAACGCTTTCTCCCCTTCAGCCCCTTTGTTCCTTTGTCCCCTTGATCCTTTGTGATGAAAAAAGGATTTCTTACGCGCAGAAATCTCTGTTCGGTCGCCCGTTATGGAGAGTCAATCAGGCAATCCGATTTCAATGCCAAATGCCATATGATCTGGTCGAGAGAGATCAATCAAGGCCGGCTTTGTGCTGGATGGCGAATTTGACCAGGGCGTGGCTGCCGCGCAGGTCGAGTTTCTGGCAAATGCGGGCGCGAGTGTTTTCAATGGTGCGGATGCTGACGCCCAGGTCGTTGGAGATTTGGCGGCTGGTTTTGCAATCGGCCAGCATGCGCAGGATGCGGCGTTCGGCGGCGGTCAGTTCCTGCAAGCCGGATGCGGGCAGTGGCGAGACCTGACGCGCGCGCCGGTCTTCCAGAAAAGCGGTGAGCGCCGGGCTGATAAATGTTTTCCCCGCGGCCACGGTTTCCAGGCAGGTGACGATGTCGGCGGGTGCGCCGTCTTTGAGCAAGTAGCCGCGCGCGCCCAGGTCAAAGGCTTCATCGAAATAAAGCTGATCTTTGTGCATGGTCAGAAAGACCAGCGCGACGGGCCAGGTTTCCTTTCGCACGCGGCGCGCCACGCCGAATCCATTCAGCAAGGGCATGTCCAAATCCAGCAGGGCCACTTGCGGCGACAGTTCCTGAATTTGGCGCAAGGCCGCTTCGCCGTCTTCCGCTTCGGCAACGACGCGCAGGTGCGGCGCGCGTTCGATGACCTGCCGCAGCCCGGCGCGAAAAACCGGGTGATCATCGGCAATCAGGATTCGCACTTCAGTTGGTTCCATTGGTTTCGTTGAAACGACTCCCTTCCTGAATCGGCAAACTGATGGTAATCGCGGTTCCTTTTCCGCCGGAGGTTTCAATGGCGAGCGTGCCCTTTAACATACGCACGCGCTCTGCCAGGCCAATCAACCCAAAACCACCGGAGTGCGGATTGGCGGTGGACGATACGGCATCAGCGGAAGACTCCGCAATCCGCAATCCGCCATCCGCAATCGCAAAGCCGCGCCCGTTGTCGGCAATGCCCAGCCGCACTTCCCGCCCGGCGCGTTCCAGCGTCAGTCTGGCCTCGGTCGCCCGGGAATGTTTGAGGATGTTGTTGACGCTTTCCTGGACGATTCGATACACGTTCAGTTCGGCCTCCTTGGAAAACAATCCGTCAATGTTCTGCAACTCGGCGGTGAAGCGAATGCCGGAAGTGCGTTCGGCCTGCTGGCACATGCCGCGGATGGTTTTGGTCAGGCCGAAGTTTTCGATCTGATACGGGCGCAGGTTGTAGGCGATTTCGCGCACCTCTTCGATGGCGTGGGCGCTGGCGGCGGTAATTTCCTCCATCTGTTCCAGCGCGTCGTCGTGACCGGTCAGCGATTCCTGCGCCAGGAAAGCGCGCGTTTTGATGATCAGCAGGCTCTGGCCCAGACTGTCATGCAATTCGGCGGCGATGCGCTGGCGTTCGCGTTCCTGTGATTCCAGCAACTGGCGCGAAAATTTTTCCTGCGCCGCATGTGCGCGGCGCAGTTGAGCGACGCGAAGCCAAAAAAGAAGAAACACCAAACCGCACAGGCTCAGACCGGCGAGCGACAAAAACCACGTCGTCCGCCAAAACGGCGGCAGCACGACAATGCGTATGCTGGCGGTTTCCGGGTTCCAGACGCCGTCGCTGTTGGCTGCCGTGACCAGGAAAGTGTATTGCCCGGGCGGCAAATAGGAGTAATACGCCACGCGGCGCGTGCCTGCGTCCTGCCAGTCGGCGTCCTGGCCCGCCAGCCGGTAGCGGAAGCGAACCAATTCCGGTTTGATGAAGCTCAGGCCCGTATAACTGATTTCCAGATATTTTCGATCCGGCGCCAGACGCACTTCGTCGCGGAAATCCACCGCGCGCCGGTCGAGCGTGACCGATTCGATGCGCACGGACGGCGGCAGGGAATTGATCGGCGCGGATTCCGGGTCAATCACGACCACGCCGCCCTGCGTCGGAAACCACAATCGCCCGTCATTGGCGCGGATGCCCGCCGGTTGCCGCCCTCCGTTGCACTCGATATTCGGCATTCCGTCCTGTTTGCCATAAGCCGTGCAGATGATCGAAGAAAGTTTGCCATCGGCGTAATCGTTGAGCTGCTGTTTGCTGACGCGGTAAATGCCTTTGTTGCAACCGATCCAGAAGCTTCCGCGCGCATCTTCCAGAATCTGAAACACGCCGTTGTTATACAGGCCGTTTTGCAGGTTGTAGTTCGTGAATCGCCCGTCCCGGAACCGGCTCAGGCCGCCGTCATAAGTTCCGATCCAGAAGGTTCCTTCGGCGTCTTCGTGAATGTAGCGAACGCGGTTGCTGGCCAGGCCCTCGCGTTCTGTCCAGGAAGTGAATTTGCCATCCATCAATCGAGCCAGCCCGCCGTAGGTGCCGATCCACAGCGCGCCCTGCCGGTCTTCGTGAATCGCTTTCACGTTTTTATCCGGCAGCCCATGGCCGGTGTTGTATTCCGTGCAGTCGCCGGCTTTGCATTTGAACAATCCGTTTTCCGTGCCGAACCACAGGTCGCCGCGCCGGTCTTCGTGAATCGCCAGCACGGCGCGCGTTGAGAAAAATCCGGCATGGTTGTACCGGTTGTTCGCGATCCATCCCACCCCGGCGTACTGACCGACCCAGAACCGTCCCGTGCTGTCTTCAAACAACGCCTGTGCGTGAATCCCGATTCCCCGTTCGTCCTTCAAGTCGAAGTTGTCGAGTTTTCCTTCCGCGTAGCGCGACAGGTGACTGTCCGCGCCCATCCAGACGGCTCCGGCATGGTCTTGCAGAATGGGGTAAACGTTGTTGTTGGCCAGGCCATTGGCCGTGGAAACTTCCGTCAGAAACCGGCGGGTCAGGCGATTCAGCCCGCCGGTATTGGTTCCCGCCCAAAGATTGCCTTCGCGGTCAATCATAAAGTCCTGAATCTTGTTGTCGGAAAGCCCGTCCTGTTGGGTGTAACCGGTGAATTGTCCATTGTGGAACCGCAACAAACCACCGCCCAGAGTGCCGATCCATAGATTTCCCTGGCGGTCTTCGCAAAACTTTCGCCACCGCACTCCGGCGGGCAGACTGTCCGGCGCGGCGTACCGTGTGACGACGCCGTCCTTGATTTTGAAGAGCGCTGGCGTTGCGACGCCAAACCACAGCGCGCCCTGCCGGTCTTCGTAAAAGACTGCGACGTGATTGGTATCCGGGTCAATCAGCAGCGGGTAGTTGGTGGTCACGCCGTCTTTGACGCACCGGAGTCCGGTTTGATCCGCTGTCCACATTGCGCCGGACGGAGCGAAATACCGTTTGGTCAGGCGCTGAACCAGCTTGTCGGGATCGTGGATCAGCCGGTTCTGCCGCCAGAAAACAAAAGCCCCTGGCACTGTAATCTGCAATCCATCCGCATTGTCCGATTGAATGTTCAGGACGTGGTTGTGTGGCAAGCCATCTTTTGTCGTGAGGCTGGAAAAGATGCCGTTCGCATAACGCATCAGCCCCGCGTCCTCCGTGCCGATCCAGAGCGTGCCGTCCTGATCTTCAAACAAAAAGGTCAGCCGGTTGGTAGTGAAGCCCGGCGTGTTGCTTTTGTCGAAAACTGTAAACCGGACGCCGTCGTAGCGCACCAGCCCATCGAGAGTCGCCATCCACAAATACCCGTCCCGCGTTTGCCGGATGCTGTGGATGGTGCTGTGGGGCAGCCCCTGTTCGGTCGTCCAGGCGGTGATCAAATACTCACCGCGCGAACCTGGCTGCGGCTGAGCACACACCTTCCCTGCGGCGGACAGAAAACTGCCGAACAGGATTCCGGGAATAATCCAGCACCAATGCGTTTTCATCGTGGTTACGTTTTGGGAGCGTCAGTCGCGGGTGCCCAGAGAGCGGCGGCATACTAGCCGGTCACCATGCGGGTGGCAAGACAAACAAAAACACAAAACGGGCCGATCAGTGATGACCGGCCCGTTGTTACAATGGAGTTTTACTGCGGAATTAGGGACGCCATTTTGTGGTTACCGGGACATCGCCATTTCGTCCCTGCCTCTGCGTGGATGGCAACCCATCTGTGCTGTGTCGCAGGTTCCAACTTCCTGAAGATGCTTGCCAGACTGCCGCATCTGCCTTGCCATCGCCGTCGTAGTCGGCGGGAGCGGGAATATCGCCGAGCGCCCCCGTTCCACAGGAAAAGCCTTGCACCGCACTGTCCGAACTCCGCAGCACGTACCAATTCGATTCCGCGCCGCGCCAGACAGCGATGTCCGCCTTGCCGTCGCCATCGTAATCCGCCGCCACAGGCACATCCGTGCCCAGGCCCCAGGCTTTATCAATCACTGCGCCATCCGAACTTTGCCGGATGTACCAGTGGCCGTTTTGCTGGCGGAAGACGGCAATGTCCGTTTTGCCGTCGCCGTCGTAATCGGCGGCCACCGGCAAATCGCGGTACGGCGCATTGCTCGTCCCCCAAAAGACGGTTTCGGTTTGATTGTCGGAACTACGCAGGATGTACCAATGACCTTCTGCGCCGCGCCAAACGGCGATGTCCGTCTGGCCGTCACCGTCGTAATCGCCGGGAACCGGAACATCCGTCGCCATGCCCCAGATCTTTGCCGTCACCGCGCCATCCGAACTGCACTTGATCAGCCATTCGCCTGTTTGTCTCCGAAAAACAGCTTTGTCCATCTTGCCGTCGCCGTCGTAATCGCCCGGCGTCATTTGGTCGAAATACGGAGCCGCGCTCATTCCCCAGACTTCGGTTTGCGGCTGACCGTCCTTACTGCCGACGGTCAGCCATTCGCCCGATGAACCGCGCCAGACTGACAAATCCGCCTTACCATCGCCGTCGAAATCCCCGAAGACCAGCGACCGCACTGACGCGCCGCCAATCACCAGTGAATAGCTCTTGCTGCCCGTGCAGTTGGTGGAATCGGTGGCCGTAATGGTGAAGTTGAAAGTCCCTGCTGTCGTCGGGTACCCGTAAATCAGCCCAAAGCTGCCGTAAAGCGTCAAGCCCGGTGGCAAACTTCCCGCCGTCACGGCGTAGTTGTATTGGCCGCTCGGGCCAGCCGTCACCGAATTGCTGTAAAGC
This sequence comes from Heliomicrobium sp., assembly GCA_021155085.1. Classification (GTDB taxonomy): domain Bacteria; phylum Acidobacteriota; class Blastocatellia; order RBC074; family RBC074; genus RBC074. The sequence goes on along the minus strand of JAJNQA010000109.1, from coordinate 77,800 downwards.
TGTCCCGGCGAGCCGTTCGGCAGGTCCGCCAGCGTGATGGTCGGACAGCCGCCGTTGCCAACGGTGATTGAGTACACCTTGCTGCCCGCGCAGCCGCCGAAGCCGGTAGCCGTGACTGTGAAGTTAAACGTGCCGTTCGCGGTTGGCCTGCCGGCCAGGCTTCCCGTTGCCGAATTCAGGTTCAAGCCCGGCGGCAATTGTCCCGCAACGCTGAAGCTGTAATTGCCACCGGCGGGTGTGGCCGACAGAGTTTGATTATAAGCCGCCGCGGTTGAGCCGTTCGGCAGACTCGCCGGATTCAAGGACACCACGGGGCAGTTAATCTGAAGCGTGAAGGCTTGCGTGCCACTGCAACCGTTGCCCGCCTGTGCCTTGATGATGAAGCTGACGGTTCCAATTGCGCTCGGCAAGCCGCTGATCACGCCGGTCTGCGGGTGAAGCGTCAGGCCGCTGGGCAGATTCCCCTGCACCAGCGAGAAATTGTAGGCGCCGGCGGGGGAAACGCTCAGGCTTTGCGAATACGCAATGCCCGCCGCCCCGGCAGGCAGCGTCGTCGGGGTCAGCGTGATCGTGGAGCAGGCAATCGTCAGACTCATTCGCACCGCCGTCGAACAACCGCCACCATTGCCCGTCACCGTCACCGTAAAATTGAATGTGCCCGTCGTTGTCGGTGTTCCGCTCAGCACGCCCGCACTTGTCAGACTCAGTCCCGGCGGCAATGCGCCGGTTGTCACCACGAAACTGAATGGCGCGCTGACTGCCGGACTGGCAGTGAGTGTCTGGTTGTAAAGCGTGCCCACAACACCAGCCGGCAACGGCGAGGGGCTGATGGTAAAGGCCTGACAGGTATTGGTCAGCGTGAAGCCGACTGTGTTGCCGCCATTCGCCAATGCGCTGACGGTATAGGCGCCCATAAAGTTATTCGCCGTGGCATTGACGCTGGCCTGACCGCTGGCGTTAATCGTTGCCGGATTGCCCGTGAGGGTTGCGCTGGCTCCGCTGCCCGGTGCCGTGAAAGTGACAACGCCGCCTTGCACCGGTTCGCCGAAACTACTGGTGACCAGTGCCGCCAGCGGATTCGGGAAAACGGTATTCACTGGGGCGGATTGATTGTTGCTGCCCGCAATTGCCAGCGAGAAACCGCGCGATTCAAAAGCTCCGATGTCCACGGTGCTTTGCTGCGGGCGCGCAATGCCGCGTTGATCGGTGGTGGGTGCGCCGCTATTCGTACCCGCGTTGATGGCTGGGCTGCCGGGCAACAGCGCGTGTGTTAGCGTCGGCCCGCCGTAATTGGCGAGCGGCGCCAGCAGCGGATTGGTGTTGATTTGATCGCCGGGGCCGGTCAGCAAGCCGCCGCCAGAGTCGCTGGTCAAATTGTTGCCCAGGGAGGTAACCGTTCCACTATTGTTGACAAAATTCGGCCCGACATTGTTGGCGACAATGGTGTTTTGCAACCGCAGTGCGCTGAGTGAACCAACGACCTGGATGCCGCCAACACTACCGTTGCTGTGATTTTCGGTCACGGTGCAGTTGCTCAAGGTAACGGTGTTGCCGTTTATGATACGCAGCCCGCCGGGGAAGCTACCCGCCGTATTGCCACTGATCGTGCAATTGGTCAGCATCCCTGTCGCGCCACTTTGAAACAAAATGCCACCATCTTGACCAACGGCGGTGTTGCCGCTAATGGTGGTGTTCGACATCGTCAGGTTCCCGCCAAACATCCACACGCCACCGGCGTTGCCAGCCTGGTTGCCGCTGATCAAACAATTGTTCAGGATGAGCGTGCCTCCAATTGAAGTAATGCCGCCACCAAAATAAACGGTTGAATTGCCGGAGACGACGCAGCTCTCCAGCGTCACCGTCGTGCCAGGACTGGTATCCAATCCCCCACCATAGTTGTTATTCGGCAATTTGCCATTGCTGATCGTCAGTCCAGCCAGCCGTACGCTTGCGCCGGTGATCGTGAAAATGTTGAAGTCCGGCGTACCCCCGACGGTGCTCCGGCGCACGGTCAGTTGGCTCGCGCCCGGCCCATTGATGGTTAGATTGGGATGACTCAGGAATGGCAACTTCGTCGCCAGATTGATCACCCCCGTCACGCTGAAGTTGATCGTCAGCGGCGTGCAAGCCGGGATCGCGTTGGCTTCCTGAATCGCCGCGCGCAGAGTGCAAACTCCGCCGCTGGTGGCGCAGGCGCCGTCACCGGACACAGCGTCCTCGGCATCGCCGAGATTGTTCACCGTCAGCAAGGAGGGACACGCTGGTCCGCATCCGGTCGCGACGCCGACGTTGCCATACGCATTATTGTTACCGGTCGAGGCTGTGTTGTTCGAATAATTAACGTTGCAACCCGAAACCTGCGGGTCGTTGGTCGTGCCGGGAGCGGTGGCTCCGCCGTTGTCCAGTTTGTTGAAAATAAACAGCGCGCCGCCCAGGCCCTGGCCATTATTGCCGCCCGTTCCGCCTGTCGCCGAGTTGTTTTCAAAGTTGACATTCCGCATCGTTAGAACACCGCTGGCGACAAAGATCGCGCCGCCCGCGCCCAGGCCTCCGCCGCCAATGGTCGTTCCCCTGCCGGCGCCAAAGCCTGCTTCACCATCCCGCTGCCCCACCGGAAATCCGTCGTCACTACAAGTCATGCAACGGTTTTGCAGTCCGCCGCCGCCGCCGCCAAAACCGCCAGCAGCGCCACCGTTGTTGAGAAATCCATTGTCAGTGCCCGCGCCGCCGCCACCGCCGCCAAAGCCGCCGAGGCCGGTAGAACCGCCACCGTCAACACTGTAGCCGCCGCCACCGGCAAAGCCCGCAATCCCGCGATAACTACCACCACCAAAGCCGCCAAAATCTCTGGTAATTCCGGACTCGGATCCGCCTTTGCCAAAAATCGGAATTCCTCCGTTCTCCCCCGGCGTAGAGCCAGAGGCATTGGTAACACTGCCAGCCGCCGACCCCGCGCCATTGCCCAGCACGCCGCCGCCGCTAATTCCGAGTCCGCCGTTGCCGCCCATGCCGCCGCCGCCGCTATTGCCCAACCCGCCATTGCCGCCTTGCGCAGAGTTGTTTCTCAGTGTGACATTGACGAGCGTTAGATTCAGGTTGCCGCTCGCGACATCTCTGTGGTTGGTTCCTTGCTTGCCTTCGTGCATGAAAATCGCGCCGCCCGCGCCCATACCGCCGCCACCGCCATTGCCGCCCCTGGCAAAGCCATTGGCCAGCGTCAGGTTCTGAATGGTGATCGTGCCGTTCTGAATCCAGAAAATTCGGGAAGCATTGCCGCCGCTGATGGTGAGGTTCGCCTGGCCCGGGCCGTTGATGCTGACATCATCAGTAATCAACAGAAAATAATTGGCCGGGTTCACCGTAATGGTCCCCGTCACGCCGGTTGCATCAATGATGTCTGCCCCTGGATTCGCATTGGCATCCAGAAGGGCTTGCCGCAGTGAGCCGAAGCCGGAATCGCTGGTGTTGGTCACGAAGAAGGTTGTAGATGCAGGGGCAGCTTTGGCCGCAGCCAAATGTTCCTGTTGCCACAGTCCGGGACTGAGCAGCAGAGTCAGGGTGATTCCGAGGAAAGCCAGCTTTTTCATGAGGTATTCCTTTCGACGCTTCCGAACGAAGCGCTACGGTTTAATGGTGGTTGTTTGGTCTCGACACGGCCTGCCGTCAGCCGCAGGGGGGGCAGCCATTGCACGCGGTCAGCCTGCCGGCTCAATCTTCACGATCTCTTTTTGATTGCTCTTATTTGATAAGGGGGAATCGGCGGGCAAAAGTGTTCATGACTCGAAAAATATTTCGACGCCCTTTTTTTGTCATGGCATTTGAGGTGATTTCCCGATTCGGGAATGCTGGCTGGAAGTTTTTCGAAAAGGGACGACCCCGGTGGATCGCCCCACAAAGCTTTCGCCCTTTGAGCGCCCTCCGCTAAAGCGTCTCAGTGCCGGGTGTGGATCATTGCACGGTGAAATCCTGCGACTTGGAATCTTTTTGCTCGCCGTCTTCATTGAGCATCATGGCTTCAAACTTATACTTCCCTTGCGGCCAACCGTTGGTTGGCGGGGTAAAGTTAAAGTTTGCGGTGCCTGCACCTTCGATAGTGACAGTCGTTTCAGTCCCTGGGATCGGTCCGGCTTTTTGCCCTTCGATCTCGACGACTTGCAAGCTGCCTTTGACCTTAACCGTGCCCGGATTACTCGAAATCGTAACGGCTGAATAAATCGTTTCAGTTGCTTCAAAGGTTTTGGTTTCCTGCTGCATCTCTTTGTCTTTGCCTAATTTTAGCCCGCCGATATTCGCCGTCGAAACATTAAACGAACATGCCGTAGCCAGAGTGATCAGCCCCAATAAAGCAATCACCAAAAATTTTCTCGTAAGGTTCATAAAATAATTTTCTCCACTTCATCTTGAAGTGTTTGTTTGTTAGTTGAATTGCCGTTTTACGGCTTGATTGAAAACAGGCAAAGCCGCCTGTCAGTTTTTCATGTGCGGGCTCAACAAGGTGCCCCAGGCTTTTTCTGTTCGCTGATATTCGGACGGGCAGCGTTGGGCGCGAGCTTTTGGCAGGACTTCTTCGTTCACCAAATCTTTGTGCGCCTTCGGGTTTTGTCCGTAAAGCAGGCAAATGATGTTGTAAAACCGCTGACGACCCATTGAATGTTCATCCCAGAAAGCCGATTCATCCAAATCCCCTTCGTCAGTGATAGCAAATGACAACGCCCCATTAAAGACTGACGCGGCACCTTCTTCACTGCCATCTGCCACGATCAGGGTCGAGAGTTGATCTACTGCATCTTCCTCTCGGCCCGTCACAGGCAGATCGAAAATATCAATCAAGGCATGGCCCAGTTCGTGAAAGAAGACAAACATTGTCGAGTCATCTACAGCCTCAGCAGCCTCCTCTTTGTCCTTGAATTCTTTGGCAAAAGCTTGCTCAAAAAACCTGGCCAGCTCCGTACACATAATGATTTCACGGGCGTTTGGATCATAGAATGCATTCGCCACTCCGCAGTTGTTCACCGAAAGATAAACATCCTGCGGCAAGACGAAGACCTTATTCATTTCAGTTGCCAACTCTTGCATGACCTGGCGATCCTCGGCGCTCATATTGACTTTGATGCTTTTCTCTCGACGTAAAGGCGAAGCGCCAACTTTGAAACTACCCTTGCCTGCGGGTTTGGCTTGCGCCCTGGTGGCATTCGTGACCAAAGGAAATGTATAAATCCCCAGAATACCAACGATCATGAACGTCGCAACCGCCAAGGCCGCTGGACGTGCGATGAAATAATGATTCATTGTAAGGTCCCCCAAGGCGATCATCGCCTAAATTGTTCATGTGTTCGTTTGTGCCGCTTGCACGGTCGCTCTGCATTGAGAAACTGCGAACCTCAATCCACAATGAATTCGTGCGAACCGGTATCTATCGTTTTCCCGTTTTCATTAATCAACAAAGCCTCAAACATATACTTTCCATGTGGCCAGCCCTTGGTCGGTTTGCTGAACTGGAAGTTTGCCGTACCTTCACCTTTGATAGTGACGATCACTTCAATCCCTGGTATCGGTCCCGGTTTTTGGCCTTCGATCTCAACGACATGCAGCCTGCCTTTGACCGTGACAGTCTTCTCATTATCCGCGATTTCGACCGCCGCGAAGATTGTGTCATTCGTGCCAAATTCATCAGTTGGCTCGCTCATCTTTTTGTCTTTGCCTAAGGTCAGCTCGTTGATATGCGCCTCGGAAGCAGGAATCGAAAAGCTGCCCCTGAGTTCATCATTTCCTGAAATTGCGTTTAATGATTTGCCCCAGCTAGTATTCGTTGTATTTCCCATTAACAGCATTAGGGCAAGCAACGCGATGCCATTGTTGGGGTTTATGATCTTGCTCATTATGTATCTCCTTGATTTTGTTAAAGATTGTCACGCCCTACACCCTTGCGATGCAGGTGAAATGAGGACTTGCCGACTGATTCCAGCCGCCCTCATTTGATAAGGGGGAATCGGCGGGCAAAAGTGTTCATGGCTGGAAAATATATTTTCGGCGCCACCCTGGTGTCATAGCCCGCGGGGAACCGCTGTGCTACCTTATGGAGGCATTAGTTGTCCCATATGACTGTAGATATGCCATCTTCTTCACCACCGACCATCACACAATTGCTGGTTGCCTGGAACCAGGGAGATCAGCAAGCACTCGACCAACTGACCCCGCTGGTGTACCGCGAACTGCACCGATTGGCGCACGGCTATATGGCGGGTGAACGGCGTGGGCATGTCTTGCAAACGACGGCCTTGGTAAACGAAGCATTCGTGCGGCTGGTTGACTGGCAACAGGTCGAATGGCAGAATCGTGCTCATTTCTTCGGCGTGGCAGCGACGCTGATGCGTCATATCCTGGTGCAATTTGCCCGTGATCAGCAGGCCGCGAAGCGCGGCGGCCAAGCCATACAGGTTTCGCTTTCGGAAGCCGCAGACCTTGGCGCTCGAAATAATCCCGATCTGGTGAAACTGGATGATGCGCTGACGACGCTCGAAAAACTCGATCCCCGTCAGGCGCGCACAGTCGAGCTGCGGTTTTTCGGCGGCCTGAGCCTGGAAGAAGCCGGCGAAGTGTTGCAGGTTTCATTGAGCACTGTGCGCCGCGACTGGCGCATGGCCCAGGCTTGGCTGCATCAGCAATTAAGCGCGACAACATGACTCCTGAAAGATACCAACAGGTTGGCAAGCTGTTTGATGAGGCCCTGGAATACGGTGTCGAGGAGCGCGCGGCTTTTCTGAAACAAGCCGCTGGCGATGACGCCGACTTGCGCATCGAGGTCGAAAAGTTGTTGGCGCATCAGGCCGAATCAGCAGAGTTTCTCTCCCGCCCGGCAATGAACGTGGCCGCCGCGCTGCTCGTGCAAAATCAACCCTCCGCGACGGTGGGACAACAGTTCGGTCACTACCGGATTCTTTCGCTGCTGGGGGCGGGCGGGATGGGCGAAGTTTACCGCGCGCGCGACACACGACTCGACCGCGCCGTGGCGCTCAAAGTCCTGCCCGCTTCCTTCGCCAATGACCCAGACCGTCTGCGCCGCTTCGAGCGGGAGGCCAAGGCAGCCGGAATGCTCAATCACCCGAATATTTTGACCGTTCACGACATTGGGACACACAATGGCTTGCCCTACATTGTGACAGAGTTACTGGAAGGGGAAGAACTGCGCACACAGTTGCGGCGAGGCGCGCTGCCGTTGCACAAGGCGCTGCAATATGCACAACAGATCACACAGGGCCTGGCTGCCGCACACGAGAAAGGGATCGTGCATCGTGATCTCAAACCGGAGAATCTCTTTGTCACTACCCCCGGCCCCATCAAGATTCTCGACTTCGGTCTAGCCAAGCTGAAGCCAGCCGTGACCCAACTCAAAGGTAATTCGGAAAACTCGACGCAATTTCGCCAGGAGAGTCTGACCAGTCCGGGGATAGTGCTGGGCACAATCGGCTACATGGCGCCCGAACAGGTGCGCGGGGAGGAATCCGATCACCGCAGCGACATCTTTGCCTTTGGCACGATTCTCTACGAATTACTAAGCGGGCAGCGTCCCTTCAGCGGCGAGTCGGCCGTCGAAGTGATGCATGCAATTCTGAAGGATGAGCCGCCGGAATTGAGCCTGACAAATGGGCGGTCTTCGCCGGCACTTATCCAGATCGTGCAGCGATGTCTGGAGAAGCGACCGGAACGACGCTTTCAAACGGCCACTGACCTCAGCTTCGCACTGGCAGCGTTGTCGCTCCCTTCCGGCTTGCCCCCGGCGCCACTACCACCTGTCGGGCCGAGCCGGGCGGTGGAAAAAATTGCGGCCTTTCTCCGCAAGCGTGAACGCTGGCTCTGGCTGGCGGCCTGTCTGTTGCTGGCAATGACAGTGTCATTGCTGCTCTATAGGCGTCATTCACTGTCGGCGCTGTCGGGGACGCCGGTCACCCGCGCCTCACTCATCTTACCCAAAGGGACACAGGCAATCGCTTCTTTGGCTCCTGACCTGGCTTTATCGCCCGATGGCCGCCGCCTTGTTTTCAGCGCTACCGTCGCAGGCAAGCGTCAACTTTGGCTGCGTCCGCTCGATAGCTTCACGAATCAGTTGCTCGCCGGGACGGAGGGCGCGGATTCTCCTTTCTGGGCGCCGGATGGCCGCCACCTGGCCTTTTTCGCCGACAACAAGCTGAAGAAACTGGATCTCGCATCAGGCGTGATCGAAACCATCTGCCCAGCCGGAGCCGGGCGGGGCGGGGATTGGAACCGGAAAGGTGTGATCATTTTCTGCTCGGGCGATGGGATGGCGCTGTCGCGGGTCAATGCAGCGGGCGGCACGCCGGAAGCCATTACCGAACTGGATGCAGCACAGGGAGAAACCAATCACGACTTTCCCGCTTTCCTGCCGGATGGCCAGCATTACCTGTTTCATCTGTTTGGGAGAGATGCCCACGGCATCTACCTGAGTTCACTCGGCGCCAAAGAGCGCAGGTTGCTGATCCCATTAAGTGCGGATATTGCAAATTCCACGCGGGCTGCCTGGGCGGCGCCAAACTATATTTTATATGCGCTCAATCGCACGACACTGCTGGCGCGGGCCTTCGATCCCGCGAGGCTGGAATTGAAGGGCGAACCGTTTCGCGTCGCCGAAAATTTGATTGTCAGTGCCACGGGAAACGCGCGGTTTGCGACCTCTGCCAATGGTGTACTCGCTTTCATTCAAGACAAAGAAGTAGATGTCGCGCAACTGACCTGGTACGACCGCAAGGGGAAGCGGCTAGGGGGTGTTGGGTCGGCAGCGCCCTGGACAGACTTTACACTGGCCCCGGATGAACGCCGCGCGGCACTCATCCGTAATGAGCCAAGTAAACTCTACTCGCTCTGGCTGCTTGAGCTGGCCGGAGGGGAAGCAACCCGCTTCGTAACCAATATAGATAGCGCCAACTTTTTCCCCGTCTGGTCGCCGGATGGCCAACAGTTGGCTTTTGCCTCGGCGCGTAACTCGCCGCCCAATCTTTTTCTGAAGCCGCTGGGTGACCAGACGCCGGAAGTGCGATTGCTGGCAACACGTTCTCAAGCCTATCCGCTATCGTGGTCGCCGGATGGCCGGTTTTTGATCTACGCGCTGGGCGATCCACAGACGCGGACCGACATCTGGCGGCTCCCTCTGTTTGGGGAACGCCAGCCCCAGCCCTTGCTCCGCACGACCGCCGATGAACGGAATGGCAAAGTCTCACCGGATGGGAACTGGCTCGCTTATCAGTCCGACGCTTCAGGACGCGTGGAAGTCTATCTGACCCAGTTCCCACAGCCCGCGCGCTCGTGGCGCGTTTCAACCAGCGGCGGCACAAATCCTCACTGGCGCGGCGACAGTAAAGAATTGTTCTTTGTTTCAGGTGGTAAGCTGATGGCGCTGAGCACCTTTAATCTCAGCCAGGGCAGGCTTGAACTCAAGGCCGACGTGCCGCAACCACTCTTTACGCTGGAAGGAACTAATTATGCGCCGAGCAAAGACGGCCAGCGCTTCCTCATCAGCGTGGCGCTGGAAGGAGCACCCACGCCGCCGATCAATGTGGTGCTGAATTGGTTGGCGGATGTAAAGCCCTGAACGAGTCAGCCACGGAACTGGAGCCGAACGCATTGCGCCAGTGAGTTTCAGCGCACTGCGTGGAGAATTGAGTTGGCTGCACTCTCATTCCAAGCTCTGGCTCAGAAAAACTGCCGCGGTTACAATACTAGCCGTCCGTGATCGAATCATCTCCACCCCGTAAAAACCGAAGAAGGAGTCGCAAATGACCAAACGCCGTTTTCTCGCTGTTGTTGTGTGCAGCGTTGTGTGCCTGCTGGTGGTTTCATCCGTCTTTGCACAATCAAAAAACTCACCCGTAGACAAGTTCCGCCAGTTGGAAGAAATTCTGCCAACGCCAAACGACCAGCGTACCGCGTCGGGCGCGCCAGGGCACAAATACTGGCAGCAAAAAGTGGACTACGTGATAGATGTTGAACTAGACGACGCCACCCAGCGCATCATCGGCAAGGAGACGATCACCTATTCCAATAATTCGCCGGACACGCTCCGTTACCTGTGGCTGCAACTGGATCAGAACCTGTTCAAAAAAGGCTCCGACGCCGACCTGACCGCGACCGCGCCCGATTTGAAAACCGCAACGGCGGCGATTGTCGAAGGGCTTGCCACGCTGTCGAACGAGTACGGCTACAACATCACGGCGGTCAAAGATGCCGCAGGCGCGCCGATGCCTTATGCCATCGTCAAAACGATGATGCGCGTGGATTTGAAAACGCCGCTGGCGCCGGGCAGGCAGGTGACCTTTTCGGTGGACTGGAACAACAAGATCGTGGACGCCCGCAAAACCCGGGCGCGCGGCGGGCTGGAATACTTCCCCAAAGACGGCAACTACATTTACGAAATGGCGCAGTGGTTTCCGCGCCTGGCTGCGTATAACGACGTGACCGGCTGGCAGCACAAACAGTTTCTGGGCGCGGGCGAATTCACGCTGGAATTCGGCGATTACAAGGTCCGCATTACCGTCCCGAACGATCACATTGTCGGCGCAACCGGCGTGCTGCAAAATCCAGAACAGGTTTTGACCGCGACGCAGCGCCAACGATTGGAACAGGCCAAAACCGCGACCAAGCCTGTGATGATCGTTACTCAGGCCGAAGCCACGGCCAATGAGAAGAACAAACTCACTGGCAAGAAAACCTGGATTTACCACGCCGAAAACGTCCGCGATTTCGCCTTTGCTTCCTCTCGCAAATTCATCTGGGACGCGCAGTTTCACAAAGCGCCCGGCATCACGGCGGGCACGATGGCGATGTCGCTTTATCCGAAAGAAGGCAATCCGCTGTGGGAGAAATATTCGACGGCGGCCATCATCCACACGCTGAACATCTATTCGCGCTATTCGTTTGAATACCCCTACCCGGTGGCCTATTCGGTCAATGGCCCGATTGGCGGGATGGAATATCCGATGATCTGTTTCAACGGGCCGCGCCCGGAAGAAGACGGCACCTATTCGGCGCGCACCAAATACGGCTTGATCACCGTCATCATTCACGAAGTCGGCCACAACTACTTTCCGATGATCGTCAATTCCGACGAACGCCAGTGGACGTGGATGGACGAAGGGTTGAATACCTTTCTGCAATACCTGTCCGAAGTCGAATGGGAACCGAACTATCCATCGGGACGCGGCGAACCCAAGCTGATCGTCGAATACATGCTCAGCGACCAGCACGACCCGATCATGACTAATTCGGAATCGGTCATGGCGCTGGGCCCGAACGCTTACGCCAAACCGGCGACGGCGCTGAACATCCTGCGCGAAACGGTGCTGGGCCGGGAACTCTTCGATTTCGCCTTCAAGACTTACAGCGAACGCTGGAAGTTCAAACGGCCCATGCCCGCCGATTTCTTCCGCACCATGGAAGACGCTTCGGGCGTGGATCTGGACTGGTTCTGGCGCGGCTGGTTTTACGGCACGGAGCACACCGACATCGCCATCGAAGGCGTCAAATGGTTCAACCTTGACACTCGAAATCCAGAAGTTGAAAAGACCTTGGCCAAACGCCAGCGCGACGCCGAACCCGAAACGCTTTCCGCGCAGCGCAACAAACCGCTGGCCAAACTGACGGAGAAGAATCCAGCGCTGAATGATTTTTACAATACCTACGATCCGCTGAACGTCACCGACCGCGACCGCGCCGAATACCAGAAATTCATTGCGGGTCTGAGCGAGCAGGAAAAAGAGATGTTCAGCAAGGGCTTGAACTTTTATGTCGTTGATCTGAAGAACATCGGCGGCCTGGTCATGCCGGTGATCTTCGCCATCGAATACACGGACGGCTCGAAGGAAGAAATGCGCATTCCGGCGGAAATCTGGCGGCGCAACAACCTTGCGGTGGGCAAGATGATCGTCACGCCGAAGGAGATCAAATCCATCGCGCTCGACCCGCATCTGGAAACCGCGGACACCGATTTGAACAACAATTTCTGGCCGCCGCGCCCGGTTAAATCGCGCTTCCAAATTTTCAAGGAACAGCAGACGCCGAACCCGATGCAGGAACAGGAACGCAAGGGGACGAAGGTTCCACCCGCGAGCGGACAGCAACGATAAGGAGAACTCATGACTGGAAACTGGGAAGAAATTATGGGGGCGGCGTTATCGCTGCCCCCAGGGATGCGAGCCATGCTGGCTGAGCATCTGCTGGAAAGTCTTGACGCTGAAAGCCAGAAAGAAACGGATGCCGCATGGGCAAAAGTCGTCGAAGAGCGCATTGCGGAGATTGACGCTGGCAAAGTGGAACTCGCTTCCGCGGATGCTGTTCTGCAGCGAATCAAATCCGGGCGGTGAGGATGAGTATTCATGTTCATCCCGATGTAGAACAGGAGATTGAAGAGGCTGTTGACTGGTACGATGGCTTGAGTCAGCGGCTGGGCAGTGATTTTCTGCGCGACTTGGAAAAAAGCCTTGAGCGGATCATCAAATACCCCGAAGCCTGGGCGCTCTTTTCAGGCGCCACGCGGCGATGTCGTTTGCAAAAATTTCCCTACGGAATTGTTTATCGTCTTACGCCGAATGGCATCCAGGTAATTGCGGTGATGCATTTGCATCGCAAGCCTGATTACTGGATGGAAAGGGCTGAAGCCGACGAACCTGAAGAAAGGGAGTCAAATGATTAGTCCCGCGTCTGGGAATTGCCGCTTTGCGCTTCGTACAAGCCTCATCGGCTTGGCTATTTTGGTGATTCTTTTCTTCAGTCAGACCAATCCGCATTTCGCATTCCGCATTCCGCATTTCCATAAGTTCCACGTCAGCGTCACACAGATCGAATACAACCTGAAAGCGCAGTCCGCCGAAATCACAATCCGAGTGTTCGCCGACGACCTGGAAACCGCGCTCAGCCAGCACGCCAAACGCCGCGTCAAGCTCGATCCCGCGACCGCCAACAAAGACAAACAAGTGGGTGAAACCGTGCTCGCCTATTTGCGCGGATCATTCGCGTTGAAGGGCAAAACCGGACGCCCGGTCAAACTCAATTGGGTGGGAATGGAATGGCAGGCCGATATGTTCTGGTTGTATGTGGAAGGCAAACTGCCCAACGGATTGGAAGGCGCGCAGCTTCGCAACAAAGTGTTTCAGGAACTGTTTGAAGATCAGGTCAATATCGTCAACAGCAAGATTGACGGCAAACAGATTGGTTTGATGTTCGATACCAAGGACGATTTCAAACTGATCACCGCCCTGCCGCCCGCGAAAAAGTGAAGATCAAATGACTCCTGCCTGACGAAAAGCGGCAACCTCATCCGCGCTGAATCCAAGCTCGGACAACACTTTATCAGTATGTTCGCCCAGCAATGGCGCGCGGTGGCGAATTTGGCCGGGCGTTTCCGACAATTGCACCGGCGTGGCGGCCAAAGGAACCGGCTTGGCGCTGCCGGGATAGTCAAGTGGTTTGAAAAGCTTGCGCGCCTGCACCTGCGGATCATCGAAGACTTCGCCAAGCTGGAAAACCTTGCCGCAAGGGACGCGCGCGGCTTCCAGTTGGTTGATCGCTTCTTCGGTTGTCAGAGTTGAAATCCAATCGTCCATCGCCGCGTTGATCAGTTCGGCGTTGTTGCCGCGCGCCAGATCGTCCACGCAGCGTGGATCGTCAATCAGATCGGTTCGGCCAATCAGCCGCGCCCAGCGTTTGAACATCGGCTGGCCGATGACCGCGACCATTACCCAACCGTCCCGGGTTTTGTAACAATCCGACGGCGCCGCCGTGTAGCCAGTGTTGCCCTGTTGCTGGCGAACAATGTCCAGCACGTAGCGTTCCGCCAGCAGCGATTGCATAAACATCATTCCGGTCGCCAGCAGCGAACCATCCACAATCTGGCCGCGCCCGGTTTTCTGCCGCTCAAACAGCGCCACCATCACGCCAAACGCCGTGTGGAGCGCTGTGCCGAAATCTTCAAACGGAACCACGCTGCGAATCGGCATGCCGGGCGTTCCCGTCAAGGTCATTGCGCCTGACATGGCCTGAATCACGGAATCGAAACCGACGCGATTGGCATACGGGCCTTCGTGGCCGTAGGTCGAAATGCGCCCGAAAATCACGTCGGACTTGATGGCTTTCAGCGATTCGTAATCGAGTTCCAGTTTGGTCAGCACATCGAGCGGCAGGTTGGCGATGACCACATCCGCTGAAGCGATCAGCCGCCGTTTGATCTCGCGCGCGTCGGGATGCGCCGGGTCCAGCGTGATGCCTTTTTTGTTGCGATTGAACCCAATGAACATTGGGCCTTCGCCTGTCTCAGTGATCGGGGTGACGTTGCGGTCTTCGCCGCCTTCGCGGCGTTCAATGCGGATGACTTCCGCGCCGAAATCGGCCAGCAGCATCGCGCAGTAAGGTCCGGCGATGTAGCGGCCAAAATCTAAAACTCGAATTCCTTTTAGCGGCCCTGCCATAAAATTTTGCGCCACAGAGAGCACGGAGTTCACACAGATGCCGTTGTTGTGTGAACTCTGTGCTCTCTGTGGCAGATTCTCCTGCGCTACGCCGAGCGTTTGCGCGCCACGGTGAACAGGAAGTACGCCAATCCGCCGAAGATCAGCAGCGCGATGACATTCGCCCAGTCGCCGGAAGTGATCCAACTGTGGCCGCCGATACCCAGTTTTTCCTCGCCGCCGATGAAGACGCGGCCTCCGGCGACGAACAATCCGCCGATTGCGCCGCCCGCAATCAGGCCAGAACTAAGCAGGACGCCTTTGCCGGTTTCTTCTTCAGCCAGTGTCTCCTGGCTGCCGCCGCGTTTCAGTCGCTGCACCAGAGCGCGAACCAGGCCGCCCGCGAAAATCGTCGCTGAAGTTGAAATCGGAAGGTAGATGCCGACCGCGACGGGCAGCGCGCTGACGCCGATGATTTCCAGCATGACCGAGATGATCGCGCCGATCAGAATCAGCGACCAGGGCAGGCGCTGCGTCAGCACGCCGTCCACCAGCACGCCCATCAACGCGGCTTTCGGCGCGTCGAGCTTTCCGGCGAACTCTTCGATGGAATATTTGGGCGCACCCGTTGCGTCCACCAGCAAGGTGTAATCGTTCGCGCCTTCCTTGACCGTGATGCGCTGATAGAGTTGATCGTCTAGGCCGCGTCCCGGAACCGCGCCGCTCAGTCTGTCAGCGTAATTCTTGCCCTGCACCTGCGGCGGCAGATTGGCGGTCAGGCCCTGCCGAATGCCGCCGACGCCGGGATTGACCAGATAATGAAGCTGGTTGTCTTCCCCAACCAGATATTTGCCTGCCGGGATGCGCGTCTGGCCGCCGTCGGCTTCGACTTCGACGGCGAATTGTGCATAACGATACGTCTTGCCGTCAGGCGAAGGCGGCGTTTCGGCGTACGTGCCTTTAATCGAATCCGCCGGAGCGGTGAAGTTGGGATAATTGACCGGCAGCATGTTGATTGCCGCGCGATTCAGAAAATCCAGCGTCCAGCCGATCACCAGCGATGAAGTGAGCACGCCGACCAGCAAGGCAATCTGCTGATATTTCGGTGTGGCTCCGACCAGATAACCGGTTTTCAAATCCTGCGAAGTGTTGCCAGCATTTGCCGCCGCCACGCAGACGATTGCGCCGACGGTCAGTGCAATGACGCGCTCGCCTGCGCCCATTCGACCGAGCAGCAGAAAGATCAGCGAGGTGAACAGCAGCGTCGCAATCGTCATCCCCGAAATCGGGTTCGAGGTCGAACCGATCTGGCCGCAGATGCGCGACGACACCGTAACGAAGAAAAAGCCGAAGACCAGAATCATCAGTGACGAAATCCAGTCAATTTCGTATTGTGGAATCAGCGTAATCGCCACCAGCAGCAACGCCACGCCGCCCATCGCATAGCCGATTGGAATGTCGCGGTCGGTGCGAAGCAGGCTTTTCTCGCCGCCCCCGCTGAAATCCTTGATGCCGGATTTGAACGCTTGAACGATGGTTGGCAGCGACCGCAGCAAACTGATGATGCCGCCCATGGCCACCGCGCCCGCCGCGATGTAGCGAACGTAACGGTCGAAGACCTGGCTGGCGCTCATGTTGCGGATCAGCTCGCCCGGCGGAGCAGGGAAGATATTGATTTCCAATCCCGCGCCGAAGAATTTCACCATCGGAACCAGCACCAGCGCGGCGATCACGCCGCCGCCGAGCATGTACGAAGCCACGCGCGGCCCGATGATGTACCCAACGCCGAGCAGTTCCGGCGAAATTTCCGCCGCCACGCGCGCGCCCTGATACCAGCTCAGCACCTTGGCCGGAATTTCCTTCCAGAACTTCAACCCGCCCATCAGGAACTTGTAAACCAGGCCGACGCCAAAGCCCAGAAACACTGTCCGCGCGTCCGATCCGCCTTTTTCGCCAACCACCAGCACTTCGGCGCAGGCAGTGCCTTCGGGATAAGGCAGCACGCCGTGCTCCTTGACGATCAGGCTTCGGCGCAGGGGAATCATCAACAGCACGCCGAGCAAACCGCCCGCCGCCGCAATCAGCGAGGTTCGCATGATGTCCAGATCCAGGCCCAGAATCAGCAGTGCCGGAATCGTGAAAACGATGCCCGCCGCGATGGATTCCGCCGCCGAACCGGTTGTCTGCACGATGTTGTTTTCCAGAATCGTCGAACGGCCCAGCAATCGCAGCACCGTGATTGACAGCACGGCAATGGGAATCGAAGCGCTGACCGTCAATCCGACTTTCAGGCCCAGATAAACCGTCGCCGCGCCGAAGATGATGCCGAACAGCGCGCCGACAATGACGGCGCGGGGAGTGAATTCGGCAATGCTGGCGCTGGCGGGGATGTAAGGCTTATGCGCTTCGGCAGCGCCGGTAATCGTTTCGGCTTCAGCAGCCATTGGATGCCTCCTCGGAAAATGTGGGACAAGATGCCATCTTGTCCCACGTTAAAATCCAGGTTGATTGATGGACTTGGTGTCGAGTTTCGGCGCGTATTTCCTGGCCACGCTTTCGATCTCGCTGGCTTTGCCGATCAGGACAAAGACCAGATTGTCCAGGGGAAAATACTGTCTGATGACTCTTTGCGCATCGGAAAGCGTCATCGCGTCAATCCGGGCGTAATACTCGTTGATGTCGCGCTCGTCCAGCCCGTAAAACTCCAACTGCGTCAGCAACGCCGCCTGCTGATCGGTCGTTTCGATGCGCGGAGGGAATTGTCCCTTGATGTAGTTCTTGGCCGATTTCAGGTCTTCTTCGGAAATGCCTTTTTCGTGCAGGCGCTTGAGCAGATCCAGGGTCATGTCAATCGCTTTTTCGGTCGTTTCATTGCGCGTATAGGTTGAAATCGCGAATGGGCCGCGCGCTTTGCGTTCGTCGAAAAAGGAGCGCGCTCCATACGTCAGCCCGGAACTGACACGCAGCGCATCGTTCAGGATCGAAGTGAAGCGCCCGCCAAACAGCGTGTTGATGACGCCAATATAAACGCGGTCGGCATTGTCGCGGGCGATGCCGACGTTGCCGATTTGAAAATAGGTCTGCGTCGAATCCGGTTTGTCCACCAGCAACAGTTTTTTGCCGGTGGCTGCCGGCGGGTCGGGAAGATTGGCCGCGGGAACCTGTTTGGCCGGCCACGCGCCGAATTTGCCGGCCAGCGCCGTTTCCATCTCGGCGGAATTGAAATCGCCCGCAACCGCCAGAATGGTGTTCGATGGTGCAAAGTAGGTTTCATAGAACTTCAACACATCATCGCGGGTGATCGCGGCCAGGGACTTTTCATCGCCGCCGGTGGGCCGGCTGTAGGGATGGTTGCCGTAAAGATACGAACTGAAGTAATTGCCGATGACGCCCTGCGCCTGATCCTTCGCGGCTTTGGTTCCATCAATTTGTTGTTTCAACAACTTGGTGACTTCGTCCTGCGGAAACGTCGGGTTCAGCAAAGCATCGGCAAACAGATCAAGTCCCTTGGCAAAGTCTTTTTTGACGAACTCCGCCCGTCCGCTGATGTAATCCAGTCCGGCGCTGGCGCCGAGCTGGCCGCCGATGAAATCCAATTCGGCGGAAAGCTGATCGGCGCTGCGCGTTTTGGTGCCTTTTCTCAACAGCGAGGCCGCCAGGGAAGCCACGCCTTCCTTGCCCGACGGGTCGGCAACGGAACCGGATTTGACGATAAAAGAAAGGCTGATGATCGGAATTTCATGCTGTTCCATCAACAGCACGGTCAGGCCGTTTTTTAGTTTCAGCTTTTTGTATGGTGGAAGTTTCAGGCCTTGCGCGTTCGTTGTTCCGGCTTCAGGCGGCAACGTTCGCTTGCCGAGTCTGCCGCCTGAAGCCGGAACGACGAACGCGCTCGCTGTGGAAATCGTCAACGTTATGATCAATGAAAACATCGAAAATCTTTTCAGCATCTCCATCTCCTATTTACCCGCCTTTTGTTCAGATTCCGCCTTTTCGGGAATCAGCGTTGCGACGGTGCGATTCTTTTCGGTGAAATACCTGCGCGCGACGCGTTGCAAATCCTCTTTCGTCACTTTGTTGTAATCATCGGCGGCTGTGAAAAGCTTGCGGTAATCGCCGAAGAAGACTTCATAGCTGCCCAGGGTGTTGGCTTTGCCGCTGATCGTTTTCATCTGGCGGTAGAAGTTGGCAAGTTGAATGTTCTTGGCTTTTTCCAGTTCCTGATCGGTGACGTGCTGCGCTTTTACCCTGTCCAGTTCTTCGTAAATCGCCTTTTCGACGGTTTCGGGCGGGACGCCGGCTTTGGGTTGCGCGGTGATCTCGAACAGGGTCGGATCAAAAGTGATTCCCGAACCGCCATTCACGAACAAGGCAATCTGATCCTTATCCACCAGGCGTTGATACATTCGCGAGCTTTGACCGGAGAAAAGGATGGTTTCCAGCACCTGCAGCGGATAGAAATCCGCGCTCATCGCTTCGGGCACGTGATAGCCCATCATCACAATCGGCAGTTGCGCGAATTTGCGAACCGTCACCCGGCGTTCACCCAACTGTTCCGGCTCCTTGGTCGTGACTTTGGCCGGAGGTTCGTGGGAAGGAATTGGCTCGATGTATTTTTCAGCCAGCTTGACGATTTCTTCCAGCGAAGTGTCGCCGCTGACCACCATTGTCGCATTGGACGGCGAATAGCCCATTTCGAAATGACGTTTGAGGTCCGCCAGCTTCCAGTTTTCGATGTCCACCATCCAGCCGACCACCGGCCATTGGTAGGGATGCGCCGTGAACGCCGCCGCATACAGTTGCTCGTTCAAGACGCCGAAATTATTGGCATCAACCGAACTGCGCCGTTCGGAGGCGACCACGCCGCGTTCGGATTCGATCACCTTCGGGTCGAAGCTCAAATCGCGGATGCGGTCGGCTTCCAGGTCGAAGATCAATTCCAGCGACGTGCGCGGAAACCAGTCCTGATACACGGTCAGGTCGTTGCTGGTATAGGCGTTGTTCGATCCGCCGGCCCCTTCCATCACCCGGTCGAACTGCTTCGGGCCGTATTTCTTTGCGCCGTTGAACATCATGTGCTCGAAAAAGTGCGAGAGCCCCGTGGTGCCGGGGCGTTCGTTGCGCGAACCGATGCGGTAAAAAATATAGAGCGCCACGTTCGGAATCGAGCGATCTTCTTCAACGATGATCTTCATTCCGTTCTTTAATGTGTGCGTCTTTATCTGGAACTGTTGCGCCTGGACGGCGGTGGCCGCCGAAAACAGAAGCGCCAGCGCGATGACAAAAAACTTGATCGGCCTCATAAACTTCTCCTGCGAGCGATGTACCGTGGATGGTCTTTCCGCGGATGGATTGATGAAGCGAACCCGCTGCACAACGAAATGTTGGCAGCAGCGCCTGTCAACCGGCAATCCGCGTCATCGGAACGCCTGACTCTTTGGTTATTTCGATACGACTTTGATTGCGCAAAAGGGGATCCGCGCAAAGTGATATGGTGAACCGCTGTTACTGAAATCCGCCGGTGGGTTCATTCATTACCTGTCCGGCATTACCTGTCCGGCATTACCGGCCGGCATTACCTGTCCGGCATTATCTTTCCGGCTTGTGCCTGTGCCTGCTCAATCGCTTCCAGCATTGCCAGGGTTTCGGCATCAACTTGATTGCCGTCCTGATTGATATGGTCGCTGGAGGAGCAATTTGAAAACAGTTCCGGGTAATCCAGCACGCAGACTGCGCAGCCCGTGCCGCAACACGGCGGCAGGTCATTGGCAATAACTGGCGCAACTGCTTCTTTCCTTTGTTCTTGCTGCATTTTGATGACAACCGGAAGGCTTGAGTCCAAGCCGGGCGGCACTATAAGTAAAAGCGCGCAAAGCGTCAACGCGGAAGCGTTTACCCGCTTTGGAGGGGTTTTCAGGTCGCGGACTTGCGAGGGGAATCAGATTGCGGCTATGCTTCCGCCCGCGTCCGAATCCCGGCGCGAAGCCTGAATGAAAAGCAAATGCGGTTTTACTCCTTTGATCGCCTGCTGAAATGTGATGTCTGATCGCCGCCGCCGAAGCTGAAAAGCGCTTTGGGCCGGCGCGGAGAAGGGCGATGCGATATTGTCGAGCTTGCCATCGTTGTTTCGGCGATGGCGTGGAATTCTGCCTGTTTGATCAATCGCCGACGCGCGATGTTACGGCTTTGCCGCTCGTCATCGAGGGCAAATACCGCCTGGAACAACTGATCGCGCACGGTGGCATGGGCAGCGTTTACCGGGCCACACACCTGACGCTGGAACGCGCCGTGGCCATTAAAATCCTGCGCCCCGAATTTCTGGCCGATCGCACCGCGCGGGAACGATTCAACCGCGAAGCTCGCGCCGCCGCCCGCCTGAAACATCCGAACATTGTCGCCGTCTATGATTCGGGCCATCTGCCGAATGGTTCGGCTTATCTGGTGATGGAGCTGATTGAGGGACGCAGTTTGCGCGAAGAAATGCGCGCTCACGCTTCCAGGCTGGGCCAAATGCGAGCCGAGCGCGCCGCCGGAATCCTGGCCCAGGTTTGCGCGGGCATTGAAGCCGCTCACCGCCAAGGCATCATTCATCGCGATCTGAAGCCTGACAATGTCATGCTGGAAACTTCCGTTGACGGCATTGAGCGCGTGCTGGTGCTGGATTTCGGCATTGCCAAACTCGCCCAGCCGCCCGCTTCCGAAAGCCGTGAACAGACCTGGCAGGGGCTGACTGATGAAAACACCATCATCGGCACGCCGAATTACATTTCGCCGGAACAATGCATGGGCAGCGCGGTGGATGCGCGTTCGGATGTTTACAGCCTGGGCGTCATCCTTTACGAAATGCTGACCGGCCATGTGCCCTTTGCCGGAAACAACACTTCCATTGTTTTGCTGAAACACCTGCAGGAGCCGCCCGCGCCGGTGCGCCGCTTTTGTGCGGAAATCAGTCCACAGCTTGAAGAGGTCGTTCTGTGCGCGCTGGCCAAAAATCCACAGCAGCGGTTTGCTTCCGCCTCGCAATTTGCCGGCCGGTTGCAAGCGGCTGCCTCGCTCCACGAGCGAGCCCCGGAGCCCGCGGTTTCCGCGCAACCGGAAGAACACACGATGACCGCGCCGCGCCCTGTTGCCGCCACTGCCAACTCAGGGGCATCCTGGTTTGAACAACACACGGTTGAAACGCCGCCTCCGACTTTATTGATCGAACGCCTCCCGCGCGGGCGATTCCATGCCAGCGCCTTTTTGGCGGCATTGTTTGCCATTGGCTCGCTGGCCTATTTTTTGTATGCCGATTGGCAGGCAAAGGCGGACGCAAATGAGCCGGCCCCCCTGCTTTCCCCTGAATCAACTCCTGCCGCAAGTTCGCCGCTTCCGGGCGTTCAGCTAACCGGGCAACCAAACGAACACCCAAACGGACGGGAATCTGAGCAACCGGCAAGGTCCGCGAACAAACCGCCGGTGGAACATCAAAACCAACAGGCAGTGCCAGCGGCTTTCGTCAAACCGCCCGTTTCAGTGGCAGCTTCGTTGTCCACCGAAGACCGTATTCGCCGCGATGTGAAAGCGGTTTATAGTGACTGGGCGATGGCGGCGGCCCGGGGCGACTGGCAGAAACATTCAGGCTTTTATGCTGACCGCGCCGAGTATTTTCGCGATGGCGCGCTGACGCGGGAAAAGATCGTCGCCCGCAAACGCGGCATCTTTGGCAAACTGGATTCCTACGCGCTGAAGTTTTCCGAATCGCCAGAGGTGGTTCTGAAAAACTTCGGCGGCAAACAGGAGGCCGATGTGATTTTCGAGCGGCAATGGACGCTGCGGCGCGGCCGCAAACGTTCGACGGGCCGGGCGCAGGGAGTCATCACGCTTCGCCGCGAACCGAAAGGCTGGCGCATTGTCAGCGAAAAACAAATCGGTTCGCTGCCTCGCCGGTAACTGGGTTAACCTGAAATTTAGTAGTTATGAAACGCGGTATCCTCTTCGCTTTTTTATGTGCTTTTGTCGTCGGTACGACGGCGTTGACGCTGGTCGTCGCGGCGTTTGTGCGTCCGCAGGCATTTCGTCAAATCTTTTTTGAATCGAAGCTGGCAAGCTGGCATTTGAATGGCGACGATGACAAATCGAACGCCGAGATTGTCAGCCAAAGCAATTACGCGGTTGTCACCGTCATCGCCATGCGCGCCGTCAGCAATGAAACCAATCGGGCCGCCGATTCGGCCACCCCGCCCGACAGCAATGTGCAGCGTGGCACTGGAACGGGCTTTGTCATTGAAGCTTCCGGCCTCATCGTCACCAACGAGCACGTCATTCGCAGCGCGGACCGCATCCGCGTCCGCCTGGCCGATGGGCGCGAATACAAAGCCCTGGTGCAGGGAAGCGATCCCGCCACCGACATCGCCCTGTTGAAAATCGAAGCCGCCGGTTTGACCACGCTTGCGTTCGCGGATTCCGACGACATACAGGTCGGCGATTCGGTCATTGCCATCGGCAACCCGCTTGAATACGAACATTCAGTGACCGCCGGCATCGTTTCCGCGCTGGGGCGCAAAGTCTACGGCGACCAGCCTTTCGAGAACTTCATTCAAACCGACGCCGCCATCAACCGTGGAAATTCCGGCGGCCCCCTGCTCAACAAGTCCGGCGAAGTCATCGGCGTCAACACCGTCATCCGCGCCGATAGCCGCGGCATCAGCTTTGCCGTGCCGAGCAATACGGTGAAGCGAGTGGTCGAACAATTACGCGCGTATGGCTTCGTCGCGCGCGGGTACCTGGGATTGAGACCGGAAACGCTGACGCAGGAATTTCGCGAAGGCCTGGGCTTTGGCGATTTGCAGGGCGTGCTGGTGGCCTACGTCGCCCCCGACACGCCCGCTTCCCGCGCCGGATTGCTGGCTTACGATGTGCTGACGGATTTCGATGGCGAGCCGCTGCGGCATTCGGATGATTTTTTCAATGTCGTCGCCAATACCCATCCGCATCAGCAGGTCAAAATCAACCTGATTCGCGCCGGGCAAAAGATGACCCTGGCCGTGACGCTGGACCGCCGCCCGCCCGAAGCGAACGAACGCCCAACCGAAACGCGTCCTGCAATTCAAAAAACGAATTTGCCGCTGGGCTTTGCCGTTCGCGAACTCTCGCCGGAATCGTTGCAGGCATCAAGCAGTGGCAATGGCAGCAGCGGCGCTACTGTGAAAAGCGCTGTCAAAGCGGGCGTTGTGATTTCAGACATTGATCCGCTCGGCCCGGCTGCGGAAATGCGCTGGCTGGCTGGCTACGTCATTATCGAAGCCAATCGCCAACCTATTCGTAATATGGAAGATTTCCAGCGCATCACCGCAAATTTGCGCAATGGCGCCGCGCTCGTGCTACGGGTTACTTCGGCCAATGCCAGCAGCAATTCCGCCAGCGAAAGCCGGCTGGTGGCTTTGCGCGTCGGCGAAGAGAAGTAAGCCCCCCTGTCTTTAGCCCAATGAGGTTAAGTTCGTCGAAATGGAGCATCATTATTCTCAATTCTTCAGTTTTCCTTTTTCCTTTTTCCTTTTTCCTTGTTGAGCAGAAAAGACTGCCTTGTTTCTCTGTTCATCAAGGAAGAATGGAAAAGGCAGAATGGAAAATATTCCGGCTTCGCAGCCTGACGTAACCTGATTGGTCTTTCGCCTGCCCTTTCGAGAAAACCACAGCCAACGGTATACTCCGCGCCGTTCAATATTCACGCGGCCTGGCGGTATCGGCCTTTCAACAATCAACGAAAATCTGGAAGGAAAACATCCATGAGCATTAAGACCATCTGCCAGACCGTCTGCCAGATCATCATTTCCCATTCGATCACACGCGCATTCAGACTGGCGGCTTGTCTTGTGCTGATTGCCGCAACCAGTCTTCCGCTCGCTCCCCGGACGAACGCGCAGGCAAAACAGGGCACGGTGGAACGAATCAAAGTCCACGCCAAATCGCTGGAGGGAAATCTGAGCGGCGATTCGCCGGACCGCGATGTTTCCATCTACCTGCCGCCCAGTTACAAGACCGAAAAGAATCGCCGCTATCCAGTGGTGTACATGCTGCACGGGTTCACCGACAGCGACGCGCAATGGTTCGGCGTGGTCAAACACTGGATCAACCTGCCCGAAGTCATCAACAAAGCCATCGCCGACGGCAACACCCGAGAAATGATCGTTGTCATGCCGAACGGTTTTACCCGGTTCAAAGGCAGCATGTATTCCAATTCGGTCACGGTCGGCGATTGGGAAACCTTCGTCAGCAAGGAACTGGTCGGCTACATTGATTCGCATTACCGCACGCTGGCGCAGGCTTCCAGCCGCGGACTTGCCGGGCATTCGATGGGCGGATACGGCACGATGCGCCTGGGGATGAAAACCCAGGATGTGTACTCCAGCATCTACGCGCTCAGCCCATGCTGTATGGACCCGACCCGTCCCAATCCGGGGATAAAGCAACTGATGAAAACCGTCGAAGCCGTCAAGACCGACGACGACGTGAAAAAGCAAAGCTTCTTCGGCGTAGCGATGCTGGCTTCCGCCGCCGCTTGGTCGCCGAACCCGAAAAATCCGCCGCTTTACATTGACCTGCCATTCCGCGACGGTGAAGTCTTGCCCGACATTCTGGTCCGCCAGCACGCGAACGCAACGCTGGTCGCCATTCACCAATACATTCCGAATCTGAAACGCCTGAAAGCCATCGGCCTGGACGCCGGAACCAGGGATGTAGGGATTTCCGCCCCGACCAAAGAACTGGATAAAGTCCTGACCGATTACGGCATCGCGCACGTTTACGAAAGCTACGACGGCGACCACCTGAACCGCATCGCGGAACGGCTGCAAACCAAAACGCTGCCGTTTTTCTCCCGGAATCTGGCATTTGAAAAAGCGAAGCGCTGAGTTTTCAGCAGAGGAATTGAGACGGCAATGAACTGGAAAAAGCTGTGGAAGCGCATCCGGCTGATCTGGATAACTCTGGGAATCCTGGCGACGATCATTTTCGCGGGCTGGTCGCTGATCGCCTACCGCGCCAATCCAGAAGCCCGCGCCGCACTGGGCAGCGATGCGCGCGTGACGGTGACATCAGCAAATGCTGCGCGCCGTCATCGGGACGCTTCAAAAAGTTGCCGAAACGCCTGTTCCAATTACATGATTGAAGGTGATTTCCTGCTCTTACTGTGCGAACCCATAGAGGATGTGCGGCTCAGCCCTGGTAAAATCTGTTTTATCTCATCGCGCCGAGGAAAATTCGATTACATTCCGCTCGCATAGTAGGCAAAAGCGGCTCAAAGATTCGCGTCTTCCACGCTTGCCCAGATGGACTTAATGTGCCTAGAATTTGTCTTTCGCAACCTGACAGGCGTGTTACGCTAATCACATGCAAACTCCAGTTTTTTTTGAAACCCAATTAGGCCGAATCTACAACAATGATTCTCTGCAAATCATGCAGGAAAATCTGGCTGACGGTTCGGTGGATTTGATTATGACCAGCCCGCCATTTGGCTTGGTGCGGAAGAAATCATATGGGAATGTTGAGTCTGAAGAGTACGTTGCGTGGTTCAAGCAATTTGGACAGGAGTTTAAGCGCATACTTAAAGCTAATGGTTCGCTCGTCATTGACATTGGCGGGGCTTGGATTGCGGGACAGCCCACGAGATCACTTTACCAGTATGAACTCCTGATAATGCTGTGTAAGGAGATTGGCTTCCACCTCGCTCAGGAGTTTTTTTGGTGGAATCCAGCTCGCCTACCTACCCCGGCAGAGTGGGTGACAGTGCGGAGAATTCGGTGTAAAGACGCTATCAATTGCCTTTGGTGGTTATCGCCCACACCTTGGCCGAAGGCGAGTAATCGCCGTGTCCTGGCTGCCTATAGTGATTCCATGCACCAATTATTGCGCAATGGATATAACGCGAAATTACGGCCTAGTGGCCACGATATCAGCGAAAAATTTGGAATAGATAATGGTGGGTCCATTCCGCCAAACCTTCTGGCCTTTCCAAACACAGAGAGTAATTCTTACTACTTAAGGTATTGCAAAGAACATGAGTTAGCTCCACATCCTGCACGTTTCCCCAGTGCTCTTCCAGAATTCTTTATCCGCATGCTGACAAACAAGGGGGATTTTGTTTTCGATCCCTTTGGAGGAAGTTGCGTGACTGGTGAAACAGCAGAGATGCTGGGAAGAAGATGGGCTTGTTGTGATGTTGTCGAGGAGTATGTAAAGGGAGCAAAAGGGCGCTTTCAGCGCTCGTCAGCAGAAATTGGGTCAACCAGAGGGGCGAAAGCCGAGACATATAGTGTTCCTAACCCTCTGGCTTCGCCCAGTGAGTATGGTGAAGAGATTTCCCCCGAAGGTGGAAAAGCTCGACAACCTAAGCCCGCGACTAACGGCCGCACTCTGCAAGAATCTTCTGGAGCCCTTCCACTTGAAAAGTTGTGGCTCTCGCAGAAACCAGATGATAAGAAAAAACGACGCAAATAAATTATGCCTCCTCTCAGTGACCACCGCCTTCGCTCTGCTTTGTTAAGTGCTCTTCCAACGGCCACGATTGTGACCGATGCAGGACATACCAAGCCAATCATTCTGGCATTACCAGATTTCGGCCCAGTCAGGATTTACCTGTGGACTACGACACCAGATGAGTCTGCGAGAGGACGGCCAGAAGATGAACACAAAGCCCAGATCATTCTCCCCGGTACAGCCAGAGGAAGCAGGCAGCGTCTAAATCTGGAAGGAATGCCAACAGCCCTTCTCGGTTATAGTCCTCTGTTTGGTGTTTTCACTGTGTGGGATGCAAATCTTCACTTTGACAGCGCGTATAGCAAAAACCTCCAATTCAAGGAGAATCTTCTTGAAACCTGCCTCCTTACCGGGTGGGCTGTGGGTGATCTTAGGAGAACGGATAATGGGCCAGAAGTTCGTCTGGCGGTTCATCCACTTCACCTGCCACACTATTTGGCGATGATGAAAGAAGCCGACGCAAAAAATTTGAGAGGCGAAGCGCGTCGCGATTTTTTTATCTCAAAAAGCCCGCAAGTTATAACAGAGGATGAACAACCGCTCCCTGTAATTACACCTGCCGCCCCAAGAAATCGCATTGCTTCTACAAGGCTCAGTAGATCAGCCTCCTTCAGGTCAAGTGTACTTGCCCAGTATGATCAAACCTGCGCTGTGTGTGAGGTTCAGCTTCGTATTGTTGAAGGCGCTCATATCATCCCCGTTCATGACCAGCGATGCCGTGATGAAGTTTGGAATGGAGTATGTCTGTGCCGTAATCATCACCGCCTATTTGACTTGCGAATCATTCGGCTTGATTCATCAGGTATTGTTAGAGTGCAAGATGATGATATTAGCTACCTTCGAGGGTTGGGAATTCTCGGAGGGTTTGAGAGTGTCATTGAACCACACATTGGTCAGTCCATACGGCTGCCAAAATTCTTTAAGAAAGATGTCAGTTTAACAAGCTTATTTCAGAACGCTTTGGCGACGATAGCAAGCCTATAAGGTAATTTCTACTTGTTGAAACCTTGAGTTTCCACGCAAAGTGAGTTCGCCTCACTCATATCTCAACGCGACCAGCGGGTCCACTTTCGCCGCCTTGCGCGCGGGTAAATAACAAGCCAGCAGCGCCACGCCGCCAAGCAGCAGAGCAATTGCGCCGAACGTAAGCGGATCGGTCGCGCTGATCTGATACAGCAAGCCTTTCATCAACCGCGTCAGCCCGAAAGCTGCGATAACGCCCAACGTAACGCCAGCCAACACCAGCGTCATTCCCTGCCGGACGACCAGTTTCAGGACATCGCCGAACTGCGCGCCCAGAGCCATTCGCACGCCGATTTCGTGCGTGCGCTGCGCCACCAGGTAGGAAAGCACACTGTAAATTCCCATTGCCGCCAGCAGCAGCGCCGTTCCCGCAAAAAAGCCGACCAGCCAGAGCGTGAAGCGTTGGCTGGCGAGCGCCGTTGCCGCAACGGTTTCAAGCGATTTGATTTCCGCCAGCGGCAAATCCTTGTCGAGCGCGTGGACTTCGTTGCGCACGGCTTCGACCAGACTGAGCGGGTTGGCGCTGCCGCGCACGGCGAGAATCACTTGCCGGGGCGCTTGCTGCGCCGTCGGCCAGTAAAAAGCAGGCACGGCGGCGGGTGAATTCGGAAAGTCTTTGACGTCGCCAACCACGCCAACGATGGTGTACCAGTCTTTTTCTTTCGGCTGGGAGTTAAAGGTAAAGCGTTTGCTGACGGCGCTTTCGCCCGGCCAGTACAGTTCAGCCATCGCCCGGTTGATCAGCACGACATTGGGCGATTTCAACTTGTCGTTCGCGTTGAAAAAGCGTCCGGCGACCAGCGGCACGCCGACCGTGCGAAAATAATCTTCGGAAACGAAATGGTAGCGTCCGCCCGCCCCATCATTCGGCGGAAAGGTTTTGCCTTCGATGGTAAAGCCTGCGTTTTCATCGTATCCCGTCCAGGGCAGGTCGGAAGTCAGTCCGGCGGATTGCACGCCGGGCAGGGCGGCGACGCGTTCCAGCAATTGTTGTTGAAACGCCGTGACCTTTGGCGCGTCGCCGTACCGCGCGTTGGGAAGCGATAAACTCGCGGTCAAAACGCGTTCCGGGTTGAAGCCGGGATCGGCTTGTTGCAGTTTCCAGAAACTGCGGATCAGCAATCCCGCGCCGACCAGCAGCACCAGCGCCAGGGCGACTTCGACAACCACCAGCGCATCGCGCAAGCGGCGCTGGCGTTGGCCGGCACCACTGCGTCCGCCTTCCTTGAGCAGTTCATTCAGATTGACCTGTCCGGCTTGCAGCGCGGGCGCAAGGCCAAACAGCAGTCCGGTCAGCAGCGTCAGCCCAAGCGTGAAAAGCAGAATCCGCCCATCAATGCTGACGGCCTGCAACCGCGGCAACTGTTCAGGTCCGAGCGTGCTCAGGGCGTCTATCGCCCATTGCGCCAGCAACATTCCAACAGCGCTGCTGATCAGAGCCAGCAGCAAACTTTCAGTCAGCAATTGCCGCACAATGCGCCAGCGTCCGGCTCCGACGGCGGAGCGCACGGCGATTTCGCGTTCGCGCGCGGTGGCTCGCGCCAGCAGCAGGTTGGCCACGTTGACGCAGGCAATCAGCAGGACGAAGAACACCGCACCCAGCAAAACCAGCAACATCGTTTGCGAGCGTCCGACGATCTCTTCGTGCAAGGGCTTGACGGCGATGTGGAAGCCTTGATTGGTGTTGGGGAATTGCTGCGCCAGCCGGGCCGCGATGACGTTCAAATCGGCGCTCGCCTGCGCAACCGAAACGCCCGGTTTCAGCCGTCCGATGGCGTTGCAGAAATGCCCGCCGCGACCGGCCTGCACAGGCATTTGCAGCGGCCCCCAGACATCCACGGTTTCGCCGTGCGGCATGGAGCGGTAATCGCCGCCGACGTGCTGCACGCCCGGCGGCATCACGCCGATGATGGTGTGAGGCCGCCCTGACAAGGTGACGGCTTTGCCGATGATGCCGGAATCGCTGTTGAAACGCCGTTGCCACAGCGCGTGACTGAGAATGACCGACGGACTGCTTTCAGGCAACTCGTCCTCGCGGCGAAACTCGCGCCCCAGCAGCGGCTGCACACCCAGCAGTTCAAAGTATCCGGCGGTGATTCCCAGTGCGGCCAGTTGTTCCGGTTTGTCGTCCTGCGACAGTTCCTGATCCCGCCGCGTGTACAGCGCCAGACCCGAAAGCGTCGAATTCTGCGCGCGGTAATCCTGGAAATTGCCCTGCGCCATCGGGAATTTTGGCTGCGACTGGCTGCTTTCAAACAGGCGGATCAACTGTTCCGGCTGGTGATAGGGCAGCGGTTTCAGCAGCACGCCATTCACTACACTGAAGATTGCTGTATTGGCTCCAATACCCAGCGCCAGCGTCGCGATGGCGACCAGCGTGAAGCCGGGTTTCTTCAATAACATTCGCACGCCGTAGCGCAGGTCTTGCCATAAGGTGTGCATCGTACCTCCGTGGTGAATCAATCGCATCGCAACGCGATCATTGGATCTATCCGCGCTGCCCGCCGCGCGGGCAGATAGCACGCCAGCAGCGCAATTAACGACAACACGCCCGCCACGCCAGCGAAGGTCAACGGATCGCTGGCGCTGACGCCGAATAACAGGCCGGTCATCACTCGCGTCACAGCCAATGCGCCAAACAAACCCAGGGTCACGCCGATCAGCGCCAGCGCCATTCCCTCGCGCAGGAAAAGGCGTAATACGTCCGCGGTTTGCGCGCCCAGCGCCATCCGCACGCCGATTTCGCGTGTGCGCTGCGCGACGGCGTAGCTCATCACGCCGTAAAGGCCGGCAGCGGCCAGCGCCAGCGCCACCAGCGCGAAAAGGCCAAGCAGCCACGCGCGGAAACGCGGCCCTTCGACGCTTCCCGCAATCACCTGTTCAAGTGTCCGCACCTCCGTCACTGCCTGTTGGGGATCGAGCGCGGAGACTGCCTGTGTGAGCGCGGCGGCCCGCGCCTCCGTCGTGCCGTCCCCGCGCACGAGGAGCCGCATCTGCCGTCCAACGTTGCGCTCGCTCAAAGTGTCGGCGCGCTGTGTGAACGGGACATAAACGCCGCGCATCGCCGCCGTGCCGAGGCCGCCGCCTTTCGTGTCGCGCGCAACGCCCACGACTGTCAGCCAGGGATTGGATGAATTTTCGTCGCCAAACCTGAGCCGTCTGCCAAGAGGGTCTTCATTCGGCCAAACGGTGCGGGCGAACGACTCGTCCACAACCGCCACGCCGGGCGCGGAACGGCTGTCGCCCGGCGCAAACGCGCGACCGCTGAGGAGCGGGATGTCAAGCGCGCGAAAGTAATCCGTGCTGACCACGCCGAAGTCCACGGATTTGGTTTGCGCCTGCCCTTCGACCGTCACCAGCCGCGATGCGTTGGCGCGGCTGAGCGGCAGATTATTCGCCACCGCAACCGCTTTCACGCCCGGCGCGGCGGCCAGCCGTTCGAGCGCCCCGGCGTAAAAACGCTCGATCTGCGCCATCGTCGCGTAACGTTGCTCCGGCAGCCGCACGCTTGCCGTCAGCACACCGCGCGCGTCGAAGCCCGGCTCCACGCGCAGCAGCCGCGCGAAACTGTTCACCGCCAGTGCCGCCCCGATCATCAACACCATTGCCAACGCCATTTCGCTGACGACCAGGATTTGCAGTAGCCGCCGCTGCCGTCCGTCACTCGCGCCTCTCCCGGCTTCCTTGAGTGTTTCGCTGACGCCCGACGCGGAGTTGACAAGTGCCGGAATCAATCCCGCGAGCGCCCCAGTGAGCAAAGACAGAAGCAGCGCGAAAAGCAGCACCGAGCCGTCAATCCGCGCTTCGCCGATTCGCGCCAGCCCGGCGGGCAGCGCGGCCTTCAGCGCGCCCAGCGACCACGCTGCAAGCAGCAACCCGGCAGCGCCTCCAACCAAGGCGAGCAGCAAACTTTCAGTCAATAATTGCCGCGCCAGGCGGGAGCGGCTTGCGCCGAGCGCCGAACGCACGGCCAGTTCGCCGCGCCGCACCGCGCCACGCGCCAGCAGCAGCCCCGCCACGTTCACGCAGGCGATAAGCAACACCAGCGCGACCGCGACGTTGAGCAGCCGCAGCGCCGGGCGATATTCCCGCGCCAGTTCGTCGCGCAGCAATCCGAGTGTGATGCGCCAATGCGCCTCGTTCTGCGCATGCGCCGACTGCGATTGCAGCCGCGCGGCCAGCGTGGCGACTTCCGCGCGCGCCTGCTCGACGGTCGCCGACGGTTTCAGCCGCCCGACGGCCATCACGTAATTCGATTCGCCGTCCGCGCGTTGTGGCGCGATGCGCAGCGGCGTCCAGACCTGCGGACGATTGACGTTGAGCGGGAATTGATGGAACTCTTCGGGCAATACGCCGACCACCGTGTACGCCTCGCCGTCCAGGGCGACCGTCGCACCGACAGCATTCGCCGCGCCGCTGAACTTGCGCTGCCACAGGCCGTGGCTGATCAGCGCGGCGCGTCCATGATGGAAGTCCTCCGCGCCAAACCCGCGTCCAAGCGCCGCCCCGATTCCCAGCAACGAAAAGTAGTCCGGCGAAACCTCCGCGCCCTCCACGTATTCCGCCTCCCCAGACGCCGCAAGGTTGAAGTCGCGACCGGTGTATGCGGCCACCGACTCGCAGGCGCCGCTGGTTTGAGCGCGCCACTGTTCAAACACTGCGACCGGAATCCACGGCGAACCCTGGGACACGACCAACCGCGCGGCGTCACGATAGGGCAGCGGCGCAAGCAGCGCGGCGTTGACAACTGAGAAGATGGCTGTGTTTGCGCCAATGCCCAGGGCCAGCGTCGCGACGGCGACCAGCGTGAAGCCGGGTTTCTTCAGCAATATTCGCAGGCCGTAACGCAGGTCCTGCCAGAGCGTTCGCATGATTTCTCCAGGTTATTTCGGTTGCTGGCGCTGCGGCACGCGCGTTACCTGCTGTGCCACGATTTGCCAGACGCCCTTTTGTTTCACAAAGACGGAAGTGAAGCGGCGTTCGTTGTCAATTTCGCGGCCCTTGTAATTGATACGCCAGACCAGACGGCCCACCAGCACAGCGCTGTCGGCATAAACGCGCAACCGAGTATCTTCCGTCCGGAAAAACAGCGTTTTCAAATCCTCGGTTGGAGAAAGGTCTTTTAGTTCCGCTGCCTTGTCGCGCAGATTGCCGTCGCCGGAAGTGATGATGAAGTCCTCGGCCAGAATTTGCTTCAGCCGTTCGATGTCGCCTTTGACAATGGCGTCGCAATACGCCTGATTCTGAGACATGACTTCCTGTTCCGCTTTGGTTAGCGGAGCGGTTTGGGGAGCTGTCGGCTGACCGGCGGCGGCCAAGGCTGACATCAACAACAAGAGAGGGAGCAAAAATCGTTGTTTCATTGTTCCTCCAATCATTCAGTGCGTAATGCGACCATCGGGTCTACTTTCGTTGCGCGGCGCGCCGGAATGTAACAAGCCAGCACCGCGACGACCGCGAGCAGCGCCACGACCGCCGCAAACGTGGCCGGGTCAGTCACACTGACTTCAAACAGCAGCGTGGACATCAACCGGGTCAGCGCGAAAGCTCCAACCAGGCCGATCCCGACGCCGATGGCCGCCAGCCTGGTCCCCTGGCCCAGGACCATTTTCAGCACATCGGACGAGCGCGCGCCGAGCGCCATTCGCACGCCGATTTCCTGGGTTCTTTGCGTCACCGAATATGCCATCACGCCGTAAATGCCGACCGCCGCCAGTGTCAGGGCGATGACCGAAAACGCGCCCAGCAGCAGTGACAGAAAACGCGGTCTGACCAGCGAATCGGCCACCGTGTCAGACATGGTTTCCAGCCCAAACACAGGCAGCGCCGGATCAATTTCGCGCACCGCCGCCCGCACCGCCGAAGCCATCAGCGCCGGATCGCCGTCGGCGCGCACCACAAAGTTCTGCCGCGTGTTTCCGCCGATCATGGGGACGAACTGCTGTTCCAGCAGGTACAGTTCCGTCCCGGCGGGTTTGTCCACGCCCAGATTCTTGGTGTCTTCGACCACGCCAACGATGGTGAACCAGTTGGGTTGATTGGAAACCTGCGGGTTCAGCCGTTTTCCAATCGGACTTTCTTTCCAGAATCGGCGCGCCAATGCCTGATTGATGACGGCGACGCGCTGCGCGCTTTCATTGCGGTCGGAGGGTTCAAACAATCGCCCTTCGGTCAGGCGAATGCCCAGCGTTTTGAAATAGTCTTCGCTGGTGACGTTCCAGAAATCCACATTTTGCGGCGGATTGTCGGGCGTCGGCTGAAGTCCTTCGATTTGCGTGTCGTTGGCGTCAATCGAACGCAGCGGCGGCAATTCGCCCGCCATTGCGGCGGATTTTACGCCGGGCAGGGAAGCCAGCTTCGCTTGCAGCGTTTGGGAAAATCGGAGTTGATCGGGAATTTTGTAGGCGCTCGGCGGTAGCGCAACAGTGAAGGACAGCAGGCCAATGGGATTGAAACCCAGATTCACGCTGCGCAGTTTCCAGAACGCGCGGATCATCAATCCGGAACCAACCACAAGAATAACGGCCAGGGCGATTTCGGTGACGACCAGCGACTTGCGCAGCAGTTGGCCGCCCGAACTGCTTCCCACGCCTTTGCTGGAACCGTGCAGCCAGGCGGCCAGATTGCGTTCGCGCAGTTGGGCCATCGGGGCCAGCGCGAAAATGAACACTGCCAGCACGGAAACGCCCAGCGTGAAGGCGAGCACCAGCAAGTCAATCTTGATTTCCCCGGTTCGCGGCACGCTGTCCGGCGCGGCGGCCATAATCAGTTTCAACCCTGCCTGCGCCAGCAACAAACCGGTTCCGGCGCCCAACAGCACCAGCATCGCGCCTTCGGTCAGGAAATGCCGGAGCATGCGCATTCGTCCAGCGCCCAGCGCCAGCCGCACGGCGAATTCTCGATGCCGGGCTTCGGCGCGCGCCAGCAGCAGGCTGGCGACATTGGCGCAGGCAATCAGCAGCACAAAGGCCACCGCGCCCAGCAGCATCAGCACCGCCGGTTTCGACGATCCGATGACGTCTTCATGCAGCGGAAACATCAGCACCGGGTGATTGTTCGGCTGGAGCAGATGCTGCGCACGATTTTCGGCTTTCCAGCCCGCCATCAGGATTTCCGTTTCACTGCGCGCTTGTCCAATGGTCGTCCCCGGCCTTAGTTTGCCGATGACATAAAGAAAATGTCCGCCTCTGCCGCCGGGATTGGCCGGATCGAATTGAAACGGCGCCCAGACATCCGCCGGTTCATTGCTGCCGGGCGGAAAGACGTATCCTTGCGGCATCACACCCACAACATTGAATGGCCGGGCATTGATTCTGACTTCCTGGCCGATGATGCCCGCCTGCCCGCCGAACGCGCGTTGCCACAAGGCGTGCGAGATGATCGCGGCGGACGGTCCGCCCACACTGTCTTCCTCTGCCGTGAAGTTGCGTCCGAGCGCCGGTTGCACGCCGAGCGTTTCCATCAGACTGCGTGTGACGCGCGCCGAGTTGACGCGAATCGGATCGCCGGTTGATGAAATATTGACTCCGCCTGCCGACCATGCGCCGATGGATTCCCAGGACTTCGCCTCTTTTTGAATGTCCAGATACTCCGGCACTGAAATCCAGAACTTCCGCAAATTCATCGTCGGGAATTCGCTGTAAATACGCACCAGCCGCTCCGGTTCCTTGTACGGCAGCGGGCGCAGCAGCACGCCATTGACGACGCTGAAAATGGCCGTGTTCGCGCCAATGCCCAGCGCCAGCGTCAAAACGGCAATCAACGTGAAGCCGGGTTTCTTCAACAGCATTCGCGCGCCATAACGCAGATCTTGCCAGAGAGTGTTCATCATTTTCTCCAATTGAGTTTTCAGGCGATTCGTTGTGGTGATTCAAAAAGAGACAACCAAGCTGTGTGCCATCTTCCGTTGGGAAGACAAGCTCTTGATCAATAAGGTTTTAGTTGAAGATGCCGAAGCTGGACCGAACGTAATTTGTCCGCTTCTGGGATGGCTGTTTCCCAAAATAGACCGTCATCAGCGGAAGACCGGAACGCCGGAAGAGAGGACATCGGAGAGGTTTTCAACTTTCGCGCTCCCAGTCGTAAGACTCGCTTCCCGCGAATCTCTTTTTTCAACTGGGATCAGTTTCCCGCGCGGATCAAGTCCGCCGCTTTTTCGGCAATCGCAATCGTCGGCGCGTTGGTGTGGCCGGTGATTTGAATCGGGATGACCGAGGCATCCACCACGCGCAGGCCTTCGACGCCGCGCACGCGCAGCCGTTCATCCACCACTGCCTTCGGGTCAACCCCCATCTTGCAGGTGCCGACCGGGTGATAAATCGTTTCGGCGGTTTGGCGGATGTGTTCGGCGATGCCTTCGTCGTTTTTGGCGGCTTCGCCCGGCCACCACTCCTTGCCGCGAAAACGGTCGAAAGGTTTCGAGTTTAGAATCTCGCGTGAGATTTTGACGGACTCCACACAGGCAGCCATATCCATTTCCGAAGCCAGATAGTTCGGTTGAATCGCAGGCGCGGCAAAAGGGTCTTTTGATTTCAGTTTGATGAAGCCACGGCTTTCGGGTTTTTGCAGCGCCACGCCGATGGAAAAGCCATGAAAGTCCGGGTTCTTGAAGCCGTTGTCCATGTAAAACACCGGCGCGAAAACCAGTTCGATGTTCGGAATCGGCAGGGAAGCATCGGTTTTCAGGAAGGCGGCGGCTTCGGCCACGTTGGAAGTCAGCGGCCCTTTTTTGAAGAGCAGATAGTTCAGGATGTTTTTGACATTGTCGGCTTTGTGCAGGCCGATGGGTTCGTTGCATTGATATTCGACGCCGATCAGCAAATGGTCTTGCAGGTTTTGGCCCACGCCGGGCAAATCGGCGATGACCGGAATATCCAGCGCCCGAAGTTGATCGGCCGGGCCGATGCCGGAAAGCATCAGCGTTTGCGGCGAATTGATCGAGCCGCCGGACAAGATGATTTCGCGATTGACGCCGGCGTGTTCGGTTTTGCCGTTTTGGATAAATTCGACCGAAGCGGCCTTGTGGTTGTCGAACAGAATTCGAGTGACGTGCGCGCCGGTTTTCACTGTCAGATTCGAGCGCGATAAAACCGGCTTCAGAAAGGCAACTGCGGCGCTGTGACGTTTGCCGCCTTTTTGATTGACCTGAAGGATGCCGACGCCTTCCTGCGATGCGCCGTTTACGTCGTCGTTGCGGTTCAGGCCGCAGTGCCCGGCGGCTTCCAGAAAGTGATGGGTCAGCGGATTGACGCAACGTAGATCGGCGATGTTCATTTCGCCGCCTGTGCCGTGAAATTCATTGGCGCCCAAAGCCGCAAAACGTTCGTTATGCTCGGATTTTTTGTAATAGGGCAGCAGGTCGTTGTAGCTCCAGCCTTCAATGCCCAGCGCGCGCCAGGCGTCGTGGTCACCGCGATTGGCGCGGCTGTAGACCATCGCGTTGATCGAACTCGATCCGCCCAGCACTTTGCCGCGCGGCCAGAACATCCGGCGGCGGTTCATGTGCTCCAACTCCTCGGTTTGATATGCCCAGTCGCATTCGGATTTGAATAATTTGTTGAATGCGGCAGGGATGTGAATCTCCTGCTTTTTGTCCGGGCAGCCGGCTTCCAGCAGCAGGACTTTCGCGCTGGCATCCGCCGTCAAACGATTGGCCAGCACACAGCCGGCGGAACCTGCGCCGATGATCACGTAATCGAACATTCGTTCTCCTGAAAGTTGGGCGAACTGTCAGTTTGCCTGGTGTTTTTGAAAGAGGTTTTTGCGGAGAGCCGGGCAAACTGACAGTTCGCCCAACCCTGGCCGTCAGTTTACTGCAAACGGAATCAAGCCATCCAACGCGCAAGGCAATTGTTTTACGCGTTGGATGACTTTTGTTCCTGGCAATGAAACCACAGGCTATTTGACGTTGATCTTGACGGCGTTGGTGGTTTTGCCGTCCACGGTCAGGACGACATCCACTTCACCTTTCCCTGCGAGTTCGCGCGGCAGGAAGACGTTGATTTGATCCAGG
This sequence comes from Heliomicrobium sp., assembly GCA_021155085.1. Taxonomy (GTDB): domain Bacteria; phylum Acidobacteriota; class Blastocatellia; order RBC074; family RBC074; genus RBC074. The sequence continues at coordinate 39,799 of JAJNQA010000109.1, read as the reverse complement.
CCTTCCAGTCCGGTCTGCCCGCCCGCGTAGGTCACCGTGGAATCCACGCCGCCGAGCGTCGCCTTGACGCCGGACAAACCGCTGCGGAAGCGAATTCCCGTGCCGTACAGAACAATGTAAACGGTTTCAGTTGCCGGGCCGACATCCACCGGAACGGAGACGAAACTTTGTTGCGCCGCATTAAAGGTGAAAATCGGTTCGTAGACCAAATCGCCGTTCGCTTTGACGCGCAAGGCCACCGCCGCCGCCACGCCCTGCCCGCTGGCATTGGCGGAAAACAGACCCGGCGCAACTGATTCAACACGGGCGCGGCTGGGGGCGACGCGGCCGGCGCCGTCCGTGATGGTGACAATTGCGTCGCCCGCCGCAGTGCCTGTGGGGACCAGGTAGTTGATTTGTCCGGAAGAAACAAAGAAAAGCGGCGCGAGCCGTTCCACGCCCGCGCTGTCCTTGATCTTGATGCTGGTTCCACTGAGCGACGTGGGCAGCGGCGTGGCCGAAGCGATGACCGTGCTGTTCGCCAGATCCGCGCCGAAGGCCACGCTGATGGATTCCGGCGCGAGCGCCGCGCCCAGGTAACTGGCCGCCGAAACGCTGGCTGAGGTCAGCACCGGTTCGGCGTAAACGAAATCATCCACCACGGCCAAATCGGTCGTGGCATTTTCGCCGCTTCCGGCAGTCACCTGGCCATTGGCGAAATTGAAGACCTGCGCCGTTCCCGCCGTCACCACGACGCGCGTCACAACCGGCGCGTTGAACAGCACGCCCAGAAATTCAGGTTGTCCGGTGGTCGTCACCGGCACGAAGAATTTGCCCAGACTGACTGAACCATTGAAGTATTCGATGCTTGAGGTGTTGGCCTGCTCAACGTCCAGAAAGATCGCTCCGAAGCCGCGCGAGGCCGCCGGAACGGGCGTCGCTGTGGGAGCGCTGGCCAGCACGAAGTTCACGCTATATTTGTTGGAGTTGAACGACGAGAACGTATTGGCGGTGCTGAAAGCCGGGAATTGATCGGCCACTGCCGCGTTGGCGCTGGCAAAGCCGTCGTTGGCAACGGCCAGGACTTCACCGAAAAGCGCGCCGCGCGCCTGGAAGCGGTTGCCGGGAATGCCTGTGATCTTGTTCGGCACAATCACGGTCGTGACATTGTTGAAATCGGTTCCATCCAGCCGCACGCCATCCCAGTTGATTTCGCGGCGTCCGCCGGTTTGCGGTGCCGCCGTGCCGCCGTTATCCGCGCCCGCCGCCGTGCGAAACGCGTTGAGCGAAGCGGTCGCTTCCGCGGTGCCCGCGCCGCCAAAAGCCACTGCTGTCGCCGCCGCCGTTGCGGCAACCGGTTCGGCGTAAATGAAATCGTCCGTGGCGACCTGGTCGTAATCCGCAATCCCGCTGGGAGTCTGATCCGGCAAACCGGCGGTCAACTGATTGTTGGTGAAGTTGAAGATCTGCGCCGTTCCCAGTGTGATGACCGCGCGCGTCACAATCGGCGAGTTAAACACCACGCCCAGAAACTCTGCCTGTCCGGTTCCACCCGCTGGGACGAAGAATTTGCCCAGACTGACCGCGCCATTGAAATATTCGATGTTGGTCGTGTTGGCGCGTTCGACATCAACGAAGATCACGCCGAAACCGCGCGTTGCGCCCGCCACCGGAGCAGTTGCCGGCGCGCTGGCCAGCACGAAGCTCAATTCAAGTTTGTTGCTGTTGAACGGGACAAACGTATTGGCGGGACTAAAGGCCGGGAATTGACCTGTCACGCCCGCATTGGCGCTGGTGAAACCGTCGTTGGCAACGGCGGTGGTTTCCTTGAAAACGATGCCGCGCGCCTGGAAACGGTTGACGGGAATGCCTGTGATTTTGCCTGGAACGATGACCGTGGTGACATTGTTGAAATCGGTTCCGTCCAGGGCCACGCCGTCCCAGTTGATTTCGCGGCGTCCTCCGTTTTGCGGTCCGGCTGCGCCGCCGTTGTTATTTCCCACTGCTGCGCGAAACCCATTCAGCGCGCTGGCCGCTTCGGTATTGCCCGCGCCGCTGAAAACCTGCTGGGCCTGGGCGGCCTGCGTCATCAACAGCAGCGCCGCAGCGCAAAGGGCGCAAACCACACTGGCAGTCTTCAGACGAAATCGGTTATGACTCACTTCGCTTCGTTGGTACATGAGAGACACTCCTTCAAGTTGGCGATCGGTTTCAATCAATATGAAAGTTGTAGGTCAATTTAGTTTGGCGGCAAAGCGCGCGCCTGGCTCCGCTGGCAATCGAACCTTGCAATGAGTTGATGAAGCCGGTTTTAGCTTCTGGACTCGACTGCCCGCCGGCAGCCAGAAGCGCGCTTTGCCGCCAAACTGTTAAGGCGAGTGAAAATTAGCCGTTGGCGCGGCATAAAGTCTTCAAGCCGGCTTGAAATTTCCTTGAAAGATTTCTCAAAGGAGGCTGAAAGTCATTTTTCGGCCTGGTTTATCTGGCCAGTTTCACTGCTTAATGGTAAGTTGCGGCGCGTGCCCGAAACCCCACCGAAGTTTAACCAGCTTTATTTTCAAGACATTGAGGCAGGCACATGCAAAATTACCGAATTGCCGGATCGTTGGTTGCGGATGCGATGAAGTGGGAAGGTTTTTGGCGGCGGCGGATGCTCACCATCCTCTTGCTCTCCAGCCTGATATTGCCGCTAACTGGTTTTCTGGTTGGCGCGGAACGCGCTTCGGCGAAAACCGCCGTAATCTGTGTCAGTCCGGGCGGCACCGGAGGCTGTCTGGCTTCCATTCAGGCGGCGATCAATGCGGCCTCAAACGGCGATACGATCAATGTTGCGGCAGGCAGTTATACCGAAGATCTGAATATTGCCAAAAGCGTTACCCTGATTGGCGCGGGCGCGGGAATGACGATTTTGCTCGGCGCCACGAACAACGCGACTGCGGAGCACGTCACCATCAGCGCTTCCAATGTCAGCATTGAAGGGTTCACGATTGATGACGTCAACTCACTGGGCCAGACCGGGCCCGGCGCAAATGCGCTGGGGATTACGATTGGCGATGTGTCCGGTACGGTTCTCCGCCGCAACATCATCACGAATGTTTTTATTGACGCTCCGACCGGCGGCACGGCGATTTACCTGAATGCAAACACGAAAGGCGCGGTGATCGAACAGAACACCATCTCCAACAGTGGCAACGGGATTCTTTTCGACGGATCGGGGCGGCATGACAATTTCACGATCCGCCGGAATATTTTCAGCGGCAACGGGCGCGGAACTTCGTCCAGCCGCGCGGCGATTCGCTTTGTCAGCGCGGATACAATTGCCGCTGGACACCGGAACCTGATCGTCAGCAATACCTTCACCGGCAACACGGGCGGCGGCGGAATTTTTAACGGCAGCGGAATCGGCGTGATGGCCGAAAACAATTGGTGGGGCTGCAACTTCGGTCCAGGCGCGGCTGGACCGGCCAATTCTGGATGCAGTGGGACGGTCAACTCTGTTTCCGCCAACGTGGACGCGAATCCCTGGTTGACGCTGCGGCTTGGTTCGCTTCTCGGCGAAGTCCCTCCCGGTGGTGGCGCGAATCTGACGGCGAGTCTGTTGTTTAATTCCGACAACGTGGACACGTCGGCGAACGGCGGCCTGTCCGACAGCACACAGGTGCTTTTCGCCTCTGTAATGGGCGCTGTCAGGCCGCCAAGCATCACGACCAGCGACGGCAGAGCCAGCGCAATTTTCGTCGCCGGCAGCGCCACTGGCGCGGACACTGTTTCGGCCACGGTGGACCGGCAAACGGTTTCAATCTCGCTGAATGTCAGTTGTCCGACAGGCAATTGTTCGACGGTCGGCCCCGGCATCGCGATGGACAATTCCGCGCCGCCAAGCAGCGGCCGCCCCGGGTCGGTCCTGATCTTCAACGTCTATACTTCGTCAACCAGCATGAACCTGGAAAATACGCGGATCAGTTTGACCAACGTCGAAACTTCGCGACCGGCCTTTGTGCATTTATTCTTTGTTGATGGTGCGACCGGCGGCGTGACCGATGCGTTTCTGTGTCTGACGGTGGGACAGACAACCAGCTTTCTGGTTTCCGATCTTGATCCGAACGTGACCGGATACATTCTGGCCATCGCCGTTGACAGCCAGGGCTGCCCAGTCAATTTCAACTATTTGATTGGCGATGAGTATGTGAAATTTTCCAGCGGCCATGCGGCGAACCTGGGCGCCGAAGCCGTGACCGCAATTGGAAGCTTGCCCGCTTGCGGAGCAGGCACGACGGCGTCGCTTGTTTTCGATGGCGCGCAATACAGTGCGCTGCCGCAGATGCTGGCGCTGGACAGTGTGGCCAGCCGTTCGGACGGCAATGACACGCTGCTGCTGCTGAACCGCATCGGCGGCAATCTGGCGTCGAATGCGGCAACGCTCGGCACCTTGTCCGGAGTGCTTTTCGATGATCAGGAAATGGGTTCGACGTTCAGTTTGGCGGCAGGGTCTTGTCAATTTCGCGTTGTGCTTTCAAACTCCACGCCGCGCACCAACCCCCGGATTGACACATTGATTCCGGCGGGGCGCACCGGATGGATGAAAGTGTGGCCGACTCTGCCGGATGGAGGGGCGGCGCCGGCGGCGATGACCGGCGTGGCCATCAACTTCAATCTCAATGTCAGAGCCAGCGTGAAGGCGTTTAACCAGGGCCATAATCTTCACAAGCTGACTGTGACCGAGTCCGTTAGTCTGACTGTTCCGGTGCTTCCGCCAAATTGTTAGCTACGTTTGCAGGCCCGCTGGTCTGAAAGCGGAACTGCAACCCAGGCTTTCTCGAAACAACTTGCGGTAATGGTGAATCCGAGCGGAATGTCCGGCAAGCTTCAGGTTGTTTTGTCGCTCCGAGACCGCGACAAGCGGGAGTTTGCCGGACATTCGTCGCCGGTTTCATCCAACGATCCAGTTTTGCCAGTCGCAGGTATAGCTTTTAAGAAAAAGAAATGTACAGCCGGCTGTCAGTCGGCTGAGGTCGTGGCGGGCAAACCCTTTGGATTCAGAAAAAGAACTTCTCAGAATGCTACCGCGGACTAACAGTCCGCGGTACGTCTTTTTCTTGAAGTCCATAGATTGACCATTCCCCTATTTTCAAGGTTTTTCGGATGACTCAGACCGTTCATTGGAAGACAGGACTCGTGGCGCTGGCCGCCATTGTTCTGCTGCTGTTGACGATCTACGGGCAGACGAAAGAAGGTTTCTTTCCATCTCGGCCCGCGGCGCAATCCGCCGCGACGCCTTCCCCCAGTCCAGGAGCCTCGAATTTCATGCTCGATTCATGGAATTCCGAAGACGGGCTGCCTCAAAATTCAGTGCTGGCTACCGCCCGGACAAAAGAAGGCTATTTGTGGATCGGCACACAGGAGGGTGTGACCCGATTCGATGGAGTCAAATTCAAGGTCTACAAGGACACTTCGGCTTGGGCCAATCAGGACATCTTTACCAATTGTCTGCTTGCCGCCAGCGATGGCAGTCTGTGGGTCGGCACACGCAGCGGGTTGAACCGGATTAAGGATGATTCCTTCACGACCTACACGATTGAATCCGGTCTGCCCAACAAATTCGTGACTGCCCTGGCCGAAGACGCTTCCGGCGCAATCTGGGTCGGGACGCGCGGGGGGCTGGCGCAATTCAGCCAGGGCAGATTCACGGCCTTCACCAACGCCAATGGATTGGCGGATGAGTTCATTGTCACGCTTCAAGTCGCTCGCAATGGAAGCGTCTGGATTGGAACCGGAAAAGGATTGAGTTACTTCAAAGACGGCCGGTTCGAGAATCTCGACCAAAGCAACGGCTTCATCCGCGCACAGATCAACAAGCTCTACGAAGACCGCAGCGGAGCTTTATGGATCGGCACCGAAGGATACGGACTGATCCGATTCAAGGACGGAAAACCCGCCGCACTGACGACCAAAGACAAGCTCTCGAACAACAACGTCTACGCCATCAGTGAAGACAGCGATGGACGGCTTTGGATCGGCACGGGTGATGGCGTCAATTACCTGGAAGGCGGAATCGAACAGGGACGCCTGGTCAATTACAGCCTGACGCGTCCGATGCTCGATGACTTTATTTACAGCATCTACCCGGATCACGAAGGCAGCATCTGGATCGGAACGAAAAGCAATGGCCTGGTCCGGCTGCGGAAATCGCTGTTTACGATTTATGGCGCGCCGGAAGGTTTGTCGAAAAACGACATCTGGTGCGTGCTGGAAGCGCGCGACGGCAGCATTTGGACCGGCCTTGGCGCGGGCGGCGGATTGAACCGGTTAAAGGATGGAAAGGTTCAGGCCTGGACGACCAAAGATGGTCTGATTGACGGCGAGGTCTTGTCCCTGCACGAAGCCAGGGATGGCAGTTTGTGGGTGGGCACGGCAGGCGGACTCTGCCATTTTCAGAATGGGCGATTTACCTGCTTCACCACAAAGGACGGTTTGCCGAACGACGACATCACGGCGTTTGCGGAAGAAGCCGATGGCACGTTGTGGATCGGGACTTATGCCGGCGTCAGCCATTACAAGGACGGCAAGTTCGATAACTCCCGGAATCAGCAGGGACTGGGTGGCAGCATGATCGGAGATTTGCTGATCTCGAAATTTGACGGCAGCGTGTGGTTCGCGGCCATGCCCGAAGGATTGTTCCGGCTGAAAGACGGCGAGTTGAAAAATTATTCCGCCCAGTATGGCTTGCCCTCCAATCAAATCACCTCGATTTACGAAGACGCCGCCGGTGATTTATGGATCGGCACATACCAGATGGGCCTCAAGCGTGTCCGAAAAGACGGCCGGGTCACACACTACACAACCCGGGACGGTCTGCCAGAAGAACAGGTTTTCGACACGCTGGAAGACGATTTCGGCAACTTCTGGCTGACCTCCAACCACGGCATTTTCCGTCTTGCCAAACAGCAGTTCGATGATTTCGATCAGGGGAAGACTGGTCAATTGATGGCTTTGCGCTATGGCATTTCCGACGGTTTGCGAACCAACGAATGCAATGGCGGGTCTCAGCCCTCGGGATGGAAGACCCGCGACGGCAGATTGTTGATCACGACCATCAACGGATTGGTCGTCGCCAACCCAGGCTCATTCATTGAAGCGAATTCCTTGCCGACAGTGGTGATTGAGCAGGTGATGGCCGACAAAAAAACGTTCAGCGTCGGTGGAAAGATCGAAGTCGGCCCCGGCCTTCACGATCTGGAGATTGCGTACACCGGCCTGAGCTTGCTGGCGCCGGGCAAACTCCGGTTCAAATATCGGCTGGAAGGGTTCGATGACGACTGGATCAGCGTGGGCGCCCGGCGGACGGCTTATTACACCAGCCTGCCGCCTGGCGATTACCGTTTTCAGGTCATTGCCGCCAATGCCGACGGCCGCTGGAATGAAACTGGCGCGACAATCAGTCTGAGGGTCAAGCCGCAGTTTTATCAAAAGGCGTGGTTCTTCCTGCTCTGCGCGGTATTGCTGACGATGGTAATTTATGGAGTGCATCGTTATCACGTCGCCAGATCGAACGAGAGATTATTGAGCCGGATCGCCATCTCGCTCCCCACTGCCATGGCCGTCATAGACGGCAATAATTCCGTCCGGCTGCTGAATAACCAATTCGTCAAGGATTTTGGGTACACCACAAACGATTTGCCGACCATGAAGGATTGGTTTGATCAGGTTTATCCCGATTTGGAGAAACGCCAGGAAGCGAGCGAAGCCTGGGAAAACGCCCCGGCGTATGCGCGAACCACGGATCAGGAATTGATTCCCCGCGAACGCCGCATTCAATGCAAGGACGGTTCGAGCCGCGATGTCGAAATCCGCTCAACAAAATTGCGCGACCGCATCATCATTACTCTGAGCGACGTGACCATGCGCAAACGCGCCGAGGAAGAACTGAAAAACTCCCACCAGCAGCTTCGCGATCTGGCCGCGCGGTTGCAGCAGGCCCGCGAGGAAGAGCGCGCCTTTATCGCCCGCGAAATCCACGATGAACTGGGGCAGTTGCTGACCGGGCTGAAATTCGACATCAAATGGCTGGAAAAGCGGCTTCCCCAGGATGCCGTGGCACTGCGGATGAAAACCGCTTCGGTATTGGAACTGGTGGATGAAAGTATCCGGGCATTGCGCAGAGTCGCGACCGAGTTCCGTCCCGGCATTCTGGATACGCTCGGTTTGACGGCGGCAATTGAATGGCAGGCGCGGGAATTTCAAAATCGCACCGGGATTGAATGCAAAATCAACGAACAGATGCCGGATCAATTGAACGACCGTCACCGTGAAACGGCGCTCTTCCGCATCTTTCAGGAATCATTGACCAACGTCGCGCGCCATTCCGGCGCGACTGAAGTCAAAATCAGCCTTTCCCGGCAAAATGGCTCCGTGGTGCTTCAGGTCCGCGACAATGGTAAAGGCATCACCGAAAAAGAGATCCACCATACACGATCCATCGGTCTGCTGGGCATGCGCGAACGCGCCCATTTGTTCGGCGGGGAGGTGCGTTTTTCAGGTGCGCCAAACCATGGCACCACCGTCACCGCCAGCATTCCCCTGGAAACCGCCGGGCCGCTGGAAACCGACGGGAGCGCGGACATTCTGTCCGCGAATCTGGGGCCCGATGCCTGAGCCGGCACGAATGGCAAGCTATCCGCTCAAAGCAGTCGGGAGAGGGCACAGAACGTCCGGGTTCCCGCTGCTACGGTTTGTAATCCCGCCACAGCCAGCGCAGTGAATCCGGCAATATCGCGCGGCCATGCTTGTCACTGTGAAACCCGTTTCCCCACTCGAATTTGAAATCGTACCCGGCGAAAGCCAGTGATTTGGCCATCTGCTGATTGGCCAGCGGCCAGTTGCCGTTGGCGTTGTCCAGGTCGTTGGCGCCATCCTGCAGGAAAATCCGAATCGGTTTCTTGGGGGTCTTGCGTATCATCGCCTCGTAGTTGTGCCCGCCTTCACGCCGGCTTTCGCCGCTGGCGATGTTTGTGAAGCTGCCGATCCAGGAAAGCACTTTGCCGAACTCGTTCGGACGCTCCCAGGCAACCGTCCAGGCGCAGATGCCACCACTGCTCAAACCGCCAATCGCCCGGCTGGCCGCATCATGGCGCAGCTTATAGGTCTTTTCGACTTCGGGGAGAATCTCTTCCAGCAGGAAGCGCGCGTACTGATCCGACAGCGTGTCATATTCAAAACTGCGATTTGGCCTGCCGTCGGCGCGTGTTCCCGGAGCCAGAAAGATGCCGACCGTGACAGGCATGTCGCCTTTGGCAATCATGTTGTCGAACACCATAGGGATGTAATTCCGGGCACTTTGCCCATCCTGGAAGATCATCACGCAAGCCGGACTTTCCGCCTTGTATTGCGCCGGAACATATACCCACCAATCGCGCGTCGTGCCGTCGAAGATTTTGCTCGTCCATTTCGGCATCTGCGTCAACTTGCCTTCCGGCACGCCGGGCTGTTTTTTGGCTTCGGGCGGCGTGGTGTAAACCTCGAACTGGCCGTTGCCCGCTGTCAGCTTCTGTTCGCCAATTTCGTACTGCCAGCGAAAGCCCGTGCCCCAGGGAAACTCCGCGACGGCGGCATAAACATCCGAATTGCCCAGGCGAGTGAGCGGCAGAATGAACTTCGCATCCGAAGAAATGATGCGCGGCGCGGCTTTGGCGTTTGGCGCCTCGATGGCCCAGGCAACGGTTAAATCATCAATTTTCGGCGCTGCGCCCTTCAGCAATTCTTCCTTGCCGAACCAGGCGCGAATCTGTTCGGCCAGCTTGTCCGCCTCCGCGCCCGCAGGCTTCGCCGCCAGCGAAGATTGAAGCAATTTCGGAGTGAGTTTGGTTTCCTGTTGAGCGAATGAAGTGAACGACAGCAACACCGCGACGGCCAGCGTGAACATCCGGGAAGTCATTTGGTTTTCCTTTCGATGATTAGGTTGGGATTGAAGCGGCAGGAATTTACCACGAACTGTAGGTTTGCCAAACCGCGTCTCTCGCCTTCACCAAATCGCTATGTTATCTTTTGCCGCGTCAAGTTGGCTTGACCAATTCCCGCGCGGTTAACATCACTGATCGGATTATCAACAACCAGTTACAACAGATTCGAGGCACTTATGCGTCGAGCAATCAAGTTATCCATCTCCGGCCTTTTTCTTTCGGCTGCGGTTTACGCGGCGACTTCAGTGTTTCCCACTGCCAAGGCACAAACGCAAATTGACTTCAAACGGGACATCGAACCGATCCTGGCCGCAAGCTGCAATCAATGCCACAGCGCGAAAAAAGCTTCCGGCCAATTGCGGCTGGACGTGAAAGCCGCGGCGCTGAAAGGCGGCATCAGCGGCGCGGTGATCGTGCCCGGCAACAGCAAACAAAGCCGTCTGCTGGCCCGCATCCTGGGCGAAGGCGGCGAAAAACAGATGCCCATTGGCGGCGACCCGCTCAAAGCCGAACAGATCGAACTCATCCGCAAATGGATTGATCAAGGCGCGGTATGGCCGGATGCCGACGGGGCGGCGGGGCTGCGGGGCGACGGGGCGAATGATTTGCCGAAGCATTGGGCCTATGTGAAACCGGTTCGCCTGGCTCTCCCGCAGGTCAAGAATCAAAACTGGGTTCGCAATCCGGTTGACGCTTTCGTGCTGGCGCGACTGGAAAAAGAAGGCTTGACGCCCTCAGCGGAAGCTTCAAAGGAAACCCTGCTGCGCCGCGTTTACCTGGATTTGATCGGACTGCCGCCAACCATCAAAGAGGTGGATGAATTTCTGGCCGATAAATCACCGGAAGCCTATGAAAAAGTCGTGGATCGGTTATTGGCTTCGCCGCATTACGGCGAACGCTGGGCGCGTCCGTGGCTGGATCTGGCCCGGTACGCCGATTCGAACGGTTACGAAAAAGACAGCCTGCGCACAATGTGGAAATACCGCGACTGGGTGATTAATGCGCTGAACCGGGACATGCCGTTCGATCAGTTCACGATTGAACAAATCGCGGGCGATATGCTGCCGAACCCGACAATTGACCAAAAGATTGCCACCGGCTTTCACCGCAACACACTGCTCAATCAGGAAGGCGGCACCGACCCGGAAGAGCAGCGCTACGAAGTTTTGGTTGACCGCGTCAGCACGACGGCAACCGTCTGGCTGGGAACGACACTGGCCTGCGCGCAATGCCACAACCACAAATACGACCCGCTGTCGCAGAAAGACTTTTATCGAATGTACGCCTTTTTCGATAACGTCGAATACCAGGTCCGTGGCGTGCAGCTTTTCGAGCGCCACATCTGGGAACCACAACTGGAACTGCCCACGCCGGAACAGGAAACCAAGCGCAAAGCTCTCAACGACGAAATTGCGAAGCTTGAAACCAAACTGAAAACACAAACGCCGGAACTCGATGCGGCGCAGGCGCAGTGGGAAAAAGAGCTTCTGGCCGAACCCGCCAAATGGACGACGCTCGATCCTATTGAATTCAAATCCACCGGCGGCACGACGCTAACGAAACTGGAAGACAAGTCTCTGCTGGCTTCCGGCAAAGACCCGGAGTTTGACGAATACATTATCAAAGCCAAAATGCCGATCAGCCGGATTAACGGCCTCCGAATCGAAGCGATGCCGGACAAAAGTCTGCCTCGCGGCGGCCCCGGACGCGATCTTTACGGCCATTTCATTCTTTCCACCGTCGAAGTCGAAGCCAACGGAAAGCCATTGAAATTCGTGGATGGCGACTGGGATAACGGCCTGTCCCGGCTGGACGCAAAGACCTTCTTCAATTACGAAATGCTGCAAGTCGGCGACCGCCCGCGCGGCTGGCTGATCAACGCCATGACCGACGAAACCCGAATGATGCGGCAGGCGGCATTCGCTTTGGACAAACCTTTCCAGACCGACAAGCCGGTTGAATTGACGATCAAGCTGAAGTTTCTGGCTGGCGGTTTGTGCCAGGGAATCGGACGGCTGCGGTTGTCCGTCACCGATTCCGATTCGCCTCTGAAACTGGTCAAAGCCCCCGCCGAATTGAAACTGGTGATGGCCAAGCCCGTCGCCGAACGCACCGAAAAACAGAAGCGCGATTTGGCGGCTCAGTTCCGTAACACGACGCCGCTGCTGAAAGCCGAGCGCGACCGCCTGAAAGAGCTACAGGATTCGGCCAAAAACCTGGGGATCATTACCGCGCTGGTGATGCAGGAAAAGCTCGGTTTTGATCGTCCATCAAATTGGGTGCGCGAGCGAGGAAACTTCGCCAACAAGGGCGAGAAAGTTTATGCCGGAACTCCCTCATCGCTTCCGCCAATGCCCGAAAGCGCACCGGCCAATCGGCTGGGCCTGGCGCGCTGGCTGGTGGATGAAAACAACCCGCTGACCGCGCGCGTTACTGTCAATCGAGCCTGGGAACAGTTTTTCGGTCGCGGCATCGTCGAAACCAGTGAAGATTTCGGCCTGCAGGGCGCGCCGCCTTCGCATCCGGAATTGCTGGATTGGCTTGCCGTCGAATTCATCAAGCAGGGCTGGAGCCAGAAAAAACTGCACCGTCTAATTGCAACCTCCGCGACCTACAGGCAGGATTCTGCAATCAATCCGCAATCCGCAATCCGCAATCCGCAATTAGAGGATCCGTACAACCGCTTGCTGGCGCGCGGCCCGCGCTTTCGCGTCGAAGCCGAAATGGTGCGCGATTTGTCACTCACGGTGAGCGGCCTGCTCAGCCGCAAGATCGGCGGCCCCAGCGTGATGCCGCCGCAGCCCGAAGGCATCTGGCGCAACCCATACAGTTCCGAAAAATGGCTGGCAGCCACGGGCGAAGATCGTTACCGGCGCGGCTTGTACACGTTCCTGCGCCGTACTTCGCCCTATCCGGCAATGATGACTTTCGACGCCACCAGCCGTGAAGTTTGCACGGTCCGTAGAATTCGCACGAATACGCCGCTGCAATCGTTGACGCTGCTCAACGACGACGCAGCGATGGAAATGGCGCGCGCGCTGGCCAAACGTATGGCGCTGGAAGCCACTGGCGACCTGAAGGCAAAACTCGAATACGGCTTCCGCTTGTGTATGACCCGACGGCCAAAAGCCGCCGAACTTGATCGGCTGGCGGCGCTTTTCAACCAGCAACTGGCGAATTACAAAACCCAACCGCCCGCCGCCGAACAACTGATGAAAGGCGATGCCCGGGAATTGCCGGCGCCGGAGATGGCGGCCTGGACGATTTTAGCGAACGTCTTGTTAAATTTGGATGAGACCTTGACCAAGCAATAAGCGCGGCTGCCTTTGTCATAAGATTGGTTTAGAATCGGCGAGAAAACAACTCATCATAGGAGGTATCGCAATGGGTGAATCCATCAAGCTGGAAATGACCAAATCCGAGGCCGAGCAGTTCAGTGTCATGGCTGAGACTTGTTTAAAAGAGATTCGCGCAGCGAATGAACAGATGGACCAACACGAACGAGAGATTGAGCGGCTCGACCAACGCACTGATGAAATCATCAGTCAAATCAGGGAGATGCTCCATGTTAAAGCAACTCTATGAGCTGTTCGTCAGCGTTCTGACCATGGTTCAGCGCCTGCAGCGGCTTGAGCAGACTGTTGAAAAACAGAGTGGAAGAACGAATGAGTTGGCGGAATTAGTCCATCGCCTCGCGCGCGAACAACAGTACGCCGCTGAACGTGCGGTCTACGAGCGCAAGATAATGCTTCAAGATATCGAAATCCGCCTGCTCAAAGAGAAGCTGCAACTCTCGCCTCACACCGAAGAAAAACAAGACAACGAAGAAAACTAAAAAAAGCGGCGATTCCGGGCTGTTTCGTCATCGCCTGCATTACATCAACGATCACAAGGAGAAACTTGAACAATGATGCATCTCATCGCTAAGCAGTCCCGCTTTCGCAAGCCGCTCATCATCGGCGCTTTCGCGCTGCTGGTCTTGGGCGGTTCTATCGCCCTGACTCGCGCGCAGCAACCACAGCAACCTCAATACACACCGCAGCAAGTCGAAGAAACGCGGAAAAAAGCCATGGAAATGGGCTTGCTCCGCCCCGCGAACGAAGCGCCCAAAAAAGAGCCGGCAGTCATCATGCCTGGCGCCAAACCCGGCGATCCGCCTTCGGACGCGACGATTCTTTTCGACGGCAAAAACCTCTCGGCCTGGAAAAGCCTGCGCGACGGCGGCGATGCCAAGTGGCTGGTACAGGACGGCTACATCCAGGTCCAACCCCGTACAGGCGACATCGTGACGAAAGAGCAATGGGGAGATTGCCAATTGCACATCGAATGGGCGACGCCCGCCGAAGTCAAAGGCGACAGCCAGGGACGCGGCAACAGCGGCGTTTTTCTGATGGGCCGCTACGAAGTTCAGGTGCTGGATTCCTACCAGAACCCGACGTACTTCCACGGCCAGGCTGGCTCGGTCTACAAACAGCACGCGCCGCTGGTCAACGTTTCGCGCAAGCCGGGCGAATGGCAGACCTACGACATCATCTTCAGCGCACCGGTCTTCGACGAAATCGGCAATGTCAGCAAACGCGCTCGCGTGACAGTTCTGCACAATGGCGTGCTGGTTCAAAACAACGTTGAAATTTACGGCGAAACCTGGCACGACCGCTCGCCCGCCTACATCCCGCACGGCCCGACCGGCCCGATCAAATTGCAGGACCACGGCAACCCGATGCGCTTCCGCAATATCTGGATCAGACCGCTGAACAAATAATCATGCGACAATCTTATTCAGCCAGATTTTCAGTTCGATACATCGCAGCCGTGATCCTGGCGGTTACGGCTGCGGCGTTTGCTCAGACGCCTTCCAAAAAACCTTCGGCGACCGGCCACACGATTGAGCCGCTGCCGAAGCTGCTTTCGCTGCGGGAACAAACCGCCGTCCGCGAACGGTGGCTGAAAAAGCGTCTGGACACCTTGCTGCTGCCGATGATGCGGCGGCACGGCATTTCGATGTGGATCGTGACGACGGAAGAATTCCACCCCGACACCATTGCCGAATACATCGCGCCGCCGATTCCTTATGTTGGCCGCCGCGATTTTTTCATCTTTGCCGACCGGGGCACGGACAAACTGGAACGCTTCGCGCTGGTTCGCTATCCCGAAGAGCATCTGAAATATCACTTTGAAGTCCTGAACCCGCCCGGCAATCAAATCGCCGCCACGCTGCGCAAACTGGTTGAAGAGCGCCAGCCGAAAACCATCGCCCTGAATATGGGCGGCACGCGCGGCGCAACGAATGGGTTGACTTACGACGCGCACAGATACCTGACCGAAACGCTGGGCGAAGAATTGGCCAAACGTTTCACTTCCGCCGCCGCTTTGATCACCGAATATCAGGACACGCGGCTACCGGAAGAGCATGAGCATTACCGCACCGCCGTCGCCGTCACCGACATCCTGACGCAGCGCGCCTTTTCCAATGAAGTCATCACACCCGGCAAAACCACGGTCGGCGATGTGCGCTGGTGGCTGCTGCAACAGGTCAACAATCTGGGCTTGAGCGTCTGGTTTCAACCCGACCTGCGCGTGCAAAGGCAAAATGGCGACACCGGCAAGACGCAGCAATTCCTGAGCGTCGCGGACGAAGCCGTCGTGCTGGAACGTGGCGATTGCATCCATGTGGATTTCGGCTTGAATTACATGGGCTTGAGCACCGATTGGCAGAAGCACGCCTATCTGCTCAAGCCCGGCGAGAAAGACGCGCCGGAAGGATTGAAACGCGCGCTGGCCAATACCAACCGGCTGCAAGACTTCGTGTTCAAACATGCCCGCGCGGGAATGAGCGGCTCGGAGGTGTACGAAGCGGCGATGGCCGACTGCAAACGCGAAGGCATTGAAGCGATGATCTATTCGCATTCCGTCGGCACGCAGGGACACGCGCTCGGCGCGGGCATTGATTTCCGACGCCCGGGAAGCGGCCCGCGCGAGTTGTTCCGGCTGGGGTCTTACACTTCGATTGAACTGAACACGACGACTCCGGTGGCGGAATGGGGCGGGCAGAAAGTGACGATCATGGGCGAAGACGACGCCGTGATGACCGAACAAGGCTTCCAATGGTTCCGCCCACGCCAGATGCAATTTTACCTGATCAAGTAAGGATTCGATTTTATGGAAAAGCCAAGCAATTCGCTGCGCGATCTGACGCGCCGCCACTTTTTCAAACAAGCCGCCGGGTTTGGCATCGGTTCGCTGGCGCTGAGTTCCTTGATGAACAATCAGCTTTTGGCCGCACCAACCGACGATACGCCGCACGAGCCGCACTTTGCGCCGAAGGCCAAGCGCGTCATCTTTCTGTTTATGGCAGGCGCGCCGTCGCAACTGGATATGTTCGATTACAAGCCGAAGCTGAACCAGTACGATGGCCAGGACATTCCCGAAGAGTTCATCAAAGGCGAGCGCTTCGCCTTCATCCAGGGCACGCCGAAACTGATGGGCACGCCGTTCGAGTTCAAAAAGTACGGCAAATCCGGACAGGAAATGTGTAACCTGCTTCCCGGTCTGGCGCGCCACGCGGATGACATTGCGATTGTTCGTTCGATGAAAACGACGCAGTTCAATCACGCGCCGGCGCAGATTTTCATGAACACCGGCCATCAGATTGTCGGGCGTCCGAGCATGGGCGCGTGGATGAGCTACGGCCTGGGGAGCGACAACAAAGACCTGCCGAGCTTTGTCGTGCTGCTGTCGGGCGAAAACAATCCCGACGGTGGCAAGAGTTGCTGGGGCAGCGGCTTTTTGCCGACCGTGCATCAGGGGGTGGAGTTTCGCTCGAAAGGCGAGCCGGTCTTGTTTGTCTCCAATCCCGAAGGCGTCAGCACGGATGTGCGTCGCCAGTCGCTGGACGCCATTCGCGACCTGAACCAGATCAACCGGCAGGCCATCGGCGATCCGGAAATTGACACGCGCATCGCGGCCTACGAAATGGCGTATCGCATGCAGACCAGCGTGCCGGAACTGACCGACATCAGCAAAGAGCCGCAGAAAGTTCACGAAGCTTACGGCACGCGCCCCGGTCAGGCATCGTTCGGGAATAACTGTTTGCTGGCGCGGCGACTGGTCGAACGCGGCGTGCGCTTCGTGCAGTTGTATCATTGGGGCTGGGATATGCACGGCAACGGCGTCGGCGTGGATATTCCGACCAAGCTTCCGCGGATGTGCCGCGAAATTGACCGGCCGATTGGCGCGCTGCTCGACGATCTGAAACAGCGCGGCCTGCTGGAAGACACCATCGTCATCTGGGGCGGCGAATTCGGGCGCACGCCAGTCAATGAGGCCCGCGCCGGATCGAAGCTGCTGGGGCGTGACCACCACCCGCGCGCCTTCACCTATTGGATAGCGGGCGGAGGCATCAAACCGGGCGTGACCATCGGGCAGACGGACGAACTGGGCTACAACGTGGTCGAGGACCCGGTCGAAGTCCATGACCTGCACGCGACGGTGTTGCACTTGATGGGCATCGAACACACGAAGCTGACGTACCGATTTCAGGGCCGCGATTTCCGGCTGACCGACGTTCACGGCAATGTCGTCAAAAAGCTGCTGGCGTGAGTCGAACGTTTACACGGCAGGTTGGAAAAAATGGAAGAACGATTTCCTCAGCCAAACTTGGATGATGCCGCGCGTTCGGATGCGGCCTGGAAGGAAACCTTGACGATTTTCTTCCGCGAGTTTGTTGAGTTCTTCTTCCTCGAGATTGCCACGGAAATTGATTGGTCGCGCGGCTACAAATTTCTGGACACGGAACTGGCGCAGGTTGCGCGCGGCTATGTTACGGGCAAGCGAGTGGTGGATAAACTGGCCCAGGTTTATCTGAAAGATGGTGGCGAACAATGGCTGCTGTTGCACATAGAGATCGAAGGCAATCCCCGGCAGGTTTTCAATGAGCGAATGTATGTTTACAACTACCGGCTGTTTGATCGTTATCGCGTGGCCGTCGTCAGTCTCGGCATTGTAATCAAAGCCGGAAAGCGGTTGTCACTCGGTCGTTATGAGCGTGGGCAGTGGGGTTGCCGAGTAACGTTTGAATACCCGGTGATTCGGTTAAGCGATTACGCGGGGCGTGAAATTAAGCTTGAAAAGAGCAGGAACCCCATCGCTATCATCGTTCTGGCGCAGTTGAAAGTGATGGAAGCGCGAACCGACAATCAACGCAAGTTCGCTTTTAAGCGTCACTTGATTCGGTTACTTTACGGGCGCGGGTATAAACGAGAGCAGGTGATTGAGATGTTTCGGGTAATTGATTGGCTGATCACCATTCCACGTGAGCTTGACGAGCAATTGAAGCAAGAAGTCTTTGAATACGAGGAGGAAAAGAAGATGTTAATTTCAAGTATGGAAATGAGAGCAATTGAAAGGGGACTCGAAAAAGGGCTTCAACAGGGGCTTCAGCAGGGGCTTCAGCAGGGACGTGAAGACGCCTTGATGGGCCTGATTTCCCGGTTACTTGCCCGTCGGTTTGGGCAGTTAAGTGGGCGATTACAAACACAGATTAGCCGCTTGTCCTCATCGCAACTGGAAGAATTGGGAGAAGCCCTGCTGGACTTTGGACAGGTCAAAGACCTGCGCGTGTGGCTGGCTGAACATCCTCCAGCCAATGGACACAAACCGGTGGGAAAATCCCAGTCAAAGAAACGTACTTCCACTCAAGCAAGCTCCTGAAATATTGTCATGACCTCACGAAGGAATTTTCTCCAACAAGGCAGCGGTTTGCTCCTGCTGCCTTTTACCTTGTCACCGGCTTTGGCTGCGGCAAAAGAGTTGCGCTGCGATGTGGCTATCATCGGCGGCGGCTTTGGCGGCGTAGCGGCGGCGCTGGCTGCCTGCCGCAATGGCCAGCGCGTCATCCTGACCGAAGAAACCGACTGGATCGGGGGACAAGTCACCGCCCAGGCCGTCCCGCTGGACGAACACCGCTGGATCGAATCGTTCGGTTCGACACTCAGTTATCGCCAATATCGCACGGCGATTCGCCAGTATTACCGCGATCATTACCCGCTAACCGCCGAAGCTCGTGCTCGCTGGAACCTGAATCCCGGCAACGCCAGCGTCTCGCGCGTTTGCCACGAACCGCGCGTTTCGGTCGCGGTGCTTTCCGCGCTGCTTGCGCCATACATTTCCAGCGGGCGGCTGACCATTTTGCTGAACCACAAACCGGTTGCGGCTGACATTCAAACCGATCGCGTGCGCTCAGTCACCGTCCGCGATTTGACCGGCGGTCGCGAACGAACCATTACCGCGCCCTACTTTCTGGATGCGACGGAAACCGGCGAACTGCTGCCCCTGACCAAAACCGAATACGTCACCGGGTTTGAATCCCGGAAAATGACCGGCGAATTGCACGCGCCTGACGAGGCGCAGCCGCTGAACATGCAGGCTGTGACCTGGTGTTTCGCGATGGATCATCTTGCCGGTGAAGATCATACGATTGATCAACCTGCCGAATGGAAGTATTGGCGCGATCACGTGCCGCAAATGAAACCGGCATGGCCCGGCAAACTGCTGGCGTGGGAACAGCCGAACCCGCAGACTTTGAAAACCCGAGGCGTGGCTTTTGATCCGGATGCGGATGCGGCAAAAGCTGGCTTGCTGAACTTTATGATCTATCGCCGGATCATTGCGCGTGACAATTTCCTGCCAGGAACCTTTGCCGGTCACATCACGGTCGTTAATTGGCCGATGAATGATTACTTCGGCGGGCCGGTTTTTGAAGTCAGCGAAGCCGAGGTAAAACGCCATCTCTATCAAGCCAAACAACTCAGTCTGTCGTTGCTGTACTGGATGCAGACCGAAGCGCCGCGCCCGGATGGCGGCATTGGCTGGAAAGGGTTGCGCCTGCGCCCGGACATCGTGGACACCGAAGACGGCTTGGCGAAATATCCCTACATTCGCGAATCGCGCCGCATTCAGGCGGAATTCACCGTGCTGGAACAACACGTTGGAACCGAAGCCCGCGCCCAGGCAACGGGCAAAAAGCCTGAAGACCTGACCGCTGAAGAGTTCAAGGATTCGGTTGGTGTTGGCTCCTATCGGATTGACTTGCACATGAGCACGGGAGGCGACAATTACATTGATGTCAGTTCGCTGCCGTTTCAGATTCCGCTTGGCGCATTGATTCCGAAGCGCGTAGAAAATCTGATCCCGGCCAGCAAAAACCTCGGCGTGACACACATCACCAACGGCTGTTACCGGCTGCATCCGGTGGAATGGAATATCGGCGAAGCCGCAGGTGCGCTGGCCGCCCAGGCCAATCAAACCAAACAACCGCCGCGCCGAATTCGCAATGACGCCAAGCTGCTGGCTGATTTTCAGGCCAAATTGACGCAACAGGGCTTTGAACTGGCCTGGCCGAAAGTGAGGCCGGTGTGACGTGATGACTGAACCGACGAAACGCAAAGGCGCGCGCTGCATCAACGACATCCCGCCGGAGACGCTGGAACAGTTGAATGCAGGCAAACTGGAAACGGCCAATCTGGTCGAATGGCTGGCGGTGGATCGGTATCGGTTGCTGCAACAGGTGTTGCCGAAACTTGGCTTGCGCGGACTCGTCAAACCGACGCTGGGGCAACTGGCGAAACCCGGCGAGCTGAAACAAACGCAAATTGCGCCTGCGATTGCCGCCGCGCTGCTGCCTGCCGTTAAAAGCTCCGCGAACCGGGAAGAAATCATTGAAAAGCTTTCCGCGCATCCGTCCGATTTGGTGCGCAGTTGGGCGGCTTACCTGATTGGTCTGGATGAAGAGTTGAAGCTGGCGCAAAAGCTGATCCTGATTCGCCGTTTTGCTGCTGACAGTCATTTTGGCGTCCGCGAAGAAGCCTGGTTCGCTGTGCGAGCCTCGATTGACCGTGAACTCGGTGTGGCGATCAAACTGCTGGCGAAATGGGCGAAAGACAAAAACGAAAATGTCCGCCGCTTTTCCAGCGAATCCACGCGCCCGCGTGGCGTCTGGTGCAAGCATATCGAAGCGTTAAAGGTGCATCCCGAACTCGGCTTGCCAATACTGGAACCGCTGCGCGGTGATCCGTCAAAATACGTGCGCGATTCGGTCGCAAACTGGATTAACGACGCCAGCAAGACGCGGCCTGACTGGGCGAAAGAGGTTTGCGTTCGCTGGCGGGAAATGTCGCAAACCAAGGAAACCGAATACATCGTCACCAAAGCCTTGCGAACGATTCAAAAAGGAACTGGAAAATGAAAAAACTATTTTCAGGCAAGGCGCTGTTTGCCTTGATCGTTTTGTTCAGCCTGTTGCCAACCACGGCAAGTCAGGCGCAGCAACAGAAGACTTCTGGCAGTCAGCAATCGCAAAAACTGCGCGTGCTGTTTATTGGCAATAGCTACACGTACTACAACAACCTGCCGCAACTGCTCGCGGGATTGGCGGCGTCAGCCAAACCGGCGCGCGTTCTGGAAACCGAAATGCTCACCGTGGGCGGCGCGACACTGAAACGGTTGTGGGATGGTGGCCAGGTGCAGCCGGCGCTCGCGCGTGGCAAATGGGATTACGTTGTGTTGCAGGAACAGAGCACTTTGGGTATGTCGAAAGCCGTGGACGGCATTCCGCAGATTAACGACCCGGCGGAGTTTCACGCCGCAGCGCGAATTTACGACGCCGAAATCAAGAAGCAGGGAGCGAAACCGCTTTTCTACATGACCTGGGCAAGGCAGAACAATCCGGCCAGCCAGCCGCAATTGACGGAGGCTTACACAAAAATCGGAAAAGAATTGAATGACACAGTCGCGCCGGTCGGCTTGGCCTGGCAGGCTGCGCTGAAAGCAAGACCTGACTTTGGGCTGCACGTCGCGGATAAAAGCCATCCGAATCCCGCCGGATCCTATCTGGCGGCTTGCGTCTTTTACGCGACGCTTTATGGCCAAAGCCCGGAAGGCCTGGCCGAACGCATCAATGGGGCGTTGGTTGAAGAGGGCAAAGTCAGTGAAAAGCAGGGCGAACTGGTCAATTTGAGCAAAGAGGAAGCGGCATTCCTGCAACAGATCGCGTGGGAAACCGTGCGACAGTTGCGCAAATAGATGGAGTTCGAGAAACGATGAAACGCACTGTTTTGAGCATCGCCCTGATTCTTTTGCTGTGCAGCCTCACTGCTTTTGCGCAGAATGAATTGAAATTTGCCGAACTCGGCGATTTCAAGCTGGAAAGCGGCGAATACATTCGTGAATGCAAGCTCGCCTATCGCACGTTCGGAAAGCTCAATGCCGACAAATCAAACGCGGTTCTTTTCCCAACCTGGTTTTCCGGCACCAGCGAACAGCTTGCGGGCAATTTTGGCAAAGAAAAAATGGTGGATGATGCGAAGTTCTTCGTCATCGCGGTGGACGCGCTTGGCAATGGCGTTACGTCTTCGCCATCGAACAGCAAGTTGCAACCGATGGAGAAGTTCCCGCGTTTCAGCATTCGGGACATGGTCAACGCCGAACATCAACTGGTAACGCGCACATTCGGGATTAAAAAACTTCACGCGGTGATGGGCATTTCGATGGGCGGGATGCAGACTTTTGAATGGATGGTCGCCTATCCAGAAATGATGGTGAAAGCCATTCCGATTGTCGGCACGACGCAGCAGACCGCTTACGACCTGCTGCTCTGGTCCACCGAACTAAAAGCGATTGAGCAGGCGCAGGCGCTGGATACCAGCGAAAATGCAGGCGCGGAATTGGTGGCGCGGATTCATGCGCTGGCGCTGGTGACACCCGCTTACCGAAATTCCAGCACGCCGCCAAAAGAGTTTTCGGCTTTCGTCCAGAAGGAAGAACAGAATTATCTGAACACCTTCAACGCGGAAAATTGGAAATCGCAGCTCAAGGCGATGATGGCGCACGATGTCAGCCGGAAGTTCGGTTCGATGGCGCAGGCGGCTTTGGCGGTCAAAGCCAAAACATTGGTGGTCGTCGCCCGGCAGGATATGATGGTCAACCCGGATCCCGCGATTGAGTTCGCCCGGTTGATCAAAGCTGAAATTCTGGAAGTCAATAATGCGTGTGGCCACGCCTTCGCCAGTTGCGAAGGCAGCAAGGTCAACGCGGCGGTCGCACGTTTTCTTGGTCAATAACTCAACTTTCACCATTCAGAGAGGAACTACAATGTCTCAAAATAATTCTCGACGGGATTTCATCACCAAAAGCGCGGCGGGGGTTGCGATGACTGCCGCCAGTTGGAACAAGGTGCTGGGTGCGAATGACCGCGTCCGGCTGGGCGTCATCGGCACGGGCAATCGCGGCGGCGACGTGATGAGCTGGTTTTTGAAAGAATCGGACTGTGAAGTCACCGCACTTTGCGACGTGTATGAAAAAGCCATGCTTGAGCAGAAAGAAAAATCCGGCGGCAAGGCGAAAACCTACGGAGATCACCGCGAACTGCTGGCGAGCAAGGACGTGGACGCCGTGCTGATTGCGACGCCGGATCACTGGCACGCGCAAATGGCCGTGGACGGCTGCAACGCGGGCAAGGCGGTTTACTGCGAAAAGCCGCTGACTTATTCCTGGCAGGAAGGTCACAAGATCATCGAGGCCGCCAAAAACAACAAAACCGTTTTTCAGGTCGGTTTGCAACAGCGCAGCGGCGCGCATTACGCCGAAGCCAAGCGCGAGTATTTCGACAGCGGCAAGATCGGCAAGATCGCTTTTGTCCGGACTTACTGGCACGGCAACGGTTATCACTTGCGCAAGCCCAATTACACCGAACAACCCGCTGGACTGGATTGGAAGCGCTGGCTTGGTCCAGCCAAAGCCCGACCCTTCAACGCGCATCAGTTTTATAACTGGCGGGCCTATTTTGACTTCGGCGGCGGGCAGATCACCGACCTTTTCACGCATTGGATTGACGTTGTGCATTGGTTTTTGGGCGAGGAGTTGCCGACAGCGGCGACGGCGGCAGGCGGCGTTTACCATTACAAGGACGGACGCACCGCGCCTGACACAATTTCGATTCAACTCGAATACCCGAAGGAATGGATGGCGACTTTCGACGCAACGCTGGTTCCAGGCGCGCGCGGAGCGGCGATTGAATTCATGGGATCGGGCGGAAGCCTGTACATTGATCGCGGCAGATACACGTTCCAGCAGGCGGCGGAACGCCGGCAAGCCCCGCCAGCACCCATAACGGTGCAGGCCAAGAAGCCGCTCGAAGCCGAACACGTCCGCAACTTCCTGGACAGCATCAAGGCGAACAAGATGCCGAATTCCGACGTGGTCAGCGGCCATCGCTCGGCGCTCGCGTCCAATCTGGGCAAGATCGCTTATCTGCAAAAACGCCGTATTACCTTCAACCCGGCCAGCGAAAGGGACCACGTCCTGCCGACAAGTATGGCGAAAGTGTAAACAACTCCATTTACCATTTGCCGTTTGTCATTCTCCATTTGCCCTTGCCCGGGCAAGGACAAATGACAGACGGCAAATGAATTCTGTCTTCCATTCGATGGAGTTTATGGAAGGCGAAGATTTGTCTTCGTTGTTATACGGCGTGGGCTGGCGCATCAGCCAGAACGGGCGCACGCCGAAGCCGTGCTGAAAAACCGCCTGTCGGCCACTGTCGTTCAATTTCCGGCAGAGGCGGCGCTCCGTCCGTCAAAAAGGGAAACCGAATCCTGGCCTACTTTGTGCGTGAAAGATTGAACGTCCCGGTGTAATAGGCGCTGGTGAAGAAGCCGACGAATTCCTTGTCATTTGCCCGCCCGATCCAATCGAACACACCGCCGTCTTTTGCGCCGAGGTCGGTGGTGCCTTTGAACATGACGACTTTGCCAACCTGTCGGCCTTCCATTTTGATCGAGTATTTATAGGGGCGCCCGCAATCGCCTTCAAAACTGGCCAGCCAGACGCCGTCTTTCAACTCAACCTTGGCGTCGAGTTTCTTGCAGATGTCCTTGGGTGGAGTGGTTCCTTGTGCGGGGCTGTAGGTTCCCCAGGTGCCTGTCCAAGCGCCCGCGATGTCCGGAGTTTGATCTTTCGTCTGGGGCGTCTGGACCTGAGTTTGGGCAATTGTGACGGCGCTTCCGAACGCCAGCGCGAGACAGATCAGCGTGAACCGAGTTCGAATTTTCATTGAGCTTTCCTTTCCGGTCAGGTTGCAGAGTGAACTGTGTGAAAAATGGAAGGTTCGTTGACAGAACGGCGTGGAGTATAGGCTGGCTCCATGGAGCGCGCAATCGCACGGGGCAGTTTTGTGAATCCTTATCCTATCGGTGCCGCAGGCGGTGGCGGAAAGAAATCTCCATTGCCATCGAAATCAGCAATCGTTTCCTGGCGCTAGCGCTATTCGGCGCGATGGCTATAATCCCGGCCAAGCCTTCCGAGAAGTTCCTGGGCACAAATCGAACCTGAGCAGCCGATTCGGCGGCGGTTTGGGAGTCTTGCGGACTCAAAACATTCCATCTGAAGGAGACGCCCTGATGGCGCGAAAAAAACAGTCTGACGCTGAAACCACTGACGCTGAAATTAAAGACCTGACCGCACTGGCCGGAGCCGCAACCGATGTCGCTCCGCTGGGACGCGGCCAGCGAAAACCTGATCATGAATTAACGGCGGATGAAGATGTGGATGTGGCCGATTGGGACCGGGTCGCGGCGATGGATGAGTTCAAACATCTGGTCGCAACGAAACGGCGGTTTATCATCCCGGCGACCATTTTCTTTGTCGCTTATTACTTCGCGCTGCCGGTGCTGGTTGGTTATGCGCCGGAGCTGATGGCGCGCAGGGTTTTCGGCGTCATCAATCTGGCTTACGTTTTCGCGCTGTCACAGTTTTTTATGGCCTGGATTGTGGCGGCGCTGTATGTGCGCGCGGCGGGACGTTTCGATACTCTGGCGCGGAATATTCTCAATAAACTGAAAGGGGGCGATTCGCAATGAATGCTTCGCTGGTGATGTTTCTCGCTTTCATTGCGATCACGCTTTGGATCACCTACTGGGCGGCGCGCAAGAACACCGGTTCAAATGCTTATTTCGCTGCCGGGCGTTCGCTGACCGCCTGGCAGAACGGTATTGCGGTGGCGGGCGATTATATGAGCGCGGCGTCCTTTCTGGGCATTGCCGGGATTATTGCCTTTCAAGGCTACGACGGCTTTATGTATTCGGTCGGCTGGCTGGTCGCCTACCTGACTGTGCTGTTGATCGTCGCCGAACCGCTGCGCAACGCCGGCAAATACACAATGGCGGATGTGCTGGCCTATCGCTTAAGCCCGCGACCGGTGCGGGCGATGGGCGCGCTGAGCACGCTCACGGTCAGCACGTTTTATATGATCGCGCAGATGGTTGGCGCGGGCGCGCTGGTTTCGCTGTTGCTGAAAGACACCGGCGTCAGTTTCAGCACGGCAGTCATCGTCATCGGCGTTTTGATGATTGTTTATGTTGTGTTCGGCGGCATGCTGGCGACGACCTGGGTGCAGATCATCAAGGCGATTTTATTGATGGGCGGCACAATTTTGCTCAGCCTGCTGGTGTTGAAACATTTTGGCTTCAGCTTCAGCGCCTTCTTCGATGCCATTTCTCACGTCACCTATCACGATGCCAAAGGCAATTTGGTGACGCAGGATTTCCTGACGCCGGGACTTCGCTACAAACCGCCCTACGGAGCGCTGGATTTGATTTCGCTGGGGCTGGCGCTGATCTTCGGCACTGCCGGGCTGCCGCACATTCTGGTTCGATTTTATACCGTGCCCGACGCCAGGACGGCGCGCAAAAGCGTGGTCTGGGCGATGGGAATTATCGGCAGCTTTTATATTTTGACGACGTTTTTGGGCTTTGGCGCGGCGACGATTGTCGGGCGGGACTTCATCGCCAAAAACGGCGGGACGAACATGAGCGCGCCGCTGCTGGCGCAGGCGCTGGCGGGAGATTTGTTTTTCGCGTTCATTTCGGCAATTGCGTTCGCGACGATTCTGGCGGTGGTGGCCGGACTGACGATTTCGGCGTCTACTTCATTCGCGCACGATTTCTGGACGAATGTCCTGCATCACGGCAAGGAGCGCGCTCCGGGCGAAGAAGTCCGCGTGGCAAGGGTGACGGCATTTGTGGTCGGCGCAATTTCGATCACGATTGCGATTCTGCTGGGGCCGAATGCGAACGTCGCATTTCTGGTGGCGCTGGCGTTCGCGGTGGCGGCTTCGGCGAATTTGCCGGTAATTGTCTTGTCGCTGTTCTGGCGGCGTTTCAATACCCGTGGCGCGGTCGCAGGGTTGGCGACGGGGTTGGCTTCGTCGCTGGTGCTGATTCTGCTTAGCCCAAGCATTATGAAAACCAGTCCGATCTTTCCGCTGGAAAATCCAGGCATTGTCAGTATACCGCTCGGATTTTTGGGCGCCTGGCTCGGCACGCTGACCGGACGCGAACCGCACGCGGAAGAGAAATTCACGGAATTGAATGTTCGAGCCAACACCGGGCTGGGCGCGGAAAAGGCCAGTTCTCACTGATCAATTGACAGGTGTGAGTTCCGCAAATGGCTTGCTGCCGCAGTTTGGCAAACCACTATTGGTTGTGTATACTCCGCACCTTTAACTGAGCATTCATAAATTCACCAGCGACACTGTGAGGAACAATTGGCCACTGAAGGGCACCGCAGAACACTGACGCGACACCGGGATTCGTGTTTTTCGGTGAACTCCGGTGGCCCTGTCTGCACAGTCGTCTTACCTGTAAGGAGCAAATAAACTGTATGGCATCTGCAAATGGCAGCACTCAGAATGGTGATCATAAAGCCAATGTCGCCACCGGAGACGTAGGCAAGGTGGTGCAAATCATCGGCCCGGTGGTGGACGTGGAATTTTCCGAAGGCTATCTGCCGCCGATTTATCAGGCACTGCGTGTCGTCAGCGAAGGTTTCGACGTGCCGACTCCGATCAATGTAATCTGCGAAGTGCAACAGCATCTGGGCGAAGGCCGCGTTCGCACGGTTTCCATGCTTCCGACCGACGGAATGGTGCGCGGCATGCAGGCGATTGACACTGGCGGCCCGATCAAAGTTCCCGTTGGCACTGGAACGCTTGGCCGCATCATCAACGTCATCGGCGACCCGGTAGACGAACGCGGTCCGGTTCCGGCGACGGATTACTACCCGATTCACCGTCACGCTCCGACCTTTGCCGAGCAATCCACCGAGATGGAAATGCTGATCACCGGCATCAAAGTCATTGACCTGATTCAGCCTTTCTTGAAGGGCGGAAAGATCGGTCTGTTCGGGGGCGCGGGTGTGGGCAAGACCGTGACGATCATGGAATTGATCAACAATATTGCCAAAGCACACGGCGGATTTTCTGTTTTCGCCGGTGTCGGCGAACGCACCCGCGAAGGCAACGATTTGTGGCTGGAAATGCGCGAATCGAAGGTGATTGACGATGATGACATCACAAAATCGAAAGTGTCGCTGGTGTATGGCCAGATGACTGAACCGCCCGGAGCGCGCTTGCGTGTGGCGTTGTCGGGATTGACGGTGGCCGAATACTTCCGCGATCAGGGATTGGATGTGCTGCTGTTCGTGGACAACATCTTCCGCTTCACCCAGGCGGGTTCGGAAGTCTCAGCGCTGCTTGGCCGTATGCCTTCGGCGGTGGGTTATCAGCCCAACCTGGCTTCGGAAATGGGGGAATTGCAGGAGCGCATCACCTCAACGAAGACCGGTTCCGTGACATCCGTGCAGGCGGTCTACGTTCCGGCGGACGATTTGACCGATCCGGCTCCGGCAACCACCTTCGCGCACTTGGACGCGACGACGGTGCTTTCCCGCGATATTGCGGCCCTGGGTATTTTCCCGGCGGTTGATCCGCTGGCTTCCACTTCGCGCATCCTCGACCCGAAGATTGTCGGCGACGAGCACTACAACTGCGCGCAGGACGTGAAGCGCATTCTGCAACGTTACAAGGACTTGCAGGACATCATCGCCATTCTCGGCATTGACGAATTGTCGGAAGACGACAAGCTGACGGTTTCGCGCGCGCGCAAGATTCAACGCTTCCTTTCGCAGCCTTTCCATGTCGCCGAACAGTTCACCGGTATTCCGGGTGCGCTGGTTTCCCTGGCTGACACGATTCGCGGTTTCCGCGAAATCATCGAAGGCAAGCATGACGACATTCCAGAGCAGGCGTTCTACCTGAAGGGAACGATTGAAGAAGTCGTCGAGGCGGCGAAGAAGATGTAACACAGATGGTAGGCGGCAGGTGACAGGTGACAGGTTTGTTGCCAGCACTGTTCCCGCCGCCTGCCACCTGCCACCTATCACCTAACTATGGCAGACAAACTCAATCTTGAAGTCATCACCCCGGAACGTCTGGTGCTTCGCGAATCAGTTGATGAAGTCGTTGTTCCCGGTTTGGGCGGTGAATTAGGCATTTTGCCGGAACACACGCCGTTGATTTCCCAACTGCAAACGGGAGTTCTGGTTTACCGGCAAGGCGCGGATCGGAAACAGATGCACGTCAGCGGCGGATTTGTCGAAGTCCAGCCGGATCGCGTCTCGGTTCTTTCTGATGTCGCTGAAAAACCTGAAGAAATAGACCTGGAACGCGCACAGCGAGCCAAGGATGCTGCGGAAAAAGACCTGAAGTCGCAAGGCGACGACATTGATTTTCGTAGTGCGGAATTGAAACTCCAACGCGCAATGACGCGGATTCAACTAGCTGGAAAAGGCTCCGGCAATTAGCGTTTTTTCCGTTTTGAAAGTGGCAAAGCCGCAGGGAGGCTCAAACTGATAACAGTTTTGAGCCTCCCTGCGGCTTTGTTTTTTCAATTCCGGCTGATGGTGATGCGTGTGGTTGAGCCGTCCTTGCTTTGATAGATCGAGACCCAGTACTTTTCGTCCGCCATCACCTTGCGGGAGATTCTGGCGCCATTCGCCATTTCGTTGATTTCAGCGTCGCCGACGACATCCTTCCAGGCAGGGGCGTTCTTCGGATCGAGAAATGCCAGTTGAATGGCTTTGACTTCGCCGTTGTCGTAACGCACGGTCATCGTGTCATCGCCGGTCAGTTTGAAATCGTCACTATCCTCGCTGGTATTTTCGGGCTTGCCCATGGCTGCCTGCACGGCCTCGCGTTTCATGCCCAGTTTCACGCCACGAAATTCATGCAGGGCCTTTTGTTGGGCCATCGGTTGTATTGGTTGGGAGGACATCCAGACAGTTTGGCCTGCGGATCGTACGGATCGCGCGTGGAAAGCAAAACTGCCGATTACGCCGAGAGCAAGAAAAACTTTCAACAATCGGATCATAGTTGACGCTCCTTTGCGACAAAGTTGTCGGTTAAGTAAATCCTGTGAGCTGGGCAGAAGCGGCCCTTCAGTGACGGCGGAGAGGCTTGATTGAATGCTCAAGTGCCGAAGTTTCGAGTCTCGAAAATGCGTGAGAAGTGGTCGAAACTCAGCTTTGGGAAGGGCTTTCTTGAACCCAGTATGGGCGCATGCTAGCATAGCCTTCCACTGAGAAAAACATTCAAATCATCAATTAACAAATGAATCGGTCGAAACCCCATTCGGCCTGGTACATATCTCAGGAGAATTCTGTTGATCGTTTTTGAAGTCTTGACTGCGTTTCATCCTGTGTTTTTGCTGTGGCAGGAACAAGTTACGGAGCACAGCAGCCTGGTGGATTTGATGCTTCGCTCCAGTCCAATTGCGAAATTGGTGCTTGTGGTTCTGCTCGTCTTTTCCATCGCTTCCTGGGCAATCATTTTCAATAAGGCGCGGGCCACGAAACAGGCTGAGCGGCAGGCTGCGCAGTTTCTGCGCGTCTTCGAAGGCAGTTCGCGCTGGTCTGATTTGCATGCCGGGGGCGGCGCGCTGCGCGAAAACCCACTGGCCACGATCTTCTTCGCCGCTGATGCGGAATTGCAGAAGCAAGGACGCTTGAACCTGGAAGCCGTGCAGCGCGCGATGCAGAGCGCGGCGGTCACTGAGACAACCAAACTTGAACAAAGTCTGAGTTGGCTGGCTTCCACAGCCAGTGCCGCGCCGTTCATCGGATTGTTCGGCACGGTCGTCGGCATCATCATTTCCTTTCAAGGCTTGAGTCAGGCCACGACGGCTTCGATTCAGGCGGTGGCTCCGGGCATTGCCGAAGCATTGATCGCCACTGCCGCAGGCATCGCGGCGGCAGTCCCGGCGGTGCTTGGGTACAATCACTACGTCAACAAGATCAAAGTGATGGCTGCCGAAATGGATAGCTTTGCGCTGCGCTTGCTCAACTTCATTGAGCGCGAGGCGGAATCCGCCTGACGAAATTCCAAATCTCCAATTTGAGATTTGGAATTTGAGATTTGAAAGATGGCCTTCACTACTCGTAATGGACGAACACAAACCGCGCTTGCGGAAATCAACGTCACTCCCCTGGTGGACGTGATGCTGGTGCTGCTGGTGATCTTCATGGTCACCGCGCCGATTTTGCAGACCGGCATTCAAGTGAATGTACCGAAAACCCGCGAAGCGCAATCGAACGAAGCGACGCCGGACGCTTTGATCCTGTCCGTGGACAAGGACGGTGCGATCTACCTAAGTGGCAAGAACGAACGGCAGGCGATCAACATCAACGATCTGCCGAAGATTTTGAACGAACGGCTGGCGAAGTCGAAAGACCGGAAAGTTTACCTGCGCGGCGATGGCGAGACGCCGTACCGCGTGATTGCTTATGTGCTCGATCAGGCGAAGCAGGCGCAAGCCAGTGTCAGCCTGGTGACCGAACCGACTAAGAAATAGTTGGGAGTTGAACAGTAAAGAGGAAAAGAAGGCTTCGCGGCTTCTTTTCCAGCGGGCGGGACGCCCGCGCTCCCGGATAGTAGTTTTCAATGGTGAAGTTTGATCAACGCTCAGGAATGATTTTTTCGGTTTCGATGCACCTGCTTTTGCTGGCCGCGTTGGTCTGGTTTTTTCGCAATCCGCTGACCACGCAAATTGTCGCCGCCGGCGAAGGGCAGGGAAGCGGCGAAAGTGCGATTGAAGTTGGCGTCGTCGCTGCCAGCCAGCTTGGCTTTACGCCGCCGCGCGCGGTTTCTTATGTGGGCGATCAGCCGGATGCTGCCAACAACGAAGTCGTGGAAACGGAAAAGGCGAAGCCGGAGTCAAGTGCTGAAGTGCTGCCTTCGGAGGTGAAACCGAAACCGACGCCAAAAGAGAAATTGCAGACGACAGAGCGGCCAACCGCGAATCAGACTTCACAGATGGTTTCGCCCACGCCCTTGCGCGGCGGTTCGGCGAACACCAATGTTGAAGTGGGCCGGACCTTCGGTTCGCCGATTCCTGCGATGACGAATGGCGTGGGTCTTGGTGCAGGCGCGAATCTGGGCGCGGGCGGCGTGCCAGGTGGTTCGGCTTATGGGAAGCTGATTCAAGGCATCTTGAGCCGCCATTACAATCCGCCGCAAAGCACTGACGTGAGCGGGACGCAATATGTCAAAGTGCAACTACGCATTTCGCGTGAGGGGAAAATCCTCTCTGTCGTGAATGGCCGCGTGCCGCCGAGTTATTTCAAACAAAGCAGTTCTTATGATTTGGTCAACAGGGCGGCTGAGCGCGCCATTCTGGCGGCAGCATCACAAGGATTGCCGGCGTTTCCGAACGGTTTTTTGATGAGCGCGCAGGAAGCCGTCGCCGAAATCTGGTTCCGCTATCCGAAATAAGCAGGGGCCGAATAAAGCAGGAGTACTGAATGAAACGTATTTGGTGGATTTTGCCGGTTGCCGTTGCCGCCGTTTTGCTGAGCTTGCCGAAAACAACCGCTCAGCAAGGTCAGCAGGAGGATTTGCGCAAACAGATCGGCACAATCATTGTCACGCCGGGCAGCGGCCCCGCGCTGGCAGTTGCCGACTTTCAGCCACGCGCGACGGGCGTTGATGCAAGCGTCACGACTTTTAATGAAGTTCTCTGGAATGATCTGAAATTTGCGGGTGTTGCCAATTTGGTCGGCAAGAGCCTGTATCCGAAAACCAAACTGGCTGACCCGGCTTCGCTGAAATATGAAGAATGGGCGAACGATCCGGTCAAATCCGATTATCTGGCCTTCGGCGGCATCACCAGCGCAACCAGCGCGCAGGGTTTTCTTTACGATGTCAAAACGCAAAGCCAGTTGCTGACGGCTTCTTTGAGCGGCGATGCGCGGGAGATGGCGCATCAGTTCGCGGATCAGATCGTCAAACTGCTGACCGGGCAGGATGGCATTGCGACCTCCAAAATCGCCTACATCGCCAACCGCGAAGTTTTCATGATGGATTACGATGGCTATGGCGCGCGGCAGTTTACGCGCGATGGTTCGATTGCATTGTTTCCGGCGTTGTCGCTGGACGGCAGACGGCTGGCTTATGTCTCTTATCGTAGCGGTCATCCAAACGTTGTGATCCGCAGCGAAGATGGGTTGATCATCGGTTCGACGCAATTCAAGGGAACAACAACCTCGCCGTCGGTTTCGCCGGATGGGCGGATTGTTTTTGCCTCAAGCAAGGACGGCGATTCGATGGAGCTTTATGTCGCCAACGAAGACGGATCGAACGCGAAGCGGCTGACTCGCACGCGGTCGGTCAATATTTCGCCGCGCTGGAATCCGAAGACCGGGCGCGAAATCGCCTTCGTTTCCGACCGGGGAGGTTCTCCACAGATTTACCTGATCGGCGCGGACGGCACGAATGAGCGCCCGCTGCTTTCGCTTGGGGGGCAGATGGATTCTCCCGCCTGGTCGCCGGACGGGCGCTTTATCGCCTTCACCTGGGATGGCGGCGGCGGATCGTTCAATATCTGTCTGGCCGATATCGCTTCCGGACAGGTGCTGAAATTGACGCGCGAAGGACGCAACGAAAACCCTGCCTGGTCGCCTGACAGCCGGCACATCGCGTTTCAATCGAACCGCACCGGTCGATGGGAAATTTGGGCGATGCATATTGATGGCAGCGAGCCGCGCCAACTAACTCGAACTGGCGGACGCTCGCCCTCATGGTCAAGATGATGTCAAGATGAATTCACTACGTGGTTATCAAACTTACAAGGAGAGCAAATCAATGATTCGCAAATTCCGTCAGCTTACTTTGCTGTTTG
Organism: Heliomicrobium sp.; assembly: GCA_021155085.1. Classification (GTDB taxonomy): domain Bacteria; phylum Acidobacteriota; class Blastocatellia; order RBC074; family RBC074; genus RBC074. Next base: position 5,802 of record JAJNQA010000109.1, on the reverse strand, counting down.
TCGTGGCGGTGATCGCGGCTTTATTTACAGCTTGCGCGCCCCCAACAGCGAAGCTGACCGTTTCGCGTAATGATGTCAAAGCCGGGGAACCTGTCACCGTCAAATGGGAAACCAAGAACGCCAAGGAGATTACGCTCAATGGCGAGAAGGTCGAAAAAATCGGAGGCAAAAGCGTGATTCCGACGGCGACGACCAAGTACGAAATCATCGCCAAACGCGGCAAGAAGGACGCTCGTGACAGCGCCACGGTGACCGTCAACACAACCAAGGCTGTTGCGCCAACCGTCACGTTGAAAGCCGATCAAAGCGCCATTGAACGCGGACAAAACACCAAACTGAGTTGGCAGACGAGCAACGCCAAAATCATCACCATTTCCGGTCTCGGCGAAGTTCCGGCTACCGGCGAGCGGGAAATCAGTCCGCGCGTTTCAACGACTTACACGGCGACTGCGCTGGGCGATGGCGGTAACGCGACGGCCAGCGCTCGCGTCACTGTTACCGATCCACCTCCTCCGCCGATGGCTGAGCGGCCCCGCACAGTGGCCAGTGAGACGAAGCCGAAGGAACCGGCAATTGCCGAACAGTTTCGCAATGTGATGAAGCCGATCTTTTTTGATCTGGACAAGGCGGATATCAAGTCTTCGGAACAGGACAAATTGCGCAGACTGGCCGAATGGCTGAACCGCGAAAATAATCGTAGCGTCGTTTTCCGCGTCGAAGGCAATTGCGATCCGCGTGGAACCTCCGAATACAATCTGGGCCTGGGCGACCGCCGCGCTCGCGCTGTGAAAGACTTTTTGATCAGTCTGGGGATTGATCCCAGCCGGTTTGAGACGGTCAGCTATGGCTCTGAAAAGGCTGCTGGCCGCGATGAAGGTGCGCCAGAAATCGCGCCATCCTGGGCGAACGACCGCCGCGCTGACTTTGTTTATGTGCGTGGCGGCGACAGGCCGTAATTGATTGGGTTGGAGCACGCATTGCTCGCGAGCGATGCGTGCCCGGCTTTTTACGTAGTTGGGGAAAGTTATGTGCAAGAGTTTTTTGATCCGTTTTTCGCTCTGGCTGGCGCTTGCGGCGTTGCCATTCACCGCCGCCGCGCAGAGCAAAGATCAGCGTGAGAAGATTGACCGGATGGCAGTTCAACTCGAAGAACTGAAGACCGAACTGGTTCTGTTGCAGCGGCAAAACCAGTCCATGCAGGACACGTTTAACAAGACGAACGGCGAGTTGAATACGTTGATCGTTCAGATGAGCGACAACATCTCGGCGATTCGCCGCGCGCAATCGGCCATTTCGACCAGTTCGACAGACACGGCCACGCAGGTTTCGGCGATGGGCGAGCGGGTCGCGGCCACCAATCAGCGCATGGAACGGCTGTCGGAACAATTCGCGCAACTCAAAAAAGTGATCGAAGACATTCCAAAAATGCCAACCTTCACGCAGTTGACGCCAGGCAACGCTGAGCAGTTGTTCGCGGCCGCCTACAGCGATTATTCGCGCGGCAACTACGATCTGGCTTTGTCGGAATTCAAGCAGTATGTCGAGACTTATCCGAGTTCGGAACTGGCTGATAATGCGCAGTACTGGATTGGCGAGATATTGTATGCGCAAAAGAAGTTGTCCGATGCCGTGACGGAACTGGAGAAGGTAGCTGTTGTCAACCCGGCTGGTGATAAAACGGCAGTGGCTTTGTATAAACGCGGTTTGGTGCTATTGGAGATGGGAAAGAAGGACGATGCCGTCGCCCAATTTCTGGCAATTACCAAAGACTACGCGAAAAGCAGCGAGGCGAATCTGGCGACACAGCAGTTGCAGCAACTTGCGCCGGAGCTGCTTGTACCGCCAACTCCGCAACCTCAGCCGGAGAAGCCAACACGCAAGCCGCGCAAGCCCTGAGCCTGTCTGAAAATTCCAAGGCGGGAAGCGAAGTGGATGACAACCATTGGACTTTGCTTCCCGCCTGTACTTTGATTTCCTGATTGTCAGGCTTACTTCCAGACCACTTCAGCGATCCTCAAGTTGACATTCTTGCCTTTTAGTTTTTCGGTGCCGAGTGGTTTCAGCATAAAACCTTCATCCAGCGCCTGCATGGTATTTTCGCTGATGACAATTTGTCCTGGCGCGGAGATGCTTTCAAGCCGTGCGGCCGTGTTGATGGTGTCGCCGATGGCAGTGTAATCGAGTCTTGTTTCCGAGCCGATGTAACCGACGATAGCCTGGCCGGTGTTGATGCCAATGCCGATGGAGATTGCCGGCAGATTATCAGCCTTCAATTTTTCGTTGAATGTAAGCATTGCACGCTGCATCTCGACAGCGGCGCGCACAGCCTGGACGGCATCCAGTGCGGTTACATAAGGTGCGCCGAACATTGCCATCAAGCCATCGCCAATATACTTGTCAAGCGTACCACCGTGACGAAAGATGATCTCGCTGACCATCGAAAAGTAACGGTTAAGCAGGTTAACGATCAGTTCCGGAGTGCTGTTTTCTGACAGCGTCGTGAAGTTGCGCACGTCGGCAAAAAGCGCGGTCACTTTTTGCCGTACCCCGCCCAGGCGAATTCCGTCAGGCGAGCGCAAGATTTCATCAACTACCTGGCGCGGCAGGAATCGCTCAAAACTCGATCTCGCCTGAGACTGTTTCTGTAGCCGTTCGTAGGTAATGACGGTATTGAGTGCAATGCCGGTGTGGACAGCAATGGCATTGAGCAGGTCCAGATCGTCTGCCGAAAAGGTTTCGGGGTCTTCCTGCCGATCAACGTAAATGATGCCCAGAAGGCCGCGCGGACCGACAATCGGCGCGGCCATAACGGATTGGATTTGATTATAGAGAATGCTCTTCGAGGTGAAACTCGCATCGCTTTGCTGCGCATCTTCAAGCAGTACGGAAACGCGTTCGCTGGCGACCCGGGCAAAGATTGTCTGGCTGATGGGCAGTGGCGTCCCAACATCGCCTTCTCTGCGCATTCGCGCGGCGACCTGTTCGAAATCGCCGTGCTCATTTTTACGGAAGATGAAGCAGCGAGACGCCGATGTCACGGTAATCAGAATATCGAAGACCTGGTCATAAATCTCTTCCATCGAAAAGACAGAGCTGAGCTTGTGACTGAGATCGTAAAATAGCCGTAGAATTCGTTCCTTCTTCTCCAGTTCCTGGCGATAAACAATCGAAGGAACCTCCTGCGACTCAGAAAAACTATGTAATGCGGAAACGGATAGCAGGTCGTTCGGCGTTTTTTGGATGACTTCGCGGAAGGATTCGGAGGGGATTTGAGTGCGCATCGGGTCCGCTTCCTGATACGTGATTGTGCAAGACCCCAGCTTTACCTGATCATCATTCTTGAGCTTAAAGTCAATGTTGGGCTGAATACGATGGCCATTGACGAATGTCCCATTTCCGCTGCCCAGATCGCGAAGGATCGTTCCGCTATCGGATTTGACAACCACTGCGTGCATTCGCGAAACACGCGGATCATCCAGAATCAGGTCGTTCTTTAGCTCGCGCCCGATGGTCGTTTCGGACTTGCTGACTTCAAAGGTGAAGTTTTTGTTACCCGGGGTTTGAACGTAAAGGTTCGGCATAAACTTTCGGGGGCGCACACCGCCAACTAAAACTCGTATTCCCGCCCGATTTCGGCCATTTGGATTCGGGGATTTGCGAGAGCCGCAATCTCCGCCGCGACTTGTTCGTAATAGGCTGCCTTGACGTGAACAGCAAAAATTGGGACATCGGATTTGATCTTTGGCAATTCTTGCAACAGCGTCTCAGGTGAATGATGGCATGAAATACGTGCCAGTTGTGTCAGCTTGTTCGGGAATGACAGGTCAATAAAAACAGCACGCAGATTGCGGCATTCCTGCGCGACCTGCCAGATGCGCTCAGTTGCGCCGGTGTCCGCGGTGAAAAGCAGCGAAGTTTGATCATCTTCAACAATCATGCCGTGTGTCAGAATCGTGTGAGTTACCGGAACCGGTGTTATTTTCAATCCTTCAGTGAAAAAGCTTTCGCCGGATTTGATCGGATGAAACGCGAGCAATTCGGTGTGCGAATTTTTCATGGTTTCCAGGGTGATCCAGACGCGCTGGGTTAATAGGTGTTCCTTCACCGCGTCGAAGTCTGATGGCGTAGCGTAAAGGTTGATCGGCTCACGCAATTCATCAAACAGGTCCGTGACCAGCAGGGGAAGTGAAATAATATGGTCCAGATGCGCGTGTGTGATGACGATGGAGCGAATACGAAGTTGTTCTTCCAGGGTCAAACCAATCGCCAGAGAACCGGCGTCGATTGCCAGTGAATCGTTGATAATGTAACTGGTCAGCAATTGCCCCCGACCAGCAGGGGTGCTGGGTACGATTTTGAATTTCACGATTATAGGCGTGAGCGGAACTGAGCAATTGCCGGATTTCCCGGATTAACCTGCTCAAGTTGTTTTAGTGCCGTAGCTGCTGCAGATTTATCACCTTTGTCAATTAGAGCCTGAGTCAGGTTTTGCAGCGTCTTTTCGTGGCGCGGGTCAGAGTTAAGTGCCACTTGGTAAATTTCGATCGCACGATCCAAATTTCGAGGCGAACGCAGATAATAGGTCAATCCCAAATCCATCCGCACCGTTGTGTCTTTCGGCTTGATCTTCAAAGCCTGTTCATACCATTTCTCGGATTCCTCGTAACGCTGCAAATCAAATGTTGTGTCACCAAGCTTTACAAGTAAATCGAACTCGTTCGGCTTGATTTTGACGGCCCGTTCGTAAAATTCCAGCGCGCCTTCTTTGCGATTGATCTGAACGAACAAATCCGCCGCTTTCATCTGTACGTCAAAATTAGAAGTGTCATTTCGCGCTTGCTGAATGACACCCATTACATCACCCTGCACATCATTCCCGCCAGTAGAATCTTTTGGTTGGGATGCCGGTGGATGGTCAGGTGGCAAAGCTGTCGAATTATTCGCAGTGTTGACACGGGAAGCTGTGACGCTGCCGTTGATATAGTTTGTTCCGGCATAACCGATGATCAGCCCGATCAATATGCCAATGATGCCGTACAGTGAGTTCTCTTTGTTCATGGATGCTAATTAAGGACGATAGGTGAACACCGAGCGCCAGGTGGGTTGAACTGACGCCCGGCAGTGATCACCAAATTGTTATTCTTTCTTTTCGTGGCATTCTGCACATTTGGTTGGACCTTCGCCCTGTTTCTTGGCGGCGGGAGCGCCCTTAGGCTTATGGGTAATTTCACCCTTATGACATTCGATACAATTGAAGTGATAGGCGTTATAGCTCCACAACTCAGTGCCGTCCGAGCCCTTTGGTGTCTTGGGATCGCCCTCCTTGCGCACATGGCATTCGGCGCAGAGCGGAACCTTGCCATCTTTTCCCGCAGTGAAGGTTTCGGCGGTCATGGTTGCATTGTTGGTGTGATGACAAAAAACGCAATCGGAATAAGCGTAGTGTTTTTGATGGGTGAATTTGACCTGTCCCCACTTCTCGTCAACCGAGGGAATGACGACATCGTCGCCCGGTAGCTTCTGACCTTGCTCGGCTGCTTGACCAGTGGACAAGAGCCGGCCAGAGATACTTAATGAACAGGCAACAACAAAACAGGCGACAATCAGTAACTTGATTTTCATCGTGATTTTTCTCCTCGCGAGTCTATTGATTTTGATTTCTTTTCGTAACTGCTCAGCCCTTCGGTAGCGGGGATATGGGCTGACCAGCAAAAATGCTGCTTAACGCCGCCAACACATTGCGGCCTTGTTTTTTGATAGTCGAAATGTAGCCGCGAATTCGACAAAAAGCCTTCGCGCCGC
>JAJNQA010000105.1 GCA_021155085.1 Heliomicrobium sp. | reverse complement strand
GCGGCGGCGCGAAGGCTTTTTGTCGAATTCGCGGCTACATTTCGACTATCAAAAAACAAGGCCGCAATGTGTTGGCGGCGTTAAGCAGCATTTTTGCTGGTCAGCCCATATCCCCGCTACCGAAGGGCTGAGCAGTTACGATTTTTTTTCGAGACGTGCGGCACTTACCCGCATGCCTTTTCAGGCATCTGGGCGAAGCGGCGAAAAGATTTTGACTCCAATAATAGTTTTCGACCTCAGTTGCGGATATGGAAATAACGGGTGAGGTAATCATTACGGCGGATTGCAGATGTGTGCGATTCAAGGAAGACCTTCACCGCCAAGACGCGGAGTAAACCGAAGGCTTCGCGGAGATTTTACACCCAAGCGGTTTTCTCCGCGCGCCCTGCTGCGTTCTCTCCGTCTTCAGCGGTGAAGATCGGGCGCACTAAAGTGCAAATCGCGATAATGATCACTCAACCTCGTTCCAGCCTACCAACTGGGGCCAACGGTTGATTTGGGTGTTCCGGCGCTAAACCCGCCGAAGATATCTTCGGCAATGGTGACTCCCAGTGGCACTCCGCCTACGTTCTGCCCGTAATCTGGCTCATCGTTGTTATCAACGGCGAATGCGTCAAAGACCCAATGCACCCCCAAATAAACGCGGCTGCGTCCGTTTTCTTCAATCATTTGCCACAATCCGCCCGGAAATCCTCGCACATGCCTGGGCCGCACGGTTCCTTTGTTGTCTTTATTGACGCCGTTGTGTTCCTCGGAAACAAAGGACAGCCCGTCAAACAAATTGTCCGGATTTCGGTCTCCGGCGAGGATGCCGTAAAAAAGGCGCGTGATATGAAAAGCAGCCGCACCAAATGTGGCATGACCCGACGGATAGGCTGGAAACGGCGGAGTAAAGTTCTTCGCTACACCGGTCTGCGTATGGCCGCAAGGATAGGAAGACACCGATGGCGTGAAGTCCTTGTTCATCGCATTCGTCGCTGGTGCGCCAAGCGGCAGCCAATCAGGTTGGCAATCATTGTTGAGATTATTATTCCCCGTTCCCGCTGGCCCCATCGAAACATCGTGCTCTCGAATGCCGAGCACAGGACGCCAGAAATCGTGGATGTATTTTTGTTCCCAGGCCAGGATGCCCGCATCGGCCATCGCCACGTTCACTAGCGCGAACAACAGGGCGTTTTCAAGCGGAGTGTTCAGTGCCGCGCTGTTCGGGTTGTTTTTGTGAATTGCGACTTCGCGCACAATTTGGTTGTACAACCGTGGCGGCGTACCGAGTTCGGCGGCCCCATCATAACCCCAGTAAACGCCAATCAATGTCTGATCCACCGTCCTGCGCATGCCTGAAGGCACTGTTCCCATTAACTGCGGCGCGACGCCTCTGCCGCGAACCTGTCGTAAAGCGCGCGTGTATTCCGCTGTGCCCGGCGCGGGCGGATTGCTTAATCCATGCCGGACACTGGCGGAAAACAATTTGGATTTCGCGCCGTAAAACGGGGCGTGATAGCCCTGATTCGGATTGTCCGGATCAACGCGGTGAGCGCCCCGCGCTGCCGAGGCGGCATAACCACTGTCACTTGCGTCCGGGTCCTTCTTACGATCTTCCAGCAGAAGCTGGGCAACCTTAAGCCCAAATTCATGACCCTCTTTTAACCCCGGCGGCTGAAGCCCCGCCTGCTCGTGTTTCAGATCAAAAAACGCTTTTTGGCTTGGAAATAACTTGGACAGCGTGGCGTGCGCGGCGGCGGCCACGGCAGCGTCGGCGGCTGCGCCGACTGGAGCAGACGGCAACCCGGGCAGGTAGGCTGGATACCCCGCCGGATTGTTATTCACTCCAGCAATCGCGTCATACATTGCCAGATGCGTAATTCCCAACGCCCGCGAACTCAGCGTGGGACCGGTTTGTTCATTCTTTCCGTTTGTGTGGCTGACACGATTGGCTTCGAGTGCGACTTCGTTCCAATACAATATTGAATCCATTGTTTTCCTCTGTTGATTTGGCTGTGCTGAAGTTAATGTCAATCCTTTGGCAAGGACAGGAAGGGCCAGATGACGAAACCACTGTTTTGCAATGATTTCCTCCATCTGCCTGCTTGAAACGGGTTTGGCTACGACAAAACCCGCAATTAAAAAGAACGAGGGACTGCCTGATACTATGATTCGTTATCGTTGAATTGATTGTCTCCGGTTAACTGGTCATGGAAGCGTTCTGTTCCGGAAACCATCTTCGAACATTTTTGAACGATGAAAGAAAGTGTCGGCGATGGAGGCTATGCTGAGTTTCCATTCCCGACGCGCGGAATATAGTTCCCCCAACAAGGGACTGTCAACTATCTTCTTCGCACACAGCCAAGGGGAATTTAGAATCGTTAAACGGCAGCGGCGGGATATCGAAAAATGATCATCAGGCAGTTCCCTGAAACGTCATTCCCAAGCGAGGCATCATCCAGCGGATCAATCCGGAAAAGCTGGAATGTCAATCAACAAGACCTAATCGCACTCAGTTCCAAACAAAGGTAGCGCGAAACCGAAAGCTGAACTCAACTTCGGTTACGCGCTCTTTGGTAAAGCAGTGTCTTTGCCCTAAAGACTGACCATCGGCCAATCAGTTTTTGACGGCCTGGGTGTCGCCCTTGAAAACATCCATCTTGACCCACAGCTTCAGATTCGGCTGGGTTTTGTCGTTGGAAATAACATCGGCATAACGTTCTGTCCAGCCGCTCATACCGGCCGTCTTGACGGTCAGTTTGACGATGCCTTCCGCGCCTGGAGCCAACGTCTTGGTGAAATCGCTGGCCGTGCAGCCGCAGGCCGGAGAAACGTTGACGATGACCAGTTCCGACGTGCCCGTGTTTTTGATTTTGAACACGTGCGAAATTTCCTCGCCTTCCTTGACCTTGCCGAACTCGAACTTGGCGTTGTCCACGGCCAGCTTCGGCGCGCCTTTGTCGTCGGCCTTCTCAGTTTTGGCCTGCTCCTGCCCAAAAGCAGTCAACGCCAGCGCCGAAACCAGCATGGCAACCAGAATGGGCAGAGTGATTTTTTTCAGTGTCATACAAACTCCTCGAATGTTGAGATTGATTGTTGCAGCGAGTCAGCGTGGCACTGATTCGCCGGTTGCGCGCGCCATTCTAAACGCAAATCGCCAGTTTTGAAATCGAGACCATGCGGCACCGGGCGAAACAGGTTCCGGCGCTCAAGCGGCAACCTGATCGGCCTGTTCTGCCGGATTCGCCTGACTTGTTTGCCGCTGAGCGCGAAGCGGCACGGAAAGAATGTCTTCTTCGCGGACACCTGCTTCGATCAATGTCTGCTTGAATCCTTCTTCGGTCATATCGGTTTCGATGGTGATCTTCCCGTCCGCGAGTTGCGCATGGAAAAGAATGTCATCAACCCGGTGCCTGCCATCCCACCCTACGGCCACCAGCAGGAATTGCCCGGTCTGTTGGTCGCAGACATCAACGATCTTCGGCCCATTTACAGGCTGTAGCTTGCCTTCTTCCCTGACGGCTTGCGCCAGGATGTCCGCATAATTCATTGTCTGATCCATTGAACTGCCTCCTCGATTTCATCGAACACAATCAGGTTGATCTTGTTCCACTCAATAATCGCTTTGAATGCCGATCTGCGCTTTCGGTATTGCCAATCATACATCTCGAAACTGACCGCCAGAAAGAGTTCACGGTCAGGTTCCTGCTCATCGAGCGCCAATTGATAAAGCTGCATCTGCCCAATCATCTTCTGCATCTTGCTGACCAGCGAAGCGCTATCGAAGTCTTTGACCTCCACCGCAATCTTCCGGCCATCCTTTTCCGCGCCGAACGGCATTTCCGCGCCGAAGTCGGCATTCAATTGAATTTCCTCAAACTGGAGACGAAGCGGGTCAGCGGTGACCGTCCATCCCTCTTTCTCCAAAGCTCTTCTGACCGGGAAATGCAAATCATCTCTTCTCGACATTCGGCTCCTCCTTTTACTCCGTCCCCAGCGATTCCAGCAACAACTGCAACTCCACCGCATCCCAGAAACTCAACGCCGGATCAGCGGCGAGCGCCGGGTCACGGTCGCCGCGCAAGATCGCTTGCAGCTTGTCGAGCAGCCCCGTGAAGCCCGCGGGAGCGTCCGGTCTTGCATACTCGTCGAGTTGCGTGGCGGCCTTGGTCGTCGTCCCTTGCTCGATGGCCTGTACGACCAGCGCGTAAAGCGGCGCGGTGTTGGTCTGGCTCTCCCCGCCCGCGCGCCGGTAGGCCAGATAGCTCGCCACGGCTTGCCCGCGCGCCTCGATGGCAGCCTGTGCATGGCCGAGGGCTTGTTCCAGGTTTTGTAGGATATTCCAGGTCTTCCAGATTGTGGCAGCGTGGCCGAAAAGCTTCTTGCATTCAATCGCGCGGAGCAATTCGCGGCGGGCTTCATCGTAGCGTTGCAGCTTGACGAGGGTATCGGCCAAATTGTTGAGGGCAAACCCTTCACGTCGAAGATCCCGCAATTGGCTATAAATCTCTGCTCCCTGTCGAGTGAAAGTCACTGCATCCTCCAGTCGCCGCATTTGATTGTAAAGGCTTCCCAATTCAATAAGATTGGCCGCCTCATCTGCCCGAAGCTTATGTTGAACCCGGATTGCGAGTGCTTGACGATAGGCTTGCTCGGCTTTTTCAAACTGATTGATCACACTGTGGACTCTACCGATTTGATGCCAGGTTGTTGCTACGCCGCCAGGCTCGCCTAGCAATTCGAAGGTCGTCATTGCTTCTTCATAACATTTCATCGCGTCTACAAAGCGTTTCTGCATCAGGCGAGCGGTGCCAAGCTGAATTTTGCCGACGGCAACAGACCTGCGGTCATCAAGATTCTCAGCGCGCCGGATGCTTTCTTCGTATTCAACTGACGCTTCACCATAGCGTCCCATGTCGCTCAGGCAGTCTCCTTTTTCCAGGATTACTTTGGCAACCATTCGTTTAACACTGAGGTCACTCTCATTAGACAATGCCCGAAACTGCTGTTGCGACTCAGTGAGCAACGGTAAAGCCTTCTCAACAGCGCCGCTTGCCCTTAATACTCTGCCAAGACAGAAATGCGCTAGCGCCCTGTTATATAAGGCACCGGGATAAGCTTCGGCTCCTGGGGACTGACAGCGGTGGAGCAGTTGCTGTGCTTCCAAGTATGCCGCCGACAAATCACCTTGCTCCAAGAATCGTTCAAAGTTTTTACCTATGTTTAGAAGTTGGGCAGGGCTCCACTCACCCAGTTGTTCCATCACTGCCCTGCGCACGGTGACAACTCGTGTCAGCTCTTGCGGACGACTCAACAAAGCGAGGAGTGTTTCAAGACTAACTGCCAAATTTACGATTTCTTCCGGCGGCAGTGCGCTCAATGCCCACACTAGCAACGCCAGCAAATTAGACAGTTCCAGTAGCACCAATTGATGAGCAAGTTGGGCATCCTGAAATTGCTGCTGATACAGAAAGCCGGTCAGTGTCAGCATCCCCTCCGCCCAACGTGCAGTGAGCAATGGTAATTCCGCGGCATCTATCCGCGCCAGCAGATAATTGGGCAGCGCCGGATCAAGCCGCAGGTGGCCGTAAGGCATCGCCTCCGCAAGTCCCACTTCGATCAGGGCGGCGGCCAGTCTTTGCACTGTCTCTTCCTCTGCCTCCAACATCATCCGCAATACGCCAAGATTCGCCCCGCCGTGAAAGACGGCCAGCGCTCTGGCCATCTGGCGCAGATCCAGCGGCAGGCGGCGCAGCGAGAGTTCGACGCTGGCGTAGAGCGAATTTTCGCGGTCGCCGGGATGCCGCCGTTCCAGCGCGGCCATGACTTCGCGCAGGTCGTAGGTCATCTCTCGCAGTTCGCGATCCGTCAGTTCCTGCGTCAGTCGCACCAGCGCGCGGGCGTGGCGATTGGCGGTTTCGACCAGATCGGTGATGGCCTGCGCCGTGCCGCCCGGCATCTCGGCTTCGGGCAGGGAGCGATGCTGTGAGCGCACCACCTGACTGACCAATTCCACGGCGTCTTCGCGGCTGAGCTGCCCCAACGGGATGTCGCGCTGCGGATGAGCGAACGGCGCGGGCAGCGCTTCACGGCTGGTGAAGACGATGCGCGTCGCGGGCTGGGCACGCAGCAGCGTTTGGCAGAGCGCGAAGATTTCGTTCGTAGTTCCGCCTTCAGGCGGCTGGCTTGGTGAGGCAGGCGCTTCGGTTTCTGTCAGAGCGTTATTCGCTAGCCCGCCGCCTGAAGGCGGAACTACGAACAGGCTTTCCAGATTGTCCAGCACCAGGATCGTCGGATGATCGCGGAGCGCGCGTTCGACGTGCTGCACGGCTTCTTTCCATTCGTGTTCGGCCACCGACCAGCGTTCGCCTTCCGGCAACAACTGCTGCCCCAAACTGTCCAGTAGGCTGCGCGCATCGCCGCACCCGCGCGGGTCGTTCGGATCGAAACTGACAAACGCCGCGCGCCGAAAGTGATTGGTCTGCACCAGCCAGCGCGCCAACTCTGCCGCCAGCGTCGTCTTGCCCTCGCCGCCCACGCCGCGCACAACGGCGTAGCGAAGTTCGGGCCTGGATTCCGGCAACAACAAGCGTTCGAGCCGCAACAGTTCGCGGCTGCGACCGATGAAGGTGTGCGGCGGTTCAGCGGGCAATCGGCCCAGGCTCAACCGGCGGCGCGTCTCATCAACCTGCTGTGCATCCGCCGATGGACGTTGCGGAACCAGACGCGGGTCTTGCGCTTCCTGATAGAGCACGGGCACGAACCAATCCTGCAATCGCAGGTCGCCCGCGCCTGCAATCTTGCCGCGATGCGAATCGGTTTGCAGCGCTCGTTGCCCGGCCAGCATCGCCGAACCAACGCGCGCGCCTTTGGCTAATTCTTCGTAAAAGGCTTTGACAAAACGCCGAGCGGTTTCGACCAGCACGCTGTGGCTCATTGCCACAACCGAGGTGACGCCTTCGGTCAGCAAGCTGGCGGCGACCGAAGCGCTGGGATTTTCTTCCGTTTGCGCGCTCTGACAGGCTTCCAGGAAGACGAGCGGGATGCGATGGTCGCGCATCACTCCGGCCAACTCTTTGGCGTAAACCAACTGCATCGCGCGCGCTTCCAGCTTGTCCGCGTCTTTCGGGTCTTCAAAGCACAACCCACCCAAACCGACCTGGCGGTCATACACGCCGTGGCCGTCGAAATGGACTACGTCGTAAGGCTGGCCTGCTTCGGCGGCGCGCGTCAGTTCCGTTTGCAATGCGGCGAAAGTCGGCGGCCTCAGGATGGTCAGCTTTGCCAGATCGCCCAAGGCCTCGACGGCTTCAACCAAAGGCTTGGCGCTGACGCGATGGTCAAGATAGCTGACGCCTTTTTCTTCCGGGCGCGGACTGACCAGCAAAATACGGATGGGCAATTCCCGCGTGACGCTGGGCTGCGGATTGCGATTCGGCAAGCGGCGGCGCACGCGCACGGGATTTTTGCCGTGAAAGAGAAAACTGCGCCCGTCGTGCAGCAATTCCCACGGCAGCGACAGCAGCAGGCTCGCGGCTTCATTGGCGGCGGCCTGGTCTTCCTTGCTCGCGCCATCGGGCAATTCGTTGTCCACCTGAACGGAAAAACGCCGCTCCGTGCCATCCGCCGCATTGCGCCAGGCGTTCAGTGTATCTTTGGCCGAATCGCTCCTGGCGGCTTCGTCAAAAAGCAGCTTGCCCCAGGCTGGCAAACTTGCTTCGATGCGTTCCGCGCGCTCCCGGAAAACGCCCGAAGGCCAGCGATAAAACTCTTCCAGATACCAGCGCAGATCATCAGCTTCGATGGGGCCGAGCGGCGCGGTGAAGTTGAAGCGGCGGCTTTCGACTTTTGGCGCGGTTGGATAGGCGGAAGGTTCGTAGATCAACTCCGCCATTGCAGAAGCCCGACGCTTGCCATCCAGGGTCTCGACTTTCGGATCGCTCAGCTTGACCAACAACTCTTCGACAGGTTTATGCGGCGCGAGTTGCGGCAATTGGTAGTCGGTGGGCAATCGTTCGCCGAGCGCGGCCAGAATCTGCGGCAGGGCTTCGCGGACGCTGCCTGCTTTGAGTTCGATCTTGATCCCGACGGGTTCTTCATCAAACCAGTGTTCCAGCGCGGACGGCTCAATGCCGGGCAGCATCAGCGGGATGACGCGATAGCCGTCGGTGCTGCGCTGCTTTTCGACCGCGAGCGCCTGTTTGATCTCTCGCCGAACCCAGGGTGAATTGATCGTGTGCGGGCTGAGCACGACGATGGTCTGCCGCGCCTGCTCGATGGCCTCGCTGATTTCCGGCGCAAGCTTGCCGCCGCCGCGCAGGTTGCGTGAATCCACCCAGACTGTCAGTCCGTGGCTTTCGAGCGCAAGGCGCAATTCTTTGACAAAGGAATCGTCCTTGCTGGCGTGAGAAATGAAGATATGGGAATCCGGCATGAGCGTTTCTCCTGGGGTTGCTGTCTGTCAGGCGGGCCGCAGGGTAGCACAACCGGGAAAATGGTCTGAAGCCAAAAAAAGAAAACGCGCACCACCGAAGTAATGCGCGTTTATCGAATCTCGTTTTGCCAATTCTGACCGGAGTCAGGAATTGGTTATTTGATCTTGTATCCGCCTTCGGGCAGTTTTTCGCGGTGGGCGTTGTGGCAGGCCGAGCAGGTGGCTCCCACTTTTTTCTGAGCGTCGGGAATCTTTTCCCACTCGCCGGCGGCGGCCAGTTTACTGATTTCGGCAGCCCCTTCTTTGCCTTGTTTTGACCAGGCGATGGCGTCATCCACTTTCTTTTCAGTCCAGAAGTCTTCGGATGTTTTGAAGATGGCTTCCAGTTTGGCGGCGTCGGCTTTGACGCCATCGGCATTCTTGGCCTCGACGTTTTTTCGCAGACTCCCCTGAGTCGGCAGGATGGTTTTCATCGCGGCGCTGAACGCTGCGTGATCAAATGAACTCGGAATCGCGGCAAAAGCGGCAAAGCTCGCAAAGAGCAGAACCAACAACAATTTCATGTTTCCTCCAAAAGGTTGACCTTCGGGTTGAAGGTCTCAAGGTTAGGTGGTCAGGGCTTTGGGATCGCCCTGCTTTTCAGCTTGTACGAAATGCCAGATCGGAAATCCGGCAGCGAAGGCAAAGACGCAAGTTTCACGCGACTCGTCACAACTATTTCCGCCACCATGTGGAACGGACTTTAGTCTGTTCCTGGCGTGAACAGGCTGAAGCCTGTTCCACACTCAAACGGTCAAAACTTCAGCCGGATTCCGCCCCAGGCTCCGCGTGGAGCACCCGGCGCATAAAAAGTCGCGTGCTGAACGGGAAATTCGCCATCCACGGCGGCAAAAGGCCGGGCGATGAAATTGCCTGTTTCGGTAAATCCTGTCGTGCCAAGCTGTGCGGCGGTGAAGTACTGCCGGTCGAACAGATTGTTGACCTGGGCGAAAAGTTGCAGCCATCGCGTCACCTGATAGCGCGCGCCCAGATTGACCACCGAATAAGCCGGAGACCTGCCGGAACCGAGATAAAACTCCCCATCCGGCTGGTGCAGGTTGTTTTCATTGCCGCGCGCATACGCACCGGACAAGGCGACCAACCCGAAATCCAGCGACAGTTTTGTGGTTGCCTGAAGATTGGCGAAGGCCTTGAACATATGCTGGGGAATCAGCGGAATCTGCGCGCCCGGGTTGATCTCGATGGGCCCTTCCACGCCGCGCAAACCTTCCAATGCTTCTTCGTTGGTGCTGTTGCTGGAACCGTTGACTTCTTCCGGGCTTTGAAACGTCGCGTCCAGAAAGGTGTAGCTGCTGCCCAGACCGACGCGCCAAAGCTGGCCGCTCACGTCGAATTTCATTCCCTGCCGCCGCGTTTTGCCGAAGTTTTTGAAATACCCGAAGCCGGTCTGTTCGGAGGCGACAAACAAAATGTCCTGGCGATTGTCAGCGCGGAACCAGCCGGCGCTCCAATTCCATTTGCCTTCCACGCCGCCGCGCAAACCTGCTTCGACTGTGCGCGTCACGACCTGCTCCAGCGGCGGATCGCCCGCCAGCGCGTTCGGCAGCTTGCAAGGCGTGTTGGGATCGGCGCAGCCGAGTTCGATCGAAGTCGGCGCGCGGCTGCCTTCGGTGTAGCTGACAAAAGCGTTCAAAGCATGCCACGGCGTGAAGGTCAATCCGGCCGCCGGATTGAAGCGGTCAAACACGTGACGGCCAGTGAGCGAACCGGGACCGCCGCCGGGAAGGATGCGGTCTTTATTGTCAATCACCGTCCGATTGTAGCGTCCTGCCAGAGACAAATTCACTCCCTGGCCCACGAAAAGCGTATCGGTGACAAATGCGCTGCCAGTCTGAATCCGCCCGCGCAGATCAACACGCGTGTCATAAGGTTCGCCGTCCGCTTCGCCGCCCGTGACACCGTCGCCGAAAGCGTTGACGCCGGTGATGCTGCGGTCAGGGTTGATGTAACCCAATTGCGAAGATTGCTGAAAAACGGCGCTGTTGCCATCGTACGCAGCCCCCGCCGTGAACTGATTGCGGCGGCTGCCCGGCAGCGTCAACCAACTGATCTGGCCGGAAATGCCGTAATTGCGTTGCTGGGAACTGGTGCGATTGAGCAAGCCATTGCATTTTTCGGAAGGTTCGTCGCGCAATTCCACGTTCGCCAGACAGCGCCAGAATGGAAACGGCGTGTTGGCCGCATTTTCACCGCTGGTTGGAAATCCGGTGAAGCCTGCCGCGGTGAGTGCCGCGCGTTCGGCGGCATTCGGCTGATACAGCGCCTGTTCCAGCGATTCTTCGTTGATGTCGCCGTTGAAGGTGTTCGTGCGGATGTAGCGGTAATAGACGTTGCCGGAAATGTTCAGCCGGTTGGTGACGCTGTGCCGCGCGGTCAGATTGACGAAAGGGGAACGATTGCCTGTGATGTCGGGCTTCGTGTAAACGCTGGTGTACGAACGGTCGAGAAAGCGCTGTTCCTGCAGCCCATTGCCTGACAGCAGATTGTTGGCAAAAGCCACGGTTGCGCTCAGTGTGGTTTTCGCGCCTTGCCAGCCCAGCTTGCCGAAAAACTGCCGCACGTTCGAAGGCGAATCGTCGCGCCAGCCGTCTTCAAAAAACAGCGTGCTGCCCAGATACCAGTTCCACCCTTTGGCATTGAAACCGCCGTGTTCAACTTCGGCCATGCCGCGTCTGAAACTGCCGCCGCTCAATTGCAGCATCGTTCCCTGCTGGCTTCCCTGCTGACTGCGGCCGTCCTTGGTTTGAATCGAAAGCGCACCGCCCAGCGTGTTCAATCCGAAAAGCGGATTCGATCCCGGCATCAACGTGATTTCCGAAATGGCGATACGCGGGATCAGGTCCCAACTGACGACATCTCCGAACGGCTGATTCAGCCGCACGCCATCCATGTAAATTGAAAGCCCCTGCGGCGTTCCCAGCAGCGGCGACGCCGTGTAGCCGCGATAATTCACATCCGGCTGAAAAGGATTTCCCTGAATCTCGTTGACGTGAACGCCGCCCAGCCGCCGGTTCAGAAAGTCGGAAAGCTCCAGCGCGCCGCTCTGTTCCACATCACGCTGCGTCGCCGCCTGCACCGGCGAAGGAATTTCATTCGGGTCAAGATCAACGCCGGGCAGTGGCGTCGTTGCGATCACATCCACCTTGAAAGCCAGATTGCCCACCGCCAGCGTCACGGTGCGAGAAATCGGCGACGACGTTTGCACGTCAATCAACAAGGACTGGGTCGCAAATCCTTCCTGGGCAACTTCCAGCCGGTAGCGCCCATAAGGCAAACCCTCAAAGCGATGCCTGCCCTGCCCATCCGTTTGAAACTTGCGGCTTGCGCCAGTCGAAAGATTGTCTAGTTTGCCCGATGCCTCGATCGCCTTTCCCGAAGGCTCTTTTACCTCTAACCGAAGCTCGCCCGTCAATTGCCGTGCAGAGATTGCGCCAGACTGAGCCTGCCCAGTCGCGCCAAATGACGCGCCAATCGCCCAAAACACCAAAGCGAAAATTAAAAGCCTGGTTTTCATGGATGAATTATTCCTTTTGAGAATTGAGATCCCGCTCCCTTCAGACATTCAACCTTTGCCAGGGGTTACAAACTTCTCTATTGATGTTGTGTGCGCACTGATGGTTTCAGCAGAAGCATCAGTCCCAACACGCTCAAAATAACGATCAGAGCCAGCCCCAGCATTCCCAGCGTACGATCCAGCCACTTCACGCCGGTCCATTGCAGATAATGGATTTTGTAGAGCCAGTCAATCCGATCTGTGTCTTTGCCTGTCTGCTGCAAACTCAGCCGGTTCCAGTTCAGCGCGACGCGCACATTGGTCGTTGTCGTGGCGGTTCCGGCTTCAATCGTTGAAATCTGCCCATAGCGCCCCGGGTTTGCTGAAAAAGCATCGAGCAGGAGCTTTTTGATTTCGTCATCGCTTGGTTTGGCTCTGACCGCCAGGGTCGCCGGGTCCAGATGCTGCCAGCCTTGCGCCGTGCGGACGAGCAGATGATTCCCCAAAATGGTTTTGAAGTATCTCAACTCCTGCCACGAAGGATTTGGCGTCAAAGAAATCGGTTCGCCGTCCATCGGATAGGTTTTCAGTTGCAGCAATTCATAAGCGTCTTCATATCCCGGCTTCACGAAAAAGACGAAGCCAGTGATCGCCCATCCAAAAAACGGAAGCAACATGACCAGCCCAACAACTCTGTGCAGTTTGCGAGTGTTTATCATCTTTGTTTCTTTTCGCCCGTTTTAGCGTTGCGTCAAGCCAGCCGCCACAGCCGGTTTCAGGCTTTCCGTAAAAGTCACGATTTCGCGCGTCGCCAGACGCATTCCGGCGATGACGGCAGTCTGTCCGCTGACCGCAACCACCGGGTAAGCGATGCCTTCCTGCGGACTGCTTCGGCGCAGCAACCCTTTTTGCGGATCAAGCACGCCCCAGACGCTGAAGGTTTTGTCCGTCGCGTCATCCCAGGCGACCAGAACTTTGCCGTCCGCCAGGCTGACAGTGTGCGTGTGTTTCCCAATTTTCTGTTCGGAGTCGAGCAATTGCCGGGGCGCGAATGAATCTCCCCGGTTGGCCGAAGCCGCGTAATACAAACCAGGCCGCGCGCCGCCGCCCATAAACCAGACAGCGGTCAGATTGCCCGCCGGATCGAAACTGAAGCTCGGCCCGGCGACCGGGCAGCCCGCGATTTCCCATTTGTCTTCGCTGGCCAAAGTCGTCTTGAAACTTATCCCGCCGTCCTGCGAACGGGCGACGATGGTGTCGCGATACATCGGCCCTGTGCGCGGCACCGTGCGATACGAAAGATAAAGCGTGCCCGCTGCATCCACTTGCAGATTCGTGCGGCAGCATTCGCAGACATCTGTCAGTATCCGCCGGTCCGGCGAGAACGTTTTGCCGCCATCCATCGAAACGGCCAGCCAGATTTCGCCGCCGCGATCTTCTTTGCGTTCGGCACGCTCATCAATCCAGGCGACGTAAATCTTCCCTTTCTGGTCCACGGTCAACGATTGAAAGGCGTGGCCGGTTGGAGCGCCGCCGGCATCCGAATTCAGCGTCAATGCTTTGGAAAACGTCTTGCCGCCATCCGTCGAACGCGCAAAACGAATGTCGCCTTTCCAGCGTTCGCGTTCGCTGGCCCAGCAAACGTAAACATCGCCGTTTGGCGCAACCGCAACTTTCGGAGGATTTTCGTTCCGAACTGCGCCGTCGCCTTCGCGGTCATTGACGCGCCTGGGCGCGGAAAAATTCACGCCATCGGTTGAATGCCGCAGCATCACATTGCTTTGCCCCCCGGTGCGTTGCACAAACGCCAGATAAAACCTGCCGCGCGCGTCCGCCACGATGTACGGATTGAACGAGCCGTCGGCGTTGTTGGCGGCGGGCATCCCACCGTGTTGATGCGTTTGCGCCAGCACAGGCAACGCCAAAAGCAAAAGAACAAGTAGTTTTTTCATAACGATCCTCAATAATGTGGACATGTTTGGAGTGTGGTGAATTGTCATCGCTTTGCGTTCATCACCCACACCGCCTGTTTCTTCAGACGCCGTTTGTTCAGAACGAAAGGCGGCGAGAACGCGCCGCACTCCAAAACCAAGCCACTACAGATTTCACGCTCTAAAACACGAGCCGCAACGCAAATTGGAAGCTGCGCGAGTCGCCAACCCCGGTCATTTGCCCGAAGGTTGCCGAAGGGTTGGTGGGGTATGTGCCAGAACCAAACACGCCATTACGGCTCACCCCGTTCACGTGGTTCGTCAGATTAAAGCCTTCCGCCAAGGCCTCAAGTTTGAGATTCTCGCCAAGATAAAACGTCCGGCTGAGGCGCGTGCCCAGATTCAGATAATTGAATCCCTTGCCGAAGTTACGACTGATGAAAACTCCGTTGATCGTCGGACGCGCCGCCGTCCCCTGAATGGTGTTCGAGCCGGTAGTGATGTTGAAGGGAAGCGCGGAGTAATACTGCACAATCGCTGACAGTTTGAATCCATTGGTCAGCTTCTGCGCCAGCGTGCTTCCCCTTGCCAGTCTGGTATGCAGCGAGCCGTCGAGTACCAAACGATGCCGTTGATCATCGTCGGAGCGGGCATAATCCAGCCAGATGTTGTTTGGATTCAGCGGAGAGATGAAAAAGAACTCGCCCACGTTATTCAGCGCCTTTGAGTAAGTGTAAGACAGCCTGAAATCGCTCCACGTTGACGGTCTTTGCACAAAGGAAAGATGGAGCCCGTCATAGCGCGAATCAGCGCTGGGCGAATACTGGCTGTTATTCGCGTAATTCGGATTGGGACGGCAACCATTATTCGACCCCGAGGCGACGCAGGTCGGCACGTTCTGGTTGATCGAAACAATCAGATGAAGCCCGCGCAGATGCTGGTAGCCGATGGAGACCGCCGACTTTTTGCCGATCTGCTGCTCGATCTCCAGATTGGCCTGTATCGAATAGGCGTTTTCCATTTTCGGATTCATGGTCGTGAAGTTGAACAGGACCCCGGCGGGAATCGTCAACGTGCTCAGAATATTCGGGAAAACCGGCGCACCCGACTGCGTGGGAGACAGGCTGATGCTGACCTGACTGAGCGCACTGACATTCGTTGTGTTTCCGGCGGAAAGCAGCGCGTTGGCCAGGGCGCGCAAAGGAACCCGGTCGTAATACAGCCCGTACCCGGCCCGGACCACGGTGTTTCGACGGCCAAAAGGCGTCCAGGCAATTCCCAGGCGCGGAGAGATGTTGTTGGTGTCCGTGTTGATTGCCTTCAGGTATTGCAGGTCGTATCGAAGCCCCGCATTGATCGTGATATTCCGGGACACGCGCCATTCATCCTGAAGAAATATCCCAAAATTCGCATTCCCCTGACTCACCATGCTGTTGGCAAAGGTTTGCGTAAAGCCGGCGTTGTTATAGGTTCCGCTCAGGAAATTGGCGAGTGAAGAAAATGAGTAACTCCCCCGGAAAGAACGTGGGTAGGTGATGGTGTCGTCGTTGTAAAGAAAACTCGCGCCAAATCTGGTGGCATGCGCCCCCTGAACAACCGAGACATTGTCTATGATTTCATAGAGCCGATTCTTCCGGCCCGTCGGCGAACCGGACGCAGTTCCGAAACTTGCCACCCCTGAAATAGAAACCGCAGGCCCGGTGGGATCGGAAGGCGGGGCTTCCAAATTACTGCTGGTGAACTGGCCTCTGGTCTCATTGACGAACTTCCGGCTAAACGTGACGATGTTGGAAATGGCGATACTATGATCGTTGTTAAACAGATTCGCCGAAGCCGTCGGCGCGCTCAGCCCGCCAGCGCCTCTGGAATTCCGGCTGTCCAAGCCATAGAAACTATAGCGAACGGCAAGCTGGTCATTGGTCGTTAGTTGATGGTCAACTTTGCCAAAATAATTCTGGGTATGCACCGGATTGGGATAAATGCCGGTTGAAATCAACTGTCCGGGATAGTTGATCGCCCGCAGGCGGGTATTGATGGCGGCGACATTCGCAGCCGAAATCGTGGTCAGGCCCGTTTGGTTTAACTCTCTTCGCTCGAAATTGGCGAAATAGAATGTACGGTCTTTTTTCAGCGGCCCCGACAAACTGGCTCCATACTGTGCCTGCGTCATCGGCAGGGCGTCGCGCAAAATCGGGTTGGCGGCGTTCAGGTTCTTGTTTTTCAGGTATCCATAAAGATTGCCATGCAGGGAATTGGTGCCGCTTTTCGTCACCACATTGATATAGCCTCCCAGGGCGCGACCGAACTCCGCCTGTCCACCGGAAGTGACCACTTGAAACTCGTTCACAACGTCAATCCCAAAGGCCGCCGCCGTCAACCCCGCGGCATCGTCATTATTCGAAAGTCCGTCAACAATGAAGCTGTTGGAAAGGTTGCGCTGACTGCTAATGGAAATTCCCTGCCCCGGCACGGCGGAGGTTTCCGCGAACAATTGCGTTGAAGCGGTATTGGTCGGAGAGACACCCGGAATCACCAGCGCAAGATCGAGGAAATTACGCCCATTCAAAGGCAAACTTTCGATCTCCGCCCGTTGCACCGTGCCCGCGATTTGCGTCCGCGAGGCTTCCAGCAATCCCGCCTCAGCAGAAACTTCGACGGTGCTGCTTGTCTTTGCGACATCCATGGACACCAGAACATCGAACGCAGAGCCGACGGTCAGTGTCAGCGTGGTCTTTGAGTCCGCAAACCCTGTCTGGCTGACGGTAATTTCGTATTTTCCCAGACGAAGATTGGCAAAGCGGAATCGCCCTTCCGAATCTGTTCTGGTACGGCTCAGCGCATTGGTTTCCACTTGCAGCGCAGTGACCTGCGCATCCTGAATTACCGCGCCTGTCCGGTCTATGGCACGCCCGCCAAGCGTTGCAAACGCCACGGATTGCTGCGCGAGCCCCGTGCCCGCTCCCATGAAAACAACAACCAGCAGAATCGCTCCGCGAGCGATTCTGTCTCCATTGATAAACATTTTTTCTCCCTTGAAAAACATGGTGCGGACTTCAGTCCGCACTGATAGCAGGTGGCAACCATCTGCAAACGGCTATCAGTTGCACGCACTCATGCCTGCGAAGCGTTATAGGCAAACGCCCAGACCCCAGGCAGGTAATAAAAACCCGGCTTGATTGAACTTGATGAAATCAGGCTGTGAGAAAACGTGCAGGTGGCGCGCGGGGAGATCTTGGCGAGAAATGGAGCGAACTGTAATCGCTGTTCCGGCGATGATTTCGGAGTAGAAGTGGAAGATCAGAGACCGGATCATGCCAGAGGGTTTGTGGAATCTGACGCGAAAAAACCTTGGCGCTGGCAGATGGCGTAGCCGGACATGGACAGGAAGTCTGAATCGCAACTTGCCCGATTTCGCCGACGCCGCTGTGGTCCTGCCCTTCGACAAAGGGTTTCCGCGAGGCGCAGCAGCAATGCCCATCGGCCACGCAGCATTCCATCGAACAATACTCCAGCGGCTGCGCCCACTGGGAAACCGGCGTCGCCGACCAGCTTGTCAGCAACACGAACAGAGCAATCGCCGCGCGCCAGTTGATGGCGCGAACGATGTTCGCCGGATGGAAATTCTTGAAGTTCATTGCTTGATTCAAGGTGTGACGGGGAAAACTCTACACGCGCGCGCCAGTTTCGTAAACAGCAAATCCGCCGCGCAGCCGTGCAAATGCAAAGACAGCGTAGCTCACCTGCCGTGATCCAGAACTGGTCGGCGCGGGCGGCGACAACCTGAATGACGAAGTCTCGATTGTTGTGCTGGTGGCTGGGGAATCCGCGGCAGCCAATGTGATGGAGGATTGATCCGCCCCTGTGTGCGCATCGCTACCAGCGTGCGGGCCTGGCAGGCGGCCTGCAAGCTGGTAGCGATGCGTACACAGTTGATCTTCGATTTACTTGTTGACGAACGACAGCCAATCGCCCGGCGCTTCTTTTTCGCCGGAGGTGATGGCGAAGAACTCTTTTTGCAGTGCGGCCGTAATCGGGCCGCGTCTGCCTTCGCCGATTTTGACGCGGTCAATGGTGCGGATGGGCGTGATTTCGGCGGCGGTGCCGGTGAAGAAGACTTCGTCCGCGGTGTACAGCGTGGCGCGCGGAATGAGCGCTTCGACGACTTCGTAACCCAGCAGACGGGCGAGTTGAATCGCCGAATCGCGCGTGATGCCGGTCAGACCGGCGCTGGACAGCGGCGGCGTGAAAAGTTTGCCATCGCGGACGACGAAGATGTTTTCGCCGCTGCCTTCGCTGACATAGCCTTGTGTATCCAGGGCGATGCCTTCGACATAGCCGTTGGTGATGGCTTCCATCTTGATGAGTTGCGAATTCATGTAATTGGCGGCGGCTTTGGCCGTCGGCGGCAGCGTGTTCGAGTGCATGCGGGCCCAGCTTGAAACGCAGACATCCACGCCTTCTTCAATGGCTTCCGCGCCCAGATATTTGCCCCACAGCCAACTGGCGATGTAGACCTCGACCGGATTGTTGAGCGGATTGACGCCGAAGGCGCCGTAACCGCGAAAGGCGACCGGGCGCAGATAACATTCCTTGAATTCGTTGACGCGGATTGTCTCCAAACAGGCTTCGCTGAGTTGTTCGACGGTGAATTCGAGCGGCATGCGGTAGACATGACAGGAATCGTGCAGCCGTTCGATGTGTTCGCGCAGGCGGAAGACCGCCGGGCCTTGAGGCGTTGCGTAACAGCGAATGCCTTCAAACAAGGCCGAGCCGTAATGGATGACGTGCGACATGACGTGTATGTTCGCGTCGTTCCAGTCAATGAATTTGCCGTTGTGCCAAACCTTTTTGGCGGTGTGGTTCGAGTTGCTTGGATGGGCCATAAAGCGTTCAGGTACTCCTTGAAAAATTTGCCGGAAATGCTTTGAAAATTGGGGAATTTTGGGTTGAGCAATCTTGTAATCAACCTGCGCGGCATCATAAAGTCGGCTGATAGTGAGGTCAAGCACCGCTTCCAGCGTGCGGGCAGGGCGAATCCTGTGGCATCCACGGTGCCGTTTGCCGAAAACGCACGCTGGAAGCGAGACCTACCAAAAATCTCTGAACAAGGAAATCCCAAATGAGCTTTGACGCAATCCGCGAATACTGTTTGTCCCTTCCGCACGTCACCGAAAGGGTGCAGTGGGACAATGATCTGCTGTTATGCATTGGCGGCAAGATGTTCACGGTGATGGCGCTGGATGCAGCCGCGCCCTACCGAATTTCGCTCAAATGCACACCCGAAGAATTCGCCGAACTGACCGAACTTGAAGGCATTGATCCCGCGCCTTATGTCGCTCGTTATCATTGGGTGTCGCTGAAAAGTTTTGGGGCGCTGCCGCAGGCGGAACTGAAGCGGCTGGTCAGGGATTCTTACGAAATGGTGAAGGGAAAATTGCCGAAGAAGGTGCTGGCCGAACTGGAACCAGGATTGCCGGAAAAGAAAAAATCCACGAAGACCACGAAGAAACACAAAGCCTGAACGCAAACTTCGTGAATCTTCGTGTGCCCTGGTGGATGTTTAGCAAGCTTCCTGCGTGAAATGGTTGTCCACCAGCCGCCAAAGTTTTCGCTGGTTGAGGTTTTGCAGTTCCACCGGCAGCGCCGATTGCGGGAAGTTTTGATAACTGACCGGACGCGCGAACCGGCTGATGGCCGCCGTGCCGACCGAAGTCGAGCGCGAATCGGTCGTTGCCGGGTATGGACCGCCGTGCTGCATGGAAGGGCAAACTTCGACGCCGGTCGGAAAACCGTTGAAAAGCAGCCGTCCCACCTTGTTTTCCAGGATCGAAACCAGCGATTTGAACTCAGCCAAATCTTCCTCCGTGCCGTGAATCGTGGCCGTCAGATGGCCTTCCAGATTGCCGGCAATCGCCTCCAACTCTTCGCGCGAATTGCAGCGAACGACAACTGTCGAAGGGCCGAAGACTTCTTCGCTGAGTTGATGGTGTTGCCGGAAGGTTTCCGCATCCGTGGTGAACAGCGCGGGCCGGGCTTCAGTGCGGTCGAGTTCGGCGGTGTGATTGGATTGCACCTTGTGGACGCCGGAAAGCTCGCTCAGTTGTTTTACGCCTTGTTCATATGCTTGCAGGATGCCGGGATAAAGCATCGTGCCTGGCGGCGCATCGGCGATCAAATTGCCGAGCTTGTTGACGAAACCCGGCAGATTCTCATCCCCCACCGCGATGGCCAGTCCGGGATTCGTGCAAAACTGTCCGACGCCCATGGTGACGGAATTTTTCAACCCTTCGGCGAGCGCATCGCCGCGTTCGCGCAAGGCTCCGGGCAGAATGAAGACCGGATTGGTGCTGCCCATTTCGGCGTAAACCGGAATCGGTTCGGGCCGCTGCGCCGCCGCGTCGAACAAGGCTCGCCCGCCGCGCAGACTGCCGGTGAAGCCGACAGCTTTGGTCAGAGGATGTTTGACCAATTCCGTGCCGGCTTTGTGACCGACCCCGTGCAGCATCGAAAAAATGCCCGCCGGCATGTTCGTCTTTTCCGCAGCCAGCCCAATCGCCCGCGCAACCATTTCCGAAGTTCCCGGATGCGCCGGGTGCGCTTTCACCACGACCGGGCAGCCCGCCGCCAGCGCTGAAGCCGTGTCACCGCCTGCCACGGAAAACGCGAGCGGAAAATTACTTGCGCCGAAAACGGCCACGGGGCCGATGGGAATCAGCATCCGCCGAATATCGGCCTTGGGCAGCGGCTTCCGATCCGGCTGCGCCAGGTCAATTCGTGCTTCAACCCACGAACCTTCGCGGACGACTTCGGCGAAAAGCTTCAATTGCCCCACGGTGCGTCCGCGTTCGCCAGTCAGCCGGTCCTTCGGCAGCGCCGTTTCCAGGTTTGCGCGCACGATCAATTCATCGCCAAGCGCCACAATTTCTTCGGCGATGGCGTCCAGAAACTCCGCCCGGCGTTCGGCGGGAAGTTGCCTGTAAGCGTGAAAGGCCTGCTCGGCAGCCTGCAACGCTCGATCCACTTCTTCCGAAGTTGCCTCTTCAAACTGCGGCTCGATGTGCTTCCCCTGCGCGGGGGCAAACGCCGGAAACTTCTTGCCAAGACTTTCGACTTCTCTGTTTGCGATGATGTTTTTTCCGTGTAATTCCATGTCAATCTCAAATTTCTGGTGCGGTACAAGAGCGTCAGCGAGCGCCCACAGGCGTCTCTGGCGCTCGCTGACGCTCGCATACCGTAATTTATTCGGCCTGCATCACGTAATTGACCAGCGTGCCAATGCGATCAATCGTGATTCTGATTTCGTCGCCCACTGCCAGCGTGAATTCATCGGGCGGAACGACGCCCGTGCCGGTCAGCAGGAAACAGCCATAGGGAAATTCGTTGTCGCGGAACAGGTATTCGACCAGTTCCTGCGGCGAACGTTTCAGATTGCTGAGGTCCGTTTCTCCACGAAACGCTGTCGCCTCATCCCGCCGGATTTCAAGCTCGATTTTGGTGGAGGCGTCAAGCGGCTGATCGGAAATCAACACGCCCGGCCCCAGGCCGCAGCTTTGTGAATAGACTTTGGCTTGCGGCAGATAGAGCGGATTTTCGCCCTCGATGTCGCGCGAACTCATGTCGTTGCCGACGGTGTAACCAATAATCTGGCCCAGTGAATTGACCACCAGCGCCAGTTCTGGCTCCGGCACATTCCATTTGGAGTCGCGGCGGATGCGGACTTTCTGGCCGCTGCCGACGACCCGGTTCGGCGTGGCTTTGAAAAATAGTTCCGGGCGTGGCGCTGAATAGACGCGGTCGTAAAAACTGCCGCCGCCGGCATCCTGGGATTCTTCCATGCGCGCGGTGCGGCTGCGAAAATAGGTGACGCCCGCCGCCCAAACTTCCTGCCGCCCGATGGGGGCGAGCGCGTCAACCTGAGGATTAAAATTGCGAATTCGTGACGACCGCCGCGTCATGCTGATCAGCACCTGATCGTGATCATCACGGTTGAGCAGCACATCCCAGTCGTTTTCGGGCAGTTGATAAAACTCGCCGCGATCTTCCAGCACGGCTCCGGATTCGGTTTTATAGAGTTTCATAGCAGGTGGTAGGTGGCAGGTTGTAGGTGGTAGGTAAGCTTTCATCTGTTGCCTACCACCTGCTATCTGCCACCTAGATTTCCTCTCGTTTGAATTGTTCAACGGCATATTCGCTGGCGCGCATCGCCAGCGACAGAATTGTCAGCGTCGGATTGACGCAGCCGCTCGACACGAAACAACTGCCGTCAACCACCAGCAGATTTTTCACGTCGTGCGCCTGATTCCATTTGTTCAGCACGGAAGTTTTCGGATCATTGCCCATCCGCGCCGTGCCGACTTCATGAATGCTGTGGCCGGGCGGAAACATCTGGCGGTTTTCCGAAATCAATTCGACTTTGGCGGCATGAAACATTTCATGGGCGCATTCAATCACGTCCTTAGTCAGTTCGCGTTCGTTGTCGCCGTAGGCAATATCAATCTTCAGGCTGGGAATGCCCCAGGCGTCTTTCAGCTTCGGATCAATCGCGACGTGGTTTTCGCGCCGTGCCAGCACTTCGCCAAAACCGCTCATACGAACCATGGCCGGATGCCAGGCTTTGATTTCGCGTTTGAAATCCGCGCCGAAGCCGGGCAGCAATTTGGCATGGCCGGGAAAGATGCCTGCTCCGCTCCCGGCTTGATAGCCGAAGCGGCGAATGTATTTCTGCTGCCGTGAAGCCTTGTCCAGATTGCGAAACGCCGGAATGTACGTCCCTTGTGGCCGCCCGTCTTCATTGACGATTTCGCTGCCTTTCAGTTTCGAGGCAAAGCCGGTGAAGCTGACGCCCCAGGTGTGATCGTGCAGGTAATGGCCCAGCACGCCCGATGAATTCGCCAATCCGTTCGGATGAAAGCGGGATTTCGAATTGAGCATGATCCGCGTGGATTCCAGCGTCGAAGCGCCCAGCACAACGATCTTGCCCAGAGCTTCGTATTCCAGCTTTGTCTTGCGATCAATAAAGGCCACGCCGCGCGCCTTGCCGGTTTTCGGATCAATCAGGACTTCGCGCGCGACGGCGTCCGCTCGGATGGTTAGCTTGCCGGTCGTCTTGGCCGGTTCCAGCAGTGCCACCGGCGAATTGAACATCGCACCGACATCGCAGCCGCGCCCGCAGGTGCCGCAGTAATGGCACGACGCGCGATGTTTCTGGACGGCCAGCGGCAGTTTGCCTTTTTCCGAAGTCACGCCGGCGCGCGTAGGGATCAGCCGCCGCCCGGTTTTCTCCACGCCCGCTTTCAAAATCAGTTCGCCGCACAGCATCGGCTGCGCTTTCTGGAAAATTCCATCCGGCAGTTGCGGCAGATTTTCCATCGTGCCCATCACGCCTATCAATTGATCCACGCGGTCGTAGTAAGGTTTCAAATCAGCATACGAGATCGGCCAGTCGTCGCCATAACCATCATGCGAAGCGGCTTTGAAATCGTAATCGCTCAGGCGCAGGCTGACGCGTCCCCAGACCAGCGTTCTTCCACCGACCGCCCGTGCGCGCACCCAATCGAAGGGCTTGCCGGTTGGAGTCGAATACGGATTTTCATCCAGCCGCGCGTAAATGTGCGTGGTGTAACCGTCGGCGAAGCCGTATTTGTAGTTGTGCGCATCGCGTGGCGCGATGCGGCCACGGTATTTTTCTTCGTACGGCCAGGCGTGGGTTTTGAAGTCGTTGTACAGATCAAGCTGCGGTCCGGCTTCCAGCACCAGCACTTCCATTCCGGCGTTGGCCATCACGTTCGCCGCCATGCCGCCCGCCGCGCCCGAACCGACGATGACGGCGTCGTAGACTTTGCCTGTAGCTTTGCGCGAGATGACTTGCATTGCGGTCTCCGCGGACGAATGTACTTCTGAATTTTTCGTTGAACGATGAAGTTGGGAAAAGTGAGGCGAGATGATGGCAACACCGCCGTGCGATTGCAAGACCGGTCGTGTTATTCTGCGCGCGCCAACCTTTAACCCACTGACAGGAGACAATTGAATGATGCGAAAATCTCTTTTGCTGCCGCTGTGCTTGCTGCTGGGCAGTTTGCTGGCCCAGGCGCAACTGCCGCGCGGCGTCGAACCAGCGCCGAATCGGCCCTCCAACGGAAGTGAAGGCGAAGGCCCGTTTCAGCGGCTGATCATTCGCGGCGCGACGGTGATTGACGGCACAGGCGCGCCGCCCGTCGGCCCGGTGGACATCGTCATCGAAAACAATCGCATCACCGAAGTCCGCAGCGTCGGTTATCCGAAAGTGCCTGTCCGCGAAGCCAGCCGCCCGCGAAACGCCACCAAAGAGATTGACGCGACCGGAATGTATGTGTTGCCCGGCTTCGTGGATTGCCACGGCCATATCGGCGGCGCGGCGCAGGGAACTTCGGCGGAATACGTTTACAAGCTCTGGCTGGCGCACGGGGTGACGACCGTGCGCGAACCCGGCAGCTTCAATGGCGTGGATTGGACGTTAAAGGCCCGCGAACGCAGCGCCAAAAACGAAATCACCGCGCCGCGCATCTTCGCTTATGTTTCACCGGGTGCGGGGTGGGAAAAAGGCCGCCTGAGCACGCCGGAACTGGCGCGCGAATACGTCCGCTGGGCCAAGGAAAAAGGCGTGGACGGATTCAAAGTCATCGGTGACGGCCCGATTTACGACCCGGAAATCATGGCAGCATTTCTGGACGAAGCGAACAAGCTCGGCCTGGGTTCAACTACGCATCTCAATCAACTGGGCGTGGCGCGGCTGAACATGCTGCAAGCCGCACGATTGGGAATGCGCTCGATGGAGCATTGGTACGGGTTGCCCGAATCGTTATTCGCCGACCGCGCGATTCAGGATTTTCCGCTGGATTACAACTACAACGACGAATCGCACCGCTTCGGCCAGGCCGGGCGCCTGTGGAAACAGGCTGCGCCGCCCGGCAGCAAAAAATGGAACGAGGTGATGGATGAATTGATCAAGCTGAACTTCACGCTCGATCCGACCTTCACCATTTACGAAGCCAGCCGCGACCTGATGCGCTCGATGCGCGCCGAATGGCATGACCGCTACACGCTGCCCTCGCTGTGGAAGTTCTACACGCCCAGCCGCGAAGCTCACGGCTCCTACTGGTTTAACTGGACGACGCAGGACGAAGTTGAATGGAAAAAC
The DNA here is from genome assembly GCA_021155085.1 of Heliomicrobium sp. Lineage (GTDB taxonomy): Bacteria > Acidobacteriota > Blastocatellia > RBC074 > RBC074 > RBC074. The sequence continues at coordinate 18,408 of JAJNQA010000105.1, read as the reverse complement.
AATTACCGGCTGTGGATGGCCTTCGTCAACGAATACAAAAATCGCGGAGGCCGCGTCACCACGGGCAGCGATTCCGGGTTCATCTACAAGCTGTACGGCTTCGATTACATCCGCGAATTCGAGTTGTTGCAGGAAGCGGGCTTTCATCCGCTGGAAGTGATCCGCGCCGCCACCATGCACGGCGCGCAACTGCTGCACGAACCAACGGGTAAACGCCTCGAATTCGGCATCGTCAAACCCGGCTTGCTGGCCGATCTGGTGATCGTCGGCGAAAACCCGATTGCCAATTTGAAAGTGCTTTACGGCACGGGCGCCATCCGCCTGAACGATCAAACCAACCTGCCGGAGCGCGTCGGCGGCGTTAAATACACGATCAAGGACGGCATCGTGTATGACGCCAAAAAACTTCTGGCCGACGTGGAAAAGATGGTTGAAGTGGCAAAGAAGAAGTCCGGCGCGGCTGGAAATTGAATCAATACGCGAAGTCCTTTCAAAAGCATTTTATTGCTGGAAAAGCATTTGACAGTTTTTTTTCGTTCTGAACCCCCAAAGTGTAGAATCTGAATTACGGAACGGGTAAGTCGCACTTCACGAGTGTTTTTGAAAAGGGGAATTTTATGACCACACAACTTGAAGCAGTTTTCCAAGGCGGCGTTCTACGACCACTTCAACCACTCAATCTTTTGGAAGATCAAAAAGTGATTGTGACAGTGGCAACTATTCCTGCCATCAACGAAGAAGAATTTTTGGATGAAGAGTTTCATCGTTACTGCGAGAGCCGCGCTGATTACAGCATTACGCTTGAACAAGTGCGCAGAGAATCCTCATCCATCCCTGGCTCACTGGCTGATGACATCATTGCAGACAGAGAAGAGAGATTCTGATGCCGGGCTATTTTTTAGACACCAGCGCGCTCAGCAAGCACTATCACGCAGAGGTGGGGACAGCGACTGTTGACGCCATCTTTACACTGGCTGGGCAAACTCCCGGGGCGCAACTTTATATCTCGCGTCTCGCCGTGGTGGAGTACCGTTCAGCCCTTGCTAAAAAAGTCAGAAGCAAACTGCTGACAGAAGCAGCTTATCAGCATCTTTGCAGCTTGTTTGAAGCAGACATTGCACAAAGGATCATCGGGGTAGGCAGGATCAGAGAAAGCCATTTTCAGCGGGCAAGCGCCATGATCGAAAAATACGCTTTAACCCAAAACTTACGCACATTGGACGCCATTCAGCTTGCCGTGGCTTTGAGCGGTCACAGACAAGGAGTGATCAATCATTTCGTTTGCGCTGATAAAGCGTTGTGTTCCATCGCTCAGGCCGAAGGGCTGGCCATCATCAATCCTGTTCCATAAGACGAGCCTTTATGAAAAGAATTTTGCTTCTTCTGTCAACGCTTGTTTTCGTTTGTTTGGGAGGCGCCATTGCTTTCGGCCAACCCATTTCGCCAACGCTTCACGCCCGCATCATTCAGCTCGAAGACGAACGCAACCTGAACGGCGACGAACTGGCGAAGTTGCTCAAACACGCTTCGCCGAAAGTCCGTGAACGCGCGGCGCTGGCCATTGGCCGCATTGGCGACAAGCGCGGCACGGCAGCGCTGATCGAATTGCTGCAAAGCGAGAAAGACGAAAAGGTGCGCGCGATGACCGCCTTTGCCCTGGGCGAAATGGAAGACGTACAAGCTGTTCCCGTGCTGATGGCGATGCTGGAACCGGGAAAATCCGCATTGGCTGACCGTGCGCGCCCCGCTGAAGCGCTGGGCAAAATCGCCAGCGTTCCGGCAAACATCGAACTGCTGGGCAAACAAACCATCGAACAAATCAGCCAACGCCTGGCCGAACAATTGCCCGATCCAAAGGCGACGCTGTTGGCGGACAAAAAACTGCTCGCCAGTTTGACGATCACCGCGCTGATGCGCGTGCGCTCGGTTTCTGCGGTCGAACCGCTGACCCGGCAATTGAAATCCGACGACGCCGACCTTCGCGCCCAAGCCGCCAACGCCCTTTCGCGCGTTCGCCAGCCGATTGCTTCGGCGGTTCCGGCTTTGCTGGAAGCGTTGAATGACCGCGATCACAACGTTCGCGCCAATGCCGCGCGCGCTTTGGGTGTGAGCAAGGATGCCCAGGCAGTCGAACCGCTCCTCAAGTTGCTCGGAGATAAAAACGAGCAGGCTCAGGTGAGCGCAATTCGGGCGCTGGCGGCAATTGGCGACAAGCGCGCGACTGAGCCGTTAATTGAAATGAGCGGCAAGCTTTGCCAACAGAAAGGTGAAGGTTGTTACGAGAGTTTGAATCAATTGCTGGAAATCGCTTCGGCGCTCAATACGATGAAAGAAGACCGCGCACTTTCTCTGTTTCGGCGATTGCGCGAGATGTTTGGTGAAGGTGCTTATGCCGAACTGGAGATTGCGATTGCCAGGTTTGGCGAAAAAGAGTTTTTCTCTTCGGATGAAAGAGAGTTTTTTTCGGGTATCGGCGATGCCAAATACTTTGCCAATCTCGCTCAGGGGATGGGAGAAATTGATTCCGAGTTGAGCAAGGAAATGCTTCTGATGTTGTGGATGGCGTCCTATCTGGAAGACCCGGCAATTCCACAAATTCTCCGCTCCCTGGCCAAGTTGAAGCCGAAGACGCTGCCCTTTCTTCTTCGTGACAGTCTCCTGCACAAAGACCCTATCATCCGGGCGACTGCTGCCAATCTGATTGCCAATTCGATTGAGGATCGGAATCTGAACCGGTTGATAGACGGTTGGGCGGCGTCGAGCAAGGACAAGGAAAACGACGCGAAACTCGCAATTCTGACAGCCATCTCGAAATACAAATCGGAGATGGCTGTCGAAGCCATCAAATTGGCGCTGACCGATAACGATCATCTTGTCCGTCGCCGCGCCGCGGATTTACTCAAGCAAATGGGCGCTGGTGATTTCTCCGACCGCATCGGCACTGTCCAAACCGGCCACAACAAACTGTTTTACCAGCGCGTCGTCGCGCGAATGAACAAGAAAGTCACAGCCACGATTCATACCGCCAAAGGCGCGGTCACGATGGAACTCTTCCCGGCGGACGCGCCGATCACGGTGGACAGCTTCGTCACGCTGGCGCGCAAAGGCTATTTCAACAACCTGACCTTTCATCGCGTCGTGCCGAACTTCGTCATACAGGGTGGCGATCCGCGCGGCGATGGCGAAGGCGGTCCGGGCTACCAGATTCGCTGCGAAGTGAACACACGGCCTTACGAACGCGGCGCGGTCGGAATGGCTTTGTCGGGCAAGGACACGGGCGGCAGCCAGTTTTTCATCACGCATTCGCCGCAGCCGCATCTGGATGGCGGCTACACGGTCTTCGGCCACGTCACGAGCGGAATGGAAGTGGTGGACCGAATCGTGCGCGGTGATTTGATTAAGCGGATTGTCATCAGCGAACGATAAGTTCAGGCCAGCGACAGGGTCTTGAGCATTGAGGAACAAGGCATTCTCAATTGTCCCTTTTTCATTTTCCCTTGTTGGACAGAAAAGAAAGCCTTCGTCTTCTGCCCAACAAGGGAAAATGGTCAGTGGAGAATGGAAAATGAATTCGCCGTTTCCACTAACTTGCCCTGTGGCCGATTGCGGAGCCCCAAGCATCTACTTGACCGCGATTTTCACAACATTCGCGGCTTTGCCTTCCACGCTCAGCACAACATCAACTTCGCCTTTCCCGATCAAACTGCGCGGCAAACGCGCGTTGATTTGATCCAGACCGATAAATCCGCCTTGCGACCCGGCAAAACTCACGGGCGCATCCACGCCACCGGCTTTGATTTTGACGTTGGTCAGGTCGCTGCGGAAACGAATGCCGCCGCCGAACAAGATCAGAAAGACCTGATCGGTCGCGGGGCCTAAATCAATCGGACGCGCGACAAACTGGTTCTGCGCCGGATCGTAGATGCCGGCAGATTCGTAACTTTGCGAACCGTCGGCTTTGATGCGCAAGATCGAAGCGGCGGCGACGCCTTTGCCGGTGGCGTTGGCGGTGAACACTCCCGGCGCGACCGAGGCAATCTGGACTGCGGATTGAGACTGTTGGCCGCTGGAATTCGCGATGGTCACCAGCGCCAGCCCGGGCGAAGTTCCCGCCGGAATCAGGTAATTGACCTGCGTCGGTGAAACGAAAAACACCGGCGCGGCGCGTTCGGTTCCGGCTACGTCTTTCACCTTGACGGTGGTTCCGGCCAGCGTGGTCGGCAATGAACCGGTTGCGGTTGCGGTGGCGGTGGCCAGGTTCGATCCGAAGGCGACGGCAATGGATTCGCTCGCCAGCAGGGCCGGGTCATAACTGGTGGCGGAAACGTTGGCGATGCGATTGATCGCGGTTGGGAACGTCGCGCGATACCAACGCAGCAAATCGCGCAACGCCTGTGGGGGATTGGTGGGCGCGGGCTGTCGCATGACCACATCGTTCGTGTTCAAACCGTGGCAGTTGGTGCAGGACCTGATTTCGCCCGGCGCAAACGTCAGCCAATACCTTTCGCGGACGACGGCTTCGCCATTCGGTTTGGTCATTTGCCAGGACAGCGCGCGGCGCGCCGGGACCAGCGCCGCCAGGCTGCCGTCGCTGCCCAGTTTGACGCTGGTCAGTGGCGCGCCCGCGAGCGCCGGATTCAATCCATCGCGCATGGGTTGGGCAATCGGGCGGCGGCCTCCGCGATTGTGTTCGGTGTATCCGCGAACCAGATCGCCCTGGAAAAACTGCATGTACGCCAAATCCACGGGCGTTGTGCCGGGATCAACGGTTTGCGCCGTGCCATTCGCAATGCGCAGGCTGACATCCTGCTGGCGGTCGGCGCGCCGCGTCACATCGCGGCTGACGATCAATGCCAGATTGCGGGCTTCGAGAAAGGTTTGCAGTTGATCAATGCCGCTTTGCCCGCCGAGTTCGTCGCTCAAAATCTGTTTTTCAATGTCCGGCAGCGGCGAATTGTGCCGTTGCGGACGCGGACGCGCGCGGACTTCGACCGGATCGAGTTCCCACAACACGCCGCTGTAATTCAGTTGCGCGTAGGTTTGATTGTCCCAGTAGCTGATCGTTTTGGTGATCGGATTTTGTAGCACGCGCTCCACCGGCGACCAGTATCCGTCCGGCTGCCGCTGCAATCTGGAGAGGTGAAAATCGTAGCGCGAACTGAGCACGCCGTTGATGGCGCGATCCGCAACCGGATACGTTGTGCGAACCGCGATCAGCGCGCCGTTCGTCAGTGGCGTCGGATTGCGAAACAGCCCCGGATGATTCTGCGGCGGCGTTTGGCCAGCGTCGTAATAGCTGCGCGTGACCGGACTGGTGATGTAATCGAACTGCATCTGATCCGGGTTGGCGCTTTCCGGCGCGTTCAGCCCGATAATTTGTCCGGCGGCATGCGTGTAAAACTCCGGCGCGTTCGTGCCGACAAAATAGCCTGGCCGCGCGGGGTCTTCCTTGATCTGCAAATATCGTTCAGCCGTGCGGCGCGTTTGCGGGGCAATGAATTCCGGCAAACCGTCGTGCGACGAATCGAAATAGCCGACCAGTTCGTGCCGTCCGATGTGATTGAGCGTTTCTAAACCGCTGCCGTCTTCATTGACCTGCCAGGGGAAAAATTGATTGATCGTATGGCCGTGAAACTGCGCTCGATTGGGCGAACGGCGCGGTTCGGGGAAGATTTCGGCAAAGCTGTTCAGTTTGGCCAGGCTCCATTCGCTTTGATAGTTGAACGCGCCGTAACCGCCGCTGTCGTCGTTCTGCTGGTCGCGTTGCAGGTGATCCCAGCGCGTGAAGATCACCCGCCCGTCGCTGGCAATGATCGGCGTAAAATCGCCGGACACCGCGTGATCCAGCAATCGCAGGTCGGAACCGCTGGCGTTCATGGACCAGATGCCTGTGTTGGTCGGCTGCGATTCGTATTCGTCCAGTTGCGGGTAATTGAATTTGTCCGCGTTGTGCGGGCGGTCGCTGGTGAAAAGGATGCGGTCATCCGTGCCGTACAGCGGCGAAACATTGTTGCTGTCGGATGGTTGCGGCAACCGTCGAATGCTGACTTGCTCGCCTTTGCCAATGCCTGAAACTTCGTAAATCTGCCAGTAGACCTCCGAATAATCGTTCTTGGTCGTTCCGCCGATGACCATCGCGAACAGGGCTTTCGCGCCCGACCAATGGACGCTGGGTTCGCGAACGGCAATTTCTTCGCCGACTTTGACCCCGTACCCAGCTTCAGCGGTCAGGTTGCGCAGGCTGCCGTCACCGTAACGAATGTACAGATCGCCTCCGCGCGGCGTGTCGCCGGTGTAGGGATTGTGATTGCCGAAGACGGCATTGGCGCTGGCAAAATCGCTGCCGAAGGGCGGTTGGGTGACGAACAAAATCGTTGGCAGCGCATCCATTGCCTGAACCGGCGAGATGCGGGCCGGAGACCCGTTGAAGTTCATCGCTTTGCTGAGTGTCGCGCTCAACAATCCGATGGTGAATGCAGCAAGAAGCACCGCTTTCAGTTTGCGGCGCGAAAAAAAAGTCTGATTTAAAGAAACAATGCGGGATCGGCGCATGGCAATACTCCTGAGATGAATGTTTGGCAGCGACGGGGGAGGCGAACAGGCTGCATGGGTTGAGAATCAACGCTGGCGAGGGAAAGCAATTCGTCGTTAATCTGGGTTTGAGCAACGTTCGTTTGATCGAGCAGCAGGATTCTGCGGACAGCTTGCCATGAAGTCAAATTTCCCAGCCCCGCAAAACCTTCCAAAGCGCTTTCCTTGCTGGCTTTGATCAGACCGTGATAGAAGTTCTCAATCATAAAAAGCGAGGTCATCGAAACTATGAAGCAAACATTCAAAACATTTTCCCTTTGGACAGTTGCGGGTCTGGCAACTTTCGGCTTGATAGCTTGCAGCGGCGACAAACCGACGCAGCTTGGCATTTCGCAGCCGTCGCCTGCCGCTTCTCCGGCGGCGTCCTTGGTTCCGGCGGTGTTGGGGCCGTTGCCGGCGCGATTCAACCGCGTGCTCGTCGGCACGATTGACGGCAAACACGCGATTCAGTTGGAGCTGGGCCGCAATGACGAATCGCTGTATGGCCGCTACTTTTACGAAAAGAACGCCGACCGCAAGTATCTGGATTTGTCCGGGCAGGTGGACGCTTCCGGCAAGGCAGCGTTGACCGAAATGGCCGGCGAAAAGCAAACAGGCTTTTTCAGCGGCACGCTGATCAACGAAATTCGCGGTGATGAATCCGCGCTGAAATTCACCGGCACCTGGGCAAAGACGAAGGGCGCTGCCGGAATGCCGGTCGTGCTGGCTGAAAAACAGTACGACCTGGGCGGGTTGCGGCTGATCGTCAAACAGGAGAAAGAAGAGAACAAGAAACTGAAGTTTTCCACGGATGTGGCGTATCCACAGCTTGCTGGGAATGATCCGCGCGCCGCGCAGTTCAACAAAACCATCCGCGAGATGGTCGAAACATCGCTGAAAGCGTTCAAGGATGAGAACCAGGAAGGAATGCAGGAGCTTGCCAAAGAGGCGGACGACCGGCCCGGATATGCGATGGATATCAGCTACACCGTGGCGTATGCCGACAAGAATCTGATCAGCCTGCTGTTCAACAATTACAGCTTCACGGGCGGCGCGCACGGCAATACGGGATCGGCGGCATATAACTACGATCTGAATCGCGGCGTGATGCTGAAACTCGCTGACCTGTTCCAGCCCGGCGCCAATTACCTGAAAGTCCTTTCGGATTACTGCGTCTCTAAAATCAAAAAGTCGGACATGAGCGACGACGAATGGATTCGCAATGGCGCGGGGCCCAACGCCGAAAATTACGAAAGCTGGAACATCACGCCGCAAGGGTTGCAGATTACGTTTGACGCGTATCAAGTCGCAGCCTATGCCGCCGGGCCGCAGGATGTCGTCATTCCGTATTCGGTGCTAAAACCCATCGCCAAACCGGACGGCCCGCTGGCCGCATTCGTCAAATGAACCCATCCCTGTTGAGTTTCCAAGCGGCCACGTTGACAAACATCGAAACGCTTCTGCTGATGATGCGGGAATTCTACCAGCACGAAGAGCTGGCGTTCGATGAAGCGAAGGCGCGGCGGGCGCTGGAAGGGATTTTGAGCAACGATTTGTATGGCCGCGTGTTTCTGATCCTTTCTGAGAAGACAATCGCCGGTTACACGGTACTGACCTTCGGCTACAGCCTGGAATTTCATGGGCGGGATGCCTTTGTGGATGAACTGTTCCTGCACGAGCAATTTCGCGGATCGGGAATCGGCGGACTGGCGCTGGAATTTCTGGCTTCGGTCTGCCGGGAAAACCGCATCGTGGCGTTGCACCTGGAAGTGGAGCGAAAAAACACTGCCGCGCAACGCGCCTACCAAAAATTCGGCTTTGCCGATCACGACCGCTATTTGATGACAAAATGGCTGGAGATTGAGTAAAACAATGCCTACCCGCCTCGAACCCAAACTCATCACCGTTTTCCGCGAAGGCTACACCAAAAAACAATTCACTTCCGATCTGATTGCCGGCATCATTGTCGGCATCGTGGCGCTGCCGCTGGCGATTGCTTTCGCCATTGCTTCGGGCGTCAAACCGGAGCAGGGATTGTACACGGCGGTCATCGCCGGATTTGTGATTGGCGCGCTGGGCGGCACGCGCGCGCAAATCAGCGGGCCGACCGGCGCGTTCATCGTCATCATCTATGGAATTGTGCAGCAGTACGGTTACGACGGGCTGGCCGTGGCGACGATGCTGGCGGGCTTCATTTTGATTGCGATGGGCCTGCTGCGGATGGGCGCGTTTCTGAAGTTCATTCCGTATCCGGTGACGGTGGGCTTCACAAGCGGAATTGCGCTGATCATTTTCTCCGGGCAGATTCGGGACTTTTTCGGGTTGCGGATGGAGACGGTTCCGGCGGACTTTGTCGAAAAATGGGAAGCGTATTTTCACAGCGCGGCGACGGTCAATTGGCGGGCATTGGCGGTGGGCGCGGCTTCGCTGCTGATTGTCTTTTTGTGGCCGCGCATCACGCCGAAAATTCCCGGTTCGCTGATTGCGATTGTCGTGGCGACGGCGGCGGTTCAGTTGCTCAGCCTGGATGTCGAAACCATCGGCAGCCGGTTCGGGGGCGTGCCGAACACCTTGCCCGCGCCGCATTTTCCGCATCTGACCTGGGGATTGATCACCAAGATGTTTTCGCCCGCGATCACGATTGCGCTGCTGGCGGCGATTGAATCGCTGCTGGCGGCGGTGGTGGCCGACGGGATGATGGGAACGCGCCACCGGTCGAACATGGAATTGATCGCCCAAGGCGTCGGCAACGTCATTTCGCCGATTTTCCAGGGAATACCGGCGACCGGCGCGATTGCGCGCACGGCGACCAACATCAAAAGCGGCGGACGCACGCCGGTTTCGGCGCTGATTCATGCGGTGACGCTGCTGCTGATTATGCTGTTTTTCGGCAAGTGGGCGGCGCTGATTCCGATGCCGACGCTGGCGGCCATCCTGATCTTCGTGTCCTACAACATGAGCGAGTACCACGCCTTCTTCAAACTGCTGAAAAGCCCGAAGAGCGACGTGATGGTTTTGATTGTGACATTTGCGCTGACGGTGTTGATTGATCTGACGGTGGCGATTCAGGTGGGTGTGGTGCTGGCGGCATTCCTGTTCATGCAGCGGATGTCCGAAGTTGCGCAGGTCAATTCGCTCACCGGCAGTTTGCAGGAGCAGGAAGAGGACGACCCGAATCATCCGCGCGCCATCTCGAAACGAACCATTCCCCAGGGCGTCGAAGTCTTTGAAATCTACGGTTCGCTCTTTTTCGGCGCGATTGAGCGGTTCAAGGACGCCATGCGCCGGGTTGATAAGAAGCCGAAAGTGCTGATCATTCGCATGCGAATGGTTCCGGCGATTGATGCGACGGGGTTACAGGTGCTGGAAGATGTGCTGGATCGGACACGGCGCGAGGGCGGAACGATGCTGCTGACCGGCGTCGCCGAACAGCCTTTGCGGGCGATGGAGCAAGCCGGTTTGCTCCATCATCTCGGGGCCGAAAACATCATGCCGAACATTGATGCGGCGCTGGAGCGTGCGCGAACGCTTTTGGAATTGAAGCCGGATGGCCGTTGAACCGGCAACTCAGTCCGCGCTGACGACGCTGGGGACAGCCACCGGCTGCCGCCTTGTCAGGCTCCAGCGCATAAACGGTTTTTCGCTGACAAGGAACAGCCAGGCGCACATCGCCAGCAGTACGGGAAGAATCAGCGCCGCCTGCATCAGAAAATCCGTGCTGAACGAGCGCGCCAGCGAGGTCCAGGCGCCAGTATGCACAAACGCCCGCCCGATCAGCGTCACGTGATAGAGGTAAATCGTGTAACACATTCCGCCGATGATCACGATCCAGCGCAGCCGGACGAAGGCATTCGACAGCCGGCCCAGATAACACCCCGCGTAAAACACGCCGATCATCAGCGGCAGCAGGTAATACAGCGTCCCAATCCACATCAACGTCGCCAGCATCATCGCCGCCGATGCGACCGCCACAAGATCCCAGGCGAATGTCTTCTTTCTTTCGCGTGTGGCAGAACTCAGGTACAAATCGGCCAGCAGAAATCCGGTCAGAAAGTAGTGCGAAAAATTCAGGAAGGTCAGCGGCAGCCGCGATGAACCGGAAGGATAAATTACATTCAGCGACAGGAAGGAGCCGCCAAGGATCGCCGCCAGCATCAACGCCCGCCGCAGCGCCGCATTTCGCCAACGGAAAATTCGCACCAGAAACGGCACCAGCAGATAAAACTGAATTTCCACCTCCAGCGACCAGGTCACGCCATTGACAGGGCTTTCGTGGCCGAAGACCAGGCCATGCGAATAGAACAAACTGGCAATCAGGTTGGGAATTCGCGCCGCCGCGTCGCCCTTGTCCAGCCAGAACAAAAAGAACAGCAGCAGCAGGCAAATGACATAGGGCGGCTCGATTCGCGTGACGCGGCGCAGGTAGTAACCTTTCAACTCCGGCGCGGGCAGTTCGCTAAAGGCGCGTTTGGCGAAGGGCAGCGCCAGAATGAAGCCGCTGATGACGAAAAACAGTTGCACGCCGAAATGCCCGCAATACGCCAGCCGGATCATCCAGGATTGATCCGATGCCGCCATCCAGTCAGCATAAGAGCGGACCTGCAGCACGCGCCCGCTGACCGGCAGGTAAATCGAAACCAGGTGGTGAAAGACGACGACGGAAATGGCGATGAAGCGCAGGCCATCCACTTCGGGAATCAGATCGCCGGTCGAAGTCACGCGCGAAAGGCTTCGGGCGACCCATTCGTGGCAGGCGCGAAGGAAAACGGCAAGGTTCGACAACCGGATGCGGGAAGAAAAACGACGCTGAAAATATTCCATTCGGTTTAGAAGTGCGCTACAAGAAACAGCGGCGACAAATTTCGCGGCTGTCGCCGTTGTTGGTATAAATCAGTCTGTGCGGAAAAATGATTGCGGGAAAGTAGCAGCAGACTTTCGCGAAGGCAAATCAGTCACCGAAAAATCCTGAAAGGCGCAGCGATGATTCACCTGCAGACGATCAATTTGAAACCGGCGGCGAGCAAACAAAACGGCTTCCCGTTCACGCTGCCGCTGGTGCAGAACTTCGGCGAAATCGAGTTGCGCTCCGCCGTCAGCTTTTTCGTCGGCGAAAACGGGTCCGGCAAATCCACCTTGATCGAAGCGATCGCCGCCGGGGTCAACCTGCCCGCCGTCGGCGGCGAAGACATCGCGCGCGACAAATCGCTGGCACATGCCCGCGCCCTGGGCAAACAGTTGAAATTCGGCTGGCGCAATAAAACGCATCGCGGCTTTTTCCTGCGCGCCGAAGACTTCTTCAACTTCGCCAAACGATTGCAAACGACGATGGCCGAATTGCAGGAAATCGCCGACGGTTTTGAAGACGAATACACAGGCTACGCGCTGGGACTGGCGCAAGGCTCGGCGCTGGGGCAGCGGCAGGCGTTGATCGAACGTTATGGCAAAGACCCGGACGCCCAATCCCACGGCGAAAGCTTTCTGAAACTCTTTCAATCGCGGTTTGTGCCGGGCGGGTTGTACCTGCTGGACGAACCGGAAGCGCCGCTTTCGCCGCAGCGGCAACTGGCGCTGCTTTCGATGATCAAAGAGATGACCGCACAGGATGCGCAATTCCTGATCGCCACGCATTCGCCGATTCTGATGGCCTATCCGGAAGCGCAAATCTTCAGCTTCGACGCGCATCCGGTCCGGGAAATCGCCTACGACGATGTGGAACACGTTTCGCTGACGCGGGCTTTCCTGAATAATCCGAATTCCTTTCTGCGGTATTTGTAATGCGGTTAGAATGCCCCGCAACTCAATGCAAAAGGAGAACGCACAATGAGCACGCCGAAAGCGAAACTGCTGGTGACGGCCGATGAGTATCTGACGTTCGAGCGCAAAGCCGAGGAGCGGCACGAATGGCGCGACGGCGTGATTTACGAAATGGCGGGCGAAAGCCCGCAACACAGCATGATCTGTTCAAACGTCAATGCGAGTTTCAACCTGCAATTGCGTGGAAGACCCTGCGCCACGTTCTCACCGAACATGAAAATCCGTTCGCGAGTAAAGCCGGAAGCGAAGTTGAAAGGCTTGTTTTCCTATGCCGATACGATGATCGTTTGCGGCGAACCGCAGTTTCACGACAAGTATCAGGATGTCATCACCAATCCGACGGTCATCGTCGAAGTCCTTTCCGACTCCACCAAAGGCTACGACCGCGATGAAAAGTTCGACCGGTATGCGCAAAATCCATCCTTGAAAGATTACATTCTGATTGCGCAGGATCGGCCCAAGATTGAACTCTTTTCCCGCCGCGAAAACGGCCATTGGGACTATTGCTGTGAAACGTCGCTGGAAGGCCGGATTCACATTGATTCGATTGCCTGCGACTTGTTCCTGGCCGAAGTCTATGACCGCATCAAATTCGAATCCGGTGAAGAAGCTCAAGATTCTGACGCCGAATAAATCCATCATCGGTTTCGGCAAAGAGGCGAAATGCAAAAATTCAAAATCGTGATGAAGTATCTGCTGGCCGTGTTGTTCATCGTTGCCGGAATCAACCATTTCGCGCATCCGGCTTTTTATCTGAAGATGATGCCGCCCTATCTGCCCTGGCATCTGGCGCTGGTCTACCTCAGCGGCATCGCGGAAATCGTGTTTGGAGCGCTGGTGCTGTTTCCGCGTTTTGCGCGGCTGGCCGGGTGGGGATTGATCGCGCTGCTGATCGCGGTTTTTCCAGCCAATCTGTATATGGCCCAGAATCCGCATCTGTTTCCCGAAGTCAGCCAAACCGTGCTGTTCATCCGCTTGCCGATTCAATTGCTGCTGATCTGGTGGGCCTGGTGGGCGACGAAACCGCCGCGAAATGCCTGAACTTCTCACTCTCTTGACACTCCCTGGCCAAGCGATGAAGATACGCCCGCTTCATCAACAAGCAAAAACACAAGCAAAAACAAGACGCAAAAATCACTTCTCAAAACCTGATCGAATACTATCCGCAAGGGAGATTTTCACTGACATGCGAACCGTCAAGACTGCATTGATCGGCGCGGGTTTCGTTGGCCCGCATCACATCGAAGCCGCACGCCGGCTGGGATTCGTTGACGTTGTTGCCGTCGCCGGCAGCAGCCAGGCTTCCGCCGAAGCCAAAGCCGCCAAAATGAGCATTCCGAAAGCCTATGGCAGCTACGAAGCGTTGCTGGACGATCCGGAAATCGAAGTCATCCACAACTGCACGCCGAACGACCTGCACCTGCCCGTGACGCTGGCCGCCATCGAACGCGGCAAACACGTCATCGCCGACAAACCGCTGGCCCTGAATTCCGCCGACGCTCGAACCATGCTCGCCGCGGCGGAAGCCAAGGGCATCACGCACGCCGTGACCTTCAATTACCGCTACAACCCGCTGATGCAGCAGGCGCGCGTGATGATCAATCGCGGCGACATCGGCAAAACGCACTGGGTTCACGGCTACTACATTCAGGACTGGCTGCTGTATCCGAACGATTACAACTGGCGGCTGGAAAAAGAAGGCGGCGAATCGCGCTGCGTGGCCGACATCGGTTCGCACTGGTGCGACCTGGCCGGCTACATCACCGGTTCGCGCATCAACGAAGTGCTGGCCGAATACACCACCGTCTTCCCCACGCGCCAGAAACCGAAAGGCACCCGCGAAGCCTTTGCCCAGAGCGGGGGCAACGAAGAGTACGACGAATACCCCGTGGATACGGAAGATTTCGCCAACGTCCTGCTGCGGTTTGAAAACGGAATGAAAGGTTCCTTCTCCGTTTCGCAGGTTAGCGCCGGTCACAAAAACGGTTTGGAAATCGAAGTGGACGGCGGCAAAGCCGCGCTGGCCTGGAAACAGGAACGTCCGAACGAACTGTGGATCGGCAAACGCAACGAACCGAACGGCTGGATGCTGAAAGACCCCGGCCTGCTCGACCCGTCCATCGCGCATTACGCCGCGCTGCCCGGCGGCCACGGCGAAGCCTGGGCCGATGCGTTCCGCAATCTGCTCCGCAACGTCTACACCTTCATCGCCGAAGGCCGTTCGATGGCGGCGGACAAGGACAAGATTGACTTCCCGACCTTCGAGGACGGCCACGAATCGAACTGCATCGTCGAAGCCATCACCAAGAGCGCCAAAGCGGGCGGCGTCTGGACGAAGATCGCGCGGTAAACTTGGATTCAGTGGATGAGCGCGCCCCCCACCATTCGCGCTTATCCACTGGGAAAAATCAGCCAATTGTTTGCATCGCTGATATTCGTTATTCCGTGAATGCCTGCCTGCATTGTAGGAAGTCGAACCACAGCCCATTAAAGTCCGGCCAATAACGATTAAAGCGGTTGACAGCCGTACAAAAAAAATACACTCCGCTGCGTCACCTGAACAATCACAAACAAATCCAAAGCGTTTTTGAAATCGGTTGCTCCCACTTTCGGCACACTCAAGCCTTCGCCGCTTCGGGTGAGAAGCTGCAGTCAGTGGACGGACACGATAGGGCGCGTCATTGGGCTGCCGCCCTTGCAAAACAGCAGCGCACCGGTGGATTTGCAATATTCAATACCGGGATTCGACGGAACGAATCGGCAGGTGACTTTCCGCTATCGCACGCTTGCCAATGCGCGGACGGATTCATCACAGGCGCTGCGTTACAAAGGTGACAGGGATTGCCCTGGCTTTCCGGAGAACGTTGTTTCGCCGAGCTTGTTTACTTCGATTGCGGCTACTGATTCGGTTTGTTGGGGCGGAATTTTGTTCGACCCGGTGGTGCTGTATCAAATCGTTTTACCGAACGGCGGAACCTATACCTTCACCTACAACGTCTACGGCGAGATAGACAAAGTGGTGATGCCCACCGGCGGATATGAGCGATTCCGATATGAAACTGTTGACCCAATCAGCTTTGCTTCACGGTGGAACGTTTTTGGCAAAGCCAATCGCGGCGTGGTCGAACACTGGATCAGCGCAAAGGGCGACGGCACGGACGAAGTGAAATGGGATTATGCCGTGCTCAGCAGCGGCACAATGACCCGCGTAACCGGCCCCAACGGCGCAAAAAGCGAACGATTGTTGTTGGTCGGAGATACTTCTCTCTTTAGTAACCCACGCTTCGGATATGAAGACCCGCGCGCCGGACGGGCTTATGAAGAGCGAACCTACAATTCCAGCGGACAGATGCTTCGCCGCACCTTGGTGGATTGGGCCGTGACCGCGACGACGTTGCCGTCTCCCTATAACTTCACCAGTGCGGGCCGCGATCCGCGCGCTGTTAAAAAGGTTGAGATTCTGCTGGACACGGGCGGCGACGCGCTGGTCGCCATGACCGAAACCAGCTATGACGCCGATTTTAACGAGATCGAAACCAAATACGAGTTCGGCGACACGCCGGGGAGCCTGTATGCCCGCACGCGAACCAAACAGAACTCAACCACCTGGCTGGACGATTACACCTACTTCGACGGGCTGGGTCGCGCCTGGCGCAGCGGCCATTTTGAGGCGACAAATTCGTGGAGCGTCAAAGACACCGAATACGACACGCTGGGACGCGTCAAACGAGTCTCGAATCCGTATCTGGCAACGAACCTGACGGGCGCAATCAACCCATCCGGCGTGTGGACAACGCCGACGTATGACGATTTGAATAGAACGCTGACGGTGACGACGCCGGATGGCGCGCAGGTCACGACGACCTACAGCGGAACGCAGGTGACGGTCAAAGACGCCGCCGACAAACGCCGCCGCAGCGAAACCGACGGCCTGGGACGATTGAAATCGGTGGTGGAAGACCCCTTGGGAACGCCGCTGCAAACCGATTACAGTTACGACACGCTGGGCAACCTGACCATCGTCAATCAGGGCGGACAGTACCGCTATTTCTTCTACGATTCGCTGTCGCGGCTGGTGCGGGCGCGCAATCCCGAACAGGACGCGAACTCAGCCCACGACCTGACCAACCCGCCAAGCTACAACAACAGTTGGTCGCTGGCGTATACCTACGACGTAAACGGCAACCTGACCGAGCGCAAGGAAGCGCGCACCAACGGCAGCAGTGTGCCGATTGCGACCAGTTACGGCTACGACGCGCTGAACCGGAACGTCTCGGTGAGCTACAACGACGGCGTAACGCCGGGTGTCGAACGGCATTACGACGCGCTGACCAACGGCAAAGGGCGGCTGTATTACCAGTTCAATTACACGAATAATCCGGCAACGGGGACAGCAGGGTATTCGCGGCTGGTGATTGGCGGATACGACGCGCTGGGCCGCGTTACCAGCCAGACGCAGGGCTTTCTGGCCAACGACAGCGCGACGTGGAAAGACTTCCAATCCACGCGGACTTACAACCTGGCCAGTCAGGTACTGACGCAAGGTTATCCTTCGACTCGCAGCGTCAATTACAGCTACGCCGCGAGCGGCAGGCTTTCCAGCGCCGATGGCAATCTGGGCGGAACGTCGTACACCTACGCCGACACCATCAGCTACAACGCCGCCGGGCAGATGACCAAAGAGCGGTTCGGCACGACCACCAGCCTGTACCACAATCTGCATTACAACAACCGGCTGCAACTGGTGGACATCCGGCTGGGCGACAGTTCCAGCGATGAATGGAATTGGAGCCGGGGAGCGTTGATTTCCTATTACGGAACGACGGCAGTTTCCGGCTGGGACCCATTCGCCAACAGCACAGACAATAATGGCAATGTGCTGCGGCAGGTCAACTACGTTCCCTTGAGCGGTGGCGGCAACGTTATCCCGCAATTGGATGATTACACCTACGACGCGCTGAACCGGATCACCTCGATGACCGAAGCGCAGCAGAACAGCAGCGGGACCTGGACGTACAACGTTACCTCGCAAGCGTACACCTACGACCGCTGGGGCAACCGGACAAGCGTCACCGGCCAGACTGCACAGAGTTGGAGCACGGCCGAAGCCGCCGCGACCAACCGGCTGAAGCTCGCTTCAGGCAATGTCTGCACGGGGACGAAAAACGGGCTGTGCTACGATGCGGCGGGAAACCTGATCTTTGACAATCAGTTGGGCAGCGGAGGTGACCGAACGTATGACGCCGAAGGCCGCATCATCACGGCTGCGGGCGGCGGGACGAACAAATACGTTTACGACGCGGACGGCAAGCGGGTGCGGCGGCAGGTCGGCTCGGCGCAATACTGGCAGGTCTACGGCATCAGTGGAGAATTGGTGGCGGAGTACCAGTGGAACGGGACAACAGCGACCTTGCAGAAAGAGTACGGCTATCGCAACGGCGAGATGATGGTGACGGCGGAAAATGCCGCGACAGTGTGGTGGTTGGTGAAAGATCATTTGGGGACACCACGAATGCTTGCCGACCAAACAGGTGGGCTGAACGGAGTGCGGAGGCACGACTACTATCCGTTTGGCGAAGAGAATTTTGCAGGTGCGACGATCCGAGTCAGTGGGAACGGGTATCAAGTGGATGGCGTGCGGCAGAAGTTTACCGGGTATGAAAGAGACACTGAAACGAATCTAGATTATGCACAGGCGAGATACTACTCGAACTCGCAAGGGAGGTTTACTAGTCCAGATCCTTGGATTGGTAGTGCTCTGCTTAGCGTTCCACAGACTTGGAACCGATACGCTTATGTCACGAACAATCCCTTAAAATACATTGATCCGCTTGGATTGATGATGTATTTAATCGATGGCCTACCGGTTGATCAACGAACATTTTTGGCTCTTTAGGAATTGCCGGAAACTCCACCACATCTTGTGATCTCAAATCCCGAAGAGCTTGAAGCCTTCGAGATCAAGCCAGACTCGTTGAAACAGATGCGCAATGTTCGTGATTCCATAACAGCGCCGTTTGAGGA
>JAJNQA010000082.1 GCA_021155085.1 Heliomicrobium sp. | reverse complement strand
AACAGCCGGTCAGCGGGAAGCCGGGAATGTTTCGCGTTTCCAGCAACCGCATCGGTTTCGGCAGCGGGTTGAACAGCAGGCCCGCGCCGTTGGCGTCCGTTGGACTGGCGCTGTAATAACCCGAAATGTCTATCACCAGATGCGTGGTGCTGAAGGTATAGACCTTGAATTTCCCGTCCGCGCCGAGCTTGACCGCAAACGGCCCGTTGATGATGTCGCCGTTGCCATAATTGGAACTGGCGACGGTTGGCCGCGCCGCGTCACTCGGATAAATCGTCAAATAGCCAAAACCGAACGGGGCTTGCGGAAAGACCGTGGTCGCGTTCCCGACCAGCACGACGGCATCGCCGGGAATGGAGTTGCAAGGCGAAGGCAAGCCCGCGCCGCGTCCGTCCACTGTCAGGTCGAGCGCCGGATTCGCGTTCGGATTGTTCGTCCCCTGAAGCTGCTGGGAGCCATTGGCAAAACAGCCAGTCTGTCCGGGGAAGGTTTGCACCAACCGCACCGGAGCGGGCAGTGGATGGTAATACAAGCCGCTCGGACTGGGCGGCGCGTAATAACCGGTCAGGTCAATGATCACCTGCGTGGAAGCGCTGGTGAAAATCTTGAACGCGCCGTCCGCTCCCAGCCCGACGGTGAAAAAGTTGTTGGTCACTTCTCCGGCGTTGAAGTTGGAATTGGCGACGGTTGGTTGTGTGGCGTCACTGGGGAACAGCGTCAGGAATCCCGGCCCCGAAGGCACGACCGTAATGCTGCCAATGATGGCCGTGGCGTTGGCCGGAATGGTCGAACAGGCCGTCCGCGCGGCTTGAGTTCGCGTGGAATTGGCGGCCAGCTCGCCGACATTGGTGACGCAGCCCGTTACGCCGCTGCGCGTATCCAGCAAACGCACGGGGGAAGGAAGGGGATAAAACTGTAATCCCGGATTGGCCGCGATCGTCAGCGTGTATGCCGTCTGCCCCGTGCAACCATTGATGTCGGTCGCCCGCACCGTGAAGTTAAAAGGGCCGGAAACGGTCGGCGCGCCGGAAAGCAATCCACCCGTCGTCAGCGTCAAACCTGCGGGCAAAGCGCCCGCACTGACGGCGAACGTGTAGGGCAGTGCGCCGCCGCCGGCAGAAAGCGTCTGGCTGTAGAACGTGAAGCTTGCTCCGGCGGGCAGCGACGCCGGTGTGACCGTAATCGTCGGGCAAGTAAGACGGGTCAACGTGAGCGAATAAGCGCCGGAGCCGGTAGGCGTAAACGTGTTGGCGGCAATGAAATACGCGCCCGTCACCGGTAAGGTAAAGAATCCGCTACCTGCCGGAATGCGCGCATTCGTGCCGCCGCCGCCGTTGTTGTCTGCCGCAATCTGGGAACCGCTGGGGTTGAACAAGGCCAGGTAGGCGTCGAAGGCGCTCGAATTAAGCGCAATTGCAATCTGGTCACCTGCGGTACCGCTGAATGTATACAAATCGGTAAACGAGCCGTCGCCAAAAATCGTGGTGCAATCGCCGGTTTGCAAGACCCCGTTCAGCGTCTGCCCGTAGGCAATCGGCAGGAAGGTGGTGCAGGGGTCGTTGGCAGCCGTGACGGTGGTCGGGTCGCTGGCCGAGTTATTGTTGAAATTGAATTCTTGCGGCGAGAAAACTTCGACCGTGTTGGTGATGCTGTTCGTTCCGGTGGGAGTGCCTGCGCCAACGTTGACCGTCAGCGTCAGTGGAGCCGCGCTGGCATTTGCGCCCAGTGACGTGATGTTCTGACAGTTGACAGAGTTCGAGTTGATGCCTCCGCAAGTCCAGCCCGCACCGCTGAAACTGGCGAGCGTCAGGTTACCAGGCAGGCTGTCGAAGAGGGTTATCCTACTAAGCAACGCCGACATCGCGGTGCTGCTGTTATTGGTTACGGTGATGGTATAGGTGCCCGTGCTCCCGACGGTGAAATTGCCGCTGTGCGTTTTGGTGACAATCAAATCGGGCGGCGCACCCACCGGCACTGTGACCGTTTGCGTGGCCGTTACCGTGCGATGCGTGAAATTGTTCCCGGTATTGAAACTGGCGTTGTTCACATTCGGGTTGAAGTTCAGCGCCGCGCCGAAATAACCGGAATCCGTGTTGTTAAAGAATCGCATAAACCCGGTCTTGCCGCTGGAAATGAATGTCTCAAACGGCGAGGTTGTCACTGGGAAGCTGTTCGAGAGCGAGCTGACAAACTGCGGTGTTGAGGCGAATTGCACAAAGTTGAGCCCCTGCGCGGCGTCGTTAAAGAGCAGGCCGGACAGCGTCCCAATGGTGGCTGCGCTGCCTCCGCCAGTTAAATTACCCCCGACGCGGTTGAGGACGAACAAGGTGTCGTTGGCGTCGGCGCGGGATGGAACGCTGTCGAGCGCCAGCGTGCGCGGGACGCGGTTGTAATTGACGCCGTCGAAGTTGATGGCTGTTGTCGCGCCAGCACAGGCCGCCGGGGTGGCGGCGATGGCGGCGATGGCGATCGCGCTCAGACCGGCGCGGTGGCCGCTGGCGCGTTTGATCAGGGCATCGCCAATCAGATGATTGAAATTGACCGGACACAACGTGTTGCTGTCCACCGCCACAGCCATCAGATACCCGGTAACCCCTGGCACAAAAGCCGAAGCATGAAACTGGGCTGTTTGGATGGGCAGCAAGGAGATAAAGGTGCTCGTGCTGGCGCCGGTCGTGCCATCCACAAAAAACAAGCGCACCGTCACCGCTGTCGTTGTGTTGGTGTTGGTCAGGCTAATCAGGGTGTTTTGCGTAATGGGTGAGCCTGCGCTCGAAGTAATGTAGTTATAGAAGAGAATTGAGCCGGGTTTCTGGTCGCTGGCTTCGGAGCCGGCGGGAAATTGCAGTCCCTGAATTTGAGCCTTGAGCGGAACGGCCAGGGCCAGCCACAACAGCAATGCTCCAAAGAGCATTGTGAAGGGGGTGAAAAGGCGTCCGCCATCTGTTTTGGTCAGCGATGTATAAGTTTGATCAGGCATAAGACGTTCTCCTTTTCTTTTTTAGGGTTGCGGAACAACGGGGATGACGATGCTGTTGCTGGTTGAAAGCCGCAGCGCGCGCAGATTGTGCCCGCCGTTGAAGGCCATAAACTGTGATCCGGCATTCGGATTGAGATTGAGGACCGCGCCAAATAATCCAATATCGGCGTTCGCGGCCAGATACAGCCAACCTGAACGGCCGGTGGGAATCAGGCTGGTGAAGCTTGGGGTTGTTACCGGGAAGCTGTTGGAAAGCGTCTGTACCAGTTGGTCGCCAAACAGTTGCATGCTGCCGTCAAAAGTGAAGGGGGCGGCAGTGGTGGCATCGTCATAAAGTGTGCCGGAGACTGTGCCGATTTTGTCAATGGGCCCGGTTGCGTAATTGCCCGTGACCCGCGTCAGGATTAACAAGGTGTTATTTCCATCGGCGGCGCTTTTGATGTTGTCCATGGCCAGGGCGCGCGGCATCCGGTTGTAGGCGCTGCCGTCAAAGTTCAGCGTTGCCGTGGCGCCGCTGAACGCGGGCAGCGAAATGGCGGCAATGGCCTCCGCTTTCAAGCTGGCCGCGTGGCCGCTCGCCAGCTTGATATTGGCCTGGCCGGACAGGAAATTGAAATTGATGGGGAATCCACTGGTATTCACCGCCACGACGACAATGAAGCCGGTGAAGCCAGGGTCAATGTCCGAAGTCAGGAAGGTGATGTTCTGGGAAGCTGACAGGAAAAGGGGGTTGGCCGGGGCAAATGATCCGTCATTGCCCACAAAGGTGAGCCGCAGGTTAACGCCGGAGTCATTACTGTGATTGACCACGGTAATCTGGGTATTCTGCGCGGATGGAGTGGCCGTCGAGGTATAGAAGGGAAAAACCAGCACCGAGCCGGTCTTTTGATCACTGAAATCCGAAGTTCCGGGCAGTTCAGCGCCCGGATCCGCCGCCCACAAACAGGTGGACAACGAGAGCAAAACAGCGCCGATCAACAGGGCGCGTTTCAGCATGCTAAAGCAGTTCATTGGATTTCCTCCTAAACAAAACACGTAAACATTCAAGCGCGTTTGGCTGGATCGAGCCGATGGCTCGCATCCGTAAACTCGCCAGGATTCCCTGGGGCTACCGGGTACGATCTGATGAGAACTTTCCTGTGGGGGGAAAGCTTCAGGAAACAAACTTGACCGGTAAGAGACAGGCGGGAAGAACCGAACTGGCAATGCCTCCCATTTGGTAATGCGCAATCCGAATTCGAATCCCGCCAATTGAAAGAATTTTTCGGAATTGCGGAAAAGTCGGCGCGCGACAACGTCTCGAAACTCTGCACACCGTTGCGAATGCGCAAGATGACTGCCGTCCGCCTATGATTGCGAAAATGCCGGGGGAAGAGACAAAACTTCTCCCAGCCCAGACGCGCTTCCCTTCATTAGGAAAAGCGGCTCGGTCACAAGGTCCGCGGTGCAGTGCGGTTCTTGATTTGGGTAAAACTTTTCGCTCACTGTGACAGCGAGCGCGCTTGTTAAAGCGCTAGCCAGGACGCCGTAACAGCGTTGAGCGATGAGTGAAAAAGATTACGGATTGACTTCCTTTGCACCCCGCCAATATAGTTTGCACGCCCGACCCACACTTATCGCACGGATGCTACCTCGATGCCGGTATTCGCACTCTTTGCAGTTCAAGTTTTTTCTGGAGGTCTTTCATGAAACGTTCAGCCTGCCTGTTTATGGTGCTGATGATTCTTTTTCTGTTTGTTTTAGCTGCCACGCCCGACGGTCAAGCCTCGTTCGCTTCCACTCTTACGCCGCCATCGGCAAAAGATAACTGGACGAGCGTGCGGTCAAAAAGCTTTTTCCTGGTCGGCAATGCCAGCGAGAAAGACATTCGCAAAGCGGCGATCAAACTGGAACAGTTCCGCGATGTTTTTTCCCGGCTGTTTCCCAAAGCCAGGCTCGATTCTTCCGTGCCGACGCACGTCATCGTTTTCAAAAACACCGGCGCGTTCAAACCATTCATGCCCGCCTATCAAGGCAAGATCAACGAAGTCGCCGGATATTTCCAACCCGGTCAGGACGTCAACTACATTGCCCTGACGGCGGAATTGCGCGATTCCTATCCGTATGCGACGGTCTTTCACGAATTCGTTCATTCGCTGACCAACGAAAACACGCTTAAGCTGCCGACCTGGTTTAATGAAGGTTTGGCGGAATACTACAGCACCTTCGACATTACGGACGGCGACAAGAAAGTGTGGCTGGGCAAGGTCATCTCCAATCACGTCCTGCTGCTGCGCCAGAAGAAATTCCTGCCCTTGTCGCAACTGTTTGCCACGGGCACCGATTCGTCGGAGTACAACGAACGCGACAAGAAAGGCGTCTTTTACGCGCAATCGTGGGCCCTGGTGCATTACCTGATGTACGGCAAGGAAGGGCAGCGCCGCCCGCAGTTGGGAAAATTCCTGCAACTGCTTGGCGCGGGCGTTGCGCAGGGCGAAGCTTTCCAGCAGTCGTTCCAGACCGATTTCGCAACGATGGAAAAAGAGTTGCGCGATTACATCAGCCGCGATGCGTACAAAGTCGAAGTCGTGACGATGAACGAAAAGTTGCAGGTTGACGCCGCGATGCAAGCCGCGCCCTTGAGCGAAGCCGATGCGCAGTTTTACCTGGGCGACCTGCTGTTGCACATGAACCGCACCGACGCCGAAGAGTATTTGCAGCGCGCCGTCGCACTCGACCCGAAACTGGCGCTGGCGCATTCGGCGATGGGCGTGCTGCGCATGCGGCAGAAGCGCGCCGCCGAAGCCAAACAGCATCTGCACCAGGCCGTCGCGCTCGGTTCGGACAATCACCTGGTGCATTACTACTACGCTTTCGCGCTCAGCCGCGAAGGGATGAACGAAAACAATTTTGTGACCGGTTTCTCGCCGGAAGCGGCGCAAACAATGCGCGATCATCTGGAAAAAGCCATCCAACTCGCGCCGAACTTCGCCGAATCGTATTACCTGATGGCCTTCATCAACATGGTCACGGGCGAAAAACTGGATTCGTCCATCGGGCAACTCAAACGCGTGCTGGCCCTGACGCCGGGCCGCCAGGAAGTCGGTTTTATGCTCGCGCAGATTTATCTGCGGCAGCAGAAATTCGATTTGGCGCGCAAGACGCTGGAACCCCTCATCCGCGACGCCGCCGACCCGCAACTCCGCGCGCAGGCGCAAGCCGTGCTCGAAACCGTTAAGAACGTCGAAGAGAACCTGGCGCAATTCAACACCGACCGCGAAGCCGCCGAAACCTCGCCGCCGCCGCCAGTCAGCGGCAATCCCGCTACGCCGCCAACCCCCAGGGAAGGCAAACGCCCCTTTCTGGTGCGCCGCCAGTTCGACGGCGACAAAGCCAGCGGCCTGCTGACCCAAATTGACTGCAACGACAAAGGCATGACGCTGATCGTCAAAGCCGGCGACCGCACATGGAAATTCAACACCGCCCAGCCAGAGCGTGTACAGTTCGTCAGCTTCAGTGCGGACATCGGTTCGGACATCACCTGCGGTCCGATCAAACCGGCGCGACAGGTGACCGTGACCTACCGCAGTTCGACCAACGCCAAATCATCGTTTGACGGCGAACCGGTTGCGGTGGAGTTTGTGAAGCCGGAAGAGAAATAAGGAGATGTGATTCAGAAGGGATCACGGTTTTGCACAAACCGCTCGCAATTTTAGGGGCGCTTTGGGCAAAGCCGTGAGTTAAACTAAGAAAGCGATAGAGCAGATCTCGGCTGCCTGACAAATATGAACTTTCTGTTGAGTAGGCTTGAAATACGATGGTAACAAATTTCTTTCGCATCAAGATACCGCTCGAAATCTTTCATATTCAGCGACTTCCCTACAGTGAGGAAAAGCTGCTTACCTTAAAGCAAGAGCACAACAAGGTCGCTTCCTTTTTTCGCAACGGCGACTTTATATACATCTCTCCCAGTAAAGGCTCTGGGCTTGAATTGGGCAATTTAGTCGAAGTGAAAATCGGCGAATCACCTCGAATTGTCCTTTCGCTTATCCGTCATCTGATCTTCAGGAATTTTCGCAACGCGTTTCCCGACCGGGTTCCGCAAAGCTTTTCTCCTCTCCGATTTTTCTCGACCAAGGCCGAACACGACCCGCTTAGAACACTTCTACCTGCTGATCTCTGCGAGCAGGTCTCTTATCCGAGAATGATCGAAGTAGAGGCAAGGCAAATACAAGAGGACGGTAAACCATCCTTCGGTCTCCTGATCCGGAGTCGTCAACGTTGGCAATTGAAAATCGATCTCCGAGGTCTGGTTGAAGAAGGATTTAAGCTTGTCGGGAAAAGCGTCTTAGAAACTGAGCCGATACCCGGTCTCGAAGGAGTGTTGGCTCCAGACGAGAACTTGCTTGGCGAGATTGTTTCAATTCATGGAGATGAAGTTGAGATCACGACGAACGATGGAATTGTGCGACGGCGACTAGATAGCTTACAGATGCAGAGAACCCATCAACAAATCGGGGCCTTTCTAGCATTCAAGCTCGGAGAGCAGAAAGCAACCAGGATATTCGAGAACCTACGTAACAATCGCCGCGAGCGAGAACAACCGAACTTTTTTTTCGCCGAGGCAAGCAAGTATGCTGCTTGGTTTTCTAGCAACAACGAACAGCCTCGTACTTATGAAAATGACGATGGGTTTAGCTTTACCGTAACCAAGATCAACACTTTCCCAGGCTCATCCATGCAGGTGCATCAGACAAGCCTAGTCTTCGACTACGGGCCGGGAGCGTCAGAGAAGAGACCGCTGACCGGGCTTTCCAAATTTGGTCCGTTCAATGCAGCACGGTTCGAGCGAAACGAGCTTCGAGTGCTTGCAATTTTCCACCCGCAGAGTAGAGGCGCAGCGACGCAGTTCTTAAAGCGGCTAATCGACGGCATACCAGACAGCCGATATTTTCAACGCGGCTTAAAGGCTCTTTTCCGCTTAACGTCGGTAGAATCAGTCTTGAAAGAGGTGAAGAGTTCTACCCCAGAATCGTATGAGGAAGCAGTTGATGAAGCTATTAACGACATAGACGCTCAAGGATTCGACATTGCTTTAGTTGAATGCCCCGAAGGATCAAGGATTATCCCAATAAAAGACAATCCATACTATTGCGCCAGAGCACGCCTCATGAGCTATGGTATTCCAACCCAGGGAGTGAGGGATCAACATCTGAGAGCGGCGCAGGATTTCTTGCAATGGACGCTTGGCCCATTGGCTCTCCAGATTTACGCAAAAGTCGGTGGCACACCTTGGCGTCTTCCTGGAGCTCAAAGTGTAGATAGAGAGATCGTGGTTGGCATCGGTAATTCATTGGAGAGGCCGAACCTGTGGGCGGGGGCAGAGCAGAGCCGGGTTGTGGGTATTACCACATTCTTTCTTGGTGATGGAAGTTATGTACTTGGCGAGCGGCTCAGAAGCGTTCCTTACGGGGCATATTTTGAGGAATTATTGAAGGCACTGAAAACCTCTATCAACTCCGTCGCAGAGCAATATGCCTGGAAAGATGGAGATTCAGTAAGAATCGTCTTTCACATTTTCAAACCCATCAAGAATGTCGAGGCTGACGTAGTGGCTCGCTTAATTGAGGAGTTTCCACAATTCAAAATATTATTTGCCTTCGTGACCATCTCCACGGAACATCCCTGGATGATGTTTCGAGGCGCGTATGAAAAAGATGGCCGTACTAATGTGACTCTCTGCGAGCGAGGCGACAATCTGATTCTTGACCCATACAACTGCCTTTTGCAGTTACGTGGTGATAACGACCGCCCGAATAAAAAGCACCGACCTCCTTATCCAGTATCAATTCGTGTGCATGAGAAATCGACTTACCGCGACCTAAAGTATATCGCTCAACAAATTCATGACTTCGCATATCTATCGTGGCGAAGTTTCTATCCCAATGAGACTCCGGTTACTGTGTTTTATTCAAACTTAATCGCGGCAGAGTCGAGCAAGTTGAACAAAGTTCCCGGTTGGAACGCAGGCTTTCTCGATACACATTTCAGACGAAAACAATGGTTTCTTTAGAACAAAGACAGTCATTGGCTGCTTTATCAGAAGCAGATCTCCATCTGAAGAATTTTCAGCTTCTTGTGGCAGGGGATACTTTGGCGACAGCCGAGTCCGATCCGAGTGATGTGCGAGAGAGGTTGTTACAAGCAATCGCATTGAAAGACTCAGCACAATTCAAGGCTGCTGCCATCAATATCGGGAAAAGAAAAATCTCGTCAGAGAGTGACTGGTGCCAAGACGACTATTTGGTTTTCCTCTTGGTACTAGGGAACGAACTGTTTGGCCGTCCATTGACCTTTCTCACGAGCGTTATTGAGGCTCGGAGAAAGAACCCTAACCCCATTCCCAGAAAGATCAACGATGTGTTTGCTGCGTTGGAGAGACAAGAATTTGGAATAGAGGGGGAATTCTGCTTTCTGAAAATTCCATTTCTAAGCCTTGCTGGCAAGCTGCGACTTGGACCTTTGGAGGCACAGAAAGCGATCCGTGCGATGTCGGAGCCTGGACTCCTTGATCAGATGTCCCCCTTTCTGAGGCTGCTGGCGCAAAAGGCCTACGATTTAGTCTTGACCGAGCGCCAGCCACTACCAACAGAAACGACCGCACAATTAATCGAAGGATTTGAGCGTCACGCAAAGGACCTGACATTGACCCAATGGTGGCGGGTCGTCGCGAATTTGCCGGGCCGCTTGCTTTTCGCGCTTGCTGGTATTCTCGCTAGTGCTGGATTGATCACCGTACTTGTTGGATTCGGACAGGAGATAGGCGAGTCTTTCTTATCTAAACCTGAAGAGGTGCGTGTCCGCCCCCAAATGCTTGCGATAACTGGAATCCGTGAGGCTGGCTCAGATTTGCCCACCGAAGCACTCTTACTTGCTAGGACATTGCCTAGACAAAACGCTGTTTCGAGCAATCGCTCTTTGCTAATCACCATAGAAAGTGCGCCTTTTGCCACTGCGACTCCCGCTTTTGTTGTAGAAGTATCACATCCAGAAAGATCTATACGTAATGCGTTCGCATTTACCCAGGGTTCGGCGGGGGGGATGCAGGCTTTCACCGTAGTTCCTGTTCAACGCGATGCTGGACGGTTTCGGGCAATCCTCCCAGCGATGGCGGTGAACCATAAGCTTTACTTTGTCCTCGAATTTGAAGCTGATGATAATGAAGATTTCATGAGTGTTGGTAGACGCGTCGTGCTACGTCCACTCCAGTAATCGAACTAACAGCGGTAGGTACGGTAAGCCTCCAGGATCGAGCCTGAGCGTTGTCTCGTTCCTTTCGACAATGTTGGAAGTCGCGGCGGGCGGTGATGGTGTGGCGGGCTTAGGCTTTTTCGGTTTGTTCATTCCATTCCTCCACGCCAGGAGAAATTTTTGAACAACAGCAACAAGCTGATGCCCAACAACGCGATGGAGAGATACACGCCCAGCACAAACGAGGCGTTCGCGCTGAAGCTGCCGACAGCCAGCGCAATCAGCGAAAGGAACAGCGCCAGGCGAACTGACGCATTGGGATCAGCCGGAGCCACAGAAGTCGGCACATCATGAACCAGCTTGGGCGCGACGTTGAAGCCAACTTCGGTTGTTCCCGTCGCGGAGTTTGAAGAATCAATTCCGCGTTCCCGTTGGAAGCTTTCTTCGATTTTCCGGCGGTCAACGCCGCCATTTCGTTTCGCGTCGTACACCAGCGAACAGGCGATGTTCAGCCAGTAGGGATGCTGCTGGCCCAGTTGGAGAATGAATGCGACTTCGTCGTCATTGAAGCGGCTTCCATTGCGCGGCGTTTCGACCATCTGGCGCGCTTCTTCGGGCGTGAATTCGCTGAGGGGCAGCCGCGTGAAGATGTTATGGAACTTGGAGGTGACATCCGTGCCTTGCAGAAACTGTGCGTGTAGTTCGTTGAGCGGCGTTTGCGTGGCAACGACCAGCGCCAGATTGCCCGTTTGCGCCAGGCTGCGCAGCGCGTTGAAGAATTCGTCGCCGAAGTCTTTTTCGTACGCCTGCTCGAATTCGTCCAGGCAGAAGACGACTTTCCGGTTTTGGATGGCTTCTTCCAAATCCAGATGCGAATCGCCCGTTTCGCGGTCGAGCTTCTTGCAGGCTCGCGCGTAAAATTCCTGGGCGGAGAAGACTCGCTGCAAGTCCAGATAATGAAGCGTGAAGGATTTGTCCAATTCGCCGTTGCGCGGAGTGGCCAGGCGATGAAGGAAAGAAGATTTGCAGATGCGCCGCTGGCCCACGACGGAAACGCTCTGCATCGTTTTCAGCAAGGTGAAAGCGTCTCGCAGTTCGCGGGCGCGGCCAAAGAACGCGTCGTCAGGTTCCCGAATCATCCAGCGTTGGCGATAGGGATTGATGGCATTGTTCATTGCGGTTTCGTCCGGCGGGAACTCTACCGCAACTCCGCGAATTGCGGAATGTCTATTTGCCTGACGGCGCGTTAATGACTCAGGTTTACCGGAAGATTAAGCGCCAGCTACTTTGCTGGCCGGTTTCCACCGTAAAACCGGTTTGCGCGCCGCCGCCGCTTCATCCAGCCTGCCGATGCGTGTCGAGTGGGGAGCTTGCTTGACCAGATCGGGATCTTCTTCGGCTTCGCGGGCGATGGATTTCATGGCGTCAATGAACAAGTCCAGTTCGTCGCGGCCTTCGCTTTCGGTCGGTTCGATCATGATCGCTCCGGGGACGACCAGCGGGAAATAGATCGTCATCGGATGGAAGCCGTAATCAATCAGCCGCTTGGCGATGTCCAGGGTGTGGACGCCGAATTTCTGCTGGCGTTTGTCGTTGAAGATGACTTCGTGCATGGCCTTGCCTTCGATGCCGACTTCGTAAAAATCCTTCAGATGATGCGCGATGTAGTTGGCGTTCAGGACGGCGGTTTCCGTCGCTTCGCGCAAACCTTCCGCGCCCAGCGTCAGGATGTAGCACAAGGCGCGCACCAGCACCGAATAGTTGCCGTGGAAGGCCCGCACGCGGCCAACGGATTGCGGGCGGTTGTATTCAAGACGATACGCCGCCGCTCCCTCATGGTCGCGGTACTGTATGACGCGGGGGAAGGGAAGGAACGGCTCCAACTCTTTGGTTACGGCAATCGGGCCGGCTCCGGGACCGCCGCCGCCGTGCGGCGTGGAGAAGGTTTTGTGCAGATTCAGATGGATGACGTCCACGCCCATATCGCCCGGACGTGTGACGCCGACCAGCGCGTTCATGTTCGCGCCGTCCATGTACACCAGGCCGCCCGCATCGTGCAGAATCTTGCAGACCTCTTCGATGTTTTCTTCAAACAGCCCAAGCGTTGAGGGGTTGGTCAGCATCAGCGCTGCCACGTCTTCGTTGACCGACGCGCGCAAGGCGTCCAAATCAACTGCGCCTTCGGCGGTGGATTTGATGGTTTTGACCTGATAGCCGCAGACTGCCGCGCTGGCCGGATTGGTGCCGTGGGCGGAATCGGGAATCAGAACGACTTTGCGGGCGTTGCCACGCGCTTCCAGACAGGCGCGAATGACCATCAAGCCGGTCATTTCGCCCTGCGCTCCGGCGGCTGGTTGCAGGCTGACGGCGGCCAGGCCGGTGATTTCGGACAGCGAATCTTCCAGCGTTTTGAGCAATTCCAGATTGCCCTGCGCCAGTTCGTCCGGCAGGTACGGATGTGCGGCAGCGAAGCCATCAAAGCGCGAAACCCGCTCGTTGATCTTCGGGTTGTATTTCATCGTGCAGGAGCCCAGCGGATACATTCCGTAATCCACCGCGTAATTCCAGGTCGAAATGCGCGTGAAATGGCGAATCACGTCCACTTCGCTGACTTCCGGCAACCCGGCCAAATTGTCATCGCGCCGCAGATTTGCGCCGAGCATGGAATCGAGCGATTCCGCTTCGACATCCAGTTCCGGCAGGTGATAGCCGAGTTTGCCCGGACGTGAGCGTTCAAAGATCGTGCCTTCGTTTTGATTGATATGACTGCTTACTTTCTTAATCATAATTTTGTCACTTCATTTTGTTACTTCAGGGCTTCGATCAGCGCATCAATCTGCGTTTTCGTCGTCTGTTCCGTGACGCAGATCAGAATCTCGTTCTTCAGTTCGGGGAAGAAGCGTTCCAGCGCCAGCCCGCCAATGATGTGCTTGCTTTGTAACTCGGTCAGAATTTCGCTGGCCGGTTTCGGGCAACTGACGACGAACTCGTTGAAGAACGGAGAGCCGAAACGGAGTTTGTAACCGTCCAGCGCGCCAATCCGCTTCGCCGCGTAATGGGCTTTTTGGAGGTTCTGTTCGGCGACTTCGCGCACGCCTTGCCGTCCCATCGTGGACAGGTAAACGGTCGCCATCAGCGCGTACAGGCCCTGATTGGTGCAGATGTTCGAGGTCGCTTTTTCGCGGCGGATATGTTGTTCGCGCGTCGCCAGCGTCAGCACGTAACCCGGACGGCCATCGTGATCGAACGCCTGGCCGACCAGACGGCCCGGAATCTGGCGTTGCAGTTTTTCGCGGCAGGCGAAAAAGCCGCAATACGATCCGCCGAAGCTGATCGGAATGCCGAAGGATTGGGCTTCGCCGCAGACAATGTCGGCTCCGGCTTTGCCCGGCGCTTGCAGCAGACCCAGGCTCAAGGCTTCGGCGACGACCACGACAAACAACGCACCGATTTTGTGCGCGGCGTCAGCCAGCTTTTGCAGTTCTTCGATGCCGCCGAAAAAGTTCGGAGATTGCACGATCACCGCGCCCACGTCGTTGCCCAGTTCGGACAGGGCTTCGGCTTTGAGCGCGCCCGTCGTTTCATCAAATGGCAGCGTGATTTCTTCAATCCCGGCATTACGGATGTAAGT
Source organism: Heliomicrobium sp. (assembly GCA_021155085.1). Taxonomy (GTDB): domain Bacteria; phylum Acidobacteriota; class Blastocatellia; order RBC074; family RBC074; genus RBC074. The sequence continues at coordinate 49,929 of JAJNQA010000082.1, read as the reverse complement.
ATCAACGACTTCGCGATATTCGGGATGCAGGTTTCCGGCAAGCGCGACCTTTGATCGTCCGGTAACACGCTCGGCCATCAGCACGGCTTCTGCGGTGGCCGTCGAACCGTCGTACAGGGAAGCGTTCGACACGTCCATTCCCGTCAATTCGCAGATCATCGTTTGATATTCGAAGATCGCCTGCAGCGTGCCCTGGCTGATTTCCGGCTGATACGGCGTGTAGGAGGTGTAAAACTCCGAGCGCGAAATCAGCGTGTCAATGATCGTCGGAATGAAATGGTCGTAGGCGCCTGCGCCCAGAAACGAGGTCATCCGCTCGCCGGTGAAACGCGTGGTGTTGCGTTCGGCCAGGCCGCGAAAATAATTCAGCGTGTCTGTTTCGGAAAGCGCCGCAGGCAGATTGAGCGGGCGTTTGAGCTGCAGGTTGTCAGGGATGCCTTTGAAAAGATCAGCAACAGATTCGCGGCCCATCTCGCGCAACATCTCACTACGCTCCTGAGCCGAATTCGGAATATATCTCATAGCTGGGTGGCAGGTTTTAGGTGGAAGGTGGCAGGGTAGAACGAACTACCCACTGCCACCTGTAACCTAGAACCTAATCTTCCTTTTGTGATTCGACGAAGTCTTCGTATTCGCTGGAAGACAATAGTTTGTCTGTTTCGTTAGTATTGGCAAGTTGCAGTTTGATCATCCAGCCGCCGCCGTACGGTTCGCTGTTGACCAGTTCGGGCGTATCGGCCAACGCCTCATTGATGGCGACAACCTCGCCGGATACCGGCGTGAACAGTTCGCTGAAGGTTTTGACCGATTCAATCTCGCCGAAATGGGCGTGGGCTTCAAACTTTTCGCCAATGCGCGGAAGCTGGACGTGAACGACGTCGCCCAATTGTTCCTGCGCGAAATCGCTGATGCCAACGGTTCCGGTATCGCCTTCGACGCGAATCCATTCGTGGTCTTTGGTGTAATGCAAATCGTCGGGGTAAGCCATTATTTCCCTCTCAAGTGAATGTTAGTTGTAGTTGTTGACTGAACTGTGTCGAAAAGGTGGAGAAGTGGTCTGTTTGCCGCTCCTTACTTGCTTCTTTTATAAAACGGCGTCGGTACGACTTCCGCTGCCAGACGTCTGCCGCGCACATCAATCTCAAATTTGGTTCCGATGGCATTGTGTTCAATCGGCAGATACGCCAGGCCGATGTTCTTTTTCAACAGGGGCGCGGGGCTGCCCGAAGTGACGTAGCCGACCTGCTGCCCGTCAATGAAAACCGGATAACCGTCGCGCGCAATGCCTTTGTCGGTGACTTCAAATCCGACCAGTTTGCGCGTCAAGCCTTTTTCTTTTTGTTCAACCAGTACGTCGCGCCCCAGAAACTCGCCTTTGCCGAGTTTGCAAATCCAGGCCAGGTCGGCCTCCAACGCCGTGGTTGTGTCGTCAATTTCGTGCCCGTAAAGCGCCATTTTCGCTTCCAGCCGCAGCGTGTTGCGCGCAGCCAGCCCGCAGGGAATCAGGCCATGCGGTTTTCCGGATTCGAGAATCTTGTCCCAGATGCGTTCGGATTCGCTGGGCTCGAAGTAGATTTCCACACCGTCTTCGCCGGTGTAGCCGGTGCGCGCGATGATTGCGGGAACGCCGTCCACGTGGCCAGTCGTGAACCAGTAATACTTGATAGGCGCCAATTCCACATCAATCAGCGGCTGCATGACTTCCAGCGCTTTCGGCCCCTGAATGGCAAGTTGACTGTATTTGGGACTGAGGTTTGTCACCTCGGCATCAAAACCTTGCGCGTGTGATTGAATCCAATCGAAATCTTTGTCGGTGTTGGAAGCGTTGACGCAGAGAAAATAATGCTCCGGGCCGAAGCGATGAACCAGGATGTCATCCACGAAGGTCCCGGCTGGCATCATCAACCCGGAATATTGAATTTGCCCGTCCGCCAGTTTGGAAGCATCGTTGCTGGTCAGATGCTGCACCAGCGCGAGCGATTGCGGACCTTTGATTTCGATTTCGCCCATGTGCGACACATCGAATATTCCGGCGGCGGTGCGGACAGCCATGTGCTCGGCAATGGTCCCGGAGTACTGGACAGGCATGTCCCAGCCGCCGAAATCCACCATTTTGCCACCTTGTTTTCTGTGAGCTTCGTTGAGCGCGGTCTTCTTTAGTTGAGTGCTGGACACTGCGTGATGACCTCTAATTCGTTAGATTCTCGGCGGAAATGCTTGAATTGACGGGGATTTGAATCAGGCGCGAAACTTAGCACGCAGTTTACAAATTCGTCAACCGCCGCTCCAGGAGCCGTCACTGGAAAGCATTCACGTCCGATTGACGCTCTGGGAACTGGAAATTGATTCGATTGTAGCGTATTGATTGCGCAATTGGATTTCACCAAACAACGACATTTTCCACAAAGAGACTGAAAAGGAGAAAAAGATATGAATTCAGGCATGAAACTTTTGGTGGCTTATGATGGATCGGGTTACGCTGATGTGGCGCTGACTGATTTACAACGGGCAGGTCTGCCGAGCCAGGCGGAGGTCATTGTACTGTCGGTTGTCGAACGGGCGACGCCACTGGATTCTTTATTCACGCTGGAGGAAGAAGCCGCGGGGCTGTCCAAGCAGGCGGCGGAGAAACTGCGGCAGGCGTTTCCAACCTGGAAAGTGAGTACGGAATCTGCCACCGGTTCGCCTGCCTGGGCCATTGTCAATCGCGCCGATGCCTGGGCACCCGATTTGATTGTGGTTGGCTCTCGGGGCCGCTCCCTGTTGGAGCGGGTCTTTTTCGGCAGCGTTTCCCAGCAAATCGTCAGTTGGTCGAAATTCCCCGTGCGGGTCGGGCGCGCCAGCAGGAGAGAGGCCGCCGCGCCACCGCGCATTCTGCTTTGTTTGGATGGGTCCAGTTATGCCGATGCGGCTTTGAACGCGCTTGGGAAACGTGACTGGCCCGCGGGAACAGAGATATGCCTGCTGACGGCGGTCCACAGTCTTCCAGAGATTGCACTGTCGGAACTCAAAGTGGATCAGGCGCGCGCCGAAACTTTTCACGAAAAGGCCACACAGGCGCTGATGAAAACCGGCATTCACATTACTTCCACCATCAAGGAAGGAGACCCCAAGCAGGTCATTCTGGATCAGGCGGACGCCTGGCAGGCCGACTGTCTGTTTTTGGGATCACGGGGACTGAATACTTTCCACCGGTTTTGGTTGGGCAGTGTGTCCACCTCCGTGGTGGCCCGGGCGCGTTGTTCGGTGGAAATTGTGCATTAACCACATTTGTCAGGGGAAGCTTCACAACCACCAAGAGATGATCGGGCCAGTCCAGGACTGGCCCGCGCCGTGTTCCGATCAGCTTCGAATCAATTCCTCAACAGTCAGAGGAAACTTTTTGCACCCCGCGCACACTTACCCGTCGTTATGGCAAGTGAAACTCACATTGATACGCTGGCAGATCAATTGATCGAAAAAGAATTTTCAGAGGTGGCGATGCAGCGGGCCGAACCCCAATCGCAGCCGGAGCAGGCTCTGGCGCGAGCGAAAACCGGAGATCAGACGGCCTTTGCCGAATTGGTGCGCGAGCATCAGTCCATGGTCTATAGCCTGGCGCGCTATTTTCTGCGCGACAGCGCCACCGCCGAGGATTTGGCGCAGGAGGTCTTTATCCACCTGTACCAGAATCTGGCTTCCATTGAATCCGCCGCGCATTTGAAATTTTACCTGCGCAAAGTTACCGGGCATCGCTGCATTGATTATGCGCGGCGGCAGAAATCGCACGCTGCCAAATCTTCGGTCAGCCTGGACGACGCGCCGGAGCCTGTGTCGCTGTTTGAAATGCCGGATTCAATGATGCGCAGCACGATTCGCCGCTTCGTTTCCACCCTGCCGGAAAAACCCCGGCTGGTGGTCACGCTCCGGTATCAGGAAGACATGGACCCGATGGAGATTGCCGATGTTCTGGAAATGCCGATCAACACGGTCAAAAGTCATTTGCGGCGTTCGCTGGCGATTTTGCGGGAAAAAGTCACCCGCTGTTTAGGAGAAGTTGAAGTATGAGCAAATTTGACGATGAACTGAAACTGGCCTTGCGGCGCGAAGAACCTTCGCCGGATTTCACCAATCGCCTGATGGCGCGCATCGCCCAGTTGCCCGCGGCGGAAACGCCGTCCGCCAGGCAGGAGAAGTCGAGGGAGACAGGAAGACTGGGAGACAGGGGGACGGGGAGACGGGGAGACTGGTGGCAACGACTCATTGCGGTTTTTCAAGTTCCCAAACTGGGATGGGCAATGACTGGCGCGATGGCGGTCATTTTGTTCGCCGGAATTTTCGGTGCGCTGCAATACCGCGAGCATCAATTGGAACTGCGGCGGCAGGCCGAACTGGCCGAGCAAGCCGCCAATGCTGAAGGCGAGCGCGCCAAGGAACAGGTGATGCTGGCCATGCGAATTGCCAGCGCCAAACTCAACGTTGCGCAAAAGAAAGTTCAAGAGACGAGCGAACGATAAATACGAGAAGGCTGATAATCTTGAGGTGAATGATGACCATCTGGCTGTGGATCGCACTGGTTTCAAACGTGGTTTATTGGGGCATTTTCTTCTTTCTGGTTTCGCACCGGCGTTGGACGAAAGCTTCGCTGGCGGTCGGCGTGCTGCACATGATCTTCGCGTCCTTGCTGGTCGTCGCGCCGATTCGTTCGCTGATTGATCCAAACTATATCGGTTACAGCATCGGCTTCATTCGTTTTGAAGGCCGCGCCACGTCCCTGCCTTCAGCGCTGATTCTCGCCTGGGCGTTGTCGGCAGCCTGGGTGGCGGTCAGGAACGGCGGCGGGCGCTGGCTGAAGGTGATCGCCATTGGCGATTTGATTTTCGCCCTGAACCTTGGCGCGGCAATCGCGTGGGATTGGTCTCAAGGCAGGCTCGATGGCCCGATGATCCAATTTGGCGAACATCTGACTTTATCCGGCCTGTGGGCCGCGCTGCTGTTGCTGACGGTGTTTGCCGTGCCTTTCGTGGCCAGCGCGCTGTGGGCAATGCGGCGGGCCAGTGTCACCGGAAAAAATCCGCCGCCAGCTTCTCAGACTAGTGGTAATCCAGTCCCCCCATCGGACCACACAAACAACATTAACGGAATTCAGTTTTCACAGCTTCAGGCTTAACGAAATAACCTAACCACCAATCGGAGGGAACGTAATGAAATCGAAAACACCTAAACTGATCCTGGCGGCCACGTTGCTGGCGCTGGCCACAACGGCGACCGCTTTCGCCCAGAACGCGAGATTGCAGATCAACCATCTGGACAATCTTTTCCCCAAAGCCGTCGAAACCATTGACGTCAGCGTTGACGGCGCGCTGCTGCAAATCGCCTCGAAATTCCTGGACAAGAGCAAGACCAATGAAGCCGCCGTCCGCGAGATTCTGGGCGTGTTGAAAGGCGTTTATGTCAAAGGCGTCGAGTTCGACAAGGAAGGCGAAATAAACGAGCAGGACATTCAACTGGTGCGCCAGCAACTGTCGGCGCCCGGCTGGGAGCGCATTGTCGGCGTTCGCAGCAAACGTGACGGTGAAAACGTCGAAGTTTATCTGATGCTCGCCAATGGCCTGATCGAAGGCGTCGGCGTGCTGATCACCGACCCGAAACAACTGATGGTCGTCAACGTCGTCGGTCCGATTGATCCGGAAAAGATCACTGAATTGCGCGGCAGTTTCGGCATTCCCGGCGATCTCAATTTCGATTGGGGAAATTCGGGAGTTCGCCGGACCCAAAAAGTACGGAATTAGTGGAACGCTTTGAAAGTTCTCCACCCCGCGCCGTAGGACAATTTGTCAAATTGTCCTACGGTCCCACAAAAATCCCCTGGTGCCTTTGTTATGAGCGGATTTGATAGGGAGGTACAAGCGATGAATCGTTTACGAATAATGACCCGGCTGTCGTTCATCCCGGCGATGATGATTGCGCTGCTGGCCATGGGCGCAGGCGCGCTGGCGCAGAGCAAGCCTTTCGTGGCCAAGGGAAAAGGCTTCGATGATGTCACCAAACATCTCGAAAAGAACTACGGCGCGAAGAAAACCAAAGTCCCCATGCTGGGGCTGGCGAAATTCGCCGTCCGGCTGGTTCGTCCGGCGGGCGTGAAGGGATTCAAACTGGCCGTTTACGAAGATCAGGATTTCACCGGGCGTGGTGAAAACGTTTCCTTCGGCCAGGTGATGCGCCAGGCCTACACAAAAGGCTGGTCGCCGCTGGTGCAAATGCATTCCAAACGCGACGGCGACAGCCGGACGTACATTTACGTCAAACAGTCAAAGAAGGACGTGGAATTCGCGGTGGCGACGGTGGCCGAACGCGAAGCCGTCGTCATTCAGGTGAAGTTCAATCCGGATGCCGCCGCACGGTTCCTGGAAAACCCGAAGATCATGGGCATCTCGCTCGGCAATTCGATTCGCGGCGGCGGCAACAACACGATGGCCGGAAATCAACACATCCGGATAAACCGTCCCGCGCCGCCCGCTTCACCGGGCCGGCCAGACGATTCCGCGCAGACCGTGCCGGAAAAAGTCGTCATCAAAAGCGGCGATACGCCTGCCGGCAATCGCGATTCGCAAATGGCCGCGCGTCCGCTGCTGGCTTCCGCAAACGACGAAAACAATCCGCCGCTGCCGGCGGTTGCCGGGGCAAATGCGCCTGAGGCAAAAGCCGCCGGACCGGTTGAGGTCAAACCCTTTGCGCCCAGGGAAGACACGTTTCGGATCGAAACGCGCCTGGTCAATTTGAACGTCAAGGCGCTGGATCGCGCCGGACAACCGATCACCAATTTGAAGCCGGAAGATTTCACCATTTACGAAGACGGCATCAAACAGGAAGTTTCGCACTTCAAACCGGTCAACGCGCCGGTCAGTTTGATTCTGCTGCTGGATTTGAGCGGCAGCACGCAAAAGAAACGCAAGGCGATGATCGACGCCGCGCACCGGTTTATTGACACGCTGCCGGCGGGCGACAAGATTTCCGTCGTCGCTTTCACACGGACCTATCGCCCGCTGACCGATTTCACCACCGACAAAGTCCAACTGAAAGCCGCGGTCAATAAGATCAACAAAATCGGCGGCGGAACCGCGTTTTACGACGCGACCTGGAAAGCGCTGGACCAGTTGCGGGAACTGGGCGAAGCGCGCAAGGCCATTGTCGTGCTGACCGACGGCGAAGACGAATCGCTGGTCAGCGACCGCGAAACCACGCACACCTATGACGATTTGCTGGGCCGCGCTTCGGAAGAGGACGTGACGATTTATCCAATCTATTTCAGCCCGCAGCAGCATTCCATTAACCGGATTGGCGTGTTGTTCGGCAATGGCAGCCTGATGGGCGGCAATGACCGCGGCAAAGGCGCGCGCAAACAGCTTGAACGATTGGCCGATCAAACCGGCGGCGAAATTTTCAGCGCCCAGCGCGAAGAAGATTTGCAAAGCGCCTACAAGCTGGTGGCCAACGAACTGCACACGCTCTACAGCCTGGCGTATTCGCCCGACAAACCGAAACACGATGGCCAGTTTCGCAAGGTCAACGTCAAGCTGACGCGCGAAGGCGCCATCGCCAAAACGCGCCGGGGGTACTATGACAAATGAACGCTTCCTTGGTTTACTGCTCTGTTTTGTGTGCGGCCTGCTGGTGTCCTTCTGCGCATTCCCGCTGACGGGTGCCGCGCAGCAGGAAAAACTGCGACTCGATCATCTGCACCAACTGGCGAATCGCGCGACGGAAGTCGTTGAAGTCAGCCTGGATCAAACCGCACTGAAGGCCTTAACCAAACTGACGGCGCTCAGCGAAGGGAGCAACCGCGACCGCGAAAAGCTTTCGGGACTGACTTCCCGGCTGCGCGGCGTGTACGTTCGCGGCTACGAATTCGAGCGCGAGGGGGAATACTCGCCCAACGACATCGAAGCCGTCCGGCTGCAATTGCGCGCGCCCGGCTGGACACGAATTGTTCAGGTCGGCGGACGCGGGAACTCTTATGACGAAATCTATTTGAAGCAGGGAAATGACGAAGTGGACGCCTACGCCGTCATTTCCACCGCGCCGAAAAACGTTTGTGTCATCAATGTCATCGGACCGATGCGCCTGGACGATATTGGCCTGCTTGACCGCGAATACGGCATTTCAAACTGCGGCAAGCATGGCAATCGCCGCAAATCCAGATAAGGTCAGGGCCGGAGCGCGGACGCTGCCGTCCGCGCCATTTGTTCATCGAATCAATGATACGCGGGCGGCAGCGTCCGCGATTCACTCAAGAAAGTGAAGGTTGAGAGAGAAATTATGTCGCTGTTGAAAACAGCAATGAAAAAAATTGGCCCCATCATACTGCTTGGCTTGCTGGGAATTTGTCTTCCGGCTTCGGCGCTTGCGCAGGACGCCAAACTGCACATCAGTCAACTGGACAAGCTGGCAGCGAAGGCCGAAAACGTCGTCGAAGTCACACTGGATAAAAATCTGCTGCAAGTGGCGGCCAAGTTTCTGTCCAGCAAAAATCCGCAGGAAGCAGCCGTCAAGGAACTGGTCAATAAACTGGAGGGCGTCTACGTTCGTGTCTTTGAATTCGACAAGGCGGGCGAATATCAACTGAGCGACATCGAACCGATTCGCTCGCAAATCACCGCGGCTGCCGGCTGGCAAAAAATCGTTGGCGTCATGAGCCGCCGCGAAGGGCAGAAAGTGGATGTGCATCTGAAAACCAACAGTCAGGGCAACATTTATGGCCTGGCGATTCTGGCCGTGGAGCCCAGAGAACTGGTCATCGTCAACATCGTCGGCGACATTGACCTGGAAAAGCTCCGCGAACTGGAGGGGCAGTTCGGCATTCCCAAACTCGAACTGGAAAAGACGGGCAAGAGCAAACCGCGCCACGAATGATTCGATGGCGGAGTGCGGATGGAAAAAGTCGCTCAAATGTTCGACACCGCATTCCGCAATTCACCTTCCGCAATTACAATGCGCGCATGGCTGACGAAACCCTGGTCATCGAAACGCCCGAACACGTAGAGCTTCATTTCGCGCTCGCCACCATCGGCAATCGCTTCATCGCCTGCGCGATTGACCACCTCATTCAAGCCCTTTCCATTGTGCTGACTTCCTCTCTGGCGTACCGGCTGAGCAGCGGTGTGCGCCGGGTCGGCGATCAAGTGGTGGCGGGATTCAGCGATGGCAGTTTGTGGATCATGGCGATTTCCAGCCTGATCGCCTTCGTGATTGTTTTCGGCTATTTCATTTTCTTTGAAACGGTCTGGAGCGGCCAGACGCCGGGCAAACGCTGGCTGAAACTGCGCGTGATTCAGGAAGACGGGCGTCCGATCACGGCGTTTGCGGCGATGGCGCGCAACATCATTCGCCTGTTCGATATGATGTGGCCGCCATTTTATTCGGTCGGGATTGTTTCGGTCTTTTCCAGCGATCAGGCCAAACGGCTGGGCGATTTCGTGGCCGGAACCGTCGTGGTCAAAGAACGCAGCGCCGAAGCCCCGACCTTTGACGAAGTTTTTGAAAGCGAAATTATTGACTCGGCCATGCGCCGCGTGGCGGCTCCGGTGGATTTTCAGGGCGACCTGCGCGCCGTGGAACCCTCCGACATTGTGGTGCTGGAAAACTTCCTCCGCCGCCGCTACGACATTCCCGAACAGCCTCGCCAATGGCTGGCCTGGCGCGTGGCCATGCCGCTGCTGGAAAAGATTCGGCCCGGTTACGATCCGGCGACCTTTAATTACGAAGGTTTTCTGGAAGAAGTGCTGGCTCGGTACCGGGTACAGAGAAAATACAACGATTGATAGGCCGACCGTTATCTGCGGCGCTGAATTTCCGACGCGCGATTGGCAAGCTTTGTCGCTTCCTCACCCAACCGTTTGTGCTGGACGGGGTCAGCCGTCACCTTTTGCCGCTCGCGATAAAGCAGGCTTTGGTAATACATTGCATCCACGTAATTTGGATCAGCCGTCAAAGCCTTTTCAATATAAGCCTCGCTTCGACTTAAACAAGTTTCGAATTTCCGTTTGTCCGCCGCGTTGGTGATTGGGCGAAAATGGAATGGATCAACTCCGTTTTTGACCTTGTACTTGCCGGACACTTCGTACGCGCAGGCCCATTCTTCGACGGCCAGAGCGTAATAGCTTTCAGCGACCGATTCCTTGCTGGAACATTCGCTTTCGGCGCGTTTCAATAACCATTGCCTGGCTTCCTGTGTTTGCCCCAGCGAATCCGCGATTCGGTTCAAATACAGCATGGCCGCGTCTTTCGTCTGACAATCGCTGGTCAGTTCATACGCTTTCCGAATTGCGGGCAGAATCGCTTTCGACATCTCTTCGCGCATTGCCGCTACATCCGCTTCTCGCTGGCGCTCTTCTTCGGCGCGCCGCTTCAAGTCTTCAGGAGTGTCTTGAGGAATTGATGAAACTGTGGGCACATTGACCACAACGATACCGGGCGACGGCGGAGGCGGGGCTGCCGGAGGCGGCGGAGGCGGCGAAGTAAAAAAGACGAAATTGTTGGCATGTTTTTCAGTCAGCGTTATTCCATAAAACAACCACCCTGCCGCATTCCCAGGCGATTTTTCCGTCAGCATTCTGTAAAACTCCAATGGCGACGGCCCCGCCAGACCTTCTGTTCCGGGCGACAAAGCAAAAACCAGCTTGCCGTTCTCGCGGTAAAAATATCCGCGCGAATGGAGCCAAACGCCATCGTGGTCTTTCATTCCCAGCCGGAACCCGAACTCAGTGCTCTGGCCCGGTTCGGGCACTGAATTCCGAGTCGGCCAAACCAGCATTTGATTGCTGGGCGTCCGAACTTCAAACACCTTTGTGTTGAGATGGAGAACCTGTAATTCGATTTCGGCAATTGCGGGCTGCAACTCTTTTTTCAAGGTGAAGCCGGCCTGGCCGTTTTCAGATTTGAAGTTGAACGGCGTGACATCGCCGGCGGTAATGACCGCATTGAAGAAACAGGCCAGCATTGTCGCCGCGAACAGGCTGCGAATAGGGGAAAGGCGGGACATAAAGGAACTCCTTTTCTTGAAATGGATGATTGAATCGTCGCGGACGCGCCGCGACAATCGGGTAAGGATTCCCATCGAAAAGCTTTCGCAACTCAGGAGTCGGAATCGTTGCGGTTGGCGTTCTGCCCGCTTTCCCAAACTTTGGCGTATCGCAAAAACACGCCATAAGCCGTGAAGCCAGCGATAATCAAACCCTGTATACCGTCACGGAAGCCTTGCTTGACCAAATAGCTGCGAATGAAGGCCGCCAGCGGCAGGACAAACAAATCAATGCCGCGCGCCCGTTCGCCTTTGTTGAATAAATGTTCAGCCGAAAGTGTTGCGTAGGTGTTTACACGGCGATGGTAATCGTTGAGGTCATCCGCCGTGTAATGCAACAACAACCCGGTGAGTTTTTCGGTTCGCCCCCGCACATGCGCGACTTCGTGCGGAGCGATGCCGTCCCAGTAGCTGTCGGCTTTGCGATACAGCCGCATCTGGTAATCCGGGAACCAGCCCGAATGTAAAATCCAACGCCCCAGAAAATTGGTCTTGCGCGAAATCCAAAACCCGTCAGGCAGGCTGGCTGGATCGCGCTGCCTCAAGGCTTCAATCGCCGAGCGCAATTCCGGAGTCACACGCTCGTCGGCGTCCATCCATAAAATCCAGTCGCCCGTGGTCATCGAATCGGAGTATTCGTGCTTGTCCTTGTAGCCGCGAAATTCGCGGTTGAAGATCTTGTCGGTGTAGCGGCGCGCGATTTCAACGGTACGGTCGGTGGAATTGGAATCGCAGATGACAATTTCATCCGCCCAGGCCACACTTTCGCAGACGGCGGCGATGTTGGCTTCTTCGTTGTAGACGTTGATTTTGGCGGAGATTTTCAAGCAGGGGTTGCCATCCAGAAATCAGGCTTATGGTTTGGGAATTTGATGAAACAGTTTGGAGACTGAGCATGAAAAGCCAGGCAACAGCGGTGATGTCAGTTGATCTTCGCGAAGCAAGGTGGCGGATTGAATCAGTCTGGCGCGGCTGCGGCGATAAATTTCAACCTGCTGTGATTGCCAATCCACGATCCAGTATTCGCGCACTCCACGGCGCGAATAGAGTTTGAGTTTTGTGTCGCGATCCCGCTGCTCGTTTTGCCAACCCGGAGAAACGACTTCAATGACCAGATCAGGGGCGGCGTGTAATTTCCCGTCATCCCCTAACAGTTGGGGTAATCGTTCATTGCTGATCCAAACAACGTCTGGGGCAACTGCGTCGTGAATATCGAAAATGACGCCTGGCGAGCCATTGGCCACTCCAAGTCCACTATTTTGATTCCAGTCTTGTAACGCCCATAGAAGCTGAGTGCAGACATACTGATGATGCCAATTAGGTTGTGTGGACACGTGAAACTCTCCTTCAATCAGCTCATAAAGCTTACCGTCCTCCGGCATTCGCGCCAGGTCGTCAATCGTGAACAACAAATCAGCAATGGGTTTTCGTAATGCGCTCATTAGTTTTCCTCCGTGGTGGACGGGCGGATTGTATACCGGCGCTAGCTGTTTTTGACAGCTTGGGACTTGCCGTTCCCATTGACGTTCAAGACTTCACGCAGCGCCTGCCCAGTGTAAGACTTCTTGTTCTTCGCCACCTGTTCCGGCGTGCCTTCGGCCACAATCCGTCCGCCGCCTTCGCCGCCTTCCGGCCCCAGGTCAATGATCCAGTCGGCGGATTTCATTACATCCAGATTGTGTTCGATGATGATGACGGTGTTGCCCAAATCCACCAGCCGTTGCAGCACGTCCAGCAGTTTGCGCACATCTTCAAAATGCAACCCGGTGGTCGGTTCGTCCAGAATATAGATCGTGCGGCCAGTAGCGCGCTTGGAGAGTTCCTTGGCCAGCTTGATGCGCTGGGCTTCGCCGCCGGAAAGCGTCGTCGCCGATTGGCCCAGGCTGATGTAACCCAGGCCGACTTCGTAAATGGTCTGCAACTTCTGTTTGATCTGCGGATGGTTTTCCAGCAGCGGCAGGGCGTCTTCGACCGTGGTGTCGAGCAGTTGCGAAATGTTCTTGCCCTGATAACGCACGTCCAGCGTTTCGCGGTTGTAGCGCCCGCCACGGCAGACTTCGCAGGTGACATAAACGTCGGGCAGGAAGTTCATCTCGATGCGCTTCAAACCGTCGCCCTGACAGGCTTCGCAGCGGCCGCCTTTGACGTTGAAGGAAAAGCGTCCGGGTTTGTAGCCGCGTTCGCGCGATTCGGGCAGCATCGAATACAACTCGCGGATCGGCGTGAATAGTCCGGTGTAGGTTGCCGGGTTCGAGCGCGGCGTACGGCCAATCGGCGATTGATCAATTTCGATGATCTTGTCCACGTGCTCCAAACCTTCGATGGCGGCGTGCTCGCCGGGTTCGGCCAGGCTGCGGTAGATTTTCCGCGCCAGTGCTTTGTACAAAATGTCTTCGACCAGCGTGGATTTACCGGAGCCGGAAACGCCTGTGACGACCGTCAGCACACCAAGCGGGAAACTGGCGTCAACGCTTTTCAGGTTGTGCTCCGTGGCGGCGCGCACGGTGATTGATTTGCCATTCGGCTGGCGCCGTTTGGGGGGGACTTCAATTTTCAGGTCGCCGGACATGTAGCGGCCTGTGATTGATGTTTTGGAGTTGGCGATGTCATCCGGCTTGCCAATGGCGACCAGTTCGCCGCCATGTGTTCCTGCGCCGGGGCCCAGGTCAACCACGTAATCGGCGCGGCGGATGGTGTCTTCGTCGTGTTCGACAACCAGCACGGTGTTGCCAAGGTCGCGCAGCATTTCCAGCGTTTCAAGCAGCTTCTGATTGTCGCGCGGATGCAGGCCGATGGAGGGTTCATCCAGCACGTACAGCACGCCGCGCAGTTGTGAGCCGATTTGCGTAGCGAGACGAATACGCTGGCTTTCGCCGCCGGACAAGCTTCCCGATGGGCGGTCCAGCGCCAGATAACCCAACCCGACCGAGTTCAGGAAGTTCAGCCGGCTGCGAATCTCTTTCAGCACTCTTCCCGCGATGAGTTCCTCACGAGCATTCAGGCTGATGACGGCGAAAGCGCCAATTGCGCCTTCAATGGGCAACGCCGCGTATTCGGCAATGGATTTTTCGTTCAGTTTGACGGCCAGGGATTCGGGCTGCAAGCGCGCGCCGTTGCAGGCGCGGCAGGTGATCGGCGAAATCAGATTCCCAAGCGCGCTGTACCGGTTTTCCGAAGAATTGTCGTCCTGCTGCAACCGTTTCATCGTGTCGAGCAGAAAGTTGGTCGCGCCTTTCCATTCAGCTTTGTATTTGTAATCGCCGTAGCGAAACTCGATCTTCTCCTTGCTGCCCAAACCGAAAAAGAATCCATCGCGGGCTTTCTTCGGCAGTTTGCCGAAGGGCGTTTCCGGCGATTGATCGAAATGGCGCGCCACGGCCAGCAGGGCTTCGCGCAGATAAGTGTCGGTCGTTTTGTCTTCGTCGCCAACGAAACGCAGTTGGCTAATTGGGATGGTGTCGTCAATGACCAGCTTGGCCGGATCCACTTCCATGTTGGTGCCCAGGCCATGGCATTCCCTGCAAGCGCCATAAGTTGAATTGAACGAGAACGAGCGCGGTTCCAGTTGCGGGATTGACACGCCACAATAGACGCAAGCCATCTTTTCCGAATACATGCGTTCTTCGCCGTCCACGATGGAAACGACCACGATGCCTTCGGTCAGTTTGGTCGCGGTTCGGACGGATTCTTCCAGCCGCTGTGTGATGCCGTTTTTGATCAGCAGCCGGTCAACAACGACTTCGATGGTGTGATTGCGGCGCTTATCCAGTTTGATGTCGTCGTCCAGCGTCAGCATTTCGCCGTCAATCCGCGCGCGCGTGAAACCGCCTTTTTGCAGCTTTTCCAGTTCCTTTTTGAACTCGCCTTTGCGACCGCGAACGATCGGGGCAAGGATCATGACCCGTTCGCCTTCCGGCAATTCCTTGACGCTTTGAATGATCTGCTCGGTGGATTGGCGCGAAACAGGCCGCCCGCATTGATGGCAGTGCGGCTGGCCGATGGACGAAAACAGCAGGCGCAGGTAATCGTAAACCTCCGTCACCGTGCCGACGGTCGAACGCGGGCTGCGGCTGGTGGTCTTCTGTTCAATCGAAATCGCCGGCGACAAGCCTTCGACGGCATCCACATCCGGTTTTTCCAGTTGTTCCAGGAACTGCCGCGCGTAGGCCGACAGCGATTCGACGTATCGCCGCTGCCCTTCGGCATAAATCGTGTCGAAAGCCAGGGACGATTTTCCCGAACCGCTCAAGCCGGTGATGACCGTCAACTGGTTGCGAGGGATTTCCAGGCTGATGTTTTTCAGGTTGTGCTGGCGCGCGCCGCGCACGGTAATGCGATCAATTGCCATAAGGATGTACTACAGAGAGAAGTTTTAGTGATGAAACAAACGGCGATTCTAACGGACGGATCAAGGCTGGGCAAACCCTGCTTTCTGGTTATCGCAACTCGACACGCGCTGCCGCACAAAAATACTGGCGCAGGCGTGTTTGTTGTCATCAATCGTCTACACCGGCGGAGAAAACGTCATCTACAATTGTGGACATTCAGACTTTTTCGGCTTTTTCGGAGATTGCTGTAACGGGATAACTTCAATCATCCCCGACAGTTAGTCGAAGTGGTTACGCTGGAATGGCGAATGGCACGGCCATTGCTTTTGTGATCGTCGTTGAAAGCGATGGACGGTGCCGCCCCCGGTGCTGTTACTTCTCAAAATAAAAAGGATCGGGGATTTATATGCTGAAGAAATTTTTGAACGAGTTTGTGAAAGATGAAGCGGGGCAGGACATCGTCGAATATTCGCTGTTGCTGACGCTGATTGGAGCGACTTCGGTGTTTGTGCTGACAATGATGGGTTTGAGCGTCAGCCGGTTATTGGGCGGCGAAAACGCTTTTATCCGGGGGTATTCGAACCTGAGCCTGGAAGAGTCGAAAACACATTAACAACGGCTTTGCTGGGAATTGCATTGACATCGCATCCCGCACACGGGATTTGAAAGCGAAGATTCAGGGTTGAACCTGAATCGAGTTTGAAACGAGTTCTTTGAGTTTGACCGCGCAGACAGGTTTGAGAAATGGCTTCGACGAGGCTTCAAACCGACGGTTTGCGCGCAACCGAATTGGCGAATGTCTAACGACGTTCCCAAATTGCTCTCGCGCTACGCATTGAGGACCAATCAAAATACGTTTCGTTTGACCGCAACCTCCTTGACCTGTCCTTCCATGACGTCCGCTACTGGCCTGCCAACATATTCTCAATGCGTAGCCGAGAGATTCAATTACTTCTTCCTCCGCCACCAACAGCAACTCCATAATCAATCATCAATTACAAATGGCTTATTCAGTTTGATCGGCAGTGCCAATCGGCGCTGCGGGCTTCGGCCAGGTGACGCGCTGCCGCAACCAGCGGACGATCAACCAAACCGGCAGCACGATCAGCAACAACACCGGAATCATAACAATCACGAACCGGATGACGCCGAGCACGATTCCTGCGGCCGTGTCCAATCCGTCGCCGAAAGCCAGCTTGATGCTGTGCCAAAAGCCGCCTGTGGTTGCCGCAACGATTGGCGTGGGCGTTTGCAGCCGCACGGTGATGGTCGAAAGCGCGGCCTGATTTTCCAGGAAGCGGCGGCGGCCTTCCATTCGCTCGATTTCGCCACGAACTTCTGAAAGCTGCGTTTGCACCTCCAAGGCTTCGGAAACTTTCTGCGCGCGTTTCATGATTTCCATGAACTGCGATTCCAGCGCGCGTTTGGCGCGGATGCGGGCTTCCAGATCAATGAATTCTTCGGTCACATCCTGGCCGGTATCCTTGCGATAAATCACACGACCGCCAAGTTGCTGAATCTCCTCGACGGTTTCGATAAATTTGGCCGCCGGCACTCGGGCGATGACGGTAACGGAAGTTTTCGGCGCGGTTTGCAGGTTGCCGTCGTTCTGCCTGCTTTCTGAATTGACGACGAAGCCGCCGTGTTTTTCAGCGATGGAAGTAATGCGGCGCTGCGCTTCTTCCGGCGCATCTAGCTCAAGGGTCAGATCAGCGTTGCGAATGATCTTTCGCTCGATGGCTGGAGCCTCTGGTTGTGCCAAGGCAACTGGAATGCTTTTTTCCAGGCGTTCATGCGGGGCTGATGCTGGCGTTGAACTTTGGATGGCGGGAATGGAAGCGGAAAGATATCCTGCCTGCCCTCCTTGTTGGGCAATGGTTGCGGGAGACTCGCTGATGCTGTTATTTGCGGTAGAAAGTCTGGCGCTGTTTTTTTCGGTAAAGCTGCATCCGCTGAAAATGCTAATCGTTACAATTAACAACAAAGTTGTTTTGTGTCTCATTTTCACCTCCGAAGGTTGATTATCATTTGAGGCTGAACCGAGGCCGAAACTCTACGGTTTTTGAAAACGATTTGAAAGCTGGAACTGATGCTGTCGTGGCAGGGAACGATCTTTCACGAAATGCCTTGCAGGTATTTTGCCGCTTGTGTTGAAGCCTTTTCGGTCTTGCCGTAAGATCACGCCCAGTCTCCCTTCATCCAAAACACAAGCAGTGGATCGGTGTAAGATGTCATCATTCCCACACTCGAACAGCAAAACGATTTCAACGGCAAAGGCAGACGTCCGCCGCCAGGCAACGCCAGGCATCCTGCCCCTCAGTGAACATGCGATCAGCTTTATTACCGGCGGGTTGGTGATTTTCGACGGAGTACTGGCTTCCTTGTTGTTTCTTTTCGCGCTCTGGTTGCGGCATGCGGACGAGGCGCTGTTTCTTGTTACGCAACTCCATTTTGGAAGTTTAACCATTCAACTGCCTTATGGCTTGCTTCCGAATTTCGTGCCTTACCTGAGCGTGCTGTATTTTGTGCCGCTGATCCACGTGGCGGCATTTTGTTATCGCGGGCTGTATCGGGTGCGCGGCGAATTCTCCTTCAGCGAAGACTTTATCAATATCTTCAAAGCCACTTCGATTGGCGCGTTGCTGGTGACGGTGACTGCGTTCTTTTACCGGGGCGGATTTGCATATGCGACCTTCTCTTATTCGCGGATCGTTTTCATTCTGTATTACCTGCTGAGTCTGACCGTTTTCGTTGTTTATCGCGTCGGCTTGCGTAGCTTGCAGACTTTCTACCGACGCCGTCACATCAACGTCATTCCGATCCTGATTGTCGGTTCGAATGGCGTCGCCGAAATGTGCGTCAACGAAATCGCCCACGATCCGAAACTCGGCCGCCGCGTCGTGGGCTTCATTACATCGAATGGTTCTCCGCCGAAAAGCAAAGCGTTGCAATCGTGGCCGACGCTTGGCAGCTATGACGAAATGCATCGCTTTATCCGGCTGTATGGCATCGGCGAAGTTCTGATTACCGACCCGGACATTCCCACGCAGACCTTGTTCGACACGATGGTTAAATGCGGGCGTGGTTCGCGGGTGGCCTTTCGCGTCGTGCCCAACCTGCTCAACTGCATCCCACGCAAAACCTACGTCGAACAACTGGGCGCGGTGCCGATGGTGCGGTTGTTTGAAGAGCCGTTGTCCGGTCCATTGCGTCTGGTCAAACGTTCGCTCGATCTGCTGGCCGGTTCGCTGATTCTGCTGGCGACCGCGCCGTTCTGGCTGATTATTGCGATTGCCATCAAGCTGGAATCGCGCGGGCCGCTGCTTTACCGGCAGGAGCGCGTAGGGATGGACGGCCAGATTTTTCTGCTCTACAAATTCCGCTCGATGCTCGACGATGTCGAAGTGGACGAGGCGCATCGCGAATACATGAAGCGCGTCATCACCAAACAGAGTGGCATCAATTTGGGAACCGAGGAAGAGCCGAGCTACAAATTCATCAATGGTTCGCGGCTGACGCGCATCGGGCGCTGGCTGCGGCAAACGAGCCTGGACGAATTGCCGCAACTCTTCAACGTGCTCAAAGGCGAGATGAGCGTGGTTGGCCCGCGCCCGCCAATTCCGTACGAAGTCGAATGCTACGAAGCCTGGCATCGCAAACGGCTGGATGTGAAGCCGGGAATGACCGGTTTGTGGCAAGTCAGCGGACGTTACCATCTGTCGTTCGAGCAGATGGTGCAACTGGATATTTACTACATCGAAAACTGGTCGCTCTGGCTCGACCTGAAGATTATTTTGAAAACGCTGCCTGCGCTGTTTATGCGCGAACGAACAGAGAAACGGTAGTCTCGCCACACAAAACCCATTTGGAGGGCTACTTGAGAGCCGTAACCCTCCAAATGTTTGGCCTCAGTCCGATTAAGAAATTGCTCTTAGCACCTCCGCCTGCGCCGCAACTTCGCTTTCATACAATTCCAGAATCCGTGCCCGAAGCTGTGCGCGCAAATCAGCGCAGGCTGCGTCGGAAAGAGGGAATTGTGCTTGAACCTCCTTCGATAACTCGCCCAAACGACGCCACACTTCCCGCACTTCTTCGACCGAGCCACCATTGTGCAACAACTCGGCTTTGCGAGTTTGTAGCTCTTTGGCTTCGTGGAAAGCAGGAACGTCGCTCGGCATCGCCGCGTCGGCCAGTTCGCTCCAGCGCCGGCCAAGCTCCGCATATTGTTCGGATAACGTTGCCAGATTGGAATTGGACAGTGCTTCCGCCGCTTCCTTCAAGAAGTCAGCAAAAAGGGGGCGGCACAAACCGCCGCCGGTTCCGTAGTTTTCGATGAAATCATGGATGGCGCACAGTCCGCGCCAGAGGTTGGGACCGGGACGGAAGATGCGCTCCCAGCTTTCTTTATCTTTGGCCTTATCGTGGGAACCGTGCATGCGTTTTGCCCAAACATTGAGCGCTTCGAGGCGGGCGTTGTTTTTCGCGCCGGGCAAGGTTGGATTCAGCAATCCGTCGTGGCAGCGCTGCAATCCGCTTCGAACCAGATCGCGGAGATTAGCTGGCGTTAGCCTGGCGGAGCCTGAGGGAATGCATAACAGCCGGTGTTTCTGTTTCTTGATGCGGGCACGGGAGCGCGCCAGATCCGCCAAGGAAATGGGAATGGGATCGTCCGTTAAATCGCCAATCAACGCTGTGCCGGTGTCGTGGTTGATGCTGTACACGACAACGACGTGATAACCGCCGCCGCTCCAGGCGCTGGGCATGGCGCGATGCGGCAGTTCAGCGGCGTCAACCCAGGCGACGCACAGACCCTGTTGTTCCAGCGCTTCGTTGAGTTGTTGCTCGGCCGCTTTTGCCCCGGCGGTTTCCCGAATTACCGGCGTGATTTGGAAACGTTCGAGCGCGTTACGCAAATAAGCTTCGTCATCGTGCCATTGATGACGGCCTGCGACGAAAAACGTGGCGACGTCCTCTTTTTCGTAAAAGAACGAGAAGACGCCGATGCCGATGCCTCCCGCCAATCCGAACAACATCGCTTCGGAAAATGGCTCGTCCGTGTGCGGCGCGCGAATGCCGCGATTGGCCATCAGGATTCGCAGCGCAGTCGTCGCCGGAATGTTCCCCGGATAATGAATTGTCGTTTCTTGATCAGTGGATTGTTCGGCTTTGCCGATGATGTGGCGGCGGGCGGTTGAATAACGCTCGCCGGTCTTTTGCATGCGAGTGCGGATCAGTTGTTTGAGATGTTTTTGCGTGGTCATTGTTGATTCTCCTCAGTCAGCGGACAACCGCAACCCCGCGCATCACGGCTTCCGAATTGAGAAGCCCATCAACAATTTATCTTCCGCTCGAGGACATCCATCCCCTTTACCTTCGCTTGTCAGCCGGAGGGCGCGGGCATCCGGTCAGAAGGTCGGGCGGGAGCATCGCCGCCGCGCGAGGTTTTACGCGATTCATCGTCGAGCGTCAAGCAGTTGGAAAGCTGCCGGAAGCGATTCTTGCCTGCCTCCGATGCATAAGGTATTCTTCGGCGTCTTTAACTGGCCTATGCGGTCACTCCCTCTTGAATTAAGGAATCATTTGAATGAATGTCATACCGAGTGAAGGTTACAGCATCACTCTGCGCCTGCGGCTGGCGAATCGGCCCGGAATGCTGGGGCATGTAACATCAGCCATCGGAGAAGCCGGTGGCAACATCGGCGCGGTGGATATTGTCGAAGTCGGCGCGCATCACCTGATCCGCGACATCACGGTCGCGGCCGGCAACGACGAACACGCCGATAGCATTGTCGAAGCCGTTCGTACGGTGGAAGGCGTGACCGTCGTCAACGTGTCCGACCGGACTTTCCTGCGTCATCTGGGCGGCAAGATCGAAATTACGAACAAGCGTCCGCTGCAAACGCGCTCCGACCTTTCCATTGCCTACACGCCGGGCGTGGCGCGCATCTGCATGGCCATCCACAAGGACCCGGAGAAGGTTTACAACCTGACCATCAAACGCAACTGTATTGCCGTGGTGACAGACGGCACGGCAGTTTTGGGACTGGGGGATATTGGCCCCGCCGCCGCGATGCCTGTGATGGAAGGGAAGGCGATGCTCTTCAAGGAATTCGCCGGCATTGACGCCTTTCCCATCTGTCTGGACACCAAAGACACGGACGAAATCGTCCGCACCGTCAAGGCAATTTCGCCGACCTTCGGCGGCATCAATTTGGAAGATATTTCTTCTCCGCGCTGCTTTGAAATCGAGCGGCGGCTGAAACAGGAACTGGATATTCCGGTCTTTCACGACGATCAGCATGGAACCGCCGTCGTCGTGCTGGCCGCGCTGATCAACGCGCTGAAAATCACCGGCAAGAAGATTGACGAAATCAAGATCGTCGTGGTCGGCGTCGGCGCGGCGGGCACGGCCTGCACCAAGATTCTGCTGAATGCCGGAGCGAAAAACGTCATCGGCTGCGACCTGTTCGGCGCGGTGTATCGCGGGCGCACTGAAGGCTTGAACGAAGCGACGCAGTGGTATGCCGATCACACCAACCCGGACAATTTGAAAGGAACGCTGGTCGACGTCATCGAAGGCGCGGATTTGTTTCTGGGCCTGTCCGGCCCGAACGTGTTGACGGTCGAAATGATTAAAAAGATGAATCGCGATCCGATTGTCTTTGCGCTGGCCAATCCGACGCCGGAAATCATGCCGGAAGAAGCCTGGCCTTTCGTCAAGGTGATGGCCACGGGACGTTCCGATTATCCGAATCAGATCAACAACGTGCTCTGTTTTCCCGGCATCTTTCGCGGCGCGCTGGACTGCCGCGCTTCCGACATCAACGAAGAGATGAAGCTGGCCGCCGCGCACGCCATCGCTTCGGTGATCGGGCCGGAAGAACTTCATCCCGAATACATCATTCCGTCGGTTTTCAATCGCCAGGTCTATCCGCTGGTGGCCAAGGCCGTCGAAGAAGCCGCCCGCCGCAGTGGCGTCGCCCGCCGCGAACGCACCGAGACGCGAATCGGAAACGCAGGAATTTAGACGCAGATAAACACTTGAAAAAAATCCGCATGCAAAACCCTCCCTTGCTTTCAATTTTGATGCCCGTTTACAACGAGGCCGCCACGATTCACGAAATCATCGCCCGCGTCGAAGCCGTTGACCTGGGCGATGTCCGCAAGGAACTGATCATCGTGGATGACGGTTCCAAAGACGGCACGCGCGAAGTCCTGAAAAAGATGATGGAGACTTCGTCACACAAGATTTACTTTCACGGCCAGAACATGGGCAAAGGCGCCGCCTTGCGCACCGCGCTGCATTATGCCGTCGGCGACATCATCCTGATTCAGGACGCCGATCTGGAATACGACCCGGCGGAATACGCCGAACTGATCAAACCGATTCTGGAAGGCCGCGCCGATGTGGTTTACGGTTCCCGGCTGACCGGCGGCAAAGTCGCCCGCGCGTTCAATTTCTGGCACTTGCTCGGCAACAAGATGCTGACGCTGGTGACGAACGTGTTTTACAACGCGACCCTCACCGACATGGAAACCTGTTACAAAGTCTTCCGCGCCGACGTGATCAAACACTTCCAGATCAAATCCAACAAGTTCGACTTCGAGCCGGAAATCACCGCCAAAGTCCTGAAGCGCAAATACAAGCTGTACGAAATGCCGATTTCGTATTACGGGCGCGATTTCGCGGAAGGCAAAAAAATCACCTGGCGCGACGGCTTCGCAGCCATTTGGGCGCTGATCAAATATCGTTTTGTGGATTAAATGAGGAAAAGGAGAGTCCGACGTGATGACACCACTGGATAGAATTACTACCAATCCGGAGCAATGCGGTGGTCGGCCATGCATTCGCGGAATGCGAATTCGCGTCAGTGATGTGCTTGACCTCCTGGCCGCAGGATTGACGACCGGCGAGGTGCTGGAAGAGTTGCCGGATTTGGAAGAAGAAGATGTTCAGGCAGCTTTGCAATATGCGGCACGATGGTTGGATCACCCACGGCTCGCTGCCTAACGGTTGAGCGCGATGACCATTTGGATTGACGCACAACTCTCTCCCGCGATTGCCAAATGGATTGCGGAAACCTTCCTGGTGACAGCGGTCGCATTGCGTGAGATCGGATTGCGTGACGCCAGCGACCGCCAGATTTTTTCCGCCGCGCAACAGGCTGGAACCGTGGTCATGACAAAAGACAGTGATTTCGTTGAACTGATCAATCGTCTGGGCTCGCCTCCGCAGGTGATCTGGCTGACTTGCGGCAACACCTCGAATGTCCGTCTCAAACAGATTCTATCCACGACTTTGTTACAGGCGATTCAATTGCTTCAGGCAGGAGAGCCATTGGTTGAGATCAATGCCAACTGATTTGAAAAACTTGTTGGCACGACTCCTTTACAGCAATTTGGGCGCTGGTCAAATATCGGTTTGTGGATTGAATAGCTATGACTTGGAATAACTGAAAAGGAGGAAGGCGATGTTCGTCAAGGAAGATTCAAGCAAACCCCTTTCACCAATTTCGCGCAGAGCATTTCTGACAGCAACTTCATTGGGTATTGCTGCCGGAGCTGGCTTGCGCGGTCAGGCAAGTGATCAGGAAAAACAAACTGCCAAAGCCCTGGTCGAACTTTCCAGTCTTGTATGGTGGAACCTGGAAAAATACAAAGTGGATCGTCATCTTCTAGCGGCGGTTGAGTTACAGGCTTTGGGCAAGGAGCTAGCCTGCGATGTTCTATCTTCCTTTGCCAAAAAACGACTTTGGGAGGATAGGCGCTATTTACACGAGGAAGAGTCGTTAATTGCTTTAACTCGAATCCTATTTGCGAAACGGCCTGACGCTGAGTTCCGGCGAGCCCGGATCGGTGGGCCTGTATTCCTTGGGGAGACCGACTTCGACGATTGGCCGCTCGAACCCATTGAAATCGTTGATGGTGTGCCGTTCTCGGTTGTCAAAGAGCATTATCTGTTCGGACAAGCGGAGTCAGCATATAACTACATCCGTTATTGTCTGGAAAATTGCGATTGGAATCCTTATAAATTTGAGTTGAAAAGCGAAGCACAAAAGCAGGACGCATTAAGTAAGCTGCTTGCCTCGCCAAAATGGAAACAAGCATTGACTCCTTCCGAGCAAGATTTCTTCTCGGCTCAAATTCGATAGCTTGAGCACTTTCCGCAAATGCGATGGCTGACAAATTCAAATCCGTAATCTCCAATCCCCGCTTTGCAATCGCCCTTGCGCTTTTCCTCATTCCTCTCGTTTATTTTTATCCCGTTTTACTCGGCAACGTCTTTCTCGCGCCCGGTGACGGCTGGGCGCAGAACCTGGGTGTGCGCGCACTGGCAGGGCAGATGATTGCCGATGGCCAGTTGCCGCTGTGGAATCCGTACATCTTCGGTGGGATGCCGCTGGCGGCGAGTGTCTATCCGGGCAGTTTTTATCCGCCGAACTGGCTGTTTGTGATTCTGTCGCCGAAGTGGGCGATGAACATCGTTGTGCTGACGACGTATCACATCGCAATTGTCGGGACGTATTTGTATGCGCGGCGGATCGGAATCACGCGGCTTGGGGCGTTGCTGGCTGGAACGGCGTTCAGCTTCGGCGGATTCATGATCAATCACCTCAGCCACACTTCGCGTATTGGAGCGGCGGCGTGGCTGCCGTGGGTGCTGCTGGCGATTGAAGGTTGTTGCGCGAACTGTCAGTTTGCGTCGTTGTCTGGAGACAGCTTTTTTCAGGACAAGAAGCTTTCAGAGGACGCGACGCAAACTGACAGTTCGCGCAACGCCGCGAAGCGTTGGTTCTGGGCGGGATTGGGCGCGCTATTTATCACATTGCAGTTTTTCGCTGGTGAGCCACAGATGCTGGTCTTCACGGCGCTGGTCAGCCTGCCCTGCGCGTGGTTTGCGCTGAACCGGACGGAATCGCACGAAGACATGCTGCGCGGCGTCAAGGCACTGGCCGTGATGGTGGCGGTGTTTGTCAGCCTGTCTTTATTGCAGTTGCTGCCTTCGCTGGAACTGCTGGCGCAAAGCGAGCGCCGCGATCCGGGCGCGCAGTTCTTTGATTCGTATTCGCTGCCGCCGTGGCAACTGCCCGCGCTGATCTTTCCGTACTTTTTCGGCGGCGCGCTGCTTGGGCCGTACAAAGTGCCGTACTGGGGCGCGGAAATCGCCGCGATTATGTCCGGTTACGTCGGCATGCTGATCTGGCTGCTGGCGGCGGTGGCGCTGTTTGCACGGTTCGGTACCGGGAGCGGCAGCGACCGGGTTCCTGCTGAGCCTGCTGTCGAATCACCCGGTCGCTACCGCTCCCGGTACTGTACAGACGGGCGCGTCTGGCTGTGGCTGGGCATTGCGGTGATTTCGATTGTGCTGGCGTTTGGCGGTCACTTGCCGTTCGGGTTGAATCATCTGCTGTATCGCGTGCCCGGCTATAAAACGTTTCGCGGACTGTATCGCCATCAATTCGAATTCACGTTCGCGATGGCGATGCTGGCCGGATTTGGAATGACCGCGCTTTCGATGCTCAAGCGCGAACTGGCCCGCCGTGCAGTGTTTTTCGGAACGCTGGCAATGGCCGTCATCGTTGCCGGCGTTGCGATTCTCTACCGTTTCTTCGGCGACAAATTGGCGTCAGCGCCACGCCCGGCAAATGCCGCTTCGTTCAGTAATCCGGAGTTTTTCGTTCCCATCGTCTGTTTCATCATCAGTGTGGCGGTTCTCTGGGCGTTAATCCGCAATCCGCAATCCGCAATCCGCAATTGTGCTTTCGTCGTGGTTTTGCTGGTTGACCTGGCTTCCTACGGTCATTTCTTTCATTGGCGAACGGTGAAGTTCGATGTGGCGGCGCGCCTGGCCGACCCGCCCGCCGTGCAGTTGATCAAATCCCGCGAAAAAGATTTCAATTCGTTTCGCGTCATGAGCTTTCCGGTGCAGGCGTACGATTACGCGTATTCGTGGCCGGAAGACCCGAACTTCGATTTGATCAATCAGCCGAACACTTCGATTTTGCGCGGATTGCAGAGCGTCAGCGGCTACGACATTTTGCGCCCGGTGCGCGTAGGCGAAATTACGGGGACCGCCGGATCGGTTTTGAATGGCTTTGTGCAGGACCCGAAAACCTTCGGCCTGGAAGATCGGGGCCTGGATTTGCTCAACGTCAAATATCTGATTGTCGGATACGGCGGTGCGACCGGGAAGAAAGTCGGCTACGAACGCGAAGGCATTTACTTTGCGCGGACAAATTTCGGAGCGGATTTGAAGCCTGGCTCGGCGATTACGACCACGGCGGGCAACGTTCCGGCGACCGAAATTGCGATTGTTTCCAGTCTCGCCAACTCCACGCACTTGCCGGATGGCGCGCCGATTCTGAAGCTGAAACTTCACACCCGCGATGGCCGCGTCATCGAACGCGAACTGCAAGCGGGGCGCGACACTTCGGAATGGGCGTATGACCGCGCCGATGTGAAAGCGGCCATCCAGCACGCCCGCGCGCCGATTGCCGAAGACTTCGACGCAGGAGAATTCAAATCGCACGGCTATCTGGCGCGGCTGAAATTTGACCGCGCCGAAATCGAAAAGATTGAGTGGATTTACGCCCGCGAAGACGCTTCGCTGCTGGTCATCCGGGCTTCGCTGTTTGACGAAACCACCGACAAGTCAGAGCCACTGGCAAATTTTTATTTGCCGTCGGAGCGCTGGCGGCAATTGGGGCGGTTTGATCAAGTCGAAGTGTATGAAAACCTGCGGGCGATGCCTCGTGTTTGGCTGTATCCGTTTGTTACCACGAAGACGAGCGAAGAAGTCTTGAAAACGATTCGGAATTCCTCTGACGATAAAGCCGGAAGGATAATAGCGTTGACAGAAGAAAAGGTTCCACTGACCCAAAGCTCGGATTTTCTTCACGGCAAACTGGAGATCAAGAGCTACGCGCCTCACCGCATTGAGGTTGCCAAAGAAGGCATTTCCAATGGACTGCTGGTCTTGAGCGAAATTTACTACGACGGCTGGGAAGCACGCGTTGACGGCCAGCCGACGAAAATTTATCGAACCGATTACACGTTGCGCGGCGTCATTGTGCCGGCAGGCGATCATCGCATCGAATTCGTTTATCGCCCGCGCAGCTTCCGGCTGGGCGCAATTGGCTTTGTGTTTGGCGCGGCGGTGCTGCTGTTTGGTGGCTTGTTTGTGTACCGCCAACGACATTGAGCTTTATTTTTATGTCCAAAACATCTACTGCAAATTCGGATCGGCTGGCGCGCGTCGCTGTAGCGCTGACGCTGCTGCTGCTGCCGCTGATTTATTTCTTCCCGGCGGTGCTGGGCAAGGTGACGCTGGCGCCGGGCGACGGCTGGTCGCAGATTTTCGGCATTCGCATTTTGATCGGGCGGATGCTCGCCAGCGGCGAATTACCGCTGTGGAATCCGTACATCTTTGCCGGGATGCCGCTGCTGGCCAGCATTCAGCCGGGCGCGTTGTATCCGCCGACCTGGCTGTTTGCCGTGTTGTCGCCGCAACTGGCGATGAATGTGCTGGTGCTGACGACTTATCACCTGGCGCTGTTCGGCACGTATCTGTACATGCGGCGGATCGGATCGAATCGCGTGGGCGCGGTTTTCGCGGCGGTCACGTTTGCCTTTGGCGGATACATGATCGCGCATCTGGGGCACACCAACCGGATCAATGCGGCGGTCTGGCTGCCGTGGGTGCTGCTGGCGATTGAACAGCTTCATTTCCAGATTCGCTGGCGCTGGGTGGCGCTCGGCGCGGCGTTCATCGCGTTGCAGCTTTTCGCGGGCGATCCGCAGATGACGCTTTACACGATCATGGTTGCGGGCGCTTACGGGCTGGTGACGTTGCTGTTCCGGGCGAAGGCGGAAAATCGGATTCGCTTTCTGGGCGCGGCATTGGTGATGAGCGTCTGCGGCGCGTTGCTTTCGATGATTCAGTTGCTGCCCGAACGCGAATTGCTGAAATTCGGCGAACGCGCCGGAATTGATTACGAATACTTCGCGCAATTTTCCTACCCGCCGGGGCAGAGCTTTCAACTGTTCTTTCCCTACTTTTTCGGCGGCGCTGCGCTGGACCCGTACATTGTGCCGTATTGGGGCAAGTGGAATCTGACGGAAACCTGCGGTTACGTGGGGATGGCGGCGTGGCTGCTGGCCTTCGCGGCGATTTTCGCCGTCCGGCTGACGCGCAAGGAAGACTCTGACCGGTTGATCTGGTTCTGGGCGGGTTGCGCCGTGGTGGCGCTGCTGCTGGCGTTCGGCTCGTTTCTGCCGTTCGACATTTACCGCAAGCTGTACCAGGTGCCGGTGTACAACCTGTTTCGCGCTTCGGGCCGGCATTTGATGGAGTTCAATTTCGCGATTGCCGTGCTGGCTGGATTGGGGGTGACGGCGCTTTCGCGCATCGAACGGCGACGCGCCAATCGCGCCGTGTTCGCGGCGATGGGCTTGCTGGCATTGATTGTCGGCGCGGGCGTGATTGTTTACCGCTTCTTCGATGAAAAGCTGGTGACGGAACGTCCGCTGCCGGAAGTCGCCGGTTCGCTGACGAATCCGGACATATACTTTCCCGTGGTCTTTTTCGGGCTGAGTTTGATTGCGCTGGTCGTTTACGCGCGGCGATGGAGCAGCGTGGCGGGCGCGGCGATTGTGTTGATGCTGTTTCTGGATTTGATGGCGTTTGGATTTTCCTACGAATGGCGGCTGATTGATTACGACATGACCGCCAGGCTGGCCGATCCGCCGACCGTCAAATGGATCAAGGAGCGCGAACCGGATGTCAATTCCTTCCGTGTGCTCAGCCATTCCAACGATCCGTACAACAAGAACACGGATTTGATCAACTATCCGAACATTTCCATTGCGCGCGGTTTGCACAGCGTCAACGGCTACGATCCGGTGCGCATCTGGCGCATGGCGGAAATCGCCGGCACGATGACGCTGGACGGTTACGTTGCCGAAGCCAACACCTTCGCCTCGGCGCATCAGGGATTGAACTTGCTGAACGCGAAATACCTGCTGACCGAGCGCGCCAGCGCCACTTCCGCTGAAAAACTGGTGATCGAAGACATCAGCTTCAACGCCGAACCGATCAGTCTGCAACTCGGCCCCGGCGCGCACACGCAGATTCAGACCAACGCCCAGGCCACCGATCTGGCGATCATTTCGGCGATGGGACGTTCGGATCATCTGGCGACGGGAACGCCGATTCTGCGCGTCAAACTGCATACCGGCACAGGGCAAGTGATCGAACGCGAAGTGCAGGCCGGGCGCGATACTTCCGAATGGGCGTATGACCGGCCCGACGTGACGGCAAACGCCAAACATGCGCGCGCGCCAATTGCTGAAACCTGGGACTCCGGCGGGTTCCAAGGGCACCGGTATCTGGCGCGCTTGCGCTTCGACCGCGCGCAAATCACCAGCGTCGAATTTGAATATGCGCCGCAAGACGCCGATATCACCATCGCTCGCGCATCGCTGTTCGATGCCGAAAGCAAGACCTCCCAGCCGCTGGATTCGCTGAATCTGCCCGCGGATCGCTGGCGCGAAGCCGCGCAGTTCGGCGAAGTCAGAATTTTTGAGAACCTGAAAGCCCAGCCGCGCGCCTGGTTCGCGCCGCGCGTGGCGGTGATCCCCAGCGTCGAAGTCCTGCAAACGATCAAAACCGGATTGTTGAAAGACGGCACGCCTTTCGATCCGGCTCAGGTGGTGTTGCTGGAAAGCGAGTTGTTCGGCAATCGCGACTTGAAACTGCCAACAGGCAGCGCCGCCGAAGCGAAAGGCGAAGCCCGCGTCACGCGCTACGAACCACGCCGCATTGAAGTGCAGACGAACAACCCCAAGGCGGGTTTTCTGGTTTTGAGCGAAATCTACTTTCGCGGCTGGGAAGCCTGGGTGGACGGAGTGCGCGCGCCGGTCGAGCGCGTCAATTACACCCTGCGCGGGGTGCAGTTGCCGCCCGGCAATCACAAGGTGGAATTCGTTTTCCGCGCGCACAGCTTCCGTACCGGCGCGGCCTGGACCGCACTGGGCCTGGTTTTGCTGGTCGCCGGCGGCGTGATCAGCCTGCGTAAACGCCGGCGAAAACCGTAGTTCAGTTATGAAATCTTCCGACAACGAAGAAGGCGGAACACCTTCCTGGCCGCGCATTGCGGTGGTGGCGGCATTGATTCTGCTGCCGATTTTGTACTTTGCGCCCGCGCTGCTGGCGGGGCTGGCGCTGGTTCCCGGCGACGGATTGTCGCAGAACCTGGGCGTGCGCGTGCTGGCCGGGCAGATGTTGCGCGACGGGCAATGGCCGCTGTGGAATCCTTTTATTCTGGCGGGCGCGCCGCTGCTGGCCAGCGTGTATCCGGGGGCGCTGTATCCGCCGAACTGGGTCTTCGCGTTGTTTTCGCCGGTGACGGCGATGAATCTGGTGGTAATGACGACGTATCACCTGGCGCTGATTGGCACATATTTGTATGCGCGGAAGATTGGCGCGAATCGTGCCGGTGCATTGATTGGCGGGCTGGCTTTCACGTTCGGCGGCTACATGATTTCGCATCTCGGCCATACGTCGCGGATTGCGGCGGCGGCCTGGCTGCCGTGGATGCTGCTGGCGATTGAGCATCTTTACCTGCGCGTTTCGTGGCGATGGATTGCGCTTGGCGCGGCCTTCATCGCGTTGCAATTGCTGGCGGGCGAACCGCAGATGAATTTGTACGCCGGGCTGGTTGGCGCGGCGTACTGTGTTTTTACGCTGGCAGGACGTGAACAAACGCAGCCGCTGGCGCGCTGGCGATTTGCGGCCGGCGTGCTGGCAATGGTGGTTTGCGGCGCGATGCTTTCGATGATTCAACTGCTGCCCGAACGCGAATTGCTGCGAATGGGCGAACGCGCCGCGATCAGTTACGAATACTTTTCCGCCATTTCGTTTCCGCCGGCCAACCTTTTCACCTTCGTCTTTCCCTTCTTTTTTGGCGGTTCCTGGTATCCGCTGTTCCGAACAGATTACTGGGGATTCGCGGACATGGGCGAAACCTGCGGGTATTTCGGCTTGCTGACTCTGCTGCTGGCGTTGGCGGCGTTGGTTGGCAGTGGCGTGTGCGCGGGGCGGCAACGCGCGATGATCCGGTTCTGGACGGGCGTGGCCGTGGTCTCGCTGGTGTTGTCTTTCGGCGGGTATTTGCCGTTCGGCTTGAATCACGCGTTGCACGGCGTGCCGGTGTACAACCTGTTTCGGGCGTTGGCGCGGAATCTTTACGAATTTTCCTTCAGTCTGGGCATGCTGGCGGCGCTCGGGCTGACAGCGCTGGCACAAGCCGGCGACCAAATTGCCAAACGCATTTTCAAACTGTCCGCGCTATTGTTGGGTGTCATCGTGGCGCTGACCGCTGTCGCGTACCTGTTTCTGAGCCGGTTTCTGATTGGCGAGAACAAACCGGCGCTGAAATTGAATTCGCTGGCGGATGCCGAAGCGCTGCTGCCGGTTGGCCTGGCGCTGCTCAGCGTGGGCGCGCTGTGGCTGTACGTAAAACAAAAAGACAACGGCAGGCTGGCCCGGATTCCGGCGGCGTTTCTGGTGGCAGTGCTGTTCGCGGATTTGATGACCTTCAGCGTGGCGCTGAACTGGCATTGGAAAGATTTTGTCAGCAACATCAACGACAAGCTGCAAGACCCGCCCGCCGTCAAATTGATCAAATCGCGCGAAAGCGATCTGAATTCGTTCCGCATCGTCAGCCACTCGACGCAGGCGCACGGTCCCAGCTATCACCGGATCAACTTTCCGAATGTTTCGATTGTCCGTGGATTGCAGAGCGTCAACGGCTACGACGCGCTGCGCTTGCTGCGCCAATCGGCCATCAGCGGCGATATGGGCTGGGACGGCGGCATCCCGGATGACAGCGTCTTTGGAACCGAGCATCAGGGATTCAATCTGCTGAACGTCAAATATCTGATCAGCGACAAAGCTTCGGCGGAGGATCCGGGGCAGATGACGGAGATCGAAGGCGTTCGGTTCAGCCGCGAACCGGTCGCGCATTCGCTGACGCCGGGCGCGCATCTGGAAGTGGTGGCGGGCGGCCAGCCGGTGACGGAACTGGCGCTGGTCACGCTGATGGCGAATTCGACGCACGTGCCTGACGAAACGGTGGTGGTCAGAATCAAGCTTCACACCAGAGACGGCCAGGTCATCGAACGAGAACTTCGCGCTGGCCGCGACACCGCCGAATGGGCATATGACAAACCGGAAGTGAAAGCCGCCATCAAACATCGCCGGCCGAAAGTCGCTGAAAGTGATCCGGCGGAAGGTTTTCAGGCCAATCGCTTTCTGGCGCGATTGCCGTTTGATCGTGCGGAAGTCAATCGTCTGGAAATTGATTATGCGCTGCCGGACGCGAATCTGATGATCGTGCGGGCCACGTTGTTTGACGGCGCGACCGGCAAAAGCCATCCCCTGGCCAAAGGCGATTTTCTGTTTCCGCGCTGGCGCGAACTGGCTGTGCTGGACAATGTCGCGGTTTACGAAAACACGAAGTTTCAACCACGCGCGTGGTTTGCGCGACGCCTGCAGGTGCAGAGCACGAATGAAGTTTTGCAGACCATCAAGAGCGGAAAACTGAAGGACGGTTCGCCATTCGACCCGGCGGAAACAGCGCTGTTTGAAAAAGAAGATTTTGGCGGTCGTCAGATTGTGCTGCCGCAAATCGGTGACACAACAAATGCCGAGGCGAAAGTCACGCGCTACGAACCGAACGGCATCGAGTTGGAAACCCGCAACCCGCGGGACGGCTTTCTGGTTTTGAGCGAGGTCTATTACCGGGGGTGGGAAGCATGGATTGACGGCAAACGCGCGCCCGTCGAAAAGGTTAATTACCTGTTGCGCGGATTATTCGTGCCGGCGGGCGACCATCGCATCGAATTCGTCTATCGCGCGCACAGCTTTCGCAATGGCGCGGCGTGGTCGTTGTTGGGCGCGCTGCTGTTGCTGGCGGGCGCGGGCGCGGGGAAAGTCAGCCGCGCGCGTGGCTTCAGCGTGGTGGAAAGTGTGGCGAACCGGGCGCGCCGTCTGAGCAAGGCGCAACTTCTGAATGCGGGGATGCTGGCGTTGCTGCTGATTTACGGCGGCGTGCTGGTCAAACACGCTTCGTATGCGGTTGGCGGGGCGGACAGTTCCGGTTATGCCACCATCGCGCGTTCGGTGCTGGAGGGACGCGTTCTGCTGCCGATCCCGGAGCTGGATGCTTTCGATTTCCCGGCCAACTACGGGCCGATTTTTTCAACCTTGCCTTACACCACGCGCGTGGAAAGAGGCGCTTCGGAAACGGCGCGCCTGTCGCCGGTGTATCCGGTTGGCTTCCCGCTGCATCTGGCCGCCGGAGCGCTGCTGCTGGGCTGGAAATACGGCCCGTTTTTCATCAGCCCGTTGATGGGAATGCTGAGCCTGCTGCTGCTGTACGGAATCGGCCTCCGGCTTGGATTGTCCCGTGCGTTCGCTTTTGCGGGAGCGGCGATTCTGGCCGTCAATCCAACCTTCGTTTTCATGGTCTTGCAACCGATGAGCGACGTGACGGCGTTGTTCTGGTCGCTGGCGCTGATCTGGGCGGGCTTGCGTTCGCGGACGGACGACCGCTGGGCGGCGCTGGCGGGAGCGGCCTTCGGGATTGGGTTTCTGGTGCGCCCGACCAATATTCTGTTGCTGGTTCCGCTCGCTTTTTGTTTGCGGCTGAAACCGAGGACGCTGCTTTTCTTCATTCTTGGCGGTGTGCCGCTGGCGGCAATCTTCCTGGGCTACAACCAGGCGGCATACGGTCATCCATTACAGACCGGCTATGGTTCGATCAATCTGCAAAGCGAGTTTACCGCTTCGGGATTTGGCGCGCGCTTCACTCACTATGTTTATTGGCTGGCCATGACGATGAGTCCTTTGCTGTTGCTGGGCTGGCTGGGCACAGGCGCGAACCGGCTTTTGCCGCGACGGGAGCGCGCGTTGCTGCTGGCGTGGTTCGGGACGTTCCTGCTGTTTTATTGCAGCTACAAAATCTACGAAGACTGGTGGTACACGCGGTTTTTGCTGCCCGGCTATCCGGGACTGATTCTGGGCGCTTTGCTGACGGCGCAGTGGTTACTGGGCGACCGGCTGCACGTGCGGCGTTCCCTGCGTTGGGTTGTCTGTACCGTATTGTTGGCCCTGGCGCTTGGTTTCGCCGCCTACCATACTCACCAGACCCGAGTCCTGAGCACCGGCAGAGGGCAGGCTATTCACGCCGATTCCAGCCGTTGGGCGGATGCGCGCGTGCCCGCGCGGGCCGTGATCGTCACCAGCGAAATGAGCGGCGCCCTGAAATTTTATTCCGACCGGCTGATTTTGCGCTGGGACATGATTCCGCCGGAGTTGTGGCCAAGCGTGAAAAATCGCATCCAGGAAAAAGGCTATGAGTTTTATGCGCTGTTGATGCAGCACGAAGTGGCGGAGGCGCAAAAGCGTGTGCCGGGCGAATGGCACGAACGGGGCCAAATGCGCCATCTCAGCCTATGGCACATCCGCCCGTTGGAAAAAGCGCCGCCCGCCATCAACTACGAACTGGGATTTTCCGGTCTGGAACGTAATGGCGAAGGTGAAAGCTGGCGCTGGATGAGCGATGAAGGTGTGGTTCAATTGGAAAACACCGGGCAGCCGATGCGGTTGCGGATCGAAGGCAACGCGCCGCTGGATTCATTGCCGCATCCGGGCACGTTCAAAATCAGTTTGAACGGGGCGCTGCTCGATCAAACCAGGCTTCAGAAAAATCCTCTGCAAAAAGAGTTCCTCATTTCTCCGGCGCAGCAGGGAGAAGGGAAGTGGTCCGAACTGCGCATCGGCACGGATCAGGTTTTCATTCCCAATCAACTCAATCCCGCCAATGCCGATCAGCGGCGGTTGGGATTTTCATTGACCAAACTGACCTGGGAAGCGCCTCCGGCAAAGCTGTGATCCATTAATTCATCGCCATACCCGGCGGAAGAAGTTGATGACATGAAACGCGTCCAGGTACTTAAATGGCGTCTGGCCAATGGTGTAATGGCCGCAGGGCAGGAACTTCTTTTCCGTCGGGACGCCATGCCGGTCGCAATCGTCCAGAAAGATTCGCGTCAGATCGGGCAGAAACGTCAGGTCGTAATTGGCGGAAATACACAGCGCCGGCCGCCGCACTTGGGGCAGCCGGTGCGTGTGCGCGCTGGGACTGATGGTTTTCCAGACTTCGCGAATTTCCTCCGCGGTCAGTTCGGATTCAAGCTCTCGCCGCAGATGCGATGTCGTCAGCGCCCGCCAGACGACATCGCCGAACCAGCTCGAAACCATATTGAAGACGCCCGCTTCCAGCCGCTGGTCGTGAATGAACGCCAGCCAGGAAACGCAGGAACCGATGCTGCTGCCCATCAATCCAACGCGTTTGACGCCTGAGTCGAAAAGCCAGTCGGCGCTGCGCCGAATATCCAGCACCGCCTGGCGAACAGCCTGAATGGTCCGGCCAATGTTCGGGCTGACCATGAAATCCGCCCGCGTGTGCCCGTCCAGCATGCGCCGGTCGTGATAAGGCAAACTCAATCGCAAGGCCGAAATTCCAAAACGATTCAGCGCGTGGCACAACGCAAGGTGTGAATCCGGCTGCGCGTTCCATTGCGCCGTGACGATCACCGCGCGGTCATTGTTGCCGGCAGGGAAGTAACGCGCGTGAACCAGATTGTTCTTTTCATACGGCGTCACGATGCCGCTGGGAAACCGCAGCAGGAGATGGTCGGCTTCCTGGGTGGCTTCAAAATCGGAAGCGTGGCTGGGCGGCGGCGTGAAGAAGCGTTCGCTGTTGGCAATCGCCTCGGCGTTGAATTGCCGTATGAATTCGCGCGGATCGTGATCCGCGTCGCCGTTGCCTAAAAATTCCAATCCCCATTCAAACGGACGCGCCACGCGCAAACCCATATCTCGCGCGTGCAGCCGTCTTTCCAGATGATGCATCAATGGACGAAACATAATTCAGTACTGCTCACTGTGTTGATTCAAAAGCTGCCGTGCCCTTGCCAGCACATCTTCCGGCGCGATGCGCGTCATGCAACGATGGTCAATCGGGCAGTCGCGGTGCATGCAGCGCGCGCATTCAATGCCCGGGGCGCGAATCAGTTCGGCGTGCCGTCCGGTCGGCGAAGTCTCAAATTCGTTGGTTGGACCGAAAATCGTCAGTGTCGGCGTTCCCAGCGCCGCCGCAACATGTGCCGGGCCGGTGTCGTTGCTGACCAGCAGATCGCATTCAGCGAGCAATCCGATCAATTCCGCCAGGCTGGTTTTTCCGGCCAGGTTGACGATGCCATTTTTTTTCATTCGCCAAACGACACGCTCCGCATAATCCAATTCGGCGGCGCCGCCGATCAGGACGACTTGCGCATTCAATTTTGTGATCAGGCGTTCGGCGAGCGCGGCGAAGTTTTCCGCGGGCCAGCATTTGGCGCGGCTGTTGGTTGCTCCTGCATTTAGCGCAACCACCGGCTTTGCGGCATCCAGGCCATAACAACGAAGCAAATTGCCGGCAGCCATTCGCTGCGCCCTGCCTGCGACGAGCGAAGGCAGCGGCTGTTCCACCGCCGGTTTGAAACCGCTTCCCAAACACACCCGTTCGCATTCGGCGACGATGTCCAGGTAATCGTGAATCTGATGCCGGTTGCGATGCCGGTCGCCGCGATGGAGTTTGTGCGTCAGCAACAAGCTGCGGCCTTGTTCGGCAAACCCGATTCGCAATCGCGTTCCGCCCAACCAGGCGAGCAATGCCGCTTCAAAGGCGTTTTGAAAGAGCACCGCCAGATCGAAGCGACGATCGCGAATTAGCCTGACCGTGGCAAAAAACGCCTTGACGCCTTCGTCGCGGCGGCGGTATTCGATGATGTCATCGAGAAAAGGAGAATCTTCAAACAGTCCGGCGGTCAGCGGCGTCGCCAGCAGCGTGATCCGGGCTTCAGGGAAAGACGCGCGCAGTCGTTCCAGCGCCGGCGTCGTCATGACCGCGTCGCCCAGCCAGTTTGTTCCACGTACCAGTATGCGCTCAGGTTTCATTGCGGTCAGAAAACGTGGGACGGACTTTAGTCTGTCCCCTGTGAAGACAGGCTGAAGCCTGTCCCACATTTTTCGAAGAATTGAAGGGAAAGTTTGCCAACAATGGCTTCGGCGATCTCGTCCGGGGTTTGTGTTTCGTGGATGACGACGCGAACGGCGGCTTGTTGATAAAGCGCCAGACGTTGCTGGTAGCGTGCGCGAGCGGTTTCTTCGTCGGGGGCCAGCGGACGGACGATTTCATCCTGCCCGATTCGCCGCCAGCACAACTCGAACGGCGCATCCAGCCAGACCGTCAGGCCGAAGCCCGCCATCAATTCGCGGTTTTCCTGCCGGGTGATGGCTCCGCCGCCGGGCGCGATCACGGCGGACTCAGTTTGCGCCGTCCGGCGAAGCATTTCCGTTTCGATTTGCCGGAACCGTGCTTCGCCTTCGCGGGCGATCAATTCGGCGATCGAGCAACCGGCCTCGGCCACAATCAGCGGGTCGAGATCAACAAAACGACGGTCCAGCCTGGCTGCCAGAGCCGGGCCGACCGTCGTCTTGCCGCAAGCCATAAAGCCGATCAGAAAGATAGAACCTTGGAAATTGGAAAATTGCATCAAGAGCCGATTGTTTTCCTTTTGCGAGCTGAACTAGACTTGCCGCGCCAAAAGCCCGCTAACGAATCGAAGGAACTGCTTATGTCATCACTCATTTCTCAAGAACAGTTGGACGCTTTCACTGAAGCCGTCAAAAATCTGGTTACGGAGGACGATGAGCCTGTGGACAACATCTTCTCAGCCCAGCAGCAGCGGCTGCTCGTCCAATCGCTCTACAGCGGCTGGATTCCGCCAGCCGGCGAAGAACCATTAGAAGAACCGCGCAAGTTCATGGCCGACGCCAATGTCGGCATTTTCGTTTCGCCTTACCAGCCAGCAATCGTGCCCGACGTATTCATCAGCCTGGATGTCGAACGTCCCGAAGGATGGGAACTCAACGAAGTTCGCGCCTATTACGTTTGGGAGTTCGAGAAAGCCCCCGATGTCGCCATCGAAATCGTTTCCAACCGCAAAGGCGGCGAGATGGATCGAAAGCAAAAACGCTACTCCCGCATGGGCGTTGATTACTACGTCGTTTTCGATCCTTTCGGTGTGCTTGAGGGGGACAAGCTTTCTGTTTACGAACCCGGACTGGCCGGTCATTACAGGCGTCGCGCCGATTACCGGCTTCCGAACGTCGGATTGAGTTTGACCTTGTGGACCGGCGTCTTTGAGAACACCGAAACCACCTGGCTGCGCTGGCTCGACGCCAAAGGAAATTTGATCCCGACAGCTTACGAACTTGCGGCCATTGCCGAAAGCCGCGCGGCCACAGCTTTAACCCTTGCCAAGCAGGCCGAAAATCGCGCTACGCAAGCGGAAGATCGTGCAGCCAAAGCCGAAAACGAAAACGCCCAACTGCGCGAAGAATTGGAACGGTTGCGCGCGCAGTTGAAGCGAGATTGATTACTTCAGCGCCTTTTCAATTTCCGCCGTCAGCGCGTCGCGGTCAATGATGCCGAAGCGATGCCAGACCAGCTTGCCGGTTTTGTCATAAACGAAAGTCGCGGGCAGCACGCCGGGCCAATCTTTCATTACCACATCCACCATCTGCTGCGGATCGTCCGTGTCCTGCAAAAAGTTCTCGTACTCGGCTTTCTGTTCCCGCAGGAAGGGAATCACCTTGGTCTTCAAATCTTCCAGATCATCGGCGGTGATGCCGACCATCCGCACGCCTTTGTCGCGGTAGGCCAGATCAATCTTGACCAGTTCTGGAAACTCCGCCACGCACGGCCCACACCACGTCGCCCAGAAATTGATGACCAGGACTTTGCCTTGCGACTGTTTGATCAGCGCGCCAAACGCGGCAGGTTTGAGCAGTGGAACTTTGGGACCGGCGGCGACAGGGGTTGCGGGTTTCGCGGCGGGCTTGGCCGCCGCCGGTTTGCCAGCGGCAGGTTTTGTCGCCACAGGTTTGGTCACAGCAGGCTTTGCGGTTTTGCTTTGCGCCAAATCCTGGGTGCGTTGCAGGATGCAGCCCATCGCTTGCGTGCTCCCGACGCTGACCGGTTTTCCGGCGAGCAATTCATCCAGCGCCGCGCGCAAATCCTGGCGTTTGACCAGGCGCGGGTTGTGCGAACTGTCAATCCGGCCCTGATACCGCAACACGCCTTCGGCATCAATCACGTACACCTTCGGCGTGCGCTCGGCGGCGTAAGCGTCGGCGACAACGTTGCCTTCGTCTTTCAGGATCGTGAACTTGAACTGGTTTTGTTCGGCGTGAGCACGGACTTCGTCAATTGGTTCATCGGCGCTGGCGTTGATGCCCAGGAAAGCGACGCCTTGTTTGGAATAATCTTCCGCCAGGGCTTTAACGCGCTCCTTGTAAGCATTCGAGATCGGGCAGCGCGCCGAAATGAAGGTGACGACCGTCAGCTTGCCGCGATAGCTTTTCAGGGCGCGCGGCTGGCCGGACAGGTCTTTCAACTCAAATTCAGGTGCAGCGGAGCCGATTGCCAGTGTCGCATTTGTGCTTGATCGCGTTTGTGCGTTCGGCGTTGCCAGCAACATAAAACTGATGATCAGCGCGAGAACAATCGTTACTTTCATGTTTCTTCCTTAATTCAGGCTAGTTCTGCTACTTCTTTTCGTACTTTTCCTCAAAGGTCTTCTGATCCAGAGTCAGTACAATTTTCAATCCAATGATGTCCTGCTTAATTTCAATTGGAAACGGCACGGCATAGACCGATTGGGTGTTTGTATTGACCACATCGGTATTGGCTTGAATTCGATACTTCAAGCCTTGATAACCGATTAGAGTAAATCGGCCTTGTTTATCCGCGTTGCCACACCCATTCACGCACCAGTCAGGATATTCAAGATGTTCCAAGTGGACTGATGCTTCAGGGACTGGCTTGCCATTTGGCCAGACAACCGTGCCTTGAATTGTATGCTTGATCAATTTCCGAGGGAGTTTGATGACAATGTCAGAAAATTTCTGCCCAGGCCCTACGTCAATAATCATCGCCTGAGACTTTTCAGGAACTCCCGGATACCAGACTGGAGGGTAGGGCATTTCTTCGTCCGCAGGATCATTTACGTTGATTCCCAATCGGTACCGGCCTGGCCGGATTCCCGTGAGCTCGAAACGGCCCTGATCCCGGATGTAGTCACTTCCATCCTCGTGCATTGGCGGCGGCATTTCCTCTTTATCCACAGAAAGCAGCACGACTTTACCTTTGGCAACTGTGCGGCCTTCGGCATTCACTATACTGCCGCTG
Organism: Heliomicrobium sp.; assembly: GCA_021155085.1. GTDB lineage: Bacteria > Acidobacteriota > Blastocatellia > RBC074 > RBC074 > RBC074. The sequence goes on along the minus strand of JAJNQA010000082.1, from coordinate 9,178 downwards.
ATTCGGCCATCATACACCGCAGAAAATGATGCATCGCCACAACCTCTGTCTACAATTTTCAGCTTGAGCATTGAGCGATATTCGCCCTTTTGGTAATAATCCGGGAGTGCTGCTTCTACGGTATAAATGTCGGCCTTCAGCCCTTTGAATTCATATTTGCCACCGTCATCAGTCGCAGTTTTGAATTCCTGTCCTCCCGAATTTCTAGCAGTGATCGAAATGCTGGGTAATCCGTCATACCTTGCCTCTCGATCCCCCTCTTTATAAGTGACATCTTTGTAAACTACTCCGTGGATCGTAACACCAGTTCCTTTGGCAGGAAGGTTTTGGAGGAATGCCAGATCCTCAGTCGCCTGGTTGAAAGGCCGTGTGCGGGTACAAATGCTTGTGCTAAATCCTTGTTTCGCATCCCAATAAGCATAAACAAGGTACAATTCGCCAAGTTTGAATCTATACCCGCAAGGGCCAATACTGATATTCACCTCTTTACCAAGGTTGCCACGATAAGATTTTTCAATGGCAAAAAGGATTTTTCCAGCGGGATAAATCACCTCTCCATGTTCGTCTTTGGATACATGCTGTTTTGAACTAATGACAACGCGGCCAACAAATACCGCTGAAACTTCACTGAAAGCTTCACAGGGAGGGAGCGGATTTTTACAGGAGCAGGAATAAGCGTTTTGCAACGCGAACAGACAAATCGTGAAGATCAACAAGCCCGCTTGAAAAAAATGCTTTAGAGCGTGGAGTTTCATTAATCTTCCTTCTCAAGTTCTACCAGACGGTTTAACACACTTTCCATCACGAATCTTAACGCTGACGACCTGCTCCTAGCTGCAAACTGGCTTACATTTTCTCGGCGATGGATTTCGCTTGCAGGAACAAGCCCAAATAATCGCGCCCGCCCGCCTTGGAATCCGTCCCTGACATATTGAAGCCGCCGAACGGATGCACGTCCACCAGCGCGCCGGTGCATTTGCGGTTGATGTACAGGTTGCCGACGTGGAAATCGCGCCGCGCGCGTTCGATCCGATCACGCTGGCTGGAATAGAACGCGCCGGTCAGGCCGTAGATCGTGTTGTTGGCGATGTTCAAGGCATCGTCCACGTCCTTGGCTTTGATGAACGCCAGCACGGGACCGAAGACTTCTTCCTGCGCCAGCCGGGCTTTCGGGTCAACGTCGGCGATGACGGTCGGCTGAATGAAAAAGCCTTCGTCCGCGAGTTCGTGGCGTTCGCCGCCGGCAACGGCGCGGCCTTCCTGCTTGCCGATTTCAACGTAGCTGCTGATTTTTTCAAAGGCGCGCTTGCTCGAAACCGGGCCGGTGAAGTGTTTGATCTCTTTGACATTGCCGACGGTCAGCTTTTTGGTGCGTTCGGCGACTTTGGCGAGCACTTCGTCATAAACCGATTCGACCACGACCGCGCGCGAACAGGCGGAACACTTCTGGCCGGAAAAACCAAACGCGGCAGCAACGATGCCAGCGGCGGCGTCATCCAGATCGGCGGTTTCATCCACGACAATGGTGTCTTTGCCGCCCATTTCGGCGACCACGCGCTTGATCCAGATTTGGCCGGGCTGCGTTTTCGCGGCCAGTTCGTTGATGCGCAAGCCGACTGCCATTGAACCGGTGAAAGAAATAAACCGTGTTTGCGGGTGTTCGACCAGATATTCGCCAACTGTTGGTCCATCCGCCGGCAGGAAGTTGACCACGCCGGGCGGCAAACTGATCTGTTCCAGCAGCTCCATGAATTTGGCGGCAATGACCGGCGAATCATCCGAAGGTTTGACGATGACCGTGTTGCCCGCAACGACCGCCGCCATTGTCATTCCGGCCATGATCGCCAGCGGAAAGTTCCACGGCGGAATGACGATGCCGACGCCAAGCGGGATGTATTTCACTTCGTTGACTTCGTCCTTCAGCGGCGATTGCGTCAGCGGCTGATGTTCGGCAAAGCGCAGCGCCTGCCGCGCGTAAAATTCCATGAAGTCAATCGCTTCGGCGGTGTCGGCTTCGGCCTCTGCCCAGGATTTGCCGACTTCGTAGACCATCCAGGCGTTGAATTCGTTTTTGCGGCGGCGCATTTCGGCGGAGGCTTTAATCAGATAGGCCGCGCGCTCTTCCGCCGGGACGTGCTTCCAGGTTTTGAACGCCGTCCAGGCCGTTTCGATGGCTTTATCGGCAAGTTCCTTGTCGGCGTGGTGGACGCGGCCCACGACTTGCGCGAATTGCGAGGGGTTGACCGAATCAATTGTGTTGCCGGTTTGGATGTGCTCGCCGCCGATGATCGGCGAATATTCGCGGCCAAGCTGGGTTTCGACCTGTTCCAGCGCCCGGAGCATGCCTTGCGCGTTTCGCTCGTCGCTGAAATCGGCGAACGGCTCATTCTTGAACGGAGGAAGATTGAACATTGAATTGATGATTCCTTTTACGCGGATTGAGTGTTAAGGCTGGCTATTCTAGCGGAGGCTTTTGCGAATCGCCACTTGACGGCGCATCGAGTTCGGCAATCGTCGCTCCCAGTCCTCCGGCTTGCGGCGGCGCATCATAAAACGCCGTGACGAACGGCGTGCGGCTCAGAATTTTGCGAACGGCTTCGCGCTGCACGCCGATGCCTTTGCCGTGAATGATGCGAACGTGTCGAAAGCCGCGCGCGCGGACTTGTTGCAAATACTCTTCGACAACTTCCTTGATCTGTTTGGGCGGGATCGAATGCAGGTCAATCACGTCGCGAATTTCGATGATGACCGGTTCAGCAAAGGGGTCTTCATCCAGCCCAAGCGGCGGTTCCATTTTCTCTTCGATGGATTTGTCCGACCACAAGGCGCGCCAGAATTGGGTCAGTTTCATGCCGCGATCTTATCGTTTAGACTCGCGCGCCGAAAAGCCGGGTTGCGCGAACTGTCAGTTTGCGCCACTTATTCGAGGCTTTCTCTACGGTAACCAAACCAGTCAATGATTTTGACAATGGCGAAAGACGCAAACTGACAGTTCGCGCAACGACAATATGAACGATAAATTCTCAAACCCATGGCAGACGGTCAGCCGCCGCGTAGCTTATGAAAACGCCTGGATTCGCGTCCGGCACGACGAAGTGATTCGCCCAGACGGATTGCCGGGCATTTATGGCGTGGTGCATTACCGCAATCTGGCCATCGGCGTGCTGCCGATTGATGACGAAGGCTTTACTTATCTGGTCGGGCAGTATCGGTACACGCTGGATGTGTATTCCTGGGAGATTCCAGAAGGCGGTTGCCCCGAAGGCGAAGAACCATTGGAAGCCGCCAGGCGGGAACTGCTGGAGGAAACCGGCCTGGTCGCCGCTGAATGGAAGGAACTCGGCACCGCGCACTTGTCGAATTCCGTGTCGGACGAAGCCGCGATTTATTATCTGGCGACGAACCTGACCCAGCATGAGGCGGAGCCGGAAGGAACCGAAAAACTGGAATTGATGCGCGTGCCGTTTGCCGAAGCGCTGCAAATGGTCAGGGAAGGGAAGATCACGGATGCGTTGAGCGTGATGGCGATTCAGCATTACGCGCTGTTATAGCCCTGGGTACGCACGCTGGAAGCGATGCGTACCCAGGCTCCGGCTTATTTGGGATCCATCACCGCACCCAGAAACAGAATCACGCCTGTCTGCTGATCGCGAATCGCCATCAGGAAAGGCCGGTCGGCAATGAATCGAAATGGCTGCTGCGGCGCCATGACCGAAGTCACGCTGATGCCGACCGATGTCGCTGCCGAAGCTTCCGTGCCTTCTTCGCTGACCTCGACAATGGCCTTGTGTTTGACCTCGCTGATGAAGAGTTTGCGCTCTTCACTGATGCCGCTGAAATCAGCGCGGCCTTCGGCGAAGGCGGCTTCCATTCCCATCGCTTTCAGCGCATCGTTCAATGTGCGGTCGTAATCGAGTTTGAAGCGCGGAATCTTCACTTCGCCCGGCGTATTGCGAAAACCCCGCATCCACTGCTCCCACTTTTCATAACTGAACCCCTTCAAAAACTCATTCAGCGAGGAAGCTTCATCGGGCAGGAACAAATACAGGCTCTTGCTTCCCTGGCCGTAGGGCAGGCTGACGGCCTGAAACCTGTCGCCGCGCTGGTACTGATACTTTCCGGATTGCGACATCATGGGTACGGATTTCTCTCCGCCGCCCAGCAGGTGAAACGGTTCGTTTTTGGTCAGCGCCCGGTCGAACTTTTTCTGCCACTGGCCTTTGAAATAAATGGCGTTGATCAGGAACAGGACTTTTTGCGCGTCAATCTGGTCAATGATCGTGGGGATTTTGCCGTTGGTGTTCTTGCTCACCCAATTGTTGATGGTATTTTTCGCTGCCGGATCACCGAAGTTCAGCGTGGCGACTTCCGCTTTGAAAAATTCGCGGTTGCGCGCCAGAAATGCTTCGTTGAATTTCAGGCCCTGCCGTGCCCACAGGGAATTGGCGATGGAGAATTCGATCTGCGGATCGGCGCTTTTCAGCGTGTTCATCAAAGCAGCGCTGGCCTGATTCAATTCCGCGTGGTTCATCCCCTCGAATTTCAACGCCCGCGCCATCTGCTGCTTGGTTTCGCCGGTCGCGCCGTTGTAGGTCATGGCCAGCGCGAACGCCACGCTGAGCGGCGAAAAGAAAACATTCCTGTCCTTGTCCTGCCGGGTAAGCTGGTTGAAAAGATTGACGCCGAATTCATTGTCGGCAGCGGCGAGCCTGGTTTCCATTGGGTTGTCTCCTGCTGATTGGGGCACGATCGAAGGCGTTTCCGCCGCGGATGGCGTTGGCGATAGGGAATTTGGCACGCTGGCGGAATCGGCGCTTCCACAGCCAGCCAGAAAAAGCGCGATCAGAACGCGCGCGGCCAGGCTGGAAATGAATGAACTGATTTTTCGCATGAAGTTTTTCCTCCAAAAAACATGCCTGTTTTCAGGCCAATGGCGTAAAGTCAATCTCCGGTCATTAACCATCAACCATTACAAATTAACCATTAATGGTCAGGGAAGAAAGGCTTCTCCCTGTCAGGCAATTGGGGGAATGGAGAATGGTTGATTTCATTGTCTTGAGTTAGCGGGGGAATTATCTTGCGCCGTTGACTGAAACTTCAACCCGCCCTACTGTGCCGGCGTCGCAAGTTCACCCAACCCAATTTTCCGATGAAGCAAACTTTGGTCGTCAAATCCGCTTTGATTACCGTCGCGGCTGCGCTGGCAGTGGCGGTGTTGGTTTTTGCCGCGCGGCCCGAATTCGTCGGACGCCGCGCCGGGCACGCGGATGAAAACTATCTGGATTCGCAAAAGTGTCTGGCCTGCCACACTGATCATTACGCTTCGTGGGCGCGGACGCATCACAGCCGCATGACGCAGGAAGCGCGGCCCGGAACCGTGCAAGGCGATTTCGAGCGCGACAATTCGCTGGAATATCTGAACGTCAAAGCGAAGATGGAGCGGCGGGGCGATGGTTTCACGATGTCGCTCAACTTTGCCAATGGCCGCCGGCAAGTTTTTGCCATTGACCGCACGGTCGGTTCGCGCCGCATTGAACAATATCTGAGCAAGCAGGATGGGCAATACACGCGGTTGCCGCTGGCGTATGACTTGGTGAACCGCCGCTGGATGAGTTTGAACGGATCGTTTTTTTATCCCGACGGCGAGAACTTCTTTCAGCATCAGGCGACCTGGGATCAGAACTGCGTTTTCTGCCACAACGTCAAAGCGCAGCCGCACATGGATCAAAAGGCGCGCAAATTCGCGACCGAAGTGACGGAACTTGGCATTGCCTGCGGCGCTTGTCACGGCGCGGCGGCGGCACACGCGGAAGCAGCTTCTTCGCCGTTCACGCGCGAATGGTGGCGGTTGTCGGACGCGGCGGAGAAACAAATCGTCAATCCGCGCAAACTCGCCGCCGAACGCTCGATGATGGTGTGCGGCCATTGCCACGGACAGCGCGTTCCGCAGCCGATGGATCGCATTCAGGAGATTTTGACCAAAGGCGACCCGTTCAACGCAGGCGATGACCTGGCGCGGTTTTATCGTTCGGTCACGCGCGAAACGAAGATCGGCGAGTTTTCCTTCGCCAGCCGGTTCTGGCAGAACGGCTCGCCGAGATTGACGGCGTATGAATATCAGGGAATTCTGCGCTCAACCTGCTTCACCAAAGGGAATCATCAAAATCGCATCAATTGCCTGACCTGCCATTCCATGCACGAAGGCGACGTGAAAGGGCAGATCAAACCGGAAAACCTGACCGACAAACCCTGTCTCGGTTGCCATCAGCAGTTTTCGCAACCCTCGCAACTTGCCACGCACAGCGGGCACGAAGCCGAATCCATGGGCAGCCGCTGTTACAACTGCCATATGCCGCGCGTGGTTTATGGCGTGATGACCTTTCATCGCACGCACGACATCACCGTGCCGGATCCGCAATTGACGGCTTCCCAAAACGTGCCGAACGCTTGCAGCCAATGCCATCTGGACAAATCCGTGAATTGGGCAATTGCCGCCAGCCGCCAGCTTTGGCCGCGAAGATTCGGTCACGCGCAGCCGAGTCAGGACGAAATTTTCAATCAGCCGGAAGGCATTCGCGCGCTGTTTGCCGGAGACGCGCTGATGCGGGCGATGGCTGCCGAGGCGCTTGGGGGCAGCGGCCCCGTGAAACCTGATCCGAATTGGGCCGCGCCGTTTTTGATCGAAGCGTTCAGCGACAACTATCCGATTGTGCGCTTCTTCGCCGCGCAGGGCTTGGCGGCGAATTCGCAAACCCTGCCCAAACCGGATTACCTGGGCACGGAAGCCGCCCGGAAAGTTGCTTTTGAGCAATGGTGGGCGAAGTATCAAGATTCAAAAAGAGAGGCCCGGCAAGAAGTCTTTTCACTGGCGCAGGCGCTGCGCGCGCGGCGCATCAACATTGATGTCGAAGTGGGAGAGTGAATGGCTGGCGCGGAAAAATCGAAAGAGATGGAACATCCATTTGAAAACCTGCTGCGGCAGGGCTGGATTGGCGTTGCCTGCTGGATGGCGATGGGGCTGCTGCTGGAAGGCTTGCTCGGCTACAAAGCGCCAGGCTATTTGAATGATCCACAACGGCGCGAACTTTTCCGGCTGGCGCATACGCATGGAACCTTGCTCAGCGCGGTGTTGATTCTGGCGGCGTTGACGGGGCGGCATTTCGTGCCTGTTCCCCGGTGGGCGCAAGCGGCTTTGCGAATTGGTTCGATTCTGATGCCGGCGGGATTTTTGCTGGCTGGTGTCTGGCATCCCGAAGGTGATCCGGGGCTGGCAATCTGGCTGGTTCCGCCGGGAGCGTTGTTGATGATTTTTGGCGCGGTGGCAATGGCTTTGAGTCAGTACCGCGAGCGGTAGCGAACGGGTTGTTGCGCTCGCGGTATTGAACTCCGATCAGCCTGCCGCCACTGCTTCGTCCAACGCGGCCTTCATTTGTGGAACGCTGATGGCCGCACTGAAGCCGACGAAATGTTTTTTGACCTTGCCGTCGCGTCCGATGATGATCGTCTGCGGGATGCCGTTGCGTCCGTTCATCAGACTGAAGGCCATTTGCGGATTGGCGAAACCGACGGCGTAATTGATCTTGAACTGTTTGGAGAATTCCCGGACATTTTCGATGATGGCGGGGTCTTCGGTGGTCAGGCCGACCACTTCAACGCCTTTGCTTTTGTACGTGCTGGCCATCTCGACCAGATGCGGAATTTCCTGCCGGCAGGGGCCGCACCAGGTTGCCCACAAATCCACAATTAGAATCTTGCCGGAATAATCCGCGAGTTTCCGGGTCTTGCCGTCAATCGTTTTGAAACCTGCCTGCATCACGGTTGCCAGGTCGGCTGGTTGTGGCGGCGGCGCGCTGGGCTGGGAAATGATCGAAGGCCGATTGTTGGGCATCGGCGTTACTTGTGCGACCGGCTGCCCATCGGAAGTGATGACGGACTCTTCGCTTCTGTTGTAAAGCGCCGACGCAATTGCGGCGATCAGCAAAACGCCCGAGCCGATCAAGCCAATGCGTGTCAGTGTCCAGAAGGATTGCGGTGAAGTTTGATTGTTGGATTCCATAGCGTTTGATTTCTGATTGAACCGGATTTGCGTCTATTTCGAATTAGGACAAGTAGGGCGCTTGCTCCAGAAGTTTGCTCAAGAGCGGGCGCTAGGATAGCGTTTGCGGAAATCGTGAGCAAGTCTGCCTCGGAGGGATAAGCCCAGATGTTTTTAGTTTGCAAGTTTTCAGCACATGGTTGACCGTTTTGTTGAGAGCGACACAGACTCCGCCGCGTTGGTAAGTCCTCCTCAAGATAACGACGGACAAGTCATGCCGAGTTAGTTATTCAAACTCACAAAGAAGTGAACTGGTTGCAAGTTTTGAAAAATTAGCTTGACCTGTGATGATAGGTGTCCAAGCGCCGAATTGAGAGATCATCGCAGGACACAAATCAATCTTGAGTCAAAAATCGAAAAAGCAAGAAAAGCCTGAATACAAGGTCATTCCCGTACAGTTGAGCGAGCAAGAGTTCGAGAAATTTATCTTGCCGCACTTGTCGCTGCCGAAGCGGGGGCCGAAATGCAAGATCGGTTACCACAAGGTTTTCAACTACATCCTCAAAATTCTTTACACCGTGATGCAGTGGAAAGAACTGCCGATCAAGGCAGGCCCGGATGGGAAAGATGATGCTCGCTACGCTGCCCGCTTTACCATCGAACGGGTGTTTGCGTGGGAAGGCAAATTCAAACGTTTGTTTTTACGTTTTGAGAGAAAGCAGAAACGTCATCCCGAATTCAAATTAATGGCCTTCACATTGGTCAATCTCAGGGAGTTTTGTGAAGGATGAAACTTGCAATCAGTTCTGAAGTTCACCAGCGGCCACGGGGCGAACCTGGGGGCGAAAGCGATCTCCTCGCTGGCGGGTTCGGAGTTCTGGGCGGCGTGCAACAGCAACTCGGTGTCCGCGACGCTCGCCTTTGACGGGGTGAGCTATTGAGCTTCACGCTGAATTCGAGTAACTGCCAGTACCGATTCCAGGTGAACAACATGGTGCCGCGCATCACGGCGGGCCGTTCGGGCTGGATGCGATTGTATCAACGGGACGGTAACGCGATTCTGGGCTCGGTGATCAACTTCAACCCGAACGCGACGGCCAACGCGGGCGCCTTCAACCAGGGCCATAACCTGCACCACCTGAC
>JAJNQA010000068.1 GCA_021155085.1 Heliomicrobium sp. | reverse complement strand
GGCGGCGCGAAGGCTTTTTGTCGAATTCGCGGCTACATTTCGACTATCAAAAAACAAGGCCGCAATGTGTTGGCGGCGTTAAGCAGCATTTTTGCTGGTCAGCCCATATCCCCGCTACCGAAGGGCTGAGCAGTTACTTTTTTTCTTTATCTTCGGTAATTCTTGCTCGCTATTGGCGATGACAAAAGCGCCTCTATCTTTCAAACGAGCGGTAAGACCACGTTCCGAATCACCTTTGTCGCCTAATAGAGACTCGAACACCACTATATGCCAAAGAAGTTGGTCAAGGCCGTCAGCAAAAAAGGCCTTGGCTAGATAGCCAAGAGCTACGTCAAGGAAAGGCCATTGAGTAGCTTGCATTCCATTCAACTCTGTCATCTTGGTCGCAATTCGTTGAATGACTGACTTGAATTGCTCTGTTTCTACAAAAATCGTGCGGACACACCTCTCACCGATCTCGTCCCCTTCATCACTAAAAACTGGTTCGGTGGCCAATACTGACAAATCAGGTAATGCTTTGGGAGTCCACAGCAGATTTTGATCGATAGTAATGACAAAAGGCACATGAAACCGAACCCAGCCTGTGTCGAGATCAGTTATGATCCCGGACTTTTCACTTGCAGACCAAGACGCCTGATATGTTCCCCAATCGTAAAGCGCAAGATGTTTTAGAGAAGACTCAACTACAGGAGCAAACCTCGTGAATTTTGTTCCCACTTCCGGCCCAAGAAGTTCCATAAGTCCTCCTGAGCCAGGCTCCAAAGCATCGGTTGTCTCATAAACGACTAAAAACCAAAGGTCGGCAAGATTCGAAATGTCAGCGTGTGCGTGGGGATAGAACACGTGGTTAATCTCATTTTGCAGCAATGATTCGAGATCATCACGCGATAGTTGAGCTATGCTGAAGCCGCCAAAATCCATTGAGTATTCATCAAACTCGACGAATTCCAAAGGTATGAGATGCTTTATTGTAGACGTCTTTTTCTCGAATGCCTGAGTGTAAAGTTTTAATGTGGCTTGAATATCTTGCTTTTCCCCATTGAATTCCAATAAATAGAACCCTGATCTCCTAAAGAAGGCTTCTACGTTCCACTTCCACAAGTCGTGAATGAATGGAGTATCCTTGCGATGCTCAGTTGCAAACCTGAGAGCAGTTACACTGACAAGAGTCTGAAATTCTGATTTGGATTCTATGTCTTCTATTAAACTTCTGAGGGCAAAGAGACGTGTAAGGTCCAGAACATTATATGCCGGGCGTTTAACAGGTCTTGTTTCCGCAGAGCGTTGTCCCACTGAGGCTAGTCTCTCTCGAACCAGGTCCGTATAAGCCAGGAATGCGTCCTCAAGATTCATAACTTTCCCTTAAGAGTATTCATAAGTGCCTTACATCACTTCAAGCAGCATTCAACGATAAAACGGCCAGAAGGTAACCGCCCTGCGGCGCTCACTTCCAGCCCGGCTTCACACACGAGTTCGCGGAATTCCGCCAGGGTGTTGGTCTTGCCGCCCAGCAATACCGTCTCGATGGACAAGCTCGCTGGCGCATCGTCCGGAGAAACGCCGCCAGAAATCACAATGCGTCCTGAAGGCCGCGCGGCTTCGGCGCAGCGTTTCAGGATCGCTACGGTTTCGCGGTCGGGCCAGTCGTTAAGCACTTTTGACAGCACGTACAGATCAGCGCCTGCTGGAAGCGGATCGAAGAAACTTTGCCCGATGGTTTGAACGCGGTCAGCGACGCCTGCGGCTTCGAAGGTTGGGGCGGCGCGCGCTACCGTCTTGGGGAAATCAACCAATACACCTTCAATTTCAGGATGAGCGCGAAGAATCTCCGCCAACAGCGCGCCCGTGCCGCCGCCGACATCCACCACGGTTCGCACTGATTCCCAATCGCCATCGAGCAAAATTTCCGGGTCGGGCGTGCCGTGGCCTGCCGGTCCCATAATCGCGTCGAACTCGGCGGCAATTTCCGGGTGCGCGTCCAGGTCTTCCCAATACGGACGCCCGAAAAGCTCAGCGTAAGCGGGCTGACCAGTTCGTACAGCTTTCAGCAACGTTCCCCAGGCGTAAGCCATCCGTCCGCCGAAGCCATCCAGGTTCAGCCCCAACTGCCATCCCGGATCGAGCAATTCGCGGGCAGCATCGTTCAGCGCAAATTGTCCGGGCGCGGTTTCCTCGAACACGCCTTTGCCGATCAAATGCCGGAGCACCTGGCCAAGATAATCGGCGTTGCAGTTTGCCGCCGCTGCAAGGGCATTGATTTCGTCCATGCCGGCGGCGAGGTGGTCGGCGATTCGCAGCGTCGCCACGACATGCACACACCAGGGAGTGCAAAGATCGCTCAGTGCGTTGAGATTTACGGTTTTCTGCATCGGAAGAGCGTTATCCAAATTCGGATGTTTTGTTACTGAGTCGCCAGCCGCATCATCACAGCCATTGCGTGCGCCAGTTCCGCGCGCGTCAAGCCTCGGTTTGGATTGAACGCCGAACCGTCTTTCGTCAGCAACCCCTGCGACAGCGCCACCGAAACATAACCCCGCAGGTGGGAAGGAATCAGGCTGGCATCCGTCAACGGCAGCGAGGATCCCGCCAGGGCATCCGCCTGTGCGCGCAACCCGGCAGCGCGCACCAGCGCAACTGCCGCCGCCAATTTGGTGGCCGGATCATCCGGACGGAAGTTGCCGCCAAACGCGGCGTCGGTGAACAGGGCGCCAGCCGGCGAAGATTGTGCGCTTTCCACAGCCAGCAGCGTCATCCCGTCCCGAACATCCGCAAACCGCGGCTGCGCGGGCAGGTATTGAGGAACCCGCCCGCTCATCAGCAACGCCGAGGCCAGATCGTAGCGCGAGACGCTGAACTGCGGGCGGAAGTTTTTGCCGAATGGCCACATCACAAACGAACGCAGCGCCTGGTAAATTTCATCCCGCGACGTGGAACTCAGGCCGCCCAGGTCGTTCATTTGCGGGTATTCGACGCGGGTCACTTCCATCGCGCCGTAATACGATTGCGGCGTGGCCAGCAGGCCGAGCAGCAATCCCTTATTCCGAACTCTCGCCGTCCAGGTGCCTGAAGCAGGCAGGCCGACCACATCGCGTTCGCGCCTGCCGGTCAGCCCCAGCAGATTGAGCGTATCCACTTCCGGGCGCGATACGCCGTTCGGCGCAGTCAATCGCAGCGCCAGATCGTTGGTCGTCAGCAGCGACCCCCAGCCAATTTGCACTGACGCCGTCAGCGCATTTTGCGGAACCGGCAAGCCGGCATTTTGCGTGGATTGCACCGTTCCAGAAAACAGTTTTGGCGGGTCGTTGATGAAACGCGCCTGACGGTGATTCTGCGTTGCGCGAATGCCGCCCATCCGCCGATCCGGGAAAGCGGATTCCAGAACGGCGGCATGGATGTTGAGCATTCCCGCGCCGGTTTCGTGAGCGTAATACGGCGGCATCGGGGTCGCCGTTCGTTGCAGAATGTCTTTGATTTGCGCGGGAGTGAGCGACGGATTGGCATCCAGCATCAACGCGATGGCTCCGGCCACCTGTGGCGCGGAAAAGCTGGTGCCGCTGGATCTGGTGTAAAAAGGCAATTCGGCCAGCGTCAGATATTGCAGGTCGCTGCCTGCTTCAAGCCCCAGCACTCCCATCACACCGAGCAAGCCCAGACTGCGTGTACTGACAACACTGACGCCAGGCGCCACCAGCGCAGGACCGCTTCGGCCAAAAGAACCTCTCGAAGAGAAGCTGGCCAGCCGCCCGGTTGAATCCGTCGCGCCGACGCTGACCACCCATGGAGCCAGCGCGTACGGATTCATCGAACCGTTTCCCGGCCCTGCATTGCCCGCCGAAAAAACGACATTGACGCCTTGATCGGTCAGCATCTTCGTCGCCACATTGACCGGGTCATTCGGATCATAAAGCGTGTTGGCGGAGAAGCTGCAATTGACGACTTTCACGCCATACGCCGCGCCATTCGTCAGCAGATAATCAAAGCCTTCGAGCACGAAGAACATATTCAATGCGCCCGCGCTCAAGCCCAGGATGTTCGCGCCCGGCGCGACGCCGTTGTATTTGCCGCCGGACATCTGGCCGCTGCCGGCAATGATTCCGGCGACGAACGTGCCATGTCCATCCACCAGGTCAGTGGTCGGCAGGTGTTCGACGCTGAGGGGATAATTGAAGCCGACGCCGACGCCGAGCGTGCCGGCCAGCAAAACATTATTGGCCATGCGGCCCGCCAAATCCGGGTGCAGTCCATTGACGCCCGTATCCAGCACGGCGACCGTCACGCCACTGCCAGTGAAGGGCGATCCCCAGTTTTTCGCTTTCAAATCGGCGTCGGCGCGCGCGCGCGCGCCGCCCGTCAAATTTCCGCCCGGATCAGCCAGCGAAGGCAACGTGCGGTTACCATAAATCGAGCGCACTGCGGACAATTTTGAAACGGCGATCAGTTGGCGCTTGGTTGCCGTCATGGAAATGACCGGCAGCGTGCGGTACCGCGTCCCGCCCAGAATTCCCAGCCGTTGTAAATCCGCAATGTCGGCGCTGGTTGGCAGGCGATGGAAAACAACCGCAGCGTTGATGTTGCTGTCATCGGTCAGCGCATTGAGCGAAATCGCCAATTCCGGATCCAGACTTTGCAATCCAACTGTTTGCAAGACCGGCACGAGCAGACCATTGATGGTGTCTGCGCCGGTCACAACAATGCCATCCGCGCCGGTTACCGTAATTCCATCCGCGCCGGTCACCGTGATTCCGTTTGGTGAAATAGAAAAGACCCGGCCATCCGCGCCAGTCACAACAATGCCATCCGCGCCAGTTACCGTAATTCCATCCGCACCGGTCACAACGATTCCGTCAGACCGCAGAATGTTGAGCGAATCCGGGCTGGGCTGCGTCACACCGTCCGCCCCTGTCACGACGATGCCATCCGCGCCAGTCACTGTAATTCCATCTGGAGCTCGCCAAAGGATCGAGTCCGCCTGATAGATTGTGCCGTCCGCACCGGTCACAACGATTCCATCCGCACGGTAAATACTGGTGCCATCCGCGCCAGTCACCGTGATTCCGTTCGCGCCGGTATACGTCAATCCATCGGCTCCAGTCACCGTAATTCCATTAGAAACCGGTGCGCTGATCCCACTGGGGTTGTAGGCCAGCCAGCCGTCCGCACCAGTAACAGTGATGCCGTTGGAACCGGTATAAAGGATCCCATCCGCTCCTGTGACAACAATTCCACTGCCGTAGATGATCTGTAATCCGGCGCGCACTGAAATGGAAAGAAGGGTAGTGATTAGGATGAGGACGAGAAAACGGCGAAAATTTTTCCCTGATAAATTCATGACAGCCTCCAGGAGAACGATGGCAGTTTTTCACTGCTGAAGACCCGTATTGATAGCAAACAGTGTGGGGCAGATAACAGCTTGTTTTCTGAACAGTTTGCTTACGAAATGCAATCTTTGTTTACGTTTTGCGACAGGTATTGAGTTGTATCCGATCAGAACTGGCTAGCCAAGCAGATTTCTGTAAATTTTTTGCGTTTCCGCAGCAGGTTCAACACCCAGTTCCTTGTGTAGCAATGAGCGCAAAGTCTCGTATTGCTCTTTCACTGCAACGCGATTGCCTTGCGCGGCGTGGGCACGCATCATCAAACAATGGATGTCTTCGCGGAACGGATCGTCTCGCAAAATCTGCTGCGCCAGATGGATCGAGCGCGGCCATTCATCGGCCTTCTGCGCAGCGACGACCAGCGCTTCCAGCATGTGCAAATACCGTTCCCGGTAATAGGATCGTTGTTCTTCGACCCATTCTTCGTAACATCCCTGCATGAATTCACCGCGATAAAGTTCAACAGCCGCTTCATAGCAGGTGACACATTGTTCGTGGCGGCCAGCCCGTCTGGCAGCTTCGCCCACGCTGACCAGCCGGTCGAACTCTTCGATGTCAATGGCGTAGGAAAAGTCCGAGTTCAGAATGTAATCACTGTCGCGATAAAGCAGAAAGTTCTGTTTGAGCGGTTGATTGCTATTGAGCGCTTTCCGAATGTGGGAAACCGTCGGATGGAAATTCCGGCCGACACTCTCGAAATCCGCATCTCCCCAGAAAGTGTCAATGATGCTGTCTTTTGAAGCGCGCCGATGGCGGCGCGAAGCGATGAAGCAGAGGATGTCGCGGCCACGGCGTGTCGTCCAGGCATCAGTGGCCAGGGGACGATGGGGATCACGGAAAATTTCCACCGGTCCCAACATCTTGATTGTTAAATCGGCGAGGGGAAGGTCGGAAGCGTCAACCGCCGCCGGCAGCGTCGGCTTTAGCATCGCACTGAGACGCGGCGCAGTTCCGGATGGCATGGGTGAGACAGGCAGGGACGCAACCATTTCGCGTATCTCCGGCGGGAGCAGTTCCGCGGCTTCCATTGAAGCAAACAGTTCAGGATGCGCCGACACTTCCCGCTGCAGCCAATACTCATAATCAAACCGCGCGGCCAGATCCAAGGCGCGGCGTAAGCGTTCAACCATGGCCACCTCACGCCCGGCCAGCAAATCCCCAAGCGCCAGCGCCAGACAGCATTGCGCCTCGTAGTAATAGAGCCCGTGCTGATTAAAATAACCGAGGGCAGGCTCCAGTTCGGCGCACGCCAACTCCGCCAGCCCGGCCAGGCCTGCCTGTCCCTGCGCCAACAGCACGCGGGCACGGGTCATGGTAGCGGTTTGAACGCTCAATTCATCCTGCAAAGTGCGCCGCGCGGCGATCAATTGATCCATCAACCTGCGCGCGCCGGCCAGGTCGCCCATTTGCAGCTTGAGCAGCGCCTGCTCTTCCATCAGTTCGCGGCGCGCCAGATCAATTCCGGCTTCATCGTAGGCGCGGATGGCGCGTTCGTAATATTCCACCGCACGCGCCACCTCGCGGCGCTCACGATACAAATTCCCATAGGCTTCAAAGGCCTCCGCGCGTACGGTATTCAGATTGAACATCTGGCAACGCTCAAGTACGCGATCCAGGTGGAGTTCGCACGCCGCCAAATCCCCGCGATACAAATAACAGCGCGCCATGTTCAGATGCGCCGCCGCCTCCTGCGGCACGGGCGCGGAGCGGCGATCATCGCGCAGCAGCCGCCGCAACCAGCGCAGCGCTTCTCCGAAATCGCCGCGCATCATTGGCGGCAATCCCAGATTATGGACGATCAACCGCGCGTAATGTTCATCGTGCAGCTCCTCAGCCCATTGCAGCGCAATGCGGAATTCGCGCTCCGCCTCGATCCATTGCCCCAGCGCCACCAGACACAACCCGCGCGTGTTGCCGCATTTGGCCTTCACCACCGAACGCTCTCCCGCCAGCGTCAGGGCCCGATCCAGATAGTCGAAGGCGGCGGCGAAATCGCTGCGGCGGCGCGCAATCGTGGCCAGCGAATGCAGCGCTTCGGCTTCGCCTTCATGATCCTGTTGAGCGTGCAGCAAACTGGCGGCGCGACGCAAAGTGGCCTGTGCGGCATCATATTCACCGCACAGGCGCGCGACCTCCGCGCGATGAGCGAGCACACGCGGATGGCGATCGAGCACGTCTCCCGGCAGCACATCAACCGAGGCCGCAAGACTGTTCAGCGCGCCTGAAGCAATCCAGGCGGCGCCATTTTTTGAAATGACTTCGGCGGCCCGCTCGAATTCTTCCGATGCCAGCAGATGCGGCATTGCCTGTTCCCATTGTCCCCGGCCCAGAAAGTATTCCGCGATGCGCGCGTTCTCCGCTGCAACACCGGCGCGGCCAATCTCCGTTCGCAACCGGCGGCGTAAAAAATTCTGAAAGAGCGGATGCAGACGGTACTCTTCCGGCTGCGTCGTGCTGCGCTCGTCGCCCGCAATGGTGATGAAGATATTGCGGCGAACCAGCATGGGCAGAATCGCCGCGCAGGCAAACCGCGGATAAAGCCGCCCGCACGTCTCCAGCTCAATGCGATCCAACAGCGCAATCCGCAATAATAATTGCTGAATCTCATCCTCTTCGGCGGCGAAGACTTCCTCGGCGAAATAATCGAAGATGTCCCGCTCGGATTGCCGCAAAATCGCGCTTAAATCCGGCAGAACACCATTCTCGCCTGCCGCCGCCCCAGCCAGCGCCTGACGCTGCGCTACCTGCCGCACCAATTGCAATGCGGTGATCCACCCTTGCGTCCGTTCGCGGTATTCAGCCAGTTGTTCCGGCGTCAGTTCCAGATCAAAGCTCTGACGGAAAAGCGATTTTGTCTCTTCGTCGGTGAAAAGCAGATCGTTCCGGCCGATAATTGCCAACGTCGCCTGTGACCGCATCCGCGTCACCTGCAGCGGCGGCATCTCCCGCGAAATGATGACCAGATGCAGCACGTCTGGCAGATAGGCAATCAACCGGTCCACAGCCGCGTGCAACGGATTCGCATTCCCCAAATGGTGATAATCATCCAGCACCAGAATCAGCTGCTGCTCAACGCGCTCCAACACTTCATTCAGCAAAACATCCACGGCGCGCTCGGGACGCTGTCCAATTTCTGCCGCTGCCTGCTGCAAGTAAGACAACGTCGTCTGACCAAAATCAGGAATGATCTGGCGGATTCCCTGTGTGATATAGCCGAGGAAAACGACCGGGTCGGCGTCCGTGTGATCGAGTTGATACCAGACGAAACGGCGGACATGCGCGCGAACGAATTCACTGACCAGGGTGGTTTTTCCCGATCCCGCATTTGCCATCACCAACGTCACGGAATGGGCCAGATTCGCCGCGAGTTTTTCCACCAGCCGGGGACGCGGCAATAACGTCGGTGCGGGTCGCGGGGGAAGCAATTTGGTGCGAAGAAAAAAGGCGGGCTTTTCCGTCGGGGAATCCGCTGTCGCGGACTGTGCTGCTGAGGGCAGCGCTGATTGTACGTCCTTCTGACCGCGCTGCTCGTCTGTCATGCACCTGTACCTTTCGGGGAGTTAATGGACAAGTTGGAAAGCGAACTCCGATTTCCCAAAACGCGCCCCCCAGTATATCCACGCCGGCCCCTCGAACAAACAATCCGAATCGGGCAGAAACGGGCCCATCGGGCAGAATCGGGAAAATCAGCAGTTCTCAACTGCCTGGGGATTGTTTCAGCAATTCTGGAAGAACGGCAAACGGTAACATCAGGTCTGGGGTGGAGCCAGCACGCTGTTGCGGCGCCACCCTCAAGGCTCGGCACCACTGCTGGCATGACAGAGATCATGCGTGGGAAATATCCGCACAAGACGGCTATCACGTTTGCAGTCCGGGATGCATTCGCCTTTTATTCAGGGCAGGGGGAGCGCGCCAGCGCTCCACCCCAGACTTGATACTACCGCCTGCCTGACCAGCCAAGACCAATATTATCGAACCTGAGTTGCCACCAGCAGTCAGTTTTTCACGTTCGATGGTTAAGCGACTTCTTGCACAAAACCCGCCTTCTGTAGCGCAATGGTATGTAGCGCGGCCGCTCTGCCGCGAGTTTGCGCCAGAGCGCTCGCCGCCTGCTGGGCGCTTAACCCATGATTGGCGAATAATTTAACCGCTTCATCCGAAGAAAATGCCAGCAATGGCTCATCAATCACGCATAATCGCTGCTTTGACCGCAACCGCCACAAGGGCGCCGGCGGTAAACTGCGCCCAAGAATCAGCAAGTGGACTTCTGCCGGCAGCAGCGGCAATATCCGGTGCAGAAACGGAACGACCCACTCGGCATCATAGATAAGATGAAGATCGTCAATCACGATCAGCAGCGGCTCATTCTGCTGTTGCAAGGCATCCACAAAAGCTTCGGCCAGGATGGAAAGATTCACTCTTGGTGACGCCCAGATCGCGCGCATCAATGACTCGCCGCCAAATGCCGGGCGCGCCCGCACCAGACTCTTCACAAAGTAATCGAGAAAGATCCAGAGATCTGCATCGGGCGCATCCACCTTGTACCAGGCCACGCGCCGCCCGCAAAATCGCGCGAAATCCGCCGCCAGAATGGTCTTCCCTGTCCCGGCCCTGCCGGCAATGATCGTCGAACTGCAACAATCCAGACTTTCCTGGAGCATTTCCAGTAACCGGCGGCGAGATACCAACGGCGGCTCGCTGGGAACAGAAATCTTACTTCGGATTAAATCCATACCATTCCTCTCCGTCATTACTCTCCAGGCTGGCAAAGGCCAAGCTGTAGAAGCCGAAAATCGGGTCATGACCTGGGGCCGTCTCCACTGTAGGGAAACCGCGGCAATAATTTCCTGCAATGAGAGATTAATTTAACTGGGACCGTGGGGAATTTTCCTGGCGTCAATTCGGTATGGGGCTGGATGGGGAATTAAGTCGTTAAAAATAAAACTGGCTGCGATCACAGCTCCCGGCCCGCCCCCAGTGCTTTCGCCGGTTTCTGAAACCGCAGCCTCAGCAACCACAGCATCAGCATGCTCTCCCCTAGCTGACACTGTGGCGTTAACGAACGCTGAGATCCCCACTCGTCAGCGCCCGAAATTCGTGGCGAATTATTATCGCCAAACTGCGTATCTGACATTGAGCGCCCGCTCCGTCCACCCAACCAAATCGGTTTGTGCATCCCGTCCATTCTCGTCCCATTCTCTGGGACAAAAAACAAATTTCCCTGAACCCGGGCACTCATTCCACTCTCTTCAACCTATTCTCTTTAACAATGATCACAAACAGCTTCTACCAAAATAGAACTGCGCTCTGCATCTGGCCAACACTCAACGATTGTTTCAAATTTTCTTGTCTCTCGAACGAGCCAGACAATAACAAGCGGGACTTGAGAAAAACTTGAGGTTGGAGATTTTTTTTTGGTTTTTTATTTTTTTTCTTTCTCAAGGTTTTCTCAAGCTGGCCAAGCTACCCTTTTGGTGCCTTTTGGTGAATGACCCACACTGATTACTCCCTGATTCTGCCCAACATACCGGGTTGAATTGTTTCAAGACATGATGCTCTGCACGATGCCTGGATGGTAAGTAACCGAGATCGCGAAACTGCCGTTCGCAACTCTGAGATGTAACTGTTTTATTGGTGCAAGGAGATGAGCCATGAAACCGGAGAAGATTCAGATCGTTAATCTGCGCCTGCCCTCCATACAACTGCGGGAAATCGTTGAGGCGCTGGCGCAGGAAGGTCACCTGTGCATTGTGTCCGAAACAATGGATACCGCCGCCGAGGCACTGTCTCAAGCGGGTACCAAGTTATTATTAGCCGGTGCTGCCGACACGGATTTGCCTGATCTGTTGGCACAGATCCGTTCTGTTGACAGCCAGGTACCCCGTGTCCCCGTACTGGTTTGCCTGACGCAACCACCCTCCAAATCCAACAAAACGTTGTTCTCAGCGGAGATTGATGATTTCCTGCTGCCCCCATTGCACCTGTCTGATGTGCGGTTGCGCGTGCAACGTCTGCTTCAGCAACAAAATAAAAAGGGAAATCTGGAAGCCCCGCCTCAAAACGGAAAGCGCTCCACAACAACTCTGGGCACGAATCTGGGGATGCCTCACTTGATCGGGCGATCGGAGGCGTTCGTTGCCGTGAAAGAGAAAATTCCGCGTGTTGCCGCTTGCGATGCCACGGTGCTGATTACCGGCGAAACTGGAACCGGCAAGGAATTGTGCGCTCGCGCGGTACATTATTTCAGTCCGTTCGCCAATGGCCCGTTTATCCCTGTCAATTGCAGCGCGATTCCAACGGAACTTTTTGAAAATGAACTCTTTGGCCACGAGTCGGGGGCTTTTACCGACGCCCGCCAGCCACGCCGCGGCCTGGTCGCGGAGGCTGAAGGCGGCACACTTTTTCTGGATGAAGTAGACACGCTGCATCCGCTGGCCCAGGTCAAGCTGCTGCGTTTTCTACAAGATCGCCAGTACAAACCGCTGGGGTCATCGCGTTACAGGCAGGCCAATATCCGGTTGCTGGCTGCCACCAATCGCGACCTGCCGTCGAAAGTGCGCGAAGGCAAATTCCGCGAGGATTTGTATTTCCGGCTCAATCTGATCTCGCTTCGCCTGCCCGCACTGCGCGAGCGGCGCGAAGATGTCGTCCTGCTGGCGCACTACTTTATGGAACAAGCGGCGAGAGATTACCGGCGTTCCGTCTCGCAGTTTTCACACGACGCAATCCTGAAGCTGTCTGCCTACCCATGGCCTGGCAATGTGCGTGAACTGGAAAATATCATTCGCCAGGCTGTCATTATGGCCGAAGGCACGATGATTCATGACCAGGAACTGAACCTGAATGTGGAGGAATATGGAGGCCCGCCTTCCTGGAAAGAGCCTTTCAATGTGGCCAAAGCACGTATGATCGAAGCGTTTGAGCGGGATTACCTGCGCCAGCTTCTGGTAGCCTGCGGCGGCAACATCAGCCAGGCCGCGCGCGAAGCCCAGAAAGATCGCCGGACCTTCTTCGGCCTGCTCAAAAAACATGGGCTGACGCACGCGGCCAGGAACGGCTGAGCGCACTAAAGTTTGGCGATCAAATCCCGCATCAACCCCGGCATCGGAGCTTCAATATTCAATTCCCTGCCGCCTGCCGGATGACGGAAGACCAGGCGGAAGGCGTGTAACAGGTGGTGTTTGATTTTGTGTTGAGTTGCCAGTGAATCGAGACCTTCCGTGCCGGAAGCGTAAATTGAATCCCCGACAAGTGGATGGCCGATCAAATCGCAATGAATGCGAATCTGATGTGTGCGTCCGGTCAGCGGTTCCAATTCCAGTAGCGTATGCGCGGCAAACCGGCGAACGACTTTATAACGGGTTTGCGCGGGTTTTCCTCCGTCCTTTTCTTCCATCACCCGCCAATGCGGCCAGATTTTGGCCCTGTCTTTTTGCACACTGCCGATTGGCGCATCGATTTCGCCGCTGTCCCGTTCAACCCGGCCACGAACCAATGCCAGATAGGATTTCTTCACCCACCGTTCGCGAAAATGCTTCGACAGGGTGCGATGCGCTCGCGCGGTTTTGGCCAGCACAATCACGCCGGAGGTGTTGCGATCCAGTCTGTGGATCAGACCGGGCCGAATCGCGTCGCCCTCTGTTTGCCAGAAATGATAGGCCAGCCCATTAAGCAATGTGCCGGATTTTTCCGTGTTGGAAGGATGAACCAGCAGGCCAACCGGTTTGTTGACGACAATCAACGATTCATCTTCAAAAAGAATCTCCAGCGGAATCGGCTCAGGAGTCGAGGAGGATTTTTCGGCGGCAAAGATTTTGACGCTGACCCGGTCGCCCGCCGCCAGCCGAACGCCCTTCAACGATTTCTCGCCATTGACCAAAACATCGCCTTCAGCAATCAAACGGCGGATGCGAGTGAGGCTGATTTTGGGAAGTTCGCCCGCGACGTACTCATCCAGCCGGGGTTTGTCCGCGCCGGCGGTGAATTCAAAAGTAAGCTGTTCCGGATCAAGCATTGCCGTAAAGAGCGTCCTTCCGCCCAGCCAGCATCACAATCAGAACAATCGCCGCCAGCATCGCAAATCCGGTCAAGCCGACGGAAACCTGATGCAACTGATCGAACGAGGATCGAATCGGGTCGGTGGCGGGAAGCGTATAAAGTGTCTCGCCGGCCCTGACGCGCAGACCATGCATCCATCCCGAAACCATTTTCGATGTCACCATTGCCGCCGTCATCAGCGCGATGGTGATCAATTCAAAGAAAAAAATCCGGCTTTTCCGTCCGCGCGCAAACAACAGCAGCACCACCAGAATGGCTCCCAGCACAATGCCGATAATTTCGGCAACACCGAGCGTCCGGGAGACGACCTGCCCAGCCAGATGCTGGGTCGGCAAAACGCCAAATGCGGCGGGCGCGACGACGAAGCTGAAAAACGCCATTGTTCCCAGCCAGAAAGATAACAACGCAATACGAATCTTTTGATTCATGGATTTCCGTCTCGAGACCTCTCCTGAAGTTCAATATGGGGAAAGGGAGCGGTTGCCGCCGCCAGAAATTGTTTGAAGGAAAACAAAAATTCACGCGTGTTCAGGTTCATCATTACCGCCGGAAGCCGTTCCAGCCTGCCGATGGCCCGCGCGCTGACACTTTGCGCGCCTTTCAAATTGCCACGCTGAAAATGAAGCAGCGCGGCCGCCACCTGAATCATCCCGTGCAGGAACTCCCGCTCATCGCCTTCCGCCCGCAACCAGATGGTTTCCCAGACTTCATGGCATTCGAAGAACCTGCCGTCATTGAACAAGGCAATTCCTCGCCCATATTCTTCCGGCAGCTCAATCATCAGTTTTTTTTCCACAAAGCCACACGAAGTTTCACAAAGAAAAACAAGACAAACCTTTTTCCCTTCGTGTTTCTTCGTGTGTCTTCGTGGAGGAAATGCTTTTTCCCGGCTTTTCATCAATACCTGGGAACGTTCGGATCAACCCGCAGCGACCATTCGTCAATTCCGCCAATTAGGTTTTTCAAGTTGCTGAATCCCTGCGCGGAGAGAAACTGGCAGGCGCGATCCGAACGCATGCCGTGATGACAATGCAGCACGATCTCTTCGTCCTTGTCCGGCAGTTCCCGCATCCATTGCGGGATTTGCCCCAGCGGCTTCAACTCCGCGCCGGAAATACTGGCGTGGTGATATTCGTGCGGTTCGCGCACATCAATCAGGCGGAAGGTTTCGCCCGCGTCCTGTTTGGCTTTCAATTCCTCGACGGTGATGACTCCGTAAGTCGGCATAAATTTGTTACCCCCGTTTGCAGTTCCGGCCTCAGCGGGAATCTTCTGTTGTTATATTTTCCGGTTCGCCTCGCCTGCCGCCTGAAGGCGGAACTAAGAACGCGGCGTGCGCATTCGTTCGATCAGCGCCGTCAGTTTTTCAATATCGTTTCTGGCTTCCGTGATTTCGCGCTTGCTGGCCATGTATCCCTGCCAGTGCCCGCTTTCGACAATGGGCGTGACACGTTCTTCGCCCAGGGCGCTGGCCAGCACGGCAATCAGAATCCCCGAAATCTGTGTATGTTCGACGTACCGCGCAATCACGCTGTAGGCCACTTCGGCGGATTCCAGATTCCACTCCAATTCTGTTTTGGGTTCTTCTTCCATTGAATCAGTTGCTCTGCGTTTTGACGAAGGGGAGTTCGGTCAGCGTCGCCCGGCCAATCTCGGCTTCGCCCTGTTTCAGGACAAACTCAGTCCCCGGATTCAAATAATAGCGATGCACATAACCAAGCGCGATGTTTCGATCCAGCGCCAGGCTATGTGTGCTGCTGGTAATTTCGCCAACGCGGCGTCCGGCGGCTTGACCGTCCACGGCAACCAATTCCGCGCCGCGCGCGGGAAGCCCGTCGCCCTCAATCAAAAAACCGCGCAGCCGTTTTGCCGGTTGACCTCGCCAGTGAATTCTGGCGATGACTTCCTGCCCCAGATAACAGCCTTTCGTGTAGCTGACCGCCGCTTCGAGTTCGGATTCCAGGATGATGTACTCTTCGCCGGCGTCAATGCCTTCGCGCGGCACACCCGCTTCAATGCGAGCGACTTCAAAAGCGGCTTCACCGACTTCACGCGCGCCGAATTCCCGCCCGCCGGCAAGAATCGCACTGTTTACTTTCGCGGCGTCGCCGGCTTCGACAAAAAGATCAAAGCCGATCTCGCCACAACGCGGATGCGATGCAATCAACACTTTGACCGTTGAAATCCGCCGCTCGCTGATTTTGAACTGGGCCGTTTCAATCGGCTGCCCGGTCAATGCCGCAATCAACTCCGGCGCGCGCGGCCCCTGCAGCGAAATCAGCGCCTGTTGTTCGCTGGCATCCGTGACGAAGAATTCCCCCGCCGGAACAAAACGGCTCAGGTTTTTATAAATCTTCTCGCGGTTGACGGCATCGAGTTCCATCAACAGATGCTCGCCTGTGTTGTAAATCCGGCAGAGCGCGGCCAGCTTGCCCTGCAAGGTCGGGAACGCCGCCAGTACGCCCTCGCCCGGCGCAAGCGTTTTGACATCGTTGCTGACCAGACCGTTTAGAAACTGCACGGCGTTTCTGCCGCTCAAGTAAAGCTTGCCGGCGGTAATTTCCAGCACGGCGACGTTGCCGCGAATGGCAGCGTACTCCGCTCGTAAATAATCGCGTGATTCCGGTTGTAAAACGGGTTGACTCATACTGCTTTTATTAAACATCAAAATGGACGGCAGGACATGGGTTATCAGGTTTTTTCCTGCTGCCTGATCCTGCCATCCCATCCATTTACACAAAGGGTTACGGCAATTTCGGCGCGCTCACGTTGCATTTGTCCGTACTGAGCGATTTCAGAAAGGCGATCAAGTCTTCCTTCTGCGCCGGAGTCAGATTCGCTTTCTTCAGATTTGCCTTGTCCAGATATGGATTCGGCTTGCCGCCACCGGTCATGATCTCAACGGCCTCTTCCAGCGTGGCCGCGCTGCCATCATGGAAGTATGGAGCCGACTTTGCCACATCACGCAGCGTCGGCGTTTTGAATGCGCCCGTCCATTTCACTTTTTCGGGATCATCGTCCTTCAAATCCCTGAGCGCCACAAACCGCCCTTTGTCCACTTTGTCCGGCGGTGCGTCCATGCCGATGCCGACGTTGTGGTATTGCTGATCGGTGAACAGGTGGCCGTCGTGGCATTTATTGCAGTTGGCCTGTTTGAAAACTTCGTAGCCGCGTTTGACCTGATCGCTGACGGCGGCCTGATCGCCTTTCACCTGCCAGCGGTCGAAAGGAGTTTCGTCGTTGCCATTGACGATTGTGCGTTCGTAGGCGGCAATGGCCTGAAAAATATTGTCGGCGTCGGCTTCCCTGCCAAAAACTTTTTGGAATTGCGCTTTGTAGCCGGCGACGGCGTTGATCTTGCCCACAATCTCAGCTTCGTGATCTTTCGCGCCCATGTTCCCCCCCTGCCAGGCCGCTTTGGCCTGGGCTTCCAGGGATTTGCTGCGGCCGTCCCAATAAAATTCCTTATGGTAGCCAATGTTCCACAGCGTGGGGCTGCTGCGCGCCAGAACTTTATTGCCCGGCCCGACAGCTTTCGGCAATCCGTCCGTCAATCCCCGCTCACAAACGTGGCAGGAATAGCAGGACTTCGAGCCATCCACGCTCAGCCGCACATCGAAAAAGAGTTGGCGGCCCAGCGCGACTTTTTCCGGCGTCATCGGGTTGCTGGCAGGAATCGCCATCGCTTCCAGTTTTTCCAATCCCGGCGGGATCGGCAGAATTTCCGGCGCGTAGGTCGAAACCGGTTCCGCCGGTTTGCTGTCACACGCCGCGATGAAGATCGCAAATGCCGAAAAGCTCACAAACAAGGTTGTCCTTGCCCAGCGTTGCCAGATAGCGGATGTCATATGCTCTCCTGTAGTTGATGGGCGCGAACGAAAGACGTTGCGCGCGGCAGCAGCCTTAACGAATTGAGCGCAACATGAAAAAGCCTGCGCCACGAATCAGATTGCAATGTCAGCTTTTTGATGATTTCAGGATTGCATCGAACTTATATCGGAAGTCCACGGTGGCGGCAAGACAGGGTGGGGCACGAACTCAGGCAAAATCCCGCGACAACTCTTCTCGAATCTCTTTTTCGATCATCGTGCGGTGTTGGTAGTTCGGATGATGAATCACCAGCTTTGCTTCCTGCGCACCGCTGACAAAAGCTTCGCGTTGCTGGGCACTGAAGCGAAACCGCACGTACTGCACGGCGCTGATGCGATGATCGTCGCTTTGCCCGGCGGCGAAATCACCGGGTAGTTTTTCATCGCCAATTTGCAGGAAAATCGCCTCACCGGTATTCACACCGTGAAATTTGGTGATCTCCTCGCGAATGCGGCTCTGGTCGGGAAGCTCAATGAACATGGTCGCGGCCAGTTCATTCTGCTCCGGCAAAAGCTGGTTGTAAGTGTCAATTTCGTGCTGAATCGCATCGTCATGAACCAGCCGCTCCGCGCGCATCATCTCCTGAATTTGCGAAAGCACGGTGTCGTGATTTTCAAACACAAAGGTCACACTCGGCCCAACACTGATACGGCGCCTCTTCTTCAGCTCGATAATTCGTTTCCGAAATTCCTGCCGGGCTTTTTCATACTCGGCGATATTCAGAATTTCCGCCAGTTCAACTTTCTTCATATCTTTAGCCGGAGCGCGGACGGAACGTCCGCGCTTCTCTCTATCCGTTTTGCGCGGACGGGAACGTCCGCGCTCCGGGCAATGCCTCATTCGGTTTCGATTCCGTACGCCTTCGCCACCACTTCAATCGGGTGAAGCGTTTCGCGCCCGGTCCCCTGCTGAATCTGCAATCCGGCAAGCGAACAATCCGTGGCGACGATGCCGGCGTTCGATTCGTTGACGCCGCGATGCAGGTTGCGCGCGACTTTCTGCGCCAGGTCGAAATACTCTTTCTTCATCGCCCAGGTGCCGTCGTGTCCGGAACAGCCTTTATCAATCAAAACAACCTGCGCCCCGGCCAGCCGCAACAATTCCAGCGATTTGTTGCCGATGGCCTGATACTTCAAATGGCAGGGCTGGTGATAGGCGACTT
Organism: Heliomicrobium sp.; assembly: GCA_021155085.1. Lineage (GTDB taxonomy): Bacteria > Acidobacteriota > Blastocatellia > RBC074 > RBC074 > RBC074. Next base: position 6,854 of record JAJNQA010000068.1, on the reverse strand, counting down.
TTCCAACCTCAACATTGAAATCGCGGTTCAGTTTTCCCTCGGCCTTGAGTCTGACCAGATACTCGGACAGATCAAAAACCCGCTTGGAGAGTTCTACCGCCTGCTCGCGCTCTTCATCTTTCAAATAATCGTAATACTCTTTCTTCATCATCAATCCGCAGGTCGGTTCCGGGACGACGATGTCGTAGCCTTGCCGGACGTAAGGCAACAGAACTTTCATATTGTTGCGAAAATGATCCACCGCCACTTCCACCCGCCCACTGTCCAGGTAAGGCATCCCGCAGCAATTCTGCCCGGCGGGATCAGCGACTTCGCAGCCATTCTTTTTCAGCACTGCGACGGCGGCTTTTCCAATGTTTGGCTCGTTGTAATTGACGATGCAGGTATGAAAGAGCGCGACTTTGGGCTTGCCGCTGGTTGAAGCTGACGGCTGGGAAGGGCCGAACTTCTTTTTGAACCAGCGCTCGAAGGTTTGTGCGTGGAACTTCGGCAAGATCTTGTCGCGGTGAATCCCCGCGAACTTCTCCAGCAACACGCGATTGAGCTTGTTCTGATTGGCGGCATTGGCCAGCGGCGCAAGCCTGCTGCCAAGCGGCCCGATTTCGTCGGGACTGCTGAGCATCTTTTCGCGCAGATCAAGGCCGTTCTTTTTCTCTTCGATGGCGCGGGCGCGCATCACGACTTTGGGAATATCAATCAGGAATTTATGCGGCGGCGTGTAGGGGCACTTGATGAAGCAGAGTTTGCAGTTGTAGCAAAGGTCAACAAACTCGCCGACCTGCTCGCCGGTCAGTTTGTCCGGTTCGTGGTCAACGTCGTCGAAATGCTCAAACAATCGGGGAAAGCCGGGACAAAGGTTGAAACACAACCGGCACGAATTGCACACGTCATACTGGCGGCGCAGTTCTTTATCCAGGGACTGTGCTTCCCAGTATTCGGGTTGTTGCCATTCGACCGGCGCGGATGTCAGATCGCCTTGTTCCAGCATGGTTGATGATTCCCAGGTACGCATCGCCTCCGGCATGCGGACGTGGCAAGCCGTCCTTTTCTTGCCAATCGGCTAATCGCCACGTCCGCACGCCGGAGGCGATGCGTACCCATTTCTAACTTACAGGTCGAAGCGGTCCAGGTTCATAACCTTGGCCCAGGCCTTCACAAAGTCCTGCACGAACTTTGCTTTGCTATCGGCCTCAGCATAGAACTCGGCCACGGCGCGCAACTCGGAGTTTGATCCGAATACCAGATCAACCGGGGTTGCGGTCCACTTGGCCTTGCCGGTCTCGCGATCAACGCCTTCGTAAATGCCATCGGATGTGGAGGATTTGCTCCACTTGGTGGACATATCGAGCAGATTCACGAAAAAGTCATTGCTCAAAGTCCCAGGCTTATCCGTGAACACCCCGTGTTTCGCCTGTCCGGCGTTGGCATTCAACACGCGCAGGCCGCCGACCAGCGCGGTCATTTCAGGAACGGAGAGCGTCAACAGGGTCGCCCGCTCGACCAGCATCACCGCCGGCGACAGGCGCTCAGTTTTGTTGAAGTAGTTGCGGAAACCATCCGCCGTCGGTTCCAGCGGAGCGAAAGACATCACGTCGGTCTGTGTTTCCGACGCATCCACACGACCCGGAGTGAAAGGCACTGCCACGGTATGACCCGCCGCCTTCGCCGCTTGCTCGATGGCCGCGCCACCGCCCAGCACGATCAGGTCCGCGAGTGAAACCTTCTTCCCACCGGCTGCGGTGCGGTTGAAATCGTTCTGAATGCCTTCCAGCTTCGCCAGCACCTTGGCCAGTTCAGCCGGATTGTTGACTTCCCAATCCTTTTGTGGCGCCAGGCGGACGCGCGCGCCGTTTGCGCCACCGCGCATGTCTGTGCCGCGGAATGTGGCAGCAGAGGCCCAGGCAGTTCTGACCAGTTCCGGGACGGTCAGGCCCGATGCGAGAATTTTGGCTTTCAGCGCTGCAATATCCTTCGCATCAATTTGCCTGCTGGCAACTTTGGGGAGCGGGTCTTGCCAGATCAGATCTTCTTTTGGCACTTCCGGCCCCAGATAGCGGGAACGCGGCCCCAAATCGCGGTGCGTCAGCTTGAACCACGCCTTGGCAAACGCGAGATTAAATTCCGCCTGATTCTCCAGGAAGCGTTTGGCAATCTTTTGGTAGCTCGGGTCGAATTTCAGCGCCAGGTCAGTCGTGAACATGATCGGCGCATGCCGCTTTGATTTGTCGTGCGCGTCAGGAACGAGGCTCGCTCCCTGACCATTCGCAGGAATCCACTGGGTCGCGCCGGCGGGACTCTTGGTCTGTACCCAATCAAAGGCAAACAGGTTGGCGAGATATTGCGAACTCCAGGCCGTCGGTGTGGATGTCCAGGCGCCTTCCAGACCGCTGGTGACAGTGTCGCCCGCATTGCCCTTGCCGCACTTGTTCGTCCAACCGAACCCTTGTTCATCAATCCCGGCGGCGGCGGGTTCGACGCCCACGCACTTGCCAGGATCGTGAGCCCCGTGCGCCTTGCCAAAGGTGTGCCCGCCGGCAATCAGCGCAACCGTCTCTTCGTCGTTCATCGCCATGCGGCCAAAGGTATCGCGAATGTCCCTGGCGGCGGCCAGTGGATCAGGCTTCCCATTCGGGCCTTCCGGATTGACGTAGATCAAGCCCATCTGCACAGCGGCCAGCGGGTTCATCAGCTTGCGGTCTCCGCTGTAACGCTGATCCTCAAGCCATTTCTTTTCCGGCCCCCAGTAAACCGTGTCCGGCACCCAGTCATCTTCGCGTCCGCCAGCAAAGCCATAAGTCTTCAACCCCATGGATTCGATGGCGACATTTCCAGCTAACACCATCAGATCGGCCCAGGAAATCTTCTGGCCATATTTCTGCTTAATCGGCCAAAGCAGCCGCCGCGCCTTGTCCAGGTTGCCGTTGTCCGGCCAACTGTTGAGCGGCTCGAATCGCTGTTGACCGCCACCGGCTCCGCCGCGCCCATCAGCCACTCGATATGTTCCGGCGCTGTGCCAGGCCATGCGGATGAAAAACGGCCCATAGTTGCCGTAATCGGCTGGCCACCAGGCTTGCGAGGTCGTCAGAGCCTTCTTGATGTCCTGTTTGACGGCATTGAGATCGAGTTTGGCAAACTCTTTGGCATAGTCGAACTTTTCTCCCATTGGATTGGCCCCGGCGGCCCCGGCTGACTGCTGTCGAAGCGGTGTGAGATCAAGTTGCTCAGGCCACCAGAACTGAGGTGACTGGGCACTGACTTCATACGCTGACGCCAAAGACAGCGCAACTGCTGCAAAAGCGGCGAGCAATGTCTTCAGTATTTTGTTCATTGACTTCTCCTTGATCGAACGGAAAGTCCGTTCTGCCTTCAGAAAATTGCTGAAGGCGTTTTTATTTTATCAACCATCGTGGGTGCATGTATGGGTGCATTATGCGTCAAGGGTATTCAACCCTTTTTGGAAGCGCCCGGCGTGCGATTTTTCGGCGCGCGCCAGCGTCTCGAACCATTCGGCGACTTCTTCAAAGCCTTCCTCACGCGCTGTGCGAGCAAAGCCCGGATACATTTCGGTGTATTCGTAAGTCTCGCCCGCAACCGCGGCTTTCAGGTTCTTCGAAGTATCGCCAATCGGCTCGCCCGTCGCCGGGTCGCCGACTTCTTTCAAAAAGTCCAGATGGCCGTGCGCGTGCCCGGTTTCGCCTTCGGCGGTGTCGCGAAACAGACCTGCCACGTCCGGATAGCCTTCCACGTCAGCCTGACGCGCAAAGTACAGATAGCGGCGATTCGCCTGGGATTCGCCGGCAAAGGCGTGCTTCAAATTCTCATGGGTCTGCGTACCTGCAAGAGCTGGCATGTCATTTCTCCTATGGTTGAAGTGAAAAGTGAAGTGAGATGAAGAAGAGTGTTAACGCGCTTTGAGCGCTCGCGCCTGCCCACCGGCTTCGACCGGTTTCGACTGGCAGGACCTGCAAACGCCCACGAAATCAAGCCTGTGCTGTTCGACTTGAAACCCGTCAATACCCGATGTGTGCTCGACCAGCGCCATCAGTTTCTGTTCGAGATCCGTCTCCATATCGGAGATTCCACCGCACACGCGGCAGACCAGATGGTAATGCGCATCCTTGATTGTCTCGAAATAAGTGATGGCCATCCCGAAATCCAATTCGCGCACGGAACCCTGTTCCGCCAGCACACGCAGATTGCGATAGACAGTTCCGAGACTCAGACGAGGCTGGCCCAGCTTGACGACCTGATAGATCTCCTCCGCCGTCAAATGGCCACCATGCCCTTCGATTGCATCAAGAATCGCCTGACGTTGTTTGGTATTGCGATAATTCATTAACGATGTTTACAAACTCATCTTAGTCCTCTGATTCAGGACTGTCAATAATCAGTAATAAGAATAATTACTGATAAGGAGAAATTGTAGAAAATGGCTCCCGCCAGTTAAAGAGCAGGAGCCATTTTTAGATTTCAACTGGTTTTACGCAGTGAAGGAGCTTCCGCAGCCGCAGCCGCCGCTGGCATTCGGATTGTTGAAGGTGAAGCCCGACCCCATCACGCTGTTGACGTAATCAATCTGGACGTTTTCCAGATACTGCGCGCTGAACATGTCCACGAAGACGCGCAGACCGGCAGCTTCAACGACCTCGTCGGTCGGCTGCGGCGCTTCTTCAATGTTCATTCCATACTGGAAGCCTGAACATCCGCCCGGAACAACGCGAACGCGCAGTCCGCCGTCGTTTCCAACGCTTTCGGCTTCGATAAATTTTCTCACTTCGCTAGCAGCGGTTTCAGTCAGTGTCAGTGTCATTGTTTGATTCTCCTTTTGAAGATATTCGACAACCTCTTGCGGTTAGTCGCGGTCTTACTGATAAGTGCGTTATTTAAAGTTCCCGGCAGGCTTCAAAGGCGAGCCGAACAAAAAGATAGCGATGGTTGCGGCCAGCGTCAAATTACTTCTTCAGATTCAAAACCGGCAGCGCCTTATTGTTTTTGATGGCCGCGATGCTCACCTGCGCCGCGACATTTTGTGCGATGTTGTTGAGTGCCTTTGCCTGCGGACTGCCCGGATCGCTAATCACAACAGGAACGCCCAGATCGCCGCCTTCGCGAATGCTCATGGCAATCGGCACCGAACCGAGGAACGGCACATCGTACCTTTCCGCCAGCGCTTCGCCGCCGCCATTGCCGAAGATGAAATACTTTTCGCCGTGTGCGCACTCGAAATAACTCATGTTCTCGACCACGCCCAGCATCGGCACGTGAAGCTGATCGAACATATTGTAAGCCTTGCGCACATCGCCGAGCGCGACTTCCTGCGGCGTGGTCACCAGCACCGCGCCCGCAATCGAAACCATCTGCGCCAGACTCAACTGCACATCGCCCGTGCCCGGCGGCATGTCCACCACCAGATAATCCAGTTCGCCCCATTCAACATCGCGCAGAAACTGCGTCACTGCCGTTGAAAGCATCGGCCCGCGCCAGACGATGGCTTTGTCGCCGGGGTTGAGCAATCCGATACTCATCGTTTTGACGCCGTGGTAGACCGGTGGAATGAGCTTTTCGCCGCGCACCAAAGGCATATCCTTGCCGCCCATCATAATCGGCACGTTCGGCCCATAAATATCCGTGTCAACGATGCCGACCCGCGCGCCCATCAACCCCAGCGAAACAGCCAGATTGACCGCGATGGTGGATTTGCCGACGCCGCCTTTGCCGGAACTGACGGCGATGATGTGTCCGATGCCAGCGATGGCGGCCTTGTCCATCGAACCGCGCGCTTTCGGCACTTCCGCGTCCATCTTGACTTCGACGCGTTCAACGCCGGGAATGGCCATCACCGTCTTTTCGGCTTCAAATTTAAGCTGATCTCGCACCGGACAGGCGGGCGTCGTCAGCACAAACCGAAAGCCCACAATGCCTCCGCAAATCGAAATGTCGCGGATCATGTTCAGCGTCACAATGTCTTTGTGCAGGTCGGGGTCTTTCACCGCCCGCAATGCATTCAAAACAATCTCTTCCGTTATCGCCTGAGTGGCAGCTTCATTCATTTAGCTCTTCTCTGACCTCGCTCCCAAGTTTGAATTTTTCACCTGTTTACTGCTTCCCTTCGGCAAAATCTGTGTCAGCGTTGCCGGAACAATGCGATATTCACATTGCTGTGAACCATCGGCAATGCGGCATTCGCGAATCACTTCACACTGCAAAGCCTCACGGTAAACGCGCAATTCTTCTTCGCAAACATCCGGATACGCCATGGCCACGTTTTCGGTCGGACAGTTGCGCTGTCGCAAACGATACGTCCCATCTTTCATCCGCCGCGCATCGGCCAGATAGCCTTTTGCGTTGATGACCGTGGCCAGCCGCTTCACGCGCTCGTCGAAATTCAGGTTGGCGAACTCTACTTTCAGCCGGGCGATCAATTCATCCGCCCGCGCGCTCAACACCTGGTGCAGCGCTTCATCGCCAAACTGCCGCTGCACGTGAACCAGCACCTCTTTCGCAAACTCATCATAAGAATGCGGAAACAGGCACCGCGCCTTTTCCGTCAGCCGGTAAATGAATCGCGGCCGGCCCCGCTCGTGCTTTTCCTGTTCAAAGGAAACAATCCCATCGCTTTCCAGCAGGTTCAGATGCCGTCGCACACAGACCTTGGAAACTTCCAGTTCCTGCGCCAGCAACTCGACACTCATCGCCCCGTTGATCTTTAACAGATCAACAATCGCGCTCCGGGATTCTTTCAGGATATGTTCGACAGCGGATACTGACACGTCCCGGATCATAGAAAGCGCTCTTTCTTTTGTCAACCGTTTGGTTTCTTTATTCCCTACCGCGGCTTGTGGTGATCGGGGATC
>JAJNQA010000032.1 GCA_021155085.1 Heliomicrobium sp. | reverse complement strand
GAAATTCTCTGGCGTATGATCAAGTACCAGTGGTTACCATTGAAGGCTTACCAGTCATTCAAAGACCTAATGCGGTTGTTAATTCAGGTCCTAAAAGGTGTTGGTTCAAAATACCAGATTGATTTTGCCCACTAACTTAGCTGAGGAAACTGGTTCCCCAAAAAAGTCATCAATACCATAGATCTTCCCAAGTGTTCTCCAGAGTCAGGGCCTTTACTTGAAAAGGTCAGATTCGTCAGGTTACTGACAAATCGCTCGCAATCAGATTGCCCGTTTTGTACGTCTCTGCCGACGTAATTCAAATATCCATTGCTTAGATTGTCTTCGTTCAAATCAGTTGTTCGCGCAACTGTAAATCCCGGCCCAGTAAATACGCCCAAAGGACTAAATAAATCGAGCCGTCCAAGCGATTCCTGCCTAATATTTTTGAATAACTCACCGCACTGCACCTTCTGTCCATCCAAACTGCAACCCATCCCCGGGTTCCTTGGATCAATATTGCTGAAGTAGCTCGCCAGATACTGACTCGCCGCGTACTGTCCGTAGGAAACCTGGCTGCCGATATTATTGATGTAGCGGGTCTTCATTGCCGCCCAGTCAATATCTTCCACATAAGCGCCCGGTGCCGCCAGCGTCAGCGTCTTGGAGGTGTTGGTATTTCTATCCCAGACCGTTGCCCGCGTTCCGTGCGGATCAGAGCCTTCAAAGACGACCGTATCCGGCACGTTTCCGCCGCCTGGCTTGGTGTACGCCTTTACCTGGCGCACCGAATCCTGCTCGTAAACAAACCGATAGACCCACGTTTCGATTTTTTGGCCGGTTGAGCCGACATCGGTCAATACTCCGCCGAAAACACTGCTATGGATTCGATAGCGCAGTTCGGTCGCGCCGTCGTCGCGTTTTTGGTCGAACTTCACCTGCCTGCCGTCGCCGTCGTAAACGTAATTGACGTAAATATTCGGGCCATTATCTGTTCTGGTCATCTGGCCGGCGGCATCAGAGGTTTGCGCCGTGCGAGTGTCATTGGTGATTTGCCCCATCGCGTTGTAAGTCCAGGTTTCATCCTGGTTGTTGTAAACCTTTCCGGCGACACCATCCTTCTTTGCCCGGCCATTTACGTATGTAGTTTGGAAGGATTGCGGCGTGGGATTCAGGTTTGGCGTAATGTCGTGCCAGTAGCTGCTGGCGGTATTCGTGGCGTTGTCGAATTCATCGTAACTGACACTGGTGGTAAAGGGTCTAACCTTGGTGTTGGGCGGCAATCCATTAAACCCAGGCGGCACAGTACAGCTTGTGCAAACGTGTTCATTCGGCACAGTGATCTCCGGCGTGCTGACGCCAGTCAGCCTGCCGACATGGTCGTAACTGAAAGTCTGATCATAAGGCGAAAGCGTCGTCATATCCGCGAAGATCAGATCGTTCGCCTTGTTGTATTGGTAAGTGATCGCACCGGCAGACGTCAATCTCAGCCGTTCGTCGTAGGTGCGGTTATTTTTCACCGCCCTCCAGGCGCGATATTGCACGCCGCTCAGGTAATTCGTCACGCCGGCAAAGGGCGCAGCGCCCGTTACCGAAATCAGCTTTCCGGCTTTGTCGTGGCCGTAGTTGATTTGATCGTTGAACGGGTCTTTGACCATCTTCAACTGGCCTGCCAATCCATATTCGTAATTGATGGTGAATGGGCCTGACGGCGCGCCCGACAGGGTAAAGGTTCTGGACTCCGATGTCATTTGGCCGAGCGTATTGTATTCATAAGCCACACTTCCCGCCCCGTCATGCATTGCCGTGCGGTTGCCAAGTTCGTCGTAGCCGAACGAGACATTCGGTTTGGTTGAAACGCCGCTCGGCGAGGAATAGCTCATGCCTGTCACCAACCCACGGTTGTTATAAGTGTAAGTCGCGGTTGCGCCGCGCGGATCAGTTTCAATGTGGATTTGGTCATCATTGTAGTACTGCCGGGTCGCGCTGCGAGCCGACGAATTGCCGTTGTATGGCGGCGCAACGTTGTTATCCTGGTAAATTGGCAAATATCGTTTTTGCGGACGCCCGTGACCGTCATAAACGATTTCAGCCTGCTCGCAAGTTCCCAACGGGCAGGAAGCACCAATCGACGCATCTCCCTTGAGCGTCTTGATCACTGTCGCTTGATCGCGGACGTTATATTCCGTCAACGTCGTGGAATAAGCTGATCCACTGTAATCCAAGATTTGGGACTTGATCGCTCGGCCCAAAGCATCCCGCCAGATTTTTTGCGTTCTTCGGTTTTCTGGCGTTCCGGTTGTGGTGGGTTCGCCTTGAATCGTGGCGGTGCCGCCGCCCGCGCAGCCGCAGCCTGCGTAACTGACGCTACGGGTGGTTCCATCCTGATTGGTGGAAACGAGCGGGCGTCCTTGCCAATCATAGGTTTGTTCAGTGTAGAAGAAGCCGGTCTGTGCATCGTCTCCTACCGCCGTACCAAGGTTGCCGGGATTGACTTCAGTCGGATTGGATTGCCGGAAGAGTCGCCCTAGATTATCGTAGACGAACTCCTGGAAACTTGACCGTTGTCCCTCCGGCTTGGGATGATCCTTTTCAATGCCGGCCGTCCTGCCAAACCCATCCAGATAGGTGTGAGTGTATGTTTCCGCGTAATTGGCTTCCACATTCGTGAACACCGACACCAAATCATGCCTGGGGTCATAGCTGTAACTCGTATAAGCCGCATTCACGGAATTGCCTGCATAAGTGAGGCGGCCGGCATTATCGTAAGTGTACGAGAAGATCGCACCTGGCCCACCCTGAGCCGGCGCGGGGTTCTGAGTTTCCGTGACCAAGCCCGTATGGAAATCATATTTCCGGGTCGAAGCAAATCCATCCGGGTCTGTGATTTGGGTTGGGTAAGCCCGTGTAAAATAAGACCCCTGCGAGAAGTTATCGGTATAGCCGAGAGTGGTTTGGGCTCCCATGGCATCGCGTAGAAAGCGCACTGAACCCGAAGTCCCATACCCTGTTTTGGCCGTGACGGGAGTATCTGTAGTGACGTCCCAGCGTCTGGTCTGCGTCAAGTTGCCGCGCCATTGAAAGGAAATTGAATTATAGGCCGATTCTTGATTCGGAACATTACTATCTGACACCAGATGCTCGCCCAGATCGTCGTAGCTGTAGGTAGATTTTGCCTTCAACGGGCCTGTTGCACCTTCATATAAATCGCGCTCAGCGACCATTCCGATCAGCCATCTATTCGCATCCCAATTCGCAGCTAATTGAACATAAGCGGCTGAAGGGGAGACGTCGTGAACGTACTTCAATTGCGTCGTGCGGTAAACGGTACTTGCTGAAGCATTGTACTCCTTGATGTACTCAGGCAGCTTCACGTAAGCAGGCACATTGCCTGAGACGGACTTATAAGTCGTCTCCGTCCGGCGCCGATTCCCTGCATCATCGTAAATGTTGGTTTCGCGAAGACGTGGATTATAGGGAGCGGTGAGCGCCATGTTGTCTTGCTCCCAGGTGTAGAGAGTTCTCTTTTTGGCGGCGGAATCCGCATGACTCTGAAGTTCTTTGACAATCGAGCAAGCGGTCACCCCCCGTTGCCAGCCGTTTAGCATGTAGGCTTCTTTAATGGTGGTCAGGTTTTGCTGATTAACTTCATAGGATACTTGACCGGCCACACAGCCGGTGCAGGTTGAAGCGCCGCCACAAACCGCCGTGCCGTTTGGATTCGAAAGGCTGGAGACGCCCCAGGTGTAGTTGCGGTTAAAGAAATAAAAGCCTGGATTCAGCCCGTCTACATCGGTGCGTTTTGAAAAACGTGGACAATCCGTTTGGGCGTCGCTGGGGAAATTGTATAGGGTGGTTGAAAGAATCTGATCGTCATTAGGACTATTCGTTACGCCATTCGCGAAATGCTCAATCTGCCTGATTTGTCCGTAGGTGTTGTAGTCGAAGCGGTAATAAGTCCCGTCGCTCAGAGACACTCGTGTGATACATGGGATTTGTGCGCCGTTAGCAGGACCACTTTTCATCAAACTGCCAAAGTTCGTATTGATCGTTTTATCAGCCCAGGCAAATGACGCCCACACGAAATCATCGGAGGTTGTCGCCGTCAGAGTGGCATTCCGGTCTTGCGTGATTTTCAGCAGTTGATTGGTGTTGCTGTCATACACAAAATTGATCTTGCGCCCCAAAGTATCCTGGATGTAGGAAATTAAATCCGGCTGGTTTGTCTGATAGACAATCGCCAGGTAATTGCCATTGCGATCAATGATTTTTTCGCATTGATAAACGTTGCCGCGGAACCCGAAGAGATACTTACTGCCGTCCGGGGAGTAAAGCATCAATTGATCAATCAGTGGATTGTTCGGGTTAGGGTTGGGGTTGACTCTTAATCGGAGGTTAGAAGCATCCGTTGAGAGGTAAATCTTCGAACCTGGAACATCCTCACGCATTTCAACCCGCCGCCCGGTGGGTAAAATCAGAATGAAATACGCTTGGGGAACTCCTTCAACCAGGCGTGAGTAAGGGCTTGGAAAGCCGGCCACGCCTTGCACAACAGGCAGCCCCAGCCGGAAGCCGGGACTGGGAAACCCGTTATCCTTATCGAAGCCGATGTGCGTACTCGATTTCGTCCAGACCAGGGAGTTGTAACTGAGGGAGAGATTGAGGTCCAACCCGGCCCGGCCCGGTAAGTTTACCAATGAAGTTCCCCACTGATAGTTCCCTGAAAGCAAATCTTCGCCCCCCGTGCCCACGCGATTAATCGGGTCGAGCCGTTCAGCGGGGAATTCCAACGAATAAACCGAAAAATTGTTGCTTCTGGCGACATCCAAGAAGAAGGAGGTAGTGGGATCGAGTAAATAACGGAACTGATAGGCCCCTTCCTGGTAGGGAGATGTAAACTGCAATGTCCCGCTGGCTCCGGTGGGGACGGACACGAAATCCAGGGAATCATCATTCGCGGCCCCCGTCCGATACATCGCGATCCGATCCGAGGTGGAATGGCCTGCCGGCGCCGTCCAGTTCACTGTCACGGTTGTTTCGGCGCCTACGCTTGTCGGCGGTGGGATGGTCAGTGAATAAGTGGCTTGCAGCGATGCCGGGGCAAAGTAGCCCACCAAATCAATCACCAGGTCGGTAGTTTGCGTGGCCCAGATTTTGAATGCGCCGTCTCCTGTTCCCAACGATACCGTCACATGCCGGTTGAGGATTTGCCCGGGCGTGTAGTCTGCGACCGCCGGCAACGGCTGGGGGATGTCGCTTTTCCAGAGTTTCAGTTGGCCGCCGTTGGGATCATTGATCACTGTCGTGTTGCCCACTACGGCTTCCGCATTATCTGGGATCGTCAATCCGTCGCACGTGCGCTGAGCCAGTTGCGTATATTCCTGTTGGCCATTAATAGGGGCGCCGGGCTTATCACAGCCGACCGGTAGATTGGGCCGTGTCTCCAATAGCCGCACCGGATGCGCCAGCGGATTGAACAGTAATCCGTTGCCATTTGCGTCTTCGGGTTCGGTGCTGTAATAACCGAGCACATCTACGGTCATGTGCGTTGTCGCTGTCGTGAATATCTTAAATTCACCAGCCGAAGAGAGACCCACCGTGAAAGGCGAGTTGACGGTCGCACCTGTGATGTAGTTTCCATTAGAGACAAGCGGTTGCGAGGCGCTGGCGGGCCAGAGCGTGATGTACTGGTAAGCGCCAGAAGTGCCACTGGATTCGAGCACTGTAGCATTGCCAACCAGTGATTGAGCCGCCGCAGGAATGGTCACGCCATTCACTGCACAGAAACCCCGCGCCTGTTGTGTGCGCGTGCTACCGGCCGCCAGCTTTACACTATTGTTATTGTAGCAACTGTCCAAAGGATTGAGAGGGGTGCCGCGCGTGTCCAAGAGGCGGGTTGGTTTTGGTAATGAGTGGAAGTAGAGGCCGCCCGTCGCAGGCGGGGCGTAATAACCGGAGACATCGATAACCACCTCGGTGGTCGTGTACGCATAGATATTGAAATTGTCATCCGCGCCTACACCGACGGTAAAGACATTGTTGATAATTTCGTTCGCACCATAATTCGTGGTGGCGATAGTTGGTTGCGTCGCACCACTGGGCCAGAGCGTGAGCCAGCCGCCCCCCGATTGCACAGGCGTGATGTTGCCAGTGATCGCCACCGCATTGGCTGGAATTGTGCAGAAACTGCGGCCCTTTTGTATGCGCGTACTCTGCCCGGCAATTGGCGCATCCGGTTGGCTGCAGGCATTGGGACTTGCTCCTGGCCGTGTATCAAGCAGGCGTACCGGGGCTGGCAGTGGGAAATACATCAAGCCGCCGGTAGTGAGCGGTTGGTTCGGTCTGGGCTGAAGAGCTCTCCGCGCAGCCCGGCGACGACAGTCTAAGTCTCGAGGCGCACACTGGGTGGAGGCCACCGGGTCGAGCGCTCGCACTTGCCCATCGTGCGGTGGGCGTATGCTGGCCGGTACCAGGTTCGGTGTATAAATGGTGGGCCGCCCCTGGACGGCGGCTGAGTTCCGGCTCTTGCTCTTAGCTGAGAACGGCATGCTCGAGGCGATCAATGCCAGACAGAGCGAGCAGGAAAAAAGACGCGATAAGACGCTTGAGTTTGCGCGAGAAAAACGATTCATTGTAATTCCTTATCTGGCAAAGCAAGGCCGGCCTAACACACAGATAATTAACTGCCCAAGGCTTGGAGCTGCAATTACAGGGAATTGCGGAGAAATCGAACGATGGCTATGAAGCAGGAACCCAACCGGCAATGCCGAAGAGATTCAGGCTGACTTCGTTTATCGAATGATCGTTAGCTGTCGAAGGTTGTTACTTTAAGCTTATGTTGTAGTAACTTGAGTTTTTGTTTTGTAGTAACTTGAGTTTTTGTTTTGTTATAAGTTGGACGTTATCTGTGAGACGCGAGGAATGTAAGTTTTTTTTCAAACCGGTCAACAAAATAATTCAAACCCGGCAAATTTGTTTGCGTTACTACATTCACGCACGATTACACGAAGACACCGGTCTTGGACGCAAGGAAATCGAACCTTACCGTAGCTTGCAGTATCCGCAGAAAAGCCATGGATTTATCCGTTCCTTCCCTTCGTTCGTATCAGCGGCTATGCGGCGAAGATGGGCTGAGCAGTTACGAAAGTCCAAGAACTCTGTTATGCCCGTTTTGCGCCAGGTTTTCCGTTCTCTACGACGAACGAAGCCCGCGTCGTAATCGGCTCATCCGGCTTGCTCACCGAGGCGAGGACGCGGAAATCGGTTTGCCAGCGATCCGGCGTCACCGAACAACGCACGTAACCGCGCTGGGCATTGAAAAACTTGATGTGCGGATTTTCCGACAGCACCGTGGCGGTATTGGGGCGAACATCCGAACCGTCGCCACCGGATGAAATCGAAGTCCCGACGAACTCCGTCGCCACCACCGGCGAACTCTCTTTATAAAACTCCGGCTTCAGATCATTCACCCAGTTGGAGTGAATATCGCCGGTCAGCACCACCGGGTTCGACGGTTTGGCCTCGCCCAGAAATTCGAGAAAACGTTTGCGCGCGGCGGCGTATCCATTCCATTGATCCATCGAAAAGCGCTGCTCCGCTCCCGCTACGCCATCCGCCGGGCCGACCATCACCTGCTGAGCGATGACGTTCCAACGGGCGCGCGACTGGCGAAGCCCCTGCATCAGCCACTGTTCCTGCGCGCTGCCCATCATTGTCTGTTTTGAATCGAGCGATTCCGGGCAAGCCGGTTTGCTGCCATCGCCGCAGGGCTGATCGCTTCGATACTGCCGCGTGTCAAGCATGGAAAAGCTCGCCAGATTTCCGAAATTCAACCGGCGATAAATCTCCACGCGTTTGTCGCGCTTGAGCACCGAACGGCGCAGCGGCATGTGTTCGTAGTAAGCCTGATACGCCTGCGCCTGGCGTTTGGCGAATTCATCTTTCGGCGCATTGTCTTCGGCCACCAGACTGGCGTAGTTGTTATCCACTTCGTGATCGTCCCAGACCACTGCCCACGGGAAATTCACGTGCGCCTGTTTGAGCAGCGGATCGCTTTTATACAGCGCGTACCGGTTACGATACATTTCCAGCGTTTTGATTTCCGGGCTGTTGTGCCGCCGCACACGATTTTCGATGGGGCTGTATTCGTAAATATAGTCGCCCAGGTGAACTACCAGATCGAGGTCATCCGCACACAGATGCTTGTAAGCGGTGTAATAGCCCGTTTCGTAATGCTGGCAGGAAACAAAAGCAAAATTCAGGCGCTCGTTCTTTGCATTCAGGGATGACATCGCCGGGGCCGTCCGTGTGCGGCCAATCGGACTTGAACCGGCATCCACCGTGAAGCGATACCAATACCAGGTCGCAGGTTTCAGTCCCATCACTTCGACGTGAACCGAATGACCAAATTCCGGCGTGGCCGCCGCTGTGCCCTGGGCGACGATTTTCCGCATCTTTTCATCGGTCGCCACTTCCCATTTGACCGGGACATTTTTCGCGGGCATTCCGCCGCCGTTGAGCGGATCCGGAGCCAGCCGCGTCCACAGCACCACGCTATTCGCCCAGGGATCGCCCGAAGCGACGCCCAAGCTGAACGGATCATCCGCAAAACTCAGGGCATCATGTTTTGCCCAACCCGCAACGGGAAAGACCAAAGCTGCGCCGGTCAGCGCCGCGCCGCCGATCAAAAAATCCCGGCGATTGAAACTGCCCAAATTCGATTTGCCTTTAGCCACGTCTGTTCTCCGTTAAAAAGGACATTGCTTCGATGCGCGTGCGTTCGTCCCTGCGAAACACGCCGCGCACCGCGGAAGTAATGGTCGTCGAGCCGGGTTTCTTGACGCCGCGCATCGTCATGCACAAATGCGTTGCCTCAATGACGACCATTACCCCTTTCGGTTGCAGTTCGCCGTGGTAAAGCAGTTCGGCAATCTGCGAAGTCAGCCGCTCCTGCACCTGCGGGCGGCGCGCGAAAATCTCGGCAATCCGCGCCAGCTTCGACAATCCGACAATCCGGCCGTCTTTCGGGATGTAGGCAATGTGGGCCACGCCGGTGAATGGAACCAGGTGATGCTCGCAGATCGAAGCGATGGCAATATCTTTGACCATGACGATATCGTCATGCATCTCGCCGGGAATGACCTTGATTTCACCGGCGGCGTCTTCGTGCATGCCGCCGCATATTTCTTCGTACATTTCGGCGACGCGGCGCGGTGTTTCGACGATTCCGGGCCGCTCCAAATCCTCGCCGATGCCTTCCAGAATCAGCCGCACGCCGGCGGCGATTTTGTCCAAATCCATTTTCCGCTCTGCGCTCATTTTGTCTTTCGGATGTCCTTTGAATTTCGTGCTGCGTGAATTAGCAGGCATTATCAGCGCTCACTCCGCATCTGCGCAAGTTGATCTTCCCTGGGAAATCGCGGGGAACAAGAAACCTTCGCCTGTGGCAGAACCTGCCGCCCTGTCGGAGGTGATGAACGTGAAACCAGACGCTGAATGGGAAAAAGCAGCGGCGCGATGAATGACTCGCCTTCGCAGCTTGACAGAAATGGGGGGAAGCGGCATGAAACCCACGGCAACATGCGACTTCCGTTTTCGCTTGAAGGAGATCCCGAATGACCCCGTTACGTTTGGTGCAGTTTTCCCTGATCGCGCTTTTGTTTCCGCTTCCCCCTTACCAGTTCCTGTTACGCCGATTCGATCCGCTCACTACAATCACGTCCTCCCAGCCCAGTCCACGCGTTGTCCGCATTGCGCCGTCCCACGGCGTGGTTGGGGGAACCATGGTTGTTTCCGTCGAATTGATTTCACAGGGCGACGAAAACGCAGTGAGTTTTACTTTGAACTACAACCCGGCGTTATTGACCAGTCCCCAGGTCGAATTGGGCGGCGGCGCGACGGGCAGCCTGCTCACGGTCAACCCGAATCAGGCTGCGCAGGGACGCATCGGCATTGTGCTGAGCCTGCCAGCCGGACAGCAATTCAGCACGGGCACGCGCCCAATCGTTGCCGTCGTTTTCAGCATCCCGGCCAATGCCGTCGTTGGAGCAACGCCGGTCGGGTTCGGCGATCAGCCGGTCAGGCGCGAAGTTGTTGACGCCAACGCCCGCTCGCTTCCAGGCAATTTCACCTCTGGACAGGTGATCATCACTCCGGAAGGTTACGAAGCCGATGTCTCGCCGCGTCCAGGCGGGGATAACGACGGCAACGTCACGCTGGCTGATTTCGTGCAGGTCGGCCGTTTCGTGGCCGGGTTGGACGCGCCGGAAATGATCGGCGAATTCCAGCGCGCAGATTGCGCGCCGCTCAACACACTGGGCGACGGACGATTGACCGTGACCGATTGGGCGCAAGCCGGACGATACGTGGCGGGACTCGACGCGGCCCAACGCGCCAGCGGCCCGGCGGAACCCTTGGCAACCGCATTTCACATGAATCCTGGCAACAGGCATTCTGGCGAAGACATACGACACCCGATGCAAACCAGGCAGGATTCACTTGTCCATCTGGTCATGGACGATCCCGGCGAAAGTCAGGCGGCGAACAAGTCCAGCGGGTTGCAGCAAAATGTCGCCGTTATGCTCAGCGCGCGTGGCGATGAGCACGCGCTGAGTTTCAGTCTGTCATTCAATCCCGCGCGCTGGCGCTTCGTTTCCGCCTCCACCGGCGCGGGCGCAACCGAGGCCAGGCTGTTGGTCAATGCCAGGCAGGCCGCGCAAGGCCAGGTTGGGTTGGCCATGATGATGCCGGTTGGCCTAGATTTCGGTGACGGCGAACGGCAACTCATTCTCCTGAATTTCGCGGCCCTTGCCGGAAACGCTCCATTAGCCGTCAGTTTCGGCGATCTGCCGGTGACGTGCGAAGCGGCGAACATTGAAGCCCGCCCCATCCCGGCGCTCTTCATTCCCAATGCCGGAGCGCCGGCCATCGCCGCTCAAAGTTTTCCTTCGCGGGCAGCGCTTCCGGTTCACTTTCATTCAGCTTACTCTGGCGAGCGAATCGAGAATCCATTCAACATCCGGTGAGAAAAAATGATGAAGAAAATATTGTTTGCGAGCTTGCTGGCCCTGTTGCTGACGCGGGCGGAAGCGCAATCCGTCCCGGCCAGACAAAATCCCTCCCGCGCCGCGCAATCAAAGACGGCCAAACCGAACTATCTTTTTCTTGCCATTGATGATTTGAATGACTGGATCGGCGTGCTGGGCGGCCATCCACAGGTCAAAACACCGAACATTGACCGGCTGGCAAGGCGTGGAACGCTTTTCACCAATGCGCATACGCAAGCGCCGCTCTGCAATCCCTCGCGCGTAAGCCTGCTGACAGGCCGCAGGCCTTCGACAACGGGCGTGTATGCGCTGCAACCGAAATTGCGAAACGTGGCCGCGCTCAAGGACGCCCTGACTCTGCCGCAAGCGCTGGCGCAGGGCGGCTATCGAACATTGGGCACGGGCAAAATCTTTCACGACAACCTTTCCGCCGCTGAGCGTGCGCGCGAGTTTCAGCGATGGGGCGATGTCGAAAATTACAAAAACCTGCCGACGCAAAAATTCGTCGCCACGCCCGACCCGATCAAGCTGATGGATTGGGGCGCTTTTCCCGCCACGGATGCCGAACACGATGATGCCAGGTTGACCGATTGGGCAATTGCGCAACTCAAAACAAAACCGCAACAACCGTTTTTTCTGGCTGTTGGGCTGCGTTTGCCGCACGTGCCGCTGTACGCGCCGCAGCCGTGGTTTGATCTTTATCCGGACGACAAACTGACAATGCCGCCGGTCAGGGAAAACGACCGCGACGACGTGCCGGAATTCGCCTGGTACCTGCACTGGAAATTGCCGGAACCGCGCCTGTCCTGGTTGCGCGCGAGCCAGCAATGGCGTCCGATGGTGCGCGCCTATCTGGCGACGGTCAGTTTCATGGATCATCAGGTCGGACGCCTGCTCGACGCACTGGAATCGAATGGCCTTGCCGAAAACACCGTCGTTGTGTTCTGGTCGGATCATGGCTGGCATCTGGGTGAAAAAGGGATCAGCGGCAAAAACACCTTGTGGGAGCGCTCGACGCGTGTGCCGCTGATTTTCGCCGGGCCGGGCGTGGCAGTGAATGCGCGCAGTCAGCGTCCAGTCGAATTGCTCGATCTTTACCCGACGTTGCTGGAATTGAGCGGCCTGCCCCCACAGCCGGAACTGGAAGGTCACAGCCTGAAGCCGCTGCTGAAAAACGCGCAGGCCGGGCGCGTGTGGCCCGCCATCACCACGCATAACCAAAACAATCATTCGGTGCGCAGCGAGCGTTGGCGCTACATTCGCTATGCCGATGGTTCGGAAGAACTTTATGACCACCGCCGCGATCCGAATGAGTGGACGAATCTGGCGCGACTTCCACGCTACGCCAAAATCATTGCCGAGCATCGCGCCCACCTGCCCAAAATGAATGTCCCGCCCGTGCCCGGCAGCGCGGCGCGGCTGCTGGTAAACGAAGGTGGCGTCTGGATGTGGGAAGGCAAACCAATCCGCGCGGAAGAAAAACAACCCTGAAGCAAAATGAACCTGCACAAACTGAACGCGGCCATCGTTGGCACCGGTTTTATGGGACCGGCGCATGCCGAAGCTTTACGCCGTTTGGGAGTAAACGTAATCGGGATTCTCGGCTCGTCCGAAGCGAAATCCCTGCATGCCGCCGAAGCCTTGGGATTGGCGCGGGCCTATCCCAGTTTTGACGAATTGCTGAGCGATCCGTCGGTGAATGTTGTTCACGTCACCACGCCGAACCGCTTCCATTTCGCCCAGGCAAGCGCGGCGCTCAAGGCAGGAAAGCATGTGCTTTGCGAAAAGCCGCTGGCGATGAATTCGCGGGAATCGGCGGAGTTGGTTGCGCTGGCCCGGCAAAGTGGTTGCGCAGCGGGTGTGAATTACAACATACGGTTTTACCCACTGTGCATCGAAGCGCGCGAACGCATTGCGCGCGGCGAACTCGGCCAGGTGCTGTCGGTGACCGGCAGTTACGTGCAGGACTGGCTGCTGCATCCCACCGATTACAACTGGCGCGTGCTGGAATCCGAAGGCGGGCCCTTGCGCGCCGTGGCGGATATCGGCACACATTGGCTGGATTTGGCGCAGACGATCACCGGCTTGAAAGTGGACGCCGTCTGCGCCGACCTGAAAACTGTTTTCCCCACGCGGCAGCGCCCTGAAGGCGAAGTCGAAACCTTCTCCGGCAAAGTCGGGCAAACAGCCTCAGCGCAAGCCGTCGAAATCACCACTGAAGATCATGGCGGCGTGCTGTTGCGCTTTGCTGGCGGCGCGCGCGGCGCGTTGTGGGTTTCTCAGGTGACGGCGGGGCGCAAAAACTGCCTGCGGTTTGAAATCGCCGGTTCGCGGTCGGCGCTGGCCTGGAACAGCGAACAGCCAGATGAATTATGGCTGGGCCATCGCGACCGCGCGAACGAACTGCTGCCCCGCGATCCGGGTTTGATGTCGGCGGCGGCGCGCCGCTTCACTGGCTATCCGGGCGGTCATGCGGAAGGTTACCCGGATTCCTTCAAACAATGTTTCCGGGCATTTTACGATTACATTGCCGCGGGGGATTTTACTGCCCCGCAGCCGTTTCCAACCTTTGCCGACGGGCATCAGGAAATACTGCTCTGCGAAGCGATTCTGCGCAGCCATCGCGAACAGCGATGGATTCCGGTGTCGGTAGCCCGCGCGTAAGCAAGGGTTTTCCATCAAGACCTAGCCCTTCCTTACGGTCGGGCTACTGATACTGTTAGCTTTTCTTTTCCGCCATTGCCGAGCGTAACATCATGACCGCCGTGTAAACGACTACTATGACAACCAGCCAGCGCACGTAATACAGCGACAGCGATTTGACCAGGAAAGCGGCAATCAACACCGCTGGGATTCCGCCGAGCGCCAACCCCAACGCCGAACGCAATTGAAAGCTGCCTTCGCGGACGAAACGCGCGCTGCCCACCGGCATCAAGAATGCGCACGAACCCATCATGATCGGAAACGCTGCCGTCGGATTCATTCCCAACAAGCTAATCATAATCAGGCAAGGGCCGTACAAACCTATGCCCAACGACATCAATGCGCCCAGCGCGAAGTTGCCAGCAATGCCAAGCAATAGTTTGACGCCGGTCAGTTCAAAGGCTGTTCCGCCAGCGGCTTTCTTGTCGAAGATCGCTTGCAAAGTCAGGGCTGCGGCGATCAGCAAAGCGATGCCCATGCCGATTTGAATGTTGCGACGAGGCCATTTTGAAACCACTCC